>NZ_FRCZ01000002.1 GCF_900143085.1 Gracilibacillus kekensis | reverse complement strand
ACCGCTACGGCTTGCCCACTTCGCTTTCCGAGGGGCATGCTCTTCAGCTAACTTTGAAAAGAAAAACACTTGTCAAAGTGGATCTTCAGATCATGCTAATCCCTCAGGAGTCGAAGTGGACGCCTGCGCTAATTTGATATTATACAACGCTAGCATGAGGTTGCATTATGATATTACTTTCATGTGAAAAATTCGTTTATTGGAGTAACAGGCTCAAAATGTTAACTGTCACAATAGTTCTAGAACCATTATATTAGCGCAGGCCGCCCACTTTCACTCCTGTGGGAACGTTTTACCTGAAGATCCACTTTTTTTAGCGTTCTTTGCTTAAAAAAGTTAGCTGAAGGAAAAACCCCACGGAAAGGGAAGTGGGCAGCCGGAGCGGATGTTAACCAGTTAAAAAAATTTCAAAATTACTACATTATTTGTTGCACAGTATCCTTGTATTGCGTAACCATATATATTTCATTGTTCATCTAGATTTTTACTATAATATGATAAAATAGTATAATAAGATCAGTTTGAATAAAACATATCAATAAACTAGGTGACTAAAATGAAAAAAAATATAACAATTTACGACATAGCAAAAGAAGCGAATGTTTCTCCTGCAACTGTCTCAAGGGTTCTTACTGGAAATGAACGCGTCAAGCCAATCACCAAAGAAAAAGTGTTAGCAATTATTGAAAAGTACAATTTCCGTCCCAATAGTTTAGCAAGAAGTCTATTATTTAAACAATCAAAAATGATAGGGATCATATTACCAGATATTAACCATCCTTTTTTCTCGACACTTGTATTGAAGATTGAAGCACATGCATTATCATTAGGATATACAACGTTTTTATGTAACTCAATGAACGATGAGCAAATCGAGTCTACTTACTTACATAATTTAGTGGATAAACAAGTGGATGGAATTATTTTTCTTGGTGGTCGAATCAATCAAGTGGAAACGAATCATGCCTTAGCTGAAGAAATGAATCAGATTATGGATCGAGTACCAGTTGTATTTGTGAATGGAGAGATGGAGGGTGTGGATACTCATATCGTTCAAACAGATGAAATAGATGGTATTACTAAAGTAGTGGATCTACTAAATAATTTAAATCATCAAAAAATCGCTTTTCTTGGCGGTGAATCAGGAATAAGCTCACATGAATTAAAATACAACGCATTTCAACATGCCATGAAGAATAATCAATTACCATTAAATCCGGATTGGATATTGGCTGAAGGTTTTGAAATAGCATCAGGTGAAGCTCTAGCTTCCCAACTTTTAACTTTAAAGAATCGACCAACTGCGATAGTTTGTGTCAATGATTTTGTAGCCATTGGAGTTATTAAAACATTAGAAAAATTTGATCTAAAAGTTCCTGAAGACATATCTGTTGTTGGCTTTGATGATATATATTTAGCAAAGGATTTTCCACCTGGCATCACATCTGTCAGTCAAAATTATGATCAACTAGGACGAACTGCTGTAGATGTACTGATTAAACGGATTAATAATGAGTTAGCAGAAAAAAAGATCACTGTTCCGACCAGATTGATGGTGCGGAACTCTTGTCAACAATTAAGGGAGTAAAGCGTAAATAATGAGTTGACAAATAAATAAACATATTTTAGTATCTAATTGAAAGGGATTACAATCTTTCTTTAATTTTATGAAACCCATTTCACTATAAGTTATTAAATCTATTATAATATAACTAAAAACAATTATTATTTATTATGAAACCCATTTCATAATAAAAGTAATAGGGGGATAAAAACATGTTAACAACAAGAAACAGTGAATTTTATTTGGATGATCAACCTTTTCAAATACTATCAGGAGGAATCCACTATTTTCGAATCATTCCTGAATATTGGGAAGATCGATTACGAAAATTAAAAGCTTTGGGATTAAATACAGTAGAAACGTATATACCATGGAATGTTCATGAAGCTAAGAAAGGTGATTTTAACTTTTCAGGATTAGCCGATATTGAAAAATTTATCGAACTTGCGGATCAATTAGATTTGTATGTTATTCTTCGACCATCACCGTATATTTGTGCAGAGTGGGAAATGGGTGGATTACCTGCCTGGCTTCTAAAGGACAATGATATCGTATTAAGAAGCAGCCATCCTACCTTTTTAAACCATGTAGAGGAGTACTTTGACGCACTATTACCGAAATTCAAGAGATATCTATATCAAAATGGTGGACCAGTGATAGCGATGCAGATAGAAAACGAGTATGGGGCATATGGAAATGACCAAGCCTATTTGGAGTTTTTGAAACAACAATATCAAAAACATGAGCTGCACACCTTTTTATTTACTTCAGATGGACCAGATTTTATTGAACAGGGATCATTACCAGATGTGACAACAACGCTTAACTTTGGTTCTAAAGTCGAAAGTGCTTTTGCTACACTTGATGCCTATAAGCCAGGTTCACCTAGGATGGTGACCGAATTCTGGATTGGTTGGTTCGACTATTGGACAGGAAAACATCATACCAGAAATGCTCAAGACGCAGCAGATGTATTTCGTGAATTAATGGAACGAAAAAGCTCCGTTAATTTCTATATGTTCCATGGAGGAACGAATTTTGGTTTTATGAATGGGGCCAACCATTATGATATCTATTATCCAACCATTACAAGCTATGACTATGATAGTTTGCTCTCAGAAAGTGGTGAGGTTACTGAAAAATATAAGAAGGTAAAAGAGGTCCTTTCCGATTATATCGAAGTACCAGAAGATTATCATAGTCAAATAGAAACTAAGGATTACGGAGAAGTAGAATTGAAAGAATCTGTAAGCCTATTTGATACGTTTCCACAACTAGGAAGAAAAGTCACACACATTGCACCATTAACAATGGAAAAAATAGATCAAGCTTACGGATATATCCTTTACAAGACAAACGTAAATCGACAGGGTGAGTTATCATTTAATATTGATGCTATTCAGGATCGTGCATTTATTTATATCAATGGTGAGTATGTGGATACGGTATATAAAAATGATGAGATCAAAGAAAGAAAATTAAACTTCCTTCATCAAGAGAATGTGTTGGAGATATTAATTGAAAATATGGGACGCGCCAACTATGGAGAGCATTTAACAGATCAAAAAGGTCTTGTGAAGAATCTATGGTTAGGTGAGCAATATTGGTTTGATTGGGAGATGTATGCGATCGAATTAGAGACATTACCACAAAGTTTTACAGGTTCTGATACTAGATATCCTCGCTTTTTTAAAGGGAATTTTACTGTCGATGTACAAGCAGATACGTATGTTGATTTAACAGGCTTTTCTAAAGGTAATGTATTTATTAATGGCTTCAATCTTGGGAGGTATTGGGTCACTGCAGGACCACAACAACGACTGTATCTACCAGGTCCCTTGTTAAAGCAGGAAGAAAATGAATTAGTTGTATTGGAACTAGAGAATGCTGATGAAAAAAAGATAAAATTAGTTGATACTCCTAAGTTAACTTAGGATTCCAAATATTAGATATCTACACTGAACAGAAAGTTGTGTCCGTTATCAGATCATCGTCTTTTAAAGATGGGTAACGGACGATTACACAATGATTTAAAAGGAGGTGAACCTTTTTCTTTTTATAAAATAAATATAGCAATGCCTAAAATTAGAGAGGATGAAAACGTTGAAACAGTTAGTGAAAAAAGTGGCTTTGATGTTGAGTATTTTTGTTTTATTTTTTGCAACACTTAACCCTGTTTCTACACATGCACAAGACTCTACTAATCAATCACAAGGCAGCATAGATACGACAATTAAATTAGACCCGAGCTATCAGCATGCACCATTCGATGGTTGGGGAACAGCATTAGTATGGTTTGCAAATGTAACAGGAGGCTGGACGGATGATATACGAAATCAGCTAGCTGACGAACTCTTTGATGAAAGCGGTTTAAATTTAAATATTGCCAGGTATAATATTGGGGGAGAAGATGCTCCCGAGACGGAACCATATATGCGCCTTGGAGGAGCTGTACCAGGATATTGGAACCGACCTGCAGAATTTGCACCTCCAGAGGATGGGCAAGAGCCAGAAGATTGGTGGGATTCAGACAATCCTGATCACTGGGACTGGGAGAAAGATGCCAATCAGCAGTGGTGGTTGGAAGCAGCCAAATCAAGAGGTGCTGATACGTTTGAAGCGTTCTCAAATTCTGCACCGTATTTTATGACAAATAGTGGTTACACATCTGGAAATACGGATTCATCAGAAGACAATTTGCAAGAAGACAAGTACGATGAATTTGCAACCTATCTAACGAGAGTTGTCGAGCATTTTGAAGAAGAAAAAGGAATCACCTTTGATACACTTTCACCAGTAAATGAGCCGAATACAGACTACTGGGGGGCGCAAGGTAGACAAGAGGGTTCACATTGGTCACCGGATTCTCAAGCGAAAATCATTAACGAAGTAAGCAACAAATTGAATGAATTAGAGTTAGATACGGACATCGCAGCGATGGATGAGACGAACCCACAAAAATTCCGTCAAAACTGGCAAGCATATAATCAAGCAACTCGTGATAATGTCGGTCAAATGAATGTCCATACCTATTGGCCAGCAGAAAGAGGAGCTGTTCGAGATATTGCAAAAGGGGAAGAAAAACGTTTATGGATGTCTGAAGTTGATTTAGGTCCTAGTGGAATCCCACAAGATTTTGATAATATTGAACCTGGTTTGGCATTATCAGAGCGAATTACTTCCGATATTATGACTCTAGAGCCAAAAGCATGGGTTTTATGGCAAGCAATTGAAGATCAAGTCAATATGAATGCAGATAATGAGAACATGAATTGGGGATTGATTCATGTTGACTTTGATCCGGAAGATTTTGATGGTTTAGAATATTATAAGAATAAAAAATATTACACGATGGCTAACTATACGAAGTTTATTCGTCCAGGCCATCAAGTGATAAACACAAATAACGAAAATACATTAGCAGCAATAAATAAAAATGATCAACAGGCTGTGGTAGTTTATACCAATCAGTCTGAATCAGAAGAAAATATTGAACTTGATTTATCAGGTTTTGGTGTGATTGATCAATCTGCAAGCGTAGTTCCTTATTCTACTACATCTGATAAGAATGTTGACCAAGGAGAAACTATTGATATCGAAGGTAAAACACTTCATACATCAGTGGAACCGAAATCTGTTACTACTTTTGTTGTTTCAGGTGTTGCTGGTGTGAATGACGAAGCAAGTTTCTTACAGGAAGACAAGCGCTTTAAAATCGAGAATAAGAATAGTGAAAAGGTGCTTGACTTAGAAGGACAAGAACTTGTTCAAAATACATCTGAAAAGGGTAAAATAAGTCAAGAATGGCAATTAGACAAAGTAACAGACGACTACACATCAAGTGAAGAATATCATATTGTTAACGAAGCAACGAATGAAGTATTAACGGAAGACGATGGTAATGTGATTGCCTCTGCTAAGGAAAACACAGATTCTCAAAAGTGGATCCTTTCTACATCTGGGAAGAAAGATTATACATTTATAAATAAAGCAACTGGTACTTTATTAGAAGTTGGTGGCCAATCAACAGCAGAAGGGGCTTCCGTAGGTGTGTGGCAAGCAAACGCCGGTGCTCATCAGGAATGGACCATTATGGAGTCAGGGATTACTAAATTAGAAAATATAACTACTTGGACAACAGTAGGGAATATGCCAAATCTGCCAGAAACCGTTCTTGCTTATTACGGTGATGGAGAACAATCAGAAGTATCTGTTGAATGGGATGCTATAACTTCCGAACAGTACAGTCAAGAAGGAGAATTTGAAGTTGAAGGTAGTGTAGAAGGAACTGATTTAAAGGCAACTACCACTGTATATGTAAGTAGCATCGAGCAGTTAAAAGATACAAAATTAAAAACGGTCAAAGAAGTAGCGCCTTCTTTACCGAATACAATTAAAGCAGTTCTATCCAATGGTGAAGAAATTGATGTTACAGTCGATTGGGAACAGCTCGAAGCTGATGACTATGCCAATTATGGAAAGTTCACTGTCAACGGAGAAGTAGAAAATACAGATCGACATGCAATTGCTACTATTCAAGTTGTGGAGAGTGGTCTCGAGAATTTAGCATTGCGTGATAGTTCTGTAGCATCTGCATCTTTTACAGGAGAATGGGATAGTGTTGACCATGTAAACGATGGCATATATTCGGATGAACGCTGGACCAATTGGGATCCAAATGAATGGCGTGAAACAGACTGGGTAGAGATAGACTTTCAAAATGATCAGGTTATTTCAAAAGTAGATTTCACGTTTTATGATGATGATGGTGGTACAAGGCCTCCAAAATCATTATATCTTGAATATTGGGATGGTGACGATTGGATAAAAATCGAAAATTCAGATACCAATGTAGAGGAAGAGGATAAAATTTTGATTGAATTTGAAGAAATCACTTCTTCTAAAGTAAGAGCTCAATTAACAGCAATGGAAGAAACATGTATTGCGATTGTTGAAATGGAAGTATATGGATTGGGTGAAACGCCAGTTATAGGTGATGATGCATCACTTGATTCGATTTTGATTAATAGTCAAAATTTAGAAGGATTTCAATCCGATCAATATTCGTATCAAATAGAACTGGATCACGGTGAAGCGATGCCAACTATTACTGCAGAGACATCCGATATATATGCTACTTATCAGGTAGAAATGCCAGACACTTTACCGGGAGCAGCAACGATTACTGTTTTAGCTGAAAATCAAGAAGATCAAACAACTTACTCGATTTCCATTATGGAGAAAGAAAAAGAGCCGGAAGAACCGGAGAAGCCGACAGATCCAAATGATCCTGAAGATCCTGGTGACAATACGCAACAAGAGATAACTCTAAGTAGCGCGAATGAAGTGCAATATTTTGATGTAGTAGCAGGCCAACTTTACACAATCAAAGGGACCAATAGTTCGATTCAAATGCCAACTGATTTACCTGAAGAAACGAAACTAGCAATTTATAAGAATGATGTTAAAGAAGGTCAATGGCAGGTTGCCGGTGACAGTTTCCACCTTTAAGTTTGACTTTGCTAACAGTGCAGATAAACCTCAAGAGTCCTATCTACTAACGTTAGGTCTAGATGAAACGATCGCTGGCGAAAAAGATATCTATTATTTCGATAAAGAAAATGATAAATGGGTAGCACAACATGCGACAAAAGATCAGGGAGCGACCTTATCAATAGAAGTCAATCACTTTTCTAGTTATGCAGTATTAACAGTGAATAGAGAAGATCCAAAAGAAGAAGAGTCAGAAGATAATCCATCAAGTAATGCAGGATCAGAAAAAGACAATAACGATTCATCTAATAACTTGCCAGAGACAGCAACGAATCAATTTAACCTATTACTAGCAGGAACTGTTTTATTACTTATCGGTATCGGTGTATGGTTGTTCCGTCGAAAATTTAACTAACAGGTATGTCAATTAGCTAGCTAGAACATTACATGTTTTAGCTAGCCTTCTTTTTATACATTAGAAAAGCATAAAATGCTTGGAAACCACGAATTTTCAATGTAGCCATTTTGAAATATAGTGTATATTAATCCAGCGCTTCGGATGTCCACTTGCCTTTCCACGGGATTTTCGCCTAAGCTAACTTTAGTAAGCACAGAGCGCTTTCTAATGTTAGCTGAAGACACGCCCCCTGGAAAGCGAAGTGGGCAAGCCGGAGCGGGTATTACAACTATTTTTCATCTAAAAAATACCACTAAAAGGACTGGGTGAGTTTTCCTGTCATTTCTAACCACGAATATTATTTAGAAGAGAACGTATTTTATCTGGTTTTAAAAGTCCCCCTACTTACCAAAACTCTCTTTTGATGTAAAATATCTTCTGATAAAAGTAAAAATAGTGCTATTTTTATGAAAATGAAAGCGTTTATAATTCTTGTATGGAAGGGGGAAGTTAGATGCAGTTTGATCCATCAAGTGGTTTGTTTAAAATGTGTGAGTGGTTATATCGTCTAGCCTTCTTAAATCTGTTAGCCATTTGTTTTTCGATTATAGGTGGTGTGATCTTTGGTGTCTTTCCAGCTATAACCGCCATGTTTGTTTTAAATAATAAATGGCTCCAGGGCGAAGGGGATTTTTCAATAACAAAAGAATTTTGGATCGCTTTCAAAAAGTATTTCCTTAAAAGTAATTTGTTAGGGATACTTATTATTCTGACAACGATAACATTGTATATAGATTTTGCTCTCGTGCAAAATTTTAATGGGATTCTTTATTATATTATTCTGAGTAGTTCCGCAACGGTACTAGTGTTAAGTTATATCGTGCTTTTGTATGTGTTTAGTTTAATTACCGTATTTCCTCAGAATTCATTGATAAAACAGATAAGAAGAGCAATCCAAGTCAGTACGTTATTTCCACTTCAAACACTTTGGATGACATTGTCATTATTAAGCTTTCTTTTTATATGCTGGGTGTTACCAGGATTTGCATTATTATTTGTTGGAAGTGGATTATCGTTTATTGCAATGTACTTTAGTAATTTTGCTTTTAAACGGATAGAAGATCATAAAAACAGACATTCCAGTGTATCTATTCTTAGCGAAAGAGGTGTTATCCATAGTGAGTAAACAATTTACAACAACACAGGAATTTAAAGAAGCTCCAAAAACGATCAGAAAATTAAGAAAGTCAAAAATTGAGAAAGACGAGAACTTTATCGGTTTTTTATTTGTTTCTCCAATGTTATTAGGTATTTCTGTTATTGTTTTATTTCCGATTATTGCAACTTTTATTCTAGCTTTTGCAGATTGGAAGTTCATAACAGGTATTGATCAATTAAAATGGATTGGTTTTGAAAATTTTATTAATTTAGCTAATGATGAGAAATTTATAAAATCAGTCATCAATAACGCCATTTTCATTTTAACCGTTCCAATTACCATGATCTGTGCCTTATTTCTTGCAGTCATCATCGATAAAAATGTCTATTTGAAAAGTTACTTTAAAGTCGCCTTTTTTATGCCGTATATTTCAAGTGTCGTGGCAATTGCAGTTGTCTGGCAAGTACTATTTCATCCATCACAAGGACCGATTAATCAAGTATTAATGACATTCGGCATTCAAAATCCACCAACATGGATTTCAGATCCAAATTTCGCGTTGATATCTCTAATGATCATTCATACATGGATCTCAATAGGTTTTAGCTTAATCGTGTATATTGCTGGTTTACAGTCTATTCCTAAAGAACTATATGAAGCTGCAGATATCGACGGAGCTAATAGTTGGTATAAATTCAGAAATATAACCATTCCTTTAATATCACCAACGTCCTTCTTTCTTTTGATTACCGGAATCATCGCATCATTTAAAGCCTTTGATTTAATTGCCGTGTTAACACAAGGTGGACCATTAAATTCAACTACAATGTTAGTCTGGCATTTATATGAGCGGGCATTTCTTGATTTGGATGTAGGTTATGCGTCAGCTATTGCTGTTGTACTATTTTTATTTGTTTTTACCATTACGATCCTGCAATGGGTAGGTCAAAAGAAATGGGTAAATTATTAATCGAAAGGGATGTGTTAGGATGCGAAAGGAACGTAAATATAACATAAAGAAAGTCATGAGCACCATCATCTTATTCTTTTGCAGTATTGCTTTCTTGTTGCCTTTTATTTGGATGCTTTCCACTTCTTTAAAAATTGAAGCAGATGTTTTCAGGTATCCGATTGAGTGGATACCATCGAGATGGAATGCGTTAGCAAACTATCAAGAAGTATGGTTTGGCGAATCACCTTTTTATATTTATTACTGGAATTCGATAAAGGTAGCCGTTTTAACAACATTAGTATCTGTCGTAGTTTCATCTTTAGCAGCTTATGGTTTTTCGAAAGTGAAGTTTCCTGCAGGTGCATGGTTATTTATTATTGTGTTAGCAACGTATATGGTTCCACCACAAGCAAGCTTGGTACCGCAGTTTATTCTATTTCGCTATTTAGGGGTATTTGATACCCATTTTGGATTGATATTATTAGGTAGTTTTAGTGTGTTAGGTACGTTTATGCTTAGACAATTTTTTATCGGTATTCATAATGACTTTATAGATGCCGCAAAAATTGATGGAGCAGGACATTGGCGGATATTCTGGAAAATTGCATTACCAATCGTTCGTCCGGCTGTTGCAACCTATGCGATATTACGTTTTATCTGGACTTGGAATGATTACCAAAATCCTTTAATATTCTTGAGAACTGATGCCTTATACACAATCCAATTAGCGATGCAAAAGTTCACTACTATTAACGGAAGCTTTTACACGCTGATCATGGCGGCAGCAGTATCAGCAATTCTTCCATTATTAATCGTATTTATCATGGGTCAAAAACATGTTATTGATGGTATTGCCTTAGGTGGTGTGAAAGGATGATATGAACAAGTAAGAAAATACACCTAATGTAAAAAAAGTGTTGTCAATGGTAAAAATAATGATATCGATTCAATTTAAAGATTTGATAGCATCATATATGTAAGGGTTTACAAAAATACTTAGGGGGTTTGTAAAGTGAGTAAAAAAGTCTTCATGTTATTATTTAGTATGATTTTATTAGTTGGAGTACTGATGGCATGTAATTCAGGGGGAGAAGAGACAGCGGGAGATTCAGAACCTGAAAATCAAGAAAATGCCGAAGAAACAGAATCAGGAACGGAAGAGCAATCTGAATCAGATGAGAAAGTTCAAATTAAATTCCATACGCATGGGAACGAGGCTTCGTATAATTGGTCAGAAACAATTCCTGCTTTTGAAGAAGCAAATCCAAATATCGAAGTGGAACTTGTTATTTTAAGTGAGAGTGGAGATACAAATGAAGCACTGCAAAAATTAGACCTTGCAGCTTCTTCTGGAGAGCAACTAGACGTCTTAATGTTTAGTGATCCAGCATCTTATGCACAACGAGTAGATTTAGGTATGGTCGCTCCGATTGATGAATTTATCGAAGCAGAAGGATATGAGGTAACCGAAGATTACAAGGTGAATACACAACTAGGTGACGAGTATTATGCACTACCAGGAAAATTTAATCCATGGTATGTATTAGTTAACCAGGACCACTTAGATGAAGCTGGTCTTGAAACGCCTACTGATTGGACTTGGGATGAGTTTGCAGATTATGCAAAACAATTAACAAACGATGATCACTATGGAACCTTCTTCCATGGTCCACAAAATGGCGGTTGGATGGAATATTTAAAATTAGCATTAGCAAGTAAGGAAGAGGAAACAGAATTATTAAAAGCAGATGGAAGTTCTAATTTTACTGATCCAATGTTTAAAAAGACGTTAGAACTGCGTTGGCAAATGGAAAAAGAAGATCAGTCTGCTACACCATATACAGACATCATGTCGCAACAATTACATTATCGTGATACATTCTTTAATCAAGATGCCAGTCTTGTAATGATCGGAAGCTGGATGAATACAGAATTAGGTGGTACCGATCAATTCCCATTAGAGTTTAATGTAGGAGTAGCGCCATATCCGAAAAATAACCCAGAAGATGAAGGAGGATATACTCCTGTAACAACAGACTACATGGCAGTTGCCTCTAATTCAGAACATAAAGAAGCAGCATATAAATTTATTCGTTGGTATACAACAGAAGGTCAAGTTATCCAAGGGAAAAATATACCTTCTTGGAATGGGGTTGGCGATGATGAATTAGAAAACATCGTAGACACTATTTTAAATGACACTAATAATCCAGAAAAAGTAGATAAAGAAGCATTAATCTCCGTATTAAAGAATTCAAAAGCTTCAAAATTGGTTCCACCTGCACCATATCAAGCTGAAATTTACGAAATGGCAGGAGACGAATATGAGAAATTAATTTATGAAGAACAGGATATAGATGCGACGATAGAAGCAATGGATCAAAAAGCGCAAGAAATAATTGCGAATAACGAATAAAGCTTGATGAAAGGCTCTATCGTCAATTACACTTAAGCTAAGGGACGTTAATTCCGTTGTCCCCCAACATTCTTGATAGTCAGGAGGATGAAAATGAGGGTTAAATTTCAGGGATTAACGTCTCCTTCTTTTCGTTCAAAGGTATTTCTTGCTTCTTTTATTTGCATTGGTATTCCTGTTTTATTGTCTTTATCAATTTATAGTTATCTAACAAGGGATGCAGTGGAAGAACAAGCGATGCAGAATGCCAACAAAGAGCTTGATTTAACAGAAGAAAATATCTCACGTGTTTTAGATGATGTTATGAATGCCTCTAATTTTGTACAAATTGATTCAGAATTAAATACCATTTTAAAAAATAAATCTAATTTAAGGTTAGAGGAATTTAATAAGCAAAGTTATAGTGAATATCTTGAAGATCGTCAAGTACGTAAAACGATTGATAATATTACACTATTAGGTGAAAAATCCTATGTAACAATTTTATTGAAAAATGGTAAGTATTACACGAATTATTCAACTGCTCAATATGACCCGAATTCGCTTTATCAAGAACAATGGTTTAACGAATTGCAATCATTAAATGGCTTTGAATCCTATTGGTCTAGCGTTGAACCGACAGTACTTGCCTATGAAAGAAGCTTAAGCCCATATCAATTCTCAGTTGCACGAACGTTAAGAGATAGTAGCCAAGAAATATATGGTTATGTGGTGGTCACATTATTAGAAACAAAGGTTAGAGATATTTTAAATAATACAAATCAATCAGAAGATATTATGCTTATTGATAATGATTACAAGATTTTATCTCATAAAAATGCAGAGCTTATTGGTACAAAGGCAGATTTTGTAACGAAGATAGATCCAAAAGAAGGATCACAAATTTCAGAGCTGGACAATCAAAAATACGTGGTAACGACGAAAGAATTATCTGTTAATGATTGGCAACTTGTTTCTATGATTCCTTATAAAGCTGCCACTTCTAATATTAATTCGATTTTTTCAGAAGTGTTTATATTGTTAGCGGTTTCTTTTGCTGTATTTTTTATTATATTAGCTTATTTAATGAATCGAATAACCAGACCATTACGATACTTGGATCGAGTCGTCAAAAAAGTACAAACTGGTGATTTATCAACCAGGTCTAAAGTAGATAGTAATGATGAGATCGGCGAATTTTCCCAATCATTAAACGAAATGTTAGATCGAGTAAACATCATGATAGAAGAAGTTAATCAGACCCACAAAAGAAAAAGGAAAGCAGAGTTAGCGATGTTACAAGCGCAAATTAATCCTCATTTTTTATTTAATGTACTAAATTCTATTCGGATGAAAGTATTTAAATATGGGGATAAAGAAAGCGCCAGTATGATTCAGTCACTTTCCAAGTTATTGAGATGGACGATTGATTATAAAGAGGACAATATTAAATTTAGTGATGAAATTAATTTAGTGAAGGACTATGTCAATGTTATGAATATGAGACAAAAAAATAAAGTTGAATTATATATAAATATCACACCAGAGTCGAGTCAACAATTAGTTCCGCGCTTTTTATTGCAGCCTTTAATAGAAAATTCTATTATTCACGGCTTAAATCAAAGTTCCGGTAAGATATACATTAAGGCGGAGATATCTGATAATTTTTTTGTAATAAAAGTCGAGGATAATGGTGAAGGAATAGACAAAGAAAGATTGAATAAGTTAAATCAAGCTTTACTTTCAGAAGATTCTAGCAAGAGGTCTAGAAGTGGTTTTTCGAGCATTGGTATGACGAATGTATATGAACGCCTGCAGCTATCATATCGGGAAAAACCACAAATGATCATAGATAGTAAGCATGATACTGGTACGACAATTACCATAAAGATTCCACTGGGTGGTGAGAAAAATGTACAAGGTTATGTTAGTTGATGACGATTATCCTACGATTGAGTTTTTAACAGAAGCTATAGATTGGGAAAGCTTAGGGTTTAAATTAATAAGTACGCATGAAAATGGATTACAGGCTTTGGAATTCGCGAAACAAAATACGCCAGATATATTAATTACTGACATTGGCATGCCTAAAATGGATGGCATCGAATTAACGAGAGAAATTAAAAAACTGAAAGACAGTATTCAGGTAGCAATTATTTCCTGCCATAATGAATTTTCCTACGCACAACAAGCGTTAAAGCTTGATGTGCAAGATTATATATTAAAGGAATCATTAGACCCAGAGGATTTACAGAAAATACTTTTGACCTGTAAAAAACGCTTAGATAACGACACTACAAAAGTGATAGAAGTAAAAAAATTACAACATAAAATTAAAGTAAATCATGATATTGAACATCAAAAACTATTAAGACAATATATACAAGGTTCTTCCAATAAGTTTTTAGATTTGTTTACACAAGCGAACTATAGCATACCCGTTTATTTTTATATCAATGAATATTATAAAGTAAAGAAAAATTTTATTTCGTCCGATACACTTCAGTTTGCAGTCCAAAATATTATGCAAGAGATTATTGATAATCAAGAATCACAGCAATCCTATTGTATTCATTATGAAAATAATAAGGGATTTGTCTTTTACCAACATTCCTTTACGATAAAACATGATGTATACGGTACTTTAAAACAGCTTTTAAGAAAACTTCAAGAAGCTTTAAATCGATATTTATCTATTGATATCAGCTTTGTGGTAGGTCAACAAGTGGATAATATCGCTATAAAGGATTCGATCCATTCGTTAATAAATAGTGATGAACAAATTTTTTACGCAAACAAAAATATAATAATGAAAAAGAGTGAAGAATTATCTAGTTATCAAGGCCAAGAGATGTTTGATTATTATCAAGATGTTGCTAATCAGCTAAAACAAACTATCTTTGAGCGTGATATCAAGAGCTTCACTAACCATTTAGATAATTGGATACATTTTTGTGTAAGTAAACAGTACAGTTCAAAAATAGTAAAAGAATGGTTCTTACGAATGGTTTTAGATTTAAAAATGAGGCTAAGAACCATCCCCTCTTTACAATCTAATTATTACGTAGAGTCGTTACAAGAGGAAGTTTTTTTATTAAACACCATCTATGAATTACGTAATTGGTTAATAGAATATGCTCAAAAATGTTTAGCTGAAACCAACCAGCAACTTAAAGATAAATACCACAAAGATGTTTTAAGTGCATGCTATTACGTATCACATAATTTAGAGAAAAAACTTTCACTAGATGAAGTAGCAGATTACTTATATCTCAATGCCAGCTATTTTAGCAGACTATTTAAGAAAGAAATGCAAATTACTTTTGTAGAATATGTAAAACAAAGAAAGGTAGAACGGGCGAAGGAATTATTAGAGATAACAAATGATTCAGTAGGAAGTATTTGCGAACAATTAGGTTATGACAATCAAAGCTATTTCATTAAAGTATTTAAAAAAATAGTAGGTTACACACCTTTGGAATATAGAGGGAAACAAATAAATGGGGTATTTGCCAAATGAACGGGACAAATAATGATTGGTTAAAAACAGTGAAATCAAAGTTGAAAATGGAGGGTGATCGCTTTTTACAGGAATCTGTTACAGAAATCACCTTCCAAACCTATTGTCAATTCATGAAGGAAGGGGAACGCCAAAGCTTTGAGGCCCAATATTTTCTACGAAGAAGACGATTGACTATCTTTGGTTTGCTTCTTTATTTATATCCTGATGAGCGAGCTTATTTAGAAGCATTAGAAAACGAAATATGGCAGATCTGCAATGAATTTACCTGGTGTTTACCTGCACATCTTGACCAGGATTTAGAAGAACAAAGCTATCAATCTTATAAACAAACAAACCGGTTAAACTATACGGTCGATTTATTTGCTGCAGAGACGGCTTTTTCATTAGCAGAAATAGTCTCTCTATTTGATGGACAGCTAGATCAGTTTTTAATAGATAAAATAAAAATTGAAGTGGATCGGAGAATCTTTACTCCGTATTTGAGTACTGAGTTTCATTGGGAAACTGCTACACATAACTGGGCATCAGTTTGTGCGGGTTCGATTGGTTCTGCTGCCCTATATTTACTGGAAGGTAACGAACAAAAGGGAATTCTTGATCGTGTGATCGTAACGATAGAATACTACTTAAAAGGCTTTGAGGATGACGGAGCATGTCAAGAAGGGTATGGATACTGGCAATATGGTTTTGGCTATTTTATTTATTTTGCTGACTTGCTAAGAAAGTATCAGAACATAAATTTACTGGATAATCCGAAAGTGAAGCGAATAGCAATGTTTCAGCAAAATAGCTTTTTAGCGTTAAACTATGTGATGAATTTCGCTGATGCAGAACCAAAAGCGAAACCGATGATTGGTTTTACTCACTACTTGCATCAGCAATTTCCAAATGTACATGTACCACCTAATCATCTTATAGCTAGCGATATTGTAGATCCGTGTGGGCGATGGGCTCCAGCAATTAGAGAATTATGGTGGTATGATCCAACTATTCATGGTGATGAATGGCCAGAAATATCTCAACTTTTCGATCACACTTCGATCTTCTTATCTAGATGGAAGGAAAAAGGAGAGAACTATGCATTTGCGCTAAAATCTGGTCATAATAATGAACCGCATAATCATAATGATATTGGTCAATTTATTTTGTATGGTATGGGTCAAGTCTTTTTACGTGATTTGGGATCAGGGCAGTATAATAAAGCTTATTTTAGTGACGAACGATACCAATTTTTATGTAATAGTGCAGAAGGCCATTCTGTTCCAGTAGTTAACGGATATCAACCAGCAGGTCAAGAGTACAAAGGTGTTTTTACAAAAGTTGAACAACATGCTTCTTTGGATGATATAGAGGTAGATATGAGAAAGGCTTACCAGGATCAAACACTTGAAAAGTTCACTCGCACATTCACTTGCAATAAAGAAAATAGATCGCTAGTTCTGAAAGATGCTTTTCAATTTTCTCAGAAACCAGAAATGCTAATAGAATCTTTTATTGCTGCTGATCTTCCATATCGTTTTAAAGAAGATTCCATTGTATTAAGCGGGGATAATGGTGAGCTAGAATTATTCTATGATAACAAAAAAGTAGTATTGACGGTGAGACGAAGACATTTTAATAATCATCAGGGGGTACAAGAGTGTTTTTTACATATATTATTTGAACTGAAGCAACCAACTAAGATTCTGGATTTAAAATTCGCTTTTGTGTTTAAGTAGGGAAGCGCATGTTAGCTTAACTTAGAAATAAAACAATCAGAGGAAGTGCAATACTCCCTCTGAATAAAATTCTATCCATAAGTAGAAAGCTAGCTTACTGTGAAAAAGATTGATAATGAACAATATTTTCTTTTGGAATATGTTTTTTCGGTGGTTTTGTTTCGGCTGGATATCCTAGACCGATAATAGCGACAACACGACGATCGCTAGGAATATTTAACACATTACGAGCATGACCTTCCCGTCTTTCTGATTCTTCTGCATCTTCAGCATGATATATCGCACCAAAAGCACCGCACAAACCTTGATTGACAGCCTCTAACCAACAGTAGCCAGAAGCGATCGAACTATCCTGTAACCAATACTTACTTATGTCAGGTCGACCAGTTATCACTACTGCTGCTTTTGCATCCACTATCCAAGGCATAAAAGGTGTGGTGTCTTTTAATGCAATAAGTTTCTCCTGTTCCGTAACGACTATGATATCTTTTGATGGTAAGTTGTTTCCTATTGGAGCAAAATACGTAGCATCAACAACAGATTCTAAAACATCTTTTTCTATAGTTCGGTCTTGGTATTTTGTAATTTCTCGTCTATTTTTAATTGCTTCTAATACATCCATGCCATTCCTCCTTCTACCATTTTCTTCATTTTACCAAATGATAGCTGGAGATTCGAGTGAAAGAAAAAAGTAGGGAGCAGTATTATTCTTCGTATGTTCCTATGATATCAAGGGCTTCTTCTACTAATGACATATCAATAATGGTATCAAAATCCAATTCCCCTTGGATTGCCCCATTTTCTTTATAAAATTGATATTGCTTTTCTACATCGTCTTCAAAAATATAACCATTTGGATTTAAACCGGTAACCCCAACTTCTTTCCACAAATCTTCATCTTTTAAAGCTGTGTGGTTTGCCATGATAGAAATAACTTCACCATTATCATCAATATCTTTGATGAAAACATCATGGTAATCACGAACACCTTGTAAATAGGCTGCCATGAATCGAACAGCGACATCTCTGCGTTCCGTTAAAAATTTTGGGGAACCGAGAACCATTGCGATTTGTGCTTCAGGTGCATAGTCAGTCGCATCAAGGAATCGTTGATGAATTGCCTGATTTTCACCTTGGGTAATTAAGGGTTCGATTTGCAGCGCTAGATCAATTTGTTGATTTCCCATTGCTGACATCATATTACCAAAATCGCTCATTAAAACAAACTCTACTTCTTCCGTTGATACATTAGCATGCTTTAACATTTCATTGTATATATAATGATCTACCGCATTCTGAGTAGAGACAGCGATTTTTTTCCCTTTAACATCTTCGTAGTCAGTTATGTCATCTTTAAGATCCTCTCGTACGACAAAAGTAAAATAAGAACTCCCCTCATTATTATGTCCTTTATCCGCAATAAATCGTACATCTATCCCTTGTGCGATTGAATTGAAAAAGGAAGCAGAAGATATTCCTCCAGCTACGTCAACTTCACCAGCAGCAACTGCAGGAAGCATTTCATCACTATTTCCAAATGTAGCAAATTCTACTTCAATGTTATATTTTTCAAAATAACCTTTGTCTTTTGCGATATAAAATCCTGCACCTGATGCTGATCCGTCTTCGGCAATGACAACCTTTGCTGTTTCTTCTAATGGTGCTAAGGGATCTGTACTTTTAGCATTATCATTTTCATCAGACTCTGAAGATTGACAAGCTGATACTAAAATAAGAAATACAGCAGTTCCCATCATTATCAATAATTTTTTCATTGTTTTTCCCCCAATAAACTTCTTTAAAAATGAAACTCTTGAAAGAGGATTCACTTTAATCTCGTTTGTTTAACTTCGCTTTGCAGTTGCTCCCAAATATCTAAGAATATTTTCGTCATTTCAGGATCTGATCGGACTTTTTCAATTGAGCGTGGCCGATTCATTTCAATAGCTACATCCTTTATAATTTTTCCAGGTTGCGCACTCATTAATAAAATTCGATCACTTAATAATAAAGCCTCGTCAATACTATGGGTGATAAATAATACTGTTTTTCTCGTTTCTTGCCAAATGGCTAATAACTCTTCTTGTAAAATAAATTTATTCTGCTCATCTAGTGCGGCAAAGGGTTCATCCATCAGTAAAATTTCTGGATCATTAGCAAATGCACGAGCGATACTAACACGTTGTTTCATTCCTCCAGACAATTCCTTAGGATACAATCGTCGAAACTTTGATAAACCGACTTTTTGTAAATAATATTCTGTTCGTTCTTTCACAAAATCATTAGATAAATGTCTCATTTTTAATCCGAATGCCACATTTTCCTCTACCGTAAGCCAAGGGATCACACCATTTTCCTGAAACACCATAGACTGCAAAGGTTTCTTTTTATCTGTTTGATTGATGATTACGTCACCTGTGCTAGGTTTTTCCAAGTTAGCTAATATTCTTAATAAAGTGGTCTTGCCACATCCGCTAGGTCCTAACAAACAAACGAATTCGCCTTGTTTAATTGTTAAGGTAATATCCTTTAATGCTTCTATATATTTATCCCGTTTAACAAAACGTTTTGATAATTGTTCAATTTGAATTTTTGACAACTTTATCCCTCATTTCTACTTTATTTCCAGGGCAATAATTTACGTTCGAATCCTCTAAGTAACAAAGAGAAAAAGTAACCGAAAAACGAAATAAGTATTAGCCCAACATACATTTGAGGTAATAAAAATGCTTT
This sequence comes from Gracilibacillus kekensis, assembly GCF_900143085.1. Classification (GTDB taxonomy): domain Bacteria; phylum Bacillota; class Bacilli; order Bacillales; family Amphibacillaceae; genus Gracilibacillus; species Gracilibacillus kekensis. Next base: position 492,814 of record NZ_FRCZ01000002.1, on the reverse strand, counting down.
GTAATTCATCCAAATTAAATATCCAATACCCGAAGTTGCTCCGATCATTTCAGCTGCTACAATCGTTAGTAAAGCGATCGCTTGCCCCATTTGAATTCCTTCTAGCATTACTGGTAATGAACCAGGTAAGGCAATCTTAAAGAAGAAATCCTTTGCATTTGCATGATAATTTTTAGCAACGTCTAAATAGATTCGGTCGATATTCGCTACGCCTGCAGCAGTGTTGATTGCTACTGGGAAAAAGACACTAATAGCAATTGTAATCATCTTCGAAAACTCCCCGATACCGAATAAAATCAAGATAATTGGTAACATTGCTAGTGTCGGAATAGGCATGAAAATCATAATAATTGGTGAGAAAAAGTGCCGAAAATATTTATACATCCCCATTAATAATCCAATACAAATAGCAGGAATAACGCCTAGCGCAAAACCAAGAATAATTCTAGTTAAACTTATATAAATATGTTCAAAAAGATTTCCTGATTCCGCCATTTGTATTAATGTAGTTAGGATTAATGTCGGTGCTGGAAAAAAGCGCGGGTCTAGTAAAGCATATTGTGAACATATTTCCCACAACAATAATAAAAATATGGGGGAGGAAATGGTTATTAATTGAGGCAATGATTGAGTTTTAAGTTTTTTGAACATAACACCTCTTCCTCTCTTTATCACGGTGTGAACCGTCCGTAATATCCCCACTTCTTAAAGAAGATAACTGGGATAAAAACATTTTTACACGTTTTGCTGAGCAAAGTGGGAGTCTTACTATATATGACATTATATGTGTCCGCCCAGAAGGTGTGCACATAATTAAACGATGGAAAAATTTTAAGAGAAGGGAGGTAGTGATTGGAACATAATTACAATAATGGATTCAGAAGAATATTTTCAATAATAAAACCATGCTACCTGTAGAAGGTAACATGGTTTCAATTTCATAAGAGAGTCAATACATTCCAGGACTCACTAAATATATAACGAGCTGATGGATTGTTGCTCATATAATCGTATAATTGCTTCTGCTACAACAGGAGCAACCGTCAATTGTGTAATTTTATCTAATTGTTTGTTTTCAGGTAAAGGAATCGTATTGGTAACAATTAATTCTTTTATGCAGGATTCAGCAATTTTATTCACTGCAATCCCAGAGAGTACAGGATGTGTTGAACAAGCATAAACTTCTCTTGTACCATGGTTTTTTAAGGCTTCGGCACTTGTTGTGATCCTTCGTCCAGTATCAATGATGTCATCGATAATAATTGCGGTTTTATCAGCAACATCTCCCACTATATTTATAGTAGAAGCACTGTCTCTAGGCCCTCGACGATCTACAATGGCAATAGGTGCTTTTAATTGATCGGCCAATTGTCTGGCACGAGATACACTACTGTGGTCTGGAGCAACTACCACTATATCTTCCAATTGTTTTGCTTCCAAGTAACTGCCAATAATTGGAACTGATGTAATTGGATCAACGGGTATATCGAAAAAGCCTTGTGCTTGCGGTGCATGCAAATCGATAGAAATCATCCGATTTGCCCCAGCTTTTTGAATGAGATCAGCGATTAATTTAGCTGTAATAGGTTCACGCGCACGTGATTTGCGGTCTTGACGAGCGTAACCATAATAGGGCATTACAACGTTAATAGAACGCGCAGAAGCTCTTTTTAAAGCATCAATCATGATTAACAGTTCCATAATGTGATCTTCTACAGGATCATACGTGGATTGAATAAGAAAAACGTCACAACCTCTAATACTTTCTTCGATATTAATCTGAATTTCTCCGTCACTAAATGTTTTTACAGATGACTTGCCTAAATCAATACCAATATGATGTACAATTTCTTCTGCCAATGCAACATTGGAGCTTAAAGAGAAGACTTTCAATTTGGTATTATTATATGTGTCGTTCAAGGGAAAGACCTCCTATATGTATTATCATTGTGTAACCTTCAGTAATACACTTACTTCAAGTCTTAGGTCATTAAAAAAACTAAGTGGAAATAACCACCTGATAAGCTTCTCTAACATGTCAGTTAGATTACACTAATTAAAGTCCCACTATATTATCGCAAAAAGCGACAGTGGAAACAAGTTATCTCGCTCGAATATTCTGTATTAATGCCATTATTTGTTTTGTTTGTTCTGCTAACAAAAATGATGTATTCGCCATACATTCTTCTAAGCTTAACGGACGATTAACGATGGAAAAACATCCGGCAAACTTTTGTCTTAGAGTGTGGTTATTTTTTCCTAAACTTCCAGAAAGGAGGATGGTAGGGACATTCCATTGACTAGCTAATTCCGCAACATAACCAGGTGCTTTTCCATATAAAGTTTGTTCATCGCTTTGTCCTTCACCGGTAATCGCAAAATCAGCATTTTTCAGGTGATCTTCTAGTTGAATAGATTTAGCTATCAGTGCCGCACCAGAATCAAGTTTTCCACCTAACGTTAAGAAAGCAAAACCTAAACCACCTGCCGCACCTGCACCAGGGGTATTTCTCCATTCCTGGCCGAGCGCTGTTTCTATTAAATCAGCAAAGTTATCTAATGCTCGATCATACTCAGATATTTGACTAGAAGTAGCTCCTTTTTGAGGGCCATATACAGCACTTGCCCCTAACTCACCACATAGAGGATTGTCTACGTCACAAGCAATTCGAAAATCTACTTTTTTCAAACGAGAATCTAGCTCGTTAAGATTAATAGAGTGAATATAAAGAAGGTCTTTTCCGAATTTATCTAATAGATTCCCGTCACTATCATAGGTTTTTAATCCAAGTGCTTGCAATAAGCCTAAACCGCCATCATTCGTGGCACTTCCACCTAGTCCGACAATGATTTGCTCACATCCTTGTTCAATTGCATCAAGAATGGCTTGTCCGATTCCAAAGCTAGTGGTGAGGTCAGGGTTGCGGTTTTGTGGGGGAACCTGATATAAACCAGCATGTAAGGCAGTTTCTATGATGGCAGTAGATTTGTTAATAATTGCATAATTTGTTTTGATAGAATTTCCTAAAGGACCTGAAGTGGAGATAGCTACATTTTTTCCGTTCGTAGCTGAGAGAATAGCTTCAATCGTTCCTTCACCACCGTCTGCCATTGGTTTTTTTATTATCTGATGGCTTCCTGTTTCTGCTATAGCTTGTTCGATCGTGTTAGCAACCTCTGTAGCGGAAAGACTTCCTTTATAAGAATCTGGTGCGATTACAATATTCATTTATATTCCTCCAATATTTGACGGTATTCTCACTTTATTTAAATTATACTGGAGTTACCACTTACAGACAATAAAGACCTATACATACGAAAAGGGAAACGCATTACCTGCGTTTCCCTTTAAGAAAAGTGAGTGTATTAACTATTTTGTTGGATCATTGGTCGATGTAATTTCATGGATTTACGCATCTCTAACAATATAATGGTAAATGCGATATGTCCATATATAAGATTTGCTATAAAAATACCCCATAAGTACATTTCGCCGGCAGCAATGCCAACAGTTACATACTTATAAAATACAAACCATGCTCCTAGAACAAATGGAATTTGACCAATAGCTGTTTTTTTCCAATTATCTCCCCATAATAAGATCGGAGTAAAACTAAATATCAATAAGAAAATTAATAATATATCCATATTTATCACCTCTTATATATCAACAAATTAACTGTAAGTGTTTTCAAATATAGTATATCATAAAGTTCATATTATTGTAACAATTAGTTCATAGTTTAGACACATTTTTTTGGAAACTATGTACATGAACAAACTGCGAAGTAAACAGTTGAAAATTTATTAGTCAAAGTGGTAATTTTGAAATACTTTATTTACTAGACATCCGCTCCGGCTGCCCACTTCCCTTTCCGTGGGGTTTTCCCTTCAGCTAACTTTTCCAAGCACAGATCGCTTGAAAAAGTTAGCTGAAGACGCGCCCCCTGGAAAGCGAAGTGGGCAAGCCGGAGCGGTTATTACACAGATGCCTTCATTCAAAATTACCACTTTAGTTACTTTGCAGTTTAGTTAAACAGTGATATAAAAAAGCCTTTAAGCAAATGGTTGCTTAAAGGCTTTTGGTAGTTAAATTAACCTGTGTTGCGAAGTCCTGCTGCTACTCCGTTGATGGTGAGAAGTGCTTCCATGAGAAGTTCTTCATATTTTTCACTTTCTTCACCTTCATTTCGAAGTTGTGAGACAAGTTGAACTTGCAGGAGGTTTAACGGATCAACTAGCGGGTTACGTAGTCGAACAGATTCTTTAATATTCTGTCTGTTATCCAGTAACTCATCTTGTCCTGTAATTTTTAGAACAATATCCTTTGTTTCTTTGTATTCATCAGCAAGTTGTCCAAAGATTCTACCGCTGATTTCTGTGTCTTTCATCATATTGGCATATTCTTTCGCAGTTTGAATATCTGCTTTCGTTAATGCCATCTGCAGGTTGTTGATAATAGCCTGGAAAAATGGCCAACGGTTATACATCTCCTGTAAGAATTCAAGATTACCTGTTTCATCAAGATATTTCTTAAATCCTGTACCAGCTGCATACCAAGCAGGTAATAGTTGTCTACTTTGAGTCCAAGCAAATACCCAAGGGATTGCGCGTAAATCTTCGAATCGGTCACTGCCTTTACGCTTCATTGGTCTTGAACCTATGTTTAGGTCTCCTAATTCGTGTAATGGTGTTGCTTGGTTAAAGTATTTAATAAAATCAGGATCTTCAAAGACTAATGATTGATATTTCTTCAATGCATATTCAGAGATGACACTCATTGCATCCACTTCTTTTTGAGATGGTTGCATGTTCGCATAATCATCACTTAATCCCATAATTCCAGTTAAGAGAGTAGAAGTAGCTTGTTCTAAACTACGATAAGCAATATCTTCTAATAAATAACGTGAAGATAATACTTCTCCTTGTTCGGTAATTTTTACTCCATCACCTAAAGTTACGGCTGGTTGTGATAATAAACTAGAATATAATGGTCCACCACCACGACCAAGTGATCCGCCACGACCATGGAAGTATTTTAATTTAACTCCATAGTTGGATGAAATGTCATGAATTTCTTGTTGTGCTTTATAGAGCACCCAGTTAGCAGTAATATTACCGCCATCTTTACTACCATCAGAATAACCAAGCATGATTTCTTGCAAGTCTCCACGAGCTTCAAGATGCTTTCTGTATAACGGTATATCAAATAACTTCTTAACCATTTCAGGACCATTTTTCAAATCATCAATGGTTTCTAATAATGGAGCTACATGAATGCGGCTTACTACTCTTCCATCTGGATACACGCGATAGAGTCCAACTTCTTTTGCTAGTACTAGCACTTCTAACAAATCACTGACATTGTTTGTCATACTGATTAAATACACTTCAATTGCACGCATTCCAAAAGTATCTTGAGCACTTTTAATCATGCGGAATGTATCAATGACTTCCTGTGTTTCTGGTGAGAATTCATCATAAATTGAGATCATTGGACGTGGGTTTTCTAATGATGAAACAAGTGTCTTTACTTTCTCATCTTCGTCTAATGATTTGTAATTGTCCGCGATGTTTACTTTATTATATATTTCCGTCAATGCAGATTCATGTTCACCACTATGATTACGCACATCTAATGATGCTAAGTGGAAACCAAATAAATCGACTTGGCGAATTACTTTTCGTAATAATTTCACTGGATTTTGTTTTGGGTGATGCATCATCATACTCTCACGAATCAAATTTAAATCTGCTAATAAATCTTCTGATATCGCATAACCACGTTCATCATCTTGCTCCGTATATTCTAATTTCTTTAGCATAAGTGATAATTTCACACGATATACTTCGTCTTCTTTATGCCAACCATTACAATTTAATTCTTGACGATCTTTCTGAATAGATTCTCTTATTTCATTACTTACTTCGACTTTTGAGTCCGAATGGCTAAGTCGATTTTGTAGTGTCCCTATGGATTCTTTATATTTCTTAAGTACGAGTTCTCGATGACGCTTTAATGTATTATAAGTAGTAGTAGCTTTTACATTAGGGTTACCATCACGGTCACCACCAATCCATGAACCGAAACGTAGGAAAGAAGGGATATTCCATCTTTGATTATAATTCTCATATAATAAATCTTCTAAATCATCGTGAATTTTTGGTAAAACATCAAATAAAACACGATCAAAATAGTATAAACCGTTGGAAACTTCTTTCATAACAGACGGTTTTTTCTGTCTAATTTCCTGAGTCTGCCATAAAATCGTAATTTCATTAGCAATTCGTTCTTTTATTAATTTTTTCTCATAACGTGTGTAAGAATAATCCCAAGATGTTAATAAACGAGCTATTCTTTTGTGAATTTGCAGAATCGTTCTTCTTGTTGCTTCTGTTGGGTGAGCAGTCATAATAAGTTCCAATGATAATTTACCTAAAAGTTCTGTCACTTGTTCTGGTGAGATATTGTTATCTATTAGTTGTTTAACGCCCGCTTCAAGTGAACCAGGTTGGATAATGTTCGCATCTTGTGCTTGATATTCACGACGTCTTCTTGATCTGTAATTTTGTTCTGCAATATTTAGTAGGTGAAGATGGATGGAAAATGCGCGAATAACATTCTTTCTGAATCCAGGCTCTAATTGATTAATTTTCTCTTTTATTTTTTCTTGTGTTTTTTCCTCTTTTGTTTCTCTAACCTCTTTAGAAAGTATACGAATTTCTTTCACTGCACTTAACAGTTTTTCGCCACCTTCGTGTAGCAGTACATCATCTAAAATTTTGGTTAGGTATTCGACATCTTTTAATAAGGATACATTTGATCTTTCCTCTGACGTTGTTGTCATTGTGTCCCACTTCCTTTCAAAGTTTTAATTTGATAAGATGTTTGCTTGATGATTCATTTGTTTGTGTCATTCATTGAATGTTTAGATTAGAGCATCTTATAACTACATTAGATTTTTTGGCTGGAATTGGTTAGAGGACGTAAACAGAACAATCGATTCTAAAATTGTCAGAAAGAATCGAAAAACATTAAAATGCGACATAAAAAAGACACATAACCTATCATAACATGATTTTTAAAAAATGAATAATGATTTCTCTTTGATGTCTTAATAGTCTGAAAATCATGTATTATATAGAGTGTAATACCCATACTAAACTAATTTTATGCTAATTTAGCGATATTCGCAAATGTCTTTAACATAGATGAGAGGAGAGACTAAATGATGAAGGTGGAAGGAGTATTACCTGCTGTACGGAAAATAAAGGATTTTGAAAAAATACTAAAAAGTGATCATCCCTTAATTATAATTTTAGAAACAAGGGTGGCACAATTGCCACAAATCGTTAGTTATGCTCGGAAATTTCAAAAGAAAATATTTGTACATGCCGACTTGATCAATGGTTTAAAAGTAGATCAATATGGAATGGAGTTTTTGATACGTCATGTGAAAGTGGATGGGATTATCTCAACAAGAGCAAATGTGATTGCGATGGCTAAAAAAAGTAATATTGTAGCAATTCAACGGTTGTTTGCGATAGATAGCTCGGCACTCGAAAAAAACATTGAATTAATTAAAAAAACGAAACCAGATTATATAGAAGTTTTACCAGGAATTATCCCTTCCGTTATAAATGATATTGCAGAACAGACGGGAATTCCGGTAATAGCTGGGGGATTGATTAAAACAGAAGCGGATATTGAACAAGCGCTTAATAGTGGTGCTATCGCCATTACTACGTCAAATGAGAATTTATATAGTTTAAAATAAAAATGGATAGTAAAAATTACTTAGTATATGCGCGAATTTTTAAATTTTTTGTAGAAAAATAACTTAAGTTGGTTGACAGCGTTTTAGTTATTGTATATTATTGTCGTACAAGTTCATAATATTTATTGCGGAGAAAACGGAGATCCAAACTATACAAGGTATGCGGTTAAATAAAAATAATTGCGCTTACCTTCATTTAGTCATGGGTCTTTTTTTGCGTCTGAATTTGGAGGTGGATCGTTTATAAGGGGTAATTAGTTTGTTGAGTCACTAAATAAAATAAGAAAATATTCTAGGAGGACAACAATGAAAAAACAATTAGTTGGAATTTTGATTTTGTTAATCGGTTTATTAGTAGCATGTGGAAGCAACGAGTCATCAGATGAAAGTAATGAAAGCGAATCAGGAAGTGAAACTAGGGAATTAAGATTAGCACATAATTTGAGTGAAGATCACCCGATTCATCAAGCATTAACAACATTTGTAGAAAGCGTAGAAGAAAAAACAGATGGTAATACTACTATTGAAATATTTCCGAATGGTGTGTTAGGTTCTGAATCGGAGGTATTAGAACAAGTACAAAATGGTAGTGTTCAAATGACAAAAGTAAGTGCAGGGGCTTTAGAATCGTTTTCGGATGAATTTGCGGTTTTCTCATTACCTTACATTTTTACAAGTAACGAGCATTATCGAAATGTAATGGAATCAGATGTTGTAGAAGATATTTATCAATCAACTGCAGATAATGGTTTTGTGGGTTTTTCTTACTTTGATTCCGGTGCACGTAGCTTTTATACAGTGGATACACCAATTGAAACACCAGAAGATTTAGAAGGTTTAAATATCAGAGTAATGGATAGCCAAACTGCAATTGATATGGTGGATTTATTAGGAGGTACACCAACTCCATTAGGCTATAACGAAATTTACACATCTTTACAGCAAGGTGTTATTGATGGTGCTGAGAGTAATCCTACTGCCTTAACAACAGGACAGCATGGCGAGGTTGCTAAAAACTTCTCCTATTCTGAACATACAAATATTCCAGATATTTTAATTGTAAGTACAGATTTATGGGATAGCTTATCAGAAGAGGAAAAAACAGCCTTTAATGAAGCAGCAGATGAAACAAGAAAAGAACATACGGAACTATGGAATAAAGCCCTTGAAGAAGCTGTTACCGAAGCAAAAGAAATGGGTGTTGAATTCAACGAAGTAGATAAAGAACCGTTTATTGAAGCAGTACAACCGTTACATGAGGAAATGAAAAAAGACGAAAAATTAGCTGAAATTATTGATGCAATTAATGAACTTGATCAATAATTTTTGAAAAATAGAGACGCTCTTTTCGAGTGTCTCTATTCATACATTTATTTTGTGAAGTTGGATAGAACTAGATTAAAGGATTTTGGCGTTCAGTTAGAGTGACAGAAAGTTAGTTCTTTTAATGATAAATCATAACAAAAAAAGGAGAATATACTCCATGTTGGTAGATAAAATAAAAAAGGTGTTGGACCGTACAATTTTAATAGTCGCTTCCTTCTTATTAGTTGTTCTGGTATTAGGAGCTCTTTGGCAGGTTTTTACTCGTTATGTTCTGCAAAATCCAAGTACATTTACGAATGAATTGTTAGGGTTTTTATTAGTGTGGACGTCTCTTTTAGGGGCTTGTTATGCTTTTGGATCAAATAAACATTTAGCATTAACGTTTGTTACTAATAAATTATCAGGTAGCAGAAAATTAATCATTACTATTATTAATGACCTTTTCGTCGTATTTTTTGCTGTTGTTATTTTGTTGCAGGGTGGTATCGATGCAGTAAACACAACAATGGCTCAAACTACGCCAATACTAGGAATACAAAAAGGAATTGTTTATACAATTTTACCGATCAGCGGCGTGCTTATTATTTTGTACAAATTATTAAACGTAAAAAATTATTTCCAAACTAATCAGGGAGAAGGTGAATAAGGTGGATACCAGTTTATTAGCAACAATCGTATTATTTGGATCCTTTTTTATTATGTTAGTGATAGGTGTGCCTATCTCTGTTGGAATCGGAATTTCTTCCTTATTAGCGGCATTAACTTTAGTACCTTTAGATATTATTACGTTTACTGCGGCGCAAAAGTTATTTGAAGGTATAGATAGCTTTACACTTCTTGCCATCATCTTTTTTATGTTATCTGGCAGTATCATGAACAATGGTGGGATTGCTATTCGATTAATAAACTTAGCAAAACTTTTTGTTGGTCGAATGCCTGGTTCTTTAGCCCATACGAATGTTGTAGGGAATATGTTATTTGGATCTATTTCAGGTTCAGCAGTAGCTTCTGCAGCAGCAATCGGTAGTGTAATGACGCCGCTGCAAAAAAAGGAAAAATATGACCCGTCCTTTTCTGCTGCTGTAAATATTGCATCTGCACCGACAGGGTTGTTAATTCCGCCTACCACAGCTTTTATCGTTTATTCATTAGTAAGTGGTGGTACATCAATCTCAGCACTATTTATGGCAGGATATTTACCTGGTATTTTAATGGGGTTATCGATTATGATCGTTGCCTATTTCATCGCAAAAAAAGAAAAGTATCCGATAGCAGATAAGGTCACGTTTAAACAAGGTCTTAAAGTAGTTTTTGACTCACTTCCAAGTCTTTCTTTAATCGTCGTGGTTATTGGAGGGATTGTAGCTGGGATTTTTACTGCAACAGAAGGTGCAGCAGTTGCTGTTTTATATTCTGCAATTTTAGCTGCGTTCTATAGAGAAATTAAAATATCAGATTTCCCTATTGTTTTAAAAGATACGCTAGTGATGACTGGTATTGTGCTATTTTTAGTTGGAGCATCTTCTATTATGTCATGGGTAATGGCCTATGCAGGAATTCCACAGCAAATAACAGATTTATTACTTTCGATATCTGATAATCCAATCATTATTTTGCTTTTAATGAACATCATTTTATTAGCAGTTGGGATCTTTATGGATATCACGCCAGCAATTTTAATTTTTACGCCTATTTTTCTACCAATAGCAACGAATATAGGAATCGATCCTGTTCATTTTGGTGTAATATTAATATTTAACTTATGTATTGGAATAACAACACCACCTGTTGGTAGTGCTTTATTCGTAGGTAGTAGTGTTGCAAATGTTTCCATTGAATCTGTAATAAGACCATTGTTTAAATTATATATTCCGATGGTAATAGCATTATTGTTAGTTACGTATTTTGAGTGGATCAGTTTATTAATCCCAAGATTATTCGGGTTAATGTAATGAAAAAAAGTGAGGTTTAAAGATGATAAAAGATGTACATTTCCAAGTAGATACCGTTGAAAATAATACAGTAACATTGAAATCAAATGAAATAGAGGCACACGTATATATATTAGAAGAAGATGTTTTTAGAGTGTTTATCCCCAAAGAGGATCACCCACTTTTAAAACGAACATGGACAATTACTCCTGGTGCTGAAGATGTAAGTGCAGAAGGTCGTGAAAAATCGGATTTATCTCCTTTTTCTTTACCAGCTTTTGAGATCGTTCGAGGAGAGAAAGAAGTAGAAATTTACACCAATCGATTACGAGTTGTAATTGAACTAGCAGGATTGAAATTCCAGTGGTTTACGAAGGTGAACAATCAATGGATCAATATTGCAAATGACAGAAAGACTCAAAATTATAATTTTAACGATAGTTTAGGGACTGGTGTTTATCATTATTTGGAAAGAGATAAACAGGATAATTATTATGGTCTAGGTGAAAAAGGTGGTCCCTTTAATAAAGTTGGAAAACGATATCGAATGAAAACGATCGATGCTATGGGCTATGATGCGGAAAATACGGATCCGTTGTATAAGCACATTCCTTATTATATAACTTATAATGAACAAACAGAGATTGCTTACGGATTATATTATGATAATTATAGTGATTCCGTTTTTGATTTGGGAAATGAATTAGACAACTATCATGGTTTGTACCGATATTATCATGCCGCAAAAGGCGATTTAGATTATTACTTCATACTTGGCCCACGCGTGAAGGAAGTAGTTGAATCCTTTTCCAAGCTTACTGGTAAAACGATTATGCCACCAAAATGGAGTCTAGGTTATTCTGGATCGACAATGACTTATACAGATGCTCCAGATGCTCAGGAGCAATTAAAGAAATTTGTGGATTCGTGTAAAGAATTCGATATACCTTGTGATTCATTTCAGTTATCTTCCGGCTATACAAGCATTGGAGACAAACGATACGTATTTAATTGGGATTATTCAAAAATACCATCACCAACGAATATGATCGATAATTTTCATGAAAATGGCATCAATTTATGTGCCAATATCAAACCAGTATTGTTAAAGGACCATCCTTTATACGATGAACTAGCTGAAAAGAATTTTTTCATTAAGGCAAACGATTCGGATCAACCTGAAATTTCGCAGTTTTGGGATGATATTGGATCCTATTTAGATTTCACAAATAAAGAGGCATTTGATTGGTGGAAAGCAAAAATCAAAGAACAACTATTTTCATTTGGAATCGACTCGACATGGAACGACAATAACGAATATGAAATTTGGGATGAAAGAGCGAAAGCAGATGGGTTTGGCAATACAATCCCTGTAAGCTATATCAAACCAATTCAAACGATGCTGATGATGAAGGCATCATATGAAGCACAGCGAGAATTTTATCCGAACACAAGACCATATCTAATATCACGTTCCGGTGCAGCAGGAATGCAAAAGTATGTGCAAACATGGTCAGGTGATAATTTCACGGAATGGAAAACGATTAGATATAATATCAAAATGGGCCTCAGCTTAAGTATGAGTGGTGTCTATAATTTTGGGCATGATGTCGGTGGATTCTCAGGTAAAGCACCTGATCCGGAATTACTGATCCGTTGGATTCAAAATGGTATTTTCCATCCGCGCTTTACGATTCATTCCTGGAATGAGGACAAAACAGTTAACGTACCATGGATGTATCCAGAATACCTAGATTTGATCCGTGGATTAATGAAAGAGCGCGTGAAGTGGATTCCTTTTATCTATCAAACTGTACACCAAGCCCATAAAGATTATAAACCAATATTGACACCAACCCTTTATCATTTTGATCAGGATAAATCGACTTTCGCAGAGAATGATGATTTCTTATTAGGGGAGAAACTCTTAATTTGTAATGTAGTGGAACAAGGTGCAACTGAGCGAGACGTATATTTACCTGAAAATCAGCACGGCTGGTATGAACTTGATTCAGATCAATATTACGAGGGTGGCACAGACTTAACTGTTGAAGCACCTTTAGATAAAATTCCAATGTATGCTCAGGCTGGGTCGATTTTACCAATTAGAGATGGGGAAATAAGCTTTAACGATAACAAAGAGGAACGCGGTTTGTTATTATTTCCTTTCCGACATACTGGTGAAATAGAGGAATGGATCTATGAAGATGATGGAAATACAATGAATTATCAAGATGGAGAATATACGTACATTAAGGTGAAAATGGCATGTGACGAGCAATTAGTCGATATTAAGACTGAAATAGCTGGAGACTATAAGCTTCCATTTGATCAAGTTACATTACATTTACCTAAGACAGAGCAACGAACTATAAAAGTAAATGATAAGCTTCACGATAATCAACATAAAATTGTGGTAGAACTTTAATCATTTTTCACTGATTCGGATTGACAATAATGGAGATTTTGTAATACGATAAACATATACTACAAGTTAAAAAATGTGCCGGAGACAAGGAGTCCACACAGCTACGTATATATTCTTCATTATTATCGGAGAATATAACAAGTTGTGTGGATTTTTTTATACATCAAATGACCAAAGTATTCTCACATATCGTTTCGTCTTCTGGTTAGTTGGGAAATGTTTTTAAAAAGAGGAGGGTTCTTATGGAGAAATTCATTTTATCGATTGATCAAGGTACGACAAGTTCGAGAGCAATCATATTTAACCAAAAAGGAGAAATTGTAGAGGTAGCTCAAAGAGAGTTCGAACAATTTTTTCAGAACTCAGGCTGGGTGGAGCATGATGCAAATGAAATTTGGACATCTGTTTTAGCATGTATTGCTGAAGTAATCAGAAAAGCGGATATCGAAGCTTCACAAATTGCTAGTATTGGTATCACGAATCAGAGAGAAACAGCAGTGGTATGGGATAAAGATTCTGGTAAGCCAATCTACAAGGCGATTGTTTGGCAATCACGACAGACAGAGGATATTTGCCGAGAATTGAGAGAACAAGGCTACCAGGATACGTTCCGTCAAAAAACAGGTTTACTCGTGGATGCATACTTCTCTGGAACAAAAGTAAAATGGATTTTGGATCATGTGGAAGGTGCAAGAGAAAAAGCAGATCAAGGAAAATTACTATTTGGAACCATCGATACATGGCTTATTTACAAGATGACTGGTGGCAAAGTTCATGTGACAGATTACTCGAATGCTTCAAGAACATTAATGTATAACATCTATGAACTCAAATGGGATGACGAGCTGTTAGACATTCTTGGTGTACCAAAGAGTATGCTGCCAGAAGTAAGATCGTCTTCAGAAGTATATGGAGAAACAATTGATTACCATTTCTTTGGTCAAAATGTTCCGATTGCTGGAGCAGCAGGAGACCAGCAAGCAGCCTTATTTGGTCAAGCCTGCTTCGAAAAAGGAATGGTTAAAAATACGTATGGCACTGGTTGTTTTATGTTAATGCATACTGGGGAAGAGCCTGTTCGGTCTGATCATGGTTTGTTAACTACCTTAGCGTGTGGAGTAGACGGGAAAATTGAGTATGCCTTGGAAGGCAGTATATTTGTAGCTGGCTCTGCTGTTCAATGGTTAAGAGATGGTTTAAGAATGGTTAAATCTGCTAAAGATACTGAAAAATATGCTCGCAGAATCGAATCAACGGAAGGTGTTTATCTAGTACCAGCGTTTGTTGGTTTAGGGACGCCTTATTGGGACAGTGACGCAAGAGGTGCCATGTTCGGTTTAACAAGAGCAACAACGAAAGAACATTTCATCCGAGCCACTTTAGAATCCTTGACATATCAAACTAAAGATGTGTTAAATGCGATGATCGAAGATTCAAATACTTATGTTAAATCATTACGAGTAGACGGCGGAGCTGTTGCCAATGACTTTTTAATGCAATTTCAAAGTGATCTAGTGGATGTACCTGTCGAAAGACCTGAAGTAATAGAAACCACTGCACTAGGGGCTGCATATTTGGCTGGTTTAGCAGTAGGATTTTGGAATGATAGAGAAGAGATAAATAGTCAATGGCAAATTAATAAACGCTTTGATAGTCAGATGTCAAATGAAACTAGAATTGATTTATATAACGGTTGGAAAAAAGCAGTAGAAGCGACTAGAGTATTTAAATAACAAAATGAACCGCGGGGGCGTAATCTATGACTTTATCAAGTAAAAGACGACTAGAAACATACGATAACATAAAAACAACCTCTCTTGATATGATTATTATTGGAGGAGGCATTACAGGAGCAGGTATTGCTCTTGATGCCACCCTAAGAGGACTGAAAGTAGCAGTAGTGGACATGCAGGATTTTGCAGCAGGTACATCAAGCAGATCTACAAAATTGGTTCATGGTGGATTACGATACTTAAAACAATTCGAAGTGAAGATGGTTGCAGAAGTAGGTAAAGAAAGAGAAATCGTTTATGAAAATGGCCCACATGTTACTACTCCCGAGTGGATGATGCTTCCCTTTTACCAAGGTGGTACGTTCGGTCCTATATCTACAAATATAGGGTTACGTGTTTATGACTTTCTTGCTGGAGTGAAAAAATCGGAGCGACGTAAAATGTTTGGGCGTGAGGAAGCATTGAAGCGAGAGCCATTGTTAAAAAGTGAAGGTTTAAAGGGTGCAGGTTATTATGTTGAATATCGTACAGATGATGCCCGTTTGACGATGGAAGTTATGAAAAAGGCTGTCGAGAATGGTGCACTTGCTTTAAATTATGCCAAAGTAAAAGAACTTGTTTATGAGAATGAGCGAGTTAAAGGTGTTCAAATCGAGGATCAACTCTCAAATGAAATACATGAATTAGAAGCGAAGTATGTTATAAACGCTGCAGGTCCATGGGTTGACACGCTTCGAGATAAAGATCATTCCAAAAAAGGCAAAAGACTTCGCTTAACCAAAGGAATTCATTTGGTATTTGATGAATCTCGTTTTCCGTTAAAACAGGCTATTTATTTCGATACGCCAGACGGAAGAATGGTTTTCGCAATTCCGAGGGAAGGTAAAACATATGTAGGAACAACAGACACCGTTTATGAAGGAAACATTGCCCATCCTACCATGACGGAATCTGATCGGGATTACGTTATTCAAGCAATCGAATTTATGTTTCCTAACCTTCAAATTACGGCAGATGATGTCGAGTCTAGCTGGGCTGGATTACGTCCATTAATTTTTGAGGAGGGCAAAGATCCGTCTGAAATTTCACGTAAAGATGAAATTTTTGAATCAAACTCAGGATTAATCTCGATTGCTGGTGGGAAACTGACCGGTTACCGTAAAATGGCAGAAGACGTCGTAAATGTAATTCGCGACAAAATGGTGAAATCAGAACAAAAAGTGTTCTATCCTAGTGATACGAAACATTTACCATTGTCAGGTGGAGATGTTGGTGGATCTACAGGGTTTATCGAATATAAAAAAGAGCAATTGGCTAAAGGTATACATTTAGGGTTATCAGAAAAAGATGCGGAATTGCTTGTTCAACGATATGGATCTAATGTGCCGGTTGTTTTTGATTATTATCAGCAAGTTAAAGAAGATACGAAAATCAATCCAGTGACCAATGCGATGCTTAACTACAGTATTGAATATGAAGCGGCATGTAAGCCGATTGACTTCTTTATTCGTAGAACAGGTGCTTTATTCTTTGATATTGACAGGGTTAAACAAGAGAAAGCGGCAGTGATAGCTGAAATGGCGAAACAGTTAAACTGGTCAGATCAGGAAACAGAAAATTATACAGCAGAATTAGAACAATTCATTTACGAAGCAGTTCATCCAACAAAGTCGTGAGAGATAACATCTCACGGCTTTTCTGATCGTTGGAATAGTTAAAGTGTCCAATAAATGTTAATAAGTGTCCAATAAAATCTTGAAAGCGTCCAATAAAGTAGAAAAAGTGTCCAACAAATGACGAAAAGTGTCCAATAACCCAACAAAAGTGTCCAGAAAAACTTTGTCATTTTGGAACCGTTATTTTCTGGTAATTTTATTCGATTTTGTTTACGATGAAACTATACTAAAAATTGAGGTGATCCGTTATGAAAAAAGTGGTTAACAATGTCGATCAAGTAGTAGAAGAAATGTTAGATGGTATTGTAACGGCACATTCAGATTCTATCAAACGAATTGATAATACAACCGTGTTAGTCAGACAGGATGCACCGATTAAAGGTAAAGTAGGTTTAGTAAGTGGTGGAGGAAGCGGACACGAGCCTGCACATGCCGGCTATATTGGACAAGGAATGCTCGATGCCGCAGTGGTAGGAGAAGTTTTTACTTCACCAACTCCTGATCAAGTTTATGAAGCAATTAAGGCGGTGGATAGTGGGGAAGGTGTATTACTGATTATTAAAAATTACACCGGTGACGTAATGAATTTCGAAATGGCAGCGGAATTAGCAGAAGTAGAAGGAATTAACGTAGAAAAAGTTATCGTTGATGATGATGTAGCAGTGGAAGACAGTACTTTTACTACAGGACGTCGCGGCATTGCTGGTACTGTTTTTGTTCATAAGGTAGCAGGTGCAATCGCTGAATCAGGAGCTAGTTTAACAGAAGTGAGAGCTGCAGCAGAAAAAGTCATTGCTAATGTACGTTCCATGGGGGTTGCCTTATCTGCGTGTACAGTTCCTGCGGCAGGTAAATCAAGTTTTGCGTTAGATGATAACGAGATGGAAATAGGTATAGGTATACATGGTGAATCTGGTATTGAACGTGTGCCACTACAATCAGCTGATAAAATAGTAGAAAGATTACTTAACCAAATTACAGCAGATATCGATTATCAAGATAGTGAAGTAGCAGTGATGGTTAATGGTATGGGAGCAACACCTGAGATGGAGTTGTATATCGTTTATCGACATGTGGCAAAATTATTAGCCGAAAAAGGGATTACAATTTATAATAAATGGGTTGGTGAATATATGACTGCTCTAGAAATGTCTGGTTTTTCTATCACCCTGCTGAAAGTAGATGATCAATTAAAAGATGGGTTAAATGCTATTTCACAGGCAAAAGCATTTAGAGTTTAATTAAAAAAGAACGAAGAAGGAGTACAATACAATATGATTATTTTAACAGTTGAACAAACAAAACAATGGATGCAGGAAATTCAGAAAAGGATGGAAGCAAACAAGGAACAGTTAACAGCTTTAGATCAAGCAATTGGAGATGGTGACCATGGAATTAATATGGCACGAGGCTTCAATGAAGTTGTAAATAAAATTGATGATACAGAATACGATTCGGTTGCAGATGTTTTAAAATCGGCAGCAATGACGTTAACAGCTAAAGTTGGTGGTGCTTCAGGTCCATTATATGGAACCGCTTTTTTAAAAATGTCAATGGCATTACAGGATAAAGAAGTCAATCAGCAAAATTTCAAAGAGGCGATTGATGCAGCACTTGCAGGTATTAAAATGCGAGGGAATGCAGAATTTGGTGAAAAGACAATGTATGATGTTTGGTATCAAGTCGCTGAATTTTTAGCATCAGAAAACGTAGAAGATTGGGAGGAAATGATTGAAGCTTGTCAGGCCACAATTGAAGATACCAGAGAGATGGTTGCTACAAAAGGAAGAGCTTCTTATTTAAAAGAAAGAACACTAGGGCACGTGGACCCCGGTTCAATGTCATCGTTTTATATTTTTGAAGCATTGGTAGCAGTAATAGAAGTGGGGAATTGAAATGATGTCAGATAAAGTAGGTCTTGTTATCATTTCTCACAGCCCAAAGATAGGTGATGGTGTTTTCGAGCTTATTAAGCAAGTTATAACCGGAGTACCAATTGCAGTAGCAGCAGGAACAGATGACAATCAAATTGGAACGAGTATGGAAAAAATTATCGATGCAATTACTCAAGTAGACAACGGTAATGGTGTGTTATTAATGTACGATTTAGGTAGTGCAAAAATGAATGCCGAAATGGCAATCGAATTCTCTGAGTCTGCCAATGTCCAACTAGCAGACCATATTCCACTTGTAGAAGGAAGCTACATTGCCGCAGTGGAAGCAAACATGGGTAAATCTCTTCAAGAAATAAGGAACAGTCTACAAAAAATAGAATTAACTGAGATGTGAAAAAGACTTGAATCAACATCGAAGTAAATAAGTTAAATCCGAACGCTAACAACGTTCGGATTGTTTTAGTGCGTAATTAAGAGAAAAAATCTCCCACTGGTTTAAGTCTCGATTTATAACTTCACAATATCTCCTGCTTTACTCCATTCAATGCCCAGGTCATTTGGTAAACAAAATTGGTGGTAGCATTGTGTTAAGGTTTCATCCAGTCCCTGGACGGTGGTTAATTTGGTTTCTTCATTATATGCTATCCAATGTGCCGGGAAAGTTGGTATGTCTTTTATTGATTGATGCATGCCATAAATTGCCTGAACATGTGCTTTTGCAGCTTCTGGTCCACATAATATACTTTGATCGTCAGATTGGATTGCTTCTATCATGACCCCTAACTTTGCTAAATGATTTTTCTCAGGATCCTCGTATATTTTTTCTTTTCCATCATGCCATTTTGCTACAATTTCACTTCTCTCGCCATCTGGATGATACGTAATAGTAGCATCCTCAAATTCAAGCTTGTACTTAGGTCGATGCTCATCCGCCACAGCGTGTGATGCAAGGTAAATAATCTCCACATCATTTTTGGTATGTAAATGGACGGCGCAAGTATCAAATGTTTCAATCGGATTTGCACGATATAATTCGGCAGAAATTTGATCAATTTCAGCACTTTTTTCAATTTTATCACCAGATAAATATAATAAATGATGCAAGAAATGAGCTGTAGCATTATTAGCAACACTATCAAATATCATGTCACCATTTGGACTGAATTTTTTACCTGCCCAACCAGAGCGATTAAAATAGTCCGCATTACGTGGCCACAATACGAGACTTTTCATTCTTAAAGGTCTGCCAAACTGCCCTTTGAGTATATCTTGTTTCAAATCTTGAACAGAATCCGTAAATGACCAATTGAATCCAATGGCTAACTTTCTATTTGTACGATCTCTAGTTTTAATCATTTCTTCTAAATGGTCAGGATTCGCGGTAGCAGGCTTTTCGCAAAGTACGTGACTACCTTTTTCCATCGCAAGACACGCTTGATCCTTATGTAAATGAATTGGTGTTGAAATGATCGCCAAATCGGCTTTATTCTCCATATAAAAATCTTCTAATGAATCAAAGATAGGAATCTTTCTTTCTTTGATTTCTTGATAATAGTTCGATCTTTCTGGTGCAACATCTACAACACCTTTGACTAATGCGCTTTCATTTCCTTTATCGAAAAGACTTTTTAAATAGACGTTTCCATATCCACCGATTCCGACTAACACAACGGAAACTAAGGTTTTCATATTTAATTCTCCTCACTTTTTGCTTTTTTAAAATAAAATACATTATAATAGAATATATCATAACTTCCTAATTTTCGCAGTATCGCTTGATAAATAACTAGAAATTATACAAAGAAATCGGATAAGTGGGGGAAGTGTATGCTAAAAGATATTTTCATAGAACCGTTTGGTATTCAATTATATGAAAGCAAGCACCTTGCAGGAGACCGAATTGAAGAACACCATCATCAGGTATATCAATTAATCTACACATTGGAAGGTACAGGGAAGATTAGATTAAATGGAAAAGAATATCAACTTGAACAAGATCACTTAACGTTTATTACACCATTAACACCACATGCGATCGTGTCTGATCATAAATTAACAGTATTAGTTTTAGCTTTTGACAAACGTGTGATTAATTCTACCAATCAAAAGTTATTCGAAAACTCATTGTTTGAATCAAAATTCATCGGATTGAATCCATTTAATAGTAGTGAGATCCGGCAATTATTACGTACGATGCTTTATGAACAAGCAAATCAAAGTATTCATCAGGAGATGGCGTTAAAAATCTATTTATCTCAATTACTGTTATTGATATCACGTGGTGAAAAAGATGGGGAAACGAAAGACGCTAATACGCTTAGAGCGGACAGATTGCGAGATTATATCGATTCGCATTACTATGAATGGATCCATGCTGAAGATTTAGCTTCAAGATTAGGAATTAGTACACGACACATGAACACTATTTTTAAGGAAACATTTAATATGACTCCGATTCAATACTTAACAGAGGTTCGAGTGCGTTTAGCTAAAAAAATGTTAGTGGAGACGGATAAAGACATTGCATCAATTTGTTTTGAAGTCGGCTTCGAGTCCATATCCACTTTTTATCGAGCATTTAAGAACATAACAGCGATATCCCCTAATAAATATCGGACCAATCAAAAGCAGAGTTGCCAGTAAATCATTAAAAGTTGCCAGTAATCTCATCAATAATTCATTTCCGATTTTAAGAAATTCGTTCTTAGATTAATAAGACGGATTTTTTTTATTGCGTTACCATAGATGTATCTTAGCAATTGAAAGGGGAAAACAAAATGGCGCAGCAAAAAATCGGAATTATTATGAATGGTGTAACTGGAAGAATGGGGACGAATCAACACTTAATTCGTTCAATTAAAGCGATTAGAGAACAAGGTGGCGTATTATTAAAAAATGAAGATACGTTAATGCCAGATCCAATCTTGATCGGTAGAAATGAGAAGAAATTGAAAGCGTTAGCAGAAGCGCATGGGATTGAACGTTATTCGACAGATTTAGATGCAGCTCTTGCTGATGACTATAATGTGATCTATTTTGATTCACAGACAACCGTTCGCCGCGCAGATAGTATTAAACAGGCGATTGCAGCAGGGAAACATATTTACTGTGAAAAACCTACAGCTACTAATTTAGAAGGATCAGTTGAATTAGCAAAATTAGCAAGAGAAGCTGGAGTGAAAAATGGAGTAGTTCAAGATAAATTATTCTTACCTGGTTTATTAAAGTTAAAACGTCTTATTGATTCAGGCTTCTTTGGAAAAATGTTGTCGGTTAGAATGGAATTTGGCTATTGGGTGTTTGAAGGAGATTGGCAGGAAGGCCAGCGTCCATCATGGAATTATCGCAAGGAAGATGGTGGTGGTATTATCGTTGATATGTTTGCCCATTGGCGTTATGTGATTGATAATTTATTTGGAAATGTCAAGTCTGTATCCTGTTTAGGTGCGACACATATTCCAGAGCGTGTAGATGAAAACGGAGATAGATACAAAGCAACAGCAGACGATGCTGCATACGGTACATTTGAATTAGAGAATGGTGTTGTCGTACAAGCAAATTCATCTTGGGCAGTACGTGTAAATCGCGATGATTTATTAACGATTCAGGTTGATGGAACGGAAGGTAGTGCAGTAGCAGGTCTACGTGATTGTAAAATACAACATCGTGTGAATACACCGAAACCTACCTGGAATCCAGACATTGAAAATCCGTTTGATTTTGAAGCACAATGGCAGGAAGTACCGACAAATGATGTGTTTGATAATGGATTCAAAGTACAATGGGAACTATTTCTTAAGCACGTAGTTGAGGACGCGGAATTCCCGTGGGATTTATTAGAAGGTGCAAAAGGCACGCAACTTTCTGACCTTGGCTTAAAATCTTGGGAAGAAAGACGTTGGGTAGATGTACCAGAAATCAGATTGTAAGGAGGTACTAAAGTGACAAAGCTAATTTTACCAAACAAAGATCGCAAGTTGTACGCATATGAAACTAGTCCATTCACACCTTTTGACATACCAAAAGATAAACCTTTTCAAAAAAGAACAGCTTATTCAGCTGCACATGTGGTGGCAGATCCATTAGCTGATGCGGATCCAACATTACATTCGCAAATTGATTGGGATAAAACGATGGCATACCGTCATTACTTGTGGTCACTTGGACTTTCAGTTGCTGAAGCAATGGATACTGCACAACGTGGAATGGGATTAAGTTGGGAAGGCGCTAAAGAACTAATATCTCGTTCGATTAAAGAAGCTAAATCTGTTGGTGGTAACATCGCAAGTGGTGTTGGGACAGATCATCTAGAAGTTTCTTCAACTGTTACCTTAGAGGATGTTGAACAAGCATACGAAGAACAGGTCTCTTTTGTCGAAGGTGAGGGCGGAAAAATTATCTTAATGGCAAGTCGTGCACTTGCAGCATGTGCAAAAGGACCAGAAGATTATCAACGCGTCTATAATAAAATCTTACAAAATGTTTCAGAGCCCGTTATTTTACACTGGTTAGGTGATATGTTTGACCCCGCATTAAAAGGTTACTGGGGTCATCAAGACATAGATGAGGCCATGGATGTTTGTCTACAAATTATTCGTGACAATGAATCAAAGGTAGATGGAATTAAAATCTCACTTCTGGATGATCAAAAGGAAATAGAAATGCGTAGACGTTTACCAGATAGTGTGCGCATGTATACAGGGGATGATTTTAATTATCCAGAATTAATTAAAGGTGATCAAAAAGGATACAGTCATGCCTTATTGGGAATCTTTGATGCGATAGCACCAGCGGCGGCAGCAGCTATGCATGCGCTAGATGCAGGAGATCTTCAAAAATATGATCAGCTATTGGAAAAAACAGTACCATTATCTCGTCATATCTTCCAAGCACCAACCTTTTCCTATAAAACAGGTGTTGTCTTTATGGCATACTTAAACGGTCATCAGGATCACTTCCGTATGATTGGCGGAAAAGAAAGTGCGCGGTCTATTGTTCATTTATCGGATCTATTTGTAATGGCTGACGAGGCAGGACTGCTCAGAGATCCAGAAATGGCAACAAAAAGAATGCAACTGGCACTTGAATTAGCAGGTGTGAAACAGGAGGGTAACCGATGACAGATGATAAATTAATGAATCGTCTTAGTCTCAATCAAATTACGACAGAACAATGGAACCTCCAAGAAGCTGTCGAAGGTTGTGTACGTCATGATATATCATGGATTTCAGTGTGGCGTCATAAAATAGAAGAAATCGGTCTCAAACAATCAAAACGATTAATCCAAGATGCAGGACTGCAAGTTTCAAGTGTTTGTCGAGGTGGGATGTTTCCAGCTGCAACTGCCAAAGAACGAGCAGAAAAAATAGACGATAATAAAAGAGCCATTGAAGAAGCGGCTGAATTAGGAACAGACACACTTGTACTTGTTTGCGGTCCGAGTGCTGATAAAGATATCGACACTGCAAGAGCACAGGTGGCTGAAGGCATTGACAAGTTAGTTCCATATGCGAAAGATCATGGAGTAAAGCTTGCTATTGAGCCGTTACATCCGATGTTTGCAGCCGATCGCTCCGTTATTAATACATTAAACCAAGCAACTACAATTGCCGAAAAATATAGTGCAAATGAAGTTGGTGTGATCGTCGATGTTTACCATGTATGGTGGGATCCAAATCTTTATCATGAAATAGAAAGAGCAAAGGGAAAAATTCTAGGCTTTCATGTTTCTGATTGGAAAGTGCCAATGGCAGATATGTTTAAAGGACGCGCGATGATGGGTGAGGGCGTCATTGAAATAAATAGAATGAGAAAAGCAGTGGAAGATACAGGTTATTATGGTCCGATTGAAGTAGAAATTATTAATCAATCGTTATGGGATCGTAATGGGGATGATGTTTTAAAACAAGTTAAGCAAAGTTTTGCAAACCATGTATAGTAGTGTTGTAAAAAGTGTGGCTAAAAATGTCGCACTTTTTTCTATTATTTATTATTTAAAAATAGCGAACTTTATCAGGATTTATTTACTTGTTTATACTTCAATGGTAATTTAGTAGTATGAATGAAGTGATGCTTGGAGGGGAGAATCCTGAAAAACAATTAAGATTCAATGCAAATTTATATAACAATTGCACTAGGTATTATCTTATTAATAGGTATAGGATGGTTTGTCAAAAGCTACCTTGATGGAGGTACTGTTTTTAATAACAATGCGATTCAACAATATCCTTATGCTCTTCATAATTCAAGAGATATGATTAAAACGGATCAATATGTGCAAAATGGTACGAGGATTGCAAATGATGAAGAAGAACTAGAAGATAAAGTAGACCAAAAATTAGATGAGACACTAAATGAAGAAGAGGAAATAGAAAGTTATCATACTACGGAGGCAGATGATAATCGGTATACCAGTGATATCGATCAAGATATGCAAAACTTTGACTATTCCGTTCCATATACACCAGATGATGAAGAACGGGTAGTTCATAAGGATGTTTGTGCAAGATAATTAGTAGATAAGAAGAAACAATCTCTGATAGATACTGTTTCTTCATTTATCAACGGTCGCACAGATTATGATCACGTTAGCTTAAACGGTAAAGGCATAATCCTGTTGTCACAATTTAGACACACAAAATTGAACGAAATGTGAAATGTTGAACATAATGGTTGAATAAGTTTACCACCAGATGATATGATGTAAGTGTAATAAAGATAAACACTCACACAAATAAATGTGAATCATTGAACAAATAAAAAGGAGTGAGTAAAATGTTTGTTGAATTTTTAAGGAAAAATGGTTATGTTGCCGGTGTATTAGCAATTATTCGTATTTATCTAGGGTACCAATGGATGACGGCAGGTTGGGGTAAAATTACGGGAGGTTTTGATGCATCAGGATATTTACAAGGAGCGATCGGAAAAGCAGGAGGCGATCATCCAGCGGTACAAGGTTGGTGGGCAGCATTCTTAGAAAGTGTTGCATTACCGGGAGAAAATTTATTTACTTTTCTTGTAATGTGGGGAGAGTTTTTAGTAGGTATTGCTCTTGTTCTTGGGCTGTTTACAAATTTTGCAGCATTGATGGGAATTATGATGAACTTTGCATTTGTATTTAGTGGTACTGTAAGCACTAATGGTCAAATGATTTTGTTAACAGTATTTCTTTTAGTCGCAGGGTACAATGCAGGACGCTTTGGAGCAGACAGATATGTAATCCCATTTATTCGTAATTTTGTACAGGAAAGAAGAACCCAAACAAAAGCAGTAATTGCCGAAACAAATTAATTTATAACTTATCATGTGAAATGTTAAACAAAAACAAGTAGAGGAGTGTATAAAATGTTTGTAAATTTATTAAGAAATAATAAACTGATAGCAGGAATCTTAACATTTATTCGAGTGTATATCGGTTATCAATGGTTAGTAGGTGGCTGGGGTAAAATAACAGGTGGTTTTGATGCCGGAGGATTTATCCAAGGTGCAATCGGTAAAGCGACAGGCGATCATCCTGCAGTACAAGGTTGGTGGGCAGGTTTTCTTGAAGCAGTAGCTCTTCCAGGTGCAGATATATTTACTTTCGTAGTAATGTGGGGCGAGTTCTTGGTTGGGATTGCACTGATTCTCGGGGTATTCACTAATTTTGCAGCATTAATGGGAATTATCATGAACTTTGCTTTCTTATTCAGTGGAACAGTAAGCACAAATGCCCAAATGATCTTACTAACATTATTCTTACTCGTAGCGGGATATAATGCACGTCGCTTTGGTTTAGACCGATACGTTATCCCATTCTTAAAAGCAAAAGTACTTCACAAAAACGAGCAAGTATATGTTAAACCAGCAGAAATACATTAAAAAAACGCTATTTGAGAGAGTGTGGAAAAATAAAAGAAATAACATCAAATAGTATAAAAGAAACGCTCAGATTTTTCTGAGCGTTTCTAACGTATTTGGAAATGAAATCAATCTTGAACATATCACCAAATATTAGAGACGAAAAATCTTGCTTATTTTATCTGATAGTATTTGAAGAGGAGCTTCACCAATATTGCATAACATAATAAGTCCAAAATTTTTATCTGGAATCATTGATGCAAAACTACTGACTCCTGGATAACCTCCTGCATGTTCAATTACTTTTAATTCTCGCACTATTTTTACTTTCCAACCAAGACCATAACTTAACCCAGACTCTCTTTGTGCAATCATAGAAAACATCTTTCTTCTACTCGTTTGACTAATAACATTCTGTTCATTTCCCATTATTGCAATTAAATATTTTGCCATATCATTTGCAGTGGAGTAGATAAATCCAACAGGTGCCCCTAAAGGATTATGGGGAGTCGGTATTTTTATATAATCACATTTATCATACAAATAGTAATTACTCATATTGTGAAGTGAAGTCGTTGAGGGATTTATGTATGTGTTATCCATGTTTATGGGTTTTAAAATTTTTTTTATGACATATTCTTCCCAATGTAAACCACTTATTTTTTCTAATATATCAGCTAAAATAACATATGCATCTGTACAATAGCACCATCCTTCACCTGGTTGGTATGTTAAGTCAATATTTGAAAAATACTTCGTGATTTCTTCTCTATTTTTTATTTTAAAAATAGTATCATGAATGCTTGGAACTTGTTTAAAAATAAATTGGTATTCTGGAAGTTTTTTTGCAAATTCAAATAAAGCTTTGTCCAGCAACGTCACAAGCCATATATTATCTGGGAAACCAGCAGTATGACTCATTATGTGCTTAGAAGTAATCTTGTTGCATCTACCACTCTTTGTAGTAAAGTAAGGTAAATACTCAATAATTGGTGTATCTATCCTAAAATCAGTATTTTCCTCTAAATGTAATGCTCTTGGAAATGCTCATTATTGGACTAACTGTATTCTGTTGAAAAGGTCTTTTTAATTCTATGTTTGAATAACCAGAATCAAATTTGAAAATACTGTATCCTCTCGAAACAATTTGCAAACTAAACCCAGGTATCTTATGCTCATTTATAAAGTCTTCAGCAATCTCTGCAACTTTATGTAGATGTCTCATTCAAGTTTCGTCCTCCTTAATATCAATTATCTTTGCTAAACATGTCACATTCAGTTCAATTCTTAATAATACAACTTGTTCTAAGTATTAGAGGGAAGTCTAATCTATGAATTTTTAGAATTACAGATTGACTGGTGATCACAATTTATATCATTTAATCAAAAAAAAGGCACCCTATTTAAATAGGGTGCAAAGGGGGACAATCTATTTTGAATCAAAATACTGTACATGGATTCACACCAAACTTGGCATGAACAGTATATGTACACAACAACTATTACTGTAACCGTTTTCAG
Source organism: Gracilibacillus kekensis (assembly GCF_900143085.1). Taxonomy (GTDB): domain Bacteria; phylum Bacillota; class Bacilli; order Bacillales; family Amphibacillaceae; genus Gracilibacillus; species Gracilibacillus kekensis. The sequence continues at coordinate 464,687 of NZ_FRCZ01000002.1, read as the reverse complement.
TATATAAAATTTAGAAAGCGATTTCAATGGGTAATTAGAACTATTTTATCTGTTAGTAATTGAGAATAATAATATACAATTCTTTGAATATGCTTTAGAAAGGCTTCTAGGAAGTTTATTCTATTTATAAAATTGGGTGATTAAATTGAAAAAAAGGCGATATTACTCTAAAAATTATCCTAATCTATTTTTTTTAACGGTAGTGTTAAGTGTAATTGTAACTTTATTGATTTATATCTTTATTCAACTTTTCTCGACAGAACGAAAAGTAATTAATTTCGTAGAGGAATTTTATCAGTATGAACAAAAAGGGGATTTTTCAAATTCATGGGAATTATTTCATTCCCATATGAAAGAAAAGTTTGATAAAACGGGCTATATACAAGATCGAGCTCATGTATTCTTTGATCACTTTGGAGTAGATACATTTGAATTTAAAGTGACTGATGCCGAAAAAATAAAAGGCTATCAGCTTGATCAAGAAAACAACTTTCCCCAAACCGCTTACAGGTTAACAGTTATCTATTTTTACGAAAGCAAATATGGCTATCTGGAAATCCATCAGCCAGTTATTGTTTTAGAAGAGGATCAAAAATGGACCATGCTCTGGGAAGACTAAATATATTATAAGAAAATCATTTGTTATTATATAGTTAGATAATTATTTTGTTTTTTTAAGTTGAATTAAGTCAATAAAAACAGTATAATGAATCTACCATACTAGTATAAAGAGGGTGTAGGAATGGTTACTCAAAACCAAAGAACCAGAGGCTCATCACGTGATTACGTATATGATACTATAAAAGCGCAAATTATGAACGGAGATATTGCTCCGGGGACGAAGTTATCTGAAAAAGAAATATCTGAAAAATTAGATGTAAGTCGAACGCCCGTCAGAGAGGCATTTTTAAAATTAAATCAAGAGGAGTTATTAGGTGTCTATCCTCAGATCGGAACTATTGTGACAAAGATTGATTTGAAACTTGTAGAAGAAGGTCGATTTGTTCGGGAAAATATCGAAAAAGCAATTGTTAAAGAAGCAGTTGAAATGATCAGTGAAGAAGATTTAATACAATTAGAATCTAATTTAACACTCCAAGAGTTTTCCTTAGAAAAAGGATCGTTTCAACGTTTATTTGAATTGGATGATGAATTTCATCAATTATTATATAGAGGATGTGGCAAGAACCGAACATGGGAAATGGTGAAACGTATGAATATCCAATTTGATCGTCTACGTTTGTTACGATTATCCGTAAACCATGATTGGAATATTATAGTCTCCCAACATAGGAAGATATTTGAAGCAGTTTCTTTAAAGGATACTAATTTAGCTGAACAAGCTAATACAGATCACCTGCAACTAGTAGATATTGAAAAAGATAAATTAAAACAAGAATATCCAGAATTTTTTGTATAATGAAGGAGGAATTTGAAATGAATCGTACTAAATATAATATGTGGTTGCAATATCGTCCAATCTCAAACATAAAACAATATGAATTATTAATGAATGAAATTAGTGTTTTTGGTGATACACCTGCCATTAAATCAGCAAAAGTAGAAGTAGATTTCGCATTATCAAAAATGTTAAACCAAGCAATAAAGGTAAAGGGGGAAGATCCTACAGCTAAAATTGTAATCGGTACCATAGAGAAACTTGGAAATTTACTTAATGAAACACAAATCCAAAAGTTAAAGTCTAGCAATGATGAAGGTTATCTTCTATCTAGTTCCAATCATCAATTAAAAGTGATTGGTAACTCGGATCGAGCGGTATTATATGGAGTGCATCATTTGATTCGTTTAGTACAACTGGAAAAGGATATAAGTGACCTTGAAATTTTTCAACAACCAAAAAATCAATTCCGTATGTTGAATCAGTGGGATAATCTTGATGGAAGTGTAGAGAGAGGGTATTCTGGTAATTCGATATTTTATAAGAATGGCCAAATTGTTCAGGATAAATCTAGAATCAAGGATTATGCCAGATATCTATCATCGGTTGGGATTAATGCGATTTCTATTAATAACGTTAATGTGTGGAAAGAAGAAACGTACTTTATTACAAAAAAATATTTACCAGAAATTAAACAAATCGCAGAAATATTTAGAGCATACGGTGTTACATTATATTTAAGCATTAACTTTGCCAGTCCAATGGCGATCGGTGGCTTATCAACAGCAGATCCACTAGATCAGTCTGTAAAAGAATGGTGGAGAGATAAAGCAGCAGAGATTTATGAATATATTCCTGATTTTGGAGGGTTCGTTGTCAAAGCGGACTCCGAACATCGACCTGGCCCTTTTACATATGATCGAGATCATGCAGATGGTTCCAATATGTTAGCGGAAGCATTAGAGCCATTTAATGGTAAAGTAGTTTGGCGTTGCTTTGTTTATAATTGTCTGCAAGATTGGCGAGATCGCTCAACAGATCGCGCAAGAGCGGCATTCGATCACTTTAAACCATTAGATGGGCGTTTTCATGAAAATGTTATTTTACAAATCAAAAATGGCCCAATGGATTTCCAAGTAAGAGAACCTGTTTCTCCTTTGATAGGGGCCATGCCAAACACCAATCAAATAATAGAATTTCAAGTAGCACAAGAATATACAGGTCAACAAATAGACCTTTGCTATTTGATTCCACAATGGAAACAAGTATTACAATTTGATACACATATCAAAGGTGAAGGCAGTAGTATAGAAGAAATTGTGGCTGGTAATATTCATCCTTATAAATACAGCGGAATTTCAGCAGTTTCCAATATAGGTGATGATGAGAATTGGACAGGTAATACACTAGCGCAAGCAAATCTTTACGGGTATGGCCGCTTAACATGGGACCCTTCTCTTTCAGCAAAGGAAATTGCTCAAGAGTGGATTATTCAAACTTTTGGTAATACAGAAACAATTATTGGAACAATAGAAGATATGTTATTAAACTCATGGGAAATTTACGAAAATTATACGGCACCTCTAGGTGTTGGCTGGATGGTAACACCAGGAGTTCACTATGGACCAAATATTGATGGCTATGAATATTCGAGATGGGGAACCTATCACTTTGCAGATCGAGATGGAATAGGTGTAGATCGTACCAAAGAAACTGGTACAGGATATACAGAACAGTATGAGGAACCAAACCAATCCAAATATAATAGCCTGGAGCATTGTCCTGATGAACTGCTTTTATTTTTCCATTACGTGCCATACAAGTATATGTTAAAAAATGGAAAAAGTGTTATCCAACATATTTACGATACCCATTTCAAAGGGTTCAATCAAGTGGATGGTCTGATTGAAAGATGGGATAGTTTAAAACAATATATTGATGAAGATCGTTTTGAAAATGTGCAAGATCGGTTGCAAAGACAAAAAGCAAATGCGCGAGAATGGCGTGATCAAATTAATACTTATTTTTATCGAAAATCAAGGATAAATGATCAACATAATCGCACAATTTATTGAGCTAAGAGGAGGTATACACGATGAGAATGGTCTTTCGCTGGTTTGGTGAAGGTAATGATAGTGTTACACTTCCTCAGATTAAACAAATCCCAGGTGTTGAAGGAATTGTCTGGGCATTGCATGACATTCAAGCAGGGGAAATATGGCCTGCAGAACGTATTCAAGCTATAAAAAAACAAGCAGATGCATATGATTTTCACCTCGATGTAGTAGAGAGTGTTAATATTCATGAATCAATCAAATTAGGTCATAGAGAAAGAGATTATTATATTAATAATTATATAGAAACGATAAAAAACTTAGCTTCGATTAATGTAAAGGTAATTTGTTATAACTTTATGCCGGTTTTTGATTGGGTGCGAACTAATTTATTTGGTTCGTTACCTGATCAATCTACAGCATTATTTTATGAAAAAGCGAAAGTAACAGATATGGATCCGCTAGATTTAGTTAGGAAAATTGCTGCCAATCCGGATTACACGATGCCAGGATGGGAGCCGGAGCGATTGGAAACATTAAAGGACTTATTTGCAGCATATCAGCATGTTACTACAGAAGATCTTTTAGATAATTTAAGATATTTTCTCGAAAAAGTAATTCCGATCTGTGAAGAATATGATATCAAGCTTGCAATACATCCTGATGATCCACCATGGGAGATATTTGACCTCCCTCGTATTGTTACTACACAAGAGCGATTACGAAAAATCGTCAATCTAGTACCTAGTAAATATAACGGTATTACCTTGTGTTCCGGAGCTTTGGGTGTGCGAGAAGATAATGATATCGTAGCCATGATACACGAATTTAAAGATCGTATTCATTTTGCTCATATTCGTAATGTGAAATTATTTGACAATGGCGATTTTATCGAAACGTCACATCGTACCGAGGATGGATCATTACCAATTAACCAAATTGTGCAGGCCTATCATGATATTGGTTTCGCTGGATATGTCAGACCTGATCATGGGCGACATATTTGGGATGAACAATGTCGACCAGGTTATGGTTTATATGATCGAGCTCTTGGGATTATGTATTTGTGGGGGCTATGGGATGCACTGGAATTATCGCAACGAAAGGATGAACACTATGTTACCAATACACACTAATCTATCAAATAAAGTAGCAGTCGTCACAGGCGGGGGTGGTGTTTTATGTGGAGAAATGGCAAAAGAATTGGCACGTCAAGGTATGAAAGTGGCTGTATTAAATCGAACATTAGAAAAAGCTGAAAAGGTAGTTCATGATATTAAGACAAAAGGTGGAGAAGCAATTGCGATAGGATGTGACGTATTAGATCGGGAAGCGGTAGTTGCAGCAGAGCAACAGGTATTCCAGACATATGGTGCTACTGATGTACTTATTAATGGAGCTGGTGGAAATCATCCAGACGGTACTACTGCAGGGGAAAAGTTTAATAAAGAAGATCTGTCCGATCCCTCGATTCGTAGCTTTTTTGATATGACAACGGAAGGGTTTTCATCCGTCTTTAACTTGAACTTTATTGGTTCTTTAATTCCGACACAAATTTTTGCTGAGCGAATGGTTGAACGGAAAACAACCGTTATTAACATTTCTTCGATGAGTGCACCCAGTCCAATGACAAAAGTGCCTGCATATAGTGCAGCAAAAGCCGCGATCAATAATTTTACGCAATGGTTAGCAGTCCATATGGCGGAAGCAAATGTTCGTGTCAATGCCATTGCCCCAGGTTTTTTCTTAACCGATCAAAATCGTCCACTTCTAACCAATGATGATGGCACCCCAACACCTAGAATGCAAAAGATTATTGATCATACACCAATGCGCCGTTTAGGTTCACCAGAAGATCTATTAGGAACATTACTTTGGTTAGTAGATGAAGAAGCGAGTGGTTTTGTTACCGGGACTTGTATTCCGGTGGATGGTGGATTTATGGCATACAGTGGAGTATAGACTGTGATTGAAAACACTAATGTAAAAAGGTAGGTGAACTGGATGACTGTATTATCAAAAATGCTAGATAGTGGTGTAGTGGCAGTGATGCGAAAAACCACTCCTGAAACAATTATTCCAATAGCTAAAGCTTTACGTGATGGTGGGGTTACATCTTTAGAAATAACGGTCGAAACACCTAAAGTGTTAACTTTAATCGATAAAGTAAAAAACGAATTAGCGGACGATGTAATGGTTGGTGCTGGTACCGTATTAGATGCTGAAACTGCTCGGGCGGCATTGATGGCTGGTGCATCATTTATATTCTCTCCCACTGTCAGAAAAGAAACAATTGAAATGACGAAAAGATATGGTGCTGTTTCGGTTGCTGGTGCGTTTACTCCAACAGAAATATTAACTGCATATGAGGCAGGAGCAGACATGATTAAAGTGTTTCCTGCTAGTGTGGTCGGTCCAAGATTTTTTAAAGATGTAAAAGGACCACTTCCACATATTCCGTTAATGCCAACAGGTGGGATTGATGTTAATAATACAAGTGAGTATATTCAGGCAGGAGCGGTAGCAGTAGGTGCTGGAAGTACCCTAGTTAAAGCAACGGATCATATAACAGATTCTTATTTAGCTGATTTAACAGAGAAGGCGAAATTATTTATACAGGCCGTAGAAAAAGGGAGGAATAACTAAGATGTCTGAAATTCAGGTAACGGGAGAGAATCCACGAACTTTTCCCGCACATTGGAAGAAATGTATCGGTACAGGGCGTTTAGGACTTGCATTGCAAAAAGACTATCTGGACCATTTAAAAACAGTACAAAAAGAGATTGGGTTCTCTTATATCCGTGGCCATGGCTTATTACATGATGATATTGGTATTTATCGTGAAATCGAAGTAGACGGGGTAAAAAGACCGTTTTATAATTTTACATACATTGACCGTATTTTTGATTCTTTCTTAGACTTGGGTTTAAAACCTTTTATTGAAATTGGCTTTATGCCTAAATTGCTTGCCTCCGATCAACAAACCATTTTTGCATGGGAAGGGAATGTCACTCCACCAAATGACTATCAAAAGTGGAGGGACTTAATTAAAGCTATTACCCAACACTTTATCGAACGGTATGGGGTGAAAGAGGTATTAACATGGCCCTTTGAAATTTGGAATGAACCAAACTTAGTCAATTTTTGGAAAGATGCGGATAAAGAAGCGTATTTCAAATTATATAAGATGACAGCAGAAGCGATTAAATCTGTTCATCCTGAAATTGAAGTAGGGGGACCGGCTATTTGTGGGGGATCAGATCATTGGATTACAGATTTTCTGTCTTTCTGTAAAACAGAAAATGTACCAGTGGATTTTGTATCACGTCATGCATATACATCAAAACCTCCACATAAAGTGACACCAGATTACTATTATCAGGAATTGGAAGAACCAGAAAAAATGCTGCAGGAATTTGAAAATGTTCGTCAAATGATTAATGATTCGGATTATCCTGATTTACCTTTTCATATAACAGAATACAATACATCGTACAGTCCGATTAATCCAGTACATGATACGACATTAAACGCTGCTTACCTTGCTAAAATTTTAAGTGAAGGTGGCGAACATGTTGATTCCTTTTCTTATTGGACATTTAGTGATGTATTTGAAGAGTTAGATGTACCAAAAGCACAGTTCCATGGTGGATTTGGTCTGATGGGGTTAAATCATATTCGAAAGCCTACCTATCATTTATTTGCCTTTTTCAATCGCTTAGGCGCGAAGCTGCTATATCGTGATGACCAACTGATTGTGACGGAAAAAGAGAATGGTGATATTGTAGCTATTGTTTGGAATCTAGTGATGAATAAAGGCGAAAAGCATGATAGGAGCTTATCTGTTCAATTACCAGTTTCTAATGGTTTGTATTTTACCTCAACACAATCGATCAGTGAAAAACATGCAAATCCATGGAGAGTATGGAAGGAACAGGGCCGCCCGCGTTTTCCATCAAAAGCACAAGTGGATACACTTAAGCAAAGTGCGATACCATATTTTGAATCTTCTCAAACGGAGGTCACCAGGGATCAATTAACTCTTCATCTAACATTGACAAAGAATGAGGTTCGCTTATTGGAAATAAATCGTGTAAACGATGAGACAGATACATATCTTGGTTTAGATGATCATTTGATTGATACATATTAAAAACTTGTAAAGATTTTTTTAGTAAAGTCGAAGTGATAAAAGTAAATCACTTCGACTCTTTATTGTAAAAAGACCAGTCATTTTTTCTTAAGAATAAGCCCCAACATGCTGCACATAAGGAAGAAACTGCGACATAGCTGAAGTGGTAATTTTGAAACCAGTAGTGTGCTAACATATCGCTCCGGCCGATTACTTCGCTTTCCGCGGGGACGGCTTCAGCTAATTTTATTTTAAAAAATTAGCTGAAGCTCGACCTGTTCCTGCCGGAGTCTGCGCAATCGGCCTCCGCTATATCACAAATTCTACAGAGTTTGTGATAGGTAGCATTTTGAGGTGTTACTACAATCTACCTATTATTAAAATGATAGAAATACCAATAAGCTTACTAGTGCTAGCGTTGTAAAGCACAAATTAGCGAAGGCGTCCGCTTTCACTCCTATGGGATGTTTTTATCCGAAGATCCACTTTGGTAAGTGGTTTTTGCTTACCAAAGTTAGCTGAGAAGAAAAACCCGTGAAAAGGGAAGCGGACAAGCCGTAGCGGCTGTTAAGCACATAATCTCTTTCAAAATTACTACAATTCAAATAAACATACTGCACAGTATCCTGTTTATGCGCAAGGTGGCAAAGGGTTGTGAGGATTATGTTGTTCTTTTCAATAGACAGAGTGTTTAGACGCTTAGAGATTAAATAAATTGTGCAGGTTACTATCGAGATGTTTTATTCTATTAATAACGGTTATAGATCAGTATAATAAGATTTAGTAGGAGGTTTTTTAATGACTCAAGTAAACAAGAAGCATAACGACCAATCTGTTCGTAATCACTCACGTGAAGGTTATGTTAATTGCCAAATGAAAAAGCATAGCCGCTTCTACAAACATATATATAATGTGATATATACTGTAAATGATATTATAATTGCAATTTGGTTTATTATTGGAAGTATTCTGTTTTATTTTGAATCTATTAAAACATACGGAGTGACGCTTTTTGTATTAGCTAGTTTCCAACTTTTAATAAAACCTACTATTCGATTAATACACGAAGTGAGAGCGAAAAAACATTATGGCGAAGAATATGATCGAAAAAATGCAAATTCTTACTAAATTTTATCTGAATTTCTTATTCATTTCACTAACAATTAATACAAATCCCACTTTACATGTCGTGCTTTGCTGAATCGATCATTCACGTTATCCCAATCAACTACATTCCACCAATTATTAATATAGGATGCTCTATCGTTTTTGTGCTGGAGATAGTAGGCATGCTCCCATACGTCTAAAACTAATAATGGTATGGTGTCTGGAACCTGAAATAATTGATGTTTTTCAAAGGATTGAATTGCTAATTTTCCACTTCTTGGTGACCACAATAATGCAGCCCATCCATCACCTTCAACTGAATTAGCAACCTCAGTGAATAGACCTTTGAAATTTTGCCAAGACCCAAAGTCCTTTTTGATTTGGGTTAAAATATCACCTGATGGCTTTTTTTTGCTGGTTGGCGTCATATTAAACCAGAAGATCGTGTGCAAATAATGACCAGATCCATGAAAAGCCTGTTCTCGTAACCAGTGTTTTAGTGGTTCTTTACCTTTTTTTTCCGTATATAATGCTTCTTCCGCTTTATTTAAACCATCAACATATGCCTGATGGTGTTTGGTATGATGTAACCGCATGATTTCCTCGCTAATATAAGGTTCTAATGCATTGTAGTTATAAGGAAGCTCTGGTAATTGGTGTTTACCGTATGGTATGCTGTCTTTCTTCTGAGGACGCCTTATTTCTTGAATGATATTTTCACCATCTAATCTTATAGCCTGTATTCTTTGATAATCTAAATTCTCTTCTTCTTTGCTTAACAGTTCATAAATATCTTCTTGCCATATTTCGACTTGTTGAATGGCATGAAGTTTTTCTTCTTCAGATATGGAAGATTCCTGCAATTTATTTTTTACCTTTTCTCCCCATTCAACTAAACCATTTAGATATTGTTGGTATTCTTTATCCATGACATCACCCCATGTAGCTTATGTGGAACATCATAAGGAAGTGATAATTAAAATAAAAAAATGGAATAAAAAAGAAGAAACAGCAATTCTTGCTTAATGCTGTTGCTTCTTTGATTTGACCAAATTATGACATATATGCAAAAAAGTTAATTTCTTACCAAAACATCATTCCCACTTGCCTTAAAAAATTGCTCGATATTAAATGCTGCCATTCCCATCACGGTAGAATGTTTCTTTAGTTTAGCAACATTCAACTGCACATCGTTCTTATTAAAACCAATGGCATTTTTTTCAATTCTTTTTTCAATAGCTGGCATAATGTATTTTTCAGCTAGTTGAAGCGTGTTTCCTACTACGACCTGTTCAGGATTAAAAATATGAATGATGTTAGTAATGCCTACACCCAGATAGTCACCTAATTGTTCTAGTAATTTAATTGCTTTCGATTCACCATTGTTTGCTGCTTCTACAATGTGGTCGACAGAAGCTGCATGATACCCATTTTTTTCTGCCTGTTCTATCAATGCTTTTTCTGAAGCATACAGTTCCCAGCAACCTTTATTCCCACAACGACAATCCACTCCATCTTTCTCGATCGTCATATGCCCAAGCTCCCCTGAGAAACCACGTAACCCTTTATATAACTTGCCATCTAAAATGAGCCCCACACCGATACCAACACTTACACTGGCATAAACTAACTCTGTTGAGAACTGACCTGCACCATAGACTTTTTCACCGTATGCACCAGCATTTGCTTCGTTTTCTACTATAATGGGAACTTGATAATGTTCGGAGAGCATTTTTCTTAGAGGTACTCTTTTCCAACCTAAGTTAGGAGCTAATAGTATTTCTCCTTCTGTTGTGACAACACCGGGTACCCCAACACCAATACCAACAATACCATATTCAGAAGCAGGAGCATTTGATTTTAATTCACTAATTAATGTGTATAAAAGGTGTAACACTTCATCAACGTTATCATTTTGGAAACGAATTCTCTTTTCATAAATAATGTTGCCACGTAAATCAGTTAATACACCTAAAATGCTTTTTACGCCTAAATCGACAGAAATAGTATAGCCTGCTCTTTCATTTAGTAACAACATTACAGGTCTTCTGCCACCACTGGACTCACCTGTTCCAGATTCATTTATTAACTTTTCATCCATTAATTCACTGACAAGCGAAGAAACAGTTCCTTTATTTAAACCTGTTACCTGAGCAATGCTGGCACGAGAGATAGGGGCTTTTTCTTTAATTGTTTCTAACACAAGTGCCTTATTTTCTTTTTTTACGACATGTTGATTCCATGTTTGACTCATCGTATTCACTCTTTTCCAGATCCGTATTCAATTAATCACGGTGTAATCGTCCGTAAAACCCCACTTCAAGAGTCGAGCGAAAGCAAAGATGCTAAGTGGGGATAAACGGACGCTAACTTCCTGATAAGTTTCGCTAGCAATTAGCGGGAGTTTTAAACTCGCGCTGATTGAAGTCTTACTTTATTAGGACTATTCTAACACAATTTCATAAATAATTCTATAATCTTTGTTTATTGACTAGACAAACTTTACGAGAGTTGATATAATAATCACGAATTAAATTAACCTAATAAGGTAATGTGGAGGTATGAATAAATGACATGGTTTGAAAACGTTAACAAGATTCAGTATGAAGGACCGCAGTCAAAAAATCCGTTAGCATTTAAATTTTATAATCCAGATGAAATAATTAACGGGAAATCAATGAAGGAATATTTACGTTACGGTGTTGCATATTGGCACACGTTTACTGCTCCATTGGACGATCCATTTGGTTCAGGTACAGCACTTCGTAATTGGGACAAATATGATGGAATGGATCAGGCGAAAGCGCGAGTAGAAGCAGCTTTTGAATTCTTTGAAAAGTTAGGTGCAGAGTATTTCTGTTTCCACGATGTAGATATCGCACCTGAAGGCGACTCTCTAAGAGAAACATATAAAAATCAAGATACGATTGTTTCTTTAATTAAGGATCATATGAAAGATAGTAATGTTAAATTGCTTTGGAATACAGCGAATAACTTTACGAACCCTCGTTTTGTGCATGGGGCAGCATCTTCTAGCAATGCAGATGTTTTTGCTTATGCAGCAGCAAAAGTGAAAAAACAATTAGAAATTGGTAAAGAACTTGGTGGAGAAAACTATGTATTCTGGGGTGGCCGCGAAGGTTACGAAACACTTCTTAATACAGATTTAGGTTTAGAACAGGACAACCTGGGCCGCTTCTTCCAAATGGCAGTTGACTATGCGAAGGAAATTGGCTTTGATGCACAATTCTTAATTGAGCCAAAACCAAAAGAGCCAACCACACACCAGTATGACTTTGATTCTCAGTCAACACATGCATTCCTATTGAAATATGGACTTGCAGACAAATTCAAGTTAAACATTGAAGCAAACCACGCAACGCTTGCAGGTCATACATTTGAACACGAGCTTCGTTATGCACGTGTAAATGGACTATTAGGTTCTGTAGATGCAAACCAGGGGGATCCATTATTAGGATGGGATACAGACGAATTCCCTGCAGACATTTATTCGACAACACTTGCAATGTATGAAATCATCAAAAACGGTGGACTTGGATCAGGTGGTTTAAACTTTGATGCAAAAGCTCGTCGTGGATCATTTGATCAAGATGATTTATTCCATGCACATATCGCTGGTATGGATCACTTTGCAGTAGGTTACAAAGTAGCTAGCCAATTAGTCGAAGATCGCGTTTTTGAAAATATTATCGATGATCGTTATGCAAGCTTTAAAGAAGGTATTGGTAAAGATATCGTAGAAGGAAAAGCAGACTTTAAATCACTTGAACAACACGCGTTGAACTTGAAAGAAATTAAAAATAAATCAGGTCGCTTAGAAGTAATCAAAGCTACGATTAATCAATACTTATTAAATGCATATGCAGGTAAATAATTAAAATCCTAGAAGACTTAGCTAGAAATATCAAGGCTAAGTCTTCTAATTCATTAAATTGAAATGTGAGGTGTCACGATGAGTTATGTAATTGGTGTCGATCTTGGCACAAGTGCTGTAAAGTTGTTATTGGTTAACAAATCAGGAGAAGTCGTTCAAGAAGTGTCAAAAGATTATCCTTTAATACAAGAAAAAACAGGCCATTCGGAACAAAAGCCTGAAGACTGGGTAGAGCAAACAGTAGCAGGCTTAAAAGAACTTGTGGAACAATTTAAGGGGAATGTTTCTGAAATAGAAGGGTTAAGTTTCTCTGGACAAATGCATGGATTAGTATTGCTTGACGCTGAGAATAAACCACTCCGCAATGCAATTCTGTGGAACGACACTCGTACAACTCCTCAATGTAAAGAGATTTATGACAAAGTAGGAAAGACTAAATTTATCGATATCACTAAAAATTTAGCACTGGAAGGTTTTACATTACCAAAGATCTTATGGGTGAAAGAAAATGAACCCGATTTATTCGCCCAAGCCAAAACTTTTGTTTTACCAAAAGATTATGTGCGCTACCGTTTGACTGAAACCCTGCACATGGATTATTCCGATGCAGCAGGTACTAGTTTACTAGACGTTGCCAAAAAAGAATGGAGTCAAGAAATTTGTGATTTATTAGATCTGCCAATTTCAATCTGTCCTCCATTAGTAGATTCACATGAGAATGTAGGTAAAATAACTTCAACTATAGCTGATCAAACTGGTTTATCAACAGACACCGATGTTTTTGCAGGTGGCGCGGATAATGCGTGTGGTGCGATTGGTTCAGGGATTTTATCAGAAGGAAAAACGTTTGCCAGTATTGGAACATCTGGTGTTGTTCTATCCTACGAGCCAACTGGCGATAAAGATTACCAAGGGAAAGTGCACTACTTCAACCATGGTGAAGAAGATGCATATTATGCAATGGGTGTAACTCTGGCAGCTGGTCATAGCTTAAATTGGTTTAAGACTACATTTGCTTCTGATAAAAGCTTTGAGGAACTTTTAGACGGAGTGGGAGATGTACCAGTGGGTGCAAATGGTCTTCTTTTCACACCATATGTTGTAGGCGAGAGGACACCGCATGCAGATTCACAAATTCGTGGTAGCTTTATCGGAATGGATAGCTCACACACCATCAAGGATTTTGCCCGTTCGGTATTAGAAGGAATTACTTTTTCTTTAAATGAATCGATTGCTATTTTCAGAGAAAATGGTAAACAAATTGATACAATATACTCTATTGGCGGGGGAGCGAAAAACCCTGATTGGTTACAAATGCAGGCAGATATTTTTAATGCTAACATTGTAAAGCTAAAGAGTGAGCAAGGTCCTGGAATGGGCGCTGCAATGCTAGCGGCATTTGGGTCTGGATGGTTTTCTTCACTAAAAGACTGTGCGGATACCTTTTTAGAAGATGCTGAAACTTATCAGCCAATTTCTGCCAATGTAGAAAAGTATCAGCAACTTTTTAACTTATATAAGAATGTCTATACACAAACAAAAGAATTAAATCATGATTTGATGAAATTTAGAAAGTAGAAAAAGAAGAAGAGGATATATCCAAAAAAACGTGGAATATCCTCTTTGTCTTTGTTAAGCTACAGTAGTAGGTGGAAGTGTAAGGGTTTTCTTTAATGACAAAAGAAAGGACGAATCGAATGTTAAATGTAGCTATTATTGGTACAGGGGCTATATGCCCTTCTCATGTAAAGGGTTATTTGAACTTTCCTAGTAAGTGTAAAATTGTTGCGTTATGTGATATTTACCCAGAAAAAGCACAAAAAGTTAAAGAAGAGTTTCATTTAGACGTTAACATTTATGATCATTATCAAGACCTCTTAGAGAAGGAAGATGTTGACTTAATTTCAATTTGTACGCCGCCATACACACATGCTGAAATAGCGGTTGGATCATTAAATGCAGGGAAACACGTATTAGTGGAAAAACCAATGGCTTCTTCATTAGAAGAGTGTGATTTAATGAATGAAGCGGCAGCAAGAAATCAAAAGTTGTTATCGGTAGTCGCTCAAAATCGATTTACAACACCAATGATGAATTTAAAAAATGTATTGGATACTAAGTTAATCGGTACTATTTTGCATACACAGGTAGATTCCTTCTGGTGGCGGGGCCATAGCTACTATGATTTATGGTGGCGAGGGACATGGGAAAAAGAAGGTGGTGGCTGTACGCTAAACCATGCTGTACATCATATCGATATTTTTCAGTGGATGCGAGGTATACCGACCGAAGTTACTGCTGTGACAAGCAATACCGCCCATGATAACGCAGAAGTAGAAGATATCTCGATTGCAATTGCTCGTTATCCTGATGGCAGTTTGGCACAAATTACAAGTTCGGTTGTCCACCATGGTGAAGAACAACAACTTATTTTTCAAGGTGAGAAGGCTCGAGTGTCTGTTCCATGGAAGGTAAAAGCATCCCTTTCTAAGGAAAATGGTTTTCCTGAGGATAATAATGAACTCGAGCAAAAATTAACAGAAGTGTTTGAACATCAAGCTGACCTTGAATTTGAAGGACACCCAGGCCAAATTAATAATGTGATAGATGCGATAAATGGAAAATCGCAGTTATTAGTGGACGGTTTACAAGGGCGTCAAACTTTAGAACTAATCACAGCAATTTATCAGTCTGCTAATATGAAACAGACGGTAACCTTACCTTTGACAAAGAAAAGCCCTTTTTATACGAGAGAAGGAATCCTATCCTCTGTACATCACTTTTATGAGAAAGGTAAATCAGTAGAAAATTTCACCAGCAATAACATCACAACAGGTGGAAATTATTGAATAAACAATGAGCCTGTGACAGAAATGATTGGGTAAAATTAAAATCCGAACGATGTAATTCTAAGTTGAATTTTACATTCGTTCGGATTTCTCAGTTGTATAAACTATCGACTAATTATTGTGGCATCCAAATTTTGAAATTCCCACTCAGTGCCAACAAGCTAAAGAAGTATAGGCAGTTATCGTAATACCTGCGATCACCGGTTCTTACCGGTGTATCCCAGAACAAATCAACACATTTCTTTGCGTTTTCTCCACTTGTTGAAAGTGAGGCCATAGCATTTGTTGCAATTAAACCTACAGGGTGTAGAGACTTCTCATCAAAGGCTTCACCTGCAATATTGTATCGACGGTAATCCTCTGGGTCTTTATCAGCAAAGAATGCTTGTAATTTTTCATTTACAACTACTGGGCATGCGTTATCTCGAAACCATTCATAATCTAACGCAATATTACAAGCCACACGATAAGAATCACTAAAAAAATGACCAAATCCCCTAATGTGATTAGGTGTACCATCATAGAATGCATATTCAGGAGATAAACCTGTTATTGGATGCGCTGCTTTTGCGATGTATTGCCTGCTTGCCTCTGCAGCTTTCTTCCAAAAAGTACGATCCTCTTCATAACTCCATAATGCAAAAAGTTCATAAAAATGAGGTATATGGTAAGAAGGATCCGAAAATTCCACACTGGGAACAAACTTAATTAATTTGTTATCAGGGTTCCACATGGGATACCCATCATTATTTTTTCCTTTATGTACACAGTCTCGGAGTAGATCTTTTGCATGTTTACTATATTGATAGATTCCTTCTCCGTCTCCCCATCGGTGGGATGCAAAAAATAGAGCCAAGGCAAAATATTCTTCTCCATCCGGTGCAGGACCATATGCGTTCTTTGTACCATCTGGAGCGCAAGACCAAGCGAAATATCCCGCATTTTCACCTTCCTCCATGTACATATATTTCATGGACCAATTCCAAATACGGTCAAATATTTCTTTCTCATTCATTTGCACTGCCATCATCATGCCGTACGACATCCCCTCCGTACGTACGTCATCGTTTCCAGTATCAAGCATATACCCTAAATCATTTCCAACTGAATAATAGATCTGTGTATCAGGATGATCGGATTGAAATAACATCTCCCAAGTTTGTTTCACCTTGGCATCGATTTTTTCTTGATTAAAACCGTATTCTAATAATAGGTTTCGATAACTATTACTCTCAAATGCTGACAATTTTTTCATGAATATCCTCCTTTAGGTTCTCAAATTATCTCGGTGATGATATAATAAAATATGATCATACTAGTTTTAAAAGGAAAATTGTATCTAAAATATCATCTTTTTTCTTAACACTTATAGTATAATATAAAAAGTATGTTCGATGAATAAACAAAGTAAATTTTTTTCTTCGAAAAGTAAAGCGTTTACATAAAAGGGGTGGATTAATAAATGAAATCAGTTAACACAAATGGTTTTTATAAATTCTTAGAATGGTTAATGTGGATCATGTATCTTAATATACTTTGGATTATTTCTACTTTAATCGGGTTCGTTATATTTGGTTTATTTCCAGCTACTATGGCATTAATCACAACCATACGAGAATGGCACATAAAAGAAGAGATTTCTTTTCATAAATCTTATGCAAGGGCATATAAGGAATATTTTCTAACATCTAATTTAATCGGAATTTTATTTTTAGTGGTAGGTTATGTTATTTTTGTTGATTTTCAATGGATAATACAACATACTAGTACGTTTCAATTTCTATTTCTAGTTGTATTATTAATTCTAACTGTCATCTATTTAATTTTAGTATTGTATACGTTTCCGGTTATGGCACATTTTGATCTGAGAATTGGTCAAGCGATTAAGCATGCCATTATTATTGGAGTTTTCAGTCCATTAGTTACCCTTGGTATTGGGATATCATTATTTTTACTATATCTTCTATGGCGGTTTATCCCTGGTCTGTTTCCTGTAATAGGTGTTAGTATTTCTGCTTATATTATTACGAGATTATCTATTATTGCGTTTGAACGATTTGAAGTAAAACAACAAAAACTGTTTGAAAAAGAAAAAAATCCTGTAAAGAAAGGGGAGCAAAGTCATGTATAAGGTTTATTTAGTAGATGATGACGTTTATGTAAGAAAAGGGATTAAAACATTGATCGATTGGGAAACGTATGGGTTTTCTATTTGTGGAGAAGCAGATAATGGTGAAGATGCCTTGGCAGATATTAAACAACTGCAACCTGAACTTATTTTAACTGATATTAGAATGCCTGTTCTCGATGGTTTAGATCTCATTAAATGTACAAAGGAATCATTGACTTATTCTCCTTATTTTATTGTCATTAGTGGTTATACTGATTTTAAATATGCACAACGTGCTTTGAGGTATGGTGTGAAAGACTTTATTTTAAAGCCTGTAGATCAAGAAGAAATTCATCAAACATTGGATAGAGTTGCAAATGCTATTCAAAAGGATTCAGAGTCTCGACATATCCAAGATAAAATAGAAGTAATGACAGAAGTGAAAAAAATATTATTTGATGAATCATGCAATAAGAACAAAAATTATCATCACCCGTTTTTTTCTGGTGAGACGTATACGTTTGTAAAAGCTGAATTCAATAGTATGGATATTGACTACCAAAGTTGTTTCACAGCAATTGAGAAAGAATTATTAACATTAAAAGGGCAAGAACACTATGTTTGGTTTGAAGATAATGTGAATTGTTTTGGACTGGTTATAAATAATCATTTCTTAAAGGCTAATAATCTTACATTCAGACAATTCTTAACACAGCAATATAACATTTATACCACACAATTAAATTTGGATATTAACTTGTATAGTGGAAATACAGTTGATGGAATTGAGTCAATATCCATGTCATATAAAGCAGCAAAGAAATGTGTGCAATTCAAATATTTATTCAATAAGCAAATCATAACAAATGAAATGATTGAGGATAAAGATGTATATTTTATTGACCTTGACCAGTCTTACTATGATGACATGTTAGAGTTTATTGAAGAAAATAATCAAAAGAAAATCGAAGAACAGTTAGTTAAAATGATAGAGACATGTCAGGAAATGAATTTCGCTAAGGATGCCTTTCGTACAGTGATTAACCGTTTAAATCATAAAATATTAAAATCTATAAAAGAAGTGGATGGAAATGAACAAGAGATTTCTACATTAAAAGAGATGTTAGAATGGGAAGAATTTTCATTAACTTTAGACCAACTAACAGACTTGTGGTTACAATTTATCAAAGAAGCTACTATGTTATTAGCAAATTTAAATCAGAATAATATGAAGGGAACCATATATCAAATAAAGAAATACATTCATTCTCATTTTGATCAACCAATTACTTTGAAGTCAATTGCTAATAAATTTTATATGAATCCGGTGTATATGGGACAGCTGTTCAAAAAAACGTATGGCATTTATTTTAAAGATTATATACTTAGTGTAAGAATGGATGAAGCAAAGAAACTGTTAAGAAAAACAGACCTGAAAGTCTATGAAGTAGCAGAAAAAGTAGGTTTTACAAATCCTGATTATTTTGTGACACAATTCGAAAAAAACGTGGGGACGACTCCATCACAATATCGGAAAAAATTAATGGAGCAGATAAGTTAGAAGGTTGTATATGAACAAAATACATCTTAACGATATCAGGATAAAGAATAAATTATTATTAATCTATATGGTCTCTGTTTTTTTACCTATTGTTTTAACCAATGTTATTTTTTATCATGTTACATCTGAAAATGTACGTAATCAAAAAATTCATGACAACGAACTTGCTTTACGTCAAGTTACAAATGGCTTTAAGCAAGGAGTAGAAGATGCTGCTGGTATAGCTTCTGTTCTATATTCGGATGCGTTTGTATATGAATTTCTTGATAAAAATTATGAATCACCTTTAAATTTCATTCTAGCGTATAATACTCATTTTCGAGATATTAATAAGTTTACACCCGTTTATTCTTCCATAAGGTCAATTCATTTATTTACAGATAATCCAACGGTCATCAAAGCTGGTGGTATATACGATATTAATGAAGAAGTAATCAATACTCACTGGTATCAATCGACTTTAGAAGATAGGAATAAATACCCGGTAGTTACAAGGCGAACAGAGGATGATGGTAGGTTAGAACAGTTTGTAGTCGTAAGAGCGCTGGATTCAAACGCATCTGTTACAAATGAGAAAGTGATAATGATAAATCTCAATGACCGTTTTATTCATCAGATATTTGCAAATGAAACTTTTGAAGGCGAACTATTTTTATTAAATGAGAATAATACTATCGAATACACAACGGATAATTCAATTCAGTGGCAATCAGATTATATCCCGTTCACCAGCATTGATATTCCTGACAATGCAATAGTATTAGAAGAGTCTTATCAAATGCAATATATGTCCGACTGGAAATTAGTTGGGGTAATTCCTGAAGATCAATTGTTGACCGAAGTACAAAAGTCTTTACCTTCCATTCTATACTTAGCATTATGGAACTTTGTAATACCATCTTTATTTATCGTTTATCTTGCAGGTAATATTCATTTTCGTTTAAATACGATTGTCAAAAAAATGAGAAGAGTAAAAGACCAAAATTTCGAACTTATTGAAGGTAAGCCGTATAAAGATGAGATAGGAGTATTAACTACAGAATTTAACCGAATGTCAAAAAAAATAAAAGACCTTATTAATGATGTATACATTGTGAAAATTCAAAAAAAGGATTTGGAAATTCAAAAAAAAGAGACGCAATTAAAAGCATTACAAAGTCAAATAAATCCCCATTTCTTATTTAATGTATTAGAAACCATAAGAATGAGAAGTCTTTTAAAAGAAGAAATGGAGACTGCTGATATTATTCGAAATATGGCCCAATTACTTAGAAACTCGATAACATGGGATAAAGATTTTGTAACCGTCAAAGAAGAAGTTCAGTTAATTCAAGCGTTCCTGGAAATTCAAAAATACCGCTTTGATGAGAAGATGCAATATGAGATCCACTTGGCAAGCCGGGCAGAACATATCTTAATACCAAATATGACCATTATTCCATTTGTTGAAAATGCTAGTATCCATGGAATTGAGCCTCTTAAAAACAATGGAAAAGTTAAAGTTTATATTGAGATAAAAGATAAACATTTAGAATGTATCATTGAAGATAATGGAGTAGGGATGACAGAAAGCAAATATCAAGAAATTATGCAATCCTTAAACATGGATGAGATAGCCGGTGAAAGTATAGGAATATGTAATGTTTATCAGCGATTAAGAATGTATTATGAGGAACACTTCACTTTGAATATTACGAGAAATAAAAAAGAAGGAATAACAATTCATTTAAAAATACCATTAAATATGGATAAAGAAATGTAGTTCGGATCTTGAACTACATTTCTTTTGCGAATGGAGCTAAAACCTCTAGAATAGGGTCGGAGTGTTAAACTTTATCTGAACGAAAGTTTTTTTATGGTTATTAATACCTGATTTTAAAGTTCTAATTTATACTTTTTGAAGATACACTATATTTTTCAAAGTATCATCTAAACTTTGGTGGGTAACAATCACATGAAATTCGAGATAAAATGAAAGTGCTTACAAAAAGTGGGCATTAAGAAAAAATTTAGAGAAGAAAGGGGAATTAGTTTTATGGGTTCGAGAAAGAAATGGTGGTTGTTAAGCATGTTAGCCGCACTATTTTTGGTTCTGGCAGCCTGTAGTGGTGATAGTGAAGAAGCAGGATCGAGTGACGACAATGGTAATGATGGAGGAGACGATGCTTCCTCTGAGGAGGACAGTGGAGAAGTTTTCACATATGACTACTTCGATGCTTCTGGTCCTGGAGAAGATATAAACACATCAGAAACAGAATTAGGAAAGATGTTTGAAGAAGAAACAGGTGTTAATTTTGACATCGAACATATCGTAGGTGATGTGAACCAGAAAATAGGAACAATGATCGCCAGTGGGGAATATCCACACTTATTAAATGCAGAACAATCTACAGATGCTGTAATCGATGCAGGTGGATTTATACCATTAAACGATCTTTTGGAAGAGCATGCTCCTAATATTATGAAAATGTATGGTCCTTATTTAGAACTAATGAAACGTGACGATGGTAATATTTATGTAATATCATCGGGAGCTGCGCATGGTTACAAAAAACCAGCAAACCTAAATCAAGGTGCTTGGTTTATCAAACGCGATGTACTTAGAGAATTAGGATACCCACAACCAAAAACTTTAGATGATTTCTTTAGTATTGTAGAAGAATATACTGCTGCAAATCCACAAATTGATGGTGCAGATACTATTGGTTTTACTGCTTTAACACATGACTGGAGATTTTTCGCACTTTCAAACCAGCCTATGCATTTAGCAGGATATCCAAACGATGGTGGAGCTCTTATTGATATGGATACTCGAGAAGCAGAAGTTTATCAAAACAAGGAGATAACGAAAAATTGGTTAGAAAAGCTGAACGAAATAAATGACAAAGGCTTATTTGATCAGGAAGCATTTACTCAAAATTACGATGAGTATCTGGCAAAGATTACTTCAGGAAGAGTTGTCGGATTTTTTGATTATCGTTGGCAGGCAGCTCAAGCATTAGATACATTAGATCAAGATGATGACATTTATAACGATTACATGGGATTCCCAGTAGTTTTTGATGAAAATGTTAAGGACCAGTACTTGGATCCAATTGGTTTTACAGCTTCTCCAGGTATGGGGATTACAGTTGGTACACCAGAAGAGGATCAAATACGTATTATTAAATATTTAGATCATATCGCAAAAGAAGAAACACAGAAATTAATTACTTGGGGTATCGAAGGAGAAACATATGAAGTAGACGATGATGGTCGTTATTATCGTACAGAAGAGCAAGTAGATGAAACATCTCTTACAGAATTCCGTGATAGCTTTGGCTTTACTTATTTTGAATGGGGTTGGCCAAGAATGAATGGTATGTATGAAGATGGAAATGCTGTAGAACCTCCGAAACAGGAAGAAGTTGCCAGCATGATGTATGATGAAGGGGATCAAGAATTCCTGGATGCATATGAAATTGAAACATTTACAGGGTTGTTCTCTGAACCTGATGAGCGTCCTTGGTATCCAGCATATGATGCACCAATTGAAACAGGTTCTGATGCGCAGCTTTATGAGCAGCAATTAGATGATTTAATGAAACGAAAATACCCAGAAATTATTTTCTCTGCTCCAAGTGAGTTTGACTCACAATGGGAAAGTTATCTAGGTGAATTTGAAGGACTTAATCCAGAAGCATACGAAGAAGTCATAACGAATTTTGTTCAAAAGAAAGCAGAGCTTGTAGAAAGTAGTAGAGAATAAAAATTAATAAAAAAGGAAGGCTGTCTCAACAGCCTTCCGCTTTTTAAAAATGAACCAGAATTTTGTTGTTTTCGGACCATTCTTGTAGAATATACGGTTCGTTCATTAGGCAATCAGTTGATTGCCTAATGGTCCGAAGGCATAAAGAAAAATATGCAAAAGAATAGGGGGAGTGTCATGCAAGCTGGATCAAATACAACCATAAAATCAGTAAGTACTAAAAATCCAGATAAGGGAATAAGAGGTTTTTTGAAGAAGTGTAAAGAACAACAAGCTTTGTTATGGATGACCATTCCATTCGTAATCTGGGTAGTTATTTTTAAATATTTACCTGTTTGGGGTTGGTCAATGGCCTTTCAAAATTATAAGCCTGCTTTGAGTTTTTCTGAACAAGAGTGGGTAGGATTTAAACATTTTATATTCTTATTTACGGATGACCGTTTCTTAGGGGTCCTGAGGAACACACTGGCACAAAGTCTTATTAATTTAGTGTTAGGTTTTGTGACTGCGATAACTTTAGCTGTATTGATAAACGAATTATCAAACATGAAATTTAAAAGAGTAGTACAAACGATTAGTTACTTACCACACTTCCTGTCTTGGGTTGTTGCGGCAGCTTTAGTTTCGTCTGTGCTTTCTATAGATGGAATCATAAATGAAATTTTAATGGGATTAGGATTCATTAATGAGGAAATTCTTTGGCTAGGTGTTGGAGAATATTTCTGGGGTATTTTAGGTGCTGCAGAAACTTGGAAAAATGTGGGTTGGAATGCCATTATTTATCTTGCAGCAATTTCTATGGTGGATCAAGAACAATATGAAGCAGCAAAAATAGATGGTGCTTCAAGAATACAACGAATTTTTCACATTACAATTCCTGGTATGAAATCTGTTATCATCGTACTTTTGATAATGAATATAGGCTATATTTTGGAATCAGGTTTTGAACCACAATACTTACTTGGAAACGGACAAAACGTTGAGTACTCTGAAAATATTGATGTCTTTGTAATTAAATATGGTATTTCGATGTTTAACTTTTCATTAGCCACTGCCGCAGGTATGTTTAAAACCGTTATCAGCTTTGTTTTCTTAATTGCTGCCAATTCATTATCGAAAAAAATGGGCCAAGGCGGATTATACTAGGGGGGTATGAGAGATGTTTAAGAGAAAGAAAAAACCAGGTTTTATGAGAACTAAAGAAGATATAATCTTTGATACCAGTAATATTATTTTTATGATTATACTATGCGTCCTGATGTTATATCCATTTCTAAATCAAGTCGCATTATCAGTAAACGATGCAACAGATTCTGTTCGAGGTGGAATTTATTTATGGCCGAGAGAATTTACATGGCATAACTATGAACATGTTTTTGACAAAGCAGCCATTTACCAGGCAATATTCATTTCTGTTCTAAGAACAATTATAGGTGCAGGGGTAGGGTTATTTTGTACAGCGATGGTAGCCTATGCAATTGCACAGCCAAAGTTTATGTTCAAACGTTCGATAACGATTATTTTTATAATGACAATGTATTTTAATGGTGGATTAATTCCTACTTTCCTGTTAATGAGAGATTTGCAGTTAATCGGATCTTTTTGGGTATATATCTTACCAACGTTAATAAGTGCTTTTAATTTAATTATTATGAGATCCTTTATAGAGGGATTACCAACGAGTATCTTTGAATCTGCCAGAATCGATGGTGCAGGTGATTTCAGGATATTTTTTAAAATAGTTTTACCTTTATCGTTACCAGTATTAGCAACTGTAGCCTTGTTTGTAGCTGTATTTCAATGGAATCAATGGTTTGATGTATTCCTATATAACTCCAGTCAAGAACATTTAACCACTTTGCAGTATGAGTTAATGAAAATTTTGCAAAATTCCAGTACGACTTCAAGTGGTGATATGGCATCCGCTTTTGCTAACTCTTCGGATGGTGGAGGTAATATGGTAACACCAAAATCAATCCAAGCTACTATGACGATCGTAGCAAGTGTTCCTATTATTATGGTATATCCATTCCTTCAGCGATATTTTGTAAAAGGTATGACATTAGGTGCAGTTAAATAAAGGGAGCGATTTAACAGGGGGGTTTTTAGACTACATGGACAATTATATCGTGGTAAAAAGGAGACTTGGATTATGACTGACACAACAAGCCTATATAAAAAGTTTGAAAAAGACTTTAAAATAGGAGCAGCCATTAATCATAGAACAATGTATTCTGCAGAAAAACTGATCGATCAACATTTTAACAGTTTGACAGCTGAGAATGAAATGAAGTTTGAAAACCTTCATCCAGCGAAGGATGAATACGTATTTAACACTAGTGATGAAATGGTTAAATTCGCAAGAAAACATAATAAAGCGATGCGTGGTCATACGTTAATATGGCATAATCAAACAAGTGATTGGATATTTCAGAAAAATGGAAAATTGGTAGACTCGATAACATTACAGAATCGTATGAAAGATCACATCGATACTGTTGTGGGAAGATATAAAGGGAAAATCTATAGCTGGGATGTCGTAAATGAAGTAATATCAGATGAAAAAGATACCTTTTATCGAAATTCTAAGTGGTATGAAATAATGGGTGAGTCCTTTATCGAAAAAGCCTTTGACTATGCACATAAAGCAGATTCTGAGGCAAAGCTATTATATAATGATTACAACGAATCTGATCCGATCAAACGTGATAAAATTTATCAACTGGTCAATCAATTAAAAGAAAAGCACGTACCTATTCATGGGGTAGGGATGCAAGCACACTGGAATATCTATGACCCAACATTAGATAACATTCGTGCTGCAATTGAAAAATATGCATCATTAGGTTTGGAAATTCAGATTACAGAGATGGATGTATCTATGTTTGCTCACGATGATAAAAGAACAGATTTAACTGCTCCGACAGAAAAGATGGTAGAATTTCAACATGAAAGATATCTGAAATTCTTTGAGATATTCAAGGAATACAGTCAACATATTGGGGCCGTGACGTTTTGGGGTGTTGCAGATGATTATACATGGTTAGATAATTTTCCAGTCAGAGGTCGAAAAAATTGGCCATTCTTATTTGATCATAATCAGGAACCAAAAGATGTTTTGCATAAAATAGTAAAATAATTAATATTTAAATAAGTTTAAGAATAATAAACCCTTTTCAATTGAAAAGGGTTTATTTGTGTTAAAATAAAAAAATCAAATTAAATTCACCTGTAATATAAGTGAGTTTGATCCAATCTGCGCACTATTAGAAAAGGATGAGAGAATTTATCGCATTTCTAGCTATTTTAAGAAACGATCAGTTCCAATACAATAGAAAATAGGTGGTGAGATATTCATGGAGGATATAGTCTCTGTCGAATACAGGGTAAATTCAGACCCTGATCATGATCAGCTTCATTCACATAATGCATACGAAATTTATATATTTCACAAAGGACGATGTCGCTATCTTATTAATAACGAAATATATGATTTAATGTCTGGAGATATTTTGTTAATGGACGGTTTGGCTTTACACAAACCTAATATTCCAAAAGATAGTGAATATGTGAGAAGCCACCTGCACTTTTCACCAGAAATAATACAAGATATGTTGAAATCTGTTAATGCAATCGATTTATTGAATGTTTTTCAATCATTTCACCATTATTTAATACGTACTCAAGGTAATAGCAGATTGTTAGATGTAGAAAATATTTTCAAGAGAATAAGTGAGATTAACAAAGTAACAGACATTTCCAGTAAAGAAAAAGAGTGGGAAATTAAATTTCTTATGGGTCAGTTATTAGTAACTATTAACTATTTATTAAAAGATGTAAAATGTCAAGTTGCTGAAAAGAGTCAAAGCAAAACTTGTCATGCTGAGCGAATTGTTAGTTATATTCAACATAACTTTCATGAAAATATAACAATCACTAAAATTGCAAACGCTTTAAATCTTAATAAATCATATGTATCTCATGTTTTTAAGGCTATGACTGGATTTACCGTGATGGAGTATGTAAAGGCATGTCGAATAAAGAAGGCAAAATACCTATTGGAAACAGAGCAGCATCAAACAATAAAATGTATTGCACAACAATGTGGATTCGAAAACCCGACACACTTCAGTCGATATTTTAAAGAGAAAGAAAATATTTCTCCAAAAGAATATAGAAAAAAACGTCTACAATTTTACAAAAGGAGTTAATAGATATGACAAAATTAAAGGTTGGTATCGTGGGTTTTCATCAACAATCAAAAAGTTATATCTCTTTTATCTTGGACGGATTGATAGAAGGTGTTGAAGTAGGTGCAATATATGATCAAGATAGAAAAAAACAACAAATAGTTAATGCCTTTTATCCGGATATTCCTTTTTACACAAATTATATGGAAATGATGGAAAGTGGTAAAGTGGATGTGGTAACTACCTATATTCCAAGTTATAATTACCGTGGTAAAGAATATCAGTGATTTAGTACTAAACTAATTTCGTTCACACAAAATTCAATCCAATCAACTTAGTTCATATGGCATACAAAGTAATTCCTTTTTTTAAAAAAATTTTCGTAACTTTGGATTCAGTGATGAAGTTTGACTATGAGAATACCCCTGTATATGTGGTTTTGTTAGCGTTAGTCAAAAAATACAAACAACGTTCAAAAGTTAAATAAAATATTTATCTCGGTGGATCATATAAAAAAATAATACTACCATTCTAGTATATTGACAAACTGTTTAAATCATTTTATAATGTAGTCAATCTACATAGAATCAATTAAGTAAGCGGTATCATATTCTTTTGAGTATGCTAGTATACTAATTATACTAGAATTAAATGGTTTTATTGAATTCTGAAAGCCTTTTCTCTACATAATCTAGATTTCTTTAATTTTCGATATTAAATAAAGGGGGATAAATATGGAAGATACGATGAAGTTAAAAAAAACATTAAGAAAAAAAGAATTATGGAGCAGTATTAAAAAAGATTGGCAATTATATGCTCTTGTGCTAGTGCCTGTTATTTACTTAATTATATTTAAATACGGTCCGATGTTTGGCAATATTATTGCTTTTAGACGTTTTGTCCCTGGAGGAAGTATTATTGGGGAGGAATGGGTAGGATTTCAGTATTTTCAAATGTTTATGAACGATCCGACTTTCTATAAAGTATTTGCTAACACATTTATTTTAGCATTTCTATTATTAGTCATTACATTTCCAGCACCAATTATTTTCGCTTTACTGTTAAATGAATTAAAAAATCAATTATTTAAACGTTTCGTGCAAACGGCTTCATATCTGCCTCATTTCTTCTCGGTAGTGGTCGTTGCAGGTATGGTTTTTGAAGTGTTAGCACTCAACGGTCCGATAAACAATTTACTGGCAAGTTGGGGTTTTGAAAAAATCAGCTTTATGCAATTGCCAGAGTGGTTTAGAACCGTATTTGTTAGTGTTGACTTGTGGCAAACATTAGGTTGGGGCGCGATTCTCTATCTTGCAGCATTAACAGGTATCAGTGAAGAACTTTATGAAGCTGCAAGAATTGATGGTGCGAATAGATGGAAGCAAACCATCCATATTACGCTTCCAGGGATTTTGCCAACCATTGTCGTCCTATTAATCTTAAATATTGGTAATTTCCTTCAAATCGGTTTTGAGAAGGTTTTATTACTATATAATCCTTTGACGTATGAAACAGCTGATGTTATTGCGACTTATCGGGTAGGACTTCAATCAGGTAGTTTCAGTTATGGTACAGCAATTGGTTTATTTGAATCAATTATCGGATTATTTTTAGTACTGGGCGCAAATTATCTTTCTAAAAGAATTACAGATAACAGTTTGTGGTAGGGAGGAAAAAAACATGAAGGAATCGTGGCAATATAAAGTATTTAAAGTTTTTAATGTAACCGTTTTAGCGTTAATCGTTTTTGTAACGTTATTTCCTTTTTTTAATATCGTTGCACAATCTTTTAGCTCGGAAGCATATATAAACACTGGTCAAGTAAGTCTTTGGCCTAAAGGTTTTAATATCGAAACATATAAAGTAATAATGTCTGATTCAATGTTTTGGATAAATTATAAAAACACAGTTATCTATACGGTCGTAGGTACAATAATCTCATTGATTTTATCGACAATGATCGCTTATCCACTTTCGAAGACTAGATTAAAAGGTAGAAGATTCTTAACTTTATTCTTTGTCTTTACCATGTTTTTTAACGGTGGTTTAATTCCGAATTACGTATTAGTAACATCATTAGGATTTGGGAATAGCATTTGGGCAATTGTTATTCCGAATGCGATTAGTGTTTTTAACATGTTAATTATGAGGACTTTCTTCCAAAATATACCTGATGAATTAGAAGAAGCGGCTATCATGGATGGCTCAAGTACTATTGGTATACTCTTTAAAATCGTTTTACCTCTGTCTAAACCGATTCTAGCAACAATGATGTTATTCTATGCAGTTACACATTGGAATTCTTGGTTTCCAGCGTTTATTTTCTTTACCGAAAAAGAGTTATTTCCGGTATCGATTTATTTAAGAAATATGATCAAAGGTGCAGAAGCGACAGTAGGAACTGGAGCAACAGCTGCAGATAATATGGTTCAAGTTTCTGCGAATATCAAGTCAGTAACGATGGTATTAACAGTATTGCCGATTTTGATGGTATATCCTTACATTCAAAAATACTTCGTATCCGGTGTAATGTTAGGATCTGTAAAAGGTTAATTATTTCACATTTTACATCGAATTTTGAGGAGGTGATAGTTGAAGAAGTGAGGTATTTAAGCAGTAAATTCGCACTTATTATTTCAAATTAGTTAATAAAATAGAGGGGGAAGTAATATGAAAAATCAATGGAAAAAAGTGATGTTAGGTATGGTGCTAGTATTCGTTCTAAGCTTTTTAGCTGCATGTAGTGATGAGTCTAGTTCCACTGATGATGACAGTTCTGAAGAAACCGGTTCTGGTGCAGCAATGGAAGATTATAGTGTAGGTGATTCTTTTAAGGCTACAGAGCCAATTACACTTTCAACACTTTTTAGTGATCATCCGAACTATCCACTAAAAGAGGACTGGATGTTTTATGAAAAATTAGCTGAGAAAACAAACGTAACATTAGACATCACTTCCGTACCTATGAGTGATTATGAAGACAAACGAAGTTTATTAATTAGTAGTGGGGATGCACCATACATTCTTCCGAAAACATACCCTGGCCAAGAAACGCAGTTCGTGGCTTCAGGTGCCGTCTTACCTATTAGTGATTATGTAGATATGATGCCACATTTCCAGCAAAAAGTAGAAGAATGGGATATTCAGCCATTCTTAGAAGGCTTACGACAACGTGATGGTAAATATTATGTGCTTCCTGGTATTCACGAAAAAGTATGGCCGGATTATAGTTTAGCAGTTCGTACAGATATTCTAGAAGAATTAGGATTAGAAGAGCCTAAAACTTGGGAAGAAGTAGAAGAAATGCTTGTAGCTATGAAAGAAGCTTATCCTGATAAATATCCATTCTCTGATCGTTTCCAATTTAATAGTACGCTTAATATTGCAGCTACTGGTTTTGGAACTATTTCAGGCTGGGGGTTAGGAAATATGTTGTCTTATGAAGAAGATTCTGATGAATTTATTTTTGAACCAGCCACAGAAGAATACCGTTCAATGGTGGAGTATTTCAACGGTTTAATTGAACAGGAATTATTAGATCCGGAAAGTCTTACACAAGAAGACGATCCAGCAATTCAGAAATTCACATCTGGTGAATCTTTTGTAATTAATACAAATGGTCAAACATTAACTCAATATCGTAACACTATGGATGAAACAATTGGTAAAGATAACTATTCTATTAAGAAAATAGTTGTACCAGGTGGACCGGCAGGACAATTAATGAATGGTTCAAAATTAGAGAACGGTATCATGTTCTCTGCAAAAGCTAAAGACGATCCAAACTTTGAAGCAATGCTACAATTCATTGATTGGTTAATGTACAGTGACGAAGGCTTAGAATTTGCTAAGTGGGGTGTAGAAGGAGAAACATATGAGCTTACTGACGGTGGTGACCGAGAGCTATTAGATAACATCACTTTCCGTGGTATGAATCCTGATGCTGAAGAACACCTGCAAATTGATTATGGTTTCTCACAAGGTAACTGGTCTTATGGTGGACCTACAGAATTACTTCATTCTATGTTCAATGAAGAGGAAATCGAGTTCCAAAATGCCATGCATGAAACTAAAGAATTGATATTACCAGATCCACCAATTCGTTATGATGCAACTCAGTTAGAACAAGCTTCATTAATGAGTACACCATTAAAAGATACTGTAGAACAAAACACATTGAAATTTATAGTCGGAGATCGCGACATGTCCGAATGGGATACTTATGTACAAGAGCTTGAAGCTCAAAACATGCAAGGATATGTAGACCTTGCAAATGAAGTGTATCAAAACAATAAATAATAAATTGAAATGAATATAACACGGGGAAATAACATTCTCCGTGTTATATTTCTTATCATTAGACAAAAACATTTTCCACTAAGCAATCTTGAAACTGGAACGACTTTAGTATATTTTTAAAATAGAATCTGATTATTACAGGGTAAAAGGTGGAAGATAAAATGACTACCGTACAACAAGTAATAGATAAATTAAAAGAAGGTATTGCACCTGTTGAAGAAACAGTAGATACCGTGAAATTTGGTGACAGTTCTCAGAAGGTTAAGAAAATCGCTGTTGCTTTTATGCCTACCTATGATGTTATAAAAAAAGTAATTAACTTAGAAGTAAATCTACTAATTTGTCATGAAGGTACCTTTTACCGTCATCATGATGGCGAATCCCTAATGTCTGATATTCATAAACAAAAAATAAAGCTTATAGAAGATTCGGGAATCGTTATATCTAGATTTCATGATTATATCCATCGTTATCGGCCTGATGGTATTATGCAAGGAATGATAGCAGAATTAGGTTGGCAATCATTTGTTGAGAAACACCTTCCATCCTATTCTACCTTTAACATACCAAAGCAATCTTTATTACAAGTTATTCAAAGGATAAAAAAGTGTCTGCAATTAAATCATATCCGTTATGTAGGCGATTTGAGTGAAAACATTTCAAAAGCTGCTGTCTTTGTGGGCTTTAGGGGAAGTGGAGCAAACACAATTCCTGTATTAGAGGAAGAGAATGCAGATCTTGTTATTTATGGAGAAGGACCGGAGTGGGAGACTCCTGAATTTGTAAGAGATGCTTTAGCGATGGGACATAATAAAGCAGCCATTATTCTTGGACATTTAGAAAGCGAAGAACCTGGAATGAAATACCTATCTGAATCTATTGCAAAACTGTATCCCAGTATACCCGTAGTATTTCTTCCAACTGAAAATTGTATTAAAACCTTATAATGATAAGAGAACCATAGCAATTACATAGTACGATTCGAATTAATTTATACACAACCAATTAAAGAAAGGGTTTTGATCATGGATTACAATCAAGGCGGATTTTTTCGTTTTTCTAATTATGTGTATTGGCTGCTTATTTTAAATATATTATTTGTTATAACTAACATTGTATTGTTTGCAGCATTGATAACACTCATTCCAACGATCTCAAATGCCATTCTGTATTACTTAGCTTTTATTCCAACGGGCCCAGCATTGGCGGCATTATTTCATAGTTTAAGCATATTAGCCAGAAAAAAAGATGTGTCACCGGTCCAAGCCTTTATTACGGCATACAAAGAAAACTTTAAAGATAGTTTAAAAGTCTGGATTCCGATAATAACGGTATTTTTTATATTGCTTATCGATATACAATACTTTAATCAGGAACCAACATTTTTCAATCAAATACTTAATGGTGTCTTCCTGGTGGCCATATTTCTGCTTGTGATATTTTCAATCTATGTGTTAACCATTACCACACATTATAAATTCAGATTAAGAGACATTTACCGTTTATCTGGTTATTATTTGTTAACCTGGATTAAAAGAACGACTGGCAATATCGGAATTCTTTTTCTAACGGTAGTTTTGATGTTTTTTACATCAGATTTTATTATTATATTCATTTGTAGTTTAGTAGCCTGGTTACTCATGTTAAATACCAAACCAATTATTCAAGATGTAAAAATGAGATTTGTAAAATCCGAAACAGTGCAGGAATAATTTAAAAAGGAAAGAGAGGCTGAGACCATGTTAAACCAAACAAAACTTTTCAATGATAACTGGCTATTTGCTAAAAGTGATCTAAGTGAATCCATAACTACTAGTTTGGACTTCAAACCGGTAGAAATTCCACATGACTGGCTAATCTATGATACACAGAATCTATATGAACATAGTATTGGCTGGTATAAAAAAAAGTATGAATTTGATCCAACATCCGGGAAAGAAGTTGTGCTAACTTTTGAAGGAGTTTACATGGATTCTGTCTTATATGTCAATGATCAAAAGGTAGGCGAATGGAAATATGGCTATTCGAAATTTGAGTTTCCTATTAGCGAATTCCTTAATAAAGGAACAAATCAGTTTTTATTAAAAGTTACCTATCAAAGCCCAAACAGTAGATGGTATACAGGAGCAGGCATTTATCGAGACGTATGGTTGACGGAAAGAAGTAAGGATTATATTGAAACAGATGGAGTTTATGTTTCCACTTTTCAAGAAAAAGACAACTGGAGAGTGGAGATAGATACAAGTTTATCTGTAACAAAGTCTTTGGTATTGAAGCATACTCTCCAAAAAGATGGAACAGTTGTAGCGACTGCTTCTGCAGATGTGGATCAGGACCATATAAACAATCAATCAACCTTAACTATTGATAATCCAAAACTATGGGATATACATAAACCGGATTTATATGAGTTAACCACAACTTTAGAGACAAAATCTGATAACGACATAATAGAGTCTCAAACTCAGAATATTGGCTTTAAACATATTGAATTTGATTCAGACAGAGGTTTCTTTCTAAATGGTCAACATCTGAAATTGTTTGGGGTTAATGAACACCATGATCTGGGTGCATTAGGAGCAGCGATAAATATCCATGCTCTAAGACATAGAATGCAATTATTAAAGGAAATGGGTGTAAATGCGATCCGTACTGCTCATAATATGCCTGCAAAAGAGATGATGACGCTTGCAGACGAAATGGGTTTTCTAGTCGTAACAGAGGCATTTGATATGTGGGAAAGATCTAAAACTACCTATGATTATGCGCGATTTTTTAAGGAATGGCATAAAAAAGATATTGAATCATGGGTGAAACGAGACCGCAATCATGTAAGTCTTATCATGTGGAGTATAGGTAACGAGATCTATGATACACATGCAGATGAAAGAGGTCAGGAATTAACCCAAATATTAAAGGATTTAGTCTATCAATTTGATCCAAAAAAGAATGCAGTTGTAACAATCGGATCCAATTATATGCCTTGGGAGAATGCCCAAAAATGTGCTGATATTATCAAGTTTGCCGGGTACAATTATGGCGAAAAGTATTATGAAGAGCATCATAAAAAACATCCCGATTGGATCATTTATGGTAGTGAAACGGTAGCGGTAGTCCAAAGCCGAGGTGTCTACCACTTTCCTTATGATAAGCCAATTTTAGCTGATGATGATCAACATTGTTCTTCATTAGGTAATAGTGCAACAAGTTGGGGTGCAAAATCAATAGAAACTGCGCTTATTAAAGAGAGAGAAACACCATTTTCATTAGGGCAATTTATTTGGAGTGGTTTTGATTACATAGGAGAACCTACGCCATATCACACAAAGAATGCTTATTTTGGTTCGATTGATACAGCAACTTTTAAAAAAGATTCATATTATGTCTATCAATCTGCATGGACAGATTATGAGGAAAGTCCAATGGTACATATCTTTCCATATTGGGATTTTAATGAAGGACAAATGATAGATGTGAGGGTAGCTACGAATGCACCTAACGTTGATTTACTCCTAAATGGGCAATCGTTAGGTATTCAGGAAATTGATCATAAACATGGAGATGTCATCTCTGGCTGGTGGAAGGTTCCCTATCAAAAAGGAACGTTAGAAGCCTATGCTTATGATTTAGAAG
Organism: Gracilibacillus kekensis; assembly: GCF_900143085.1. GTDB lineage: Bacteria > Bacillota > Bacilli > Bacillales > Amphibacillaceae > Gracilibacillus > Gracilibacillus kekensis. The sequence continues at coordinate 429,710 of NZ_FRCZ01000002.1, read as the reverse complement.
GAAAAGTTATTGCTCAAGATCAGAAACAATCTTTTGGAGATCCTTCAGATATAACACTTGCTACAGCAGATACAACACTAAAAGCAGACGGGATTGACCTTGCCTTTGTTGAAATTGGAATGCTTGATAAGAAAGGGAATCCTGTTGAGAATGCGAACAATCGTGTGAACGTTGAAGTCGAGGGTGCAGGTCGTTTGATCGGATTAGACAACGGTGATCAAACCGATTATGATCAGTACAAAGGAACAAGCAGACGTTTGTTTAATGGTAAATTAATGGCGATTATTTGTTCAACATTTGAGACTGGTCCGATTCACATAAACGTTCATTCGCCATCTTTGCCAGAAGCATCTCTAATACTTAATGCTAAACAGCCTAATAGAGAACTGCCAAACAATAGCCCGGTTGCAGCTAATCAGCCAACTACTATAGTAACAGGTAAGCAAAATGAAATACCTGTTCGCAAAATAGAAATTGAATCAGATAATGGACAAACATTAACTGTCGAACAGCCTACAGTTCATGTTACAGCGACCCTTTATCCAGCAAATACGGACTACAAGGAGGTAAAGTGGAGTGTTGTAAATGATGTCGGGATCGAGTCGAATCTGGCTTCGATCGAATCTAACGGCAACCTTGCAACTATTACAGCATTTGGTGACGGAGAATTTCGTGTAAGGTGTACAAGTAAAAATGGAAAGAATACAATTAATCTAATTTCGGAACTGGAATTAAAAGCAGAAGGATTGGGCACTGCCTTTAAAGACCCATATTCCTTTATTTCTGCAGGTTTGTATGATCAGCATAAAGGCGAATTAACCAATGGCAACGAACGAGGTGTTGCCACTAGTAGAGATGGTGAATCACAAATAGGTTTTCAGGATATTGATTTTGGTAAAGAAGGGTCCGACACACTCACGGTTCCTATCTTTGCCCTCACCAGTGAACCATATGAGCTTCAAATCTGGGAAGGGATGCCTGGAGAAGTATCAAGCACTTTGTTAGCGGATGCCATTTATCAGAAGGAATCCAAATGGAATGTTTATCAAGAAGAAACATTCAGATTATCTAAAAAATTAAAAGGTATTACATCGCTATCCTTTGTTACAAATAAAAAAATGCATATTAAAGGATTTCGTTTCGAAAAACAAAGTAGAGCCTTTGAGCAAAACTATGCGGTAGATGCAGATAAGATTTATGGTGATTCTTATAAGCAAGTACAAAATCGAGTTGAAAATATAGGTAACAATGTTTCTTTTGAGTTTGAAGGTTTTGATTTTGGTGAAGCAGGTTGCTCACAGCTTGTATTATATGGTCACTCTCCTATAGATAAAAATACGATTCATATTCGTTTTTTTGATGGGCAAGAGGAATTGGCAGAGATTGTTGAATTTGAATACTCAGAAGGATATAAAGAGAAACGCATTGAACTGGATAATTCTATATTCGGAAAACAGAATGTGTCCATTATTTTATTACCAGGGTCTAATTTCAACCTGGGATGGTTTCGTTTTGAATCATGATACCTTGCAACATCTAACATGAGCGCATAAGATTACAATAGCTATCTCAAGGTGAGTTCCATTTGTAATGTTTCAGGGCTAAGATTCACCATTGCTTTTTCAAAATAGTTTATTTATAATAGACCTTGTTCGTAAAGGTCTATTTTTTGTGTATTTGGAAACCGGTTTCTTTATTGGTTTCTAAAAAATTCTTTTGATTGAAAGCGCTAACTTGTGTAATTTTTAACACGAAGGGGTGAATAGTATGTCCTATCCAAAACCTGAAAGAGGTATATGGACTGACCAACCTGCCTCTTGTTGGGAAGATGCTTTAGTAAGTGGAAATGGGCGCCATGGTGTTTTAGTGTACGGAGATCCAATACGAGATGTCTTAATAGGTAATCATTGTCGCTTATATTTACCACAAGGAAATAGTTATCAGCTTCCTGATTTGGCACCTTTTTTAGAGGAGATGCGTGAAATTATCCAAAAGAAAGGATATAAAGAAGCTATTGCCTATCATTATGTAAAAGCAAAAATCCAAGGGTATCAGGGTTTAACAATGAGTGATCCCTCGCATCCAGGATTTCATTTGCAGATTGAAACAGATCATCACTATTTTGAAAATTATCACCGCAGTATTAATTATCAAACTGGTGAACTCGTTATTGCTTATGATGAAAAGGAGCAATCTTATATAAGAAAAACTTTTGTGTCTCAGAAAAGTAATCAAATTTTTCATTATCTGAGTTCAGGCACATATAAAATAAAGATAGAAGACTATCAAAATCAATATATGTCACAAGTGGTTACTATATATGAACAAACGATGCATATCCACTTTGATTATCTATATGGTGATGGCGGTTATGATGTAATGATAAAAGTAACTGGGGATGGGATAACTCCTCTTTCGAATCGGAAAGGCTTTGAACTAAGAAGTGAACAGGCATTTCTAATTAGTATGGAAATAATACCATATAGTAATCCTGATAAAAGGGGGATCATCAAATTAGACAAACTAAAGGAAAAAAGCTACGAAGCTTTATTTTTAGAGCATCAAGTAATCCACCAAGATATGTTTGATAGAGTAGAATTATCGCTTAGTTCTGATGATCAAAGAAAACGTTCTATCTGGGAACTTGTAGCAGAAGCAAAAGGTCAAAATCGTATGACTCCAGTCTTACTTGAAAAAATGTATGATGCTGGACGTTATATGTTTATTTGTAGTGCTGGTGAACTAACACCAAATTTACAAGGCATTTGGACAGGAACGTTTCACCCTGCATGGAGTGGTGATTTCACATTTGATACTAATGTTGAATTATCAATAGCGTCCGCTTTATCTAGTAATCTCCTAGAGGGATTAGAAGGTTATTTTCGTTTAATAAAAGAACTTATGCCTGGTTTTCGCGAAAATGCACGATTCTATTATGGAGCTAGAGGTGTGATGGCCTCAATTCATTCCAGTAATAGCGGAAAACATGTTCATTGGAATCAAGAATGGCCTCTCCATCTTTGGACATGTGGTGCAGGTTGGCTGGCACATTGGTATTTCCAATACTACCGTTTTACAGGTGATCAACTGTTTCTTGAAAAGGAAGTTATTCCATTCTTAGAAGAAGTTGTTTTGTTTTACCAAGACTTCCTTATAGAAGATCCAACTGGTGTTTTTCGATTTTCTCCTTCTTATTCTGCAGAGAATGGTGCTGCGGATAATGCGACACAGGATGTGGCTGTAGCTAAAGAAGTGTTAAGCAATTTAATTGAATCCTACCAATTATTAAACTATCCAAAGGAAAAAATATGTCAATGTGAAAAAATGTTAGATAAAATGCCGTCCTATCAAATAAATGAAGATGGTGCATTGAAAGAATGGTTAACTCCTGAACAAGAAGAAAACTATAACCATCGTCATTTTTCTCACTTATACCCAGTCTTTCAAAGTCGGGAATTCAACGAGGAAACAGACCCCATTATGTGGAAGGCAGCAAAAACCGCTTTTGAGAAACGATTGGAAGCATGGTTATTGAATGAAGAAGGTGACACCTCTTCTACGCATGGAAGAATGCACTCAGCTTTATGTGCTACTCAATTCCATATGCCAGACTTGATTGAAGATATCTTCCGTTTACTAATAAAGAATAATTGTTTTTATTCATCTCTGATAATGTCTCATTACAATGAACAAGAAATATTTAACGTAGACGGTAATGGTGCTCTCCCTCAGGTAGTCCATGAAATGATCATTGATTATAGTAATGATCGACTCACTATTTTAGGTGCATTACCTAAGTCAATTCCTTATGGTGAAATCAGGGGAGTCAGATTATCAAAACAAATTACGGTCCATAAAGTTGTATGGGACATAAACAAAAAGCGTATTAGTCTAGAACTAGAGAGTCCAATTCAACAAAAAATGAAACTATATGTACCTTTATTTCCTCAGGCTAAGCATCATCAGCAGTGGTTCTCATTAGACCAAAACAAACGACTTCATCTGGAAATCGAATGGTAAGCAAAAAGACTTTATACGTATGATTGTGAAAAGCTACTGTTGATATAAGTAAGTTTGAAACGACTGAAAAAGCTATAGATAATTAATAAAAGGTCTAGAAGTGGTGAAATGGGGGATGGTTATGTGGAAGAAGATTTCGACTACTTTTATGGATCATTTAAAAGTGAAACATAAATTACTAGGCATTTACCTTATTGTCACTGCTATTCCAATATTAATGGTAGGAGCTTATTTGAATTATGGCACGAGAGAGATTGTGCTTAAAAATTCTATAAGTGAAGCAGAATCAAATGTCGATAAGCTGGAATTAAGACTCCAAACCATTTTTAATCGTGTAACAAGTATTGCAGATATGCTTTACATTAACCAAAATATGAAAGAACTTTTAGAGAACGAATATGCCTCTACCTTAGATGTATATAATGCTTATAACCGTTACCCTGTCTTTGATGACTTTCTTAAGTACTATGATGAAGTTGATACGATACAATTCTTTATGACAAAAGATATGATAACAGATTCAAATTTTATTTATGCAGATTCTATGATAAAGCAAGAAGCATGGTATCAAGAAGCTGTTTCCAAGCGTGGAAAACTTACGTGGGTTTATATGACAGAACATTGGACTGGAAATCAACGTCTCGCACTTACTCGAGCCGTATACGGTCAGAGTAATGATTTATTAGGTGTATTAGCAATTTACGTCTCCCCTGATATGCTCAAATCTGTTGTGGAAGCTGAACTGCATCAAGTATTTATTACATTAGATCATGAGATAATCGTATTTGATTCAAAAAGACAACATATTGGGGAGAAGCCATCATTTTTAGTTGAACAACCTACGAATTTAGAAAATTATGTTATCGACAGAGAGTTCAATTCAGAACAGGTTAAAGTAAATGTTCATCATTTTCGACCGGATAAATCACTGGAAAGTACCTTTCAAGTTTCGACACTTATTCCAATTGAAGAAGTAATGGAAGAGCCTAATCAAATATTTTCACGTGGTTTTTTGGTGATTGTTGGAGCTTTATCGATTTCGATAGTGCTAATTGGAGTCTTCATTCGAAGCTTTCATAAACGAATACAGAAGCTTAGAAGAACAATGTACCAGGTGGCAAAAGGTAATTTCCAAATGAAGCAGGAAGTAGGTGGCAACGATGAGATTAGTGAAGTATATCGTGATCTAGCTACTACGTCTCAAAGTGTCCAGCGTATCATTGATGAAGTATATATACATAAAATAAAAGAAGAGACTTGGAAGCGCAAACAAAAAGAAATGGACTTTAAAATGCTTGCAAGTCAGATTAACCCTCACTTCTTATATAATACTTTGGAAATGATTCGAATGAAAGCGGTTTTGAATAAGGATCCTGAAGTGGCAAAAATTGTGAAAATGTTAAGTAAAATGATGCGTTCAGCTCTAGAAAGAACAGACAGACCCGTTCCTATTACAGAAGAAATCGAAGTAATTACACATTATTTAGAAATTCAAAAATTACGATTTGGTGATAAATTCACGTATCAAATGGAGATAGAAGAGGACGCTAAAGCGTATCATATTTTTCCTTTACTAATTCAACCTATCGTAGAAAATGCAATTATTCATGGTTTGGAACAAAAAGAAGAAGCAGGGTTTATTCATATTAAAATGATAGAAGAAGATAAATCTATTCTCATCGAAGTGAAGGATAATGGCATAGGTATTCCAAGAGATACTCTAAAAGAAATTCAGAAAAATATGGTCAATAACAATTACCACTCTGAAGGAAGTAGAATTGGTCTTCATAATGTACATCAACGATTAAGGCTATATTACGGTGAAAAATACGGTCTTCAAATGGATAGTATTGAAGGGTTAGGCACAACCATGATGATTAAAATTCCAAAAATTACAAGTAATCATCTTTAAGAAGGGGGAAACATCATGTTAAAAGTGTTAATTATTGATGATGAACCACTTATCCGAGAAGGGTTAGCTTCTGTTATTGATTGGAATAGTTATGGATTTGAGATAGCAGGGATTGCTGAGAATGGCAAAATGGGATTGAAAAGTATTCGATCATTTCAGCCAGATGTTGTATTTGTGGATATACGAATGCCTGGACTGAATGGTATTGAAATGGTGAAACAAGCGAAACAAGAAGGATTCACCTGTAAATTTATTGTATTATCTGGTTATTCTAATTTTGCTTATGCTCAACAATCGATACGTTTGGGGATGGAGTCTTATTTATTAAAACCAGTAGACGAAGAAGAGCTAATTTCTTTGATACAGAGTATTCGCCATAAATGTCTAAAGGAACAATTATTATCTACTCAGAAGTCTGAATATGAATCCTTTTCGGAAAAGGAAGAGTGGATAAAATATATAACAGGTCAGAGCTTTGATCATAAATCGTTAAAGCAATATGAAGATAAATGGTTTCATCTAGCAAGTTTAACATTCTATAAAAATTATGATAAAAGTCTTATCGAGAAAAAATTAAAGCTATTGGGACGGATGGTGTTCCAATGGTTCTGGTCAGATCAAACATTATATTTATTGTTGAACAAAATAAATGTAGATCTATTAAAAAAACAATTACTTCATTTCAGTATGGAAATTAAGCAACCCCATCAAATCCAATTGCTTCAAGAGGTGAAAACAACCGATGAATTACCTCAAGCATATAATGATCTTCAGTCACTGATTACGCAAAGTTACAGCTATGGAAATCAGCTTATTTTATCAGAAACTGATCTTGCCCAGAAATCTTTATTAGAAATGGACATGAACGATTGGATAACAGATGTTTGTAGATCCATAGAATTTGAGAATACATTGCAATTAGATGGTTATTTTAAACAACTGGAAACATATTATCAATCACATAAATTCGAAAAGCAAAGGGTAATTACAGAGGTTATAGAGTTGACGAAGGATATTTATCAAAAACTTATTCAGAACAACCAAGATATAAGTCCTCCAACTAATGAAGAGATGGCTACTATTGTTTGTGAAGCACAAAATTTACAATCTTTATTAGAAGCCACAAGAATGCGACTATCCAATACAGCGAATGAAATTAACGGGTTTGTCTGTAATGCGGAAAACACGATAGAAAAAATCGTGGAGTATGTCGAGAAATACTATTATAAGGAGTTAAGTATAAAAGTAATTGCAGATTTATTTAACTATAACCGCTCCTACTTAGGGAAAAAGTTCAAAAAACAGACCGGAAGCTATTTTCATCATTTTTTAGATAATGTAAGGATGGAGAACGCAAAACAATTACTGTTAGAAAACGGTTGGAAAGTATATGAGGTATCAGAAAAAGTAGGTTATACCAATTATGATTATTTTTATAAAAAATTTAAAAAGTATACTGGAGTAAGTCCAAAAAAATTTCAGAAATACAAAAGAATACAACACACATAAAGGGGAAATGTAGATGGCACAAATCATTACAGAAAAACCATTATATATTGCTATTCAATATTTCTATCATTTTTTAATTGTAAATATTCATTTTATGATTGCAAATCTATTATTTTTAGTAGCATATTTTTTGATGGAGGTAACGGTTGAAAATATTTTAGTATTTTATATTGCTTTACTACCTGCCGGACCTTCGCTTGTAGCGTTATATGCCTCAATGGATAAATTAATTCGCCAAAAAGACTTGCGTCCAACTAAGGACTTTTGGAAGTATTACCGCGATAACTTTGCAATTGCGTCAAAATACTGGTTACTACAGTGGACAATAATGACGATTCTAATAATCGATATGCATTATTCAAATTACTATCTTCAGCTGTTTTCACCAGTATTTCTTATTATGCTCATTTTTTTATTATTTGTTATGTTGTATGCCATCCCTATCATAACAAGATTTGAAGTAAAGCTAAAAAATTTATTTATCGTCTCTATTTATGCTGTTTTTCGGTATTTTAAGACGACATTATTTCACATCTCCACCTTAATATCATTGACAATCATTTATTATGTTGCTCCAGGAATAACGGTCTGGTTTTGTATGAGTACTGCAGCCTTTTTTATAATGTTTAATATGAGAAAGCCTCTAATGAAATTGGAAGATGAAATGGTGCAAAAATGAAGGGAAATGTATATATGAAAAAATCACGGATTATGTTATTTATCGTTTTAGCTATTGCCTGTTTATCTATTTTGTTATTTGTATTAATATATTCAAACGAAGAATCCGCTGATGGGGAAGAGAAAGTGGAGACACTAATTGATGATTTTGAAGCTGTTTCAGAGATAAATGTATTAGCAAACGAGAATGTAACAATAACAAAGAAAAATGAAGAATGGGTTTTAGAAAATGTAGATCAAGAGTTAGATAGTGAAAAATTATCTTCCTTTTTTACTGCAATGAAAGAAATGAGTGGTGAGAGTGTAGAAGTGGAGAAGAAAAATGTTAACCTAGATTTTCCGAAAGTAACCGTTTCATTTTCAAACAATAATGGCCAGGTGCAACGAATTTCAATTGGACAAATGCATGAAAAAAAAGATCAATATTATGTTGAACATAGAGAAAAACAAGAAATTTATTTAGTAGATCGAAATGCGATCGAAACAATACCACTTAAACCGGAAGATTTACTTAATAATAAAATATTATCGATTTCTTCTAAAGATGTTAATGAAATCGAGATCGACAACGGAACAGAGCATATTGTAGTGAGCAATGAATCTCCGTATTCGGAAAAAGAAGCGTTAGCACATGTAAGTGGTTGGTATATGCATGAACCATATCATGGGATATACAGTATTTCCTTTTCGAAAATGCAAGAAATGATTCTAGGAGTGGATGCTCTCGAAAAAGTAGAAAAGGTTTCTGCAGGAAAGGACTATGGTATGGAACATTCAGATTTCACTGTCCGTTTTTCGTCAGACAACGAAACAGAAACACTACGTATTGGTGAGCCTGCAGCAGATAATCAATATTATGTAAGTATTGAAGGGCAAGAAGATGTCTACACATTACCAACGGAACTTCTGAATCCATATAGTCATCCATCCTTTGATATGATCGATCAATTTGTCCATATTGTTGCTTTTGAAGCAGTAGCAAGCCTAACGATTGAGACAAATGATACAGAAGCAACCTTTACTATGGATCATATAACGAATGCTGAAGAAGAAGTAGAAACAACCGTCTTTCGTAATGACTATCAATTAGATACGGAAGCCTTTAGAGATAACTATAAACAATTAGTAGGCCTAACTTTTGACCAAAAATATGAGGGGGAAGAACTCGAAGACGCAGCTGAAATCACAATTAATTATGAAATAGAAGAGGAACAAGAAAACAACTTTCATCAAATAAGTTTTACATCTGTTTCTGAGGATTATTACGCGATAGAAAAAAATGAAAATCATCGTATAGATTTTGTTATAGAAAAAGAAAAAGTAAAACAAGCTGTTAACTCGATGTTACACAATAACGCCGAGTAGTAAGAAAAGAGGCTTAAGTGCGCATAAGGAGGAAACTACGCAATAAATGATGTGTATTTATTAGCTAAAGAGGTAATTTTGAAATGATTTATCCACTAGATATCCGTTCCGGCTGCCCACTTCCCTTTCCGTGGGGTTTTCCCTTCAGCTAACTTTTTCAAGCAAAGAACGCTTGAAAAAGTTAGCTGAGGAGAAAAGCCCGTGGAAAGGGAAGCGGACAAGCCGTAGCGGTTGCTAGGCAGTGTTATTATCTCAAAATTACTACTATGTAAAAGATACTGTGCAGTATCCCTATAGGATGCAATTAAAATTTGAATAATAACATTTCTCGATAGGTACCACCCTTGATGGTTAGAGATTTTACTTTAACTTTCAGGGGCGGTTTTATGATTATCTTGTGAAGAATATGTAATCAGAGTTTCACCGAATATAGTATATAGTTGGGAAAAACATTTGCAAACAACCAAAAAGAATGACCTCTTCTTTTTACTGGGTTTTATATCTCATTTGTAATGTTTTTTAGGAAAGCGATTTCAAATATAATGGATATAACACAAAAAAACGCTTTCAATTAAAAGGGTCAACAGGTTAGGAGAGAGAAAAATGAGTCGAATCAACAATGCTGCAGAGGCACAACCGAATCTACCTGAGTCCAACACACCTGTACACACGAAGGTAAAACCTGGATTTCCGATGAGAAAAGGGAAAAAGCCATCAAAAAAACCTGGACAAAAAGGTTTTTGGAATAGGATGAGTAAACAAAAGGCATTGCTACTTATGTCATTTCCGTTTGTTATTTGGTTGGTCATTTTCAAATATATACCAGTAGCAGGTTGGGTGATGGCATTTCAGGATTATAAAGCACAATTTAGTATCTTTGATCAAGAGTGGGTAGGATTCAAACATTTTAAAGATTTATTTAATGAACCAATGTTTTATCGAGCATTAGAGAACACTCTGGGTATGGGGATATTAAGTCTTGTATTTGGGACATTATTTGCGATCGCCTTTGCTTTATTACTAAATGAAGTAAGATTTTTAACCCTGAAAAAATGGACACAAACGATATCGTATCTACCTCACTTCGTTTCATGGGTAATTGTAGCAAATATTGTGATTACCATGTTATCCCCTGAAGGGATCGTCAATAACTTACTTGTAAGTATTGGTCTCCTAGACAGCCCTATTAATTTCATGGCAAAACCAGATATGTTTTGGGGAATTGTAACTGCTGCAGATGTGTGGAAAGAGACAGGGTGGAACGCGATTATCTATTTGGCGGCTATGGCAGGTGTTGATCCGCAGCTATACGAAGCCGCAAAAGTAGATGGAGCTAGCAGATGGCGACAGATGTGGCACATTACATTGCCAAGTATTCGTCCGGTAATTATAGTACTGCTTATTTTAAATATCGGTAACTTAATCAATATCGGTTTTGAAAAGCAAATGTTATTAGGAAATAACATTGTTGCTGAAAAAGCGCTAGTTATCGATTTATACGCGCTTGACTATGGTATTGGAATGTTTAGATACTCATTCGGTACTGCCATCGGGATATTCAAATCAGTTATCAGTATTATACTTATCTTAATTTGCAACGGATTCGCAAAAAGAATTGGAGAAGGGCGCGTATTCTAACCGAAAGGAGTGAATTTCAACATGAAAAAAAGAAAATGGACAACATTTGATATTTTTCTAACCCTGTTTATGCTATTTGTAGTTGTGATTACATTATATCCATTTCTAAATATCTTAGCGATTTCTTTAAATAATGCAGTTGATACAGCAAAAGGCGGTATCCATATCTGGCCAAGAGATTTTACTTATGCTAACTATCAAGAGATATTTGGTAGTAATGACCGGTTATTACAGGCATTTTTCATGTCGATTCTTCGGACAATAGTAGGAACTATAGCTGGCATCATCGCAAGTACTATGCTTGCGTATGTCTTAAGTAGACGTGATTTTGTATTTAATGGTTTGGTTGGGTTCTTACTGGTATTGACAATGTTTATAAGCGGTGGATTAATACCAGAATACATGTTAATTCGCCAATTAGGTTTGATAAATGATTTTGGGGTATATATTTGGCCCATGTTAATTTCAGCTTTTAATGTCATCATAATCAGGTCGTTTATGGATAATCTTCCATCTGCATTGGAAGAGTCAGCTAAAATGGATGGGGCTAATGACTTTACTATTTTCACGCGAATTATTGTCCCTCTTTGTTTACCAGTAATAGCAACGATCGCATTATTTTTAGCTGTTATGCAATGGAATAGCTGGTTTGACACTTATTTATATGCACGCAGTAATGAAACATTAACAACACTACAATTCGAATTGATGAAAATTTTGGATAATGCGAATATCTCTAGTGGGGATATTACCTCACAAAATGCAGAGATTGTGGCAGGGCAAACCAATCCTCAATCGATTAAAATGGCAATTACGATTATTGCAACTGTTCCTATTCTAATGATTTATCCATTCTTACAGAAGTATTTTGTTACTGGACTAACGTTAGGTGCAGTTAAGAGCTAGGTATTAATGAAAATTAATATATAAATTTATTAAAAACGGAGGGGAAGAAACATGAAGAAAAAGCTTTCTATTTTATCATTGTCATTATTATTTATTTTTGCTTTACTGTTTCTGGCTGCTTGCAGTGACGATTCAGACACTGATACAAGCAGTGATGATAACGGTGAAACAGAAGATGGAGGGGCAGAAAAAGAAGGGGATACTGCAAATGAAGAGCCCATAACACTAACAATGTTCAATGCGGATGGTGAGGAAAAATCTTTTGATGATCCTGTTGCCCAAAAAATCACAGAAAAAACAGGTGTTCATTTGGAATTAGATTACCCTGTTGGAGGTAATGATGAAGCGATTCCATTAATGATTGCTAGTGGGGATTATCCCGATCTTATTTTTGCCAAAGGTGACATTGGGAAATTAATTAGTGCTGGAGGAGTTATTAAGCTAGATGATTTGATTGAAGAGAAGGGTGACAATTTAAAAGCGATGTATGGCGATCAACTAGATCGTTTACGAAACTCGATTGATGATCCAAGTATATATCATGTTGGTACTTATGGGGTTGAAGAAGCACGTTGGGAAACTAGCGGAACATTTCAAATACAGTTAGATGTTCTCAGGGAATTAGGATATCCAACTATACGTACTCTAGATGATTTTGAAGCAGCTATAACTGAATATACTGAAAAATATCCAGAAATTGATGGGCAAAGTACAATACCTTTATCTTTACTAGGTAGTGACTGGCGTTGGTTAATCACTGTTGGTGATCCTGCTGCCGCAGCGGCTGGTTTAGCTGGTGATGGGCAATGGGCTATAGATGATGATACAGGGGAAGCTACTTATAAATTTTTATTACCTGAATTAAAAGAATACTTTAAATGGTTAAACGGATTGAATGACAAAGGACTTTTAGATCCAGAATCTTTTACACATACGTATGATACCTATATATCAAAGCTATCATCTGGTCGAGTTTTGTCGATCGCCGATCAAAATTGGAATTTTGGAGATGCTGACGCAGCCTTAGTTGCAGATGGTAAAGAATGGAGAACGTATGCACCATTACCGGTAACATTAAGTGAAGATCATGTATCACAAAGTATTAAAGATTATGGTTATTCTGGAGGATGGGGTATTTCAATTTCTTCAACAAGTGAACATCAAGAAAGAGCTTTTGAATTTCTAGATTGGATGGCGTCTGAAGAAGCTCAAATTCTAGTTAATTGGGGTATTGAAGGTGAAAATTATGATATTGAGGACGGAAAACGCGTAATGAAAAAAGAAGACCGAGAAAGAATGAATACTGATGCTAACTATTCTAAGGAATCAGGGGTAGGATATTACATTTATCCATTCCCGCAATGGGGAAATGGAGCTGTAGACTCAAATGGACAATCGATTACACCTAATACGGAAGAAGATATTATTGAAAATTTCAATAGTGCTGAAAAAGAAGTACTTGAACATTATGAAATGGATAACTGGGTTGAGTGGTTCCCATCAACAGAGGAATTAGGTGTATCAAATCATGGGCAGGCATTTAATTATCCAATAGAGTCAGGTAGCGATTTAGAAATTATCCAGCAAAAAGCGGATGACTTAACAGAACAACGTATTACGCAAGCAATATTAGGAGATCCTGATGATTTTGATGCTGCTTGGGATGCTATGTTAGAAGAGTTGGAAGCTATGAATATTGAAAAGGCAAACCAAGAAATGACGCAAAAAACAAAAGATGTTATGGAACTTTGGGGTACCAATTAAATTTCATATTAGCCTGAAACCAGTATATGGTTTCAGGCTTGCTCTATCATAGAACTATCTGATGTAATATATAATTTTCTAGTTTATCCCAGTGTAATCCTTTATTCTATTTTAAGATTCGAGCCAGAGGAGGAACAGCATGATTAATAATAAGTTACCTAAGATTTGGTACGGAGGAGACTATAATCCCGAGCAATGGGATAAGGAAACAGTATCTGAAGATTTACAAATGTTTAAGTTAGCAGGAATAGATGTTGCTACGATCAATGTTTTTGCCTGGGCATTGAATCAGCCGGATGAAAATACATACGATTTTACATGGCTGGATGAAACGATTGACCGGTTATATAACAATGGTGTTTACATATGTTTAGCGACAAGTACTGCTGCCCACCCAGCATGGATGGCAAAGTGTTATCCAGATATTCGACGTGTGGATTTCGAAGGTAGAAAGCGTCAATTTGGAGGACGACATAATTCATGTCCTAATAGTCCTACCTATCGAAAATATGCGGAAAGAATGGCAGAAAAATTAGCAGAACGCTACAAGGATCATCCAGCATTATTGGTATGGCATGTTTCTAATGAGTATGGTGGTTATTGTTATTGTGAGAATTGCCAAAGAGAATTTCGTGTTTGGTTAAAAGACACGTATCAAACAATTGAAGAAGTCAATCACGCTTGGAATACGAATTTTTGGGGACATACGTTTTATGAATGGGATGAAATAGTGGTACCGAACGGATTAAGTGAAGAATGGCAAGGTGGACAAAATACAAATTTCCAAGGAATTTCATTAGATTATCGTCGATTTCAATCCGATAGTTTATTAGATGTATTTAAATTGGAACGAGATGCTTTGAAAAAACATACACCAACAATTAAAATTACCACGAATCTAATGGGATTATATCCAGAACTCGATTATTTTAAATGGGGCAAAGAAATGGATGTTGTTTCTTGGGATAATTATCCATCGATTGAAACACCTGTAAGTATGACGGCAATGACACATGATTTGATGAGGGGCTTAAAAAGTGGGCAGCCATTTATGTTAATGGAACAAACACCTTCACAGCAAAATTGGCAACCTTATAATGCTTTAAAACGTCCTGGTGTCATGCGTTTATGGAGTTATCAAGCGGTGGCGCATGGTGCGGATACTGTAATGTTCTTTCAATTAAGACGTTCTAGAGGGGCAACAGAAAAATACCACGGTGCGGTGATTGAACATGTTGGTCACGAACATACACGTGTTTTTAAGGAATCGGCCGAGTTAGGACTGGAGCTGATGAAACTTGAAGATCAAATTATAGATAGCCGTATAAAAGCAAGAGTTGCTATCGTTTTTGATTGGGACAATCGATGGGCTATAGAGCTATCAAGTGGTCCATCTATAGCTTTAGATTACGTAAAAGAAGTGCATAAATATTATGATGCATTTTATCAAAATAATATTCCCGTAGATATGATTAGTGTCGATGAAGAACTTAGTAGTTATGATATTGTTATAGCCCCTGTCTTGTATATGATCAAAGAAGGACATGCAGATCGTCTAAAACAATTTGTGAAAAAGGGTGGCACTTTTGTCACTACTTTCTTTAGTGGAATAGTGAATAAAAATGATCTTGTGACATTAGGGGGATATCCAGGCGAGTTAAAAGAATTGGTAGGTATTTGGTCAGAGGAAATTGATGCACTTGAACCTTCTCAATATAATCAAATGGTTTTTGATCAATCATATGGAAAGCTACAAGGAAAATATGAATGTAATATCTTATTCGATTTGATTCATGTTGAAAATGCAGAAGTACTGGCTAGTTACGGCTCTGATTTTTATCAAGGCATGCCCGTATTAACAAAGAATAACTATGGTAAAGGCTATGCCTATTACATTGCATCTAGTCCTAATCAAGCTTTTGTTCAGGACTTTATGGATACGATAAGTGAAGAATGTGATATACAGGGAGAGTTGAAATCCCCAGAAGGAGTAGAAGTAATCGCACGAGAAAAGGATGGAGAAAAAGTGATAATGATAATGAATCATAAGGCAGACACTCAATCTGTTTTCTTAGGTAGTCGGACTTTCACTAATCTATTAACAAAAGAAAGATATCAAGACGTATTGACGATAAAAGGTAGAGATGTTTTGATACTGAAATAAGTTCAAAAAGAAATAGGGAAAAAGAAGTATTCATGAAACTGTTTAAATCATAATGCCACCTTACGCTTACACTTGACAACCAAATAGTAAATAATAAATAATGAGGACGGTTATAAAATATAAAAAGATGGGGTAAAAGGTGGCATATATATGCGAATCACAGCCAAAATGATTGCAGATGAACTGGGTTTATCGCCAGCAACAGTCGACAGAGTATTAAATAACAGAAAAGGCGTAAGTATAAAAACAGTTGAGAAAGTTAAAGAAAAAGCACGAGAATTAGGTTATAGACCTAATAAAGCAGCAAAATTTTTAGCCACTCAAAAATTTATAAACATCGCATTTGTTCTTCCAGTGTTTCCAGATTACTTTTGGGATCATTTAGACTATGAAATAACAGAAGGTGCCTCTCTTTATTCAGACTTTGGTCTTAAAGTAGACATACATAGAGTACATACTGTTCCAAATAATCAACAAATAGAATTTGTGCAAACAATCATTGATGATTATAAATATGATGCGATCGTTATAGCTGCACATGATACCAAACCATTAGAGAAATTAATAGAACAAGCAATGGATAAAAATATCGCTGTTTTCACCATCAATACAGATGTGCCTAACAGTAAAAGAATTGCTTATGTAGGAAGTGATTATTATGATGCTGGCTATTTAGCAGGCGAATTAATTTACCTATTTAATAATGATGTTAAAAATGTAGTCTTAATTAGAGAAAGAGAAAACACCTATCAAATGTTAAACAAGGATAATGGGTTTAAAGATTATTACAAAAATAAAAAAACAAACATCTATAATATTTATTATGAGACATCAGCTTACATAGATACTGCAGAAATAAATAAATTAATGAACAATAACAAGGAACTTTTTTTGCATGCCGATGCCATATACGTAGCAGGAGGTTTATTGGATAAAGTAGTACAATTCATTAGTGATTGGAGTTACAAGCCAGTCATCATTGGTCATGATATAAATGAACCTATTTATCAAGCATTTAAAGAAGAACTTATAACGGCTTCGATTTGTCAAGATCCAGTTGCACAAGCAAACTTTACGTTAAAAAAAATAGCGAAGTACTTTATGGATGAAGAAACAACGCCGATAAATTCGTATATTGTGAAACCAGAGATAGTGACAAAATCAAATGCAAAATACTATTTTAATAGATCGGAGTAGCAATATATTTAAAAAAGATGTACGTACATCAAAAAATGATTGACGTACATCATTTAATGATTTATGATGAATACGCAATCTTAAAAATATGGTGAAAGCACTTTAAGTGAATGCTCCATATTTTTTATGAAGTAAAATGATGAACGTACATCATTTTAAAGTGTGGAGGTGGAACAGAGGGAAGTCAACACATAGAAAAAAAATTAAGGAGAGATTGTTTATGAAAGTGAGATTATTTATTAGTTTGCTGATTTTAGTAAGCTTAATGGTAGCCTGTAGTTCTGGTGAAAGCGATGACAATAACACTGCGTCAAATGGTGACGAAGTCGTAATTGATGTATTTAATATTAAAGTGGAAACCACTGATCAACTTAACAATTTAGTTGAAGAGTATGAAAGCGAAAATGAAAACGTAAGCATTAATGTTACTACTGTAGGTGGCGGACAGGATGCACCTTCAGCACTGCAAGCTAAATTCTCATCTGGGGAAGAACCTTCTATCTTTTTACTTGGTGGACTATCAGATACAGAAAAATACAGTGAGTATTTATTAGATGTATCTGACATGGAAAGTGCTAAGACAGCAATAGATGGAACATTAGATGGTGCAACAATTGATGGAACCCCTTATGGCATCCCTTTAAATATTGAAGGGTATGGCTGGATGATCAATAAACAAATTTTTGAGCAAGCTGGCGTCGATCCGGCATCAATTGATAGTTATCAATCCTTCGTAGAAGCTGTCGAAACAATAGATGCACAAAAAGAAGAATTAGGAATCGAGTCAGTATTTGCCTTTAGTGCGAAAGAAGATTGGGTAGTAAGCCAGTTTTCCAGTCATTTCACAGCACCTGAATTTGATAATAATATACAAACTGCATTTAAAGCTGATCAATTAAATTTCGAATATGGCGATCGAATGAAAGAATACGTTGATTTATTTAACCAATATAACTATCAACCAATTTTATCTCTCGATTACAGTACATCTGTAGAAGAACTATTTGCTAATGATCAAGTCGCTATTATTCACCAAGGTAACTGGATCGTACCATCTTTAAATAGTATTGATGAAAGTTTTGTAAAAGAAAAATTAGGAATTGTACCGTTGTTTGTTGAATCTGATGATGAAGGGAAAATCGTTGCAGGCCCATCATGGTATTGGGGAATCAACAAAGAAAAAGATGAGGAAGTAGTAGAAGAATCTAAAAAGTTTTTAGATTGGATGTACACTTCTGATACTGGTAAAGATTTAATTGTGAATGACTTTAAATATATACCTGCACATGAAGGATATGACCCTGAGGATATTAGCGACCCTGTATCAAGAGAAGTATATGAGTACTTACTAAATGGAAAAGGGAAAATATGGGCTAACAATCAATATCCCGATGGCTTTTTCTCAGAGGCATTACTCCCTGAATTCCAAAAATATTTAGGTGATCAACAATCATGGGAAGAATTTGAAAAAAATGTTAGTCAGTCATTCACGGAAATGCGATAAAGTGAGCCTGCAATCAGTAGGAGTGTTACTTACGATTGCACCGTGATACAAGTTTTCCTGGTAGATGGAGCAAAGTTGCCTTTGCTCCATCACAGATATTTCGTTAAGGAGTGGGAAAATGAATTTTAAAAGCCGAACGTATTGGCTGTTCTTGTTACCAACATTATTAGCTCTATTGCTAGTATTGATTATTCCATTTTTTCAAGGAGTGTATTATTCATTCACTGAATATAATGGGTTTCAAGTAACTGGTTTTGTAGGATTAGACAATTATATAAAATTATTTTCAGATGAACAGTTCTTGTATAGTTTAGGGTTTACGGGAGCATTTTCGTTAGCTTCTGTAATTGGTATAAATGTTATTGGTTTAGCATTTGCTTTGCTGGTTACACAAAAGTTAGGAAAAGCGAGTACTTTTTTTCGGACGGTTTACTTTATGCCGAACCTTATCGGAGGAATTATTCTAGGGTTTATTTGGCAATTTGTATTCCTAAAAGCTTTCACGGGAATCTCTGAGGTAACTGGACTTGAATTTTTCAGAGGCTGGTTAGCTGATACGGAAACGGGATTTTGGGGATTAGTGATTCTATTTGTCTGGCAGATGAGTGGTTATATAATGGTAATTTATATTTCCTTCTTAAACAATGTACCGCAAGAATTGTTAGAAGCAGCAACAATAGATGGTGCTAACAAATGGCAAAGCTTTTGGAAAGTGAAATTCCCATTGATAATTCCTGCCTTTACTGTCAGTTTATTTTTAACGTTATCAAATGCGTTTAAAGTCTATGATCAAAATATGGCGCTAACAGGTGGTGGCCCATTCGGTTCAACAGAAATGACTACGATGAATATTTATGACACTGCTTTTAAAGTACAAGAGATGGGCTATGCCCAATCGAAAGCGATCGTTTTTTTAATTGTGATTACATTAATATCAGTTATTCAACTTTATTTCACACGTAAAAAGGAGACAGAACTATGAGAAATAGAGAACGTACACATAAATATACGATGCTGTTTATAGGTGCAATTGTCTCTTTATTATGGATCTATCCATTTTATTTAGTGTTTATTAATTCAATCAAGACCAAAGCCGGAATTTTTGAAGGAACGCTAGGATTTCCGTCTGCGCCTACTTTAGAAAATTATCCGACAGCATTTGCTGAACTGGATTTTCTATTAACCTTTTTTAATTCTGTCATAGTTACGGGCGGAAGTATCTTCATCATTGTTATTTTTACATCAATGGCAGGATATGCGCTATCGCGTAAGCCAGGTAAATCAAGTACACTTGTTTACTTTTTATTTGCGATTTGTATGCTTATCCCTTTTCAGTCGATTATGATTCCATTGGTTTCACTATTTGGTGCAGTTGATATGTTAAATAGAATGGGCTTAGCAATAATGTATTTAGGTTTAGGATCAAGTCTTGCTGTATTTCTTTATGTTGGCGCGATGAAAGGGATCCCGAAAGCTTTAGATGAAGCTGCAATTATTGATGGATGTAATAGATTTCAAGTCTATTGGTATATTATGTTACCGATGTTGAAATCAACTACTGTTACAGTGATTGTACTCAATGCTATATGGTTTTGGAATGATTACTTGCTACCGTCACTTGTAATTAATAAAGAAGGAATGTACACGATACCGTTAAAAACATTCTATTTCTTTGGTGAGTATTCAACCCAATGGCATCTAGCTTTAGCTGCATTAGTTATAGCAATGATACCTATCATTATATTATATATGTTCCTGCAACGTTATATTATAGATGGTATATCCGATGGTGCGGTTAAATAATATAGAAGATACGGAGGGTAAACGATGAAATTTACAGATGGAAATTGGTTAGTTCGAGAAGGTTATCAGATACATTTTCCGAAAATTGTACACGAAGTTGAGGAGAAAGATGGTGCTGTGACACTATATGCCCCTTGTAAATACTTAAATCACCGTGGTAATACTTTAGATGGTCCACTTTTGACCATTAAAATCTCTGCCCCAATCAATGATGTTCTTCGAATTCAAACATGGCATTTTAAAGGCGGAAGAGAAAAATTTCCTCATTTCAATGTATTAGATCAAGCGAACGCTCTACAGGTTAAAAATGAAGGAGAATTCGTAAGCTTTAGCAGTGGGGAACTTACATTAACTATCTCCAAACAAGATTTTTCTATCTCTTTTGAGAATCAAACAGGTCGTTTAACAGATGTCGACGGAAAAGGTCTTGCATGGATTGATGGTCCCGAAGATAGCACTTATATGAGAGGACAACTTCGTTTAGGTGTGGGAGAACACTTATATGGATTAGGTGAACGTTTTACGCCATTTGTCAAAAACGGGCAAACCGTAGATGTTTGGAACAAAGACGGTGGTACCAGCTCAGAGCAATCCTATAAAAATATTCCTTTTTATTTAAGTAGTAAAGGTTACGGTGTTTTTGTTAATCATCCAGAAGAGGTTAACTTTGAATTAGGTTCAGAATTGGTTTCTCGCTCTCAGTTTAGTGTCAAAGGTGAATACTTAGATTATTACTTTATCAATGGTCCGACACCTAAAGAAGTAGTAAGTCGCTATACAGAATTAACAGGAAAACCAGCATTACCACCGGCATGGAGTTTTGGTTTATGGTTATCTACATCTTTTACAACAGAATATAATGAAGAAACTGTTAATCATTTTGTTGATGGTATGTCAGAGCGTGGTATTCCATTAAGTGTTTTTCATTTCGATTGTTTCTGGATGAAGGAATTCGAATGGAGTAATTTTATTTGGGATCGTCGCAATTTTCCTGACCCAGAAGGTATGTTGAAACGTCTGAAAGATAAAGGATTAAAGATTTGTCTTTGGATCAATCCTTACATTGCGCAGAAATCACCACTTTTTGAAGAAGGAATGGAAAAAGGTTATCTTATCAAAAAAACTAGTGGTGATGTGTGGCAATGGGATCTCTGGCAAGCCGGGATGGGCGTTGTTGATTTCACCAATCCTGATGCTTGTGTATGGTTCCAAGAAAAGTTAAAAACGTTGCTAGATATGGGAGTAGATTCTTTCAAAACAGACTTTGGGGAACGAATACCAACAGATGTAGTTTATTTTGATGGTTCTGATCCTGAAAAGATGCATAACTACTATGCCTATAAATACAATCAAGTTGTGTTTGATCTATTAAAAGAAGAACTTGGAGAAGATGAGGCGGTGGTCTTTGCCCGTTCTGCAACAGCTGGAGGGCAAAAATTCCCGGTACACTGGGGAGGAGACTGTGATTCCACTTATGATGCGATGGCAGAAAGCTTACGTGGTGGCCTCTCGTTAACGAGTTCTGGATTTGGTTATTGGAGTCATGATATTGGAGGATTTGAGAATACAGCAACCCCAGATGTCTTCAAACGCTGGACGGCATTTGGTTTATTGTCTAGTCACAGTCGATTCCACGGCAGTTCTTCCTACAGGGTGCCATGGAATTTTGATGAGGAAGCAGTAGATGTAGCTCGCCACTTTACTAAATTGAAAAATAGCTTGATGCCTTATTTATATGGGCAGGCAGTCGAAAACAGTAAAACAGGTGTACCGGTTATGCGTTCGATGGTCATGGAGTTTCCAGAGGACCCATTATGTGAAACGCTCGATCGTCAATACATGTTAGGTGATTCGATTTTGGTAGCTCCGATTTTTAACGAAGAAGGACTTGGATCTTTCTATTTACCAAAAGGAAACTGGACACACCTTTTAACAGGTGAAGTTGTGGAAGGTGGCAAATGGATTAAAGAAAACTATGATTATTTCAGTCTGCCTTTATTCGTGCGTCCGAATACGATTTTACCGATTGGTGTAAATGAAGAGAATCCAGTCTATGATTATACGAATGATGTTACATTTAAGATTTTTAATCTAGATAATAATCAAAAAGTGACCAGAAATATCGTGAATGCGAAAGGTGAAACAATTGGGGCAATAATGGCATTACGTCATGGTCAAAAGGTGACTGTTACATCTAATGGATTAAACAATGCTTATCATATAGAATTAGTGGGACACAAACTTGTTTCAGCAAATCCTGGTGAAGAAACGATCGAAATAGAGTTGTAAGACAAAATGATGGTCAAGTAAAAACTTGACCATCATTCTTTAATATCTAAAATCTAAAAATCGTTCATACCTTATGGAATAAAAGAGGGATTTTAGAACATAACTTAGGTATCCATTTTGAAATGATATACGTGCGTATAACCGCTCCGGCTTGCCCACTTCCCTTTCCGTGGGGTTTCCCTTCAGCTAACTTTCCCATGCAAAAAACACATGGAATAGTGGATCTTCAGGGAAACCGATCCCACAGGAGTGGAAGTGGCCGCCTATGCTTAGTGGGACTCTACAACTATTGCAAATGCTAATAGTTTGGATGGTTACAATTAGAAAATAAATCAGCTTATATTGATAACAATGATAAGTAATCTAATGACATATTGATAGGAAATAGTGAATAACGCCAACATGCTTATTTTTGCTTGAGTTGCAGAGTATAAAAAAGCGCAGGCGTCCGCTTCCACTCCTGCGGGAAGTTTTTATCCGAAGATCCACTTTTTAAGCGAACTTTGCATAAAAAGTTAGCTGAGGGGAAAAACCCGCGGAAAGGGAAGAGGACAAGCCATAGCGATTGTTACGCAGTTATAAAATCTCATAATTACTACAAGAGGTATGTCATATAATCCTGCTTTTGCGGGCTACTTAATGGTGAGGAACATATATTAGGGTCTTTTGAATAGAATTATTTTCCTTAGTTCGCTACTATAGAATATAAGAAAGGAGAGCGAGTATGAGTTTACATAAAATAATTGTGGTTGGATGTGGAGACATGGCCAATATTTGGATGGATTATGTTCAGCAAAGGAAAAATGCTGAGATTGTAGCACTTGTTGATTTAAATGAAGGCGCTGCCATCCGTAAGAAACAGCAAAGAAATCTGGATGTACCAGTTTACACAGATTTAAAGACAGCAATTGAACAAACACATGCCACTCTGGTGTTTGACGTTACCATTCCTGCTGCACATAAAACAGTTGTATCAACAGCTTTAAATGCTGGTTGTGATGTGTTCGGTGAAAAACCGATGGCAGAGAATATTAATGATGCAGAGGAGATTATAAAAATTGCGGAAGACACTGGTCATACATACAGCGTCATGCAAAATCGGAGATATTTAAAACAAATCAGACAACTGCACCAACTTGTGCAAAATGAAAAATTTGGAGACATAAAAGAGTTACATGCTGACTTTTTCCTTGGCCCACATTTTGGCGGTTTCAGGGATCAAATGGATAGTCCGCTTATCATCGATATGGCGATACATACCTTTGATCAAGCACGATTTATTGCGGGTTGTAACCCAACCTCCGTTTATTGCTATGAATTTAATCCAAAAGGTTCTTGGTATGATGGAAGAGCTTCAGCTATTTGTATTTATGAAATGGAGAATGGTTCTGTCTTTAGCTATAGAGGGTCATGGTGTGCAGAAGGATTTCCTACTTCATGGGAAAGTGAGTGGCGCGTCATTGGCACTCAAGGTACAGCAAAGTGGGATGGTTTTAATACCCCTTCATCAGAAATAATTGCACAAAATTCTTCAACAGAATTTATCAAACCGACTAAAAAAGTGTCTGCTAATTTTCAATGGCCAGGCAGAGAAGGACACTTCGGATGTTTAGATGAAATGTTTGCTGGATTAGAAGAAAACAGAAGAGCAGAAACAGACTGTCACGACAATATTCACAGTATGAAAATGGTCTTTGCTGCATTGGAAAGTGCTAAGACAGGAAAAACAGTTGAGATCTACTAAAATAATCAGGAGGATTTAAAGCATGCAGTTAGAAAAAAACCAAAAATTATTATTTATAGGTGATTCTGTTACCGATTGTGAGCGAGAGAAACCAGAGGGAGAAGGATTATTTCAAGCCTTAGGAAATGGTTATGTGTCCATTGTGAACGCCTTTTTGCAGGCGAATTATCCAGAATTAGGGATACGCGTTGTGAACAAAGGTATATCTGGTAATAAAGTTAGAGAATTAAAAGAAAGGTGGCAAGAAGATGTAATAGACCAAAGTCCTGATTGGTTAACCATAATGATAGGAATTAACGATGTATGGCGACAGTTTGACACACCTTTTATTCCAGATCATCATGTAGATATGGAAGAGTATAAAAACACATTAAATGAATTGGTTAGTGAAGCGAAAGCAGTGACAGGAACTATTGTATTAATGACACCTTATTATATCGAAGCAAATCCTAATGATCAAATGCGTGCTACAATGGATAAGTATGGACGAGCAGTAAAGCAAATTGCTGATAAACATCATACAATTTTTATTGACACACAAGCGGCATTTAATAAACTGTTGGAGAATTTATACCCTGCAGCAATTGCATGGGATCGTGTCCATCCTAATGAAACGGGACATACCGTTTTGGCAAAAGCCTTTCTCAATGAAATTGGCTTTGATTGGAAAAAATAAGTATTAAAGCTGGCTTTTCAGCCATATCATCAGTTTGTCGATTGCTTTATCTTGGTAGCGGGCATGCCATGGATGATGATATCCTTCATCAAATGAAACGAGTCCTTTCTCTGGAATGGAAACAGAATCTAAAAATAACTGAATGGAACGAGGATGAACAATTGGATCCTTTTGGTCGTAAACGCATAGTAAAGGAAAACGAAAAAGCGCTCCTTCTGCGATTGCCTGCATCCCATTTTTCATTAATTCTGTTAACCATCTTGCAGTATATTCAGCTGTAATCAGTGGGTCTTGTTGTAAAGTTTTTTCTTTTGGTAAGTACGGTTCGAGTATTGGAAATTTTTCTGCAAGTTTCCTCCATCTCGTCGGTTGAATCGATAGACCGGGAGTAAGGACAGATACCGTACCTAATAGTTTTTTCGCCAAAAAGGGTATTTGCACTCGTAATTCCAATGCAGGCGAGGATAAAATAACACCATTCGTCAAGTCGGGGAATTGTTGAACATACCGAATCACGATTAACCCTCCTAGACTGTGACCAAATAGAAAAAGAGGGATACAAGGATTGTCTTTTCTAATTTTTTGAATGAGAATTTCGAGGTCATGTAAATAATCAGCAAACGTATTTACATGACCTCTTATCCCTTCAGATTTACCAAAACCTCTTAAATCTGGTGAAACTACTGCAATGTCTTCTTTTAAGAAAAATTCTGCAATATGTCTATATCTTTCTGAATGCTCACCTGCACCATGAACTAATAAAACGATTGCTTTTGGTCTTTTAGGTAACCAACTACGATAGAAAATTCTTATATTGTTAAATCCATCAAAATGGTTTGTCTTGTACATAGCAACCTCCAGCAATTACAGAATAAGTGTCATAATACTATAAAGGATGGTTGAAATAATAACGGCGACCAATGCAGGACCTAATTTGTACCGTGCATACCTTATGACATTAAGTCCGAGAATTTTGGCAATGGTATTCGTATTATCACTTAATGGAGAGGAAAAGGAACCAAATGAACCACTGGCGAAAACAGCACCAACTACTAACGGCAGGGAAGCATCAGCTGCTTGCGCTAACGAAAATCCAAGTGGCATTAATATCCCCCATGTGCCCCATGATGAACCAATAAAATAAGAAACAAAAGAGCCAATCAGAAACATAACAGGTGGAATGAATAATGAAGGAATCCAATCCACATTGTTTGTAACGAAGGAAGAAAAACCAAGTTCATCTGTGACAGATGACAATGCCCAAACCACTGACAGTAATAAAATAACAGACATTAGATTATTCCCTGCTTCAATGAATTCATGTATCATTTTTTTTAATGAATTTCGTTGAGCAACTTGCATCATAAAAGTAACTAATACAGTGATAAACAAAGCTAGTACCATTGCTTGTAAGACATTAGCTTCGATAAATGCTTGCGGAAACGGATAGCCTTTTGTAAAACCATCCCACCATGTTAAAAACAATGTCAAAGTAATTACCAATGTGACAGGGATAATAAGATTCCAAGGTTTAGAAGGTAAATCGTCAGCAGTAGCTGTATTTTCCTTCTCGATAGTGACTTTGTCAGGATCTCGTTCTTCTTCCCTTAGTGGCTCTTTTGAATGTCGGAAAAATACAAACAAAGTACCAACGATGATCATAGAGATCGCAAAGAAGTTAAAGGGAATACTCTGAATAAAAATCGAATAGGCATCTTTCTCGATACCATGATTTTGCAAGCCCATTTCAATTACCGAAACCATATAGCCAACTGAAGCTGTCGCAATGGGAATAAGTACAATAACAGGCTGTGTACTTGTTTCAATCATAAATGCCAATTCTTTTCTTGTCATGTTTATTTTTGTTAATAATGCCTTCATAATAGGTGCCACGGTAACAATTCGAAAACTAGGTGCACTGAAGGTACCTAACGTTGATACCCATGTAAGAAGGATCGCTTCTCTTTTACTATCAATCCGTTTGGAAGTTAGATCAACAAACCCTTTGATTCCACCAGAAATTTTTATTATGCCAACTAAACCGGCGAACATATACAAAAAGATAATGATTTGTAAATTATTAATATCTGTTAAGCCATCGACGATATATTGAATCGATATTTGCATACCACCCAGGAGGGTCGGTTGAATAAAATAAGCACCAATGATCAAACCTAGTGTTAAACCTGGAAAAACTTGCTTGGTCCACATCGCAGTGACAATCACCACAATAAATGGAACAATGGCAATCCAACTTCCTTCCATAGTCCATCTCCTTTACTTTTTTCATGCTACTATCCATATGTAATGCTGACATGTATTGAAGTCTCACTATATTAGCATGGTTAAAAAGGATGAAAATATTCTTTAAACCAACATTTTGAAGCGAAAAAGGGTATAATGAAATTAGGATGGAGGCTAAGAATATGAAAACGAACAGACAAAATTCGAATATGGAAGAGTACAAAGTGGAAAAAACGACAGAATTGCTTCCTTTCTTGCTTGAAACTTTTTCTAATCGTAGTAGAAATGCCGTTAAATCAATTTTGACACGTGGTCAGGTGTATGTTAATAACCAAGAAATTACCGAGCATAATTATACACTTCAGCCAGGGTACAGTGTTACCGTTCAAAAAAATAAAGCAGCCAAAGCGGCTACATTTGAAAAAATGAAAATCCTATATGAAGATGACGCGATTATTGTAATTGAAAAAGATTCAGGCCTATTATCTATAGCAACAGAAAAGGAAAGGTCATTAACGGCTTATAAGCAATTAATGGAATATGTTCAACAAAGCAATCCGAACGATCGTATCTTTGTCGTTCACCGTCTAGATCGAGAAACATCTGGAGTGATGTTGTTCGCAAAAAGTGAAAAAATCAAAAAGATCTTGCAAGAAGGCTGGAGTGAAATGGTACAGGAGCGATCCTATGTGGCGCTTGTAGAAGGTATTGTCAAGAAAAGTGAGGATACGATTACGTCTTGGCTAAAAGAAACGAAAACATTTAAAATGTATTCTAGTAAGAAAGCAGGAGATGGCAAAAAGGCGATCACGCACTATAAGGTCATTAAAGCTAATAATAATCTTTCACTCTTGTCGGTTTATTTAGAAACAGGCAGAAAAAATCAAATTCGTGTTCATATGTCTGATATTGGACATCCGATTGTGGGAGATAAAAAGTATGGTGCAAAGGCGAACTCTATTGGGCGTTTTGGGTTACATGCGATTGTGTTAGCTATTAAGCATCCAGTCACAAGTGAACTTCTACGTTTTAAGTCGAATATACCTACTGAGTTTTTGAAAAAAAAGTAAATCATTCTATCGTAATTTATATAGTTTACAATTTGAAAATCCAAGCGATTAGATGGACATCGTTTGGATTTCATACGTATTAGGATCAAATTACGCACTAATGTTACTTTGAATAAAAATTTAGCATTGTAGCGCCTATGTATTTTCGCAAATGAGAAAATAAGCTATAATAGAAACACAAATAATCAAAGCGTTTTCATTTTTGTTGAGAGAAACTTTTTAAAAGGAGTTGGATATATGAATCAGCTTGATCGATTATTTGAACAATTTTATAATAATGCGTTAGAAGAAACTATTAAAGCTGCAGGCCCAATAGAAAGGAAGTTAGCATTAAAAAGTACTCTATTGGAACTGTTAGGTGACTTTTCTTATTTAGATGAAACAAGAGTGCCACTTCAAGCCACAATAGTTGAAACGGAACAATTTAATGAATATAAACGAGAATTAATAATCTTACCCTTAACAAATCTTTTGGAAGTGAAAATGTACGTTTTAACACCTAAAACAGAGAAAAAAAATATTGCTCCTGTATTAGCACTTCATGGTCATGGATATGGTGTGAAGGAAGCGGTAGGTTTAACAGAAGATGGAGAGCAAGAAGCGGTTTCGGGAATACACAATCAATTTGCGGTACACTTAGTTAAAAAAGGTTTTAAAGTTTTCGCACCTGAAGTGATCGGTTTTGGTGATCGCCGTTTAACAAGAGATATGCAACAAGGTAACATTAATTCCTGTGAAGCGATGGCAACCAACTTATTAATGGAAGGAAAAACGTTGGCAGGATTGCGAATTTGGGAAGCAAGAAGAATACTGGACTTTATAGAAAAAGCTAGTGATGTCGATAAAGAAAAAATAGCGATAATGGGCTTCTCAGGAGGTGCATTGATTGCGGCTTACACGGCAGCTCTTGATTTGCGAGTAGCAGCGACTGTCTTAACTGGTTTCACAAACACATTTAAGGGAAGTATTATGGCAATGCATCACTGTATTGACAATTATATTCCTGGCATCTTAAACTACGCAGAATTGCCGGAATGGATCTCGTTAATATCACCTAGGAGTCTTTTTATAGAATCCGGCGAAAAGGATCCGATATTTCCGAATAGATTTGTATTAGACGCAATCAAGCAAATTGAAGAAAATTATCAAAATCGACCGGAAAAGTTCCGTTATGACATCTTTCCAGGAACCCATGAAATTAGTGGAAGAATTGCATATGATTGGTTAAAGGGAGTTCTATAAAGGATAGTTGGAAGCGTAAACAAGTAAAATTTATGTAAAAAACCATATACAATTTCATAATATCTTAATTGTGCTATACTTTTAAATAGAGAAGCAATAATCAGGGGGAGTTTCATCAAATGAAAAAGTTATGGGCAACATTGAAAACGATGTCTTTTAAAGAAGCAGTCGATTATATTTGGGAATATTATAAATTACATATATTTGGAATTGTTTTTGGTGTGTTTATTTTAGTATCTATTTTAACTACCATATTTGAAGAAAAAGAAGAATTATATCAGTTAATGGTGGTAAGCGAAATATCCTATGATGTGACAGAAGAATTCTCGAATCAAATAAACGACAAATATTTTGATGATTTCCAAGTAGCAACGGACAACATCATTTCAGATGGGGGTTCTTTATCGGAACAGTCATATGAACAGGTGCAAAAATTAGTTGCTCGAATTGCGACAGGAATGATAGATATTATGGTAACTGAAGAAGAATTTGCAGCTGAAATGCTTGGTCAAGAAGGGTTATTGGATTTTAATCAGGTCATAGATGTTTCTTTACTTGAAGAACATAATGTAGAATTATATAAATTTGATACCGAAAAAGTATACGGTATAAGTACCAATCAATTTGATGTGTTTAATGACATGGAAGCCTTTGAAGATCGTATTCTGATAATACCTGCTAGTTCTGAGAATTTAGACAAAACGACTCAATTTTTAGAAGAATTACTTGAATCTTAACATAGAAATCGACAAGACATTCAAATGCTTGTCGATTTTTTCTAATATTAATGAAAACAAGAAAAACTATAAATGAGAGGAGATTAATAGATGAAGTTAGGATTATGCTCTGTAACGTTTCGTGACAAAGATCCTGAGCAAATTATTGATTTAGCAGTTAAAGCAGAATTAGATGGAATTGAATGGGGGGGAGACGTTCATGTTTCACCTGGTGAATATCAAAAGGCAGAGCAAGTAGCTGCTTTGACAGTTGCACGAGGATTAGAAGTAAGTTCATATGGATCCTATTATCGTTTAGCAGATCACTCTGGTAATGAGTATGATTTTATTACTGTTTTGGAAACAGCTAAAAGATTGGGAGCACCAGCAATAAGGGTTTGGCCAGGCATGATGGGAAGCAAAGATGCAGATGAAAATTATCGAAAAAAAGTGGTTACAGATGCGATTAATATTGCAGATTTAGCAGAAGAAGAGGGGATTAGTGTTCATCTGGAGTATCATGATCATACCTTAACAGATACGAAAGAAAGTGCTACAAAGTTAATGGAAGAGATATCTCATCAAAATGTATTTATATATTGGCAGCCACCAAATCGAGTAACCATTGAAGAGAGACTAACTAGTATTGAGATGGTAAAGAAATGGATATCAAATATTCATATTTTTCATTGGTTATCTTTTCATGAACGATTAAATTTAGCAAGTGGTGCTAAAGAATGGCAAAACTATATAGAATTAATTGAGGAAGACGGTAAAGAACGCTATGTGCTTATGGAATTTGTAAAGGATGATGATGAACGACAATTTTTACAGGATGCGAAAACATTACACGAATTAAAAGCAATGATTAAGTAACATAATAGCTTCTGAATACTGCTTCTGTTAATGATTAAAGAGGTTGTGACAACACAATTCTTATGCGTAATGAAGAGACTACGCAGTAAAAGTGGTAATGATGAGATTTTATAACTGCTTTGCAACCGCTTCGGCTTGCCCGTTTCCCTTTCCGCGGGTTTTTACCCTAAGCTAATTTTTTAAGCAAAATTCACTTAAAAAGTGGATCTTAGGGTAAAAACATCCCGCAGGAGTGAAAACGGACGCCTTCGCTCTAAACGGATACTACAACTGTTGTAACAGCTGTCATTTTAAACTTTCTATAAGTATTTCGTATACATTATTGATAGTAGTCTTTTTTTAAACTTTGCTTCTATTGTAGAATTTCAACCAGCGTAGGCGTTCGCTACCACTCCTATGGGATTCGTTTTTCCTGAAGATCCACTTTTCCATGCGGTTTTTGCTTGGAAAAGTTAGCTGAAGGAAAAACCCCATGGAAAGGGGAGCGAACAAGCCGTAGCGAATGTTACGCACAAATTTACTGTTAAAATTACTACATCAATTAATGCATAGAATCCTGTTATTGCGCAACAATACATATAGTATCGTTCAGGTTGTTTCTCGTTTCACTAAAGAAGTATCGATATAAACTTTTTTGGAAATCTGACGATCATCGCGTAAACGCTCCATCATTAAATTGACGGCTGTTTTGCCCATTAGTTCTTTTTCAATTCTTATAGTCGTTAACGAAGGATAAACATATTTAGAAACACTGATGTCGTTCACACCAATCAAACGAACTTGTGCAGGTACGTCGACTTTTGCTTCATTTAATGCCTTTAAAGCACCAATCGCAAGTGGGTCATTGGCAGCTATAAAACCTATATTTTCTAATGTGTTTTGAGATATAAACTTTTTCATTAATAGATACCCACTATCTACATTAAAATGATCTTGTAAAATAAGCTCTTCATTTAATACATTATTTTCTTTTGCTAATCGACGAAAGAAGTGTTCACGAATATCTTCTGTTGGTTTAATTGTTCCTTGTAATGTTTCTTTCCCACCGATAAAACCAATATGTGCTACTTCCTGACCAATCAAATGGTATAGCGCTTGGCTAATCACTTGTTGAAAATCAGTCAGCACGGCATCGCATCCACTATGGTCAAAGTCCGAATCCACTAACACTACGTGCGTGCAAATAGACTTTAATTGTTCTGTTTGAATTTTACTAAAACGTCCTACTGCGATAATACCATCTACATCAGAGGGGATATCGTCGATATCGTTGACTGTATATTTTATTAAATGAAGATGCATCTCTTTCGCTTGATCTTCAATCCCGTGACGTATGCCCATATAATATAAATCCGTCAGTTCCTCAGACTCTGTCACCCAATGCACGAAAGCAATTCGTCGTGTTATCTTTTTTCGGGTCTTCTTTTTTTGGTAGGACATCGATTCTGCAATTTCAAAGATTCTTTTTTTAGTCACTTCTCCCACTGAGAGGGTTGGATCATAGTTTAAAACTCTAGACACTGTTGCAATGGATACACCAGCTTTTTTCGCTATATCTTTTATTGTTGCCATTTATTTCACCATCCGTTAAGTAAAACAAGTAAAATTTAACTTGATTATTTTTACCTTTTATTTTATTATACTACATAAGTAAATAAATACGAAAGATGAAAATGTATTCGATTACAATAATAGGAGGTATTAAGTTGATGTTTAACAAAACAAAACAAACCTACACACCACCAAAAAATGGCTTTCCAGAGTGGAATAACAATCCAGAGATATTTGAATGGAACCGTATGCCTCAACACGCTTTAGCAATTCCTTACCAGAGTCGTGAACAAGCTTTTAGTTTTAAAGATGAAAAGTCACCATTTGTGAAAAGTTTGAATGGTGAATGGAAGTTTCATTTCTCAAAGAATCCGGACGCGCGGATAAAGGAATTTTATCAAGGTGACTTTGATGTTTCGAATTGGGAAAATATTAATGTACCTGCCCACTGGCAGTTAGAAGGGTATGACTACCCTCAATATGTTAATACGAGATATCCTTGGATTGAACACGAGGAGATAGAGGCACCATTTGCTCCGACAAATTATAATCCAGTTGGTCAGTATGTAACTACATTTGATCTTCCAAAAAAATGGGAAGAGATGCCGATTATTTTACATTTTGCAGGTGTGGAAGCGGCTTTCTATGTTTGGCTTAATGGAGAATTAGTTGGTTATAGTGAAGATACCTTTACCCCAGCAGAATTTAATCTGACACCGTATTTACAAAAAGGTGAAAATAAATTAGCTGTTGAAGTATACCGTTGGGCAGACGCTAGTTGGCTAGAAGATCAAGATTTTTGGAGAATGAGCGGGATCTTTCGTGACGTCTATGCCTATGCATTACCAGACTTACATCTATATGATCACCGTATTCGTACTTCATTTGATCAAAATTATCAGGATGCAAGCCTTGAAGTACAAGCACATGTGCTTAATTATTTTCAAAAATCTCTTCCTACAAGTCAACTGGAAATAGAATTGTTGTCAGCTGATAATAAGACCGTAAGCAAACAAACGATTGAATTAGACTTGGATCAAAAAGAGTCTTCAACGGCTACAATTACAACAAATATTAAAAAACCTTTTCAGTGGAGTGCGGAAAATCCTTATTTATATACTGTCGTTCTGACGCTAAAAGGTGAAGATGGTCAAGTTTTCGAAGTGTTTGCGACAAAAGTAGGGTTCCGTCAGTTTGAAATGATCGATAACATTATGCATATTAATGGCAAACGAATTGTTTTTAAAGGTGTCAATCGTCACGAATTTACTGCTGACAAAGGTCGAGCTGTTACGGAACAAGATATGATTGAAGATATTGTGCTTATGAAAAAATATAATATAAATTCTGTGCGTACTTCTCATTACCCAAATCATCCTAAATGGTATGACTTATGTGACCAATATGGATTGTACGTAATTGATGAAACAAACTTAGAGACACACGGAACATGGGAATATGGACAGCAAAATTTAGAAGATTCGTTGCCTGGTAGTAAGCCAGAATGGACAGCAAATGTGTTGGATCGCTGTAAATCGATGTACGAGCGTGATAAGAATCATCCATCCATTGTCATTTGGTCATTAGGGAATGAATCTTTTGGTGGAGATAATTTCGTAAAGATGCATGACTATTTTACGAAAGAAGATCCGACTCGCTTGGTGCATTATGAAGGTGTTTTCCATTATCGCCCGTCTGACCATGCGTCAGATATGGAATCAACCATGTATCGAAGCCCACAAGAGTTAGAATTTTATGCAACGCAACCTGGTGATAAAAAACCATATATCTTATGTGAATATTCACATTCAATGGGGAATTCAACAGGTAATTTAGATAAATACACTAAGCTTTTTGATCAATATCCTTCATTACAAGGTGGGTTTATCTGGGATTGGAAAGATCAAGCACTTCGTCATCAGACCGATGATGGTACAGAATTTTTAGCATATGGTGGCGACTTTGGTGAGTCACCTCATGATGGCAATTTTGCTGGTGATGGTCTGATATTCGCAGATGGCGCCGTATCACCTAAATTACTAGAGGTTAAAGCATGCTATCGTAATATCGATTTTGAAGAACAAGACCTAGAAAAAGGTGTATTTAATATTATCAATAAGCACCTTTTCCAATCCTTAGAGGACTATAAATTAGTATGGACCGTTGAAGAGAACGGCGAAGTTATCGAATCTGGGGTCCAATTATTAGATGCAGCACCACAAAAAGAACAGATCGTAACTTTAGCTTACCAAAATGATAAATTCGATTCATCTAAGGAACAAGTGATTACATTACAAATCGTCTATGAAAACCTTCCATTTTGGGCTAAGCCTGATCATGAGGTGGCATTTGAACAATTCTTTATCCCTGCAATAACGAGAAGTAATGCTGCTAAAGGTACGATAAATGTAAACGAACAGTCTAATTCTTATCAGATAACAGGAGAAGAATTTAGTGTTTCTTTTGATCAAACTACAGGTGATTTCACATCGTATCTTGTCAAAGGGGTAGAATTAATCAAAAGTCCGATGGTTCCTAATTATTGGAGGGCTATGACCGATAATGACCGTGGTGCTAAAGTAGATGAAAAGAATAGTGAGTGGCGTAAGGCTAGTCTTGAAAGAACATTAATCGACCTTCATATCGAACAACAGGAAAGTATTGTAGTCGTTGAAGCATTTTATCAATTACCGACAACATCAGTTTCATTTGCAACTGTACGTTATTCGATTCATGCATCAGGAAAGATTGAGGTAGAAAATCAGTTACAACCAGGAAAAGGTTTGTCTGATGTTCCAGAAATAGGTATGAGATTTGAATTGGCAGATTCATTTGACCGTTTGGAATGGTATGGCAAAGGACCACATGAAACGTATTGGGATCGACAAAAAAGTGGTAAAGTTGCGAAACATGAAGGAAAAGTTTCAGAACAGCTGCAGCCTTATTTAAAACCACAGGAGAGCGGAAATAAATGTGGAGTGCGTTGGATGAAAATTACTGATAACCAAGGTAATGGCATTCAAATAACGGGAGATCCAACCGTTGAAGTGAATGCACTAGCCTACACACCTTTTGAACTTGAAAAAGCCAGTCACCATTACAAATTACCTGTCTCTGATAAGGTCTCCGTAAGAGTTAACGGATGGCAAATGGGTGTTGGTGGTGACGATAGTTGGGGACAACAAACACATCCAGAATATCGTTTATTCGCAAACCAAAACTATGTCTATCGTTTCACGCTTGAAGGATTATCGTAATAACTTTGTAATTAAAGATAATTAAGCGTATAATAGAGGTATAACCCATGAAAGGGAGTGCCGAATGGCTTATTTTAATAACCAAAAAGAACCTGTAGAAAGTGTAGAAACAAATGTCTGGTCTTGTGTGAGTGACGATTGCCAAGGATGGATGCGCGAAAATTATTCGTTTGAAAAAGAACCAGCTTGTCCAATCTGTCAATCTGAAATGAAAAAAGAGGTACGAGTGATACCAGAGATGAAATAGAGAGTACAGTGAAAACTACTTTTCTCCAACTTATAGGAGAGGAGTAGTTTTTTCTTTGTTTAACTTTAAGTATTCATGATCGTGCATTTAGGTTAATAATTCACAGGAAAGACTAGGAATGCCAAAATTAAACTGTCAGGAATTTTTAGTGATGTTATTATAGGAAGTTCCTTAATATAACCACTGTATCAGAAACCGTTTTCCCTTAGTTCCCAGTTTAACGGATATTTTTTCTAAAAAACACTTGATTTTGTAAACTTATCGTAATATAATGAACTAAGAAAACGGATACACAACGCTGCAGCGGAAATATTTGTATCTTTTTTTTTCTTGATAAGGAAACCGTTTTCTTAGTTTCGTTGGAATTATAGCATGCATCCTTGTAAAAGACATTATCGAAACTGTGAATTCGATGCTTGGATTAGTAAGTGATTTTTAAATTTAAAAACATGGGGGTTAGTGTGATGAAAAAATGGTTAATGACAATTTTACTTTCTCTAGTCGTCTTTTCTTTAGCTGCTTGTAGTGATGATAGTGACAGTACAAGTGGCGATAGTGGTGAAGAAGATAGCACCAGCGAAAATAGTGGAAATGAAGAAGAAACTAGCAGCGACAGTGGTGAAACAGTGGCTCTGGATTTTTGGATTTTTGGTAGCACAGGCTATCAAGAGTTAGTAGATGAGTATATGGAGGAAAATCCTAATGTAGAAATCACCATTAATGAAGGTGAAATGAATGATATGCACAACAACTTGTTTACATCAATTTCTGCAGGAAGTGGTGCACCTGATATTGCTCAGATAGAAATCAGTCAAGTTGAAAAATTCCTGGAAGCATCCGATCAGTTTTATAATTTAAATGACTACGGTGCAAATGATGTTTCTGGTAACTTCCTTGATTGGAAATGGGCACAAGCTCAAAATGTAGATGGATCTTTTCAAATTGGGTTACCAACTGATATTGGTCCAACCACAATGTTTTATCGTACAGATGTAATGGAAGAAGCTGGTCTTCCGACAGATCGTGAAGAACTAGCTGCTGAAATTGATACATGGGATGCTTACTATGAAGCAGCTAAAACAGTTAAAGCAGAAACAGGTAAGTTTATTGCAGATACACCAAAACTCGTATTTAATGCATTAAGAGATCAACAAGAGCAACAATATTTTAATAAAGATAACGAGCTGATCATAGAAGAAACTGTAAAAGAAGCATATGACTACACGACAAAAATGATTCAAGAGGGCTTAGTTGGACAAAATGAACTTTGGACCCCAGAGTGGGGAACTGCAATGGCTGAAGGTACTTATGCGACATTGCCGGGTGCTCCTGGTTGGATGGTTGCTAATGTAAAAGGTAATGCACCAGATGCTTCCGGATTATGGGATATTGCATCTATTCCTGAAGGTGCTGGTAACTGGGGCGGTTCTTTCTTAACTATCCCAGCTGAATCAGAATATCCGCAAGAAGCATTTGATTTCATTTCATGGTTAACAGCACCTGAACAACAGTTGAGATCATTTGAAATTGCTGGATTGTTCCCATCTACACCAGATGTATATGAGAATGAAGAATTTTTAGCAACTACTGATGAATACTTTAGTGGTGCTCCGACTGCACAGATTTTTGCTGAAGCTGCACAAGCAGTAGAAACAGTACACATGGGTGTGAATTATGCAGTTGTTGATACAGAGTTGTCAACGGCACTTACAAATGTCGCGGTAGATGGAGCTGATCCGCAAGATGAATGGGATGCAG
This sequence comes from Gracilibacillus kekensis, assembly GCF_900143085.1. GTDB lineage: Bacteria > Bacillota > Bacilli > Bacillales > Amphibacillaceae > Gracilibacillus > Gracilibacillus kekensis. Next base: position 391,580 of record NZ_FRCZ01000002.1, on the reverse strand, counting down.
CTGTGGAACGTATAAATTCACAATTAGAAAGACAATAAGGATGATGTGCAAACGGTCTATGGAATCCATTCATAGACCGTTTGAAATCAATGAAGGGAGAGATTATGATGGCTCAAACAGAAACGACGCTAACTACCAAAAAAAAATCATCCTTAAGTGAGAAAACAAAAGAAGCCATTTCTGCTTACATATACATTTCACCATTTTTTATATTGTTTGGGATTTTTGGGCTATTTCCAATTTTATTTAGTTTTTATTTAGGATTTCAAAAGTGGAATGGTTTAGGTGAAATGGAATATGTAGGTTTGCAAAATTTCGAATGGATATTAACGGACCAGATATTTTGGACTTCTTTATCTAATACATTAATTATGTGGGTATTAGGAACGATCCCACAATTAATAATTGGTATCATTTTGGCATATGCCCTAAATTCGGCACTTATTAAGATGAAAAGTCTTTTCAGAGTAGCGATTTTTATGCCGTATGTAACGTCGACTGTTGCGGTTGCGATTGTTTTTGGGATTATGTTTAATAATCAGGATTTTGGTCTGTTTAATGTTATTTTAGGCTGGCTTGGATTTGATCCAGTTAGTTGGGGAACTTCCTGGTGGGGGGTTAAAATAGCCATTTCTACTATGGTGTTTTGGCGCTGGGTTGGTTACAACACAATTATTTACCTTGCAGGACTTCAAGCTATACCAAACGAATTGTATGAAGCAGCACAAATTGACGGAGCTACGATACGTCAGAAAATACAGTATATAACCATTCCGATGCTACGCCCGATCATTATATTGACTGTTTTCACTTCAACTATTGGTGCTTTGCAATTGTTTACAGAGCCCTTAATTTATATTGGTCGGTCATTCAGAGAAGAAGGTATAACCGTGGTTTTATATTTATATCGTGAAGCATTTACGAATTTATCATTTGGTCCAGCTTCCGCAGCTGCGATTATCTTATTTATTATAATAATTATAATATCGTCTATTAACGTATTCATTGCAAATCGGATAGGACGATAAGGAGGGTTAGCAAATGAGTGAAAAAACAGGATCTAAAAAGGTTTCAATTTCTAAGTTGTTTGTCTATTTATTACTTGTAATTGCTGCCTTTCTATCTATCTTTCCATTGTATTGGATGTTTGTAATGGCTACAAACCATAATAGTGTAATTAATAGTGTACCACCGGCGTTTATTCCCGGTTCGGAATTAGTTACTAATTTTACAAATGTGATCAATACAATCGATTTTTTTGGTGCAATTTGGAATTCCTTAATTGTATCTGTTGTAACAACAATAGGTGTGTTATTTTTATGTTCTTTAGCAGGTTTTGCTTTCGCTAAATTTGAGTTCAAAGGAAAAAATTTCTTATTTGTGGCGATTCTTGTGACCATGATGATACCTCCACAACTTGGGTTAATTCCGCAGTATTTCATCATAACTCAATTAGACTGGCTAAACGATCTAAAGGCAATTATTGTACCAGGACTAATTGATGCATTTGGTATATTTTGGATGAGGCAATATATTAGTAGTAATGTTCCTGATGAACTTGTAGATGCTGCCAAAATCGATGGATGTACGAACTTTAGAGTGTATTGGAATATAGCAGTTCCTGTTATTATACCGGCTTTTGCTACATTAGCGATTATTAAGTTTATGTATATTTGGAACGATTTTCTATGGCCGCTTGTTGTTTTAAGAGAAGAGTCTTCTTTTACGATACAGGTTGCTTTACGTGGTTTGATTGATAACTATGTACGTGATAATGGCATGATTTTATCCGGAACATTTTGGGCTACCGTTCCACTAATCATTATCTTCTTATTGTTAAATCGATTATTCATTCAAAGTTTAACAGAAGGTGCTGTAAAGAGTTAAGAACTTTAATTTTGAATTAATAGAGGGATTCTCATGAAGTTGACAATCAGAGATATAGCAAAAATGGCGGGTGTTTCACCAGGGACTGTATCTAAAGTAATTAACAAAACTGGGAGTATCAGTTCCGAGACGAGAAAAAAAATAAATAAAATAATTATGGAAACAGGATATAAACCTAGTTTTTCCGCCAAGTCTTTGGCGACGAAAAAATCGAATCTAATTGGTTTGATTTTCCATGTTGAACTTAGCCACCCCTTTTTTAACGAAGTGGTGAATTCATTTAAAACAGCGATTGGAAAACTAGGTTACGATATTCTTGTTTTTTCCGATAAAAATTTTAGTAGTAATAAAGAAGATTATGTGGCAAGATGTAAATATTTTCAGTTAGATGGATGTGTCATTATCTCTGGAGAAGAGTTGGAAGCCCCTCTTGATGAATTGGATCAAAGTGATGTTCCATGTGTAGGAATTGATATCGAACTAAAAGGACCAAGATCAAGTTATGTATCTACAGATAATAATAAGGTTTCTGCAAAAGTAGTCGAATATCTCTACCTGAATTCGATTAAAGGGGTAGCATTCATTGGTGGTCCGAGTGATTCCAAGATTTCTAACATTAGGAAGAATGCATTTATTCATTTTATCGAACTTTTTGGAATGGTAAAACGAGCAGATTGGATACAATATGGTGACTACTTTGAAGAGAGTGGTTATCAGGCGATGAAACGAATACTGACTAGTTCTCCTTACCCACAGGTGGTTTATACTGCGTCAGATATGATGGCATTTGGGGCACTAAAGGCTATTAAAGAAAAGGGAATTCGTGTACCAGAGGATATAAAATTAATCGGCTGTGATGATATTGAGGCTAGTCGTTATAGCAATCCACCCCTAGCAACGGTCAAACAAGACAAAGAAAAGATGGGAAAATTAGCTGCTTATATGTTACATGATTTAATTTCTGATAACGCAGAGCCAGGTTCTTTATTAGTTGATCCTCAATTAATGATAAGAGAATCATGTTTTATTGAAACCGAAATAATGATTTCCTCCTGAAGGTGACGCTATGAATACATCTGAAAACATGTTTTTTCGTATAATCGATATTTTCGCCCACTTTTTGTTACTTAATGTCTTATGGGTGATATGTTGTATACCGATTTTGACTATATTTCCAGCTACTACTGCTTTATTTGGCGTTGTCCGTAGATGGCACACAGAAGGAACAGATGCTGGAGTTGTTTATTTGTTCTTTTTACTATTTAAGGACAACTTTAAAAAAAGCTTTATTATAGGAATAATGTGGTTAGTTGCAGGATTTATTTTATATTTTGATTTGTCAATTTTAATGCAAGTCGATTTTACTGGAAAACTGTTTGTACTAATTTTGTTGATCTTTTCCAGTGTTCTCTATCTCTTTATATCCATTTACATTTTTTTCGTGTTCGTTCATTATGAATTATCTGTTATACAATCTCTCAAAAATGCGTTGTTCTTATCTATTGGTTACTATCTTCAAACTATTTTAATCATTCTAATAATAGTTGGAGTACTAACTGTAACCTATTTTGCACCAGTTTTCTTAATGATCGTCGGGAGTGTTTTGGCATTCTCCATTTATAACGTTTTTGCTAGATTGTCTAAAAATCAAGAAAATCGAGAAATAAAGAGTAGAAGTCTTCGTGTGTAGTAAAAAATAGAATGACTTATTTAATAATAGGCTGTCAAGTAAGTTCTTGACGGCCTATCTTCATAGTGCGATTTTTCTAGTTGTTCTAGTTCAAAAATTATTATCACAGTGCTAATCGCCCGTATTACCACTACTTCAAAATTTGAGCTTTTGTAAGGAAGCTTAGTAGGGGAAAGCGGACGCTAACTTCCTTATAAGTTTAGCTAACAATCAGTGCGAATGATTTGGAGTCTTACTTTATCTTCAACAAAGAACATACATTCTTGTTTTTATTAGAAAAGAGGGATTACATATGTTTAATGCATCTATTACAAAAATTAAAAATATTAACTTTCATCAACGTACGCTTAGAAATTTGAATATTGGCAAGAAATATGGACTGACATTATCTTTAATATTTATTTTATTCGCAATATCTACAGCGATCGTTTTAACCTTGATGAATAAAACAGAAGAGAATATTTTAAATTTAGAACAAACAGGCTATCAAGCAATCGAAATTACAGAATTAGGAACACTTATACAATCAAAAGGTATTAATGTCGTGACTTTTGTTCAAGAAGGCCATCAACAGTTTATTGATGAGTATCAAACACAACAACAGGAATTTAATACATTAATAAAAAATCTTGAAGGCTCAATGAAAACAGACAAGCAAAGAGAATTGCTAGACAAAGTAATTGCAAATGATGAAGAGATCAATAAACTATTTTTAACAGATATTATGGAAGAACGATCTTCAGGTAACCAAACAAACACGGAGAGTCTATCCACTCAAATTAGAAATTTAAGAAATGAGTCGGTTTTTTTATTAGAAGAAATCAGAAAAAACCTGATAGAAGAGCAAGCAGCCTCTGTGTCTCAAACCAAAGAAAACCAGCAAGCTAGCATAATGGTCTTACTTATATCTATGATCATATCCATTGTGATCGGTGGACTGCTCGTATTTTTTATTAGTCGCGTAATTTCTAGTAATCTTAATAGATTAGTTAAAGTAAGCAATCGTATAGCGGATGGCAATCTTGAGGTAGATACAATTGATTACGATGGATCTGATGAAATTGGTAGACTTGCTCAAGCTATAAATACAATGAGTCATAATTTAAGGTTAATTATTCAACAAATTTCTAAAGTATCTGACATTGTTAGTAGGAAAAGTGAAGAATTAACGCAATCATCTGTTGAAGTAAAGGCAGGTTCTCAACAAGTTTCTGCAACTATGCAGGAATTATCATCTGGTGCTGAAACACAGGTGGATAATACAAGTGCTCTATCTTCTTCCATGGAATCATTTATTAGTAAGCTACAGGAAATAAGCGCAAGTGGTGATCATATTAATCATTCATCTAATGAAGTACTTGCCATTACAGAAAAAGGTGGACAATTGATGGAAACATCTGTACACCAAATGAACCTTATCGACCAAATAGTCAACGAATCAGTGAAGAAGGTACAAGGTTTAGATAGCAAATCTCAAGAGATAACCAAGTTGATTTCTGTCATAAAGGATATCGCGGAACAAACAAATTTATTAGCATTAAATGCCTCGATTGAAGCAGCCCGAGCAGGAGAACATGGTAGAGGTTTTGCCGTGGTAGCCGATGAAGTAAGAAAGCTGGCCGAACAGGTTTCTGTTTCAGTGTCGGACATTACAAATATTGTAAGCGATATACAGATAGAATCTACAGGTGTCGCCAAATCGTTATTAGGTGGTTATGAAGAAGTTGAAAAAGGAACGAAGCAGATAGAAAATACAGGTGAGACATTTACAGAAATAAATCAAGCGATGAAACAGATGGTGAGCAATTTTAAAACTGTTACAGGTAATATCGCAACGATGTCAGAAAACAGTCAGGATATGAGTGGTGCTGTTACAGAAATAGCTACTGTTTCGGAAGAGGCAGCTGCAGGCATTGAACAATCATCTGCTTCCTCTCAACAGACAAATAGTTCGATGGAAGAGATTGCAAATAATGCTGGAGAACTCTCCAAAATAGCGGAAGAATTAAACGAATTGGTAAGACAGTTCAGGTATTAATTTTAGTAAGCTCATCTTAATGGAAAAGTGGTGGCAAATAAAATGAATTCTCTCCTCGAGGTGCGCCATCTAGGAAAATCCTTTGGTAAAGGAAATAATAAGGTTCAAGTTTTGAAAGACATCAATTTTACCATTAATAAAAGTGGTTTAACAGCTTTAAGAGGAAGGTCTGGTTCAGGAAAAACGACCTTATTAAACCTAATTGGTACTTTGGATAAACCTACAGAAGGCGACATCTATTTTCAAAATAAGCAAATAAGTCAATTTACGGAAAAGCAAAGTTCTGAAATAAGAAGGTTGCATATGGGTATTATTTTTCAATCATACGGTTTAGTACCTTTGTTGACTGTAGAAGAGAACATTGAATTCGGTCTTCGAATTACAAATGTACCAAGGGCCGAATGGAAAAAGAGAATCGATGAATCGATTCATCTTGTTGGACTGGCGAAAAGAAGAAATCATCGACCGTTTGAACTATCTGGTGGTGAACAACAACGTGTCGCCATTGCTAGAGCAATCGCACCTAAGCCACCATTGATTTTGGCCGATGAACCAACCGCAGAATTAGATTCTAATAGGGCATTTCGTATTATTAATGTATTTCAAGAGTTAACCGAAAAGGATAACATGACCATTTTGATGACAACACATGATCCGGAAATTTTAGAAATGTTAGACAATGTTTATGCATTGGAGGATGGGCAGCTTGCAGATGAAAAAAAAGAGAATCATGCTTAGACTTATTTTTTTGTTCCTGTTTATGGCTATAACTTTACTGTTAACAGCTTGTTCCATATTTCCTAAAGAGGAGCAAGTAATTGCTCCTCCATTAGTGGAGCCTGCGAAAGTAAATTATGACGTAGCAGAAGTAGAAAAAGGGACTATTGTTAAACAGTTAACAGGAACAGCGACATTTAGCCCCCACACTAGCGAGAATTTATTTTACCAACAAACAGGAGGGCGTCTTGAAAAAGTACATGTGAAAGAATCGGATATCGTTAAAAAAGGTGATACCTTGATTGAGGTCAACAGTGGAAATGTGAAAAGTGAAATACAACAACTAGAGATCGACTATCAAAAAGCCGATTTGCGAGTCAAACAGCTGGAGCAACAAAGGGCAGATAAATATTCCATTGAAATAGCAAAATTAGATAAGCGAGGATTAGCACTAAGTCTCTCCCAGTTAAAGGATCAATTGGCAGCATCTAAAATTGTTGCTCCAATGGATGGTATGGTAACTTTTGTAACAGATAAGGGAATTGGTGAGAACATAGAAGCATTCGAATCCATTGTTCGTGTGGCTGATACAGCTAATTTACAACTTCTTTATTCAGCAATTAATACTAGCGAATTAGAAGAAATAGAAATCGGAATGGGTGTAAACGTTACCATTAATGGAGAAAAAATGCAAGGTGAGGTTGTTCAAACACCTGACGACATTCCGGAAGATATTGCAGAAACTGATTCCGATTTATATAGCAGATCGCTTTTAATTGATGTAGAAACAGAGTCAATCGATATAGAGGTTGGCCAAAGTGCGGAAATTGCAATAGTTATCGCTAAAAAAGAGGAAACATTAATCATACCTAAAAACGGTTTACGAACATCTGGAGCTAGAAATTATGTTCAGATTCTTGTAGATAATACAAAAAGAGAAATTGATGTAGGAACAGGAATTATTTCAGCTACGGAGGTAGAAATAACTAAAGGGTTAGAAGAGGGAGACGAAGTAATACTCAAGTAGAGGGGGGAAATTGAGCTATGGCAACCATAAAAATAATTTTTCGGAAAATGCTTAACAATCGCTGGCTCACTGTTAGCTTATTCCTCGGCTTGTTGATTACGGTATCACTTGTTTCCAGTATACCGACCTATACTTCCGGTGTGCTTCAAAAATTGCTGGTAGGAGAATTGGAAGATTATAAAATAGAAGAACAAGAGTATCCAGGAGAATTTTCCTTTTCAGTGAATTACTCGAAAGATGATGAAATTAATCGTTTGTCTATTTTAAACAGAGTGGAAGAGTTAAACCAAGAATTAGTGATGAATACAGAACTGCCTAAAGAAACAGAAGTAACTATATTGAGTACATCGCCCCAGCGGGTTCGTCTCCAGGAAGAACTCCAAGAAAAGAGTACCCGAATTCTCTCGTTATCAAATATAGAGGATCATATTACGATTACGGATGGCAGACTCCCAAGTGATAAGCAGGTCGAAGGAGTTTATGAAGCTTTGGTACCGGAGAAGGCATTGCTGGACAGGGAAATGGTTGTGGGAAATATACTAACAATTGGGGAAGGAGAAGCTCAATATCAAGTAAAACCAGTTGGAACCTTCAGTGTGAAAGAAACGAATGACCCATATTGGACATTATCCCCTAATGCGTATAGTCAAGATTTTATTATTTCGGAAGAATTATTTAAAAACGATTTAATAAAAAATAATCATGACTTACTGGAAACTAGTAAGTTTGTGACAGCTTTTGATTATACAGCTTTCGAAAGTAGCGATATACAGTCTTTATTAAATCTTGAAAGAAAAGTGAATGCGGAAGTAAGTACGCTGATGGAAACAATTATTCTTGTAGAATTTCCAACACAGGATATATTATCATCTTATTTAAAAAAAGGTGAACAATTAAAGACAATGTTGTGGTCACTGAATATACCGGTTTTAATCATGCTGGGTATCTATTTATTTATGGTGTCTCGATTAATCGTTCATAGACAGTTAAATGAAATCGCAGTATTAGCTAGTCGTGGTGCGAATCGATTGCAAATTGTAGTTATGTATTTCATTGAAATAGCTATATTAGGTCTGCTAGCCTTTGTGATTGGACCGTTTATTGGATTGCAATTTTGTAAATTATTAGGAGCAACCAATGGCTTTTTGGAGTTTGTGAATAGAAGTGCACTTCCAATAGAAATTTCACCCGAGTCCTATATTTATGGATTAGTTGCTGTTTTCGCCGCTATAATTATGGTAATGATACCAGTTTACATAGCTTCCAACCAAAGTATTATTCATCAAAAACAGTCAAATAAGGATAAGAAAAATCATTTTAAATGGTATACACTGCTTATTGATACATCATTAATTGCTATAGCTATATATGGCTTATTTTCTTTACAGAAACGACAAAAGGCATTAGCTTCCGTTATGCCAGGTGAAGATGTTTATATGGATCCGATTTTATTTTTTTTACCTGCGATATTTATTATTGGACTTGGTCTATTTCTATTAAGAATATACCCTTTTGCTTTAAAGATCATTTATCGTCTGGGAGAGAAGTTTTGGTCCATTTCCCTATACACTACATTTTTGCAAGTAAGTCGTTCTACGAAACAATATCAATTTTTAATGTTGTTTTTGATAATGACAATTGGTGTTGGTATGTACAGTGCCAGTGCTGCTCGTACCATTAATAACAACTTAGAAGAACAAATTCTTTATAAGAATGGTGCTGATATACAGCTTGAAGTCGAGTGGGAAAGTAATGAAATATTGGCAGGAAACCAAGCTATCGCTGAAAACGCAACAACAGAAGAAGACATCGATGTAACAGAAGAAGTGGAAACCAAAGAAATTGTTTATAGTGAACCACCATTTGAACCTTATACTCAATTAACAGGTGTCGAACATGCAACAAGAGTTTTTACAAAAGACCCTGTTAAAGTGGAGGCAAAGGGAAATACATTATTTTCAACAGAAATGCTTGGCATAGAGCCGAATGATTTTGGTCAGACTGCATGGTTTAAATCCACTTTGCTTCCACACCATTGGTACAATTATTTAAATTTACTTGCGAATGAGCCTAGCGCTGTGCTTATATCACAATCGGTATCCAGCTCATTAGGTGTGAAAGAGGGAGACTACTTAACGGTGGAGTGGGACGGTTCAGATACTGCTGAATTTGTCGTTTATGGGATAATTGACTATTGGCCAACATTTAATCCAATATCAGACACGGAAGAAGATAAGAATCCATCATTAATTGTTGCTAATTTACCTTACGTTCAAAATTTAATGGGCTTAGAACCGTATCACATTTGGTTGAAAACGGATCCGCAAATAACTAGAAACGAATTATATCAAGCGATCAAACAAGATAAATTGCCTGTGAGAGATTTGAAAGATGTCAAGCCTCTATTAATCCAGTTAAAAACGAGTGCATTCTTATTAGGAATAAATGGAACGTTGACATTAGGGTTTATCATTTCGATGATGATTACTTTTATTGGCTTTTTATTATATTGGATTCTTACTGTGAAATCACGTACATTACAATATGGAGTTTACCGTGCAATGGGTTTTCCAATCCATAAATTAATCGGAATGCTCGTTTGGGAGCAACTGCTGACATCTGGTATGGCTTGTTTATTTGGGATAGTTATTGGCGGAATAACGAGCAGGTTATTCGTACCTCTTTTTCAATTGTCATTTGATCCGCAAACGATCGTACCACCTTTTCAAGTAATATTTGATCCTGCTGATATGTGGAGAATTTATCTATTTGTTGGATTTATGCTGGTTGTTGGACTAACGATTCTTGTTTTGTTATTGAAAAAAATTAAAATACATCAGGCAATAAAGTTAGGTGAGGATTAATATGATAACGTGTGAGAATCTAGTAAAGATCTATAAAATTGACGATGAGATGGAAGTGATGGCTCTTCAAGGGCTTGATTTGAAAGTGGAAAAAGGGGAAGTTATGGGTATTATCGGAAACAGTGGCAGCGGGAAATCCACATTATTAAATATGCTTGGAGGATTGGACCGGCCAACTGCCGGGAAGTTAATCGTTGATGGTAAAGATTTGCTTAGGCTATCTGATAAAGATCTTGTTAAATATAAGCTAGATACAGTCGGTTTTATTTGGCAAAATAATGCGAGGAATTTAATTCCTTACTTAACAGCAGTTGAAAATGTGGAGTTGCCAATGCTTTTAAAGGGTCGTTATAAACGGGAGCGTGCAATGGAACTATTAAACATGGTAGATTTAGGCCATCGAATGAATAGTAAGTTAGATAAATTATCCGGTGGGGAGCAACAGCGAGTTGCAATTGCAATTTCTTTAGCTAATAATCCTAGTCTTTTATTGGCGGATGAACCGACTGGCAGCGTTGATACTAAAACTGCAGATATTATCCTCGATCTTTTTCGCAAATTGAATCGAGAACTCGGGATTACTATCGTGATTGTTACCCATGATACTCAGCTGACACAGAAAATGGATCGAGTTGTATCTATTCGAGATGGTCAAACCTCAAGTGAATTTTTAAGACGCAACTTTTTTTCTTCTGAAAACGACTTAGATACTCAGGAAGATAAAGAAGAGGATACACACGTTGAGTTAGCGGTAATAGATCGGACTGGCCGAATTCAGCTTCCAAGAGAATATCTGGATGGGATCGGATTAACACCGGAGCAGAATAAACTCGAAGTAATGTTGGAAGACGGTAAAATTATTATTTTAAATCCAGAAGATACTTAGTATGAATTAAATGTTTTCATTGGTAAACGTACCTGTGTGTAAGTGGATGCTTACTTCCTGTCAGGTTTCGATGATCATAGTTTAGGGTACGGTTTGGGGTCTCCATTTATTAAGATTTTCATTAACAACTGGTTAAACGGTGGCAAAACGAATAAAATTAGCTTAAAGAACTATTGAGTATTATAATTTGACAAAGGGTACCATAAAAAGCTAAAAATAAACTAGTAAACATTCATAAATTCAAATAGAGGGATCATAATATGAAACTAACGATAAGAGAGATTGCAAAGATGGCTGGGGTTTCACCTGGTACAGTATCTAAAGTTATCAATCAGACAGGAAGTATCAGTCCCAATACGATTCAAAAAGTCAAGAAAATTATAGAAGATACTGGATATCAACCTAGTTTTTCAGCAAAAGCATTAGCTACTAAAAAATCGAATATGATTGGACTTATTTATGCAGGGGAAGTACATGTAGAATTTAACCACCCCTTTTTCAATCAAGTCATCAATGTGTTTAAAAATACAGTAGGGCAATTAGGATATGATATTCTCGTATTTTCAAATCAAGCTTTTAATATTGGAAAAGAAGATTACGTTGCTCGAGCGAAACACTATCAATTAGATGGCTGTTTAATTATCGCTGGTGAAAATATCGGTGAAACCATTCACCAATTAGATCAAAGTGATATACCAACGGTTGCTGTCGATTTAAAATTAACAGGTGAACGATCCAGCTATGTGATGACAGATAACCACAAAATTTCGCGACAGGTAGTAGAATATTTTTATCTGAATGGCATCCGTAAATTAGCATTTATTGGGGGGCAGGAAGATTCGGTGATTTCTAATGTGCGTAAGGATTCATTTGTGCAATCAATGAAAGACTTTGGCATGGATTTACGTAAAGAATGGATTAAATACGGAAATTACTTCGAGCAAAGTGGTTATGAAAAAATGAAAGAAATGCTACAAGCTGAGGGAAAACCAGATGCTGTTTTCGCAGTATCAGATATGATGGCATTAGGGGCAATGAAGGCGATTAAAGAAGCAGGTTTATCTGTCCCTCGTGATATAAAAGTTGTGGGTTGTGATGATATTGAAGCATGTCGTTACAGTGAGCCCAGTTTAGCTACGGTTAAACAAGATCAAATCAAGATTGGCAGGTTGTCAGCCAATATGCTGCATGACCTAATTAATGAAAGAAAGGTACAAAAATCTGTTTTAGTAGACCCTGAGTTAATTATAAGAAACTCAAGTGAAATTTAGATACTTTAAGTGAATCTCAAGATCGCGCTGACAAATGCGGAGTCGAAGTGGCCTGCGCTAAATAATGCGCTACAATAGATGTAAGTAGTGATATCGCAACTTTTACTTCATATTGTTTATAGGCTCGACAAGTTAGCTCTCACAAATGATGTAGAACCACTTTATAGCGTAGGCCGTCCACTTCCACTCCTATGGCATCTGTTTTTCCTGAAGATCCACTTTTTTGAGCGGTTTGTGCTCGAAAAAGTTAGCTGAAGGGAAAACGCCATGGAAAGGGAAGTGGACAGCCGAAGCGGTGATTTAATAGTCACTATATTTCAAAATAGCTACATTGGAAAAGCGTTGATACCGAGGATTACAATTCCGTCCTTGGAGAAATATAAAATCACCACTATGATTACGTTTATTTTTTTAGAAAAAGGTAATAATGGTAACAACTAATTCTAAAAAATAAATCGAAGTAGGTGATGGAGTGAATCAATCTGAACCGGCGCTGTTTCGTATGTTGCATGTTTTTGCTTCATTTGTCACTTTACAGTTGTTTTGGTTTTTTTTCTCTTTAGGGGTTGTTACAGTAATTCCCGCTACCGTTGCCTTATATTCAGTGATAGTGGAATGGTCCAAGAATGGAATTGAGATTGGAATATGGAAGACATTTTTCCAATCTTTTAAGCAGAATTTTAGGAATACATGGCTTTTAGGTATTAATATTGGAGCAATAACGATGATCCTCGTCATTAATGCTATTTTTATTCCAACATTGACAGGTATTGTGCATTTATTTATGCAGATCATTTGGTTATTTGCTGCTAGCATTTTAATTTTCACTGTACTAGCTATGATACCATTAATTGTGACCTCCCATTTAAAAGGATTAAAACTATGGAAAAATGCTTGGATAGCTTCAATTACTATATTGCCGGATATTATATTAATTGGTTTGATCGGCTTCGTGTTCGCTATTGTTACACTTTATATTCCAATGGCAATCATAGCTTTAGTGAGTGTTTTTGCGTTTATTCACATTCATATTTGGCAGAAAGCAGTGCGGAAATTACCACAGGACTTTCTCGATCAATGTTTACTAAAGTATCGCTATCGATAAAATATATGAAAAAGTACCAAGCGACGAGAGTCGAACAAAAAGAATTTCTCAACTAGAAAAACCCAAACGATTTATATTCGTTTGGGTTTTATGCATACTAGAAGGAAAGTACGTCCTAACCTAATAGCTAGTTGACTTGATGTGGGTATATTGCTTACATACATCGGTAAATAAAGATGTTACAGTAATTGCTGTTTTGCTAGTTGCTAATCTTGAGTCTTTTTAATTTCGACTGTTTCTGTATACTTCGTTTGATTTACCTTTTCACCTTCTAATTGTTCGAACAGACTCTGAATGATTAATTTTCCCCACTTTTCTTGGTTTTGAGAAATGATACTTGTAAGCTGTCCATTTTCAAGCCCTTCCATAGTCAGTGGTAAATCATCAAAAGTAACTGCTGTTTTATTCAATCCATGAGCTTTCCACACTGTTATAGCAGCTGGTCCAGCAAGAGAATCGATCCCTACAAAGCCATCAAAGTCTGGATAGCCCTCGACCATAGTTTCAATGTTTTCCAGTGTAGAAGGTGCTGTTCCGTCACTATGTGTAATAGTGTCGATTGTTAATTTTGGATAGCTATCTATGACTGTTTGCAATCCTTCGATTCTTAATTTCAAATTTTCCATTGTTGGTAATCCACTACTTACGATGATTTCACCTTCATAATTTAGTAATTGCGCTATTGTTTCCCCAATGTGGAGACCCGCCAGATAATTATCCGTACCGATATACGTATGCCTTTTGCTGTTAGGTGCATCGGTATCAAAACAAACAACTGGGATGCTCTGGTCAATTGCCTGATCAATTAATGGTGTGATCATTTCGGGATCGGTGGGACCGATAGCAATACCATCCACACCTTGTTTAATATATAGTTCTAGAAGTGTAGCCTGATCCTCAGCAGATGCGATTTTTGGTGCATCAATTCGCACATTAATGCCCAATCTGTTAGCTTCCTTTTGAGCTGTTTCTGTAATTTTCTCAAAAAAAGGGTGTGCAACAGGATATATGATCGCAAATGTTTGAGTATTTTCTTCTATCGTTTTCACAGGTTTGATAGGCATCACAGTTTCTTCTGGACCAGAATCAATAAACATTAAAAGGAAGCTAATAATACTTAAAAGGATGATAAGCATAATACTCCATTTTTTCATCGGTATCCCTCATTTAAAAATGAACGTTTGGCTACAGCACCAAAGGAGTAAATTATCCTATAGTAGCAGAGTACTGATTTGTTAGGTGGTTTTTGTACTCTTTTGTAGTCATTCCCGTTATTTTTTTGAAAATATGACAAAAGTAATGAGAATCATTATATCCCACCTTATCAGCTATTTCATAGGTTTTGTCATTTGTCATTTCTAATAATTCTTTTGCCTTTTCGATTCTGGTTTTTGTTAAATATTCTGTAATGGTTTGCTTCATCTCTTTACTGAAAATATTACTGAGATAGGAAGCACTTATATTTACGTCGAGCGCGATTTGTTGAAGAGATAATCCAGATTCGTGATAACGTTCGGAGACGACTTGTTTTACTTGTTGAATCACTTTTGCATATTTACCAGTATCTTTGTTTGAAAAGAGAGGAAGTAGCATATTTGTCATGTATTCAACTATCTGCTGCTTCGTCTGTACCTTTTGAATCTGCTCCTCTACTTGTTGAATCACTTTCATGCAATCATCATCGTATTGTTCTGTTTCTTCGATATGATGTTTAATGGTTATAGTGAAATCTAATAAAAAGTAATAGATAAATACATTTGGGTGTTCTTTTTTATTTAAAATAACGTCCGAATAACGCTGAACGAATGTAGTGACCTGATCTAATTGACCAAATTTTAAAAAATGAATTAACTTCCGACGGTCGGCAGCTCTCATCAAATCTTGATAAATGCCCTCATTGTCACTAAGAAACATGGTTGAGGTATATGAATGAACCGCGCGACTGTAACTGTAAGCTTCGATGGCATTTTCATAAGACAATGTAATATGTTCAGTTCTTGTTTCAATTGACCCGATACCAAATAATACGGAAGAGAGCGATTCGCGTATTTGATTAATTTGTTTCATTAACATATGTTCCACGTCATGTTTTAAAATGACAATCCATTTGGTATCCTTAACAAAAAATAAGGCTTGGTCGTTTTGATAAAACGGAGCTACACGTTTTAATTCTTCATCATATTCGACTACCACAACTGTATAATAACTAGCCATTAGATCAACCTGTAATGCTTTAGCTTGATGTGCTATTTCTTCTGTTGACAAAGAGCCTTTACATAAGTGATCATACAGATCCTCTTTGGTGTCAATTTTAGCATAGTGAATAAGTGGTGCTTCCATTTCTTTTTTTACTTTACGCAAAATCGTGAGTAAATCCTGACTGCTAACAGGTTTTAGGCAATATTCTTCCACTTGAAGCCGAATCGCCTGTTGGGCATATTCAAATTCATCATGACCACTGAGAATAATAATCTTTATGTTCGGCATTTTTTCTTTGATGATTTTTGATAGTGTTAATCCATCCATAAAAGGCATTTTAATATCCGTTATGACAATGTCTGGCTGGTGTTTTTCAATAAGAGGCAGGGCCATTTCTCCATCTGAGGCATCTCCACAATAACTAAAGCCTTCCTTTTCCCAATCAATTTTTTGGGCAATTCCTCTTCTAATAACAGCTTCATCGTCCACTAAAAATATCTTTTTCATTTTCTTCCCCCCGATTTTGGAATCGTAATTGTTACTCTTGTACCTGAACCTTTCCAGCTATTTACCTGTAGCCCGTACTCTTTTCCATAATATAATTGTATGCGTTGCTGGACATTGATTAGTCCAAAACCATTTTTAGCTTCTGGTAAGACCTCACCGGTGTGGAGATGGTCTCTTAATTCTTGTAATCGTTCTTCATCCATTCCAATCCCATTATCAATTACTTCGAATCGAATACAATCGTCTTCATTTACTCCGCCATTGATGCGTAAAAAACCCTGTCCTCGTTTATTTTTAATGCCGTGGTAGATCGCATTTTCAACGATTGGTTGTAACAATAATTTTAAAATATGATAGCGTAAAATATCGGAATCAACTTGAACAGATACATCTAATATGTCTTCGTATCTTGTCTTTTGAATATATAAGTAACTTTCAATATGGGAGATCTCATCTGCAATCGTAATCCAGTCTTTTCCTTTATTAAGTGAAATACGGCTATATTGTGATAACGCTTTGGTAAGTTCGATTACAGATTGATGTTCCTTAGCTTCTGCAAGCCAAATAATTGTATCTAGTGTGTTGTATAAAAAATGTGGATTAATTTGCGCTTGCATCGTGCGAAATTCTGCTGCTTTCAATTTTTTTTCTTCTTCAATACTAAGATCTAACAATGATTTTATTTTAACTATCATTTGATTGAAACTATCACCTAGAGTGGCAATTTCATCTTCTCCAACAGGTATTACCTTTGCTTCCAAATTGCCTTGGGCAGCTTGTTGCATTTTATTCTTTAATAAGCGGATGGGGTGTATTAAACGATTGGAAATGAACATGTACAATCCAATTATAAAAATAATACTGCTAATTACCGTTAAAACGATTAAGCTGCGAATTTCATTACTGTCTTTCATAATTTCTTTAACAGGCGCCTGCCCGATCACTTTCCAGCTGGTCATTTTAGAAGTCTCATATACATAAAACATTTCATCACTAGTATAATAACCTTGTTCCTTCTCATCCATTTGGCTCATGTCAATATATACCGGGTGATCCTTATTACGATTCTTTTGTTTAAAAAAGATATCGCGGTCTTCGGATGAAATATAAAAGGAACTATTTTCAGTATCTGTTAATGTCTTATCGGCTAAGATCGATGTAATAGTAGAAGCATCTATCGTGATTTTCATCGTTCCTATTATTGCCTCTGTAATATCCCACACAATGGCATTGGTAATTTCTAAAGTAGGAAACCCATCCTGATACGTAATTTTCATTTGGGTCTGACTGGGATCCTCACTAAATAATGCGTGTATCTGCTCATCGGTTGTCGTAACATCTCGTTGATAGACACCACGTTTATCACTTATTGTTTTTCCTTCAAGATTCATAATTTCAATATCAAAGATATGTTCTCCAGAAAGATAGCTTTTTTGATAAAAATCAAACAGGCTTAATATTTCTTTAGCTTCATCATAGGTATCTTCTTGATGCAAAAGAAACTGAACAGTACTTTGTTGTTTGCCGATTTCATTAAAACGATGAATATCTTGAAATAAAACATCAATCTCACGTGCTATTTGGCTATTTTTAATTTGTGCCAGACTATATGCTCGTTCGGATATGATGTTGGATGATTTGGTGTAAGATATAAAACCAATAAATATCAACGGGAACACCGTTAACAGTACAAACATGACAAGCATTTTCGTGCGTAAGCTTTTGTCTAGCAACTTGAACCAGTTCCAATGCATGAGGCCACCTATCTTTCATCGTTTGAGCTTTGAAAAGCGAAAGTCAAGCGTAAATCTTCACTTGAAAAAGTCCTGAAAAGGTTCGATAGCAATTAACTGAAGTTGCTAACTGCTATTGATTGAAAGTCAATCACTATATTTGGAATTGCTTTAATTGATGTCGTAGTTGATCTACATAGGCAAGTTGTCTGTCAGAGATTTCTGCAATCTCTTCAATGGTAGTTAATTGTTCCTCGCCTAGCCCACCGATAATCTCCATATTGTTAAAACATTTTTTTACTTGTGAATTGCATTCATTCATATGATTTTGTAATTGTTTCATCATCTTGATAGAATTAGTGATCTGTTCCTGGAAGTGATATTGTTTATTAGATATTTCTGGACTTTCGAGTCGTTTTTGAAATTGAAGTTGATCTTTTAACAATAGATTAATCTGTTGTTGCAGCCATTCGATTTGGAGTTTTTGTGTTTGAAGATCTTGGATGATGGTTTGGCTAGTGGCGGTCATTTGTTCACCGGCAGATAAGTTTTCTTCCGTACTCTTATGAATGTAATGTGATGTCTGAATGATTTCATTACTTGTTTGATGTACTTGGCTTATGATATGTTTCAAATAATTCGTCATTACGTGAAAGGCATTGTAGAGATCATCAATTTCATTCATGGCTTTAATGGGTTTAATCGATTCTGTTAAATTCCCTTTTGCGATTTCTCTTGCATGTTTATGTAACAAATAAATAGGTTTTAACATGTATTTGGATGCAGTCCAAATTAACAGGAATGTAACTACAACTAAAAACATATATACCATAATACTTATACGTATATCTCGGTTTATTTTATCCTTAATGGCTTCTTTCTGGTTCTCGCTTTCTGTCAATGTTTCTTGTAATAATGTTTGGACATGTTCATTAATTAAACCGGAGGCAATACCGATATATTCCTGGGTAATGTACTTTTCCTCAGCAGGTGCATTTGTTTTAATTTGATTTCCCAAACGATCAATATACTCGGTTGTGGTACCAATTACCGTTCGGACTTCAGTTATTTCTTTTGTAAAAGGTTTTGCTGTTTCCTGACTCGCCACCGTATTAAGATGTTCTTCCATTTGACTCAAAATCTGATATTGTTTGCCATCTTCGAAATATACTTTCCCATAAACAATATCACGTATTTCTTCTTCTAATTGATCCCTTAATTGACCATGAATAGAATTTGTTAAATGGATGGTTTCTGTCATTTCATTATATTGTTTGATATAACTAAAAAAGAAAAAGAGCTGCACTAATTGAATAAGACCAAACCACAAAAATAGTAGAACAAATACAAACAGAAATTTAGAGCGAATCGGCAATTTTCGAAATTTTGAAAACGCATTCATTATTATTTGCTCCTAACTACGTGAAATATGATACGCTCATATCGTATCTCCTATTCTAACTTATAAGAATAAGTTTCTATAGTCTATTTTAAATATTTTTAAAAAAATTACAATTATTACTTTAAAAATTACACTATTCTCTAACGATTTGATAAATAATTAATTTTTTTCAAAAAAAATTCTATTACAAAGTTGATGAAAGCGTTTTAAAATAAAAGCATACCAATTCAATTTTGGTAAAGAAAAAAGGGAGGTTATACGAACATGAAGAAATTTTTAGCAAGTAAGGGGATATTGGTCTTATTATTAGGTCTGTTATTATTACTGGCTGCATGTGGATCATCAGAAGAAAGCAGTAACGAGGAGTCTGCAGCAGATGATACTCCAGAGCAAACAGAAGAGGAAAATGAGGCAGAAGAAACAGAAACAGATACAGAGGAAGAAGGAAACGAAGAAGCTGGTGAAAAATTAGTTATTGGTTTTTCACAAGTAGGTGCTGAAAGTGAGTGGCGGACAGCAAATACCAAATCAATTCAAGACGCCATCACCGACGCAGGACATGAACTGAAATTCTCTGATGCGCAACAGAAACAGGAGAATCAAATTAAAGCGATTCGTTCTTTTATAACACAAAAAGTGGATGCGATCGTATTCTCACCAGTTGTTGAGACTGGTTTTGAAACCGTATTACAAGAAGCAAAAGATGCAAATATTCCTGTTTTCTTAGCAGATCGATCCGTAGACATAGAAGATGATTCATTATGGACTACATTCTTAGGTTCAGACTTTGTTGAAGAAGGTCGTAAAGCTGGAAACTGGTTAGTAGAAGAGATGGCTGATGAAGAAGGACCAGTTAATATTGTTGAATTACAAGGTACAGTTGGTTCAGCTCCAGCAATTGATCGTAAAGAAGGCTTTGAGGAAATTATTGGTTCAGAAGATAAATTCGAAATTATTAAATCTCAAACTGGTGACTTTACAAGAGCGAAAGGTAAAGAGGTAATGGAAGCGTTTTTGAAATCTGATGGAGAAAATATTGATGTCTTATATTCTCATAATGACGATATGGCGATCGGTGCGATTCAAGCCATTGAAGAATATGGGCTAAAGCCAGGTGAAGATATCATTATCATTGGTGTCGATGCGGTAAGAGGTGCATTTGAAGCAATGGCTGATGGAAAAATGAATGTCACGATCGAGTGTAATCCATTATTCGGTCCACAATTAGTAGACTTAATTGAGCAGCACTTTGCTGGTGAAGAACTAGAGAAACGAATTGCTGTTGAGGAAAGCATGTACACAATGGATCAAGCAGAAGAATTATTACCAACGCGTGAATATTAATTAAAAGAAACAAAGCAAACTGTAAGATGCTGGGACAGAATATCCATGTCCCAGCCAAAGACAAATGATCAAAAGAATGAACGTATGAGGGTAAATGTTTAATGTGGTTATTTTGAAATTATTTTTCTGCTTAGCAGTCGCTGCGGCTGCCCGCTTCCCTTTCCGTGGGATTTTCTCCTCAGCTAACTTTGGCAATCAAAAACCGCTTGCCAAAGTGGATCTTCGGATAAAACGTTCCTACAGGAGTTGAAGCGGGCGGCCTTCGCTATAATGATACTCTACAATGTTTGTGACAGTTGAATTTTGATACTTACAAAAGAGTCTAATAACAAAGTGAAAAAAACTTTTATTATACTACTTACATTCATTTGTAGAAATTTACTTAGCGCAGGCGTCCACTTCGACTCCTAGGGGATCAACGTGATCTGAAGATCCACTTTTGTAAAGTGAACTTCTTTACAAAAGTTAGCTGAAGACACGTCCCCTGGAAAGCGAAGTGGGCAAGCCGGAGCGGTTGTTACGTTTTTATATCATTCAAAATTACCACTTTGCCAAAAAGGAGGTAATGGAGTTGCCTGAGCGACAGCCACGATTGGTTATGGAGAATATTGTGAAAGAGTTTCCTGGTGTGAGAGCATTGTCGAATGTTCAGCTATCACTCTATCCAGGGGAAGTACACGCTTTAATGGGAGAGAATGGTGCTGGAAAATCAACATTAATTAAAGTACTAACTGGGGTGTATTCGATCGATAATGGTTCCGTTGTATTGGATGGGAAAACGGTTCATATAAAAAATCCCCAAGACGCGCAAGAAAAGGGGATTAGTACCGTTTACCAGGAAGTAAATTTATGTACCAACCTATCTGTTACCGAAAATATTTTTATCGGGCGAGAAATTAAAAAGCATGGTCGGTTGGCTTGGAAGGAAATGCATAAACGAGCAGAAGCATTATTAGCGAGTCTCCAATTAAAAATTGACGTCACTAAGCTATTATCTTCTTATTCTGTGGCGATTCAACAAATGGTTGCGATTGCGCGTGCATTGAATGTATCAGCGCAAATTTTAATTTTAGATGAACCAACTTCTAGTCTTGATCGTGATGAAGTAAAACAACTTTTCTCTGTTATTAGGAAGTTAAAAAAAGATGGTTTAGCAATTGTATTTGTCAGTCATTTTTTAGATCAAATTTATGAAATTACCGATCGGCTTACTGTGCTTAGAAATGGTGAATGGATCGGTGAATACATGACAGAAGAATTAGACCGTGTCGATCTTGTCTCTAAGATGATTGGTAAGGAACTACAAGAACTTGAAGCTGTTACGAAAAATGTGTCACACGAATCAGCAGAAAGAGAAACTTTTTTAACGGCTGATCAAGTCGGATTAAAAGGAAAAATACACCCCTTTAATTTCGACTTAAAAAAAGGGGAAATAGTTGGTTTTGCAGGTTTATTAGGTTCGGGTCGTACCGAGATTGCAAGACTATTATTTGGTGCTGACAAAGCAGATCAAGGAACGATCAAAATAAAGGGTGAAAAATTAAATTTTTCTTCACCTCGACAAGCAATCGTAAATAATATTGGATTTTGTTCTGAGGATCGTAAAGCTGAAGGAATTATCCCAGAATTAACGGTTCGAGAAAATATTATTTTAGCTATCCAAAGTGTTAATGGATGGTTTCGTTATATATCGAAAACCAAACAAACAAAAATTGCCGATGAGTATATCGAACTTTTGAATATCAGCCCTGCGAATCCAGAACAATTAATCAAAAATTTAAGTGGCGGTAACCAGCAAAAAGTAATGTTGGCTAGGTGGTTAGTCACTGATCCAGAATTACTTATTTTAGATGAGCCTACACGAGGAATTGATATAGGAGCAAAAACAGAAATTATGAAGTTAATGACAGAATTAAGTCAAAAAAATAAAGCCATTTTATTTATTTCCTCTGAACTGGAAGAGATTTTGCGAACCAGTCATCGGATAGCTGTTCTAAGAGATCGAAAGAAAGTATCGGAGTATCAAAACCAAAAAGGTTTAACACAGCAAGAATTAATGAAAGAAATGGCCGGAGGAATGTGATATGGGGAAATCTATTATGAGATCAAGATTATTTTGGCCAATCATGGTGTTAATACTTATTCTATTAATCAATCTATTTTTTGATAGTAGTTTTCTATCAATCGAGGTGCGCAATGGTCGCCTAACTGGAAGTATTATTGATATTTTAAATCGTGGGGCACCATTAATGTTAATTTCGATTGGCATGACATTAGTTATTGCCACCAAAGGTATTGATTTAAGTGTTGGTTCTGTGATTGCAATGTCTGGTGCAATTGGTGCTATGTCAGTGGCAAACGCAGAGACAGATGGCCTTGGACCACTATTTACAGCTATTGCCCTAGCTTTAGTGATTTCTACATTAGTAGGTGGTTGGAATGGACTACTTGTGTCAAGAATAGGTGTGCAGCCGATCGTCGCAACCTTAATTTTAATGGTAGCAGGTAGAGGGGTCGCCCAGTTAATTACGGGAGGTCAAATTACGACCGTTTATTATGATCCATATAATTTTATCGGTGGAGGGTATTTACTTGCCTTACCATTCTCCGTTTTTATCGTTGCATTTGTTTTATTATTAGCAGTACTGATAACAAGAAAAACAGCGTTAGGTTTATTTATTGAATCAGTCGGATCGAATCCAGATGCGAGTAGATTAGCTGGTATTAATTCGAAAAATATTATGCTTATGGTTTATTTGTTTTCCGGATTTTGTGCTGGAGTAGGTGGTTTAATATTATCATCTAATGTAATGAGTGCGGATGGAAACAACGCAGGATTGTGGTTTGAATTAGACGCGATACTAGCAGTTGTTATTGGAGGAACATCTCTGATGGGTGGTCGCTTCTATTTAATGGGAACAATCATTGGCGCTTTGATTATTCAAAGTTTAACCACTACGATTTATTCAATTGGTGTCCCAGCAGAAACGAACCTAGTGGTAAAAGCGGTTGTTGTATTGATTGTCTGTTTATTACAATCTCCAGAATTTCGGAGCAAAGTATTCGGAACTGGTAAGTTGAAAAAGACAAAAGAACAAAAAGAAAGTGAGGGTGTTACTTTATCATGATTAATCGATTATCAATTGATTACAAACAACTTCCGTTAATTGCCACCATTGCTTTATTTGTTCTTATGTTTAGTTTTGGTTCCTTACGTTATACCGGCTTTTTTTCTACCCAGGTATTTCTTAATTTATTTATTGATAATGCCTTTCTTATCGTTGTAGCCGTAGGGATGACGTTTGTCATTTTATCTGGTGGAATTGATTTATCGGTAGGATCTGTCATTGCTTTAACAAGTATGGTTGCAGCAAGTTTGACAATGGAAGCGCAATTATCTCCAGTGATCGTAGTACCTATTAGTCTTTTAGTAGGTACGGTGCTAGGAATGGTACAAGGATCCCTGATTCATTTCTATAATTTGCAACCGTTTATTGTTACCCTAGCAGGGATGTTTTTAGCACGAGGCTTAAGTTATGTCATAAGTGTCGAAACCATTGCAATTGAACATCCTTTTTTTAGTTATATGGCAAGTACACAAATTCCATTACCAGGTGGTACCTTCATATCGATAAGTGTTGTGATTGCTATTATCATTGTCATTATCGCAATTTTTCTGGGTCATTTTACAAAATTCGGTCGAACGATTTATGCGATTGGAGGCAGTGAACAATCGGCAATGTTGATGGGATTGCCTGTGGGAAGAACGAAAGTACTGATTTATACGTTAAGTGGCTTTTGTGCGTCATTGGCTGGTTTAATCTTTACATTTTATATGTTATCTGGTTATGGCTTACATGCAAATGGTATGGAATTAGATACCATCGCAGCGGTCGTTATTGGTGGAACATTATTAACTGGTGGTGCAGGTTATGTAGCGGGCAGTGTTGTTGGTGTGCTCATTCTTGGGATCATTCAAACCATCATTGTTTTTGAAGGGACCTTAAGTTCGTGGTGGACCAAAATTGCAATTGGTGTCTTATTATTTTTGTTTATCGTTTTACAAAGAATTATTGTGATTCGCAGTGAGAAAAAACAAGCAAAAGAATAATAATCTAGTAGGGAGTTAAGGATATGAACAATAACCGTAATCTATCCATATTGATGATTTCAGTACTTTTATTCCAATTGTTCGCTGGAAGTGTCCCTCATACAATTCAAGCAGCAGAAGAAGCAAACAACTCTGAGAGTAGTTTGCTTCTTCATTATGATATGAAACAAACAGTAGAAAACAATGGTAATCTAGTATTTGATAATAGAGCAGGGTCAGAATTTAATGGTCGTTATCAAAATCAGAGTGAAGGCGATTATTACTCAAATGAACAAGCGGGTTTTGTTGAATTAGATGGTGGTCCTGCAAGTGATACTAATGCATATATTGAAATACCTAAAGCAGATGGACAGCGTGATTTATTGAGTGACATAGAAAGTGTAACGGTCACCTCTTTGGTAAATTGGTCAAACGATGGAACTAATCGTTGGATTTATGGATTCGGTAAAGTTGATGAAAACATCGAACAAGGTAACAGTTATTTGTTCACAACCCCGAGACATAGTAATGGTAATTTTGCAACAACAGGTATATCGGAGTCTGGTTGGCGAAATGAATCAATAATTCAAGGAGACCAAATGATTTCAGCAAATCAATGGAATGTAATTACATCAGTATTTAATGGGAAAGAGGATACATTCACTTTATATGTGAATGGGGAAGAAATTGCTACAGGTTCTACGGAAGGTAATGAACTTGCCAAAATTATTGATTCAAGTGCAGATTTTTCGGGATTCATAGGTAAATCTATTTTTCAGAATGATGCATATTTTAAAGGAAGGATTGCCGATTTTCGTGTTCATGGAAAAGCATTAACAGCAGGTGAGGTAGCAAACCTATCAGATCAGTTACAAACTACAATTGATCCATTAAATCAATTACTACTCGACAGGCAACAAGAACAATTAGCTATTGAACCGTATTTAGACTCAGAAGATACAGTGGATGCCGTTACACAAAATCTTTCTTTACCGGCAGAAACAGAGAATGGTGTGGCCCTAACTTGGGACTCGTCTCATCCAGAGGTTATTACCCCAGATGGTAAAGTTACTCGTCCTGGAGTAGAACAAGGCGATACAGTAGTTGATTTGTCTGCAACTCTAAGCTATCAGGGTATGATTACTACAAAAACATTTACTGTAACAGTGATCAAAGAATTTTCCGATATGGAGAGAGTGGAACGGGATGCAGAATCAATTACGGTTTATAATTCTTCTAATGTAAAAGGAAATCTCCACCTTGTAACAACTGGAGAAAATGGTTCTGATATCACTTGGGATTCCTCCCATCCAGACATTATAAAAGGAACTGAGCAAGTTATAGATGATACTAACCAATTAGGTTGGGTAGAGCGCCCGGTTACCGATACAGAAGTTACCTTGACAGCAAGTGTTCAATATAATGAAGCAATGATTACCAAAGAGATTACGGTCACCGTAAAAAAAGATCCAGGTGAACAAGAATATGATGCCTATTTCTTTAGTTATTTTACTGGAGAATATGAAGGTGGAGAAGAAATTTCTTTTGCCGTTGCAGAAGATCCCTTACATTGGCGTGCGTTAAATAATGGACAATCTGTCATTCAATCGACAATGGGTGAAAAAGGATTACGTGATCCATTTGTCATTCGTTCTCCAGAAGGCGATAAATTTTATATGATTGCTACTGATTTGAAAATGGGTGAGAGCACAAACTTCGATCAAGCTCAAATTACTGGAAGTCACTCAATAATGGTCTGGGAATCAGATGACCTTGTTAATTGGAGTGAACAGCGTATGGTGGAAGTTGCACCAGAAAACGGGGGTAATACTTGGGCTCCAGAAGCATTTTACCATGAACCAACTGGAGAGTATGTCGTGTTTTGGGCATCCTCGATTCCTAATGAGGAAACCTATGGTAATTATCCGAATGGTCGTCCAAATGGTCAGTATAATGTGATGTATTATGCGACAACACGTGACTTTCATACATTCTCGGAACCAAAAGTATATATTGATGATAGTTTTCCAACAATTGATACTACTTTTATTCAGGATGATGAAAGCTTGTACCGATTTACCAAGTCAGAAGTGAATTTCAAAGTATATTACGAAAAAGCAACAGATATCTTTGAAGATGTTGATGGAATTGAAGAAAATGGTTATCAATTTGATCTGATTGATGAGACCAAAAGTGGAAACCAAGGTTTAATTGGACATGGAGGAAATAATGAAGGACAAACAATCTTCAAAGCAATCGATGAAGAAAAATGGTATTTGTTCCTCGA
Organism: Gracilibacillus kekensis; assembly: GCF_900143085.1. Taxonomy (GTDB): domain Bacteria; phylum Bacillota; class Bacilli; order Bacillales; family Amphibacillaceae; genus Gracilibacillus; species Gracilibacillus kekensis. The sequence goes on along the minus strand of NZ_FRCZ01000002.1, from coordinate 364,533 downwards.
TTCATGGCCATACCATGTGCGCTGGACGGATGACTTAGAAGATGGTAGTCAACTAGTGAATAATGTATTAGATGAAGCGGACTATGCACTGCCACCAGGTCCTCGACATGGTACCGTCATACCGATTACAAATCAAGAATATCAAGCATTAACCGATAAATACTTGCCAGAAGGCCCAAAAGAACAAGAGGAACCTGTCGTTCATTATCGCTTTGATCAAAGTGAAGATGGCTCTGTTACAGATGTAAGCGGTAACGGATATGATGCACAATTGCATGGTAACGCTACGATTGAATCAGAAGAAGCTATTGGGGATTCCCAAGGATTTGTGCAGTTAGATGGCGACACGGGTTATGTCGAAATGCCAGAAAATTTGATCCAACAAGAAAATCTGGAAAAAATGACGATTTCAACCTGGGTAAAAGTTGATCAAAACCAAGCCGATCAACGTATCTTTGATTTTGGTTCTGACACCGGCAGGGTTGCCAATCGAAACAGTATGTATTTAAGTACGCAAGGTGATTCGGGACTGTTGGAATTTGCAACCGTCACACCTTTCACTGAAAAATTTGGCAATGCTTCCTCTGATCTGCCATCTGATTATAAATATCGTTTAACATCTAATCGATTAGGATTGAATCAGTGGCAACATGTTGCCATAACGATTGATGGCTTTACAGCAAAAACCTTTGTTAATGGTGAACTGGTTGATTCAATTGATACCTATAATGTCGAACCAAGAATGTTGATGGAGACTACGATGAATTACTTGGGTAAATCAAGCCGTGATAATCAATCCTATTTTGCGGGTGGAATAGATGAGTTTCAAATTTATAACCGTGCTTTAACAGAGCAGGAAATTGTAAGTTTAGCCGATCAAGCAACGGAGGAACCACCACCAGCAGAAGTCGATCTTCTACTTGATTATGATATGCAACATGTGGAGAACGATATGATCATGGATCAGGCAGGTGATTTTGATGGAATGCTAAGCGGTATCAATGAGGAACAGATCATTACAACTGATGACGTTGGGATCATCGAGCTTAGTGGTGAGAATGCTTATATTGAGATGCCGCAAGGGGTTTTAAATGAACAAGAAAGTATCACGGTATCTTCTCTTGTCAATTGGAATGGTGAGAATGCAGCAGAATGGTTGTACACCTTTGGTCAGAACGATCAACAATATCTATACTTTACTCCTAGATATAATGCAGATGCATCGGCTCGTTTTGGCATTGCCACAGATGGATGGAGAAATGAAGTGTCGTCGAAAACAGATACATTAGCATCTAATCAATGGAAACTAGTGACAACAGTTTTTGATGGCAGTCAGGGAACGTTAGAACTCTATATTGATGGAGAATTTGTCTCAAGTGAACCAGCAGGTGAATTTACGTTAGCGGATATTGCCAATCCAACTGGTCCAAGTGGCTATATTGGACAATCTTTTTATAGTGCCGACCCTTATTTTAAAGGACTTATTGCTGACTTCGAAGTCTATGATGGGGTCTTGTCTGCTGCCGAAATACAACAGTTAGAGAATGAGGCGGAAATAAAAAGGAATGCCATCGATTCGATTTTGGTGGAACAAGCAAAAGAACGATTAACGGTCTCGCAAATACTCGGTGAAAATAAAGACGCAGAAACAATTACGGTGGATCTTAATCTGCCTAATAAAGGAAGCAATAACACAACAATTACATGGAAATCGTCTGATCCACAATGGATAAGTGATCAAGGAAAAGTAATTAGACCGGACCATGGTGAAGGAAACAAAACCGTCACATTAACAGCGACCATCTCTGATGATAATGTCTCTGCAGAAAAAGAAATTAGTGTAACGGTACTAAAAAAACCATCTGTCGAACAACGTTTAAAAGAAGCATTACAAGCATTAGTTGTTCATAACGTGGAAGAAGTCAAGGGGAATTTGACATTACCTACGAACGTTGCAGAAGAAGTTGACGTAACATGGACGACTTCAGATTCATCGACTATTACCGCAACAGGCGAAGTATCAAGGCCTGCTTTCGGTGAAGGAAATACAGATGTTGTATTAACTGCAACGTTGCAGCTGGACGGACAAAAATTAGTAAAGTCATTTAAAGCGAAAGTAATGGAATTACCTGAGCCAGAAGAATATCAAGGTTATTTCTTCCCGTATTTTACAGGTGAGGGCTATGAAAATGGCGAGCAAATCTATTTTGCTTTAAGTGAAGGAAATAATCCATTGGAGTGGCAACAATTAAATGATGGCAATCCAGTATTTACTTCAGAGCTCGGAGAAAAAGGATTACGTGATCCATTTATCATTCGTTCTCCAGAAGGCGATACATTTTACATGATTGCGACAGATTTAAAAATTCACGGTAATGGGGATTGGAATAAAGCTCAGACACATGGCAGTCGTTCGATCATGGTTTGGGAATCTCATGATCTTATCAATTGGTCAAAACAGCGCAAAGTAGAGATTGCACCAAAAGAAGCTGGGAATACATGGGCTCCTGAGATCTTCTATGATGAGACAACAGGAGAATACATCGTTTTTTGGGCATCTAAATTATATGACAATGATACAGATCGCAATAATGGCAGCAGTTACCAACGAATGATGTATACAAAAACAAGAGATTTTCACACCTTTTCAGAGCCAGAAGTTTATTTGGATTATGGCTATTCGATTATCGATACGACGATGATTGAGCATGATGGTAAGTTCTACCGTTTTACCAAAGATGAGAGAGGTTACCATGCAGACAACTCTCCGAATGGTAAATTTATCTTCCAGGAAGTCGGCGATTCTGTCTTAGATCCTGATTTTGAAATGGTTAAAGAAGGCATTGGTAAAGGCATCATCAACCAAGGAGAAGGACCAGCCATCTTTAAATCAAATACAGAAGAAAAATGGTATCTGTTTATTGATGAATTTGGTGGGAGAGGGTATGTGCCATTTGAAACAACAGATCTTGCTTCAGGAGAATGGACGATTCCTGATCAATATGATTTACCTAATCGACCTCGTCATGGCACCGTATTACCGATAACAGCAACAGAATACGAGGCATTACAACATCAATTACCAGAAGAAATAGAAGAGGACATGGACCTAATTGAGTCGATTTCATTTACTGAAAGGGAACTAACATTAACCGTTGGAGAAGAAAAACAATTATCGGTAGAAATAACTCCAACGCAAAACGCAGATTTATTGTGGAACTCCAATAATGAAGAAATCGTTACAATAGATGAGAATGGAAAGATTACAGCAATTGCAGAGGGAGAAGCATTTATAACCGTTAGTTCAGCAAATGGCAAGCATTCAGACGTTTCTAGAGTGGTAGTGACGGATGCAACCGACCCAGAACCTTCCAATGAATTAGAGAACGGTACACCATTAGTAGTATCTGCTGGTAAATTGTATAATTTAGTTGGTACCAAAGTTACCATCAAAATGCCAGGTGATCTGCCTGAAGGTACGCTATTAACGATTAATGAAGTAGATGTTGAAGCATTAGTGAACAAACCTTTTGCACTTGCTGGTAGTATGTTTGACTTTGAAATCGTCTACCCGGATGGAAGTGAGCAACCAACTGATCCATTTTTGCTAACATTAGAAATCGATGAAACAAAACTAGATGATGACATAGCGATCTACTATTATAATGAAACCAACCAAGAATGGGAAATACAAGATAGTAATCGTAATGATGCACAAGCAGGAACAATCTCTGCTGAAGTAACTCACTTTTCTATTTATGGTGTCTTGGCGCTAGAAACGGAAGATCCGCAAGATAATGAGGAACAAGAACAACCAACCGATCCAGAGCAACCACAAGAACCAGGACATGAAGAGAAGCCTGAAGATGGAGAAGATAAGCAAAAAGATAGGAATAACAAAGAATTACCTGATACAGCTACAACACTCTTTAATTGGTTATCGGTCGGATTTTTGTTAGTAGTAGCCGGTGTAGGATTGTTTTTAATTCGAAATCCAAGATATAAATAATAGGAGCTGTAAACAAAAGAGATTCAATAATAGTGGAATCCGAACGAGTATAATTACGCGTTCGGATTTTTTACTAGTTGGTTGTGAATAATAAAAAATATTGTGTACCTTTTAATTATGGAAGATTCACATTGGTAGTTTACCAGTAAGTTTCGATGAAAATACCGACGAGGATCATTCTCATCGGCATTATGATAGTAAATATCGTTTAAAATGCCGACGAGGATCAATCTCATCGGCATTATGATAGTAAATATCGATTAAAATGCCGACGAGGACCAGTCTCATCGGCATTATGCTGGTAAATATCGATGAAAATGCCGATGAGAGACCTATCGCCACTTTCATCACTGTTACTCATTGATAGCTGCGTCTATATGATTCAACAACTAATCTTTGTTTACTAAAAGGAGCGGGTGGGTTCCCGGTTCTTATTATTAGTTATCCTATTATACAATCGATTTGGTTACCTACTTTGTTTTAACAACGTGTTTAGGGCGGTTACCAATGATAAAGATTGCTCTGTATCTCCATGAACACAAATGGTATCTGCTTTTATCACTATCTCTTCTCCTGTTGGACTTGTGACCATTCCATGTTCGACCATGCTTTCTACTTGTTTGATTGCATCTTCTGTTTCCTGAATAACTGCTCCAGGTTCTGTCCGAGGTGTTAAAGTACCGTCTTTTTGATACGTACGATCTGCAAACACTTCGTTGAGGACATTCAACCCTTTGTCTATTCCTGCATCTATTAACTTACTATTGGCTAAACCAACTAATGTAAGGTTTTTATCAAAGTCTGCAATTGCCTCAACAATGGCATCTGAAAGCTTGCGATCCTTTGATGCCATATTATATAGTGCACCATGAGGTTTTACATGATGCATTTTGACGTTTTGTACTTTCGTAAATCCATGTAATGCACCTAATTGATAGATAATAAGATTATAAACGGCTTCAGGATGCATCTCGATATTTCTGCGACCGAATCCTAGTAAATCTTGAAAACCAGGGTGTGCGCCTATTTTAACGTTATACTGTTTTGCTAGCTTAACGGTTTGATGGATTGTTTCAGGGTCTCCAGCATGAAAACCACAGGCAATATTAACAGCATCGACTAGTGGAATAATTTTTTCATCATTACCAATTTGATAAGCTCCAAAACTTTCTCCTAAATCACAATTTAATATTACTCGTGTCATAACGAAACACCTGCCCATTTCTCATTTATAAATAGCCGCAATTGTAGATATAATTGATAGCGATTGTGTAGAAGTTGAATAGCCTCTTCTACTGTAACTTGTTGAAAACGGAATAACTGGCCTGGCCGTATTTGACTTAATTTTCCGAGATCAACCTTTGCTACTTGGCCGATCTTCGGATATCCGCCTGTTGGTTGCCCGTCTGCCATCAAAACAATAGGTTGTCCATTTGCGGGTACTTGAATGGAACCAAATGTTGTCGCTTCTGTTAATAATTGATTTTGATTTTTTCTCTTAACAGCTGTACCTTTTAACCGGTAGCCCATTCGATTGGATTGTGTCGAAGTAGTCCAATCAGTTGTTTCAAATGAGTAATGATCAAACCAATCAAATTGAGGTCCCCTGATATATCGTATGATATGTGAAGATTGAGAAATATAGTTGAATAAGGAAGGATCCAAACGCCATTCCATGGATCGGTCGACCGTGAAGCTATCTTTTAATGAGATGGTGTCACCAATCATTAATTTTCTGCCCAGGATTCCATTTAACTGAGCACGAACAAGAGTACTTCGACTTCCAAGCACTTCAGTAACATCGAACCCGCTTTTTACAGCAAGATAGCTGTATAAACCAGTTTTTGCAGTGCGAAATTGAAGAACATCCCCTTCCTTTATAGAAATGGGTTTTCCTAATGGGATTAATTGATCGTTTACATTCGCAGACATATCAGCACCTGTTATTGCAATAATGGCATTATTATAAAATTTGATGGTAGGTCCGATAAAGCTCATTTCTATCAGAGCTTCTTGATCATGGTTTCCTACTAAAAGGTTGGCCATTACAGCGGCAAACTCATCCATAACACCACTAACAGAGAACCCATAGGATTGATAACCGATACGACCCTTATCCTGAATGGTGGTATATAAACCTTCTTCAATAATCTCTATTGACATGTGTATTACGCTCCTCTTGGTAAATCCGATCAAATTCTGATTTGAAAATCGCATAAAACTTAAGCTGGTCTCCAGGTTGAAATAAAGTCGGCTTATTATTTCTAAAAGATAATAGGGAAATCGGAGTTCTGCCTATAATGTTCCATCCTCCAGGTGAGGAACTCGGATAGATACCAGTTTGTGCTCCGGCAATACCTACCGATCCCTCCATTACTTCTAATCTAGGTTTATCTTTTCTATCCGTAGATAAACTTTGATCCATACCCATTAAAAAAGGAAAGCCAGGAGAAAAGCCTAAAAAGGCGACACGATAGATCGGTCTGGTATGTCTCTCTATTACTTCCTCAATAGAAAAATTATGTTTTGCTGCTAATGTCGATAGATCGCTTCCGAATATTTCCTCGTAACAAACCGGAATCTGATGAACAGTGCCTTGCTCTTTTTTTAAAACATCAAAACTTTTCATCCTTTCTTGCAGTTTCATTTTCAATTGTTGATGGGTCGTCTTAAAAGGATCGAAATAAATAGTTATGGTGCAATAACCTATCACTACTTCAATTATTGGCAGGTTTGTATGATTAGTAATCTCTTTTTTATAAGAAATCAGTTTAGATGAAAGATCTTTTTCATCCTGGAAACTAATCAGGATGGCATGTTCTGCGATCGATTGAAGATGCATAAAAACATCCTTTCTTTTATACAAAATCTATTGTTTCTATTTTAACGAATAAAGGTTGAAGAATAAAACATTAAGTAAATACAGTTCATTGGTCCTATGATAAAAGTGTGGATATGACTAAAGGGTCATGTTATAATAGTCAAATGTGTTTAAGTTTGTCAAAGAAAAAATGACAGCTAGAAATTATTTAATAGTAGGGGGAACTGTGTGATGAAATTTTCATCAAGAATAAAACTGAAAAAATTTCGTTTTAACGATGTAAAAATTGGGGCTAAGTATGGATGGATTCTTGGAATTGTATTAGCGTTATTTGCTATTTCTACAGTAGTAGTAGGGTTCTTTTTGCAAAATGTCCAGTCTGAGATTGATGCGATGGATCGCAGAGCAGACAGGGCTGCAAATGTAACCGAAATGGGATCATTAATTCGAGCAAAAAGTATTCGGGTCTATCAATATATGAATGAACCATCATCAGAATTAGTTAAGGAATTCAATGAAAGAAGAGATTTATTTAATGAGTTAAGAGATGATATAGAACCTACAATGGATACAGAAGCAGAAAAGTCTCTATTTACAATTATTACCGAACTGGATGAACAATTTAATCTCCGATTTGCTGAAGTAGTAACTTTTGTCAGCCAAGGAGATTTAGAAAACGCCGCACATGTTGCGGGGTCAGCTAATGATGCTCAGTTACAAACCGTAGAACAGTTGGACAAATTAAAAACATTAGTTAATGAGCAACGAAGTTTAGCCTCTGAATCTGCAACAGATAGTCAAACACGAGCTATAATTGCACTTATAATTGCGATTGTGATTTCCATCATTATAAGCATCATTTTAATAGTAATAGTTAACCGTATAATTGCAAAAAATTTAACGCAAGTGGTAGAAGTCAGTAATCAAATTGCGGATGGTAACTTAAGAGTAAACACAATTAATTATAATGGAAATGATGAAATAGGCCAATTAGCTAACTCCATGAATACAATGAGTGCGAACTTAAGAAACATTATTAAACAAGTATCTAATGTTTCAGATACGGTCAGTGCCCAAAGTGAAGAATTAAACCAGTCATCTAATGAAGTGAAAACAGGTACCGAACAAATCGCTTCGACTATGCAGGAATTAGCTTCCGGTACAGAAACACAAGCAAATCACGCAGGGGATGTCGCATCCAAGATGAGTGATTTTTCTCAAAAAGTACGTGAAGCAAATGAGAATGGTGATAAAATCGAAGCTGCTTCCACTTACGTTATCGGCATGACAGCTGATGGACAGGAAATGATGGAATCTTCGGTTAACCAAATGGGACGTGTGCATTCGATTGTGAAAGATGCGGTCGATAAAGTACGAGGACTAGACGGCCAAACAAAAGAGATATCAAAACTCGTAGCCGTTATTAAAGATATTGCAGAGCAAACGAACTTGTTAGCATTAAATGCTGCTATCGAATCTGCCAGAGCAGGAGAACATGGTAAAGGCTTTGCGGTCGTAGCCGATGAAGTTCGAAAATTAGCAGAACAGGTGGCAAGCTCTGTCACTGATATCACAGGGATTGTATCCGATATTCAAAACGAGTCATCCAGTGTTTCAGAATCGCTTGAAGCGGGTTATGGTGAAGTAGAAGCAGGTTCTGAGCAAATTGAGAAAACTGGAAAAACGTTTGTAAAGATAAATGACGCTGTTAATGATATGGTGGTTAGTATTCAAACAGTAACAACGAATCTTACGGAAATGACTACAAGCAGTGAAGAAATTAATGGTTCTGTAGAAGAGATTGCATCTATCTCTGAAGAATCTGCTGCAGGCGTAGAACAAACATCCGCTTCCGCCCAACAAGCGAGCAGTTCAATGGAAGAGGTTTCTTCTAACTCAGAAGAACTTGCCAAATTAGCAGAGGAATTAAACGGACTTGTAAGTCAATTCAAATTATAAGCAAAAAATCCCGTATCCGTCGATATGGGATTTTTCTGTTATAAGAAAAAATGTGAATCTATACAGTTAATCCGAATCATAATTACCACACAGGATATACATATTTATCTTTTTCCAATTTATTCGACAATGCTATTTAATATATAAAGTATTACTAAAGAATCACAAAAAGGTAAAAAGAACTACTAAAAGTGATGGTAATGTATACGTTATCGTGATAAAATAGATTTAGATTGTTACTTTTTGTCATTATACATACAGTAACACCGATACTGAAATTAGGGGGGATAATATTGAAGAAACTATTTAGTAAGTCTAAACGGACAAAGCTACGTTTTAGTAATTTAAAGATTGGTTCTAAATACGCATTCATATTATCGATTGTACTTGCACTATTTATTATTTCAGCAGTTGTTGTGGGATTTCTGTTGCAAAATATTCAAACCGAGATTGAGTCCATGGATAGACGGGGAGATCGAGCGGTAGATGTTACCGAAATGGGGTCACTCATACGCGCTAAAAGTATTCGTGTCTATCAATATATGGTTGATCCTTCTACAGAAGTGGAAGAAGAATATACGACTAGAAGTGAATTACTTGATACTCTAAAAGAAGAATTAAGACCAAGAATGAATACCGATACCGAAAAAGCGCTCTTTGAACAAATGGAAACATTGGATGACGAATTAAATCGTAAATTTAATGAAGTAATAGGGTATATGAGGCAAGGGGAAGAAGAAATAGCAACTAGAACTGCAGAAGAAGCTAATGCGATCCAGCTTGAAGCAGTACAGCATTTAAATCAACTAACCACTATCGTAAATGAAGATAAAGCGCTAGCTGCAAGAAATGCGAAAAACAGTCAGATGATTGCTTTAACATCGTTACTTATCGGCATTGCTATTTCGATCGTGATCAGCATCGTCCTGATTACAGTAATTAATCGAATGGTATCTAGAAATCTGAACAAAGTGGTAGCTGTTAGTAACCAAATATCAGATGGCGATTTACAAGTAGAAGAGATTCATTATCTTGGAAAAGATGAAATTGGACAACTAGCAAGCTCAATGAATACCATGAGTGCTAATCTTCGACAAATCATTGAACGTATCTCAAATGTATCTGACACAGTCAGTGCACAAAGTGATGGATTAAGTAAATCCGCCAATGAAGTAAAGTCTGGTACTGAGCAAATCGCTACTACGATGCAGGAGCTTGCTTCCGGTACTGAAACACAAGCAAATCATGCAGGTGATGTCGCTTCGAAAATGAGTGATTTCTCTCAAAAAGTAAAAGAAGCAAATGAAAACGGAGAGAAAATTGAAGGTGCATCCACGAACGTATTAGATATGACGCAGGATGGTCGGGAGATGATGTCATCATCCGTAACACAAATGAATCGGGTTAATACGATTGTAAAAGAAGCGGTGGAAAAAGTCCGTGGTCTTGATGGTCAGACGAAAGAGGTTTCAAAATTAGTGGCAGTCATTAAGGATATTGCTGAACAAACGAACCTATTAGCACTAAATGCAGCAATTGAATCTGCCAGGGCAGGGGAACATGGAAAAGGTTTTGCAGTAGTGGCAGATGAAGTCCGTAAATTAGCGGAGCAAGTAGCAAACTCTGTTACAGATATAACAGGCATTGTTGCCACCATTCAAAATGAATCTTCCGATGTTTCACAATCTTTAGAAGAAGGCTATGGAGAAGTGGAAGAAGGAACAACTCAAATAGAGAAAACAGGGGAAACCTTTGAACAGATTAATCATGCGGTAAACGACATGGTTGTAAGTATTCGAACAGTGACAGGTAATCTTTCTGAAATGACAGCAAGCAGTGAAGAAATTAATGGCTCTGTAGAAGAAATCGCGTCGATCTCTGAAGAATCAGCTGCAGGTGTCGAACAAACATCCTCTTCCGCACAACAAGCAAGTAGTTCAATGGAGGAAGTATCAACTAATTCAGATGAACTAGCAAAATTAGCAGAAGAATTAAACGGATTGGTAAGTCAGTTCAAACTATAACAAGAAACATCCCAGGCAAAATACTTGGGATGTTTTTGTTATAAGTAAAAGTATATAATCCGGGGCATCAAGGCATTTTCAATGTAGCCATTTTGAAATATAGTGTATATGAATCCTTCGCTCCGGCTGTCCACTTCCCTTTCCATGGCGTTTTCCCTTCAGCTAACTTTTTCGAGCACAAACCGCTCAAAAAAGTGGATCTTCAGGTAAAACGAATGCCATAGGAGTGGAAGCGGACGGCCTACACTATAAAGTGGTTCTACATCATTTGTGACAGCTAACTTGTCGAAGTTTATGAACAATATGAAATAAAAGTCTACACCCATTGTAGCGCATTATTTAGCGGAGGGGGCAAGTCGTAGCGGTTTTAAAGCTATTATCCATTTCAAAATTACTACTAAAAAGACCGGGTGGACTTCCGTTCTTTCTTATTTATCAAAATCTTTCTCACTTATTAAAATGTCATTGACGATATTATATATGGATAACAACTCATATAAAATAATAACTTCTGGGGTAAACAAGGTAGGGTTAGAATCATCACTCGGTTTTTTGCTTTCCCAAAATTGGTTCATTAATTTCTTCACTTGCTGGCGATATGCACTTGCTTTATAGTGGTCAGGATATTTCATAAAGTCAACCAATGTTTCCACCATTTGTACGATATCCTCGCATTCCTGCTTAGACCAGCAAACTTGTTGAATCGGCATATTTATTAAATTTCCCATATGATAGTGAATGAGTCGTAACCTGGTTAAATTTTTCTGTTCGTATTCAAATACATTTTTTGTTCGTGCATCTAAGCGGTGATATTTCGATTCGTCTGATTGAAAATCCAATAATTTATCCGTCTGATCTAATGTATGCTTTAAAGTGGCAAAGCGATAGTCAATTTCCGTCTTTTTACTTGTCAAATCTCCTTGACTAATTACTTGTTTCATAATCATTTCCAGTTCTTCACCGGTTTGTTTCAATAATTTATTGATATTGGTCATAATCTTTTTGGTATAGTTTGGTGGCAAAATAAACATATTAACCAATGTTGAAACAAGAAGGCCGGTTGTTGTCGTTCCCAGACGAATAAAGAAAGAGTAAAAGAAATTAGTATGGATCACTTCTATCATTGCGACAGAAGTTAATGTTGCCACAAGTAATCCATCATGTAAACCCAATCGATAGCAAGTAATGATCGTAAACAAGGCAGCCAACGTATATGTAATCGGGGAGTCACCAAATAAAAAGATAAAAAATACGGCATATGCAGAACCAATTGCTGACGCTGGAAAACGTACAATACCTTTTTTTATCGAGGCTGCTACCGTCGGTTCGATCGTGACAATTGCTGTAATTACGGCAAAAACAGGTGGCCAGCCGATCCACTCACATATTAAAGAAGTTAAAAAGACCGCTAAAGCTGTTTTGATGACTCTTCTCCCAAAAAGGCGATAACGTAACTTGAATAGTTTCATTACAGACAGACCCTTTCAAACAATCTATTCCATAGTATACAACATAAAGATATCTGTTTCCATGGTGATATTGAAAAAAAAGAACGTATCTTTTGCAATCAGAAAAAACTTTCTGTAAAATACTTGTAAACGCTTTCTTATTTGTCGCATATGATGTAGAATAAGAGGTATAGTTTCTAGTGTTGTTAAATGCTTTGTGAATTTTTGAGGAGGTGTTGATCTTGCTTTCTGTGAAAATGTTAAAACCCTATTACGTGAAGGAAGAGGATAAATATATTCGAGTGGTGTTAGCTTATCAATATTTTTCTTTATTGATGGAAGACGAAGTATATCATTTTCTTCCACTTGAAGCACGAGAAATCCGAATTAATCGCAAGACGCAAACAATAGAAAATCAGGATGCGGTGTTTGTATTTCAAAAAGGGAAACAGTACAATCGCATAACTTTAGCTGATTTAATGAAGGTTAAGGATTTTCAACAACACCTAACAACTATTTTAAGTCCATATATCATTATGAATGAATCAGAAGAAAAAACTGATAACATTGATCATGTCATCATCGAATTAGAAAGAAGTAACTTATTGCGTTTAATAGACAGAGCCTTAGATGAAAAAAATCCAACTAATTTTCAATTATATACGACAAAATTAAATGAAATGTAAACATGAAGTAGTAGTTGCACAAGCATCTGCTACTTTTACTTTTTGTCAAGCTGTAATTGATTGAATCCATGTTGCTTGCTATTGTAATCGCATACCTCGTAAAATAGTAGAGGAGGAGGTGTGACATGGATTTAGGAATTAAAGGTAAGAAGGTACTTGTCACAGCAGCGAGTAAAGGTCTCGGTAAAGCTTGTGCAAAGGCTTATGCAAATGAAAGCACGCAAGTATACATAGCAAGTAGAAATAAACAACAATTAGAACAGGCGAAAAAGGAAATTATCAAAGAAACTGGCAATCATCAGGTTTCCTCGATCGTTTGTGATCTTACTAAAGCGGAAGACATTAAAGAAATGATCACACGTATTGGAACGATTGACATTTTGATCAATAATGCAGGTGGGCCACCAGCTGGGAAATTTGACGATTTTGCTGACGAGGATTGGCAGCATGCTTTTGAGTTATTACTTATGAACATCATACGTACTGTTCGAGCAGTGACACCAGGTATGAAAGAACAACAATTTGGAAGAATTGTTAATATTACTTCTAGCTCGATGAAGCAGGCATTAGATGGCTTATTATTGTCAAATACCTTTCGGCCAGCAATTGTAGGTCTGTCAAAAAGCTTGTCACAAGAACTTGCTTCCGATAATATTCTAATCAATTCAGTCGGTCCAGGCACAATGGAAACAGATCGGATCCGTGATATCTTTAAACAACAAGCATCGACAGAATCAATCGAAGAGCGTTTACTAAAAGCAGGAGAACAGGTACCGATAGGCAGAATTGGCCAGCCAGATGAATTTGCTAAAGCCATTCTATTTCTAGGCTCTAAAGCAAATACATATATCACCGGTCAGACTTTAATCGTAGACGGTGGTGCAATGAAAACATTATAAGAGGAGAGATATCGATGAGTAAGTTACGATGGGGAGTTTTAAGCACAGCTCAAATTGGACGAACACAGGTAATACCAGCAATTCAACGATCCAATAATGGAGAAGTAGTCGCGATTGCTTCAAGAAACCAACAAAAAGCAGACGAGACAGCAATAGAACTAGGAATTCCAAAGACATATGATAGTTATGATTCTTTGTTAGATGATCCTAACATTGATGCCGTTTATATCCCATTACCGAACGCCATGCATAAAGAATGGATGATTCAAGCGGCTAATAAGAAAAAACATGTGCTTTGCGAAAAGCCTGTAGCAATCACCAATAGTGAATTAGATGAGATGCTCACAGCGTGTAAAAAGAATAATGTTGTATTTATGGAAGCATTTATGTATCAATTCCACCCTCAACATCAAAAAGTAAAACAATTAATTAAAGAAGGCGTGATTGGTGATGTTGCCTTTATGCGTGCAAGCTTTTCCTTTTATTTAGAAGACCGCTCCAATATTCGATTAAGCAATGAATTAGGAGGAGGCGCTATGTTCGATGTCGGGTGTTATACATTACATGCGATCCGTAACATTCTAGGTCAAGAGCCATCGAGTGTTTATGCAAGTGCAAATTATCATCCAAAGCTAAAAGTGGATATGACAATGACAGGCACATTAAACTTTGATAATGGTATTGTCACGTCGTTTGATACAAGTTTTGATAGTGTATCACGTGAAAGTTATGAAGTGGTAGGATCAAAAGGAAGTATTACTGTAACATCAGCCTTCCGTCCAGATACGAATGAAGACATGGCTGGTGAAATTATTGTAAGCAAAGACGACGGAACAACAGAAGTAGTAAAAGAGGCAGGGGATCAATATACCTTGATGGCAGAAGACTTTGCCGACGCCGTTCTTAATAATCAACCATTAACTTATGATTTAACAGCAATGCAAAACCAGATGAAAGTCTTAGATGCCGTATATGAAAGTAGTAAAAAAGGGGAAGTAGTAAAACTTTAATTTTCAGGAGCACAGTAGGTTTCTGCTGTGTCTTCTGTGTTATTTTGCAGGAAGGAAGAGAAAAATGTTACCATAAAACTCAATAAAATTATCCAAGCATCAAGCGTTATTACACCGACTGCCAGAACGTCATCCCCTGTACCAAATGGTATATGAGCGGTTTCGGCGATATGATTCAGGACAAACAGGAGAAACCAACCTCGAATTTCACCTCAATCAATCCCAAATATCTTCACTTCAATTTCTAAAAGGTTTGCGTTTAGAACATCATACTCCTTTTCAAATCGAAACATGCATTTGCGTAACTTTCTCCTGGAGCATAAAATTGAGCAACTACCAACCTTTACAGCTGCTGTATTCGTCAATCGTAATGCAGAATTGTAACTTCATGATTACCCCGAACGTTAACGTATTTTAACAGCACAGGCGATCCCTTCCTTTTTAGAAAAAATCAATGCGAATCATCAAGCAAAAATTTCACACTTTAAAAATCAAAAGATAGCATATTTTCTAACTAACAGGCACACAGAACCCTACTATCCGATTCTCGATAAGTATGGAATTGCTTGGAAGGATATTATTAAAGGAATTCGATGCCCAAATTGTCATCAATATGCTATGACAAGATCAAGGATGCGCTGGCAATGCCCACATTGTGGAGAAAGAAATACCAATGCACATCAGAAAGCCTTATATGAACTAGCATTACTGACGGATAACATGATTACGAATAAAAATGCAAGGACATTTCTACAGGTATCATCACCAGAAATAGTCAAAAAAATATTGCAAAAATCCCCGCTTGTTCGAGTAGGGAAGACAAAAGGCGCGTATTATAAACATAGTGATTTGGCTCCGTTTTTATAAAGTGCCCAAATAATGTGAAAAAGTGCCCGGATTCCTCGCCAAAGTGCCCGGAAAAATAAAAAAAGTGCCCGAATTATAGGAAAAAGTGCCCGAAATAATAAAAAAGAGCTAGCACTTGGCTAGCTCTTCCTTATTTAATCTCAGATAAGACGCTTCCTACTTTTTCGGCGACGTATCCACTTCCGTTACTTTTGTCTTCTATGTTTTCTACCATCATCGAGATGAGAATACTGTTATCTTCTGGATAACCGACAAACCAGCCATTCTCAGCAGCGCCTTTTTCTTCAAGAGTTTGTTTCAGCTCTGCTGTTCCTGTTTTACCAGATACGCTTAGTCCATTTACATTTGCACCACTTCCGGTTCCATCTGTTACTACAGAACGTAAAGCATCTTGAATAAAGTTGGCGTTTTCTTCAGATAATAATCCTTCCTTCCAGCTCTGTCCCTTTTCTTCATCTAATAAAAGGGTGGGCTGTACAAGGTTTCCGTTATTTAAGAAAGCCGAATAGCTTGTGGCTAACTGTAAGGCGCTCATTTCAATCTGTCCCTGACCATAGCTCGTATCGGCTAATAACACTTCACTACTCAAAGAGCCATCCGAGGAAATCGAGCTATCCTCAATCGGATAAGTGAAAGGAAATTCTTCGCCAATTCCAAATTGCTTTAAACCTTTTATAAAGCTTTCTTCTCCCATAGCTAGCGCCTGTTGAGCAAAATAGATATTATCAGAACGAACGAGTGCGTCTTTTAAATCTACTGGACCACTAGATTCTGATACACGTCGTACTGAATAATCTCCCCAGCCTTCTTTTTGCCATGTTAGACCATTAATTGTAATTCCTTCATTTGGATCAATGCTCCCATTTTCTAAACCAATCGCACTTGTAATTGGTTTAAAAACTGATCCAGGAGCAAAAGTTGCTGAAAAGCGATTTAATAAAGGATTTTTCGGATCTTTCTGCCACTCCGTCCATTGATCACCACTAAGTCCGTAGACAAATGCGTTTGGATCAAAGGAAGGGCTGCTGACTAATGCCAGTGTTTCGCCAGTCGTAGGATCAATCGCAGATGCTACCCCTGCATCACCACTAAACGAGTGAAAAATGCTTTCTTGTATCGAACTATCAATTGTTAAGTTAATATTATCTCCATTCTTTACTTCTTTTTTAGCTAAAGTGATTGGATCTTGCTCTTCTTTTGTCACATAAATTTCTACACCTTTTTCCCCACGTAACTCTTCTTCAAATAATTCTTCTAATCCGCGATAACCGATCATATCACTTTCGGAATAGATCTCACTATCGACTTCTTCTAATTTTTCAGCTGTGATTGGTGCAATATATCCAACAAGATGTGCTGCGGCTTCTCCTAAAGGATAAATTCTACCAGTCGGTGTTTGATATTTTAGTGGTGCTAAAGACGCTAATGCTTCTTCAAGGTCACCATTCAAGCTTGGAACAACTTTTAGTGGAACAAAAAGGTGTGGCTCTACCCAGCCCGCACTCATTGCAGAATCAATATCTTCAATCGAAATATTTAAGACTTCAGCAATTGCTTCTTTTTCCTCTTCTTCCTGTCCTTCAGTAAATAGTTGAGGCTCGACCCCGAATTCATAGACGCTTTCATTAACTGCTAGCCCACGTCGATTTCGATCATATATTTGACCACGAGAGGGTGCTGTAGTTGACATACCAACCTCACCGCCGTCTTCTAATTCTGGAAAAATCAAACCTTGATGCCAATTGACCAGCCAATCAATTTGTTCTTCCTCTTCTACAATTTCGGTTGTTTTTACCATTTCAATGTCTGTTTCAAAGGAGATAGGACCTGCTACGGTTTCCATGTTGACTTGCAGTGGAAAGGTTTTTTGTTCAATTTCCTCGATATCTACTTCTTCCTTTTCCTCACCAGTCTCCGGTATTTGAAAGTCAACAGAAAGGTCAGTAACTTCAATATCTCCATAAATTTTCTGATAACGATCAAACTCTTCTTTATCGGCGTTTTCGACCATGTTGTACATGTTTTCAAAATCTTGTTCATTCCATAAATCAACATATTCTTGTAAACGATCTTCTGGCATAATTTGTTCCTCGTCCTCTTGGCATGCAACCAGAAAAATCGCTAAACCTGCCATAAGTATAAGTATAGCTCTTCTCATTTATTTGGTCCCCCTTAAATAAGTGTAAAAAAAGCGTATTGTAAAATTCAATACGCTTCTGACTCATAAACGCTAACGAATAGTAATATAGTATCTCTAACCGATTGAAGTCTACTTTATTGGTTTGGCGTATATAATATATCTGTCTGGTGCATTTCCTACATATGAAAACGGGTAACAGGTTGTAATAACCAATTCTTCATCCGGTGCTGTAGATTTAATAATACTTGTATCATCCGCGTCTACTATTTTGGAGTCTACCATTTCATATTCAAATTCTCCATATGGAAGATGAATTATAAAGGTATCACCGATCTCAACTTCGCCTAAGCTGCGAAATACGGTATCGCGATGTCCTGATAGTACAATTTGATCGTTTTGCTCAGGATAGGCAGATCCACGGTAGTGGCCAACACCTTGTTCTAATTCATCAGGATCCGTTCCTTCTACGATTGGAAGTTCTGCTTCAAGTGTTGGAATTGTTAACATTCCAACTTTATCGCCAGTTTCTGGAAAGAAATTCTCAGGTGAAGCTTTCTTGGCTTCATTCGTTTCTTTAGAGGATTGCTCAAGTAATGCTTTAACTTCGGTCATCGCCTGTTTTTCGGCGGCTTGAATTTTGAAATATTGATACCCACCAATTCCAAGTAATACAAATCCAGCAAGGATAAAAAGTAGAGCTACTTTTTTCATATGATTTAACACCTCTTTAATATGTATTATCCATATTATACTAATAATATAGCAAAATTGCACGTGTTTGAGAACGAAGAATTTTGGTTAAATTAGTATAGTGAGAATAGATATGAAATTCAAAGATAGGTTATGACGTTTTAACGAATTGTATACCGGGACTTTAGTCTAGTTTTTGATCAAAAATCCATTAAATAGTCATAAACCCTTGCATATTTCGACAAAAAGTCGTAACTTTATATAGAACGAATATGTATAATATGATATAATAAAAATCGTTATTAAGAAAGAAGGTGAATTGTTGTGATTGGTCCCAAGATTCAAGAGTTAAGGAAAAGAAAGCGTATGTCATTATCAGAAGTTGCAGAACAAGCAGGAGTCGCCAAATCGTATTTAAGTTCCATTGAACGTGGAATTCAATCAAATCCTTCTATTCAATTTATGGAGAAGGTTGGAAAAGTATTAGGTGTATCTGTGAATGAGTTGTTAATGTCACAATCTGATGAAGAAATTAAAGAAAATTTAGATGATGAATGGTTACGACTTGCGGAAGATGCAATGAACTCCGGGGTCTCCAAACAAGAATTTAAAGAATTTCTGGAATTTAATAAGTGGAAACAAAATCAATAGAGATTTGAATTATAGATTGTATAGTCGGCGACTGGAAAGTAGGAGCTGGCTATTTTTGTTTGTTCAAAGGCTTTTGTAACTAAAAAATGGATAGCGATGGTTGATCATGTCATAATAGGTTTTGAGAATAATAGTAAACAGTACATAGCGAAAAATTAAATTTTTGGATAGAGGAGTTTTAAGATGAAGAAAATAGGGTATTGGTTACTTCCAATTCTATGGATGGCAATTATCTATTATTCATCCGATCAGCCATACCAGGAGCAGGATATTAAACCTTTTTTATCAGATTATATCAATCTATCTTTTTTAGAACCTTATTTACAATCAATCACATTTACTTATAATCAATCAGTCGTGAGTGTAGATCAATTAGGTTTGGCTGGATTTATCGAATTTTTCATTCGTAAAGGTGCACATGTTGGGGTTTTTATGGTGTTGTGTATCTGGTTTTATCTTGCAATTCGGCAAACAAGTAAATATAGTAATCACAGAACTTCAAGTATTTTTGCATTTTCTGCAACTTTACTGTACGCTATATTTGATGAATGGCACCAGGGATGGACACCTAATCGCACACCGTACATTGGAGATGTTCTTCTAGACGGCTTCGGTGCATTATTAGCTGTTATGTTGATACTGTTCATCTTTCGAAAAAATAACAAATCTAACAAGTTACGAAAATAGAGGCAACTTCATATTTTAATATAAGGATAGCAAAAGGGGCTGAGATAGTTGACAGAGCAGGATATATATCGATCGAT
The DNA here is from genome assembly GCF_900143085.1 of Gracilibacillus kekensis. Lineage (GTDB taxonomy): Bacteria > Bacillota > Bacilli > Bacillales > Amphibacillaceae > Gracilibacillus > Gracilibacillus kekensis. The sequence continues at coordinate 344,565 of NZ_FRCZ01000002.1, read as the reverse complement.
TCTTCAAAAAATGTTAGATCAAACGGAAAGAAAACAAATCGATAACTCTCAAGATTTTATTAAAAAATTAACAAACGAGATTAAACAAGCGAAAGTTTCAACTATTCAAGAAAATTTATCACGTCACTAACTTTCTATAGAACTCTTTATGAAAGTGTATGTATCTCAAGAATAAACAAACACTAAAATACTGGTCATAAACTAATAACATTATGAAATGCAAAACAACTGGAATATAAGAGCTTCGTCCTGAAGTCTCCTATATTCCAGTTGCAATATTTCCTGGGAAATAGCTTAAACGTCTAGTTCTATGTAAGATTCTTCACCTGTCGTTAAATCTGCCGTACCACTCGTTAAATCTGTTATCCAATCATTAAAGATATCTTCCTCCCCGATAAGAACTCGAACATCCATTGTCACATTATCTAAATATTCGATGTTTTCTAACAAATAATTTGAATTTCGCAGTTCGTTTTCGATTTTACCTAGCATGGTATAGTCAACCTTGACATGGAAGGTTTGCATTCTTTTTCTTTCCACTACTCCAGTAGTATTAATAGTTAATGTTGTTGTACTCGAATAAGCACGAATTAAACCTCCTGCTCCAAGTTTCGTTCCTCCAAAATAACGAGTTATTACAACGACAGTGTCTTTTAATTCCCTTTTTTTTAATACTTCCATTATAGGAACGCCTGCTGTACCACTAGGTTCCCCATCATCGTTTGCCTTTTGGATTTGATCATGTTCACCGATCATATAGGCAGAGCAATTATGATTGGCATCGGCATGTTTCTTTTTAATTGCCTGGATGAAGTCCTGAGCCTCTTGCTCAGAGCTCACCCGTTTTACATAACCAATAAAACGCGATTTCTGAATAATCAGTTGATCAGATCCTTCGGCTTTAACTGTAAAATATCGTTCCAACATAAAAAAATCTCCTTCAATTTGGGATTAAAGTTGTATTCTTAAAAACAACAAGTGTAAAATAAATGTAATAGGGAATAAAGAATATTAAAACCACCCCCTAAAAAAGAACTACATATTTCGTATCGTATGAATGACACTAGATAGTGAGGGTTTTTATATATGGGAAATAATGACCGTACATTAAATTATATAATAGAAGAGATGATAGATACAGTAAAAAACAGCAAAGATGAAGTCTTTCAAATTGCTGAAGATTCTCGTAAAGAACATGAGAATCTAAGTAAGGAACTTGCTATTTTAAAAGAGGAAGTTGCTATCGTCATCGACGAAGGAGATCAATTAGATAAGAATGCCAAGCTAGCCAGGCAAAAACTTTCCACGGTTAGTAAGAATTTTCATCAATATTCTGAGGCGGAAATAAGGAAAGTATATGACCATGCCCATCACCTTCAAACAGAGCTAGTTGTCACACGTAAAAAAGAGAAAAATTTACGGGAACGAAGAGATGAGATTGAGTTACGATTAAAATCCATTGAACAAATGGTAGAACGTGCGGAAGGATTGGTTGGTAAAATATCAATTGTACTTAATTATCTTAGTGAAGATTTTAAGCAAGTAACCGATTTGATCCATGATGCCCAGGAAAAACAACAATTTGGTTTGAAAATTATTGAAGCTCAAGAAGAAGAACGAAGACGCTTATCAAGAGAAATGCATGATGGACCTGCACAGATGTTAGCTAATATTATGTTGCGGTCCGAAATCATTGATCGCACTTACAAAAAAGGAGATATCGATAATGCGGTTCAGGAAATGCGTGGTGTTCGAAAGCTGGTTCGGGATTCGTTACATGAAGTGAGACGTATTATTTATGATCTAAGACCGATGGCATTGGATGACCTTGGATTAATTCCAACTATTAAAAAATATATTTCGACGTTAGAAGATCAACATCCAAATATACATTTCAGCTATAAATCATTTGATCAACGATTAGATAGTCAATACGAAGTCGCTTTATTCCGTCTAATCCAGGAATCAATCCAAAATGCAATCAAACATGCAGAGGCAAGTGAAATTAAGGTCAATTTGGATATCACTTGTGATAGGATTTTCGTTGGCATTTCTGATAACGGCAAGGGATTTGATCAATCTCAGAAAAAAGAAAAATCTTTTGGTATAATAGGGATGCAGGAACGTATTGAAATGCTTGGAGGAGACGTTAGAATCAATAGTATAGTAGGAGAGGGTACACAAGTTTTCTTTAAAATTCCATTAAACCAAGAAAATATTCATGCAAATTAACAAAAATTAGGTATAATAGTAGGGATGATGAACAAGTAAGCAGATAGAAATAATACAACAAAAGTAATCGCAGATGGAGCAAAAACTAATCAAAATATGTAGGAGGATTTTAACTATGACAACCAATATTGTATTAATCGACGACCACAAGTTGTTTCGTGAAGGTGTAAAAAGAATTTTAGAATTGGAAGATGGTTTTAACGTATTAGCTGAGGGTGATGATGGTTCAGCAGCAATAGATCTAGTAAAAAAATATAAACCCGATGTAGTGCTAATGGATATTAATATGCCTGGAGTAAATGGGGTAGAAGCTACTGCTGAATTATTAGAAAAATATCCTGGAGTTAAAGTAATTATTTTGTCGATTCATGACGACGAAAACTATGTGACGCACGCTTTGAAATCAGGTGCACAAGGTTATCTTTTAAAAGAGATGGACTCAGACGCTTTAATTGATGCTATTTCAGTAGTATCTGAAGGTGGTTCTTATCTTCATCCAAAGGTCACTCATAATCTTGTGAAAGAATATCGAAGACTTGTATCAGAGGAAGATGCTTTATATGATTCGGACAACACGTTATCCAGATTAAAAGATATTGAGCACCGTAAACCGCTACACCTTTTAACTAGACGTGAATGCCAGGTATTACAATTGTTAGCAGAAGGCAAAAGTAACAAAGGTATTTCTGAATCACTGTATATTAGTGAAAAGACAGTAAAAAACCATGTGAGTAGTATTTTACAAAAAATGAAAGTAAAAGACCGTACCCAGGCAGTTGTTATTTCTATTAAAAAAGGCTGGGTTGAAATATTATAAAAAAAAGTCCCTGAAAAGGGGCTTTTTTTATGAGTAAAGAAAGTATATAATCCGCGGTATCAACGCTTTTTCAATGTAACTATTTTGAAATATAGTTACTATTAATCCATCGCTTCGGCTGTCCACTTCCCTTTCCATGGCGTTTTCTCTTCAGCTAACTTTTTCGAGCACAAACCGTTCAAAAAAGTTAGCTGAAGACACGTCCCTTGGAAAGCGAAGTGGGCAAGCCGTAGCGTGTTTTAAAGCTATAACCCATTCCAAAATTACTATTAAAAGACCGGGTTGGCCTTTCTAGTTTTTCGTAATTACTCCTATTAGTTTGGACTATGCAAACTACACAATATTAGGTAGAATATAATAAGCATATCCAATATAAAAGTAGAAAGGTACGATAAAAACATGACAGTAGCTATTATTACCGATAGTACCGCATATATATCAGAATCACAAAGAAATGAAATGAATATACATATGGTCCCACTAAATGTAGTCTTTGGTACCGAATCTTATCAGGAAGAAATCGACATTACAACAGAAGGATTTTACCCAAAAGTTAAAGAAGTAGAACAATTACCGAAAACATCGCAACCATCGATCGGTATCATCACCGAAAAGTTAAAAGCGTTAGCAAAAGACTACGAGCAAATCATCTTTATCACATTATCAAGTGGAATTAGCGGTACTTTTCAATCTGTCGTGACTGCTCAGGCAATGGTAGAAGAAGTGGAAGTATTTCCATTCGACTCTGAAATCAGTTGTATGGCACAAGGCTTTTATGTATTAGAAGCTGCCGAAATGGCCAATAATGGTCTGGAAGCCGAATCGATAATGAAAAGGCTCCATCAAATGAAAACATCACTAAGAGCATATTTTATGGCCGATGACTTAACACATCTTCATCGTGGTGGCCGTTTAAATGGTGCCCAAGCATTGATTGGTAGTATGCTTCAAGTCAAACCGATTCTTCATTTTGAAGATACGAAAATTGTTCCATATGAAAAGATTAGAACGAAGAAAAAGGCATTAAAGCGCATTTTTCAATTATTTGAAGAAGATGCATCCATTGGCTCACCAATTAAAGCTACGGTTATTCATGCCAACCGAGAAGCGGAAGCAGTGGAATTAAAACACCAGTTAGAATCTCGTTTTGACAATGTTGATGTATGTGTCAGTTATTTTGGCCCGGTTATTGGAACCCACTTGGGTGAAGGAGCACTTGGCCTTGGCTGGTATAAAAAATAGAAAGGTGGGTTTTCCCGCCTTTGTACCCAAAAAAAAGGGGGAAGTTGATGAATTTTACCGATGTCCTCGCTGGAAAACTTTTGTTACCTCAGGAAATTCCACTTAGTATACCTACAATAGCTTATTTACAACGGACCAATCAGATCTCACAACTCCCGAGTATTAAACAAAAATACAATCGATACCAATGTTTGCGTTGTGGCAATAGTAAACAATCATTATTTGCCAATTTGCCATGTGCCCGATGTCATAACCGACATGTTTATTGTCGACATTGTATCGCAACCGGCAGAGTGTTAGCATGTGAAAACCTCACTATCTGGGCGGGTGATCCACCGACATGGCCAAAACAAATAAAACCTTGTAACTGGAAAGGCACCTTAACCAAACATCAACGACAGGCAGCAGAAACATTAAAAAATGCTTTAGAGTCCCGTCAGCCAGAACAATTAGTATGGGCCGTTTGTGGATCAGGAAAAACAGAAATGCTTTTTCCAGTTATCGAAGCTGCAATTAAGGATAATCTGCGGATAGGTATTGCAACACCTAGAGCGGATGTTGTAAGAGAACTTTTCCCGAGAATGCACCAGGCTTTTCCTCAGACTGCAATCGAAGCTTTATATGCTGATTCCCCTGACCGAACCGGCACAGGTCAACTAGTCATCAGTACCACACACCAATTAATCCGCTATCAAGAGGCTTTTGACCTAATGATTATTGATGAAATTGATGCCTTCCCCTTTCACCACGATTCAACACTTCCTTTTTTGGCAAACAGAGCATGCAAAAAAGTTGCCAGTAAAATCTACTTAACAGCAACCCCGAGACCGAGCCAGCAAAAGCAAATCACTAAAAAGAAGCTACCCACCATTTTTATTCCGGTCCGTTACCATGGCCATCCCTTACCAATACCTCAACCGCAAATCGAGTGGAATTTAAAGAAAAAGCTAGAACGAGGAAACACGCCGAATGCACTTCAACAGTTTATGGATAATCGTCCAAACATACGCCAGTTATTGATTTTTGTTCCTAGTATTGCAATTTTGGATAAAGCATCTACTCTACTAAATGCGGTGTCTGTTCATGCAGGAGATCCCGATAGAAAAGAGAAAGTTCTGGATTTTCGTCAAAAAAAATTAGACATTCTTGTTACCACTACGATTTTAGAACGTGGTGTAACATTCCCTTCAGTTGATGTTGTGGTACTTGATGCAGGTCATGGTGTTTTTGATGAAGCAGCCTTAGTCCAAATTGCCGGGAGAGCAGGGAGAAGTCCAGAAGATCCGACAGGTGAAGTAGTGCTGATCCATCAAGGAAAAACAAATGCCATCGAGCAAGCCATTGCGCAAATTAAAATGATGAACAGGAAGGGGGCTAATCTATGAATTGTCTCTATTGCCAGGAGGTGATCGATCAACCAGTAACATGGTCTACACTTTTACATCCAGTTCACACCAATCATTTATGTCAGGGTTGCAGATCCGAACTTCAAAAAATAGCGGATGAGATTTGTAATAAATGCGGGAGATCGAGTAATGAAAGTCTTTGTCCTGATTGTCAGCAATGGTTAAATAGCAATGATTATCAATCTGTCCTCATATATAACCGGTCCATTTACCAATACACTTCGTTTATGCAGGAGGTTGTCTCGCAATGGAAATATCGAGGCGATTATCACTTAATTTCTATTTTCGAGAAGGATATTTTCGAAAAAATCTCAGAACTTTATCAAAGTAAATCTCTGACAATTGTCCCTATACCGTTAACCAGAGAGAGATTGTACGAACGAGCATTTAATCTATCATTAGCAATCGCTGAAATTATTGCAATGAAGACGAAAATGCCAATTGTACAAGCATTAGAGAGAAATTCAGAGCTATCAGAAAAACAGTCCAAAAAATCGAGAAAAGAACGGATGGCCACAAAAAATCCATTTCGATTAACAAAATCGCTTCAAACCGACATCCTTCTTGTCGATGATATATATACAACGGGTATGACAATTCATCATGCAGCCAAAGTATTAAAAGGTGCAGGATCCGCAAATATCTACAGCTTTACATTAATTAGATAGTTCTATCAACCTATCTAATTATGATATAATAGAACAAAAATAGATAAAGAGGGGTGTTAATGATGAGCGAATTAGCAAATTGCGCTAGATGTGATAAAGTTTTTGTTAAAACAACTAAAGTGGTCTGTCCAGAATGTGTAAAGGAAGACGAAAAACTATTTCAAATCGTCTATAACTTTTTAAAGAAGCGTGAAAATCGACAGGCAACCATCCCAGAAATTGTAGAGGCAACAGAAGTGAGAGAGGACATTATACTACAGTTCGTCAAAGATAATAGATTACGTTCGACACAGTTTCCGAATTTAAGCTTTCCATGTGAGCGTTGCGGTGAACCTATTGCACAGGGGAAATTATGTGAAGGTTGTACTTCTGATATCTCTTCAGATTTACGTCATGAGCAAGAACTGGAACGAATTAAACGACGCAATGATAATGAAAAAAACAAGGTGCGTACCTACTTTACAAAATAATAACTTTATGTTCCCCTAAATGATTTAGGGGATTTTTTTTGTCAAAGCAAGGTCATTCTAATACTTTCGACCTCTTCTCATTATCACTACAGTCAGATATACTAAAAGAATTATTAAACATTTATTGCAATCGTCCGATATAATAGATAAATCACTACGTGCGAACAAAGGAAAGAGGTGAAAGGTCTTGAAAATATATGGACCCAACCATTCAAATATCAACCCTTATCACAACCAGAAAAACATACAAAAAAACGATGCAAAATCGACTGGCGGAGCCCATAAGCCAGATCAGCTGGAAATATCCGATAAAGCTTTAAAAATGCAACAAAAAGACGCTCGCCAAACATATGTTAATGAGATTAAACAACAGGTGGATAATGGTGAGTATAATGTCAATACTCAAGAAACAGCGAAAAAGATTTTGAATTTCTGGAAAGTATAATTGAAAGAAAAAGGAGCAGGCGTTTATGTCCGTTCAGAACATTATAAAACATCTTACTAAATTAATTGAGTTACATGATAGCTTACTGCAGGTTTCACGTAATAAAACCGAAATTTTAAAAGAGAATAAAATAGATGCTCTGCAAAAATTATTAGTGCAAGAGCAAAAACACGTAAAAGCGATTAACCAAATCGAACAAAAAAGAATCGAAGCAGTTGCAAGCTGGGCCAATGAAAACAATCTTGATCCAGAAGCTATCACAGTATCATCAATTATTGAAGACTTTACAACTGGAACGGATCAACAGGAATTAGAGAAAGTTACCTTAAAACTTGCTGAACAATTAATGGAACTACGCATGCAAGAAGATTTAAATAAACAGTTAACCCAGCAATCCATGCAATTCGTGCAGATAACACTAGATATGATGCAGCCATCAATGAAAAATATCAACTATGGCAAGTCTAAACAACAATCCGCAGACGCTGTATCAAAACGTTCAGCTTTTGATTCAAGAGCTTAAATTAGGAGGAATATCTCAATGGCATCAACTTTTAACGGTTTAGAAGTCGCCAAACGTGCTTTACATACACAACAAGCGGCATTATATACAACAGGTCACAACATATCAAATGCGAATACAGAAGGGTACACAAGACAGCGTGTCAATATGCAAGCGAGTTCTCCGTACCCGCCAGCATCGCGAAACAGACCAGAAATACCTGGACAGGTTGGTAGTGGGGTAGAAGTTGGATCTGTCGAGCGGATTCGTGATAGTTTTATTGATAAGCAATATAGACAGGAAAACACAAAGGTAGGATATTATACATCTAAAGCAGAAATGATGAGTCAAATGGAGGACATTTTAAATGAACCTTCTGATGAAGGACTGGCAAAAACAATGGATCAGTTCTGGGAGTCATTAGAAGACTTGTCAGTCAATCCTGAAGATTCTGGAGCGCGTTCTGTAGTATTAGAACGCGGGAAATCAGTAGCTGAAACATTTCAATACTTGAATAGTTCTTTAGAAGGGGTACGAGATAATTTAAGAAATGAAATCTCAGTGGACAATACAGAAGTGAATTCATTAATTGATCAAATTAGTCAACTTAATGGTCAGATTGAAAAGATTGAACCACATGGATATGTTCCCAATGACTTATATGATAAAAGAGATAAGTTGATAGATGAATTATCAGAATACGCAGACATAGAGGTTAGCTATGAACCTGCCGGTGGGAACCCTAGTCCCCTTGCACAAGGAAATGTGACAATTAAAATTACAGAAGGTTTATCAAGTGAAGTAAAATTAATTGATGGGGCTACTGGTGATGTTAATCATTTTACTGTCTCTACAGATAATACTACTGGTGATGTAGATCAAATTTCTATTGGAACAAATAATTTTGATCCTGAAGATTATAATGTAAATGGAAAATTAAAAGCATTAATAGAAGGTGTAGGCTATACGGATGGTGGTAATGCTGTAGGGGAATATAAGCAGATGCTAACTGATCTTGATACCTTAGCAGAAAACTTTATTAATGAATTTAATGCAGTACACCAAACTGGTTACTCATATAACGGTGATCAAAATATTAATTTCTTTAGTGGTTCTTCAGCAAGTACAATTGAAGTAGCAATTGACGATGAATTTGATATTGCGGCAGGTAATACGGATGCCCAAGGTGATGGAGAGAATGCCGTTGACTTGTCTAATGTATATACTGAAGCAGGAGTCATAAATGGTGACTCATCGATTAAAGGATATTATGAATCAGTGATTGGAAAAATGGGCGTAAATGCAGAAGAGGCTAATCGTATGCAAAGTAACTCTGAAGTATTAAAACAACAAGTTCAGGAAAACAGACAATCAATCAGCTCTGTTTCCTTAGATGAAGAAATGACAAACTTAATCCAATATCAGCATGCGTACAATGCTGCGGCACGTAATATGACCGCAGTAGATGAAATGTTAGATCGAATTATAAATAATATGGGACTAGTAGGGAGGTAAGTAAACTAAAATGCGTGTAACTCAAGGTATGTTAAGCCATAATTCTTTACGTAATTTAAGTAACAGTTATCAAAGCTTAGGTAAATATATGGATCAATTATCTACAGGTAAAAAAATCAACCGACCGTCTGATGATCCGGTAGTAGCAATGAAAGGTATGAATTATCGCTCCATGGTTAGTAATGTCGAACAATATGAACGAAACTTAGGTGAAGTTCATAATTGGATGGATAATTCGGATAATGCACTAGATAAAGCAAATGATGTACTTGAACGTTTAAGAGAAATAGCAGTCCAAGGTGCTAATGGCACATATGAAGAAGAACAAAGAGAAAATATGGCAGAAGAAGTAGATCAGTTGCGAAGTCATTTGGAAGATCTCGCTAATTCAAAAGTGAACAATAAGTATTTATTTAATGGGGCAGGTACGACAGGAGTGGAAAATGCAACCGGTGATTATGAACCGCCATATGAAATAGCTGCAGATGGTTCAAATAATAACGCTCCGAATAATAATGATCCTGTACGAATAGAAGTATCTGATGGTAATAAGGTACAAGTTAATGTGAACCCTAGTGAATTTTTTGATACAAGTATTTTCACTGATATAACTAATTTTTCTAATGAATTAAAAAATGGAACAGATGATGAGGCAATTGGAGACTATATTGGCGTGATAGACACACACATTGATAATAATGTGAATGCTCGTGCAGACTTGGGTGCTCGTCAAAGCCGGGTAGAATTAGTAGAAAATCGTTTGACACAACAGCAAGTAACTGCAAAAGACATGATGTCAAAAAATGAAGATGCTGACATAGAGGAAGTTATTATGAACTTAACATCACAAGAATCAATTCATCGTGCTGCTTTAAGTGCGGGTGCGCGCATAATACAACCATCATTATTAGACTTCTTACGTTAACTAAAAAGCCTTGCCTTTGAGAAAAGGTGAGGCTTTTTCTCAAAGGAGAGAATAATAAATGAGATTACCCCAAATACGGATTCAATCACAAGACGCTAAATTAGGGTTACAAATAAAGAATGCACAATTAACCGTTGAATCAGGTGCAGCGAAACAAACAATACAACAGCCACAAGCTGACATTCAAATTAGGACAACCCCCGGTAAATTAACAATCGACCAATCAAAAGCACTTGCAGATGTTGGGATAATTCCGACAGAACAATCAGTTAAAAAAAATGCTAATGAAGCGATGCGAGATGCTATAGAGGGTTCTAAAAAAAGACGCCATCAAGGAGATATGTTAATGAAAATTGAAAATGATGGAGAGCCTTTAGCAGTAATCGCCAAACAATATGGTCATAAACCAATTAAGAACTTTAATATTGGATGGATACCTTCTGGTAATGGTGTGAAGTTTGACTATGAACCTGCAAAAGTAGAAATTAATAATAGAGCGAATCAACCAATCATAAATGTAGAACCTACAGAGAATCAATTTTATTACCAACGAGGTGGTGTTGAAAACTATCTCGAACAAAAAAAATGGATAGATATTGATTTTGTGAATGTAAACTACGTAGGTAACAATTTTGAAATGGAAATTTAGAAGGGTGAGATTATGCAAATTAAGACAAAGTATTTTGGAGAAATGAATATCGAACAAGAACAAATGATTTATTTTCCTCATGGACTTCCTGGATTCCAAGATGAAAAGGAATTTGTAGTGCTAAATTTTGAAGAAAATGGTTTGTTTAATGTACTTCAGTCAACAAGAGCAATGGATCCTGCCTTTATTGTTATCGATCCTTTTTTATTTGTGAAAAATTTTGAAATTGATATAAATCAAGCAACAATTGATCAACTAGAAATTAACAAAAAAGAAGAGGTAATAGTTTTATCTATTGTTACCGTTAAAGAACCTTTGAAATTAAGTACAGCAAATTTAAATGCACCACTTGTTATAAATCAATCGAAAAAAATAGGTAAACAATATATTATATCAGGTTCTATTTATTCAACACGAGAGCAAATATTCACAAAAACCTCTAGGAAAGAGGGGGAATAAGATGCTTGTTTTGTCAAGGAAAGCAAATGAAGCGATTAAAATAGGTAATGATATAGAAATAAAAGTAATAGCAGTGGATGGTGAGCAAGTAAAGTTAGGAATAAGTGCACCTATGAATGTGGAGGTGCATCGAAAAGAAATCTTTGATCTCATACAAGATGAAAATAGTCATGCAGCTAATTTATCATCAAATATTATCGATTTAATAAAAAAAAATGATGAAAAGTCCTAAACATCTAGAAAATATCACCGATATTATAATTAGTAGCTAATAAGTGACTGGCGGCCGCTTTCACTAATTAGTATGCACCACAAGGATGTGGAAAATTACAATTCTCAAGGAGGAACAATACTTATGATTATTAATCACAATATCCCAGCGATGAATACACATCGTCAAATGGGTATCAACCAAAACAACATGCAATCTTCAATGGAGAAATTATCTTCAGGTCTTCGTATTAACCGTGCCGGAGATGACGCAGCAGGCCTTGCAATTTCTGAGAAAATGCGTGGACAAATTCGCGGTTTAGATCAAGCCAGCCGTAACGCACAAGATGGTATTTCTTTAATTCAAACTGCTGAAGGTGCATTACAAGAAACACATTCAATCTTACAACGTATGCGTGAATTATCTGTTCAGTCTGCTAACGATACAAACACAGCTACTGATCGTGGTGAGTTACAAAAAGAACTTGATGCGTTAACTGAGGAAATTGATCGTATTGCAAACAATACTGAATTTAACACGCAAGAATTACTTAATGGAAATTTATCTGGATCAGGCAGTGCTCTTAAATTCCAAATCGGTGCAAACTCTGGACAAAATATTTCGCTTGAAATCAATTCGATGACTGCATCTGGATTAGGAGTAAGTGGTTCTGGTGGTGGAGGTCTTGATATTAGTTCACAAAGTGGTGCTGATAGTGCAATTACAGTTATTAATACTGCAATTGAAACAGTTTCTGCAGAACGTTCTGAACTTGGTGCGGTTCAAAATCGTTTAGAGCATACTATTAGTAATCTAGACAATTCATCTGAAAACCTATCTGCTGCTGAATCTCGTATCCGTGACGTAGATATGGCAAAAGAAATGATGAATATGACAAAAGCAAATATTCTATCACAAGCATCACAATCTATGCTAGCTCAAGCAAATCAACAACCACAAGCAGTACTACAATTATTAGGTTAATAAATGAAAAGGTTCTGGAATTTTCCAGAACCTTTTTTTGTTTGTGGTGTTGAATTTTTAATTGGAATGCCGATATAATACATAGTAACCTATAATGGTGGAGGTACTTATGAAGATAATTTTAAATGATGAAGAACAAATAATTAAACAAACGGTTGAAAAAAAACAAGGGATCATCGAAACTATCGATAAATTAGTGGATGGCAATATTCTTAGTCATATTATAATTAATGATTACCCTATTTATATTGAGATAGAAGATTACATTGATCGACACTTAAATGACATAGAAAAAATTCAGATAATTACTAAAACAAAAAGTGAATTTGTCAATGACACACTATTAACCGCTGAAAATTATTTAGAACACGGAATAAATGCGATAGAACACTTAGCTGATCAATTTTATCAAACCCCAACCCAAGAAGATTGGAACCAATTTAAAAATTTCACAGATGGATTGAACTGGATAAATAATGTGATACTTAATATTGATTCTTTAAAAGAACGACCAAGTAATTGGAATGACTACGTAAAGATATACCATGATTTAGAAAATGGCGTAAGAGAATTAGCAGAAGCTGTGGAAGGAAATGATGAAATACTGATAGCTGATATTATTAATTATGAAATAAAATCTATATATGAAAAACTTAATAAATTGATCACAACAACTATCGATACTGAAGGATGTCGACCAAATGCTAATTGATAATAAAAACTACCTACGATTACACAATCGTGATTTGTTAAATATTTTAAATCGAGTTGAAATTAATAGTGAAGATACTAAAATAGAAAAGTCAAAAACAGGTGAGCTTACCTTAAAAATGTTTCATCGAAATGTTTTTAAATATGTGCATAGTAAATATGATCCCATACGAGAAATGAGTAGACTAGTCGATCAATTTGAACTAGAAGAAGGTAAAAAACATATCCTATTATTTGGTTTAGGATTAGGATATCATTATACTTCTTTAAAAGAAAAGTTTCCAGATGTAACTTTCACAGTATATGAACCAAGTGAAGAAGTATTAGCTAGTATTTTAGGTTCACTTTCACTCAAAGAACTCTTTGGAAATGAAGCTATAAAGATATTAACAAATCGAACAATAAACCAAGAGTTAAGGACATTATTACAAACCTATAATAATCAATTACAAATTTTTACCTTACCATTTTATGAAAAATTATATAAACAAGAATTAAATGATTTATATCAATATATGGTTGACCATTTAAAAAATAAAAAAAGCACATTAGTAACAAATGTTTCTTTTCAAAAAAGATGGACGTTAAATGCTGTGAAAAATTTACCGAAAATTATTAATACACCAAACGTCTTAAAAGATATTGATAAATCTCAATTTGAAGATAAACCGGCAATTATTGTATCAGCAGGTCCTAGTCTAGATTTTGAATATGAAAATTTAAGAAAGATAAAAGAAAAGGGATTAGCGTACATCTTTTCAGTTGGTTCATCCATAAATTCGTTAATCGAACATGGAATATACCCAGATGCAGCTTGTACTTATGATCCAACAGAACGAAATCAAATTGTTTTTGAAAAACTTAAAGCAAAACAAATCAGAGATATACCATTAATTTTTGGAAGCACTGTAGGATATGAAACAATTGAGGATTATCCAGGTGAAATGTTTCATATGATCACATCCCAAGATACCATTACACCTTTTCTGTTAAACGAAAAAGAAGATTTGGAAATAGTAATTGACGCTCCGTCAATTGCAGTAGTCACTTTCCAATTATTGGCCAATTTAGGTTTTCGAAAAGTTATATTAGTAGGGCAAAATTTAGCTTATGATAATAATAAGTCATATGCTAGCGGTATAGAGTATGGTGGAGAGATAAATGATAATAAGTTGATCTCTGTAGAAAATGTCAATGGTGAAACGGTATATACTGAAGAAGGCTTTGATAGAATGAGGAAACAATTAGAATTATATATTAATAGTACTACAAACGTTGAGGTATATAATACTACTGTAAATGGTGCAAAGATCAAAGGCACTGTATTTCTTAGATTAGAAGACGTCATTCAAAAATATTTAAACAAAAAAGAAGTTGATAACAACTGGTTGAATAATATAAAACAGGAGAATGCTCAATTCGATGTTTTATCGTATAAAAACCAGCTTTATAAGAGTAAAATGGAATTGGGAAAAATAACGAAGGAATTATTGGAGATAATACAGCAATGCAATGAAATACCGCGCAGCAATTCAATTCAAATAGAAAATAAACTGATTAGATTTGATAAATATTTCAAAAAAATGAAGAAAAATATGTATTATAAAAATATTGTTAGTCAAATGATGAGAGTTCAAATAGAACGTCTATCAGAAGACGCCAAAGATATAAAATTAGTAAATAATATTGGAAAAAAACTTCAGTTGATCGAACTACATTTTGGTAGTTTTATTAATGAAGTATCTAATCATATTGATTTTATTGAGCCACATTTAGAAGAATCATTAGCAAAACTGAAGGAATGATAAAATTTATGAATAAAATACTAGTAACGGGCGTAGATGGTTTTATTGGCTCTCACTTAACGGAAACCATAGTTAAACAAGGTTATCAAGTCAAAGCCTTCATTTAATATAACTCCTTTAATTCTTGGGGATGGCTAGAAGATTCACCAAAGGAGATTATCGATCAAATAGAAGTGTTTAGTGGTGATATTCGCGATTCATAAGGAGTGAAAACTAAACGTGGTACAAGCTGCAAGAGTGTTAGATATTCAAAAAGTCGTACATACATCCACAAGTGAAGTTTATGGTACGGCTCACTAGCGATTTGAGAAATGATCGTAGGGATTACTGCCCTTGCTGATTGCCTTGGTCCATAAGTATTGAATGGTCTAATAATAGCAACAGGTGTATCAAACGACGCATGAAAAGACATCGTTAACTGATCCGCACCTATTTTCGAAGCAGAATAAGGTCATTGACCTTGTAATGGATGACCCTCATCAATTGGAACATATTTAGAAAAGAAACAATAAAATTAGGTTCTATCCATCCAACAAGAGATTTTAATTATATAGAAGATACGGTAAATGGTTTGGTTGCTATGTTGAATAGTGATAAAGCAATTGGCGAAGTCATTAACATTGGTAGTAATTACGAAGTGTCGATTGGTCAAACAGTAGAGTTAATTGCAGAAGTGATGAATTAGGAAATTACAATTAAAACAGATGATACACGTATAAGGCCGGAAAAAAGTGAAGTGGAAAGGCTTTGAGTAGATAATCAAAAAGTAAAACAATTGATGGGCTGGCAACCTGATTTTGCTAATGTAGATGGCTTTAAAAAAAGGTTAGCGAAAACTGCTGAGAGGATGCAATAAAATTTATATTTTATAATTTATTTAAGGTATTTAACGAATAAATTAGCTGTTTTTATAAAAGTAAGGTGTTTTTTCTAATACCCTACTATAGTGCTATTAAAGATTTGATAATAATGTCCGATAATAAAATAAACAAACTAAAAAAGGTCGTGAATATCAATGAGTGCGATGCGAGTTACTGGTATGGCCAGTGGTATGGATATCGAGTCCATGGTTAAAGACTTAATGAAAGCAGAACGTATGCCGCTTCAGAGTATGGAAAAGGAAAAGCAAGTATTAGAGTGGAAACGTGATGACTATCGGTCAATGAATACATTGTTACTTGATTTTCGTTCTGCATTAACTAACATGAAATTAACGACAAGCTATCGGTCACGACAAGTATCATCTTCTAATGAAAACGTATTGACTGCTACTGCTTCTAGTGCAGCAAGTCAAACTTCGTATGAAATGTCAGAAGTCAGCAAATTAGCAACTGCTGCTAAACTTAAAAATGATGGTGCTATTTCGGGTACTGATAAAATTGATCCAACAAAAAGTTTATGGAACGAAAACAGCAAATTAGCTACTGGAATTACTTGGTCTCAGGGAGCTATTGAAAATGAATCCATTACAGCAGATTCAAGTGGAAATCCAATTCAATTAAATGCTTCTGGAAATATTGATGCTGAAGCAATAAATGTTCGCATGAATGGTGAAGGGTATGAAGTAGTTACAGGAGTAACCCAGGCTGACTTGAGTGAGAACCAGGTGCTTTTAGACGAAGGAAATAAAACACTTACATTTGCTACTGGAGTATTGCAAGAAGGCGATGAAGTAAATGCAGAATATGCACATGACGGTTTCAATACAGATAATAAAGTATTAACGGAAGCTACGGATAGTTATAGAGTGAGTGGAAGGTCTATTGATGTTGATAGCTTTAGTTTAAGTATTAGTGATTCAGTCGATTCGAATGGCACATATACGATTGATGTAAACTCTAAAGATGGTAATACTTATGATTTAGTAGATGGTGGTAATGTTATTGGTACCATCAATACAGATACTGGTTCTGTCTCTTTTAATAATGAACTTAGCGAAGGGGCAACAATATCTGCTGAGTATCAGCAAAATTACGGTTCTTTTTCATTGGGCGCACATACTAAAGATGGGCAGACTCACAGAGACTTTTTAATTAGAGGAAACGACTCGTTAAATCAAGTGATTAGTAAAGTCAATAACTCCGATGTAGGCTTATCTATGATGTATGATTCATATACGGATCAATTAACTCTAAACCGTACTGAAACAGGTAACTTTAATACAAATGGAACAGGTAACGAGATTATAATTGACTCGAATGATTCGTTTATTTCAAATGTACTAAAATTTGATGAGGCAAATGATGGAACAAATGAAACAGGTGGGGATAATGCTGAGTTCACTCTGAATGGCTTATCAACACAAAGAACTTCGAACAATTTTCAAATAGATGGGGTTACTTTTAATTTAAAACAAACCTTTACAGCGGCTGAGGGCCCTGTTTCCATAAACGTATCTAACGACACAGAAGCAGTTTATGAAAATATTAAAAAGTTTGTGGACACATACAATACGTTGATTGATTCGATAAATTCAAAAGTGAATGAAGAATATTATCGTGACTATGATCCGTTAACAGATGATCAGAAAGAAACCTTATCAGACACACAACAAGAAGATTGGACAGAAATGGCAAAGAGTGGTCTTCTTAAAAATGATAGTATTTTGGAAAGTGGATTAACAAATATGCGTCGGGATTTTTATACTCCCGTTAATAATGCTGACTCAGGTGCATATAATCAATTAGCTGAACTTGGTATCACTACATCATCAAATTATTTAAATGGGGGTAAGTTAGAAATAAATGAGGCTAAATTAAAAGAAGCAATTGAAGAAGATCCAGATTCAGTAGAGAACCTATTTCGTGGAGACGGTGAAGAATATGGTGAGCAAGGCATCATGCGTCGTTTAACAGATACAGTAAACAAAACCATGGATCGTATAAATGAACGTGCTGGTCGTGCAACCTATACGAATGAACAATTCACAATTGGACGAAATTTAGAAGATCTTGAAGATCAAATAAGAGGCTTTGAAGATCGCTTGACTCAAGTTGAAGATCGTTATTGGAGTCAATTTACGGCAATGGAAAAAGCTATGCAACAAGCCAATCAACAATCAGCATATTTACAACAAGCTCTTGGTGGTATGTAACTATGAAAGAAAGGAGGAGCTAATATGGATGTAGCAGCAATGTCAGTTGTTATGAATCAAGCACAGGTAAAACAACAGACAAGTGTTTCATTAATGGACAAAGCGCTAGACCAGGCAGAAGCACAATCTAGTAATATGATTAAAATGCTAGAATCCTCTGTGCAGCCTCATTTAGGTAGCAACATTGATGTGAAGGGTTAGTAGTATCGTAAGGAATCTGGATGGTATATCTAGGTTCCTTCTTTTTCTTCTACTTCTAGGTTATACTATAAGAAATTCATAGTGTCTAACTTTTGACTAGAACAACTATTAATCGAAATTACACTAAAACTTTCTGTGAATCTTCCGATATTAATATAAACAACTAAATAAAGAGAGGGGATTGTCATGGAAGTTGGTGAAATGATCACTGGATCTCAACTCGTGCAAACAGAGTAGCCACTAGATTAATCCACAACTTCTAGAAAGCGATCCAATAACCATGAACTAGAAACCCAAAAGCTTTTAAACAAAAACAATTTAAAAAAGATCAACTTCTAAGTAAGGTTGAAGGTTTAAATTCATTTTTGGAATCTTCTAATACAAGTATTCGTTATGAATTACATGATAAGCTTGATCGATATTACGTTACAATAGTAAATAAAGAAACAGATGAAGTAGTTAACGAAATTCCACCTCACAAGCTTTTAGGTGCCTATGCATCAATAGTAGAATTAATGGGATTTATTGTTGACGAAAAATTGCAAGGAATAACAATGGAGGAGCGCTCACTTATGGCTTATCAACAATATCAAGCATATCAAAACAACTCAGTCAACACTGCATCACCAGGTGAATTAACATTAATGTTATATAATGGTTGCTTGAAATTTATTAAGCATGCGAAAAAAGCGATAGAAGAGAAAGACTATCAGAATAAAAATATAATGATTCAGAAAACACAAGACATTGTTAGAGAGTTAATGGTTACCTTAGATCAAAATACTCCAATTACTAAGGAAATTATGCCATTATATGATTATGTATATCATGCTCTCACACAAGCGAATATACACAATGATCTAGAGCAATTGGAGCAAGCACGCAGTATATTAGAGGATTTTCGTAACACGTGGAAAGAAGTCATTAAAAAAGAAAGAATTCGTCAACACGGACAAGGTGTCAATGCTTAATGGATGCATTAAAAGATTACATTCAAAAAACAGAGGTCATGTTGCAAATATTATCTCAACCATTAAACAATGACAAACGTGAAAGAGCAATTAGCGAAGTTACTGAAATAATAGAAGAACGAGAAGCACTAACTAAGAAAATTAAACCACCTTTTTCGAGAGAAGATCGTGAATTGGGCAAAACAGCAATCTCATTGGATCAAAAATTAGATCAAGAATTAAAAACAGTCTTTCAACATCTAAAAAAAGATATGCGAAATGCCAAAAAACAATCTCGTTCTAACAATTCTTATTTAAATCCATATAAAAGTATTGCACATTATGATGGAAAATTTCTTGACTCCAAAAAATAAGCACTTATCGAAGTGCTTATTTTGCAACATGGGGACGGAGCAACTGTTTCATTAACACATAGTAAGTTGCACAAGTTATCCGAACAAACTATGATATTTTGTAACATTGAGATATGTATGAAGACGAGCATCACTTCAACTTCAAAATTTTTGTAAGAAAATCAGCAAAAAGATGTCTTTTCTAATATACAGTCTTACAAATTAAGGTACAGCACTGTATAGTTTCAATGTATTTGGATTTCTATCAAATATCGTATAAATTGCCCGATTAATAACAAAAGAAGGAGAAACAGATGGTAACTTCTTGAGTAGACTCACTTATTATTTTAACATCACAATTAGGTCAAAGCCATTGTAACAAGGAGGCCGAAGTAGAGAAATAATTTATATTTTTTGACTTATTTAAATTGAAAAAACTAGTTCCATCTGCTCCCCATGCCGACTTTCTATCCTGCTTTTCCTTCTGATTAAACCGCTTTGTCTTATACCAAGTAACTTCCTGTCTGAAAATCACTCGCTTTAATTCGATAAAAGCAGCATAGACTACTAAAAATAACCACATTTGTGAATACGTAAAATACATTAATATCACAGTTAAGACATTTTTCTTTGTTAATTGTTTTTTTTCAAAATTCAAAGCCAACAGCTCTTCAATGATAAATAATAAAAAACCAGAAATTAATAAGAGATATGAAACAAGGCCAACAGATAATTGAACACCAAAAATAAGACTGGCTAGAAATAGAGCATGTGATAAAATTACGCCTCCAAAAAAGAACACATAGGTGAACATGAAATAAATTAAATCAAGTCCGACTTTTTTATGTTTTAGTTTGAAAAAGAGGAAGAAAAACTTAAAAATAACATAAAGGTTGCCTCGTGCCCAGCGTGTACGTTGTCGCCACCATACTTTTATAGTTTCTGGTTCCTGTTCCCATGTGATAGCATTAGGGAAGAAGCGGATGTGATAGCCTAAGTCATAGATGCGAAAGCTTAGTTCGGTATCCTCGGATAAGGCTTTTTCATCCCATCCGCCCAGTTCTTCTAAGACAGACTTACGTACAGCAAAATTGGTGCCGGGAATAGTAGCAAGCTTAAACCAAAACCATCTGCCAGCCTGTGCTAACCATTGAAAGGTTAAGGTCTCGATATTAATTAACCTCGTTAACAATTTTTGTTTGCATTTAAGACACGGAATTTTCCAACAATAGCTCCTGCTTTTGGATCATTCACTAATCCGAGCACAAGCCAATACACTGAATCGGCTTCAGGAGTGTTGTCTGCATCATAGACACAAATGACCTCCCCAGTAGAATGAGCTAAACCATTGTTAAGTGCAGCTGATTTCCCTTTTCCACCATTGGGAGGTTTTGTGTGAATGACTTGGATGTAAGGAAATCGCTTAGCGTATGCTTCACAAATTTCACCGGTACGGTCATTGGAATTGTCATTAATCACTAGTACCTGCAATTGTTGCGTAGGATATCTTAAATTACTCATTGCTTCTAAAGTGTCTTCGATCACCATTTCTTCATTGTGAGCAGGGATCGGAATGCTAACCGAAGGATAATATGGTAGATTTCGTTGCCATTGTTCGGCGGTTTCCTTATAACGGGTAGATAGCAAATAACCGCCTTGCATTCACGTGGATAGGACCAAAGTTATATAATATGCATAAACAAATAATCATAAAAGGCATAATTAAGCAAAAACGTTTCATATAAGATCACTCCGATTCTTAATATGTTCTATATAAAGATCAATACTACATTTATAAATCGAACGCAAGCTTTTTTTAGTTTAAAATACCTAATCCTTTCATAATGGGTATGTAAATAGGTTCTATTGTTATGTGATTATATTAGTAATTCATGTGTTGTTAGGTCTATTTAGAATCTGAAACAAGTCAAATATAGCTAAATAAGAGCATTTTATGTATGTTATGTAGTTCTATTGATATATATGTAATTTATAACTTAGTTGTTAGATGGTTAAAGTATTAATTGAAAGAGAGAAGATAAGTGTAACTTTTAAGGAAGATACTTGCGCTTGAAAGAATAGGTTGCGTATACTTTCAAGCGAGCAATCTATTTTGTATTTATGTAGATTTAGTTATTTCAAGCCTTAGCAGCAAATGAATACTAGTATATTAATTCTCAGTCATTCGATGATCTTCTTCGTATTTTTTTATTACTTCAAGCGGTTCAGGTCTCGCTAATAGGAAGCCTTGTACAATCGAAACGCCAATTTTTTTAGCCATTTCTAAATCCTCAGGAATTTCAATCCCTTCTAAGACAAACTTCGTATTGGTATTAAGACAATAAGTTACAATGGATCGAACCATTTCCTGCTTTCTGTTCGACTGTGCTAGATGCTTTGCAAAATAGCGATCCATCTTGACGAAATCCGGCTGTAATTCAACGATTGCTTGTAAAGAGGAGACACCTTTTCCTACATCATCAATCGCAATTAAATACCCTTGATTTTTTAATTCTTGTACACTATCACTAAAATAATCAACATTCTGGATGATTTCTGATTCATTTATTTCAATAATTACTTGGTCAGGAGTAATTTTTGTTTCATGTAACGTATGATTTAAAATTTCAGCAAATCTTTGATCTGCTAAATTAGTAGGAAAAACGTTAATTAGTATTTTTTTGTTATCAGATGGACTGGTAAGAATTGAATCATATGAATAAAGCGCTTTCTTAACAGAGCGTATCTCCAATTCAAAAAAACGGTCCGTGTGGCTTGCTTTTTCAAATAAAATCTCAGGGTTTTTAAATAGATTTGTACGTAATAATGCCTCATAACCTATGGGTGATAGAGTGTGTAGATCATATAATGCTTGAAAATGATGTTCGAATTTTTCATTATCAATTAAATCGTTAATTTTTGCAATAGACATAAACCAACCCCCTCAGAACAAATACCACTTTATGACTAATAAGCATTTAGTCTATCGGTTAAACTAATTAGTTATACCTAATATATTACATCATTAATCCTGTTTTTTCTACATAAAATGCGTAAATGGTAAAAAAATTAATAGATTCCCCCCTTTTTTTCTACATTATATTCGTATAGATAGATACAAGGGAATGCAAACATTACATCGAGTAAAGCTTAATCTCTGATTAAGCTGGAAAACTACTAAGGAATAAAATGGGGGTGAAGCGTTGAAAAAAATATACATAGGTTGTTTTTTACTCGTGTTAATCGCATGTGGTCAAGCCGAAAGTGATGCTAATAGTGTGAAAAACGCGACTAATGCTGATCAAGATACTCCACTCTATCACAATGAATTATTTCAAATTTGTGCAGTAGATGGTTGGGTTTTAGAAGAAGAAATCTCTGAAGATCAAAATGTATCTTTTAGAAATGAAAATACCAGAGTGATTATTACGACAGCAAGTAATGATCAGTCAAATGACGCATTAAAAAGTAAAATCCTCAGCTCATTTTCAAAGAAAGTAGAAGTAATTGAAGAAAATAAGAACTATTTAAGTTTAGAAACGAACCGAGATGAAAACATTCGTGGTGATCTTTATATTCATCAAGGATCAAATGGCAAAGTAGTGTTGGTATTTATGACACCTGAACAAGATTATGATCAAACAAAGATTCATACATTTAATGAAAATATAGAACTATTCTAATGGAGGAATGTTGAAATGAATATGAAAAAGTGGTTAACAATTACAACGCTTAGTGTATTTTTTGTAGGTAGCACAGCTTATGCAAATGAGAATGAAGAGGAAACAAGTATTACACCGGAAGATGAACTTTATGATACTTCGCTTCTAATTGAAGAAACTGAATTAGCATTCACAGAAGATCAGATAGAAAGAGCTCTTTTGTTAGATGAGTTTGCAGACGATCGCTTAAGTGAGATTGAAGTTTTAGTTGAAGCAGGTAATCTAGAAGAAGCTGAGACGTTGCTTGAAGAATATCAGAAATATTTAGATCGTTTGGAAAGTGAGCTTGAAGAAAAAGAAAACAACCAAGATGTAGCAGAGGAAGAAGAAGCTATTGAGGAAGATGACGAAGGCGAAGTACCTGACGAAAATGAGGAAAGTACAGAAGAAGAGCAGGAAGAATCAACAGAAGATCAAGATGAAAATGAACAAGCAGAAGATGAACTTAGAGAAAATGCTAAACAACGAACCATTAAATTGCAAGCACTATTGGAGCGCGAAGATTTACCCGAACAAGCCAAAGCTGGAATTGCTAAAGCATTAGAAAATCAAAAAAGAGCGGAAGAAAATTATCTTCGTGCTAAAGGAAAAGAAGATGAAGAAGGACAAGAAGAAAATCAAGAAAAAGAGGACGAACAAGTTGAAGAGGTAAGCTTGCCAGATGAAGATGAGTATACGGAAAATGAAGAAACATCGGAACCAGATGAATCAAAAGAAACAGACCAACCAACTGAGAAGGTAGAAAACAAAAAACAAAAGGCAGAGGAAAAAGCAGCTAAAGCACAGGAGAAAGCAGAAGAAAAACGTAAAAAAGCTGAAGAAAAGGCTGAGGAAAAAATAGAAAAAGCCCAAAAAAAGCTTGAGAAAGCTCAAGAAAAGGCTAATAAAAAAGCTGAGAAGGCTGAGGAAAAAGGAGACAAGTCAAAAGGAAAGGGAAATAATCAACAAAAGGGTCAGCAAAGATAAATTAAGCGTATAATTTTTTTCGACGAATTTCGTGATTTATCTTTACCCTTTTAAACTTATCGCGTACATTAAATATAGTATTGCTTTATCCTTCAATTTTAATTGAAGGATAAAGCTTTCTTTTTTAAGTGCTCAATAGAGAGTGGATAAGGGAGAGGGCATATGAATCCAGAAGACATCGAACATTCCATTGCAGAAATTCAAAAAGGAAATGAAGCTTTGCGTGAACAACTTATACGTTATTATCAACCATATATATTGAATGTAGTAGGACAAGTCTGTAAACAATTTAAAACATGGAATGATGATGAAGCAAGTATTGGTTTAATTGCATTTAATCGAGCAATCGATACATATAAACCTTCCAAGGGACGGACTTTTCTAAATTATGTATATTTACTTATACATCGTGAATTGATCGATTATTTTCGAAAAGAAAACAGATATAAAGAAGTTATCAGGAGCGATGGAGAACTATTAAAACCTGTAGAGGTTCAAAAATCATTTGATCAATATCTGTATGAACAAGAAGTAAGCAATATCACAGAGGAAATTATCGCATTTAATGAAGAGCTGTCATTTTTTTATATCCGATTTGGAGAATTAGAATCGTTTTGCCCAAAGCAGAAAAGATCAAGAAAAAAAGTTCTACAGATAGCTGAAGATTTTATTCAACAGTCCGATTTAATTCAGCAATTATTTCAAAAAAAACACTTTCCGATGAAAGACTTTATAAACAGGACGAGCTATCGTATAAAAGCAGTCGAAAAATATAGGAAGTATTTAATTGCAGTTATTATCATTTTATTACATCCTGAGTGGGAGAATTTACAAGCGTATGTCAGCGGGGAGAGGGAGAGGGAGAAATGGCCTATCAAAAGATAAATGGAACAGTGATGGAAGTTCAAGAGGACAAAATTGTATTATTTTGTGATGATAGCACTTTTCGCAATGTACCACGCGAGAAGGATGACGTTCCAATGGTTGGTGAGTACGTATCCTATCGAGTAAAAAATAAACGATTTCACTTTACCAAAAGTAACATAGTTCTTCCAGCTTTATCTTTGACTGTTCTGCTCATATTTTTACTGGGTAACTTCTTCTTGTCTCAACCTAGTCAACAACAGGCGTATGTTCTCGCAATCGATATTAACCCCAGTATCGAAATCTCACTAGATGAAAATTTCCATGTCATAGACGTTAGAGGACTAAACGAAGATGCACGAGATATTATTGAACAGTTAAAAATAAAGGAAAATAATATAGAGAGAGTTATCTCTAATTTGATAAAAATATTGAAAAAAGAAAACTATCTATCAGAAAATGAATCATCGATAATTAGTAGTACTTTAATTGAATTTAATACATCAGTTGGACAATCCGATACTCGAATAGAAACTGTCGAGAATGTATTCCAATTATCTATAGCTAAAGAGAAGATTGCGGCAAAATTAGATTTGAATAAAGAAAATAAACAATTTTATGAAGAGGCTACTGAGTCCCAGCTTTCAGTTAATGTCTATCGCATCTATCAAAAAATATCTGAAAAAGACAAGAAAGTTGATATGGATGAGTTTAAGGATAAATCTATTGCAGAAATACGGAAAATGACGAAACAAAATGAATCAAGTAACAAAGATTCAAAAGATACGAATGAAAATCCACCACCAACTCAAAAAATAATAGATAAAAGCAGTGAGAAAGAATCTGAAAATCCGGAATCGGGGATAGAAAAAAATCTAGAGAACAAAAGCAAGAATGCTCCGTCTAACAGTCAAAAGCAAAACAAACAAATTACTCCAAAGTCAGGAAAAAATAGTACAAATAGAAAACCTGTAGACGAAAAACAAGAAAACGTGCCGAAGAATGAAAGTGCTGAGGACACATCCTCAAAACCAGAATCAAATAGGAAACAAGAGAATGAAAAACCACAATCTACCAAAAATATAAATGGTAAAAGTGATGAAAAGAATCGCAACAAAGAAAATGAATCTGAAAATGGTCAAAAGAATAACGGAAAACCGAAACAAGAAGAACCAGATAAAGGAAAGCTAGAAGATAAAAAGCAAGAGAACCAAAAAAACAGGAGTAATTAATGCTCCTGTTTCAAAAGTAGTTAAGGGATATTGCATGTTTTCTTTTATAAAAGTTATGCAAGTTTTTTCTTTTTTATAATAAGGTAAATAATACTTCCAGCAAGTAGTAAGACGATTCCGATTACTAGAAAGTTAAAAATAAAGGTAGCTGTGTCTGGAAGAAAAGAATCATTATTCATTGATTGACTGTCAGTTGATAGTGTAAATGTAGACGATTCTTCGTCGTTATCATCATGAGAAATTATTGTAATTGTTGCTTTAGTTGTCAGTCCTTGAAATTCATTACCTAATTCCGGAGGAAAGGTCAATTGCATCTTAAGTGTTTCGTCTTCATTTGCAGCCAAGGTAAGATCTTTAATCGTAGTAAAATTAGTAAGTTTATCATAAAAAAGTTGCTCATCTGTAGACTTGATTTCTATAAAAAGTTCATCATAAAACATTCTTGATCCATCTTCATACTCTATTTCTATATCATAGTTAATTTCATTATCTCGTTTGTTTGAAATAGTTAATTCTCTGTCTGCCCAATCACCTGGTTTAATATTTTCTAAATCAAATAATTGATTTGTTTCTGAAAAAGTACCTGATATATCAATAATGTTTTGTTGGCTCCCATGAACAGGAGAGGCCATGAAAAGAAAGAGGATCCATATAAAAGTGAAAAATGTGAGTATCCGCTTCAATAATACCACCTACCTTTTAATAAGCTATTTGGATTGATTTGTTTTTAACTTTCTTTGGATACTTTCTTTGATTTTCGATCCAATTCAATAATGATTTGCCATACAGTCACAATTCCATATCCCACTAACAATAGACCTGGGATGATCAATAATAATGCACTTCCAAATGGAGTTTGCATGTAATCAACCGCATAACCTATATATGGAATCGTAAATCCTGTGTATACTGCCACAACATTTTCCTGTTGAACTAATTCATTATCTGCTGCATTGTTATTATCACCTTTCGTTTCATAAAGGGTGTGCTCTCCGCTCTCAACAATATCGATAATTCTATGTGTGACAAGTGTCTCATCTTTATTTACAAAGGTAATGACATCACCGTTTTTCAATGTGTTATTATCTGAGTATTCTTCTACAGCTATAATCGATCCCGTTTGGAAAGTTGGTTCCATAGATCCTGACAATACAACTTTTAACTGCTTACCAAAAAGTTCAGGTTCACCGTCACCGAGTCGCGTAATAATTACTAAAGTCGATACTGTGATCAAAATAAGGAATAATAGAACTGTGATTGTACTACTGATCACTTTCCTTATTTTTTTCCAAATCTTCTTCTTGCTTTTCTGTTCCTTCTGGGATCGAGTCTCCATCTTGTTCACCTTCTTTTACTGTTTGTTCCTTGACATTCTCAATAGTACTTTCCGCCTCTGCATTATCGTCTTCTACTTGTTTGTCTTCTTCTTTGACAGGTTCTTCTATTGATTGTTCATCGGTTTCTTCATCATTTTGTTTATTCTCATTTTCTTCGTCTTCCTTACCAGAAGGGTCTTTTTCTTCCTCAATTACTTCTTCTTTTTCTAAGCTTTCCTCTTCGTTTTGAGGTTCAGATGTTTTGTCTTTTTCCTCAATTTCTACTTTCTCATCATTCGTTTCTTCTTCCTCTTCTTCTTCACAAATTACTGATATAGCTTCACTCCAAATGGAATGCTGAGTTTCTTCATCATCTTGATACATTGGTCGCTGATCTACCTTTAATTGATACTTTCCTTCTGAATTGACCTCAGTATCTAAGCTGTAGGTACCATTTTCAGAGATGATGGGTAAAGAACCTTCTTTTACAATTTCCCCCTCTGAGGGCTCATCTTCAGATGAATAATAGAGTTGATAAGCCGTTGTGTCTAACATGGTAAATCCTGTGTTTTTCAGTTGAAATGAAATATGTAGTGCTGGACATGCATTCATATCTTGTTCAGGCTCTTGAGTAAAAGAGAGGTCACTGCCATCCCACCATGTACCACTTTGAATTTTGAAGGTATCTCCAGATGTGTTAAAAAACTTAGCATCAGTATAGGTAGCTAAGAAGGATAAACCTAATACTCCGAATATCAATATAGAAATTGCTAAATTCAAGTGTTTTCTTTTTATCATACGTTTTAGAGTAGTTATGTATTTCATCGCATTCCCTCCCAAATAGTTAATACATACCATTCCTATACATAATTGGCCTGAATTATGTATAGGAATAGGGGAGAGAATTGACTTCTCTCCCACTTAAATTAATTATCTAGATTCTCCCTCTGTTTGCATTGCTTCAAATGTCCATTCAAGCTCTAAAGAATCTCCTTGGAACTCATTTTGATCTTCGCCATTGTCTACAAATTCAAATTGAACGTATAGCGTATCGCTATTACCACTCACTAAGCCAGCTTCTTCTTCAAACCACGGAAGGAAGATGTTGTTTGCAACAGTATCAGGAGACATAGACTGTAAATCAGAAAGTGTCGTTTGGAAGGCTACCTGATCAGGTGATAAAGGTCCGGCTAAAGCTTTGTCTTCATTCCAGAAGAAGTTAACACGGATATGATCACCGAAATCTTCATTATTATCTTCTTGAGCATCACTTACAGTATAGTCAGTGGATAATTCAATTGTTGAAATGTCTAATGAACCGATATTTTCAAGTTCAAAAGAGCGATTCATCCAATCCCCTGGCTTAATATTATCGACATCAATAATAGTGGTAGGATTAACTGCTAAATCTAGCGTACCTGCTGAAAACGTGTTATTAGTCACTTCTGTATCACTAAAATACGCATATGTACCTCCTCCTACAAGTGCTAAACCAAGTGCAGCCGACGCCAAACCTAGACCTAATTTTTTCTTCAATGACATTAATAATTCCTCCTTAAATTTTTGTTCTCTATTAAGAACTGCAAATTAATAATACTATTTTAATTTAAAGAAATAAAGTCTTGAAAAAGCTTAAAAAAGCCTATTTCGATCTTTATAACGAACTATATCTTGGATTTTCTCTTGTTTTCAATGGATTTCTATCTTTTTTAAATTATTTGTTCTTTGTAGCGATCAAAATAATCGAAAAACAGACACGCTATTACAAACGTGTCTGTTTTCAAACTGTATATTTGTCTATTAATGTCGTTTATTTAACCACAGTACCCCGGATTTGGCTAAACGAGGTAATAGTCCTGTTACAGGTTGGCGATACATATTTCCAAAACCATCTGATTTTCCTAGTGAGCCTAATTGGCCTTTTAATTTAATCGCATTTGGTTTTCGTGGCTCTTTTCCTTTTAATACATCTGCTAATACATCTCCTATTTGTTCGCCCTGAACCCCAGCAAGCTGAGCACTAGGGGAATAGGTAGATGAAGCACAATCCCCAACGACATAAACATGTGGGTGAGAAGGTACTTGATAAAAATCATTTACAATAATTTTTTCTTGGCGATCCTTTTCAAAAGGCAAGCTTCTTACTAAATAATTTGGTCGAACTCCTGCAGTCCAAATAATCACATCGCTATCTATACCTTCACCATTATTATAAAAAATACCTTCTGCCACTAGTTCTACATTCGAATGATGCAGTATTTCTACGTCGTTTTTTTGGAACCAGTCTTCCACATAGGATTGTACTTTTTCATCGAAGGCAGAGAGCACCGATGCACCTCGATCTAACAACCGTATGTTTAAATCTGGACGACTTTCTCTGATTTCTGAAGCAACTTCAATCCCACTCAGACCAGCTCCCACTACAGATACTTGACTGTAGGCAGAAGAGTTGTTTACCTTGAAGCTTGCTCGCCTTGCTTTTGTAATCGTCTGAACACTCTCCGTATATTCCATTGCACCTTGAACACCATGATAATTGTCTTCACAACCAAGTCCAATCAGCAAATAGTCGTATTCTACGGGCACCTCTTTCTCTCTGATGCGGATTCGTTCGTTTTCCGTATCAATTTCTAGAATTTCACCAAATTCATAGTTAATCTGTTCATGAATAGGGAAATCAATTCGGACTTCCTTATCCGCTTTCGTGCCTGCCGTAACAGCATAAAATTCTGTTTTCAATGAATGATACGGGTTCCGGTCAATCACGGTTATTTGTACATCTCGTGGTATTTCGTTATCCATTAATTGATGCAAGGCGTTCATTCCACCGTAGCCTCCACCTATTAAAACAACTTTTTTCATTATTGCAAATCCCCTGTCTATCATAAAATCAAGTTCTTTATAATTGTTTTTACTTTACTGATCTATAAATAGACTACCAAAATTAGTTCAAAAAAACTATTAAAAACTGTAAAAAAAGCTTGATAACTAAGTGTTTAATTATTCTGAAAATTCAAGTGTAATATTTTGCCTATTACTATAAGAAATGTTATAAAAGTAGAAAGGGACTTGTAAGCGCAAACATATATTGAAGGAGTTTTTACTGATGGAATTAAACGAAATACAGCATGTAACAAGTAAAATAAAAGCGAACGTTAATCAAGTAGTGGTAGGACAAGAAGATACCATTGATCTTTTGTTAGTGGCGATGATCTCTTCTGGTCATGTACTATTGGAGGATGTACCGGGTACAGGAAAAACCTTAATGGCCAAATCGTTAGCAAAGTCATTATCCGGTGACTTTAAACGGATTCAATTTACGCCAGATTTGTTACCAACAGACATCACCGGTATTCATTTCTATAGTCAACAAAAAGGCGAGTTCGAGTTTAGACCAGGTCCGATATTCACAAATATATTACTAGCAGACGAAATTAATCGTGCCACACCTCGGACGCAATCCAGTTTGTTAGAGAGTATGGAAGAACGTCAAGTAACGATTGACGGAAATACCCATACGTTAGAAAAACCATTTTTGGTAATAGCGACACAAAATCCGATTGAGAGTCAAGGGACTTTTCCATTACCTGAAGCGCAATTAGACCGGTTTTTATTAAAAATAAATATGGGCTATCCCACTCGTGAAGAAGGACTCGAAATATTAAAACGATTTAAAGCAGTCAACCCATTAGAAACATTACAATCAATTCTTTCTGTTGAAGACATCATTAAAATGCAACAGGTGTATAGTCAGGTTGAAGTGAATGAAGATGTCTTGCAATATTTAATAGATGTAGTTGAACAAACTCGTAAACATGAAAGTGTGGCACTGGGTGTAAGTCCACGCGGAAGTCAAGCATTATTAAAAGCTGTACAAGTGTATGCTTTATTACAAGGTCGTACCTATGTGATACCTGATGATATTAAAAAGATGGCAAAGCCTGTACTAAGCCATCGCATCGTATTAGCGCAACGTATTGGAATCAAACAAGGAGAGGTAGAAGCGGTATTGACGGATGTCTTAGGACAAGTTCCGGTGCCAACAGAGAAGGCAGGCATGAATGCATGAATATCGCATGGGTCATCGTAGTATTACTGATTATTGTTTTTTTGCAAGGTTTGCTCTATGGAAAAGTTGGTTTACGAGGTATTACATATAAGCGAGCTTTTACTCAAACAACCGTTTTTGAAGGTGAAAAAATTGAGATGGTCGATGAAATAGCTAATAAAAAGCTGTTGCCTATACCATGGATTCGTTTAGAGTCGAAAATGAGTCCTTATCTTGTCACACAATCGGATCGTGATCTACGGAAGGAAGAAGGAGAGATGTTTCACCGCACCCTTTTTAGTCTATTACCTTATCAAAAGATCACGCGACGACATCAATTAATTGGCATGAAAAGAGGGTATTACCCTCTGAATACTGTATCAGTAACTACCGGTGATGGCATCGGCTTTGGTGAGGTATTTGACTCATTTGAAGCGAGTACAGCTGTCACGGTTTATCCTTCTATCGTTTCACTGGAGGATATTCCTCTACCTTCACATAGCTGGTTAGGCGATATTATTGTAAAACGTTGGATTGTCGAAGATCCCTTTTTGCAAGCGGGAATTCGTGAATATCAGCAAGGGGATCCTTTAAATTCGATTAACTGGAAAGCAACGGCCAGAACACAAGATTTACAAATTAACAAAAAGGATTTTACGGCCGATCACCATTTAATGATTTATGTTAATTTCGATACTAATGAAGACATTCGGATGCCGATTGAACAGCCAGAGATAATTGAAAAAGGATTGTCTTATGCGGCGTCACTTGCCAATTATGCAATTGAACAAGGGATATCAACAGGCTTTGGCTGTAATGGCTATTATGTGGAACCATTTACAAACACGACAGAACGAATTAAACCTTCTATTCGGGTAGAACCGTCCAATAGTGGTCAGCAGGCTGCCTATATTTTGGATGCCATTGCAAAAGTTAAAATGGATCGTAGCCGTAATTTCAGGGCTTTTTTGCAGGAGGATGTTGAGAATGGCTTAACCAAAACAGATATTATTATTTTCACCCTTAATCGTACTGAAAAAATGGAAAGAAATATAGCTAAATTAGAGAGTAACGGTAATGCAGTGGAAGTGGTTTTATTAGATGATAGAAAAAAAGGTGGTGAGGCACATGCCAGTTAACATAAGAAATCACCTTGCCTCGATTTTCCATGGAGTCGTGGAATTTATCGGATTCTTTCCTGTTTTTTTGTTAGTGGCGGTGCTTTTTTTCGATACGCCGGACAGATACTTCTGGTATATAGCTTTATTGGCATTGTTTGTCGCCTGTTATTTTGTTCGTCTGTTGATTAAAAATCGCTGGAATGTATTGGTTATAGCCATTGTGTTGACAATATTTACAAATATGTTGGTAATGACCTCTGTTTGGTCTCTTATTCCCGGAATATTAATAGGATTTGTTGTATCATTCAGAGGAATTCAGCATGCTGAAAATGAATGGGAAGATATATTACCGAGCCGAATATTTTGGGCAGTCAGTATGCCTATATATTTTGTTGGATACATTTTGTTTATTAATCTGGATACGCTAGCAGCCTATCAATCTCAAATTAGTTATGTTGGTTTCTTATTTATTATCATCATGCTGTTTATCACTAATCAAGAGCATTTACAAAAGGAATCTTTAGCAAGTGGTAAAAAGAAAAAGATTGGTGGGGAAATTACAAGATTAAATCGAATTTATTTAGTATTAACACTCTTTTTAGTTTTTGCGATTACTAATTTTCAAGTAGTACAGGCAGCGGTTTACAATGGTGTACGGTCGATGATTGAATCAGTGATGTGGTTCGCTTCTTTATTTGGAAATGATTCCGAACCAATTCAGGATGAACCACAAGCAAATGAGATGCCTGCTTTTCCACAAGCGGAGTCAGAGCCTTCAAAATTTGCTGGTTGGACAGACCAAATTATGTATATCATTGGTATTGTTATGGCGATTTGCTTAGTATTGTTGTTCCTTGCATTATTATTTAAGAAATCCCGAGATTTGCTAAAACGGATTGTTCGTTCTCTTTGGGCAATAATCAAAAACATCACCGGTAAGAGAGATTTAGCTGAAACAACTGACTATCAGGATGAAAAGGAGAACTTGTTTGATTGGAGAAAATGGCGTAAAGAAAATCAGGAAAAAATAGGTGAAGCTTTTCGAAGAATAACAAAGAGTAAGCCGAAATTTGAACAAATGACGAAAGAAGAGAAAGTGCGATTTTTATATCGCTTAGTTGCTCTTGATTTAAAAAAACAAGAAAAGTGGCGAGCGTCACTTACAGCTCATGAAGTCTTAGCTTTAAATGAAAAAGATCAATTGCTGAAAAGACTTGAAAATATGTATGACGATATACGGTATGGAAATAAAAATATAGCACAGGAGGATGAACAGCCGTTATGCGAGATATGGCGAAAGTTAAAAGAACAAAAATAACTGTCTAATGTATTAGTAAAAAAATTCCTATTTCATCAGTTTTCTATGTGAAACTTCCTCTGAGTTGAAGGCACATATTCCAATATGATATTTTTGCTCTATTAAACATGTGATGGGATTGTCCGATAATAATGAATTTATAGGACGTGCCTAAAAGGATAAACATGAAAAGGAATCTGGATAATCTGGATTCCTTTTATGTATATATTAGGTTTATTTTAGAAAAAACTAAACCTTTTCGAAACATAATCCGATAATAAAATAAACAACTGAATAAGGAGATGAATTTTGTCATGGAAGTTGGTAAAATGATCACTGGGTCTCCACTCATGCAAACAGAACAGACAATTGAGCAATCCACATCCGCAAGAGAGCGATCCAATAACCATGAACAAGAAAAAATAAAATTATTGAATGGACAGGAAGAATTGTCGAGAGAGCAGGCAAAAAGTATGGTCGATGGTCTTAATTCATTTTTAGAACCATCTAATACGAGTATTCGTTATGAGTTGCACGATAAATTAGACCGTTATTATGTCACAGTAGTTGACGAACAAACGGAAGAGGTTGTAAGAGAGATCCCACCTAAAAAACTGTTAGATGTTTATGCATCCATGGCAGAATTAATGGGATTTATAGTAGATGAAAAAATTTAAGAAAGATACTAGAGGAGCGTCCGATTTATGGCTTACCAGCAATATCAAGCATACCAGAATAATTCAGTCAACACAGCAACACCAGGTGAATTAACCTTAATGTTATACAATGGTTGCTTAAAATTTATCAAGCAAGCCAAAAAAGCTATTGAAAATAATGAACATGAAACTAAAAATGTGATGATTCAAAAAACGCAAAATATCATACGGGAATTGATGGTAACGTTAGATCAAGAAGCCCCAATTACCAAAGAGATTATGCCATTATATGATTTCGCTTATCATGCTCTAACACAAGCAAACGTAAAAAACGATCTGGATCAACTCGAACAAGCGAGAGAGATTATTCAGGATTTTCGTGATACTTGGAAAGAAGTTATCAAGCAAGAGCGAATCCGTCAATATGGGCAAGGTGTTAACGCCTAATGGATGCAATTGGCAA
Organism: Gracilibacillus kekensis; assembly: GCF_900143085.1. Taxonomy (GTDB): domain Bacteria; phylum Bacillota; class Bacilli; order Bacillales; family Amphibacillaceae; genus Gracilibacillus; species Gracilibacillus kekensis. The sequence goes on along the minus strand of NZ_FRCZ01000002.1, from coordinate 309,241 downwards.
ATATATTGAAAAAACCGAGAAAATGATCAAGCTTTTGGAAAAACCATTAAAAAATGAACAACGGGAAAAGGCAATTGAAACTATTAATCAATTGATCGAAGAAAGAGAAATTATCACGAAACAAATCAAAGGTCCTTTTTCAACCTCCGAACAAGAGCTTGGTAAAGAGGCGCTAGTATTGGACCAGCAATTATCCAATTCCATGGAGCAAGTATATCAACATTTAAAGAAAGATATTCGTAATGCAAAAAAACAACCACGATCTAATAATTCCTATTTAAATCCATATAAAAACGTCGCAAGCTTTGACGGAAGGTTTCTTGATTCCAAGAAATAACAAGACCACTGATGCGCAGTGGTCTTTATTTTTGTACAGTCAACAATTTCCTGTGCATAAGAAAGATTATGCGACATAACTTTTGTAGTCATTATGAGATGATGTATGTGGGTAGAATCCGCTACGGCTTGCCCTTCAGCTAACTTTTTCAAGCAAAAACCGCATGGAAAAGTGGATCTTCAGGGAAAACGATCTCACAGGAGTGGAAGTGGCCGCCTACGCTTAGGGGGACTCTACAATTATTGTAAATGCGAATATTTTTGGATTATTACAATTAGACAATAAGCCAGCTTATATTAATAAAAATGATCTAACTATAGATTGAAAAGGAAATAGTAAATACGCCAACATGATTATTCTTGCTTGAGTTGCAGAGTATAAAAAAGCGCCGGCGTCGGCTTCCACTCCTGCGGGATGTTTTATCCGAAGATCCACTTTTTAAGTGCCCTTTGCTTAAAAAGTTAGCTGAGGAGAAAAACCCGCAGAAAGGGAAGCCGACAAGCCGAAGCGGTAGCAAAGCACATATAAAATCTCATAATTACCACTACAATAGTGTCGTTAATCCCATGTAAAGATTTTGTTAAAAATTCATCACATATATTGACTTATTATTCGTTTAAAGAGTCGTAGTTGTGGTATTATAGATATATAGCTTATTATAGCTTTATAGTTTGAAAGGAGGACACTTTTTATGAAATACAACATCCGTGGAGAAAATGTAGAAGTGACCAATTCAATTAAGGAGTATGTCGAGAGAAAAATCGGCAAACTGGAAAGATATTTTGATACTCCTCCCGCTTCTGATGTAAATGTAAACATAAGTGTCTATAATGACGAGCAACAAATCGAAGTTACAATTCCGATGACAAACCTGTTATTAAGAGCAGAAGAACAACACATTGATTTGTATGCAGCGATCGATCTTGTTGTTGACAAACTAGAAAGGCAAATTCGTAAGCATAAAACAAAAGTAAATCGTAAATTCCGCCAGCAAGGTGCTCCTAAGCATGTATTTGCGGAACTGGAAAATGAAGCATTAAAAGCTCGAGAACAAGAAGAATTCGATGATGATGAATTAGAAATTGTGAGAACGAAACGATTTGATTTAAAACCAATGGATTCTGAAGAAGCAGTATTGCAAATGGACATGTTGGGACATGCTTTCTTCGTTTTTGAGAATTCTATTACAGGTAATACCAATGTGGTATATAGACGTCGAGATGGCAGATATGGTTTGATTGAACCAAGCTAATAATACTTAATTAAAAGCGACCTAATATGGGTCGCTTTTTTACGTTGTTTCACACTAGCTATCTTGTACATTTTCTTATAAGTATACAAAATAATTTTTTTACACTAGAGAAAAGATCTAAAAAGCAATAATCTTTCCTTATAAAAATCATTTCCACTTTATAGTTACTTATGAAAATCTAAATATAGTAATTTTGTGCAATGCTCCTACTATGTTATAACTAGATTAGCTCCTTTCGAAATGGTGTAAATCATTTCGCCTCTTACCTTAGTGAAGCAGTCTGATTTATGACTGCTTCCTCTTTCACTTAGCCGATTGTTGTAATTTTTATAAAGCTAGTGTTATGATAAGTATGGAAATTATTTAATATTTCGTGTATCGATTTTAAGATAAAGAGGAGCGGCTAGAATGCGTGAATTATTAAAGAAAGTATTCGGTGATGGTAACCAACGACAATTAAAAAACTTAGAGAAGATTGCAGATGAAATAGAGGCGTTAGAACCATCGATTCAATTACTGTCAGATCATGAACTTGCCAATAAAACGGAATCATTTAAAGAAAGATATCAACAAGGTGAATCATTGGATGATTTATTAGCAGAAGCATATGCTGTTGTACGTGAAGCAGCAAATCGTGTATTAGGTATGCGTCCATTTTATGTACAGTTATTAGGTGCAATTGCGATGCATAAGGGCGATATTGCAGAGATGAAAACAGGGGAAGGTAAGACACTTGCCTCCACCATGCCTGCTTATTTAAATGCGATTACAGGAAAAGGTGTGCACATTATCACGGTGAACGATTATTTAGCAGATCGTGATGCGCGTGAAATGGGAGAGTTATATCAATTTTTAGGTTTAACAGTAGGATTCAACCAAAATGGTATGTCGAAAGAAGATAAAAGAGAAGCATACCTGGCTGACATTACATATGGTACAAATAATGAATATGGTTTTGATTACTTAAGAGATAATATGGTCCTGTACAAAGAACAGATGGTGCAGCGTCCTTTACACTTTGCCATTATTGATGAGGTCGACTCGATTTTAATTGATGAAGCACGTACACCGCTAATTATTTCAGGAACTGCTCAAAAATCAGCAAACCTATATCAGCAAGCAAATGCTTTTGTACGTACGCTTCAAAATGAAGAAGATTATACTTATGATGAAAAATCGAAAGGTGTGCAGCTTACAGAAGAAGGGATAAATAAAGCAGAAGGATTCTTTAGCATTGAAAACCTTTTTGATTTAAATCATGTGACATTAACACATCATATTAATCAAGCACTGAAAGCACATGTTGCCATGCAACGAGATACAGATTATGTAGTCGAAGAAGATCAAGTGGTGATTGTCGATCAATTTACAGGACGTTTAATGAAAGGTCGTCGTTACAGTGACGGTCTTCACCAAGCGATCGAAGCAAAAGAAGGGCTTCAGATCCAAAATGAAAGTATGACCCTTGCGTCCATCACCTTTCAAAATTACTTCCGTATGTACGAGAAGCTGGCCGGTATGACAGGTACAGCGAAAACTGAGGAAGAAGAATTTCGTAACATTTACGCGATGGATGTTGTTGCGATACCAACGAATCAGCCGATTATACGTGAAGATAAAGCCGATTTAATCTATAAGTCAATGGACGGCAAATTTAAAGCTGTTGTAGAAGAGATTAAAGGTCGTTATGAAAAAGGGCAACCAGTATTAGTAGGTACAGTTGCAGTTGAAACGTCCGAATTAATTTCAAAGCTATTATCTCGTGCCGGTGTCAAACATAATGTATTAAATGCAAAAAATCATTATCGTGAAGCAGAAATCATCGAGAATGCTGGCCAACCAAAAGCAGTAACGATTGCGACAAATATGGCTGGTCGTGGTACCGATATTAAACTGGGTACAGGTGTGACGGAAGTAGGTGGACTTGCCGTTATTGGTACAGAACGACATGAATCACGCCGTATTGATAATCAGCTGCGTGGTCGTGCTGGTCGTCAAGGAGATCCTGGTGTGACTCAATTCTACCTTTCGATGGAAGATGAATTAATGCGTCGCTTTGGTTCAGATAATATGAAGAATATGATGGAACGTTTAGGGATGGATGACACGCAGCCAATTGAGAGTAAGATGGTATCACGAGCAGTGGAATCCGCACAGAAGCGTGTCGAAGGGAATAACTTTGATGCGCGTAAAACGATTCTGTCGTATGATGATGTCTTACGTCAGCAACGTGAAATTATCTACAAACAACGTTTTGATGTGATTGATTCTAATAACTTACGAGAAATTATTGAACAAATGATTCAAACTACAGTGGAAAGTGCGGTTGATACGTACATGGCTGATGAAGTTCCAGAAAACTGGAACATCTCTGGCTTAACCGAGTACCTCCACGGCACATTAATAGAATCTGACTGGATCACCGAGGATGACCTTAATGATAAGGAAAAAGATGAAGTGATCGATCTAATTATTAGTAAAGTAAAAGAAAAGTATGATCAAAAAGAAGAAGAATTAACACCTGAAAAAATGCGTGAATTTGAGAAAGTAATCCTTTTACGTACAGTCGATACGAAATGGATGGACCATATTGATCAAATGGATCAACTTCGTCAAGGGATTCATTTACGTGCGTATGGACAAAATGATCCGTTACGTGAATATCAAATGGAAGGTTTCGCCATGTTTGAACAAATGGTGGCAGCTATTAACGAAGAAGTATCCAAATATGTGATGAAAGCACAAATTCGTGAAAACTTAAAACGGGAAGCAGTTGTAAAAGATACACAAGCTGTCTCTGGTGGCAATCAGGAAAAGAAAAAAGTAAAAAAACCATTTGTAAAAGCACAAACGGTCGGAAGAAATGATCCATGCCCATGCGGTAGTGGTAAAAAGTATAAAAATTGTCATGGACGCTAAGCTTAAATGAGGTGAAATGATGGAATTAGTAGAAATAAGACAAGAACTAGATAAAATGGCAAATCGTATAGCGGACTTTAGGGGGTCTCTTTGACTTAGAAGCAAAGAGAGCTCGTATTGCCGAGTTGGATGAAATGATGTCAGACCCGAGCTTTTGGGATGACCAAGGAGCAGCTCAAAAAACTATTAATGAAGCGAATGGCATCAAAGAGCTGGTAAATGCATTTGATCGAAATGAAGAATCGTTGGAAAATGCTGAGGTTTCGTACGAATTAGTTAAAGAAGAAGACGATGAAGATTTACGTGAAGATCTGGAAGGTGAAGTGCTCGCTTTGACAGAAGCATTAAATCGCTTTGAATTGTTTATTCTTTTAAGTGAACCATATGACAAAAATAATGCGATTCTCGAATTACATCCAGGTGCAGGTGGCACAGAATCACAAGACTGGGCGAGCATGTTGCTTCGTATGTATACGAGATGGGCCGAATCAAAAGGATTTAAAGTTGATACGGTTGATTATCTTCCAGGTGATGAGGCAGGTGTCAAAAGTGTGACATTACTGATTAAGGGACATAATGCCTATGGCTACCTTAAAGCAGAAAAAGGCGTGCACCGTCTTGTACGAATTTCACCTTTTGATTCATCTGGTCGCCGTCACACATCTTTTGTTTCTTGTGATGTGACACCAGAGCTTGATGATGATATCGATATTGATATTCAAACAGAGGATCTAAAAATTGATACCTATCGTTCCAGTGGTGCAGGTGGTCAGCATGTTAACACGACCGACTCTGCGGTAAGAATTACGCACCTTCCGACCAATACGGTTGTCACCTGTCAATCAGAGCGATCTCAAATCAAGAATAGAGATCAAGCAATGAAGATGCTGAAAGCGAAACTATATCAACTTGAAATTGAAAAACAAAGACAGGAAATGGCTGAAATTCGTGGAGAACAAAAAGAAATTGGCTGGGGTAGTCAAATTCGTTCCTATGTTTTTCACCCATATTCGATGGTGAAAGATCACCGTACAGACTATGAAACAGGAAACAGTCAGGCAGTTATGGACGGTGAATTAGACAATTTTATCGATGCTTATTTACGTTCTGTAATGAACTAATCCAAGCGAGCAAAAGGGGAATCGTTTCCTTTTGCTCGTTTTTACTGTGAAAAAGGAGTGTACTAACATGATTGCAAGATATAGACGAAAACAAATGCCTAATATGTTACGACAGACCTTGGATTACACTTATGTACTCATTGGTGCCTTTTTTGTCGCGATAGCGTTTAATGTATTTCTATTACCAAATGAAATCGCATCTGGCGGTGTCGCGGGTGTCAGTACGATTACAAAGTCGTTATTTAATTGGGAACCATCCATTGTACAATGGGCCCTTAACATACCACTATTTATCGCTGGTATTATAATTTTAGGTAAAAACTTTGGTGCTAAATCTTTAGTGGGAACAGTGGTTTTACCTTTTTACGTATTCTTAACAAAAGATGTTCAGCCTGCTACAGAAGAACCGTTATTAGCAGCCATATTTGGTGGAATGATCGTTGGAATTGGGATTGGTATTGTATTTCGTGGGAAAGCCTCCACAGGTGGAATAGATTTAGCTGCTCAAATTTTACACAAATATACTGGATTACCATTAGGCGTATGCCTGGCTATGTTTGATGGTCTTATTGTATTGACAGCGTCCTTAGTTTTTTCTTTAGAACAGGGCTTATATGCAATTATTGCTTTATTTGTCACTAGTCGTACGATCGATTTTGTGCAAGTAGGACTAAATACCTCAAAAAATATTATGGTAATCACGAATCAACCTGAACAAGTTCGTCGAATTCTGTTGAATGATATTGATAGAGGTGTTACTATTTTTAATGGTTCTGGTGGTTATACAGACGAAGATCGTAAAGTTTTAATGTGTGTGGTTCATCAGAATGAATTTAGTAAAACAACAAGAGCAGTTAAATTAATTGACCCCAATGCATTTGTAGTAGCAATGAACGCAACGGAAGTGTTAGGTGAAGGTTTCAAACGGTCCTAATTGATTTAAAAACCACAAGTTTCCAGTATGTTCCAGCATTTTTTGGTGAAATTGAAATAAAAATGTAATATAATTTTTAGTAAAAAATAGCGAAAATGATGTTATAATGTAGTCAGCGTGATACGAAATCGGGGAATTTATTCCATTTTTCGTTGAAATGTACTATAATATGATAAAAAGGTGATTACTTTATGATAGAGATGCAAGATGTGTATATGACATACCCTAATGGTGTAGTAGCTCTTAACGGGGTCAATGTAACTATAGAGCAAGGAGAATTTGTTTACATAGTAGGTCCGAGCGGTGCAGGTAAATCAACTTTCACCAAAATGTTATTCCGTGAGACAGTACCGACAGATGGAACTGTACAAGTTAATAATAAAGATTTGATAAAGCTAAAATGGAAGGAAGTTCCTTACTTCAGAAGAAATATCGGGGTTGTTTACCAAGATTTCCGTTTATTGCCGAAGTTAACCGTCTATGAGAATATTGCATTCGCTTTAGAAGTGATAGAAGAAACACCAAAAAATATTCGAAAACGTGTGATGAGTGTGTTAGATCAGGTTGGTTTAAAGAATAAAGCACGATTTATACCTGATGAACTATCCGGTGGAGAACAGCAACGGGTCGCAATAGCACGGGCTATGGTAAATCGTCCCGCACTGTTAATTGCTGACGAACCAACTGGTAACTTAGACCCGGACACATCATGGGAAATAATGTCGATTTTAGAAGAAATTAATGCAAGTGGTACAACCATCTTAATGGCTACACATAGTAAGGAAATTGTTAACACAGTAAAAAAACGTGTAATTGCTATGGAAGACGGTAGAATTGTACGCGATGAGCATCGAGGAGAGTATGGTTATGAAATTTAATACGGTGAAGCGACATTTCAAAGAAGGTGCGAGAAACACTTGGCGCAATGGTTGGATGACAGTAGCTTCTGTAGGTGCAGTAACAACAACACTCATCTTGGTAGGTGTATTCCTTGTATTGATGCTCAATCTGAATCACATTGCAGGTGAGTTAGAAAAAGATGTTCAAATAAAAGCATTGGTCGAAATAACAGCTGAAGAGATAGATGTTGATCAGATCGAAGAAGAAATAAGCGGTATCTCAGGTGTGCAGAGCATTGAATTTCTTACCAAGGAAGAAGAATTGGAAAACTTAATGGAAAGTATGGGTGATCAAGGACAAGCCTGGGGATTGTATGAACAGGATAATCCATTGAATGATGCATTTGTTGTAAAAGCAACAGACCCACTTGAAACCGAAAGAATCGCAAATGAAATTGAACAAATCGATTCTATTTATCGAGTTAATTATGGACAAGAATATGTAGACAGTTTGTTTAAATTCAATGAATATGCAAGGAATATTGGTCTTGCATTAATAATATCATTAGTTTTCACCGCGATATTCTTAATCTCAAACACTATTAAGATAACAATTTTAGCACGTAAAAAAGAGATTGGGATTATGAAGCTGGTAGGAGCAACAAATAACTTTATCAGATGGCCATTCTTTGTGGAAGGTATGTTGTTAGGTGTTTTTGGAAGCCTACTACCGATTGCGGTTATATTAGTTGGTTATTATTTCTTAACACAGAATTTAGATATATTGCAACAATTTGATTTTGTGACGATACTTCCTTTTTATCCATTTGCCATTCAAGTATCAGCTTTAATAATTGGGATTGGCGCAACAATTGGTGTTTGGGGAAGCTTAATGAGTGTACGTAAGTTTTTAAAAGTCTGATAGAATACGAGAAACGTCTTAGAGAGGGGAAATTACATGAAACGGTTTTATCTAGTGCTTACTTTTGTAATGCTTTCACTTTTTATATCATCCAACTCTGTTTTTGCTGAATCGAAAAGTGAATTGAACGAGAAAATCAATGGTTTAGAGGAAGAAAAAAGTCAAATTGATGAAGAGGCAAATGGGATAAAAAGTAAAGTAAACGAAACTGACGAAAAAATTGCTGAAAATCAAGGAGAACAAAAAGAGACTAAAAATGAAATTGAAGAAATTGATAGTGATTTAGAATCGACTCAAGCTCAATTAAAGGCTAAACAAGATGAAATTGCTACGACAAATAATAAAATAGCAGAGACGGAAGATGAAATTTCCAAAACAGAATCAGAAATTGAGAAATTAAAAGAGGAAATTGAAGAGTTAAAAGAAGAAATAAAACAACTTGAGGAAAAAATCGCTGCAAGGGAAGAACTGTTAAAAAATAGACTTCGTGCGATTCAACAAAATGGTGGTAATACAAGTTACTTAGAAGTCATTTTAGGTGCCCAAAGTTTTGGTGACTTTATCAACCGTGCAACAGCTGTAACAAAAATCATGGATTCAGATAAGAAAATCATGGAAGAACAGCAAAGTGACAAAGAGAAGTTGGAAGAAAGCAAGTTAACTGTAGAAGCAAATAAAAAAGAAGTAGAAGAGAAACAAGTGGCATTGGAAGAAAATAAAGAAGAGTTGGAAGGAACGAAAGCAAGTCTGGTAGCTCAACAACAAGAGTTAAATCAGATTAAATCAACATTAGATCAACAAAAATCGAATAAACAGAGTTTGATGGCTGAGTTGGAAACAGAAGAGGAAGAATTACATGAAATCAAATTGTCAGCACAAGAAGAGCAGCAGTTACTAAATGCTCAAGCTGCGAATATTCAAAAGGCCATAGCACAAGCAGAAAAAGAAAAACAAAAAATTGACCAGTTAGCAAAACAAGAAGCTCAAAAATCTCAAGAACAAGGGTCAAGTTCATCGAGTCAGACCAGTGCATCAAATGGTGGAAACAGGGATTTTATTAAACCAACTACAGGGAGAGTGACTTCCCATTTTAATCCAAACAGATTACACCCCATTTATAATGTAGTAAGACCACATAATGGGACGGATTTTGGTTGGAGAGCATCTGGTGCTTCTAACATCAAGGCATCAGCAAGTGGCGTTGTATCGTATGCAGGCTGGATGGGTGGTTATGGAAATACGATTATGATTACTCACTCCATCAATGGAAAGACATACGCAACATTATATGCGCATCTAAGTAGCATCCATGTTTCTTCTAGTCAATCTGTAAGTCAAGGGCAACAAATTGGTGTCATGGGATCAACAGGAAGTTCTACGGCAAGACACTTACACTTTGAAATTCATGCTGGTGGATATAAAAACCCAGTAAACCCAATGAATTATTTAAATTAATCATCATTCATGGTTAATTGAAAAGAATTGAAAATAAAAGACATCACAAAAAACTTGTGATGTCTTTTTTAAACGTTCATAATATATAATAGAGTAGTTTTTTGAAATGCTAAGTTTGTTTTTCTAATACGTCTATGGGGTGGAGTAATGAATATAAGAAAAAGGTATTTAACGTTAATTTTAATTGTAGCAATTGCGCTAGGGGCAGTTGGTACATATGTAGGCTTATCAGTGTTTGCAGAAGATACAAGCCTAAATAATAGTGGGTTTGCTAATTCGGATCCTGATTTAATAGCGGAATTAGCTGATCAACAAGAGAATATCGAAGAAAACATGGGCAAAATGTCGAAGGTGGTCGATGCTTTTTCAATTATCCAGGAAAACTATGTGGAAGAGGTAGAGGATACACAGCTTATTGAAGGCGCAATTCAAGGCATGTTAGGTTCGCTTGAAGATCCATACAGTGTATACATGGATCAAGAGACAATGAAACAATTTAATGAACAAATTGAATCCTCATTTGAAGGTATAGGTGCAGAAGTGTCTATGAAAGAGGGAAATGTGACGATTGTTGCACCAATTAAAGATTCACCTGCAGAAGAAGCAGGTTTAAAACCTAATGATCAGATACTATCAGTCGATGGTGAAAGTGTAGAGGGATTAGATCTCTATGAAGCCGTCAATAAAATTCGAGGTGAAAAAGGATCAACTGTTGTTCTTGAAGTGAATCGTCCTGGAGTGGAAGATCCATTAGAAGTTGAAATCACCAGAGATTCTATTCCACTCGAAACTGTTTATGCAGACACAAAAGAAAAGAATGGTAAATTAATAGGTGTTATCGAATTGACTTCTTTCTCTGAAAATACAGCGAATGATTTTGAGAAAGAACTAAGTCAATTAGAGGAACAAGGAATCGAAGGTTTGGTGATTGATGTCCGAGGTAATCCTGGTGGTTTACTACCAGAGGTTGAACAAATTCTAAAAAACTTCATTCCAAAAGATACCCCGTATATTCAAATTGAAGATCCTAGTGGGAAGAAAACAAGATATTTTTCTAAGATCGAGAAAGCTAAAGGTTATCCTATCGTGACGCTAATCAACGAAGGTAGTGCTTCCGCTTCTGAGATATTATCAGCAGCACTTAATGAAGCTTTAGATTATGAAATCGTAGGAGAAACCTCATTTGGTAAAGGTACTGTGCAACAAACTGTTTCTATGGGTGATGGCAGTACCATTAAAATTACCCGTTTTAAATGGTTAACACCTGATGGTAACTCGATTCATGAGGTTGGCGTAAAACCAACGATCGAACAAAAAATGCCAGACTATTACTATACGAATCCAGTTCAGGTTGAAGAGCCATTAACATTAGATCAAAGTGATAGTAAAATCGAAAATGTTCAGATTATGCTAGAAGGATTAGGTTATGAACCCGGACGTACGGATGGTTACTTTAATGAGGCAACAAAATCAGCTGTCGAAGCTTTCCAACAAGATCAGGAGACTGAAGTTACAGGCAAAGTCGATGAGAAAACCGCAGAGCTTTTACAAACAGCAATCATTGAAAAAGTCCAAGAAGGTGAAGATGATCTTCAACTTGAAAAAGCGGTTGAAACATTAACAAAATAAAAGAGTAATCCGAACGAGCGATCGTTCGGATTATTTATTGCACTCTAAGCTACAATTAAATAGTAGTAAAAGCAGCAGTAACCACTTGTCTTGTCACTTTTTTATCTTACGAACAGAAATCAGAGAAAAAGCTAAGAAGTGTCTTTCATAATGGAAATGAAGGACAAAAAATCGGAGAAACCACTAAAAGGGTCTTTCAACAAAAAAATTTTATGTCCAAAAGGTTTTATAATATTTTGTAACTAAAATAAAAAAATGGGTAGCCAAATTTCAAATTATTGATCATAATAGAAGTACTATACATATCGTTTGTAATGTTTTGTTGGGAAGGGGTCGACGGAATGGATTGGATGATCGAAATAGGACTAGCATTTGCTCGGATTTTTATGCAACCATTTATTTATTTATTTTTCCTGATTATCTTGATTAGTGGATATCGAAGAATTAAGAAGGACCGTAAAAGCTTTGGGTCCAAGGTATATCCTTATTTTTATGAGACAAAAAATACCTGGTCTATCGCTATTGTTATTGGTTTACTTTTATCCGGTTTGTCGATCGCATTCGGTTTTATGGTGTCGATTCATTTTAGTTTATTAGTAGGACTAATTATTTTTGTAATTGCGATAACAAATCGATTTAGTTGGCTTTCTGCGGGGGATGTATTAGCGATTTCTGCTGCAGTGATGTATTTCATCAATGTCTATGGAGAAGGATATATTCAGATGAGCTGGATTAACAGTTTAGATGTTACTGATCTATTCTATATTCCTTTTCTTGTCGTGATATTTTTGTTAGCGGAAACGTGGTACTTAGCAAGAGTGGATGGTTCTGATACATTTCCTGAATTGGTTAAAAGTAATCGCGGAAAGAATCTAGGTCAGCATCGAATTAAAAAATTGACGATTATCCCTTTTGTAGCATTATTCCCTGCAGGGGTAATTGAACCATATGCGGATTGGTGGCCAATATTTGAAATTGGAGAAACCTCTTTTGGTTTAATCGTAATTCCTTACTTGTTTGGTTTTGAATATATAACAAAATCGATGTTACCTCAAACTGCATCGAACTGGTTGGCAAAACGGATCGCATTATTAGCTTTGGTTGTTTTGACTTTAGCTATAGGTGGTTTCTTTGTTCCAATATTAACGGTGATTGCGTTAGCAACTGGATTTCTAGGCAAAGAAATCATTCAGTATTTTTATCGTACGCTTGAACTTAAAAACCCTGCTTATTTTCAGCCAGCAAGCAAAGGTTTATTAGTGCTTGGTACATTGCCAAATACGCCAGCTGTCGATTTAGGTTTAATTCCAGGTGAGCGAATCATTAAAGTAAATGATAGAGTTGTCGAAAATGAGCAACAATATTATCAGGCAATAAATGAAAATCGCGCATTTTGTAAACTAGCGATTAAAGATTTAAATGGAGAGACTCGTTTTGCACAAAGAGCATTGTACGAAGGTGAACACCATAAGCTGGGGATCTTATTTGTTAGTGAAATAGAATCATATACACAATTAAAACAAGAGAGCTGAATCAGCTCTCTTGTTTTTCATTAAATTGCAATAACTCGCGAATTTCATCTTCTGATAATTTGGATAATAGAGTTTCCCCTGGTTGAATGATTTGATCTACTAACTCACGTTTCTTTTGTTGAAGTTGATAAATTTTCTCTTCAATCGTTCCCTCTGTAATGAAGCGGATGACCTGTACTACTTTTTTCTGGCCGATTCGGTGAGCACGGCCTGCAGCTTGTTCTTCTACAGCTGGATTCCACCATAAGTCATACAATATAACAGTATCGGCTCCTGTTAAGTTGAGGCCTGTTCCGCCAGCTTTTAAGGAGATTAAGAAAAAGCCGCGTTCCCCTTCATTAAAAGCTTCAACCATTTTCATACGTTGTTCAGATGGAGTCGATCCATCTAAATAGAAGACCTGGTGACCACTATCTTCCAGTGACTTACGAATAATTTGCAGCATACTGGAAAATTGAGAAAAGATGAGCGTTCGTTTCCCGTTTGCTTCCAATTCACTGGTTAATTGCATTAATTGATCTAATTTTCCTGAAGCACCGCTGTAATTTTCTAAAAACAAGCTTGGGTGACAACAGATCTGTCTTAATCGAGTCAGTCCTGCTAAGATCTGCAATTTACCTCGGTCAAATCCTTTTGATTCAATGGTCTCGTCTAACTCATTTTGAATCCGTTGTAAATAACCGATATATACTTCTTTTTGTTGATTGGTTAATTCGGAGTATTGTACCGACTCAATTTTATCCGGCAGTTCCTCTAATACATCCTTTTTGACACGACGTAATATAAAAGGGCGTGTTATTTTAGAAATATAATGGGCATCAAGGTTGCTAAACGCTTTTTTACTTCCAAATAAACCAGGTGATATCGTATAAAAAATCGACCATAACTCATCCAGAGCATTTTCGATTGGAGTCCCGCTTAAAGCGAAGAATTGTTTCGCTTTAAGTGAACGAACTGCTTTTGCTGTCAGAGTTAAGTGATTTTTAATCGCCTGTGCTTCGTCTAACACGATACAATCAAACAAATAATCTTCGTACAAGTCTTGATCTTTGCGTAATGTCGGATAGGACGTAATTAATATATTAGCATCATTATGTTGTTCTAAAAGAGCTTTTCGTTGTTGCTTTGGTCCGATAATCACACCTGTTGTCAACGTAGGTGAGAATTTTTCGATTTCTTTTTTCCAGTTGTACAAAAGGGATGCAGGTGCAATCACAAGTGCTTGATAATGGTCTTTTTTTTCATTCGCTTCCGACAACATATAACTAATCGTTTGCAATGTTTTTCCTAACCCCATATCATCTGCTAAAATACCACCTAAATGATAATGGGATAAAGCCTTCATCCATTGAAAACCGGTCACCTGGTAATCACGCATGTCAGCATCTAAATGATCCGGCAGTTCAAATTGTAATTGTTCCGGATGCTTTAATTGTTCCAACATTTTTTGAAACGAATCACTATAACGGTAATCCGTTTTATTTAAAGCTTCTTCTACTTGAAAACTACGGGCCGCTGGAATCGAGATTTTTCCATCTTCCATTTGTTTTTTAGATAATTGTAAGTTCTTCTGTAACGATTGAAAGGAAGAAAAGTCATCTGATTCTAAATTGATCAGTGCGCCATTCGGAATCCGATAGAAACGCCTTTTTTCGACTAATGCCTGCAAAATATTTGAAACGTCTTCTGTTGAAATCCCATCCATGTCGAATTGGATATCAAGCATCCCTTCTGACGGGCGATAATCGACACTTGATTGTAAACTAATTTGGTCGATGCCTTCTAGCATTTGTTTGACATTTCGTGATAAATAAACCGTTGTAATTGACTCGAGTTGATAGACACCTTCGTGAATAAAAGAATAAATCGCATCATCATTAAATAAATAGAAGGCTTGGTTGATTTCAATAAAGGCCTCATCACGTAGCATTTGCAGAACTTGTTGTTCTTTATTTGTTTCCCGCTTTACGATAGAATCACCTGAACCACTCTCTGTAAAAGGAGTGAAGATCGAGTCACCGTAATGGTATTCGACATCTGCCTTTAGGGTGCCATCGATTTCCTCAACAAATACTTTCGCCTTTAAAGGAGCGGTATTCATTTGATTTTCCATCCGCTCCGTCATTTGTAGTGTGCCGACTTGTTCGAATTGGGGCATTACATTTTTTACAAAAACATCCATTTCATCTGGTGAAATAAATTGCTTTTTCTTATTTTGAAATGGCATAATTCGGAATAATTTTTCAAGGATTTGTTTTTGTTGATAGCTTACTTTATAGAAGTGATTGTCGTGAATCACATAACGATAGCTCTCCAAAAAATAATAGTCAGAGAGATCGGTCATTTCTAAGCTGTAACTTTTTTGCTGCTGATAATCTAATTGAAATTGTAGCTGATCGGTCATTTCACTAACGAATATCGATTTATATTCTTTTTGTGACTCCTGTTTGAAAATATATTCCATTTCGACCAATTGATCTAACAGTTGATCTATTAAACTTGGCGGTATATAGATACTTCGGGGTTGGTCTAATTTTAATACATAACTATTTCCGAATAATCGTTCCTGTTCATAACAGGTTAAAAGCATCTCAATCATTGTTTGATCCTTTGATGTAAAGTAATGAATGCTTGGGTAAAATGTGAAACTTTGGTTAACCTTATAGGATTCTCCACTATTTAAAGCTTTTAGAAATCCCCGAATGTCTCTTATTACATAGGGGCGTTTATCTCCAATTTTCAGCTCAAAAGTAAGCACATATTGTGAATTTCTATTAGCTTTTGTCAAAGTCAGCATATATTCCGTGACTACTACTTGAGGCGTTGCCGCATGTTCCTTTTTATCACGAAACGTATGTAATAACTGTTTGGCAAACAGATCGGTATCTTGAACAGGTGTAGACTGTGCATTACGATCCACCGCAAACCTTTTGCGATTGGATTGTGCATCCTGAGTAATCGCCAAAAGAACAGCAGCCACATGTTTGCACGTATCGTGCGTGGCAAAGGCAGGGCAATTACACGTGGTATCGACCATCATTTCGTCTGTGAAAAATATTCTCACTGTATAGATTTTGCTTCCCTTAACAAGACCACGCCATGAATTGTTTTCAGGATTATAAGATAAGCCATATACTTTTCCGTTTTTGTAATAGCTGTATCCTCGTGTATAAAAACGATCACCAGTCAGTTGGCGAATTGATTCTTCTGTCATTTGTATTTGTTGCAAATTGATCCCATCCTTATTAAAAGAATCCATCATTATATTATAGCAGATTTCCAAATTCATGCCATCCTATTGTCTTTTTTTATTTTCAGTCCGTTTGATTAGTGTTAAAATAGGATAGGTTAAAAGGTACGCATATGAGAAAGTAGGTTATAAAATGGGACTACAGGATGAAGTGCAAAAAAGAAAAACATTTGCCATTATCTCACACCCTGATGCAGGGAAAACAACAATGACGGAAAAGCTTTTGTTATTTGGTAATTTAATTCGTTCAGCAGGTACGGTAAAAGGGAAAAAATCAGGAAAATTTGCCACATCGGATTGGATGGAGATTGAAAAACAACGTGGAATCTCTGTTACTTCCAGTGTGATGAATTTTGATTATATGGGTCATAAAGTCAATATTCTCGATACACCTGGCCACGAAGATTTTAGTGAAGATACCTATCGAACATTAACAGCTGTTGACAGTGTGGTTATGATTATTGATGCAACAAAAGGGATTGAAGCACAAACGATTAAGTTATTCAAAGTATGTAAAATGCGTGGTATCCCGATTTTTACATTTATTAATAAATTGGACCGGGAAGGCCGTGAGCCGCTTGATTTATTAGATCAAATTGAAGAGGTTTTAAATATTGAAACATATCCCATCAACTGGCCAGTAGGTATGGGAAAACGCTTCTTAGGAATTCTTGATCGTTATCATGATCAATTTATTAAATATAACGGTAATGAAGAAGAAAGTTATATTCCGATGAGTGAGATTGATCACGATGAGGTGTCCCAGCAACCGACTTTTCAGGAAACGGTGGAAGAATTAGAGTTATTGGATGAAGCAGGGGATCAATTTTCACTTGATCGCGTGTTGGAAGGTGAACAAACACCGGTCTTCTTTGGTAGTGCCTTAGCACCATTCGGTGTACAGTCATTCTTCGACACATTTATCAAAATGGCACCAGCCCCTGGTCCAAGAAGAACCACAGAAGAAGTTATCAGTCCAGATTATCCTGACTTTTCTGGATTTATTTTTAAAATACAAGCGAACATGAATCCACAACACCGTGATCGTATCGCATTTTTACGAGTATGCTCAGGAAAGTTCGAACGAGGCATGAATGTCAAACTTGCACGCACAGGGAAAACAATCCGGTTAGGGCAAACCCAACAATTTGTCGCTTCTTCCCGCGACACAGTTGAAGAAGCATTTGCTGGTGAAATAATTGGGGTATATGATCCCGGTTCCTACCGAATTGGTGACACACTAGTGGATGGTAAACAGACGTTTGAATATGACGAATTGCCACAATTTCCGCCAGAAATGTTTCAGCGCGTAACTGCTAAGAATGTTATGAAAGCTAAGCAATTTAGAAAAGGAATTGAGCAACTTGTACAAGAAGGTGCGATTCAATTATTCCGTGGTTATCCAACCGATTCAATGATTATTGGAGCAGTCGGGCAATTACAGTACGAAGTTTTTCAACATCGAATGAAAAACGAATATAATGTTGAAGTATTACTTGAATCAATAGGTGACAGAATTCCACGCTGGCTCAAAAAGGAACAGGTTGATCCAAAGCTATTTGATGAGCGTAATCTTTTAGTAAAAGACCGTGACGGCGAATTTCTTGTATTATTCAAAAATGACTTTGCCTTAAGATGGTTTATCGACAAACACCCTGAAGTTGATTTAATTGATTTATTTGAAGTAAACCAATATGATCAAACCACATAAGGAAAATATCTAAAAAAATATATATTTATAAAAATCCAAACGACCAAATCGTTTGGATTTTCTGCGTATTTGGAAGCTACTGCTTAACAAGCTGTGTGGTAATTTTGAAATTGTTTTAACTGATTTACATCCGCTTCGGCTGCCCACTTCCCTTTCCGTGGGGTTTTCCCTTCAGCTAACTTTTTCAAGCAAAGATCACTTGAAAAAGTGGATCTTCAGGTAAAACGTTCCCACAGGAGTGAAAGTGGGCGGCCTACGCTAATATAAGAATTCTACAACTATTGTGACAGGTAGCATTTTTAGCTGTTACTTTAACAATTCATTTTTTACATAATAGAAATAGCATAATGCTTCCTCATGCTAGCGTTGTAGAATCCAAATTAGCTTAGGCGTCCGCTTCCACTCCTACGGGATATTTTTATCCGAATATCCACTTTGGTAAGCGGTTTTTGCTTACCAAAGTTAGCTGAGAAGAAAAAAACGTGGAAAGGGAAGCGGACAAGCCGTAGCGGTTTCTAAGCACACACACTATGTCAAAATTACCACATCATTTATTACGCAGTATCCTCATATTAAGTAAAAAGCATATTTCTTCATTTGGGTTTGCGGATAAGCATAATAACTATTTCTCAGCCTCTTTCTAATTAATTACATCATATCTTTTTAACATCCTGACCGCTTTGGTTATAATGAAGAAAGAGTTAAGAAATCAAAAAACGAATATTTGTTCGCTTTTTTATAAAATATAGTGTATACTATTTCTAGCAAAAAGAACGGAGGAATTGATTTGGAACAACAAACCTTTTCTTTACAGGCACCATATCAACCCCAAGGTGATCAACCTGGCGCGATTAAAGAATTAGTTACGGGTGTCAAACAAAACAAACGCCACCAGACTCTACTTGGCGCAACAGGTACAGGGAAGACATTTACGATTTCCAATGTGGTGACAGAAATCAACAAACCAACATTAGTTATCGCTCACAATAAAACGTTGGCCGGTCAGCTTTATAGTGAATTCAAAGAGTTTTTTCCGAATAACGCTGTCGAATATTTTGTTAGTTATTATGACTACTATCAACCAGAGGCATATGTACCATCAACAGATACATTTATTGAAAAGGATGCCAGTGTCAATGATGAGATTGATAAGCTACGTCACTCAGCGACCTCATCCCTTTTTGAACGAAATGATGTCTTAATAGTAGCGAGTGTCTCATGTATTTATGGTTTAGGTTCACCTGAAGAATACCGAAATCAAGTCCTGTCTTTACGAGTCGGTATGGAGAAAGATCGTGACCAATTACTACGAGGACTTGTCGATATTCAATATGCACGGAATGACATTGATTTTCAGCGTGGAACATTCCGAGTTCGCGGGGATTCGGTGGAGATTATTCCAGCATCCCGTGAGGAACATTGTCTGCGTGTTGAATTTTTTGGTGATGAAATCGATCGGATACGTGAGGTGGACGCATTAACAGGTGAAATAATCGGTGACCGTGAGCATATTGCTATTTTCCCAGCATCTCACTTCGTCACTGGTGAAGAAAAATTAAAAAAAGCAATGGTTAATATCAAAGAAGAATTAAACGAACAACTAGCAAAATTTCGTGAAGAAGATAAATTATTGGAAGCACAACGTCTTGAGCAAAGAACCAATTATGATCTCGAGATGATGGAAGAAATGGGCTTCTGCTCAGGCATTGAAAATTATTCACGTCATTTAACGTTACGTGAACCAGGTTCAACGCCGTATACGTTAATCGATTACTTTCCAGAGGATTCATTAATTGTAATTGATGAATCCCATGTTACCTTACCGCAAATTCGTGGTATGTATAATGGAGACCAGGCTCGTAAACAAGTATTAGTTGATCATGGATTTCGTTTACCATCAGCGTTAGATAATCGCCCGTTAACCTTTGATGAATTTGATAAAAAGGCGAACCAACTTATCTTTGTATCAGCTACACCTGGTCCGTATGAATTAGAACATACACCATACATGACAGAACAAATCATTCGGCCGACTGGTTTATTAGATCCCGTTGTCGATGTTCGACCAATCGATGGTCAGGTCGATGATCTGATCGGTGAAATTAATAAACGGGTCGATCGTAATGAACGGGTGCTAGTGACAACTTTGACTAAAAAAATGTCGGAAGATTTGACCGATTATTTAAAAGAAGTTGGTTTAAAAGTTGCCTATTTACACTCGGAAATTAAAACGTTGGAACGAATTGAAGTTATTCGTGATTTACGGGTTGGAAAATACGATGTAATTGTCGGTATTAACCTTTTACGAGAAGGATTGGATATTCCAGAAGTATCGCTTGTTACGATTTTAGATGCGGATAAAGAAGGCTTCTTACGATCTGAACGATCCTTAATTCAGACAATGGGGCGTGCTGCCCGTAACGAAAAAGGTATGGTTATCATGTATGCGGATAAAATGACGGATTCCATGAAAAAGGCGATCGATGAAACGTATCGACGTCGTGAAAAACAACAAGCATATAACGAAAAACATGGTATTACTCCTACAACGATTAACAAAAAAGTACGAGACGTCATCCGTGCCACAATCGCAGCGGAAGATGAAGAGAAATACGAAGGCACAGCAAAAAAAGTCAAAGAAATGACCAAAAAAGAAAAACAAGCATTAATCGAGAAAATGGAAGCCGAAATGAAACAAGCGGCTCGCGACCTCGACTTCGAACGAGCAGCAGAGCTTCGTGATGCTGTATTAGAATTGAAAGCAGAAGGGTGAATGTAATGGCTAGAAAAAGCATTTCAATAAAAGGTGCACGCGCACATAATTTAAAAAATCTATCAATTGACATTCCAAAAGACAAGCTAGTCGTACTAACTGGTTTATCTGGTTCTGGTAAATCCTCATTAGCCTTTGATACGATATATGCAGAAGGTCAAAGACGATATGTCGAATCATTGTCTGCTTATGCTCGTCAGTTTTTAGGACAAATGGATAAACCGGATGTTGATTCAATTGAAGGTTTATCACCAGCAATTTCGATTGATCAAAAAACAACCAGTCGAAATCCGCGGTCAACTGTCGGGACTGTAACTGAAATTTATGATTACATGCGTTTACTTTTTGCCAGAATCGGACATCCGATATGTCCAATTCATGGTGAAGAAATTACTTCACAGACGGTAGAGCAAATGGTCGATCGTATCCTTGCTTACCCAGAACGTACGAAATTACAAATACTTGCACCTGTTGTATCAGGGCGAAAAGGCACACATGTAAAAGTATTAGAAGACTTACAAAAAGAAGGATATATTCGTCTGCGTATTGATAGTGAGATGCGTGAGATAAGCGATGATATCCAGTTAGATAAAAATAAAAAACATTCGATCGAAGTAGTTATTGACCGAATTGTCGTAAAAGAAGGCATCGCAGGACGTCTTTCTGATTCATTGGAAACTGCATTAAAACTGGGTGACGGTAAAGTAATTGTCGACATTATCGATGATGAAGAGTTATTATTTAGCGAAAATCATGCTTGTCCGATTTGTGGATTTTCGATTGATGAATTGGAACCAAGATTATTTTCTTTTAATAGTCCATGGGGAGCTTGTCAGACCTGTGATGGTTTAGGTTCACAATTAAAAGTAGATGTAGACCTTGTGATCCCAAATAAGGAGTTAACCTTAAATCAAGGTGCTATCGTGCCATGGGAACCAATCAGTTCACAGTATTACCCGCAATTATTAAAGAGTGTATGTAAACATTTCAAGATCGATATGGATGTACCAGTTAAGAAGCTCACTAAGAAACAATTAGATAAAATTTTGCATGGTAGTGGAAAAGAAAAGATTGAATTCAATTATGAAAATGAATACGGTATGAGACGTGAAACCTCGATATTCTTTGAAGGGGTATTAAATAATATTGCTCGTCGATATCGAGAAACATCGTCCGATTTTATTCGTGAGCAGATGGAAAAATATATGGCGAACACAGCTTGTCCAAGCTGTAACGGCTATCGGTTGAAGGAAGAGGCATTAGCAATAAAAGTGAACGATCTGCATATTGGTCAAGTAACCGAAATGTCTGTTACGGAAGCAAATAACTTTTTTGCTACTCTTTCATTATCTGAAAAAGAAAAACAAATCGCCGCCATGATTGTCCGAGAACTGGATGATCGCTTAAGCTTTCTGCAAAATGTAGGTTTAGATTATTTAACTTTATCACGCTCAGCAGGTTCCCTGTCTGGTGGAGAGGCACAGCGAATTCGACTGGCAACTCAAATTGGCTCCGCTCTAACAGGTGTGTTATATGTGTTGGATGAACCATCGATTGGTCTTCATCAGCGTGATAATGATCGTTTAATTCAAACGTTAGAAAGAATGCGTGATTTAGGTAATACGCTGATTGTCGTCGAGCATGATGAAGATACGATGCTTGCGGCCGATTATTTAATCGATATCGGACCTGGCGCTGGTGAACATGGCGGTGAAATTATCGCCCAAGGTACACCGAATCAAGTGAAAAAGAAGAAAAAATCATTAACCGGACAATATCTGTCAGGTGAGAAATTCATTTCAGTTCCAGCAAGGCGCCATGAAAACGATGGGCGCTATCTTGAAATTATTGGTGCAGAAGAAAACAATTTAAAAAATGTCGATGTAAAAATTCCTATCGGTATTTATACGGCTGTCACCGGTGTGTCAGGATCAGGGAAAAGTAGTTTAATTAATGAGATTTTGCATAAGAGTCTGGCAGCAAACCTGCACCGGGCGAAACAAAAGCCTGGTAAGCATAAAGAAATGAAAGGAATCGAACATCTAGAAAAGGTAATCGATATTAATCAATCACCAATTGGCAGAACACCTAGATCGAATCCGGCCACATATACTGGAATGTTCGATGATATTCGTGATGTTTTTGCCCAAACTAATGAAGCAAAAATTCGCGGTTACAAAAAAGGTCGCTTTAGTTTTAATGTCAAGGGTGGACGCTGTGAAGCCTGTCGTGGTGACGGTATTATCAAAATCGAAATGCACTTTTTACCTGACGTTTATGTACCATGTGAAGTATGTGACGGAAAACGATACAATCGTGAAACATTAGAAGTGAAATATAAAGGTAAAAATATTGCGGATGTATTAGATATGACAATCGAAGAAGCATTAAAATTCTTCGAAAATATTCCGAAGATTAAACGTAAAGTAGAAACGGTTTATGATGTAGGATTGGGATATGTTCGACTAGGCCAACCTGCCACTACATTGTCTGGTGGGGAAGCCCAGCGTGTAAAATTGGCTAGTGAACTTCATCGTCGTTCCAATGGTAAATCCCTTTATATATTAGACGAGCCAACGACCGGCTTGCATATTGATGATATTTCCAGATTGCTAGTTGTGATTCAAAGGTTAGTTGATAACGGTGATACCGTAATCATCATCGAACACAACTTAGACGTTATCAAAGCCTCTGATTACATTATCGATCTCGGTCCAGAAGGTGGCGATGGTGGAGGGACGATCGTTGCAACAGGTACACCAGAAGAAGTAGCTGAAGTTGAAGAATCTCATACAGGAAGATACCTTAAACCAATTCTGGAAAGAGATAAAAAACGAATGGAAGCTAAAATAAATAATTAATTTAGCCAGTGGGAGTAGTGATAAAAGGACAGCCTTCAATATTAGAGGGCAGTCCCTTTTTTAGTGGGTCATAAAATTTTCGAAGTTGCCAGTAATACTATCAGAGTTGCCAGTAATTCCGAGAAGTTGCCAGTAATACTATCAGAGTTGCCAGTAATTCCGAGAAGTTGCCAGTAATACTATCAGAGTTGCCAGTAATTCCGAGAAGTTGCCAGTAATACTATCAGAGTTGCCAGTAATTTCGAGAAGTTAACAGTAATACTCTCAGAGTTGCCAGTAAATCCAAGAATTTGACAGTAATGCCCTCGAAGTTGCCAGTATTATAAGAGTAGTCAGTACGTAATTTTTAAAAGAAGGGAAATTTCAATCTGTATAACAAGAACTATTGATCATACTGTGCTAAAATAAATTATGAAAGTAGGAAGAGGAGGCATCCCACTATGGAACCAATTGAAATAAATCATTTGCAAAAATTGATCGACCAACATGCCAATAAAGATGTATACGTACACTTGGAGACAACCAATGGGGCGTATGCGAGTCATTTTAATCAAGATGCGTATAATGTTGGTGCATTTATTAGAAATGCTAAGGTAAGTTACCAACGAGGTAAAGTCGTAGGTGCTGGAACAACATATCGTGTGGGTCTTAAGTTAGATATTGGCTGGATTTATGCTGAAGGTGTTAACCAGTATGAAGTAGATGAAAATAATAAATTATTAATGGCAGGCCATGACCGTGAAGGACGTTTGATGGTTGCCTTGCAAATAAGTGAAACACCATTTAATTATTAATGTGAAGGAGGAATTATAGTGTCTGAGCATGTTGTAGTAATATATCCACACCCAGATGATGAAGCGTTTGGAGCATCTGGAACGATCACAACCTTTCGCGAACAAGGGATTCCAGTTACATATTTATGCGGAACATTAGGTGAGATGGGCCGTAATATGGGCAATCCAACTTTTGCAACCAGAGAAACATTGCCGGAAATCAGAAAATCTGAATTGATCAAAGCATGTGAAGTGATGGATGTAGAATTAGAAATGTTAGGGTATCGTGATAAAACTCTTGAATTCGAGTCAACGGAAGAGGTAGCTGACCATATTTTTACCTATCTAGATAAAATAAAGCCGTCATTGGTGATTACACATTACCCAGGACACGCGGTCCATCCAGATCATGATGCATTTGGAGCTGCTGCAATCAGAGCCGTTGAGAAATTCCCTGTAGATCAACGTCCAGTTGTTTGGGCTCAAGCAATCAGCAGAACCCATGTAGAGGAAATTGGTGAACCAGACATTCAAAAAGATGTAGGTTCTGTCTTTCATAAAAAGTTTGAAACGATAATGGCGCATAAATCACAAGCAGATGGAATGCTGGCAAAAATGAAGCAGGAAGAAGAAGATATGGAAGAAGCTGCTAAACAGTGGTTAGGGGTAGAATCTTTCTATACTTGGAAATTTTAAGACATGACAAATGAAATTTAAACATAGAATGATATCAGAGGTTTATCCTTATCACTTTGTGGAAAAGTATAGAATGGAGTGTAAAGGAGGATAAACATGTCAAAACAATTGTATCGTTCGAATTCAAACCAAATGGTTGCTGGTGTGTTAGGTGGTATAGCAGAAACGACAAATTTAGATGCCACCATCCTGCGTTTAATCTTCATCATTTTGTTAATATTCACTGCAGGATTTCCACTTTTTATACTGTATATAGCAGCTGCTATTATCATACCGAGAAGAGGGGTCGAGTAAAATGCGTTGGATATTATCGCTTGTTTTTAATGCTTTAGCATTAATGCTGATTGATTATCTATTTGAAGGATTTATGATAGATGGATTTGTTGTAGCGTTGATTGCTGCCGTGATACTTGCCGTTTTAAATGTAATAGTTAAACCGATCTTAGTTCTTTTGACATTACCTGTCACCATATTAACTTTAGGTTTGTTTTTATTTGTGATAAACGCTGTGACCCTGTGGCTTACACAATTGTTACTAGGAGACAATTTTACAATTGAAGGTTTCGGACCAGCAATCATTGCAGCCATCCTATTCTCGATCATGAATTTAATTATCAACAAAATAATTAAAGACTAGAGGTTCCGAAAAACGAATATCTTAATTTTAAATATCCAAACGATTCGAAAGCTCACACTCGAATCGTTTGGATTTTATGCGTAGTAGGAAGATACCGCGAAATAGCAGAATTGGTAATTATGAGATTTTATATGTCCTTTGCAACTGCTTCGGCTTGCCCGTTTTCCTTTCCGCGGGTTTTTACCATAAGCTAACTTTTTAAGCAAAATTCGCTTAAAAAGTGGATTTCAGGGTAAAAACTTCCCGCAGGAGTGAAAACAAACGCCTTCGCTTTAAATGGATACTACAACTGTGGTCACAGCTATCATTTTGACCTTTCTATAGTATTTCATCTACATTATGCGATATTGTCATTATTTAAACTCTTGCCTCTATTGTAGCACTATAACTAGCGTAGGCGTTCGCTTCAACTCCCATGGAAAGGGAAGCGAACAAGCCGAAGTGGTTGTTACGCACAAATTTACTGTCAAATTACTACATCATTTAGTGCACAGTTTCCTTCTATTGCGTAAGTATCAATATCGCACTGTTCGTGTTTTAAGCTAAGAACACTATTTATGTTCCACCGTCTCTCCCATTTAAAATAGCGTGAAATGATGATTTTTTTTGGACAAATCTGTACTATCTCTTAAAAAAAGTGCTACAATAGTTACATCATGGAGATAAAAAGATGTGATGTGAATAGGGGGCTAAGTAATGGCAAAAGTGCGTACACAAGATTTGTTGGATCGTTTTAAGTTAGAATTAATCGCAGGTTCAGAAGGTGTGCATCGGGAAATATTTATGAGCGAAGTTTCACGTCCGGGTATCGAACTAACTGGTTATTTTAAATATTATCCGAAAGACCGATTACAGCTGTTAGGGAAAACAGAATTATCCTATTTCTCTGAGTTATCTAAAGAAGAAAAACAAGATCGTTCCTATCGACTTTGTACAGATATAACACCGGGAATTGTAGTGACAAGAGATATGGAAATACCAGAAGAACTTGTTGAAGCATGCGAGATGTCGGGTGTTCCATTAATGCGTTCACCGTATAAAACAACACGAGTAATAAGCCGTATTACCAATTTCCTTGAAGCAAAATTTGCACCTTTTACTGCGGTTCATGGTGTATTAGTAGATATCTATGGTATCGGTGTGCTGATCACAGGACAAAGTGGTGTAGGTAAAAGTGAGACAGCCTTAGAGTTAGTAAAAAGAGGGCACCGTCTAGTAGCAGATGATAGTGTTGAAATTCGTCAAGAGGATTATGATCGTCTTATTGGATCTTCACCACCACTAATTGAACACCTATTAGAAATTCGTGGACTTGGGATCATCAATGTGATGACATTGTTTGGTGCCGGATCTGTTCGTTCCCATAAACGTATCTCGCTTGTGATTAATCTCGAGACATGGGATCAAAAGAAACAGTACGATCGTCTAGGCCTAGAAGAAGAGACAATGAAAATTATTGATGTAAAAATACCGAAAGCAACGCTTCCTGTTCGACCTGGTCGTAACCTAGCTGTTATTATAGAGGTGGCTGCCATGAATTTTCGTTTGAAACGAATGGGAGTTAATGCAGCAGAAGAATTTTCTCAACGACTATCAAAGATGATACAAAACGGCGAACATGAGGAGTCAGAATTCGAAACAGATTTAGATATGGATTAATTATGTTGCTAACGGTCTTTAAAACCTTTCAACTAAAAAAAAGACGCTAACAACCTGATAAGAGAATGGAGGAGATTGAATTTGTCGTGTGAAGCTCCTGCACTTGATCCTGTATTCCTGCAACTTGGTCCCTTACCGATCTATTGGTATGGGGTGATTATAGCTACTGGTGCCTTTTTAGCATTATGGGTTGCAACCAGGGAAGCAGATCGTTTAGGTGTAAAAAAGGATTATATTGTTGATCTAGTAGTATTTGCAATTCCAATAGCTATCTTGTCAGCTCGAATATACTATGTTGTCTTTGAATGGGATCGTTATGTTGGTGAACCATGGTGGAAAGTTTTCGCGGTTTGGGAAGGCGGCATTGCGATTCACGGTGCGTTAATTGGATCGGTTATTACGGCCATTGTCTTTACAAGAGTGAAAAAGCTATCTTTTTGGCAAATTGCTGATATCGCTGCGCCAAGTATTATCTTAGGACAAGCGATTGGACGCTGGGGTAATTTCATGAACCAAGAAGCACATGGTGGCCCGATTTCACAATCTACATATGAAAGTTTTCATCAATACTTACCAGATTTTATTATGAATCAGATGTGTATTGAAGGCACGATGTATCACCCTACCTTTTTGTATGAATCGATTTGGAATATTGCAGGATTTATTTTATTATTAGTATTGCGCAAATACCCACTTCGTCGTGGAGAAATGTTCTTAACTTATGTCATATGGTATTCTATTGGTCGCTATTTTATTGAGGGTATGAGAACGGATAGCCTTTATATCGTTGGCGAATTAAGAACAGCACAATTTATATCCATCCTGCTTATTGTCGGTGCTGTTATTTTGATTATTTACCGTCGCAAAAAAGGTTTAACTACACATACGTATCAAGGGAAGAAAATTAGACAACATAAGAAAAAATAAAAATAAGAGCTTTTGCTTAGAAGCAAAAGCTCGTTTCTCGTAATAAACTAAAACGTCTGCACTATTTAATAGAGGAGTCGAACACCGCGTTTTTTGAATATTTTGGAGGTTATGAATTTGAAAGTAGAAACAATATTATTTGATTTAGACGGAACATTGATTGACACCAATGAATTAATTATCGCTTCCTTTACACATACAGTAGAGAAGTATGGGGATCGTCCATATACGAGAGAAGAGATTCTTGATTTTATTGGTCCGCCATTAATTGACAGTTTAAAAAAAGTCAACGCTGAAAAAGTAGAAGATATGATGACAACCTATCGAGAGCATAATTATGCGAACCACGAAAAATATGTCGAGGCTTATCCTACGGTGGTTGAAACCATTAAAACGTTAAAAAATGCAGGATTTCAATTAGGAATCGTTACAACAAAGCTATCTGATACAGCTAAATTAGGATTAAAAATTACCGGGATGGATCAGTTATTTGATGTACTGATTGGACTTGATGATGTTGAAAATGCAAAGCCACACCCGGAGCCTATTCTTAAAGCGATAGATGAACTGCATGCCAATCCAATGACAACAATGATGGTCGGCGATAATTACCATGACATTGAAGCAGGACATAATGCCGGTGTACAGACAGCAGGAGTAGCTTGGACGATTAAAGGTAGAAAAATTTTGGAAGATCATGATCCAGATTATATGCTAGAGGAAATGAGTGACCTATTAAAAATTGTTGGAGTGGAATAATATGCGGAAAACGAAACGTTATCGCGTTAAAGGTGCAAACAGTTTATGGCATATATATATAACGGTACCTTTTTTGAAAGTAGTAAAAAACTTTTTTATTATACAATTAGCTAGATACACTCCTTTTTTAAAGCTGAAAAATAGTATG
The DNA here is from genome assembly GCF_900143085.1 of Gracilibacillus kekensis. Classification (GTDB taxonomy): domain Bacteria; phylum Bacillota; class Bacilli; order Bacillales; family Amphibacillaceae; genus Gracilibacillus; species Gracilibacillus kekensis. Next base: position 280,107 of record NZ_FRCZ01000002.1, on the reverse strand, counting down.
TATCGCAACTTTCTAAAAATGGAAGTGGGCCAACAAACAGCATTCGCACTGATGGTTATGTTAGACATCATGTTTCCTGAGAAGATTTTTGTTGGAAAAAATACCGTTATAGGCTATAACACCACTATTTTAGCGCATGAATATTTAATCGAAGAATACCGATTAGGTGAAGTAATCATAGGTGACGAAGTGATGATTGGTGCCAATAGTACGGTTTTACCAGGAGTGACTATTGGCAATCAGGCAATTGTCGCGGCAGGGACGGTAGTACATAAAGATGTCGAAGCCGGTACTTTTGTAGCTGGTAACCCAATGCGTGTCATTTATACAAAAGAACAAATGCAAGAACGGAAAAAAAATGACACATTCTTATCAAATGTTTAATACAACGCGTTCGTATAGACGTTATTAAAACATGTGAAAAGTTCTTCTTCACGGGATATGGACCTCTCTTGACGGGATATCCTTTGCGCTTAACGGGATAATTGGTTCGCTTGGCGGGATAAGTTGATTTATCCCGTGAAGAGACCAATATATCCCGTTAAGACAATCAATTATCCCGTCTAAAATCTAAAGTTCGCTGTTTGTGTAGTTGAGGGTGCACTGATTTTAGCTTGTTTTCACTTTAATGATGCCGTAGATTGTTTCTAAATAAGGCACATCCAATTGATGTTTCTTCGCTAAATTAATTGCAGCGCCTTGCAGGTGATCCACTTCAATATTCAATCCTTTGCGATAATCCTGATGCATCGAGGAAGTAGCGTCAGCTGGCAAGTTATTCAACGTTTGCCAAGCTTTATCTAAATGTTGATCCCCGAGTACTACACCCTCATGTTTCGCAATAATTTGCATTTCTTTTAATAAATGATCAATGATTGACTTAGTTGCTTCCTGCTTTAGAAGTGAACCTATTTCAAGGTTGCTTACGGTGGTTATTCCCGAAAAAGCGGTAATAAACATATACTTATACCAAATATCCATTAAAATTTCATGACTATACGAACTAGCCATCTTAGCATCCTCTGACAAAACAGCTAGTTTCTCGCAAACTTCTTGTTGGTTCTCTAGTAATGCACCAAAACGAATCTCATGAATTTTGCTCGTATGTACTACATGTCCAAATTCATCCAATGTGGCAATAATATTCGCTAAACCGCCTAATACTTTATCTTTTCCAAAATGATCGAATAAAATGGAGTAATGTTGAAATCCATTTAGAATAGGCAGAATATACGTATTTTCATCAATCATCTGGCTGACGGTGTCTATAATGCCATTTAAATGGTACCCTTTTACAGCTATAACAATAATATCGGCAGCATTTGCGCTAGCTGGATCTGTTACAAGATCCGGACTTTCAATGAGATCATTACCGTGAACACTATTGATTTTCAGACCATACTTTTTCAGCTGGGCCGCTCTTTTTTCTCTTACAATGAATTGCACATTTGCTCCCGCTTTTATCCATCTTGCTCCAAAATAACTACCAAGAGCACCTGCGCCAATGATCGCAATATTCATATCGAATTCCTCCTTGAACAATAATTATACAGGAAATGGTTGAATTCATCAGTTTAGACAGTTTGAAGTTTTTTTAAAATGAGCTGATGGGTTTAACGAAAAGGAACATCCGGATTGTAATCTGACTTTATAAAAAATGTCTTTTAATGTGCTCAAAATGTGTTATAATGCTAAAGTCATCGAATTTTAAATTAATGAGTGAATAAAATATAAGTGAAAGAAGAATGGGAGGGGAGATACACACGTGCAAAATCCAAATAAATTAGAAGGAAACATTATACCTTTCATTCCTGAAGGGGATTTTTATTTTTCAAAAGGTGTAGAAGCCTATCAAAAAAAGAAATTTGATCTCTCCTTAAAATGGTTTCAAAAAGCGATATCCGAAAAACCTGAAAACCCATTATATCAATGTCAGGCTTCGATTGTTTATACAGAAATCGGTTCCTATCATTTAGCGAATCAATTGTTGACTAAAGTATTATCCAAACACGGTGAGGAATATATTGACTGCTATTACTTAATTGCAAACAATTACGCACATTTGGGCTTGTTAGAAGATGCAACTAAATATGCTCAAATTTATTTAGAAAAGGCACCAGACGGTGATTTTCAGGAAGAAGCTAACACATTATTAGAATTATTGGACTTTAGTGAAGAAGAGGAAGAAGACGATGATTGGACATTAGAGGAAGAAGACGATCTGATCATTTACCAGGAAACTGCTTTTTACCATTTAGAACGTGAAGAGTGGGAAGAAGCAATCGCGGTCTTGGAAGAAATGCTTACATTGTTTCCGGAATTTTCTCAAGCAAGGCATGAATATCATTATGCGTTATTTTTTATTGGAGAAAGAGAAGAAGCGATCACCTTGGAAAAAGAGTATTTAGAAGAGCATCCCGATAATTTATTCAGTTGTATGAATTTGGCTATCTTCTATAAGCATGAGGATAAGCAGTCTAAATATGACTACTATATGGAAATGCTTGCAAATATCTATCCCATCCATGAACAACAAAAATTGCGGATTGCTGTCACTTTTGCTCAGGTTGGCTTGTATCAACAAGCGTTAGATCGATTTAAAATGCTGCATAAATCTAAACTAAAGGGTCATCCTTCTTATTATAGATGGTATAGTACTTGTCAATATTACTTGGGAATGGAAGATTCAGCGATGCGTCTCTGGAAAGAGGGATGTAAGCAACATAACATTCTTTCGGTACAGTCTCCAGCTTGGGAAAAAGGTGAATGAGCAGAATATTAGACGTTTTTTTATAAGCATAAGATAATAGTGATAAGTTAAAGGAGAAAGGATGACAATAATGACTGAGGAAAAAATGTATGACGTTATTATTGCAGGTGCTGGTCCAGCTGGTTTAACAGCGGCTGTTTACACATCACGTGCAAATTTAGATACATTAATGCTTGAAAGAGGTATACCTGGAGGCCAAATGGCGAATACAGAAGATGTCGAAAACTATCCAGGATATGACCATATATTAGGTCCAGACCTATCAACGAAAATGTTTGATCACTCTAAAAAATTTGGTGCAGAATATGCTTATGGGGATATTAAAGAAGTGATTGATCATGGGGATTATAAAACAGTAGTCGCAGGGTCTAAAGAATATAAGACAAAAGCACTTATCATCACCACTGGTGCGCAATATAAGAAAATTGGAGTGCCTGGTGAAGAAGAACTAGGTGGTCGAGGTGTGTCATATTGTGCGGTATGTGATGGTGCATTCTTCAAAGGAAAAGAACTAATTGTCGTTGGTGGTGGAGACTCTGCTGTTGAAGAAGGAGTTTATTTAACGAAATTCGCCGAAAAAGTGACGATTGTTCACCGACGTGATCAACTACGTGCTCAAAAAATCCTACAAGACCGTGCCTTTAAAAATGAAAAAATTGATTTTATTTGGGACACGATCGTTAAATCCATTAATGAAAAAGATGGTAAGGTAGGAAGTGTAACTCTTTATGATAAAAACAAAGGTGAAGAATATGATCGTGCGATAGATGGTACGTTCATTTATATCGGTATGGTGCCATTAAGTGAACCTTTCAAGTCATTAGGTATTACTAATGAGGAAGGTTATATTCCAACAAATGAGAAAATGGAAACAAATGTACCTGGTGTATTTGCTGCTGGAGATATTCGCGAAAAAGAATTGCGTCAAATTGTTACAGCAACAGGCGATGGAAGTATTGCAGCACAAGCTGCACAAGCGTATATTGAGAATTTAGATGAGGCTGTGAATACTCCAAGCTAGTCCTGTAATCATTTCGACATATACACGTAAATAGAAATTAACGTGGCTGTAACACGGACGAAATATAAATGCGATACAATGTAGTTAACTAATTGACCCCCTTTTTAATAAATATAACTTGACGGCATAGGTTCTCATACCTATGCCAATTTTTTTTGTGGTAGAGGTCATTCACTCCGTGTATAATAGTAGTATAATTAAAGATAGAATCGTTAGTGATAAATGTGGAAGAGAGGAGTGGATGAGAGATGGGGAGACAATCTGAAGAAACAAAATTAGTGATTATTACAGGAATGTCAGGTGCAGGTAAAACCGTAGCCGTTCAAAGTTTTGAAGATCTTGGTTATTATTGTGTTGATAATCTTCCACCCGCGCTCCTGCCAAAATTCCTCGAATTGATGAAAGATGCAACAAATAATATTCAAAAAGTCGCACTTGTAATGGATTTACGAGGTCGTGAGTTTTTTGATACATTATTTGAAGCATTAGATACACTTGGACAAGAAGATTGGTTAGAAGAACATATTCTGTTTTTAGACGCAAGTGATCATGTGTTAGTTTCACGATATAAAGAAACAAGACGTTCACACCCTTTAGCGCAAGACGGCTTACCATTAGAAGGGATTCATGCTGAACGGAAGATTTTAGATGAATTAAGAGGACGTTCGCAGCATTTTATTGACACATCTAAGTTAAAGCCTAAGGAATTACGTGAAGAAATTGTCCAAAGATACAGTCAAAAGGATCAAGAAATTTTCTCCGTTCATGCGCTTTCTTTTGGTTTTAAATACGGTTTACCTATTGATGCAGACTTAGTATTTGATGTGCGATTTTTGCCAAACCCACATTATGTTGAGCAACTGCAACCATTAACAGGCTTAAACACGGAAGTATCATCTTACGTCTTTAGATGGTCAGATACACAGAAGTTTTTAGAAAAAGTGATCGATCTATTACAATTTATGCTTCCTCAATATAAACGCGAAGGAAAAACCCAGTTAGTGATTGCGATTGGTTGTACAGGTGGTCAACATCGTTCAGTCGCAATTGCTGAGCATCTAGCCAAACATTTTCAAAAAAATTATGTCACACATGTCAGTCATCGTGATATAGAGAAGCGAAAGGGATAATTACATGGTACAATCCGATTTCAAGAAAATAGTTGTGATTGGTGGTGGAACGGGTATGCCTGTTTTACTGCGCGGTCTAAAACAGCACCCCATTGATTTATCAGCAATTGTAACGGTAGCAGATGATGGAGGCAGTTCTGGTCGTCTGCGATCCGAAATGGAAATGCCAGCACCGGGGGATATAAGAAACGTGATCGCAGCATTGTCAGATGTAGAGCCAATGCTGATGGAATTATTCCAACATCGTTTTACCAAAGGAAATGGCCTTTCAGGTCATTCAATGGGTAATCTCTTGTTAGCTGCTATGACGTCTGTTACAGGCGATTTTTACACAGGAATAAAAGAAATCTCTCGCGTGTTGAATGTTAAAGGTAATATTTATCCAATAGCAAATCAAAATATGTTTTTGCATGCCGAGTATGAAGACGGAGACATTGTGATTGGTGAATCAAATATTCCTAAAGCAAACAAGCGAATTAGACGGGTATTTCTTAAGCCAAATCCAGTTCTGCCTTTACCAGAAGCTGTAGAAGCAATCCATGATGCGGATCTTGTTGTAATTGCACCTGGAAGTCTATATACCAGCACACTTCCAAATTTGATCGTTCCACAAATTGGAGAAGCATTACGCCAAACAACTGCAAAAGTCGTATATGTATGTAATGTTATGACACAGGTAGGTGAAACCAACCATTATAGTGCATCCGATCATGTACAAGCCATTGCTGATCATATTGGAACAGGTTGTATTCAGGCGATTGTAATGCATAACAGAACAATTGATCAAGATGTACAAATGGTCTATGCAGAAGAAAATGCGGAACCTGTTCGCTATGATTTGGATAAATTAAGAAGTATGGGATTAGAAATAATTGAAGAGGATATTGTAAAAGAACGTAATCATTCACTACGGCATGACACGGATAAGGTAGCTAACGTATTATGTTCATTAATATAGTAACAACTTTTTACAGGATGAGACGGGAGGGAGAAAGTTGTCTTTTGCGGCAGATATAAAAAAAGAGTTAACGAAAATTGAAAGTGATGATTGTTGTCAACAATCAGAATTGGCAGCATTAATTCGAATGAATGGCGCAATTTCTTTTTCAAAAAGTCATTACTCCCTGGATGTGCAAACAGAAAACGCAGCTATTGCGCGCCGCATCTACACACTTATTAAAGCTATGTATGCTATTCCGGTGGAGTTACTCGTACGGAAAAAGATGAAATTAAAGAAAAATAATGTCTATATCGTACGAATGAGTAAAGGTGTAAAAGAAATGTTGCAAGATATGGAAATACTTGTTGAACCGTTACAATTCATTCGAACGATCTCAACTAAATATACGAAAAAAGAGTGCTGTCGCCGAGCCTATTTAAGAGGAGCATTTTTAGCTGGTGGCTCTGTTAATAATCCAGAGACTTCTTCCTATCATTTAGAAATATATAATTTTCATGAAGAGCACAATCAGTCGCTCTGTGATTTATTGAATGAATATGGTTTACATGCACGAATCCTAGAACGAAAAAAAGGTTTCATCACCTATATCAAAGAAGCAGAAAAAATTACCGAGTTATTAAACTATATAGGTGCACATCAAGCTTTATTTAAGTTTGAAGATGTAAGAATCGTCAGAGATATGCGAAACTCCGTTAATCGTTTGGTGAATTGTGAGACAGCTAACCTTAATAAAACGATAGGGGCAGCATTTAGACAATTAGAAAACATTCGATTTATTGATAAAACAGTTGGTTTGGAAGCATTACCCGATAAATTGCAAGAGATTGCCAAACTTCGCATGGAACATCAAGATGTATCGTTAAAAGAATTAGGTGAAATGGTTTCTGGTGGAAAGATCAGTAAATCAGGAATTAATCATCGCTTGAAAAAAATTGATCAATTCGCGGAACAGTTGCGGAATGAAGAATTACCAGTAAATTAATGAATAGGGGGGGGGACCTCCCATCTCATTAAAATGAATAAGACGAGTTGTTAAATAGTAAAATAAAATGATAACGCTTACTAAAGCGTGCATGTTAAACAGGAGGGGAATATCATGTTAGAGAAAGAGGTAGTTATATCAATTGAACCTGGATTACAAGCGAGACCTGCTGCCCAATTTGTTCAGAAGGCAAATAGCTTTTCATCAGAAATTTTTATTGAAAAAGATTCAAAACGAATTAATGCGAAAAGTATAATGGGTTTGATGAGTCTCGCTTTATCAAAAGGAACTCAGATCAAAATTATCGTAGATGGTTCAGACGAACAGGAGGCATTAAAGGAGTTAGTAGAGTATGTAGAAGGAAAAAAATAAAAAAAGTGGCGAATATTGAGTTCGCCACTTTTTTCTGTTTAATTAAGGTCAGATGGTTTCTTTTCCATTACTTTATCAATTAAACCGTACTCTTTTGCTTTTTCTGCTGTCATGAAGTTATCACGATCTGTATCTTTTTCTACTACTTCAATTGGTTGACCAGTTCGATCAGCGAGAATTTGATTTAATTTTTTGCGCATTTCAATAATGCGATTTGCATGGATTTGGATATCTGACGCTTGACCTTGCGTACCACCTAATGGTTGGTGAATCATTACTTCACTATTAGGTAATGCAAAACGTTTCCCTGGTTCACCTGCAGCAAGTAAGAAGGCACCCATAGATGCTGCCATACCGATACAGATGGTAGAAACATTTGGTTTGATGAACTGCATCGTATCATAGATTGCCATACCTGCAGTAATGGAACCGCCTGGTGAGTTAATGTATAGAGAGATATCTTTATCTGGATCCTCTGCTGCTAAGAAAAGCAGTTGCGCTACGATACTGTTGGATACATTATCATCAATACCGCTTCCTAACATAATAATTCTGTCTTTTAATAGGCGAGAATAAATGTCATATGCACGTTCGCCTCTGTTTGTTTGTTCAATAACTGTTGGGATTAAATTCATAAAACAATTCCTCCTTTAAACACTTGCTTTTTCGTTAGTATTTTTCTAACTATGTACATCTTAACCCAATGGTCAAAAAAGGTCAAAAGATTTGATTTTCTATATTCATACTACCCCAAACCACCGCCGCTTAAACGACCAAGCATAAAAAAGGTGATCGTTAAAATATAATTACTGAATAAAAGTAGGATTATACGACACTAATGTAGTGGTAATTATGAGATATTATATGTGCTTCGCAATCGCTCCGGCTTGTCGGCTTCCCTTTCCGCGGGTTTTTCTCCTCAGCTAACTTTTTAAGCAAAGTGCGCTTAAAAAGTGGATCTTCGGATAAAAACATCCCGCAGGAGTGGAAGCCGACGCCTGCGCTTTTTTATACTCTACAACTGAAGCAAGAGAATGTATTTTTGCTATAATCACTAGCTTTTTGTGGTAAAAAATTTTAGAGATAATCCAAAATATTAGCATTTGTTAAAAATGTAGAATTCCATTGAGCCTAGGCGGCCACTTCGACTCCTAGGGGATCAGCGCGATCTGAAGATCCACTTTGTAAAGTGATCTTCTTTACAAAGTTAGCTGAAGACGCGCCCCCTGGAAAGCGAAGTGGGCAAGCCGGAGCGGATACCACACTCATATAAAATGTCAAAATTACCATCAGGTTGTGTCGTATAATCCTACTAATACACACAAAAATCCAAACGAAAAGTAAACGTTTGGATTTTTGTGATGATAACTATTTTGTTCTAACCTTTTTGAGTAACGCGCCCGGAGGGATTTGAACCCCCGACTCATGGTACCGGAAACCATTGCTCTATCCCCTGAGCTACGGGCGCATGATATGAATGTTATGAAAATGGCGACAAGATTTATTATAGCGAAGATAGCCATTAATTTCAATAGATCTAATGAAAAGAGAAACATTTTGATCAAGACAAGAAAGATAGTCAAAACAATATTCAAAAATATTCAGAAAATATATTGACATCATTCAGACCTCATGCTAAAGTTATAAATATCGAAAAGCAAAAGCGAGTTGATTACTCGGAATTAAATAATTCTTATCCAGAGAGGTGGAGGGACTGGCCCTTTGAAACCTCGGCAACCATTGAGCGTAACGTCGCTTAATACAGGTGCCAATTCCACTAGGTGATCTAAAACCTAGAGAGATAAGAGAGCGAATCCAGATATTTAAGTCTCTCTATCTCCATATAGAGAGACTTTTTTGATTTAAAATTTAATAATAACTCTTATCAAGAGTGGCGGAGGGACTGGCCCGACGATGCCCGGCAACCATTAAGCAACAGCTTAAAAGGTGCTAATTCCTGCAGGATGTGAATCCTGGTAGATAAGAGGAGGACAACTGCAATGACAGTTAAAGCCTTCTTCTTATCGAAGAAGGCTTTTTTATTACCAAAAAATGATTGAAATAGAAAATCGAGGAGGAAATAGCAATGACAGACTTTCAAAATTCAACATATGATCCAGAGACAATTCACTTACATGGCGGTCAAGCACCAGATCCGACAACAGGTTCACGAGCGGTACCAATCTATCAGTCTACTTCCTATGTATTTCACGATACCGAACATGCGGAACGATTATTCGCTCTAGATGAACCAGGTAATATTTATTCACGAATCGGAAACCCAACAGTAGATGTTTTTGAAAAAAGATTAGCACTGTTAGAGGATGGAGTTGCAGCAGTAGCCACTGCATCGGGTATGTCAGCTATCACGCTTTCGATCCTAAACCTGGCAAACGCAGGTGATGAAATTGTGGCAGGGGTTAACTTATACGGTGGGACTTACAATCTTTTTAATGTGACACTTCCACGATATGGCATTAACGTAAAATTCGTTGATCCAACAGATCCAGAGAACTTTAAAGCAGCAATCACCGATAAAACGAAAGCTGTGTACGGTGAAATTATCGGTAACCCTGGATTGCAAGTATTAGACGTGGTAAGAGTTTCAGAGATTGCACATGATGCTGGTGTTCCGGTAATTGTTGATAATACGTTTGCTACACCATTTGGATGTAAGCCAATAACATTAGGTGCTGATATCGTTGTACATTCGGCAACCAAATGGATAGGTGGTCACGGTACTTCGATTGGTGGAATCATTATTGATGGTGGGCGATTTAATTGGAATTCTGAAAAGTATCCAGCATTTACGGAACCTGATCCAAGTTATAATGGCATTCGTTACGCAGTTGATTTTGGTACGTTAGCATTTATTACGAAGGTGAGAGTTCAACTATTAAGAGACTTTGGTGCAGCATTGAGTCCATTTAATGCCTTCCAACTTCTCCAGGGATTAGAAACCTTACACATTCGAATTGAACGTCATAATCAAAATGCTCAAGAACTTGCAGAATATTTAAACAGTCATGAAGCAGTTGAGTGGGTAACTTACCCGGGACTTGAAAGTCATCCGTCCCATGGTTTAGCAAAACGGATTTTAAATAATGGATTTGGATCGATCATTGTATTCGGTATTAAAGGCGGCAGAGATGCTGGACGTGACTTAATTAATAATGTTGCACTTTGGTCACATGTTGCCAATGTTGGTGACGCAAAATCATTAATTATACACCCCGCATCAACAACGCACCAGCAATTAACAAAAGATCAATTAGATGAAACCGGAGTTACAGAAGAGTTAGTTCGCTTATCGGTTGGTATTGAATCTTTTCGAGATATCAAAAACGACTTAGATCAAGCACTAACGAAAGCAACTGGCATCGGTACAGACAAACAGCAGCAAATTATCGTTAATGATGAAGGTATTATTAAGTGGGCGTTAAATTCACCACATCAGCGTTATACAGAAAATGGTGAAGAAAAAACACGCCAAAAAACGTTAGCAATTGTCGGTTTAAGCGGCAAAGAAGCAAGACCAAGTTACCGTCTTGCAAGAAAAATGCAACGACTTGGTTATAAAATCATTCCGGTCAATCCAAGAGAAACAGAAATTCTAGGAGAAAAAGCATATCCGGATTTGAAGAGTGTACCGGTAGATATTGATATTGTGCAAGTATTCCGCAGTCCAGATGCAGCAATCGAAATTGCCAAAGAAGCAATTGAAGTAAATCCGAAAGTATTCTGGTTACAAGAAGGTGTAGTATCACCGAAGGCAGAACAAGTTGCTTTAGAAGGAGGCCTGCAAGTAGTGCATAACCGCTGTACTTATAAAGAAGCACAACGATTAAGAGGAACGATTTCAACGTATGCATGTGAAATATAAAATAAAAGAAAAAAGGGGACATTATCATGAAAAGAGTACCATTAATTGATTTAAGAAGTTTTTTAGCAATCGCAGTATTTGGCATTATTTTATTATTAGCAGTAGGTTGTTCATCTGATAGTGAAGCAGAAGGTAAACCATCAAAAATTCGTTTAGATTATGCTTATTATTCACCAACAAGTATTGTATTAAAAGAATTTGGATGGGCAGAAGAAGCATTTGAAGAAGAAGGTATCGAGGTAGAATGGACTCTAAGTCAAGGAAGTAACAAAGCGATTGAATATTTAAATAGTGACAGTGTTGACTTTGGTTCAACCGCAGGTGCAGCAGCACTGATCGCAGAATCAAATGATGTACCATTAGAAAATGTATATGTTTATTCACAACCAGAGTGGACAGCATTAGTAACCAACGAAGGATCAGGAATTGAATCCATTGAAGATCTAAAAGGTAAGAAAGTTGCAGCAACTCTAGGTACAGATCCATACATCTTCCTAGTGAGAGCACTTGATTCTGTAGGTATGACTATTAATGATATTGAATTAGTTAATCTTCAGCATGCTGATGGTGGCAACGCGCTTGTAAATGGTGATGTTGATGCATGGGCAGGACTTGATCCGCACATGGCAAAGCATGAGTTAGAGTCAGGCACAGAATTGTTTTTTAGAGATATTGATTTAAATACGTATGGTTTTCTAAATGTACGAGAAGAGTTTGCTGAAAATAACCCAGAATATGTTGAAAAAGTCATTGAAGTATATGAAAAAGCTCGTAAATGGGTTTTGGAAAATCCTGATGAAGCGGCAGAATTGTTAGCAGAAGAAGCCGATATCAGTACCGAAGTTGCAAATATTCAACTAGTAGAAAGAACAATTCTAGATAATCCAGTACCTGGTGATGCGCATGTAGAAGCAATTAAGGCTGCTGGCGATGTGTTACAACAAGCAGGAGATCTGGAAGAAGATGATGATGTCGAAGCATTAACCAATGAATTGATTAATCCAGAATATGCAGAAAGTGTTATTGAATAATAGGTAAAGGTTAATAGGAGGGGCAAACAATGGCAGAACAGCAAAATAGTACAGTCTCTGGATATGCTAGTCCAGCGCAAATCGATATAAAACAGAAGGGAAAACAAGATTCCTCAAAAAAGAATAAAGGATCGTTATTACAAACTGTCTTATACGGAAGTATCATTCCAGTTGCGTTGATTGTCTTATGGGAGCTGCTCAGTCGTGCTGGCGTTGTCCCTTCCAATCAACTACCAGCTCCAACTACTATTTTAGAAAAAATCATTAGTTTGGGTCAGGATGGGTCACTTTGGGGACATATTTGGATCACCACGTACCGAGTCTTCGCAGGATTTATTATCGGAACAGTTGCAGCGATTGTTTTAGGTGCAGTAGTTGGTTTTTATAAGAAGGCCGAACAATTATTTGATCCAATGATTCAAGCGTTTCGTTCGATTCCATCTCTAGCATGGGTACCATTGTTTATTTTATGGATGGGTATCGGAGAAACATCAAAAGTAGTAATGATTGCTGTTGGGGTATTTTTCCCTGTCTACTTAAACATTGTTAGTGGGATTTTAGGTGTCGATCGAAAGTTAATTGAAGTAGGAAAAATGTATGGTTTAAATACCTTCCAACTTGTCAAACGAATCATTCTTCCGGCATCATTACCTTCCTTTTTAGTAGGGATGCGTAGTGGATTAGGACTTGGCTGGATGTTTGTCGTAGCTGCAGAATTAATGGGTGCTAGCCAAGGTCTTGGTTTCTTACTTGTGTTTGGTCAGAATATGTCGAGTCCGGAAACGATTTTAGCAAGTATTATCCTTTTTGCGATTATTGGCAAGCTTTCAGATTGGGTTTTAAAACAAGTAGAAGTTCGTTCTCTGCATTGGCAAGATCGGCTCGAGAAATAGGAAGGGGTATTTAACATGAGTTTAGCACTTAGAGATGTTAGTCGTACATTTAATGGAACTACTGCTGTTAGAGGCGTTAATTTAGAAGTAGAACCAGGAGAAATTATTGGTTTACTCGGCACAAGTGGGTGTGGGAAAAGTACCTTATTACGAGCAATATCCGGATTGGATTCAGAATATGATGGAGAAATTGAAATTAACGGCAATGTCTCCAGACAAATTCAGGATACAGCAAGTTTTATTTTTCAGGAACCTAGATTGTTACCATGGTTAAATGTGCTAGATAATGTGACATTCGGATTGACAGGTAAACGTAAAGACAAAGAAAATAGAGCAATTGATTATTTAGAAAGTGTTGGTTTACGTGGTAAAGAATCACTTTATCCTCGCGAATTATCCGGTGGTATGGCGCAACGCGTGGCAATCGCACGAGCGCTTGTTACGTCTCCAGAAATCTTACTATTAGATGAACCTTTCAGTGCATTGGATGCCTTTACTAAAATGCAACTACAGGATTTGTTACTAGATGTTTGGAAAAAGTATCAATCTACTATTGTTATGGTGACACATGATATTGACGAGGCGATGTATTTATGTGATCGTGTCGTAATTTTAAAAGGACAGCCTGGAGAAGTCGAAAGAGAAATCAGAGTAGATCAGGAAAGACCACGGGATCGTGGTAGTGAATATTTAGCACATTTGAAATCAGAAATTTTGGAATGCCTGGACTTAAATAAAAAGTAAATCGTCTTCAAGGGGGATAATCTCATGACAAAACAAGCAACATCACATATAGAAAAAGTAGATGGTATCTATAATCTTAGTAACTATGACACGATTTATGAAAATTTTGACTGGAAAGATGCGAAAAAGTTACTGTCTGCAGCCAAAACAGGGAAAATTAATGCAGCATATGAGACGATTGATCGTCATGTGGATGAAGGATTTGGAGACAAAACAGCTTTACATTATATAAATGAGACTGAGAAGAGATCTTATACATTTAAAGAAGTAAAAGATAAAACAGATCATTATGCAAGAATTTTAAAGGAAAACGGTGTTAAAAAAGGGGATCGTGTATTCATCTTTTTGCCTAAAACACCAGAATGTTATATTGCCATCTTAGCGGCTATTAAAGTGGGAGCTATTGCTGGCCCATTATTTGAGGCATTTATGGAAGATGCGGTACGAGACCGAATCAATGATTGTGATGGTACCTTGTTAATTACCGATCAAGAACTAGCCAAACGAGTACCACAACAGGATATCCCGTCTCTTCATACTATTTTATATGTCGAAGATATTGAAAAAGAACCATTACAATCAGTGGATGGTGATCAATTTGTCGAATGGGTCGACTGGGAAGACGGATTAATTATTCATTATACGAGTGGTTCAACTGGAAAGCCAAAAGGTGTCTTACATGCTCATCGTGCAGTTCAGCATCATATTGTAACAGGTAAATGGGTGTTAGATATCAAGGATGAAGATGTCTACTGGTGTACGTCACATCCAGGATGGGTAACAGGTAGTGTTTATGGTCTATTTGCCCCGTTATTAAATAGAGCGACTGTTGTTATTCAAGGTGGACGTTTTAGTGCTGAAAACTGGTATTCTCTGATAGAAGAGCTAGGGGTGACGATTTGGTACAGTGCTCCTACCGCTTTCCGTATGTTGTTATCACAAGGAGATTTATATAAAAAGTATGATCTTTCATCCGTCAGACATGTATTAAGTGTCGGGGAACCATTAAACCCAGAAGTAATTCAATGGGCATGGAATAGCTTGAAAGTACGAATTCATGATACATGGTGGATGACAGAAACAGGTGGACATTTAATCGTTAATCTCCCTGCTGAAAAAATCAAACCTGGATCAATGGGAAGGCCTTTTCCAGGAGTACAGATTGGTATATTAGATGATGAAGGGCAAGAGTTACCTCGTGGTGAAGTAGGACAATTAGCCGTTCGAACTCCGTGGCCAGGATTGATGAAAGAGATTTGGGGAAACCAGGATAAATTCAAATCCTATTTCCAATATGAAGGCTGGTACATTTCTGGGGATTTAGCATTACAAGATGAGGAAGGTTATGTATTCTTCCAAGGTCGTAACGACGATATGATCAATTCTGCTGGTGAGCGGATTGGACCTTTTGAAGTGGAAAGTAAATTAATCGAACATCCGGCAGTGGAAGAGGCTGGTGTGATTGGTAAACCTGATGAATTACGCGGGGAACTTGTAAAAGCTTTTATAACTTTACGACAGGGCTTTAGCCAATCCAAAGAATTGTTAGAGGAAATTCGCATTTTTGTTAGAAAGAACTTATCTGCACATGCCGCTCCAAGGGAAATTGAAGTGGTGGAGGAACTGCCGAAAACCAAAATTAGTGGAAAAATTTTAAGACGACAATTAAAAGCATTAGAAATCGAAAGAGCTAATAAAGCAAGACTTCAATCAGAGGGAGTTTTACACTCCCGCTGATTGCTAGCGAAACTTATTAGGAAGTTAGCGTCCGTTATCCCCCACCTTAACTTCTTTGCTTTCGCTCGAATCTTCAAGTGGGGGTTTTACGGACGATTATACCGTGATAAAGTTAAAATATAAACATATAAATACTCTTATGTAGAGTGGTGGAGGGACTGGCCCAATGAAACCCGGCAACCTTAAGCAAATGCTTAAAAGGTGCTAAATCCTGCAAACAATTGTTTGAAAAATAAGAGGGAGATAATAAATGTTAGTCTCTCTTGATCTATCAAGAGGGACTTTTTGTTTCCCTTACTATTAGGAGGAATAAGAAAATGGTAAAAACAATTATCCGCAAAAGTAAAGAGGAAGAAGTAAAGGAAAGGGCTATTAACCAATTGTCAAAAGATTCTCAGGATTATTTGAGCGAGATCACAAAACCAAGTATACGTCCTACCTCTTTCCAGTTGAATAAGGGAGAACCATCAAAAAATAAAATTTCTCCTTTGTTATTAGGAGCGATTGGAGCACAGACATATTTCCATGAGGATGGTGAACTTGCTAGTGCAATAGCTGCACAAAAACAAGGGATACCTTTTGTTGTTAGCAGTCATTCTGCATATAGTTTAGAAGAAATTAGTGATGCTGTACCAGATAGTGAGTTATGGTTCCAGGCCCATCTTTTCAAAGATCGTTCACTGACTAAAAACTTTATTCAAAGGGCAGAACTTTCAGGATATCAAGCCATTATTTTATCGATCTCAGATGATACAGTAAACCTTAATGCAGATTTATTGGATAAAGGAATTACCAATTTTATAGTAGATCCAATTTTTGCAAAAAAGAACTATAAAAGTTCCCTAACTATTAAGGAGCAAATTACTCAGGAATATCAGGATCGTGAAATAACTTGGGAGGATATTCGTTATTTACAACAATTCACTACACTTCCTATATATATTTATGGAGATTTGACGATAGATGATGTTCGCAGTGCCTTGCGTCATCAAATAGACGGACTTATATTCACAAATATTCCTTCATCAACGACAGATCTTTTAGCAAAGGTGAATACAATTGTTGGGGATAAACTAAAAGTGGTGATTGAAACAGATGTGGAGACACAAGAAAATTTAAATCAATATCTCCTTCAGGGTGCCGACGCGATATCGATTAAAATGAACTATATTTATGGCTTGGCTACTTCGGGCGTATCGGGTGTGGAAAGAGTGATAGATGAACTTAACGCATGAGGGTATTACTAATTCAGCTTATTTTCACTGCTGTGTTCATTTTTGAATGTCGCTCTTTCAACTTATAAGAACGTAGGTGGAGCTAAGACTATTGCTGGAAAAACGTGACAGAAAATTATAATATTAAAACTTCTTCAATTTTACATGGAGCCTCAACTGAACCGTTACTGCTTCATGTAAAATTGTATTAGCATGAATACTGGAAATAGACATTTGTATATTCATCCGTACCTTTTTTAAAAAGATGGGATTTGTCGCAATAAATGGGTAATAACTAATAATTATGTAAAAATTTAGAATTGTTCATTGACAAGTCTAGTAAAATCTGATAAATTTGAAAAAAACATAAAAGTAAGCGGTTTCAATAAAACTTACTTTTGTTTAGCTCCAAAGATTGCTTCCTGTACTCTACTATTAGATAGAGTTTTATTTTTTGTAAAAACGTTCTTTATAAAGAATGAAATTAATCATAGATATTACTCCGAATTATAAAGGTTTCCCTTGGATACTAAAATATTAACAGCTGTGTTAATTAAGTTAATAAAATAAAACCGATCTACATTCTTTAATAAGAACTATGGTATGAAAAAACTTCTATTTCAAGTAATACCACATCTTCATGCAATGTTTGTTGATAGGACAAACTATGTAAGTGTAGACGATCGATCTAAGCAAATCAATAAAGGTTCTAATTTCTCGTTTGGGAAATTAAAATAAATAACCCATGTGGGTAAAAAATCAGGAGGAGTTTTATATGAGTATTAAAAAGAAACTAGGATTAGGTTTAGCATCTGCAGTATTAGGTATTTCACTAATTGGAGGAGGAACATACGCTTACTTTAGTGATACGGAAGTAACAAATAACACATTTGCAGCAGGAACGTTGGATTTATCAGTAAACCCAACAGAAATTATTAATGTGGACAATATTAAACCAGGGGATACGATGGTTCGTACATTTGAATTGATCAACGACGGTACGTTAGATATTTCAAAGGTATTATTAGATACTGATTATACGGTGAATGATGCAAATAGTAATAATTCAGAAGATTTTGGTAAACACATTCAGGTTTCATTTTTATCCAACATGGATAAATTAGATGAAGTTATTTTTGAAACTTCTTTAGCCGATTTAAAGACAATGAGTCCGGAAGCAGTTGCAGAAGAAATTAACCCGGTCATATTTGAAGACGGCGGTTTAGAAGCAGACACACTAGATGATCTTTCGGTTAAGTTCGAATTTGTAGATAATGGACAAGATCAAAATGAATTCCAAGGTGATTCCTTAGAATTGAAGTGGACGTTTACTGCTGAACAAACAGAGGGTGAAGAAAGATAATATTAGTGTGTAGATCAGATTCGTTATTCTTTTACTAAATCAATTATCAATCTATCACATTCCATTTGATCACAGCTCTAAACTTATGTAATATCCCCACTGGTCAAAAGTTGTACAGGTAAAGTAGACCCCAGCAGTAAAGGGGTCTACTACCAGAATACATTAGTACATATGTAATTTATTAAGCTGATAACAATATCATTTTAACATGTGAAGATGAAGTAACCTTCAACTGTTTCTTACTATTATAGTATCCATAATAACTTAAACAAAAAACACAAGCGTTTCCCAGCATGGTGTGTTCTCACATTATTGATAAGGGGGTTTTTTTCTATTGATGAAGTCTAAACTGTCAAAAAAAAACTCGAACAGACTTAGGTATAAGATATGGCTTAGTTGTATAGGTATAATAGTAATTTTAGTTGTGATAACGCTTATAGTATTTGATCTTATTGATAATAAAAGCCTGCAAGCAGGAGATATACCAGAAGAATGGAAGGAATATGAGTTGACAGGTAAAGAAAATAAAATAAGGGCAGCTTTAATTAGCCTGATGGGAAGCCCAACCGGTGAATTTATTTACGTGTATGAATCTGGATGTGATGCATGCGAAGAAATGGATTCGATCATTTTTCCTTTAGCAGAACAACAAAACATCACAGTATCTCGCTTTAATGCCAGTCAAAATAAGGATTTATTGCCTTTATTGGATTTGGATAATATATCTCTTCCTGCAACGATTTATTATAGTAGGGGATATAAAATTGGTTGGATCGGCAGTAACGAAGAGGATCAATATTATAAAGATTTTTTTGATCATTTTCATCATCATTATGAAAAGCATCCAGAAGGTGAACCGGATTATCAAGAAATAGAGAATATGAAACAGGAAGGCGATCATATACATCCAAATAGTCAGTAAATACATTTTTGCTCTGAATATTCACTTTTCTACGGTATAACCAAACAGACGATAACTTCCTAAAAGGATTCGTTAACGCCCTGATTGTGGTTTCACTTTATTGTATCAGTAAAAAGTTTAATTTTAAATAAAGGAGGATTGCTCATGATCTTAGAAATGAAAGGAATTATTAAGAAATTTGGCAATGTAGTTGCCATCAATGAAGTAGATTTTCAATTAAATGAGGGGGAAGTTCACGCTTTGGTGGGAGAGAATGGAGCTGGTAAATCTACTTTAATGAAAATCATTGCCGGCGTATACCAACCAGACAGTGGCGAAATATTCGTACAAGGAAAAAAGGCAGCTATCTCTTCTCCATCTGAATCACAAAAATTAGGTATTTCAATCATTCATCAGGAATTAAATCTAATTCCTTATTTAACCGTATCTGAGAATATTTTTTTAGGGAGAGAACCAAAAAATCTAGGCTTTGTAGATTATAAAAAAATGAAAAGGAACACATTAGAATTAATAAAGCAATTTGATTTAGACCTAAACCCAAAAGCGTTGGTTAAAGATTTAAGTATTGGAGAACAACAAGTAGTTGAAATTTTGAAGGCGCTTTCTTTAAAACCTGATATTTTAATTATGGATGAACCAACAGCGGTATTAACGGAAAAAGAAACCTCTAAGTTGTTTGAATTAATGCAGCTGTTGAAGAAAAGAAACGTCTCCATTATTTATATATCTCATAGATTGCCAGAATTAAAGATCATTTGTGACAAATTCACCGTATTACGTGATGGGAAATGGGTGAAAACAGCAGAGATACAGGATTTTACTGAACATGATATCGCTAATTTAATGGTTGGGAGAGAGTTAGAAGATATGTATCCCTCTGTCCCTGCAAACATAGGAAAAGAAATTCTACGTGTGGAAGGATTAACACAGAGTGGTCATTTTAATAATATAAATTTCAGCTTAAAACAAGGGGAGATTCTTGGATTTTCAGGTTTAATTGGTGCAGGAAGAAGTGAATTAGCAAATGCTATCTTTGGTGGAGATCCTGCAGATGAAGGAGAAGTATATTGGAAAGGAAAAAAAATTAAATACAAATCACCCATCAAAGCTGTGCAGGATGGCTTTGGTTTCGCAACAGAGGATCGCAAAGAGACTGGATTAATTTTAGATATGAGTATTGCTAACAATATTACTTTGCCAAGCTTAAAGAAATACAAGCGTGCTGGTTTTGTCAACAAGAAGTCAGAATACAGAGATATTCAACAACAAATAAAAGATTTAAATATAAAGCTTTATAACATGTACCAGGCAGTGAAGAACTTAAGTGGTGGGAATCAACAAAAAGTAGTACTTGCCAAGTGGTTAGTCGCTGATACAGAAATTTTCTTTTTTGACGAACCAACACGTGGAATAGATGTTGGTGCAAAAAGAGAAATCTATCATTTAATTTCCAATTTAGCCAAAGAAGGCAAAGGAGTTATCGTAATATCATCAGAATTACCTGAATTATTAGGTATATGTAATCGAATATTAGTGATGTATAACGGTGAAATCAATGGTGAATTTAGCCATGAAGAAGCATCAGAACAAGTATTAATGAGAAAAGCAACAGGTTTATAAGAGAGGAGCTTAAAATATGTCAAATATGCAAACATCTCCAGAGGCTAAAGTAGAAGAAAGGTCGAGTTCAAATAATAAGTTTTTCATTTGGCTGCAATATTTTTGGGCGAATTACAGCGTGATTTTCGCATTTATTATTCTGTTTATTCTTGCATCAATAGCAAGTGAACATTTTCTAACACCGTTAAATTTAACAAACATGTTAAGACAAATTTCTGTTATTGGTATTTTAGCGATAGGAATGACTTTTGTTATTTTAATTGGAGGTATTGATTTATCTGTCGGATCTGTATTGGCACTAACTGGCACAGTTGTTATGGCTTCTCAAGTAGATTTTGGTGCTTCGATTTTTACAGCAATACTTTTTGGATTGTTTGCGGGATTGTTAGTCGGGTTGGTAAATGGTTTAGTCATTACTTATGGAAAAATTGCAGCTTTTATCACCACACTCGCGATGATGACCATTGCAAGGTCTGCAGCTTTATATTACGCAGATGCCGGTGCTATTTCCGGGTTGAATTCTGATTATACCATTATAGGAAATGAATATTTATTTGGATTACCAATACCGGTTTATGTTTTCATCATTGTGGTAGTAATCTCGTTTATTTTGTTAGAAAAAACAGCTTTTGGACGTCATATCTATGCTGTAGGTGGAAATTCAAGAGCTGCACACTTATCTGCTGTTCCAATTACACGAGTGACGATTGCAGCATATATGATTTGTGGATTAACAGCTGCTATTGGTGCCGTTATTGAAACATCGCGATTAAATTCAGTATCAACATCGAGCTCTGGGTCGATGTATGAATTGGATGCAATAGCTGCCGTTATTATTGGCGGAACAAGGTTAACGGGTGGCCAGGGGAAAATTATTGGAACTGTTTTTGGGATTCTTATTCTAGCAATCCTCAGTAATATTATGAATCTAATGAATATATCACCATATATACAAGGGGCAGTGAAAGGTGCAATCATCCTTGTAGCCGTACTCTTACAGAAGAGATCATAAAATTGCAGAAAATCTAATATCGTATAAATTGTACTGTAAAGGGGGGATTGGTCATGTGATTGGAAATAGTACATTATGTTTTGTTTTTGGAATCATTTAAATATGAGGGGGAATGTAACAAATGAAAAAGCTCATGCAATTTATGTTAGTTATTATGATAGGTTTATTACTGGTAGCGTGTACTGATAATAGTGATGAATCCACAACTGAAGATACATCGAATGAACAAGATAATACAGAACAGGAAAATACGGATGAAGAAAGCGAAGCTGAGGAAGAACAACAATCAGATTCTTCAGATGGTACGTATACCATCGGCATTTCACTTCCAGCTGCTACACATGGATGGATGGGAGCCATGGTTCAGAACACGGAAGCAGAAGCTCAAAAACACGATAATATCGAATATAGTTTAGTCACGGCAGATGATCCTGCACAGCAATCCTCAGATATCGATGATCTCATTACACAAGGTGTTGATGCGATCGTCATGCTGCCTCTGGAATCTGCAGCATTAACCCCAACGGCAGAAAAAATCGCAGAAGCAGGTATCCCATTAATTAATGTAGACAGAGGTTTAGAAACGGAAAATTTCCGTACTTATATTGGTGGTGACAACTACGGTATTGGTTGGGTTGATGGACAGTATTTGGTAGAAGGATTGATTGAAAGGAATGGGGAACCAGCTGGTAAAGTGGTAGAAATTAGTGGAGTACCTTCTACTGTAACGGATTTGCGTTCGCAAGGATTTCGAGATTATATTGCTGATTATCCAGATATTGAAATTGTGGCAAGTCAACCAGGTGATTTTACTGCAGAAGCTTCTTTAGCTGCGATGGAAAATATTTTACTAGCAAACGATGAAATCGATGCTGTTTTTTCTCAGGATGATGATATGACGGTAGGTATTGTTCAGGCGATAAAAGATGCACAACGCGAAGAAGAGATGTTTATCGTAAGTTCTGGTGGTATGAAAGAAATTTATAACATGATGATAGAAGGAACACAACCCGAAGTGACGGTGTCAGTCACTTATACTCCAAAAATGGGTGCTATCGGTGTTAACCTTGCAACAAAAATTTTAGCAGGTGAGACGTTAGATGGTTTCCAAGGAGAATTAATTCCACACAATATTGTTCTTGATGCAACACCGATTACTCCGGAAAATGTAGAAGACTATTTCGACCCAGATGCCAATTATTAAATAAGGTAATTAGTTTCAAATATAAGTAGCTGGAGTATACATGGTTATTTTCAATAGATTCTATGAAAATATGTATATTCCAGTTTCTTTCAATCATTTAAAATTTATTTTCATGCTTATCGGGGTCTATCTTAGTTATATCATGAAACTTGGAAACGGATTGAAGTAGGGAAGTAAAGAGGGAGATAGAGTCAGAGCTAACCAAAAATAAAAAGTTTGATTAGTAGCGATGTTAGTTAACAAGTAGACACACATGCCCGATCTCCATAAAAAAAACTTTGACTAATATTGAAAGAGATTTTGGAAGTGTTTCGAGCATTCTGTCAGCAATATAGCTAATGAAAGAAAAGTGGGGAAGTGGGTGGGGATGACCAAGTAGTTTATCTTTGTAAATGAATCATTATGTGTACTTGGTTTATAGTATGATTCGTTTTATTTTCATATGTATTTTTTATTGGAGAAAACGAAATAAAGATAAAGTTTACTAGGTCACTATGGAATAAAGGAGATGGTATGTGATAAGGAAACGAGTAATAGATCTTTGTCATTGATGTTTCGTTCTGGTTAACTAACATCTTGAATCAACACCAAGGATTTAAAAAAAATCGGAGGTGTAAAAGAGTGGTTTTTAAAAAGAAATTAAGTAAAATTAGTCTATTAATTGCGATGGTACTTTCCTTACTAATAGCACCTATGTTAAATCCAATAGCGGCTTTCGCTCATGTTGGCGAGCATACAGGTGAGGAAGTTCATAAACTACTTGTAGTAACACATACAGCAGGATACCGTCACGGCTCGATTGAAGATGCAAAAGATGTATTGCCAGAGTGGGGAGAAGAGAATAATTTTGAAGTAACCTTTGTTGATGAAACTGAAAATGCTCGGCCGGATGATTTGACATTAGCTGAGGCATTTTCGGATGAGTTTCTAGCAGATTATGACGCGATCATGTTTGCAAACACAACTTCAAACTTTGGAACAGAAGCACAAAGAGAAGCAGTTATTAATTTTGTGGAAAATGGTGGCGGATTCGTAGGGGCACATGCAGCAATCGATACAGGTTATGACTGGCCAGAATATGGTGAAATGGTAGGAACCTATTTCGATTCACATCCTTGGACACAAGAAGTGAACTTTTTAGTAGAAGATGATGAGCACCCATCTACTGAACACCTTACAAATGGTGAATGGAGTAAACTGGAAGAAGTATATATCTTTCCAGAAGATATGAACCCCCGTGAAGCAGGAAAGCATATTTTACTGAGTTTGGATACAGAATCTGTGGATGGTCCACGCGGCGGTCAGTTTGATGATCACCCAACTTCTTGGTGTAGTCCTCAAGAATCTGGTCGTGTTTTCATTACTGCGTTAGGTCACCATTCCCAAACCTGGTCATCTGAAGAGGAGTTTAAGCAACACATTCTTGGAGGATTAGATTATGCATTTGGTATGGAAACAGATACTAATTGTGATCAACCTAGTGTAAAACCTGGCTTGATTTCTGAAACTTTGACAGATGCTGTCCCACGTCCTACTTCCTTAGAGGTGACAGATGATAACCGTGTTTTCTCAATTAGTATCAATGGTGGAGTGTATGAAACACAACCAAATGGATCTACTAATGAAATTTTAGAGATCAATACAACAACAGAAGGAGAACACGGTGTAATGGGTATTGCACTGGATCCGGAATTTGAGGATAACGGTCACATTTATATTTACTATTCTGTACCGGGATATACAGAAGATGGTGAGATTATTAATAATTTATCCCGTTTCACTTATGAAGATGGATCCGTCAGTCCTTCTACAGAAGAAGTATTGTTAGAGGTTCCGTCCGATCCTCAATGTTGCCATCAAGCAGGATTTTTGGAGTTTGGTCCAGATGATAAACTTTATGTAACCACTGGTGATAACAAACCAGCTACAAATGGTCCTCAAGCAGAGTCCGTTGAAACTGCCCAAAATCTTGGAGATCTGCGGGGAAGTATTTTACGGTTGAACAAGGATGGTTCAGCACCTGAAGATAATCCATTTGTTGATGTGGAAGGTGCTCGAGACGAAATCTATGCTTACGGTTTCCGAAATCCTTATCGTATTTCCTTTGATCCTGAGACAGGTTACATCTATGAAGGAGATGTTGGACCAGATGGTGATAATGACTATGACGAATTTAATGTAGTAACCGAACCAGGGCAAAACTTTGGTTGGCCATATGTGATAGGGGATACACCTTATGATGACTATGATCAACGATTTAAAGATTTTGCTGCTAACTTTGATTTTAGTACAGTAGCTGGAGATTTCTCAGCTGATGATGTTTTAACAGAGCCAGAAGAAATCCTTGATTTTGCAGAGAATGAAGCGCAAGATCCAATCGCTTTCTATCCATATGGAGCGAAGGAGCCTTGGGGAAGTGGAGGTCGTACATCGAATGCAGGACCGGTTTATGACCCGGGATCTGGAGAAAATGCGTTACCATCAAGCTACGATGGGAAAGTCTTATTATACGATTTCGTTCGTGGGTGGATGAAAGCAGTAGAAACAGATGAAAATGGTGAGATCGTATCTGTAGATGACTTTATTGATGGGCTAATGCTGCCGATGGATGTAGAGGTTGGTCCCGATGGTAGTATTTATGTAGCTGAATTCGGTGATTCATGGTGGGAAGTAAATGAATTCTCTGGTATTCGTAAGATTTCCTGGGGTGTATTAGAACGTGCTCCAAATGTACAAGTAAAGGCAAGTGCCATCTATGCACAAATTGGAGAAGAAATCACATTTGATACAACAGGTACGGAAGATCCAGATGGCGATAAAATTAGTTTTGAATGGGATTTCGGTGATGGGACAACATCGTCCGAAGAAAGTCCTTCTCATACGTATACAGACAATGGGGAATATACGGTTCGCTTAACGGTAACAGATCATACTGGAAAATCGGCTAATTGGAATCAAACAATCACGATTGGTAACACTCCACCAACGGTTGAAATCTTAGAGCCAGCAGACAAAACGTTCTTTATGAATGGTGATACCTTTACATTTAAGGGTAGCGCATATGATGAAGAAGATGGAGAAATTGCATGTGAAAACTTAGAATGGCGACTGGATTTATTGCATGATGAACACGGTCATCCACAAGAATATAAAACAGGTTGTGAAGTGTCCTATACATTACTAGATGAAGGTCACAATTATAACGACAATATTTGGTGGCAAATCACGCTCGTAGCTAATGATAATGGGAATAACGGGGCGCCTGTACTAGAAGGGTCACAAACGATTGAATTTATTAAACCGAGAATTGAAGCAGAAAACTTTGATGACAAGTCAGCCTCCATTGATACTGAAACTACTTCAGATATAGGAGGCGGCCAGAATATTGGCTGGACTGGAGAAGGAGAATGGCTAAAATACGAAGGTTTAAACTTAGAACGTATGGAAGAGATTTATCTTCGAACAGCATCAACAATGGATTATGAACTTGAAATACGTTTAGACTCTCCTGATGGTGAGGCCATAGCTTCAATTGATGGGACAGCTACAGGTGACTGGCAACAGTGGAATACAATCAGTACAGAATTAGCAGAAGTTAGTGGCACACATGATATTTATGTTTATTATGTATCTGGACAAACAAATATCAACTGGATTCAATTTGCAGGACCGGATTTCCCACCACCGACTGTCGATTGTGGAAGTAATTATTGCTTTGAACCAATTACCGAGTTTGAAAATTCTATCGATCGAAGTAATTGGACGGTTGATGCGAGTCATAATTCAGAATCACCTGATGCAGGGGATGCTCCTAGTTCATTAGAATATCCATTAGATAACGATCTAGGTACACGGTGGTCTTCGGGTGAAAACATACAAGAAGGAATGTACTATCAAGTAAATCTTGGAGAAATGACCGTAATTGATCAAATTCATGTTGATTCTGGATCACATTGGGAAGAAAGAGGATTGAAAGATTCCCATCAAGATTGGTTCCGTGGCTATAAAGTTGAAGTTTCTGCGGATGGAGAAACATGGCAGACTGTAGCTGAAAAAGAAGATAACACGGAGTATATCATTAATGCGGAATTTGATGCACTTCCTGCCCGTTATGTCAAAATAACGAATACACAAGATAATGTAGAAGGTGACATGTGGTTGGCTATTCATGATTTGCAGGTAATGGCTGGTGAGCTCGATTTAGTTGATACGGTGGATGAACTAGGTAACTTATTGACTGAGTATATAGAATCTGATGACATAAGTAACGAACAGATGGCTCGTGCATTAAACACACATCTTACATCTTTAAACACTTTCGCGGATAATGACCAAGCCGAGAAAGTGGTCAAGCATCTAAACACATTCATCGCTTTGCTAGATTATCAGAGAGAGCAAAACGCTATTTCAGAACTAGCTCATTTTGACCTTAAAGCAAATGCAGAGAATTTAATTACATTATGGCAATAATTATGTAGCAAATAACCTTCTGCAGTTAGAATATATCTAATTGCAGAAGGTGCTTTTATGTAATAAAAGATTCTATCAAGTTAGGTCAGTTTATGCTGATTGTTTCATAAAAGAGTCTTATTGCTCATTTTTTCACAAATTTGTTACAAAATATGGTTTCATAAGTATATTAATTGGGATATAGTATAACTATAGCCTATTTTTGTATGAAGGGAATGGTTGTTATGACAATTCGTAAAACAAAAACTAGAAAAGTAGTAGTAATTGGAACCGGTTTTGTTGGTACAAGTTATGCATATGCTTTATTGAACCAGGGTGTTGTAAATGAGCTGGTACTGATTGATTTAGATGAAGCAAAAGCAGACGGAGAAGCACGAGACTTAAATCACGGCATGGCATTTGGAAATCCAATGCGTATTAAAGCGGGTGATTATGAGGAATGTCATAATGCGGATTTAGTTGTCATAACAGCAGGAGCGAATCAAAAGCCTGGTGAAACAAGATTGGACCTTGTTTCAAAGAACGCGAAGATATTTAAAGGAATTATTGATAAAGTCATGGCTGTTGATTTTCAAGGAATATTTGTCGTTGCCACAAATCCTGTAGATATCTTAACACACCTTACTCGTGAAATTTCTGGTTTACCAAAAGAACGCGTAATTGGTTCAGGTACAATTTTAGATACGGCTAGATTCCGTTACCTTTTAGGCGAACATTTTGAGGTTGATGCTCGAAATGTGCATGCCTATATCGTTGGAGAACATGGCGATTCAGAATTACCGGTATGGAGTCATGTTCAAATTGGTGGAGTACCACTTATTCAGTACGCCAACATTCAAGACGTCTATCAAAATAAGGAAATGACTGACATTTTTGAGAATGTTAGAGATGCTGCTTATCATATTATTGAGCGAAAAGGGGCAACATACTATGGGATTGGACTTGGTTTAGTTCGATTAACAAAAGCCATATTGAATAACGAGAATGCGATACTTACTGTTTCTGCTCATTTAGATGGACAATATGGACTAAATGACATGTACATCGGTGTTCCAGCGTTATTGAATGAACATGGTATTCGTGAAGTAATGGAACTCGACCTCTCTAAAAAAGAGCAGATACACTTTGAAAAATCAGCAAATGTTATCCAGGAAATGATCGACACCGGAATGAAAGCAATCCAGTAAAAAATCAAATAAATAAAATTTAGCCGTAGATACAAACTACGAAGTTGTGACAATTTTGAAAGTATGATGAATGCTAGGCAAATGCTCCGTCCATTTACTTCGCTTTCCGCGGGCGTCACCACAGCCTCCTCGGCAGAAAATCACTGCCTGTGGGGTCTTCGGAAGACGCTGTTCTCGCTGGAGTCTACGTAAATGGACTACGCTTCCATAGTGTTCTACAAATATAGAAACAGCTAGAATGTTGATGTCACAGCATATTTCCTCGTACTTGGACAGATATCTCACAAAGCGGAGGAAAAATGCGACACTCCTGTGGGAACAGCACGAGCTGAAGATCCACTTGGTAAAGTGTTTTTCTTTACCAAGTTAGCTGAGGCCGTGCCCCCGGAAAGGGAGTGTTTTTCCGTAGCGTTGGATTAGCACTCATCTCAATACTTTTGTCAATTATCCTATGTCAGTTACTTCGCAGTTTAGATATAATGAGTATTATTTTAATAAATTTAACAATATGTGGAGGGTGTTATGAAACTGACTTTGTATGGTAAGGAAAATTGTGGGCTTTGTGATCAGGCCAAAGTTACGCTAGAGATACTGCAGCAAGACTATTCAATTGAAATAGAAGAAATAAATATTTATAATGATGATAAGCTTTTAGAAGAATACCACTTGTTAATTCCGGTGATTAAACACAAGGAATACTTGATTGACTCAGAGCATATCGACATCGAAAAGGTCGAATCTTATCTGAAATCGAAAAAAGATTCAGAAAATAGTTGAGAGTATTTAGAGCATTTGGTACAATTATCTATGGAAGTTAATTTTTTTTGTTCTGAGCGGGACGAAATGCGGCTAGGAGGGACAAAAAAATCCCGGCGCTAAAAAAGGAGCTTTTCGATTGAAGGATTTATTAGATATTCAAGAAAAATTGTTCCCTGATTTACTTGATGTCATGCAAAGAAGATATAAAATATTACATTACATACAACTAATGCAGCCTATCGGTCGACGAAGCTTAGCTGATAATATCAAGTTAAAAGAGCGTGTCGTTCGAACAGAAATAGAATTCCTGAATAAGCATCAATTTATCAT
This sequence comes from Gracilibacillus kekensis, assembly GCF_900143085.1. Lineage (GTDB taxonomy): Bacteria > Bacillota > Bacilli > Bacillales > Amphibacillaceae > Gracilibacillus > Gracilibacillus kekensis. Next base: position 250,502 of record NZ_FRCZ01000002.1, on the reverse strand, counting down.
GGTGACATCAAAAGGCATGCAATTAACAGCCGATGGTGAGAATATCATTGAGAAATTATCTGTGTTTATGAATGAAATTTCTGAATTTCGTGTTTTAGAATCAGAAATTAAGGATAAATTACAATTGGAGCATGTCATTATTGTTTCAGGTAATAGTGATGAACAATTATCTGTAAAACATGATTTAGGGAAAGCGTGTGTTCAATTTCTAAGTTCAATATTAACTTCCAATCAAACGATTGCTGTAACAGGTGGAACGTCAATGGCGGAGGTTGCAAACCAAATGAAGCCAATGGAGCATGCTGCTAACTGTACGTTTGTACCAGCACGAGGTGGTCTAGGCGAACAGGTGGAAAACCAGGCAAATACGATCTGTGCGCAAATGGCGAAAAAGGTTAACGGTAACTATCGAATGTTATATGTACCTGATCCTTTAAGTGAAGATACGTATCATACGATTATTGAAGAGCCGGCAATTAAGGATATCCTGGAAATGATCCATGACTCGAGAATTGTTCTCCACAGTATTGGAGATGCTATTACAATGGCAAAACGCCGGAAAGCTTCAGGAGCTGTAATCGATAAGTTAAAAAACGAAAATGCCGTCAGTGAAGCATTTGGTTATTATTTAGATGAACAAGGAAAAGTGGTATATAAAGTCCGAACAGTCGGCATGCAATTAGAAGAACTAGCATTTGCTCAGTACGTAGTAGCAGTAGCTGGTGGATCTTCAAAGGCGAAAGCAATTCAATCTTACTTTAAACAAGGAAAAAGTAATGTATTGATAACAGATGAAGCAGCCGCAAAAGAGTTGTTAAAGGGTTAATCCCTTTAAATATAAATTATAAAGCATATTATAAGGAGGAATTTTAGCATGGCAGTAAAAGTAGGTATTAATGGTTTTGGCCGTATCGGTCGTAACGTTTTTCGTCAAGCTTTAAATAACGATGAGGTAGAAGTGGTAGCAGTTAATGATTTAACTGATGCAAATATGCTTGCGCATTTACTTAAGTATGACTCCGTACACGGAAAATTAGATCAAGAAGTTTCTGTAAAAGGTGATGCACTTTCAGTAGGTGGAAAAGAAATTAAAGTACTTTCTGAGCGCGATCCAGCTAATTTAGGTTGGGGAGACTTAGGAGTAGAAATTGTAATTGAATCAACAGGTATTTTTACAAAACGTGACGCTGCAGCTAAACACTTAGAAGCAGGAGCGAAAAAAGTAGTAATCTCAGCACCAGCAACAGATGAAGATATCACAGTTGTAATGGGTGTTAATGAAGATAAATATGATGCATCAAAGCATGATGTAATCTCTAATGCATCTTGTACAACAAACTGTTTAGCACCATATGCAAAAGTATTAAATGATAAATTCGGTGTTAAGCGTGGTATGATGACAACTATTCACTCATACACAAATGATCAGCAAATTCTTGATCTGCCGCATAAAGACTACCGTCGTGCGCGTGCAGCAGCAGAAAACATTATTCCAACTTCTACAGGTGCTGCCAAAGCAGTTTCTCTAGTTTTACCTGAATTAGAAGGAAAATTAAATGGTATGGCAATGCGTGTACCTACTCCAGACGGTTCACTAGTTGACTTAGTAGCAGAACTTGATAAAGATGTAACTGCTGATGAAGTAAATAATGCATTAAAAGAAGCTGCAGAAGGCCACTTAAAAGGTATCTTAGGATATTCTGATGAGCCACTTGTATCTGCTGACTATGTTGGAAACACAAACTCTTCTACTATTGATGGATTATCAACAATGGTAATGGAAGGTAACATGGTAAAAGTAGTATCTTGGTATGATAACGAAATGGGATACTCTAGCCGTTGTGTAGATTTAGCAGCATATCTTAAAAAACAAGGACTATAAGATAACAAAAAGCGGGAGGGGGATCATTCCTCCTCCCGTTTTTTCCTATGATTAAAGAATCAAAGTCCTTAAGGAGGTTCATACAAATGAACAAACAAACAATTAAAGACATTGACGTAAAAGGTAAAAAAGTATTTTGTCGTGTAGATTTTAATGTACCTATGAAAGATGGAGAAGTAACAGATGATACACGAATAAAAGCAGCATTACCAACGATTCAATACTTATCAGATCAAGGTGCAAAAGTTATCCTCGCAAGCCACTTAGGTCGTCCCGGTGGAGAAGTTGTTGAAGAACTTCGCATGGATGCAGTTGCAAAACGTCTTAGTGATCTAATCAGCAAAACTGTTATAAAAACAGACCAGGTTTATGGAGACGAAGTAAATCAAGCAGTAAGTCAACTAGAAGATGGCGATCTTTTATTGATTGAAAATGTACGTTTTGAAGCTGGCGAGACCAAAAACGATCCTCAACTAGCGAAAGAATTTGCAAGTCTTGTTGATTTCTATGTAAATGATGCGTTTGGTGCTGCTCACCGTGCACATGCGTCAACAGCAGGTATTGCTGAGCACGTTCCTTCGGCAGCAGGTTTCTTATTAGAGAAAGAATTAGATGTATTAGGAAAAGCATTATCAGATCCAAATCGTCCATTCACTGCAATCGTTGGTGGAGCGAAAGTAAAGGATAAAATCGGTGTGATTGATAACCTTTTAGATAAAGTGGATAATCTCATTATCGGTGGCGGTCTTGCTTATACATTTGTAAAAGCACTCGGTCATGAAGTAGGAAAATCACTTTTAGAAGAAGATAAAATTGAAGTAGCGAAAGAGTATATGCAAAAAGCTAAAGACAAAGGTGTCAACTTTGTAATGCCTGTTGATGTTGTAGTTGCGGATGACTTTTCTAATGATGCGAACACACAAATCGTGGCAATTGACCAAATTCCTGCTGATTTAGAAGCATTGGATATCGGTCCGAAAACGCGTGAAAAATATGCAGATATCGTTAAAGACTCTAAGCTAGTCATCTGGAATGGACCAATGGGTGTATTCGAATTAGAAGTTTTCGCTAATGGAACAAAAGCAGTAGCAGATGCATTAAGCAAAACAGAAGGTTATACTGTTATTGGTGGTGGTGACTCAGCAGCAGCTGTTGAAAAATTTGATTACGCAGATCAAATGGACCACATCTCAACAGGTGGTGGAGCTTCCTTAGAGTTTATGGAAGGTAAAGAGCTACCAGGTGTAAGTGTATTAACAGACAAGTAATAAAGGAGAGATGAATGACATGCGTAAAAAAGTAATTGCAGGTAACTGGAAAATGAATAAACTGCTAGGTGAAGCAGTACAATTTGTCGAAGATACAAAAGACAAAGTAGCAAACACAGAAAAGGTAGAATCAGTAGTTTGTGCACCTTTTCCTTACCTACCAACATTAGTAGAAAAAGCAAAAGGTACAGATTTAGCTGTAGCGGCTCAAACAATGCACTTTGAAGAAAACGGTGCATTTACAGGTGAAGTAAGCCCAAGTATGCTTGCAGACATTGGCGTAACTTATGTTGTATTAGGACACTCAGAACGTCGCGAAATGTTTGCTGAAACAGATGAAACGGTAAACAAAAAAACACACGCAGCATTCGCTCATAATTTAACTCCAATCGTATGTGTTGGTGAAACATTGGAACAACGGGAAGCAAATCAAACAATGGATGTTGTCGAAAACCAAGTCAAAGCGGCACTTTCTGGTCTAAGTGAAGACCAAGTTAAAGCTACGATCATTGCTTATGAACCTATCTGGGCAATTGGTACAGGCAAAACAGCTAGTTCGGAACAAGCGAATGAAGTTTGTACACATATCCGTAAAGTAGTTGCCGATACAATCTCAACTGCTGCAGGTGAAGCAGTACGTATTCAATATGGTGGAAGTGTAAAACCAGCAAATGTCGATGAGTTACTTTCACAATCAGATATTGACGGAGCTTTAGTAGGTGGTGCAAGTCTTGAAGCAGATTCCTTTTTACAGCTAGTGGAGGCTGGTGCCAAATGAGCCAAAACAAATTAGCTGCACTTATCATCTTGGATGGTTATGCGATTCGAGATGAAGAAAAAGGAAATGCAGTCAAACAAGCAAACACACCTAACTTTGATCGTTACTGGGGTAAGTACCCAACAAGTCAGCTAATTGCTTCCGGTGAAGCTGTTGGTTTACCTGATGGACAAATGGGTAATTCGGAGGTTGGTCACTTAAACATTGGTGCAGGACGAATCGTCTATCAAAGTCTAACCCGTGTCAACTTATCGATTAAAGAAGGCGACTTTTTTGAAAATAAAGTTTTACTAGACGCAACAGATCATGCCAAAAACAATGACAAAGCACTACACATTTTTGGATTATTATCTGATGGTGGAGTACACAGTCATATCGAACATTTATATGCTGTGCTCAAACTAGCAGCAGATAAAGGTCTTAAAAAAGTGTATGTACATGCCTTTTTAGACGGCCGTGATGTTGGTCAAAAATCAGCAAAAAAATATATTAAAGATGCACAAGCCAAAATGGATGAATTCGGCGTGGGTGAATTTGCTACCATTTCTGGTCGATACTACTCGATGGACCGTGACAAACGTTGGGATCGTGTTAAAAAATCGTATGATGCGATGGTAAACGGTGAAGGTCCAACCTATTCAGATCCTATTGAAGTAGTTGAAGATTCATATAAGAATGAAATCTATGATGAATTCGTGCTTCCTTCCGTTATTACGGATGAGAATGGCCAGCCGAAAGCAACGATTCAAGATGAAGATTCTGTGATCTTTTATAACTTCCGACCAGACCGTGCTATTCAAATATCTCGTACCTTCGCAAATGAAGATTTCCGTGACTTTGACAGAGGAGCTAAAGCACCGAAAGATATCCATTTTGTGTGTCTTACAAACTTTAGTGAAACTGTTGATGGTTATGTGGCCTATGAGCCGGTGAACCTAGATAATACAGTCGGGGAAGTTTTAGCGCAAAACAATTTAAATCAATTACGTATTGCAGAAACAGAAAAATTCCCGCACGTTACCTTCTTCATGAGTGGTGGACGTGAAAAGGAATTTCCTGGTGAAAAGCGTATATTAATTGATTCACCTAAAGTCGCAACCTATGACCTACAACCAGAAATGAGTGCATATGAAGTAACAGACGCACTTTTAGAAGAACTAGATAAGGGCGAGCAAAATGCGATTATTTTAAATTTTGCAAATCCTGATATGGTAGGTCACTCAGGTATGTTGGAGCCAACGATTAAAGCAATTGAAACGGTTGACGAGTGTTTAGGTAAAATTGTTGACAAGATTATTGAAAAAGGTGGAAATGCAATCATCACAGCTGACCATGGTAACTCTGATGAAGTGTTAACCGAAGAAGGTAAGCCGATGACTGCCCATACAACCAATCCGGTTCCTGTCATCGTAACAAAAGATGGCGTTGAATTACGAGATGGTGGTATCTTAGCAGATCTTGCACCAACATTATTAGACTTATTAGAAGTGAATCTGCCAAAAGAAATGACCGGCGCAAGCCTTATTAAAAAATAATTCATTAAAAGGAGAGTTTTATATTATGCCATTTATTACAGATGTTTATGCACGCGAAGTATTAGATTCCCGTGGTAACCCAACCGTTGAAGTTGAAATTTATACAGAAACAGGAGCATTCGGTTCCGCACTAGTTCCAAGTGGTGCTTCCACTGGTGAACACGAAGCAGTAGAATTACGTGATGGTGACAAAGACCGCTACCTTGGAAAAGGTGTCTTAAAAGCAGTAGAAAACGTCAACGAAGTAATTGCACCAGAATTACTTGGTATTGATGTTACTCGTCAAGTTGTCATTGATCAACTTTTATTAGAAATTGATGGTACAGAAAACAAAGGTAAACTAGGTGCAAATGCAATCCTTGGTGTATCAATGGCAGCAGCACATGCAGCGGCAGACTACCTAGGAGTACCACTTTACACGTACTTAGGTGGATTTAATGCTACGACACTTCCAACACCAATGATGAACATCCTTAATGGTGGAGAGCATGCAGATAACAACGTAGATATTCAAGAATTCATGATCATGCCTGTAGGTGCGCCAACTTTCCGTGAAGCACTACGTATGGGTGCAGAAATTTTCCACAACCTGAAAAAAGTACTTAGTGGCAAAGGATATAACACAGGTGTTGGTGATGAAGGTGGTTTCGCACCAAACTTAAAATCAAATGAAGAAGCACTGTCTACGATCATTGAAGCAATCGAAGCAGCTGGTTACAAACCAGGTGAAGAAGTGAAGCTTGCAATGGACGTAGCATCTTCTGAGTTCTATGAAGATGGTAAGTACAACCTTAAAGGTGAAGGTGTTGTCCGTACTTCAGAAGAAATGGTTGCATGGTATGAAGAAATGACAGATAAGTATCCAATCATCTCAATCGAAGATGGTCTAGATGAAAATGACTGGGAAGGTCATAAACTTCTTACAGATCGTATCGGAAGCAAAGTACAATTAGTAGGTGACGATTTATTTGTTACCAATACGAAGCGTCTTGCGCAAGGTATTGAACAAGGTGTAGGTAACTCTATCCTTGTAAAAGTAAACCAAATCGGTACACTTACAGAAACATTTGAAGCAATCGAAATGGCGAAAACTGCTGGATATACGGCTGTTATCTCGCACCGTTCAGGTGAAACAGAAGATGCAACAATTGCTGATATTGCAGTGGCTACAAATGCTGGTCAAATCAAAACAGGTGCACCGTCTCGTACAGACCGTGTAGCAAAATATAACCAGTTACTTCGCATTGAAGACGAACTAATTGGAACAGCAAAATATGCTGGAAAGACAGCATTCTATAACCTAAATAAATAAGTTTAAGAGTGTCTAAAGTCCAAACGATTATTGATAATCGTTTGGACTTTTTATTTGAAAAATATAATTGACAAGCATTTATTTAATGTGTATTATTTTAGGTAGTGCAAATGATAATCTTTTTCAATTAGATGAGGTTTTATATTCATTCAGCGCTGAGAAAAAGCACTCCTTTTGTCCGTTAAACGCATATATCGCCCAACACGCAAAGGAAAAGCCCCCGTTTATCCGATAAACGGATTATATTTGCCACCACACAAAAAAATACATAATGTAAGAGAGGGGACATACTTATGAAAAAGTTATTTTTTATCGCATTTATCATGTTTATTAGTGTTATTTTAGTTGCCTGTGGAGAGGATAGTACTGAATCAGATCAGGACGACCAACAAGGACAAGAACAAAATCAAGAACAGGCTAATGAGTCAGAGACAAGTGAAGAAACATCTATCACTGTTTCAGATGTGTATGGAGAGCAGACCTTTCATGAAGTGCCTGAGCGGATTGTCGTCTTAGAATGGGTATATGCCGAAAATTTGCTAGCACTTGATGTACAGCCAGTGGGTATGGCAGATATTGAAGGGTATCATGACTGGGTAAATATTGAACCTGAAGTTGGTGAAGATGTAGAAGATGTTGGAACGAGACAAGAACCAAATTTAGAAGCGATTCAAGCGCTTGAGCCAGATGTAATTATCACGGCAAATTTCCGGCATGAAGCGATCATGGATAGCTTAAAAGAAATCGCGCCTACACTTGCTTATAATTCCTACCCTGAAGAGGGAGAAGGAACACAATACGAAGAAATGGAATCGACATTTAAAGAGATGGCTAAATTGGTACAAAAAGAAGATAAAGCAGATCAACTTCTAGCTGATTTAGATCAAACATATAGCGATATTGAGACTGAAATCGATGAAGCAGGTGTTGATAACACTGACTTTGTCTTAGCTCAAGCATATAGCTCTGACAATTCCCCGGTCATTCGCTTATTTAAAGATAATGCAATGGCAACTGAGATCATGACGAAGATAGGTTTAGAAAATGCTTACGAATCTGAAGGGTTCCAAGTTTACGGATTTGACGAAACTAGTGTAGAATCATTACAGACAGCACAAAATGCACAATTTTTCTATATTGTACAAGAAGATGATAACATTTTCTCTAATCAACTGGCCGGAAATCCTGCATGGGAAGAGTTAGCATTTGTTAAAGAGGAGAGCACGTACCAATTACCTGGGGATACATGGACATTTGGTGGACCACTATCTGCGGGAGTTTTTGCAAACCAGATTAAAGAAGCATTAATACAAGCGAAGTGATTTTATGGTAACGAAAACTAAAACATATATTGGAAGAACGGTTCTGACCTTTGGGGGCGGAACCGTCCTTTTGCTTTTATTATTATTTATACATATGAATCAGGGAAGTGTCTCGATCGCTCCAAAGACAATATTAGAAGCAATATTTGCTCCAAAAGATGTGTTAGAACACCACACCATAAGATATTTACGAATGCCGCGAGCCGTAATAGGTGTTTTAGCAGGTGGAGCACTGGCAGTCTCTGGTGCGTTATTACAAACAATCACGAAAAATCCACTGGCTTCTGCTAGTACACTTGGAATCCACTCCGGTTCATATTTTGCTGTCGTGTTTGCTAGTGTGTTTATATCTTCAACTAGTGGTTGGAGTGGTTTACTAGTTGCATTTGTTGGTGGTATTTTGACTGCTGTTTTAGTTTATACATTAGCAGGTGTAGCAAACGCAAGCCCCGTTAAAATGGTGCTTGCTGGAATGGTAGTTACCATGATGTTTTCGGCATTTACGTCAATGTTGCAAATTTTCTTTGAAAATGAAACAGCTGGTTTATTTTTATGGGGATCAGGTACTTTAGTTCAAAATAATTGGGAAGGGGTTCAGTTTACTTATCCTTTTATTTTCGTAGGGATGGTCGGTTCACTTTTAATTGCGAGATCGCTTGATTTATTTCAATTAGGTGATGAGGTGGCTACTGGTTTAGGGCAAAACATAGAACGAACGAGAATCATAACCATAACTCTAGCCGTATTTCTAACCGCCGTCACTGTGAGTGTAGTGGGTCCGATCGGTTTTGTAGGAATTATTGCACCTCATTTAATAAAACTGCTTGGTTTTCAAAAACACTATTTGGTTATTTTAGGTTCCTTTTTGTGGGGAGCAATTGTTTTAATAGGAGCAGACGTACTTGCTAGAATTTTAGATCCAACTTTTTCTGAGCTACCTGTTGGTGCAATCACAGCATTTATTGGTGCGCCATGGTTAATTTTTCTTATTATGAGAAAACAAAACAAAAATTATAGCAGTAAGGATACAGGAATATTAGCAGGACAGATTAAATCTGTAAAATTCCAAAGATGGATTATCCCTATTTTAGTAGCGATTGCACTTTTGACACTTTTTATTGGGATATCGACAGGAAACAAAGGCATACAATTAGTAGAAACGTTTCAAGCGATATTTATGAATAATGATACCTTTATTAAAAATATGGCATTGGATTTACGTTTGCCTCGATTACTCGTAGCAGCAGGAAGTGGTATTTTACTTGCAATCAGTGGTTATATTTTTCAAGGAGTTTTACGAAATCCGTTAGCAGATCCATCGGTTATCGGTATCACTTCCGGTGCAGGTGTAGGTGCAATGATTTTCCTTTTTATAGGATCGGTTTCAGCAGTATGGGTGCCGGTGGGGGCATTTACTGGTGCAATTATAGCCTTCTTAATCGTTATGGTGTTAGCTTATCGAGCAGATTTTCAACCAGCGTTATTAGCTTTATTAGGAATAGGTGTCTCTGCTTTTGGTTCTGCGATCATTCAAATCATTGTAGTACGCTCAGATATGGCCGTTGCTTCTGCATTAACTTGGCTGTCAGGGACAACTTATGCTAAAAGTTGGACAGAATTATTATATTATCTTGTTGGACCTTTGATTATATTGGTGCCGATCGTCTTCTTAATTAGTGATCGAATTCATACACTTGCATTGGGGGATGACACAGCAAAAGGATTAGGTTTACCTGTGCTAAAAACTCGATTTTATTTAGCATTATTAGCATCGATTGTAGCAGCTGCCAGTGTCGCAACAGTTGGAACTATTGGGTTTGTTGGATTAATTGCTCCACATGTTGCTCGTATGCTTTTAGGACCAGCGCATAAACAATTATTTATGACATCGGCTTTGTTAGGTGGTGTATTTCTAATGATAGCGGATGTACTTAGCAGAACTCTGCTGGTGCCTAAAGAAATTCCTTCAGGTATCATTATCGCAATTATTGGGGCCCCTTACTTTTTATGGTTAATGAACCGCTCAAATAAGTGGAAGATGTAAAAGAAGAGTTATCAGCATGTTAGGCTGGTAACTCTTTTTTATTGCTTAGTTAGGAATAAAGAACTATAATAAAAGTAGTTTAAACCGAATTCAGGCGGTGACATCAATGAAAAGCTCAGAAGTTTTTTCTTTACATGCGCGTAATAAATTATTAATCAGTACTTGTTGGATATTATTAACAGTTGGCAGCCTTGTAGCGATCCCTGGTCTGGGCGTTAAGATAGGACTGGAATTATTTATTGGTGGGGTTGTTTGTTACTTTATACCTACATTCCTTATTTGGAGAAGGATATTTACAAACGGTCTCCAATATCTACTGGTTTTTATATTTGCCATTCAACCTTATTTTTTTGAGCATTACATAACAGGTTATATGTTTAGTTTTTTTTATGTGGTTGTTTTATCGTTATACTTTAACTATAAACCGGTCTTGTTAATGGGAATAGCTAACTTAATCTACACATACTATTATGTAAACAAATATGGTACAGAAGTCTTTCAAACTGACAATACGATATATTATCTGATTCCTTTATTAGCACTACATGCCTTACTTACTGGCATTATAATCGCACAGTCTCTTCTGGGCGAGAGAATGAGAAGTCAAAGTGTATTATTAGAAAAAGAGGCGAAAATTGATAGTTTAACAGGAATTTATAATGTAAAGGTATTTCGTGAATATATAGCTAATGTACAAGCTATCCAACAATTAAACAATAAAGCCTTCTTTCAAATAGCCATTATCGATATTGATGATTTTAAAACGATCAATGACAGCTATGGTCATCATGTAGGCGATATTATTTTGAAAAGGATTGCGCAAACAATCAAACGGCAAATATCACTGGATGATGAAGTGTTTCGATATGGTGGTGAAGAATTCATCGTTGTATTGGAGAATAAAACGCTAGAAGAAACCTTTCAATTAATTGAAACCATCAGAATCAAATTGAAAGATGAATATCATCATGAAATAAAGGCTGATAATCCAGTTACTATTAGCATAGGGCTGGCAGAAGGTCGAAAAGGATTGTCTTCCCAACAATTATTTGTAGAGGCGGACAAGTTATTATATCAGGCAAAAGCAAATGGTAAAAATCAAACGTTTATCTCGGCTTAGCTGTCCGTATGGCTCGAACCTCATAATATCTTGAGGTAGGATAATCACAATTATTGTCCGAACTACTAAAAGATAAAATGAAAACAGGAATTGTATGTTAATATATAAGTGGTAATGTTTGCTTAAAAAGGAGATTGAATATGGAAACTGCTAAGAAAAAGAAATTTGATATTAAAATATTTTTTCTTATCGCTATACCACTGTCAATTATAATTTTGATTATGATACTTCCAAATTTTAATTTACAAAGTGATCTTGAAAAGAATATAATCGAACCTCATTTTAATACTGTCATAGACGGTGACTATGAAATTGATAATATTTCAAAGAATATGAAGGCAAGAGCTGGAGTTTCTGATAACGCTACAATTTATGAGGTGATCATACTTCAGGATGATTTACAAACAACATATGAAATAATAATCGAGGATGACAAAGTTGTATCTTCAAAAATAACGGAAAACAGGTGAAACTGCTTCGCATTTCATCAAATCCAATACATTCCTAACGTGAAAAACGCTTAGATAAAAATCCAAGCGTTTTTTGTTAATTATATCGGAACAACTAAGATGGAAATTCAGTTGTTCTTTAATTATTGATTTGTCTTTTCACGGACAAAAGCTTCTACATCGTCTGCCGTGTTCATGCTAAGTAGTTGCTCTTTATAAGAAGCTAATTCTTCTTTAGATAAGTCTTTGATTTGTGTACGAGCTGGTAGGATAGAAGTTGCGCTCATACTGAATTCGTCAAGACCTAGAGCTAAAAGAATAGGAATCGCGATCGAATCGCCAGCCATTTCTCCACACATACCTGCCCATTTTCCTTCAGCATGCGCTGCTTCAATCACATTATGGACAAGGTTAAGGATTGCAGGATGGTATGGTTGATACAAGTAGCTAACACGTTCATTCATACGGTCAGCTGCCAATGTATATTGAATTAAATCATTTGTTCCGATACTGAAAAAGTCGACTTCTTTGGCAAATTGACGAGCAATTACAGCGGTAGAAGGAATTTCTACCATAATACCGATTTCGATATCATCTGATACATCAGTACCTTCCTGTGTAAGCTTGTCTTTTTCTTCAAGAAGTAGTGCTTTCGCTTGACGGAATTCATCCAAGGTAGCGATCATAGGGAACATGATCTTTAAATTTCCATATGTACTTGCACGAAGTAGTGCACGTAGCTGTGTACGGAAAATATCATCGCGCTCTAAGCATAAACGAATGGCACGGAAACCGAGGAAGGGATTCATCTCTTCAGGTAATTCAAGGTATGGCAGCTCTTTGTCGCCACCAATGTCAAGCGTACGAACAACAACAGGTTTTTCACCCATTTGTTCCAGAACAGATTTATAAGCATCAAATTGCTCATCTTCTGTTGGCAGTTCGTTTTTACCCATATATAGAAATTCTGTCCGGTATAAGCCGACACCTTCGCCGCCATTATTTAAAACACCTTCGACATCATTTGGTGTACCGATATTAGCTACAAGCTCCACATGGTGCCCATCTTTTGAAACGGAAGGTTCGTCTTTCAATTTCGCCCATTCCTGTTTTTGTTTCTCGAAGTCTTCTTGTTTTTGTTGATAGGATTTTACTTGCTCCTCTGATGGGTTAATAATAACTTCACCATCGATGCCATCAACAATTAAGATATCTCCTTGTTTCACCTGTTCTGTTACATCTTTTGTTCCTACAACTGCAGGAATTTCCAGCGAGCGAGCCATAATGGCGGAGTGTGATGTACGTCCACCAATATTTGTAGTGAAACCTTGTACAAATTGTTTATTCAATTGTGCCGTATCCGACGGTGTTAAGTCTTCTGCGATTACAACGACTTGCTCATCTATTAAAGCTGGATTAGGAAATGATACATCTAATAAATGTGCCATCACACGTTTGGTTACATCCTTAATATCTGCGGCACGTTCTCTCATATATTCATTTTCCATGTTTTCGAACATTTGAATAAACATTTGTGCTGTTTCGTCTAATGCAAATTCAGCATTTACACTATCAGTCTTGATCTTGTCCTCAATTGGGTTAATCAATTCAGGATCACTTAGAACCAACAAGTGAGCAGAAAAAATTTCTGCATGCTCGTCACCTAATGAGGTGCGAGCATGCTCTTTAATCTTTTCCAATTCAGATTTGGAAATATCTAAGGCTTTCGTTAAACGGTCTACTTCACTGTTCGTATCTTCTACATTCTTTTTTTCAAAAGAAAGGTCAGGAATAGCTAATTTATAAGCTTTAGCTATAGCTATCCCGTTAGATGCTGCTATACCTGTTAATGAACTCATTTAAAAATTACTCTCCTAGACCTTCTGATTTAATTACTTCAACGACTGCATCTAGAGCTTCTTGCTCGTCAGAACCGTCTGCAACAATTTTGATTTCTGCACCTTGTGGGATCCCTAGAGACATAACACCCATAATTGATTTAAGGTTAATTGACTTACCGTTATATTCTAAGTTCATATCTGATGCGAAACTACCTGCTTTATTTACTAGTACTGTTGCTGGACGTGCGTGAACCCCTGTCTCGTCTGTGATTGTTACTGTTTTTTCTACTGCCATAATAAAAAACCTCCTAAGTAATATGATTTTAGATAATACTACAACTTAATTTTACTCTTTTTATGGGTCATATTTCAAGGGAAATCATGTGTAGCATGCTAATTATACGTATTGGGTGCTTTTCTTACAAGCAATTTGCCTATTTAGCCATTCGCTAATGTCTTGGAATGCTTCTTCTTTATTCGTTTCGTTTAATAACTCATGTCTACTATAATTGTATAAGTGATATTCAATAGACTCCATCCCGATTGATTGATAAAAGGAAACAGTCTTTTCAACTCCCTTTCCATACTGACCAACAGGATCTTCTTTTCCACTTAGAAATAGTAGTGGAAGATCTTTAGGTATATGAAACGAATTTGCTTTTGATTGAATACTTTCAATACCTTTATAAAAATCATAAAAAAATTGAAGACTTGGTATAAAACCACACAATGGGTCTTTTTGATATTTTTTAACTTCCGTTGGGTTGGAACAGAGCCAATCCAACTTAGTATGTTTATCCGTTTTTTTGTTATAGCCCAAAAAGGTAAGGTTATTCATTAATGGTGAAGGAGATAATTTCCCTTTTAATAAACGGACGGATTTGACCATCCCTTTTCCAAATTTGAGTAAACCTGATGGCTGGAATCCCGTTCCTACTAATATTACTCCATTAAGGTATTCTGGATTTAACATGATATAACGACGACTGATAAAAGAACCCATACTATGTCCAATGAGGAAAACAGGAAGAGAGGGATGTTCTTTCTTTAGGAATTCTGTTAGTTCGATACAGTCTTGCACCACACGTTCAAACCCATCCTTTTCTGCAAAAAAGCCTAAACTGTCAGCTTTTTCCCCTGTTCTTCCATGTCCGCGATGATCATGACCGTATACAATAAAGCCCTGATCTGCCAAATATGTAGCAAATTCGTTATACCTTTCAATATGTTCGACCATACCATGAGCAAGCTGTACAACCGCTTTTGGTTGTACCGTATTCCGCCAACACCTGACAAAAAGCTGATGTTGATCATTAGTATGATACCAAAACGACTCTTCATACATATACTTAACCTCCTTGTAGACACAAACTGCGAAGTAACTGATGGGTATTTTATAAATCTAAGTGGTAAATTTGAAATATTCTAATTATTAAATATTCGCTTCGGCTGCCCACTTCCCCTTTCCGTGGGATTTTCCCTTCTGCTAACTTTTTTCAAGCACAGACCGCTTGAAAAAGTTAGCTGAAGAGCATGCCCCTGGAAAGCGAAGTGAGCAAGCCGAAGCGGCTGATACACACTTACCTTATTTCAAAATTACTATTCAGGTACTTCGCAGTATAGTTTAAATATTAGATTGAGTTGGTCTTGATCTCTACTTAAATATATCATACCATGATGATGGTGATCGATTTAGAAAAACTTCTTGCTATTTATGATACTTTTTGCTACATTGTTAATATGTATTTGTACGTCTAAGGGGGGTTTGCAACATGTTAACCGTTGCAATGACTTTATTAATTATTGATGCCATCGTATTAATTGTATTTGTATTATTACAATCAGGAAAAAGCGCAGGACTATCTGGAGCAATTTCAGGTGGAGCAGAACAATTATTCGGTAAACAAAAAGCAAAAGGTGTCGATGCTGTATTGCATCGTGGAACGATCGTAACTGGTGTGTTACTGTTTGTTCTAACATTTGCGATTGCGTATTTATTATAATCCAGAAATAGGACAATATAATAGCATCAATTAAAACATCCTCAGCACTAATGCAGAGGATGTTTTTCTTTAGTAAAGTAATTAAATGTGTAGTAAACTTAGAAATATTTACTAGATACGAAAGGAGTGACCATCATGAAAATGAAACAACCTCAACCATTTATGTTTGAAGGAGACGAACGTGCGGTATTACTATTACATGGCTTCACTGGACACTCGGCAGATGTCAGAATGTTAGGGAGACATTTAAACAGTTTAGGTTATACATGCTATGCACCGATTTATCGCGGACATGGCACATCACCAGAAGAATTAGTTGAGGCGACCGCTGAACAATGGTGGGAAGACGTACTAGAAGCCTATCAGCATTTACAAGAAAAGGGTTATCAAAAAATTGCGGTTGCAGGCTTATCATTAGGGGGAGTTCTAGGCTTGCGACTTGCTTGCAATAATCCTCTCCAAGGCGTAGTAACGATGTGTTCTCCAATGTTCTTTGATAATGAAGAACAATTAACAATTGGATTTAGACAATTCGCGAAAGAATACAAGCAATTAGAAAAAAAAGATGAAGAAACTATCAAAGAGGAAGTAGACAACCTTTTGACGAATTCTAAAGAATTGTTTCAACAAATTGAAAAGTCGATCACGAGAGTGAAAGAAAATGTCGATATGCTTTATACCCCGACATTTGTCGCACAAGCAACTCACGATCAAATGATTAATCCAAAAAGTGCGAATTATATTTATGAGAATGTAGAATCAGATAATAAGCATATTAAATGGTATGAAAATGCAGGACATGCCATTACATTTAGTAAAGATAAAGACCAATTACATCAAGATGTTGAAGAATTCCTCGCATCACTTGATTGGTAATAGCCATACTAAAAAATAAGAAAGAGGTGAAGCGTAATATGGCAAATTTACAACAACAAATTATAGATTATTTTAAAGAAAATGCTACAAAGCCACTGTCTGTGCAAGAACTTGAGGATGTTCTTGAGTTAGAGGATGCAGACCAATTTACAGAATTAATTAAAACGCTAAATGAACTAGAAGAACATGGAGAGCTAATTCGAACACGAAAAAATCGTTATGGATTACCTGAGAAGATGAATCTAATACGAGGCACGATCCAAATGCATGCAAAAGGATTTGCCTTTTTATTACCTGACGATGAGACAATGGAAGATGTATATCTTAACCATGCGGATTTATCGTCAGCGATGAATGGTGATAAAGTTTTCGTTCGTGTTGATCACCGTGATGATGATGGGAAACGTGCAGAAGGTGTCGTTGTCAGAATCATCGAGCGGAATATGAAAGAAATTATCGGTACTTATGAGGATAATGGAGCATTCGGATTTGTAATTGCTGATGATAAACGAATTCCCAATGACATTTTTGTTCCAAAGGGAGAAGCTAAGGGAGCAGTAAGTGGACATAAAGTGATTGTTGAGATCACTAAATTTCCAGAAGGTAGAATGAGTGCGGAAGGTAGAGTAATTAACATTCTTGGTCATAAAAATGATCCAGGTATGGATATTTTATCGATCATTTATAAAAACGGTATTGCAATTGATTTTCCTCAAGAAGTTCTAGAACAAGCAGAGAGTATTTCCGAGGAAATAACAGAAGAAGAAATAAAAGATCGTCGAGACCTTCGAGACGAAGTGATCGTAACAATTGATGGTGCAGACGCAAAAGATTTAGATGATGCAGTTACTGTGAAAAAAATAGAAAATGGCAATTATAAACTAGGTGTTTATATTGCAGATGTTACACATTATGTGAAGGAAGGTTCACCAATTGATCGTGAAGCCTATGAACGTGGAACAAGCGTTTATTTGGTTGATCGTGTCATTCCAATGATTCCGCATCGCTTATCGAATGGAATCTGTTCATTAAATCCCCAGGTGGACCGTCTTGTACTTGGTTGTGATATGGAAATTACTCCTAAGGGTGAAGTTGTAAACCATGACATTTTTCAGGCGGTAATTAATACAACAGAGCGAATGACTTATAAAGCAGTAAACCAAATACTAGCTGATAAAGATCAAGAAACAATGGAAAGATATTCATCGTTAGTACCTATGTTTCAGGATATGGAGAAGCTTGCAGAAATATTACGCGGTAAGCGTTTTGGCCGTGGTGCGATTGATTTCGATTTTAAAGAAGCACAAGTACTTGTAGATGACGAAGGTAAAGCAAATGATGTAGTGATCCGGGAACGTTCCGTCGGTGAACGTTTAATTGAAGAATTCATGTTATGTGCAAATGAGACGATTGCGGAGCATTTTCATTGGATGGATGTACCATTTATCCACCGAATTCATGAGGACCCAGATCCATCAAAATTACAAACCTTTTTTGAATTTATCGCAAGGTTCGGATATGTCGTTAAAGGCTCTTCAAATGAGATACATCCACAAGCATTACAAAATGTATTGGATGAAGTATCTGGAGCTGAAGAGGAAATGATTATTTCCAAGCTTATGTTACGTTCGATGAAACAAGCGAAATACGATCCACAAGGGGTTGGCCACTTCGGATTGGCAACAGAATTTTATACCCACTTTACATCACCAATTAGAAGGTATCCTGACTTAACGGTTCATCGCTTAATTCGCACCTATTTAGTTGAAAAAAAATTAGATGCGAAAACGCGTAACCATTGGAAAGACCGTATGCCAGATATCGCTAAACAAGCTTCTTTAAAAGAACGTGCAGCAGTAGATGCAGAGCGTGAAGTGGATGACTTGAAAAAAGCGGAGTACATGCAGGATAAGATAGGTGAAGAGTATGAAGGTGTCATAAGTTCTGTTACCAATTTTGGTTTATTCGTAGAACTCCCTAATACAGTTGAAGGTCTTGTTCATGTAAGTTATCTGACTGATGACTATTACCATTTTGATGAAAAGGCTTATGCTATGATCGGTGAACGTACCGGTAATGTCTTCCAGGTAGGCGATGCAATTACGGTAAAAGTAGCTCAAGTCAATTTGGACGAAAGAGCGGTTGATTTTGAAATACTAGGGATGAAACCTAGAAAGAACCGTCCTCATACGAAAGGTAAAGTTATCGAAACGAAGCGGGATAACAATAAATTAAAAAAGACAGCAAAAAAATCACAAAAAGCAGGTGGCAAGAAGAAGAAAAACGGTGGTAGAAAGAAAAAGAAAAAGTAGAAAAGCTTTTTTAGCCTTTCTACTTTTATTTCTCTACGCACAGATAAGGATTAGCACGTTTCTCTTTTTTTTGTTAAAATAAGTGTCACGGTAACAATAGGAGGAACGGATATGGCGAAAAATCAAAGCAGGGTCATAGCACAAAACAAAAAAGCAAATCATGATTATTTTATAGAAGAAACATATGAAGCAGGGCTAGTTTTACAAGGTACAGAGATTAAATCTATTAGAGCAGGACGGGTTAATCTAAAAGATAGTTTCGCTACCATTAAGCAAGGGGAAGCATATATTAATAATATGCATATTTCGACTTATGAACAGGGAAACCGTTTTAACCATGAGCCAACTCGAGCCCGAAAATTGCTATTACATCGAAAGCAAATTGATAAATTAATTGGTGAGAGTAAACAGGCAGGTTATTCAATTATTCCTTTAAAAGTGTATATTAAGAATGGTTTTGCAAAAGTATTAATTGGACTTGGTAAAGGTAAAAAGAAATTTGATAAACGAGAAGATTTAAAACAGAAGCAAGCGAAACGAGATATGGATCGAGCTATCAAAGATCGATTGAACTAGTATTTACCAGTTTCATTACCTTGAAATCTGTTTCCAATGTGTTATAATAGAGACATCGGCAGGACATCTATAATTGAATAAAGTAAGCTTGAATGCTTTTGTCCGTATGCCCTATATTTATATGGGGACGTTCCGGATTCGACAGGGGTAGGTCGAGCTCAGGTTGCGCGTCGAGGTTACGACTCGTAAAACGTTATCGCCAATAATAACTGGCAAAGAAAACAATTACTCTTTAGCAGCTGCGTAAGCACTGCCTAAAGGATCCTTCCTATCATCGCCCATGTGATAGATCGAAGGGTCTCACTTATTAGTGGGCTACGCTACGATCCTCCGTCTGTGGATTTGTAGAAGAGTCTAATCAGACTAGCTACTCGGACGCCTGTTGGTAGGCAGAAGAGCTAGCGAACAACTAATATACCAACTATGCGTGTAGACGCCTGAGTGCCGATATCCTTGGACGTGGGTTCGATTAGTAATTAGTCGCCTTATGTGGTAACACATAAGTGAAAATTCGGCTTTATCGGTGAAACCTACGTTACCTTTTTGGTAATAAGGCAATACCGAGCGGTGTGTGGAGTGATCCAACAGCCGTGTATCGACTTATAGGCTACCTTTTAGGTAGTACTAAGATGTAAAATACTACTTTCGAGCATACGAAAGTAAATCTGCATTTTGCATAATACGCCGAAGAACCTGTTAGCATTAAACAGGTTCAAGATATAGTCAGTGCCATGACGAAAGCATGGAATAGCACGTCCCACCGTCTCCACCAATACATAATTGGTGGTTTTTTATTGTGCTTTAAAGAAAATAATGATCTTTGATTTTTATTCGCTTATTAATTAAGTGTAAAAAAGTTATTTTCAAATTCCATTTTTTTAATTAATTTCTCTTTTGAGTATTTTCCATTTCTTACTGTAACAATATCATAATATTTTAGAATCCATTCGGCTCTTTTTCTTTTTTGTTCGATACGAAGGTAGGGTAAAATAGCGGTTAATGTATAGAAAACATCCACTTTCTTTTTAATACTTAAGATATATGAATTTTTATATTTATCAGGTTTATAGTTCTTTTTATTTAAGATTTTCCCGTTCGTAATAGTCTGCAAGCTAAATAAGCAGCTTTTGGAACCTCCATCATTTTACCTCCAACTAATGAATAATAAGTAAAAATAAGACAACCAATGTATATTTCTACAAAGAAGTAAGGTTTATACAAATTGTTTAGAAAGCATAGACCCACTTCTTATTATTAGCTTTCACAAAGAATTAAATTTATAAAAGTTTTATTTTGACTTATCTCGATAGGCTTCTTCTAATTTCTCAATATCAAATTTTTTCATCTGTAGAAAAGCTTTAGTTATTCGCTCCATTTGTTCACTTGTACCATTAGCCATCATTTCTCCCATAACTTTTGGCCAAACTTGCCAAGAGACTCCATATTTATCCTTCAACCAGCCACATTGTTCAGCGTTCGGATCCGAGGAAAGCTTTTCCCAGTAGTAATCAATCTCTTCTTGGTTATCACACTGAACTAAAAGTGAAACAGCTTCATTAAATTGAAAGTCATGGGTTTGAGCACTGTCCATTGCAGCTAGCCATTGTTTTTCAAGCATAAAATCTGTAAACATTACATTACCTTCTTTATCTGGCTCCATCCCTGAGGGATAACGGACGACCTCACCACGTCTTGTATCATAAAAGACGGATAGATAAAAATCACTAGCTTCTTCTGCTTTACCGTTTACCTCCTGAACAAACATTAAAGAAGGTATAATAAATGGGCGGTCTTCTCCATCTGGATTTGTAAGAATCAACTGCCATGTCAGACCAAACTTATCTTGAATCCATCCGTATTGTTTGCTGAATGGATACTCCTGAAGAGGCATAAGTGGTGTACCACCTTCAGATAATTTATCCCAAAGCTTGACTAGATTTTCCTTAGCATTCTTATCTTTAGAGGGATCAAAATTAATAAAAAAAGAAATTGACGGATTGAATTGAAAATGTGGTCCACCATTTATAGCCATAAATGAATGACCTGCCAGATTAAAAGAAATAGAATCACTATCTCCTGACGGTGTATCATGTATAGTCGTAACACTCGTGATTTTAGACTCGGGGAAAATAGATGTATAAAATTGTGCAGCTTCTTTTGCTTCATTATTAAACCATAAGTGCGGAATGATTTTTTGTTCACTCATAAAAAATCTCCTCCTGATTAAAGATTCAGTTTATTTTACTTCGTTCAGACGCTCCTGCAGACGGTTCCAAGTTTCTGTAATACCCTCTAGCATGCCCATATCCATAACTTTGTTCAACTCATCAGAAGATACATATTCTGCTCGATTAATAAGCTTTGTCGACTCACCCAAATCGATGAATTCTAACGTTATATCTGATGACGGCATCGTTTCATCGATATGCCCATCACCATCAGAAAAGTAATCGGTATAAATAATCATTTTTGGCTCGATAATATCCTTATATATAGCTTTTCCACAGGATACCATTCCGAAAAAATCTCCTTGGTTTCGATCCATACATTCCATACAGTAATGCCATGAACCACCCGGTCGGAAATTTATTGTGCAAACGGGAAGTTCCCATCCATTAGGCCCCCACCAATGCTTAAGATGTTCCGGTTCTTTAAACATTAGAAAAACGAGATCACGCGGAGCATCGAAGGTACGTTCCAGTACTAGTACCTTATCGTTCTCAACTCTAGAGTTTAATTCATTAATTGACATTGTCATTCCTCCATCCTTTATATATACAAAAAGTTATAAGTGTGATTTTCGTGATGCTTGTATAATTGTATTAACTATGCAATTGCTAATCTTATTTTTAATTATTAATTTAGTGGTTTTTTTCCTTGTAAAACATCAAGATAATCGTCCAATCGATCCATCCGTGAGTCCCATGTTTGACGATAGGATTCAAGCCACTTGTCTAACTCTTGAAGTGGTTCTGGCTTTAACTTATAAATGCGACGATTTGCTATTGGTTGCATTTCAACGAGTCCTGCTTCACTTAATGCACGAAGGTGCTTAGATGTTTGCGGCTGATTTAAATCTAGTTTATCAGCAATTTTTCCTACTGGAAGAGACTCTTCAAGCAAAAGCTCGACAATTGCAAGCCGATTGGGTTCTGAAAGTGCACGAAATGTTTGTACGTTCATGTTGTATAATCTCCTGTCTGGTATATTTTTTTAGGTTTGTTATTCAAGCTGTTGAAAAATACCACCTCCGTATTTTTACTTATCAAATGTTAACAAACCTTCATTGTCTCTCACAGTATTACAAAAATGCTAAGAGAAGACGGTCGTTAACTTCATGATAAGATTACTAACCATTAGTTAACAGTGAATATAGACTCGATAATGGTCGTATAATTATTTTCATGTTACATCTTGTTGTTAATTACATTATTCCATTACAGGAATATTCCTGTCAAGTAATATTTAGAAATTTTTAGATAAGGTGAGTGATTTTACCATATCCTCAAAAATTTTTATTTTAATCAAAAGCTAATTCTTTTAACTGAAGCTCTTACTAATACAGGTGAAAAGATGTAAAGTATATAGATAGAGGGTACATTCCAAGAAAGGCGGCTTTATTAATGAATAACCATTGGAAAAACATACTAGCGGTCGCGATAGGTGGAGCTATTGGTACATATGGTCGTTACAGTCTGAATATTCTAACAAGCAATTCAGTGTATCCGATCGGAACGATTTTAGAAAACCTTATTGGGAGTTTTTTATTAGGATTTTTAACAGCTTGGTTTATTGTTCTCATTCGGAAAGAATGGCTGAAAGTAGGCTTAGGGGTTGGACTGTGCGGTGGTTTTACCACAATGTCAACATTCGCAGCAGATACATTGAGCTTATTTGCCACATTTTCATTCATAGAAGTATTCACATATGTTATTGGATCTGTATTAGGTGGTATATTGCTCGCGTTTTGCGGTTATTTAATTGGTACCCGCTTCGCTGCAAAAATAAATAATCAACGAAAAGAGGTGAATGCAAAATGAATATTTCACTACTTATCATTGGTGGAGCAATTGGTGCTGTTAGTCGTTATTTATTCGGTGTGTTACTGATGAAAAGAAACAAACAACCACAATTTCCAGTTGCGATGCTTGTTGTTAACCTACTGGGATCGTTCGGTTTAGGTACATTTTTCAGTTTTTATTATGGAGAATACCATAGTGGAGATTATTCAGATCCGATTTATTTAGGACTAGTGATCGGTTTTTTTGGAGCATTCACAACTTTTTCTACTTTTAGCGTAGAATCTGTCCAATTATTCAATGATAAAAAATGGAAAGAATTGATTGCTTATATTTTGATAAGTATTATGGGAGCTATCTTTTTATTTGCTTTCGGTTTTTATATAGTAAATCCTGGTGATTAATGTAAGAATAGTTCATAGAATTGACGCTATTATTATTTACCCATATAATAATAGTGCACTTAATTGGAAGCGTTAACATTAAAAAGCGAGGTGAGATTATGTTTCGAAAAATCCGTGAATATTATTTGAATTTGCGTCTGAAGTATAAAATGGTAATCCTAACTTCGTTGGTTTTACTCGCTTTTAGTATTGGGGGTTTATCGATTTTACAATATGCCTTTAATTTATATAATAAAGAAATATATCGTCAATCTGCTCAAGCATTACAGGTATCTACCAATTCGGTTGAAGCAGAATTAAAAAAAATGGAACGATTATCTTATCAGATTTCGACGGATTCCTATGTTCAATCTTATCTTCAAGAGCTAAGCAGTACCGATTCAAGCTATGATAAATTCATGATTGGAAATGAATTAAGAAAAAGATTATTACATATAGGTGCACTAAACAAATATGTGCAATCAATCCAGGTATACGATGTATTTGATAAAGAATATGCCAGTGGTAATTTCATGTTGAATATGTCAAAAGAAAGATTACAAACAATGAAGGAAGTGGCAAGAGAAGAAGAAGGAGGAGTCAACTGGGTCTCACCTTCAGGCAATGACCAAACTGTAATGGCGGTCAGGGATATAAGAGAGTATTTGGAATTCTCCTTTGATAGACTGGGTACGGTAGGTGTACGTGTTGATATTCATGAAATCATGAATGAACTGACAAACAATTTAGAAGAACAGGAAACGGATTTTCTAATATTTGATAAGAATGACAACACTGTATTTGCCAATGAACATCGCATCGATTCGATTAATCCATCAGAATATATGAACAAAAATGAACAAGGTTATCAAATTATCAAATATAAAGGAGAACGCTATTTTCTTACTTATTCTGAAGCAAATCATTTGGATTGGACTTATATGATTTTAACTCCTTACAGTAATTTGTTTACTGTAATAACGAAAGCAAGAACAGCTGTTTTTCTAACGTATTTTGGATTGTTTTTGCTTATGATTTTTTTAGGAACAAAATTTACAGGTACGATTATAAATCCAATTGAAAGCCTCAATAAGAAAATGAAAAAAGTGCAGACAGGTGACCTCGACTATTATGATGTTGGAATGGAAACCGAGTTAACCAGGGATGAAGCAGGGCAAATGCATGAAAACTTCAAAAAGATGATGAATCAAATCAATTATCTAATCGGAGAAAATTATAAAAAGCAATTATTAATTAAAGAATCAGAATTTAAAACACTACAGGCACAAGTCAATCCACATTTTCTTTATAATACACTTGAGTCGATCAATTGGTCCGCAAAAATAGTGGGAGAAAAGAAAATATCTCAAATGGCGGAATCTTTAGGATATGTATTGCGTGCCTCCATTAATATGAAGGACACATTAATTTCCTTAGAAGAAGAGTTATCGATAGCAGAGCACTACATAACCATTCAAAGTTATCGATTTGAAGAAAGATTAGAGTTTAGTAAAGATATACCAGATTCCTATTTATCTGAGCAAGTTCCAAAGTTTATTATTCAACCATTAGTAGAGAATGCTATCCGCTATGGGCTGCAGGAAATGATAGGAGTTTGTAAAATTCAACTATCTGTTATGGAAGAAAAAGGATTCTTTATTATTCATGTTGAGGATAATGGACCAGGCATGCAAAAAGCATTTCTAGAGCAAATTGAAACTGGAGAATATCAACCAAAAGGAACAGGTATCGGGTTACGAAATATTAATGAAAGAATTAAGTTGTTATTTGGTGAAGAGTATGGGTTGAAGGTGGATAGTGTGATCGGTAAAGGTACAAAAGTTTCCATCATGCTGCCAAAGGAGGAGAAACAAGCCTATGTACAAAGTATTGTTAGTAGATGATGAACGAATGATTCTAGACGGTATATCGGTGATTGTCGATTGGTCTAGCCACCAAACGGAGTTAATTGGAAAAGCCATGAACGGAATGGAAGCGTATGATTTTATTTCCGAAAACGAAACTGACATTGTTATCACAGATATAACCATGCCAGGGTTAGATGGAATCGAATTAGTAAAAAAAGCGAAAACAGAATATCCAGATATAAAATGGATATTTTTATCTGGATACAATGAATTTGAATATGCGAGGCAAGCAATGCGTTATGGTGTCAAGCATTATTTGTTAAAGCCGTGTAACGAAAATAATATTGCAGAAGCATTAAAAGAAGTGGTTAAAGAAAAGCAAGAAGAGGAAAAAGCACTAACATATATGAAGGTAATGGAAGAAGAAGTCACGAAAAACAGTTTATCCGAGCAAGAGGAAATCGTTAGGCAATTTTTTCTGTATCAACAGTTAACAGACGCTACAGACAAGAAAATGAAAAGTCTGATAGAACAAGTATATGCTTCAGAAACCTTTTACTTCTGGTATATTGATATGGATGGAATCGTTTCATACGATCAAATTACGGAAGTAGTGGAATCGATTAAAATCCGATGGGATGAATCGGAAGTTATTACAACTTTTATCGAAAATAAAATTCTTATCATGATGCCAAAAACAATTTCAGAAAAAGAGGTGTATGATTTTTTAGATGCGTATTCTTCTGCATTTAAAAATGGTTATAGTGTTGTATCTACTGAGTGTTATACGAAAGATACTTTAAAAAATGTTCCGAAATTAGAAGATATCATTCAGCAATTATTTTATCTTCCTGCTTATAGTGTTGTTAACTATAAAAATTGGATGTCCTTTTATGAGAATTTAAACGCTGATATCGAAATGGATCTAGATAAACTATTGTATTATTTGAAAAAAAATCAACAAGCCGAAGCTTTGAACTATGTAAAAATGTTTGTTAATCAATTGGAAGTGGATAAGATAAGTCCCAAAACGACAAGGGGTTATTTTATTCAAATTTATTTATTGTTAATGAGTAAACATTCCAGGTATTCGACAGAAGATCGTATACAAGCGATTGGAAAATTAGAAGATTTTCAACATATTACAGAATTTATTACTTTCTTTAAAGACTTATTTAGTAGAATGGTAGATCAAGTGGAACACCCTAAAAAGTATCCGAAGGTTATTAGTCAAATGTTAGAGTGCATTAACGAGGAAATTGAAAATCCAGAATTATCATTGCAATGGTTAGCAAATAATTGTTTATATATGAATGCAGATTACTTAGGTAAAACCTTTAAAAAAGAAACTGGTCATCGTTTCTCTTCATATGTGACAAATGCCAGAATCAATAGAGCTGTTGAAATAATTGAGTCTGAGCAAGATATTAAAGTATTCGAATTAGCGGAAAGGTTAGGTTTTGGTAATAACCCTCAGTATTTTAGCCAACTGTTTAAAAGGATGAAGGGTTTTACTCCTTCCGAGATAATGAAAACAAATGATTCTGAATAAAACGGTTTCAATTCCTCTTTTTTTTAAACATTTACCACTGATTTTTCTATCATGCTATCGTGAATAAATCTGATATGATATTACTGTAATCGCTTACAGCGAATAAAAAGGGGAGGGAAAGAAATGAAAAAATCTTTGTTAGTACTGTTAGGTTTGATGATGATTCTTTGGTTAGCTGCTTGCGGTGGCGATGAAGGATCAGAAGAAGCAGGTGGAGACACAGAGACAGATACAACTGAAGAAACAACAGATGAAAATACAGATTCAGATTCTGAAGCAGATTCGGGTGGAGGAGATGTCACCTTAAGAATTGCATGGTGGGGTTCACAACCACGTCATGATTATACACTGGAAGTAATCGAAATGTATGAAGAAGCAAATCCTGGTGTTACGATCGAACCGGAATACGCTAGTTGGGATGATTATTGGCAAAAGCTAGCTCCTCAGGCTGCAGCAAATGAATTACCTGATATTCTAGCAATGGACTTATCTTATTTATCACAATATGCCGATAATGGACAATTAGCAGATTTGAATCCATTCTTAGGTAATCAGATTGATGTTGAAAACATATCAGAAGATGTTGTTAACGGTGGTACCGTGGGAGACGGAATTTATGGATTTAACTTAGGTGTTAATGCGGTAGGTTTTCATTATAATCCAGAATTATTAGCCGAAGCAGGAATTGATGAAATTCCAGAAAATTGGACATGGGAAGATTATCAAGAAATGTCTCAAAAAGCAGTGGATGCAGGCGTGTTTTTCGATACTGGTTTCCAAGCAGATGTATTTTTCAACTATTACTTACGTCAAAATGGAAAACGTTTATATGCTGAAGATGGAAGCGGTTTAGGTTATAAAGATGATCAGTTATTTGTCGACTTCTTCTCCATGGTTCAGGAGCAAGTAGAAACAGAAGCTACGCCTACTCCAGATTATCTGGCTCAATTAGCTGGTCCAGAAGATGATCCAACTGTAAAAGGTGAAGGTATTGGTATCTTCCAATGGTCTAACCAGTTTGTTGGGTTAGAAGATATTTCTGAACATGAATTCGAAATGGCACCTATGCCCGGACCAAATGTGGCAGATGGATTGTTCTTAAAGCCTAGTATGTTCTTCTCCGTTTCAGAAAATTCGGAAGCGAAAGAAGAAGCAGCTAAATTTATCAGCTACTTTGTTAACGATGTGGAAGCGAATAAATTAATTCTAGGTGATCGTGGTGTTCCAGTTTCTTCTGTTGTAAAAGAAGCATTAAAAGAAGAAGTTTCAGCTTCCCAGGCAGAAGTATTTGAATACGTCGAATGGGTAGAAGAGAATAGTACAGAAATGGGTGCTGCAGATCCGGCTGGTGCAGGCGAAATTATTGAATTATTGAGTAATCTCTCAGAACAAATCGCTTATGGTGAAATTACACCTGAGGATGCTGCTGAACATTTTAGAACACAAGCAGGAAGTATATTAGGAAACTAATTGTCGTCAATATAAAACGAGACTTCGATCAGCAGGTCGAAAACTCCTACTGATCGATGACGAAAATTTATCATGTAGTTAACGTCCGCGGCCTCCTTACTTAGCTTCTTTTTGCACCCTGTGAGGGGGATGGACAGTTACACCATGATAAAAGGCATTAGCTGATCCTTAAGTGGTCAGCTATTGTTTTTCAATCACTCTTTAATGGGAAGGGAGTCACTGGAAAAATGCAGACAAATATGAAACAAAACCTTTGGGGATATATCTTTATTGGACCTTTTATTATTGGGTTCTTAGCTTTCACAATTATTCCGATAATTGCTTCCTTTTATTTTTCGTTTACAAGTTACGACCTCTTTAATGCACCACGGTGGATAGGGCTAGATAACTTTAAGGAAATGTTTACATCTGATCCGAGATATTTACATTCTTTAAAAATCACGTTTATCTATGTTTTTGTAGGTGTACCTCTTCGACTTATATTTGCACTTGTGGTAGCAATGTTATTAAACACAGCCTCACGAGCGGTTGGACTATACCGTACTTTATATTACTTACCATCTTTAATTGGAGGTAGTGTAGCGGTAGCTATTATGTGGCGGAACATTTTTGGAGATGATGGAATTGTTAACATTGCTTTATTATCGATGGGTATTGATCCGGTAAGATGGTTTGGGAATCCGACAGCAGCATTATGGATGTTAATCTTTTTATCTGTTTGGCAATTTGGTTCGTCCATGTTAATTTTCTTGGCAGGTCTTAAATCGATACCACAAAGTTATTATGAAGCAGCTAGTGTAGATGGAGCTAGTTTCTTTCAAAAGTTCTTTAATATTACTATTCCGATGTTAAGCCCAGTTATTCTATTTAATGCGATCATGCAAACGATAGCAGCATTCATGACATTCGTGCCAGCCTTTATTATCTCAAAAGGTACTGGTGGTCCATTGGACGGAACATTGTTGTACTCACTCTATTTATTCAAGCAAGGTTTTGAATTTTTCCATATGGGATATGCCTCCGCAATGGCATGGGTAATGTTGATTATTATTGCGATTTTAACTTCATTAATCTTCTTATCATCAAAATATTGGGTTCACTATGAATCAGAAGGAGGCAAATAGCCGATGCAGCCAAAAAATCTCAAAAGACTTATTTATCATGTGATCGTTGGTGGGTTTGCCATTCTGTTATTGTATCCAGTATTTTGGTTAGTGATGAGCTCATTCAAATTAAGTGAGCGAATATTTGTTACGGCTGATCAATTAATTCCTGATCCATTTGTTTTCTCCAACTATGCCCAAGGGTGGGAAGGTTTCGGTGATTATGGATTCGGAACATTTATTACTAATACAGCTATATTTGTCGTATTAGTTTTGATTGGCCATTTAATTTCCTGTTCATTAATTGCTTTTGGTTTTGCACGACTTAATTTCGCTGGACGTAATTTTTGGTTTGCCATTATGATCATGACATTAATGCTTCCATATGAAGTAGTAATGATCCCGCAATATATTATTTTTGCCCAATTAGAATGGCTAAACTCACTAAAGCCATTAGTTGTACCGGCATACTTCGGACATCCATTTTTTATCTTTTTACTTGTTCAATTTATTCGAACAATCCCAAGAGAATTGGATGAAGCAGCGATTATAGATGGATCCAATATATTTGGGATCTATTATCGAATTATTCTTCCATTAATTGTACCAGCATTAGCGACTACAGCTATTTTTACATTTTATTGGACATGGGATAACTTACTTGGACCGGTTTTATATTTAAACAGTCCATCTAAATACACGGTTTCAATGGCATTAAATATGTTCTTAAGTAATGAAACTGTCTCCAACTGGGGTGCAATGTTTGCAATGTCAGTTGTATCATTAGTACCTGTCTTTATTATCTTCTTTATTTTCCAACGTTATGTAGTAGAAGGTATAAGTACCAGTGGATTAAAAGGATGAATTTAAAGAGGTAATCGTTATTTTCTAACTATTACCTCTCTACACGTATTGGAGGGTATAGTAGCATGAGTGCATTAAATAAAGCATTTGAGTGGATAACTAAAATAGCATATTTGAATTTATTATGGTTAGGCTTCACTATTTTAGGATTAATTGTATTTGGCTTATTTCCTGCAACTGCTGCGACATTTACAGTTGCTCGAAAGTGGATGACAGGTTATCCAGATGTTGCTATTTTTAAAACGTTTTGGAAGGCGTTTAATCAATCATTATTACAGAGTAATTTACTGGGATATTTAATGGTTGGAATAGCTTACATTTTATATTTGGATTTTTTATTTATAACATTAGTGCAAAATGACTATATCATGTTATTTACGATTCCTTTTATATTCATCAGTATTCTATTCGCATTAACAGCATTATATATATTTCCGGTTTATGTATATTTTGAAATGAAATTCTTTCAAATTATTAAAAGTGCTTTTTTTATCATGATACTAAATCCGATGCCTACATTAATAATGTGTCTTGGGTCATTTGGAATTATCTTTATACTGTGGCAATTTCAAGGATTAGCTTTATTTTTTAGTTTGAGTTTGCTAGCAGTGGCCCTAATGATGCCAGCTATCAAAGCATTTGATAAGGTACAGAAGAAAAAATTGTATAACAAAAATCAGACATTATCCGATTTTTAGTAAAAAGCGAGCCGTATTTCACGGCTCGCTTTTTTAATAAGTAAAGAGATCATATAATCCGCGGTATCACCGCATTTTCAATGTAGCCATTTTGAAATATAGTGTATATGAATCAATCGCTTCGGCTGACCACTTCCCTTTCCATGGCGTTTTTCCTTCAGCTAACTTCTTTACAAAAGTTAGCTGAAGGAAAAACGCTCCTTGGTATAGGATACACTGCCATATGGGTAAAAGCGAAGTGGGCAAGCCGTAGCGGTTTTAAAGCTATTATCCATTTCAAAATTACTACAAAAAAGACCTTCCTGGTTTTCTTAAATCTATCATTCTATTATCCGACAGTTTCTAACATAAGAATTCATAATATTGAAATGTTTTTGTAACATTCATATAACATTGTTGAAATCTTTCTATGTTACAATGAGTCTGGTTCTAAAGATATACAACATGAAAACTTTTACGAATATAGGTTTTCTATTACATAGAGAAATGTCTGAAGTATCAAAATTTGTTTGAAAGAAGGGGAAACGAGTGCCAGAGATAAAAGGTTTAGTCAAAAATTCTGTAGTAGCTGTAACGGTCATGTCTAGTTTGTTCTTTGTACAATCAGTAAGTGCTGAAACGGAAGAGGAGATACAAGCACAGCGTTCCGAAATACAATCTGATATTGATATAAAGGAAGAAGAATTAAATAAAATTAAAGAAGAATTAGTAGAGTTGAATGAAGATATCATTCGCTATGAAGAAGCGATCGAAGCAAACGAAGAAGTAATAGCAGAAACGGAAGAAGAAATGCAGTCAGTGGAAGCTGAAGTAGAGAAATTAGAAAAAAGGGTTGCCGAAATTCAAAAAAATATTGATCGAAGAAACGATATATTAAAAGAAAGAATCTCTTCGCTTCAAGAAAATGGTGGATCTTCCAGTTATATAGAGGTCGTTTTTGGTGCTACTAGTTTCGTAGATTTCATTGATCGAGTTTCTTTAGTACATAAAATTACACAAGCAGATCAAGATCTTTTAGAGAGTCAGGAACAGGATAAACTAGAAGTAGAAAAAAGCAAAGTAGAACTCGACAATAAATTGGAAGATTTACAATCGATGAAAACAGAATATGAAGAAATGCAAAAACAAATCGTTGCTCAGAAAGAAAAGAACGAAGAATTAAAAGAAGAATTAAGTAAGAAGGAAGAAGAAAACAGTGATGTTCTAGAAGATTTGAAAATAGAAGATCAAGTTTTAGCAAATAAAGAGAAAGCTTTAAAAGAAGCAGAAGAACAAATGGCAAATAATTCATCTTCTTCAAGATCAAATGGCTCTAGTAACAATGGTGCTATCCAACAATATGCAAGTAGCTCATCAGCTCCTGTCTCAGCAAGTAGTGGAGCATTACAGACAGCAATGACTGTAGGTAATCGTTATATCGGTAACTCTGTATATGTATTTGGCGGTGGAAGAACTGCATCAGATATTGCAAATGGACGATTTGATTGTTCTGGATTTGTAAGCTGGGCGTTTAGACAAGCTGGTATAAGCTTACCTGCGAGCACTTCTGGTTTATCTTCAGTAGGTACAAAAGTATCCATGAGTGAAGCAAAACCAGGTGACTTAGTTTTCTTTAACACATATAAAACCAATGGACATGTAGGTATTTACCTAGGAAACAATAAGTTTATCGGTGCTCAAAGCTCAACTGGCGTTGCTGTTGCGAGTATGAGTGGCTACTGGAGCTCAACATTTTCTGGCCACGTTCGCCGTGTTGCACAATAATAGCTAATCAAAAGCAAGTGACTTTCCAGCAAAGTCATTTGCTTTTTTGCTTCTATATATAAGTAATTACCCGCTCCACAGTGAAATTAAACTTTAAAATAAAAACTCTGCTGACTTTGAAAATAGGATGAGTAGAACACAAAAGCTCCGTCCAATTACTTCGCTTTAGTAAAGGTCTATAAATATAGTAATAGCTAGAATATTGATAATTGATATAAAGGTTATTTCTTCGTACTAGAACAGGGGGCTGTTCAAAGCGGAGGGAAAATGCGACACTCCTGGGGTATCAGCACGAGCTGAAGATCCACTTGGTAAAGTGTTTTTCTTTATCAAGTTAGCAGACCGCCGTGCCCCCGGAAAGGGAGTTTTTTTCCGTAGCGATGGTCGATCACTCATCATAATCCTGTAAAATCAAATTTTCAATTCTTCGCAGTTTTTGTCTATTATGTCAATGAGATATAAAAAATAACCGGCTAACCAAGCCGGTTATTTTTCGTTCTATTGCTAGTGTTTAGCAATATTTTTGATATGCTGTTGTTAGTTGTTCTACGATATCTTCTGGTTCATATCCTTCAATTTGCTCACGTGGTATAAAGTGTTTTAACTCACCACCATCGATTATTGCCATAGAAGGGGATGAAGGTTCGATTCCTTCAAAGTAATCGCGCATTTGCGCGGTAGCTTCTCGGTCTTGCCCGGCAAAAACGGTAACAATTTTTGCAGGTTTCTTATCATTTTTAAGGGATTCGATAGCAGCCGGCCTAGCAAGACCTGCAGCACAACCACATACTGAATTTATTACGATAAGAGCCGATTCTTGATTCGTTGCCATAAACTCATTGACTTCTTCTGGAGTTTGTAATTCTTCAAAACCAGCGTTTGTTAATTCATCACGCATTGGTTGGGAAATTTCTCTCATATATTCTTCATATGCATTCATAGTTAGCCTCCTAATTTTTTATTCTAATCTGATTTTAACAAAAAGGTACTGTGTTAGCGACATTTATGATTTAAGGGAGGTAAACCTTTAGCCAACCTCGCAGGCTGTTAATAAACCATATTTGTTCGAAGTTTTTTACATCTTTCAGGTGTATGCTTTTCTCTATTAAAATGCCTTCTTCTAATAACTTTTCCCTAAATGTACCGGGCAACAGTCCGTCCGTGATGGGTGGTGTATAGTAAGTACCCGCTTTTTCTAGTACGATGTTTCCGATAGTGAATTCTGTTATAAATCCATCCTTGTTCCACAAGAGCGTCGTCATGGCATCATCAGGCTTTTCTTGATCGAAAGTTTCATATAAGGACCGATTTGTCGTTTTGTGATAAAGATAGTTATTTTCTTTATCTATGGATTTGCTTGCAATAACTACTTTTATGGAATTTGACATAGGTTTTACTGGTTGGGATTCTAATTCAAAATTACCGTCTATATGAACAAGTACCCTTACCTTAAAAAGTCCCTTTGAATTTTCAAGGGCTAGATTTTTCAGATGTTTATCTATATGTTCAAGATTGATAGGAATTTTAAAATAGTCAGCTGATTGATGTAACCTACTGTAATGATAAGGCAATAATGGATAATTACCATTCTCCAACTTAATTGATTCCAATAGAGAGAAATCTTTTTGTTTTTGATAAAGTACAGCTGCCTTTTGATTTAACTCTTGATATTCGGCGGTAGAGGTCGACTCCCAAGTTATTCCACCACCAGCTCCATAAGTCGCCTGTCCATCTTTAATAATAACCGTGCGGATGGGTACATTAAACGTTGCTTTTCGTTCAGGAGTGATAAATCCTATTGCTCCACAGTATACATCACGTGGTGTATCTTCTAATTCTGCAATATATTTCATTGTTTCTACTTTCGGAGCACCTGTTATAGAACCACATGGAAATAACGCCCTAAACCAATCAAATACACTATTCTTTTCTAATTCAGCTGTAATAGTGGAGGTCATTTGATGCAAGGTCGGGTATGTTTCAATATCAAATAAACTTTCTACGTGAACCGTTCCTGATTTAGCTATTCGCCCTAAATCATTCCTCAATAGATCAACTATCATTACATTTTCTGCTTGATCTTTTTTAGATCCTTGCAATTGGTCTCTTAACTCTAAATCTTCAGTTAAAGTTTTTCCTCGTTTTATCGTTCCCTTCATTGGTTTCGTAACTATCTTTCCATTATCCACCTGAAAGAAGAGCTCAGGAGAAACTGATAATATTTGAAAATTCTCTAAATCTAAATAAGCACTATAGGAAGCAGATTGGTTTCTTAACAATTGTTGATAAAACGAATACCTATCACCTTCAAATTGAGCCTTTAACCTTGTCGTGAAATTTACTTGATATGTACTGCCTTGACTGATTAATGATCTGATTTTCTCTATCATTTGAATATATCGATCATTACTAATCGTATTTTTCCACGCGGAAATAGAATAAGATAAAGCTTCTTGCTTTTTAATAGCATCTGTTTTTTTCTTGAAAACGCCAAACCAAAGTAATGGTAGAGAAGTATCTTCCTTTACCTTAAAACTATTGTCAAAAGCAGGTGCCGCTTCGTAAGAAACATACCCTGCGACATAATAACCTTCCTTTAATGCCATTTCTATTTTTGTAAAAGCATTGGGCACACTTTCTATATTTGTTGCAGTAATTATTTCTATTGGTTGTGTAAAGCTACTCTCCATTCCTTTAAAGTCAAATTGTAGATAGACATTCAATTACAACACTTCCCTTCGATAGTTGTCAGACTTACCTATCAAGTGCAGGCTATTTTCTAACAGTTCATAACCATATTCCGTCAAAATAGCTTCTGGATGAAATTGTACACCCTCTATCGGTAAGAACTGATGTTTTACTGCCATTACCGTTTGATCCTCTGTTTGAGCAGTTATTAATAAGGTGTTAGGCATAGAGTTCTTTTTTGCAACTAGAGAATGATATCTCGTAACATTAAAAAAAGAAGGTAAGTTGTGAAAGACTCCAACGTTTTCATGATGAATCGTACTTGTCATCCCATGCATTGGTTTATTAGCCCGAATGATCTTACCACCAAAAAATTCGATGATAATTTGCATGCCTAGACATACACCGAAAACAGGAATTGTATTGTGAAAATGTTTTAAAGCACGGAAAGAAATCCCACTGTCTGTAGGTGTTCCTGGACCTGGTGATAAAACAAGAAGAGTAGGATTCAATGATGCAATCTCATCAATCGATGTCGAGTCGTTTCGAAATACTACGACATCCTCTCGCATTTGTCGGTAATACTGTACTAGGTTATATGTAAAAGAATCATAATTATCGATAATTACAATCATGAGCGTTCCCTCACTTAAAAATAGAATTACTAATTATTATAACGTAATCTTCAAAGGTTAAAAAGATTAGTATATCTTTTCTATTAAAGATATAGTGCAATGAAACTATCAAAATGTAAGCGTCCGTTTACTCTCATTGCTAATCAAGAAGTGGGGGGAGTTATGTCCGGTTACACTGTGTTAAATGAGCGAGAGTCTTTCATAAAGCGTAATTTCAGGTTGACATTATTTTCATAATTAATTATAATTAACTCACATTAGTAATGATAATCATTTTCAATTATATAAATAAATTTTAACAGGGTTATGAGGATTACAAAATGAAGCTATGGATATTAATAATTACTACTATCATACTTTCATTCATTTCACTATTTATAGGTGCAATTGATATCAGCATTAGTGATTTGTTTGACTGGAATTCAGATGAAGCACAAATTTTTATAATAAGTCGAGTACCTCGTTTATTAGCGATTATATTGGCGGGTGCAGGTATGAGTATCGCTGGGTTAATCATGCAGGCGCTAAGTCGTAATAAATTTGTATCCCCAACAACAGCTGGTACGTTAGATGCTGCAAAACTAGGAATCTTAATTTCTATGCTGTTTATTACTAACGTTACATATACACAACAAATTATTTTTAGTTTTGCATTTGCGTTACTTGGTACATTCATTTTTATGCAAATTCTGGATCGTATCAAGTTTAAAGACGCTATTTTTGTTCCATTAATCGGGATTATGTATGGTAATATTCTGTCATCTATTACCACTTTTTTTGCATATGAAGCAGACCTGATCCAAAATATATCTGCTTGGTTAATGGGAAGTTTTACCTTAATTATATCAGGGCGTTATGAACTGTTATATGTAAGCATTCCTGCCATTGTATTAGCCTATCTGTATGCGAATAAATTTACAGTTGCGGGGATGGGGGAAGAGTTCGCGAAAAATTTAGGTTTAAGTTATAAAGTTATTTTAAATTTGGGCTTATTTCTTGTTGCAATTATCTCTACAACAGTAGTGTTGACGGTTGGAGTTATCCCATTTTTAGGCTTGATTGTACCTAATATTGTATCGATTTATTTAGGTGATAATTTAAGGAAAATCATTCCACATACGATGTTATTAGGGGTAGTCTTTCTATTAATTTGTGACATTATTGGCCGTGTTATTATTCACCCTTATGAGATTCCGGTTAACGTTACGGTAGCAGTCATCGGTAGTGCGATCTTCTTAATTATGTTACTTAGGGGGAGAGCATATGCGAAATAGAACAAAAATGATTTTATTATTTATTTTAGTGATTATTAGTATTCTTTTATATGGATTCTATGATATTAAGGGTGGATTTGATTATGCTTTCCCTAGACGTATGATACGGGTTGCTGCAATGGTTATAACAGGTGTTGCAATTTCGTATGCAACCGTCGTATTCCAAACGATCACCCATAATCGTATTTTAACACCTAGTGTAATAGGTATTGGTTCTATGTATGAAGTAGTACAGACCTTAATCTATTTTTTTGCAGGATCGATGTCCATTTGGGTAATTAATAAATATTTGAATTTTGGTGCTGCGATCACGGCAATGATTGTATTTGCTTTATTGTTATATCGTTATTTATTCCGTCCAGATAAATATCCGATCTACTTACTTTTATTAATCGGGATGGTCATTGGCACGCTATTAGGAAGCTTTGTAACATTTTTACAAGTATTGATCGATCCTGTGGAATATTTAGGCTTGCAATCCCAATTATTTGCATCCTTTACAAAGGTAAAGGCAGAGTTACTATATATTGCTTTGGGAATTTTGTTAATCGCGTTTCTATACGGTTATTTCATTATGAAAAAGCTGGATGTTATGTCGCTTGGTCGTGAAAATGCGATAAACTTGGGTATTAATTATGATCGGATGGTAATGAACACTTTAATATTATCATCTGTATTAATTGCCACCTCAACAGCGTTGGTAGGATCTATAACGTTCTTTGGATTAATCGTTGCAAATCTTTCCTATCAATTCTTCGTTACTTACAAGCATTCGACTTTAATATTAGGAGCAAGCTTGTTTAGTATTGTGGCCTTAGTCGGTGGTCAATTTCTAGTCGAACATGTATTGGAGTTACGAACTACAATAAGTGTGATTATTAATTTTGTAGGTGGGATTTACTTTATTTACTTATTATTAAAGGAAAGTAGGGCTGCAGCATGATTGAGATTAAGGAACTAACGAAACGATACGGTAAAAAGACGGTAGTAGAAGATGTATCAGTCAACATTGAACCTGGAACGATCACTTCATTTATCGGACCAAATGGTGCAGGTAAATCAACACTTCTTTCAATGGTGAGCAGGTTATTAAACGCAGATACTGGGGAAGTATTACTTGATAAAAATAATGTGAAAAAATGGAAATCTAATGACCTAGCTAAGCGTGTGTCGATATTACGACAGTCAAACTTTATTAATGTCCGCTTAACCATCCGTGAACTTGTTGCCTTCGGTCGATATCCTTATTCAAAGGGGCGACTAACTGCTGAAGACGAGCAATTTGTGGACCAGGCGTTGGAGTATATGAATTTAATAGACATGCAAAATCAGTTTTTGGATGAATTATCTGGTGGACAAAAGCAACGTGCCTTTATTGCGATGGTTATTGCCCAGGATACCGATTATATCCTACTAGATGAACCTCTAAATAATTTAGATATGAAACATTCGGTTCAAATTATGAAAATTCTACGTAAACTGGTAAATGAATTAGGCAGGACCGTTGTCATTGTCTTACATGACATTAACTTCGCATCTGTTTATTCAGATCGTATCGTCGCTATGAAAGATGGTAAACTTGTAAAAAATGGTACAACAAATGAAATAATTAATTCAGATACGTTGAGAGAAATTTATGATATGAATATTCCGATTCAAGAGCAAAACGGTTGCAGAATTTGTGTCTATTTTAATTCTCATACGTAAGCTAACGGTCCTTATTCTCATGATACGTTTCACTAGGCAATTCGGCAGTATAAAACTTGAACAATTTATGATATATAGGAAAGACGGTCTAGAGAAACAGTTAAATTTAACTCTCTAGACTTTTTCATGTAATATAAGTGAAATTAAGTAAAAATATTCAAAAAAATGAAAAATGTTATTGACGGTATTGCTCAATAACAGTATAATGATAATTGTTATCAATGATAATGATTATCATTATTAATAATAAAATATTACATAAGAGGAGAGAAAATAATGAAAAAATGGCAATTAGCTATAGTATTTTTAGTTTTCGTAGTAATGTTAGCAGCGTGTGGGACGGATGAAGAAAGCAGCACAGATAGCAAAGGAACAGATGAAGCTTCTGCATCAGAAGAACAAGCAGCAGAGGATCAAGAGTCTCAAGATGAAGTAGTAGAGGGAGACAGTTCAAGTTATCCAATGACAATTTCACCAACAATTTCAGGAACAGAAGATAGAGACGGTACAGAGTATAGCTTTGCAGAAGTCGAATTTACAGAAAAACCAGAAAACATAGTAGTTTTTGACTATGGTTTCCTAGACACGCTAGATGCTTTAGGAGTAGAAGGCATTGTTGGTGTTGCCAATGGAAATACATTACCCGATCATTTAGAGAAATATAACTCTGATGAATATACGAACATTGGTAGTTTAAAAGAGCCTTTACTTGAGGATATTGCAGCATTAGAGCCTGATGTAATTTTTATTTCTGGACGCCAATCTGCATTTTATGACCAATTGAAGGAGATCACTCCAAATGTAGTATTTATCGGAACAACTCAAGATGATTATTGGAATTCATTTTTAAATTCAGTGGATATAGCAGCTAAGATGTTTGGAAAAAAAGCGGAAGCGGACGAATATGTTGCTAAATTTGATAAAGCAATTGAAGAAGTTGAAACGTTAGCTGGTAATTATGAAACTAGCTTAGTAACGATGTACAACGAAGGTAGCTTATCAGGTTTTGCTACGAATTCTCGTTTTGGTTATATTTATGACGTATATGGTTTCCAACCTGTTACGGAAGATATCGAGGCATCATCACATGGTTCAAACTTTGGTTTTGAGGCAATATTAGAATTCGATCCTGAAGTATTGTTCGTTATTGATCGAACAGCAGCAATAAATGGCGATTCTAATATTGATACGGACATGGAAAATGACATTATCCAGAAAACTACGGCTTACAAAAATGATCAAATCGTTTACTTAGACGGTGCACTTTGGTACTTGAGTGGCGGTGGTCTACAGTCAGAACTTGCAAAAATTGAGGAAGTTATAGCTGAATTGAAGTAAAATATTATTCTGTTTTGAGAATGTAACTACTATATGTTAGTACAATGGAGAGACTGGATTTCGTACGTCGGTGAATACTGATGTCGGATTCAGGCTCTTTTAATTTAGAGAAAATAATGATTATTTTATACGATATGACTATTTGTCTATAAATTTTAGTTGTATAATCGTTCGAAATTAGGTATTATGAATTATAAGTAATAATATTAAATTACTACTATTTTTGTATAAAGTAAGGGGAATGGTTATATGTCATCATCGACGGAAACTAACGCAAATGAAATTATTAAAGAGTTATACAATGGATCTGTTCAAGCGATAAAAAATGTTGTACCTGTTGAACATGAGTTTGAAGCACCTAAAATGAGTACTCAACCTTTAAATGTAGAGTTCGGTGTATTAATTGGTTATAGTGGTACTTTTAAAGGAGATTTATTGATACAAGCGGAACATAGCGTATTTAGTGCAATTGGGGAAGCATTATATGGTATGGAAATTTCCGTGGAAATGTTGGATTCTTTTTCAGGTGAATTGGGAAATATGCTAGCAGGCAGTCTATCCACGCATTTAGCCAACACTGGCATTGACACGGATATTACGCATCCGACTATCATTAGTGGTAATGCAAAGTTAACTGGATTTAAGCGGGTTTTGGAAGTAGCTATACATTATCAGGATGTCGGCAATATGAAAATGTCACTATTATTAAATTAATAAAAGGAGTAGGTGAATAAAATGGAAGAGATTTTGACAAAAACAATAGTTTTTAAATTAAACAACCAAGAATATGGTGCTAATATTGATCAAATCTTATCTATTGAAAGATTAGAGGAGATTGTATCATTACCTCAAACCTCTGACTTTATCAAAGGGATTATTAATTTACGTGGAGATGTAACACCTATTATAGATTTAAGAACAAGACTAGGTATGAAGGAATTGGAGCCAACGGAACAAACCAGAGTATTAATTGCGAAAGTGCAAGATGTTCAAGTTGGTTTAATTGTTGATGAAGCTACAGATGTGATTGATATCTCACCTGAGGTAGTGGACGATGCGCCCGAATTAGTAAAAGGTGTGGATCATCGCTACATGAAAGGTGTTGCAAAGCTAGAAGAGAGAGGTATGTTATTATTACTAGACTTAAATCATGTATTGAGTTTAGACGAGTTAGATGAAGTACAGCAAGTTGCAGAAGAGTAATTTTCACATAGTTAATGGAGGGGAAAGAATTGGCACAGATACTAATTGTTGATGATGCAGCGTTTATGCGTATGCAATTAAAAAATATTTTTACTAATTTAGGACATGAAGTAATTGGAGAAGCTGAGAATGGTCAGCAAGCAACGCAAATGTACCAAGATTTAAATCCAGATATTGTATCGATGGACATAACCATGCCTGAGATGAATGGTGTGGAAGCAACAAAAGAAATTAAAGGCAAAGATGCAAATGCAACGATAATTATGTGTTCAGCAATGGGACAACAACAAATGGTATTGGATGCTATAAAAGCAGGAGCAACAGATTTTATTGTAAAGCCATTTACAGAAGAACGTGTCAAAGAAACATTAGAAAAACTATTGTAAGAAAAAGTTCGATACTATACCAATTAATCCAAACGATGCAAATTTCAATCGTTTGGATTTTTTAATTGCATAGTAGGAAGATACTACGCAATAACTGATGTGGTCATTTTGACAGTAAATATGAGCGTACCAACCGCTCCGGCTTGCCCACTTCGCTTTCCGGGGGGCATGCTCTTCAGCTAACTTTGAAAAGAAAAGCACTTTTCAAAGTGGATCTTCAGATCATGCTAATCCCCCAGGAGTCGAAGTGGACACCTGCGCTAATTTGATATTCTACAACGCTATTATCAGGAAGTATATTGGTATTTCTATCATTTGAAAAACATTATTTGCAGTAAAAGCTAAAAATGCTACCTGTCACAATAATTGTAGAACAAATATATTAGCGCAGGCCGCCCACTTTCACTCCTGTGGGAATGTTTTACCTGAAGATCCACTTTTTAAAGCGATCTGTGCTTGAAAAAGTTAGCTGAAGGGAAAATCCCACGGAAAGGGAAGTGGGCAGCCGGAGCGGGTATCTAGTAATTAATACATTTCAAGATTACTACCTCATCGATTACATAGTATCCTGATAATGCGCAACATTAAATATTGTGCTGTTATTGTTAAAGTGTAGGAAAACGTTATGGGAAATCCTTTTTTTCTCAGCTTACTTTTACTTTTTTAGTATAGTTTCTATGTTTAAATGATAATACGTATGGACGTATACGTTGAATAATAATCCCGGAAAATAACGCGTTTAGCAAGGTTCCGATTCCGATTGCACCATTAAAGAAAAAGGCTACAATTACTAAAGTAATACTTATAATTGCACGAGATTTACTAAACGACCAGCCTGTTTTATCGGTTAAAATAACCATGGAACGATCCATGGGGTTTGGCGCAAAACTGGATTCTAAATAAATTGCTACACCAATTCCAGTAAATATAATTCCGAGCAATAATAAGACAGATTGCTCAAATATGGAATTTGTGGTTAACCATGTTCCTTGTACATATAGCCAAGTGTCGATACCAATTCCAGTTAAGAGTGAAGTTAACATCGCAAAATATTCTGGTTTTGACTGAGTAAATAATGCATTTAATACGATAATGGAAAAACCAACTACAATTTCCCAGCTGCCGATACTTAACCCAAATGTACGGTAGAGACCAACTAACAGTGCATCGAATGGAGAAGTACCTAAATGTGACTGTATCGTAAGGGAAATACCTAACGTTAAAAGTATGATCCCGGAAATATAATAAAAAAATCCTTTTTGATATAGTTTTAGCATGATTTTCACTTCCCTAGCTAACTATAACAAAAATCACTTAGGTATACACCCATTTCGTTTTTTACTGTTGAATAATATTACTTTGTTCAAGGTTAAATTCGATGTCAGGTATAATTTCAATCTCCGGATACCGCTTTTCCCAATCGGAACTATTCCAGTCTCTGAATTCACCTTTTGCAGATGCTCCTATCATTAATGGATCGATTTCTAATTCCTGAAATTGGTTGATAAGGTCTTTACCTTCTTCTTTTAATTTGTCAGATATTGCCTTTTCGATTTTATCTTTTTCTTTAAAAGAACGGATGCCTAATTGTTTTGATTCGGTTAACGTACCTGTTATTTCTACGTCTATTTCCACTTTATCTCTACCATCCCACTTTTTCTTTGTTTTAGAATAAATAGAAGTAATCGCAATCGATTTATCTTGTTCTTGCCAATCAAATTCATACGTATGGTCTTTACAATCTTCATACATAACTTTAAATACAAAAAATTGATCATAACCAATTTCATGTATGATCTTATCTTCTTTGAAAAATCCTAATGCTGTTAATTCAATTCCAGTAGCTGTCGATTCGATAATTGGCAGAAATGGATCCATTCCTTGTCCCAAGTAACGATAGTTAAAATCGTGTAAGTTCATCTCGGGCACATTAGTCTTGGAATTATTTAATAATAAATTTTCTATAAATCGAGGTAACGTTCGTTCCGTAATCATTTTGTTTTTTAACAAAGA
Source organism: Gracilibacillus kekensis (assembly GCF_900143085.1). GTDB lineage: Bacteria > Bacillota > Bacilli > Bacillales > Amphibacillaceae > Gracilibacillus > Gracilibacillus kekensis. The sequence goes on along the minus strand of NZ_FRCZ01000002.1, from coordinate 206,219 downwards.
TTCAGCAGAGTTACGTGCAATTGCTAGATGAATCCCCCTGCCTATATTAGGATCTTCATTGATAGATAGCAATAAATCCTCGATACCATGTTTTACTAAGTCTTCGCCAAATAAAACTCCTAATATTTTTCCTATTTCTACTGGGTTAGGTGCTTTCGTTTGTATATAAGAATTAATATTTTGTATTGTTTTAGCTTGTGCAGTATACTCTGAATTCTCACGCATATCGGTTTCTTCACTGCTTCCATATCTCGGCGATACAGCTGTTCCAATGTATTTCTCCTCAGAAGCATTCCAATCATAACCAAGCATCATAATTAATTCAATATCATCTATTATTTTTGTTTTGATACAGGCAGTTAAACTAATCAATAGTATCACTAAAATAAAAAGTTGCTTTGTTTTATGCATTTTTCTTTTTCACTCCAGTTATTATTAACCATACTATAAATAGAAAAGGGATATAACCAAATAATAGGTAAACACCTATCTTAGACAGATAAGTTGTTACTCTTTCTATAACTAAAAAATTAGTCACATAAAAAACACTTGAAACACCAATAATCGCAAATGATATCGCAATTTTTTTGAATGATATATTTGTTAAACGGTGGAAGCATTGAGTTCCTGCCCAGAAATAAAGTGCAGCAGAAGCGATAATAGCTATAAAATGCAGACTAATACCAACAAATTCAAAACGTTCAACAAACGGAAAGTCAATTACTTTCCATAATTGAAGAGAAGGCCACGTAATTCGTTGCAATTGTTCTATATTATAATAGATAAAGATGGCGATTGTTGAATACAGGTAAACAAATGTTGTTAAACCATTTGCCAGTAATGCCCACTTCAAGCCTGTCTTAAAACGATGTATAAATGGTGCATAGACCAAAATTAGTTCAATGCCGAGAAAACCAAATGTCATAGGTTCAATGCCTTTAATAATATTAATGATCTCTGTATTTAGAATAGGTAATAAATTGTCGATATAGCCATTGGAAAAAGCAGCATATTTAAAAATAGCTAAAAACGTTGTAACAAATACGCTAAAAAAGGCAAATCCTATAACAATCCGAAAACCACCTAATACCATATAAAGTATTAAAATATACAGAAAGATTAGAAAATAAGATACACTTAAATCAGGGAATAGCCAAATTTGAATGATCTCTATATAGGATCGAACCACGATAATCGCAATCGCAAAACAATATAATCCAAATACTGCAGAAAATATCTTTCCTATTATTTTCCCGAATAACTCTAAATGAACGTCGATAAGGTCTTTATTTTCAGGTACGATACGCCATATAAGAAAAATAACTGTGGCTGTAGCTAAACCGGTCAAAAGAATACTAATCCAGCTATCATAACCTGCCACTTTGGAAATTCGCCTTTCAAAGCTTAATATACCTTCACCGATTTGAGTAGCATGAAGAATAAATAAAAGTAAGAAAGGGGATACCATTTGACTGATATCCGGTTTTTGTTGCTGATTCATCATTACCCTACTTTCTTTTACCTCTTTTGGGCTTGGTTCTTTTGAGATTAATTCGATTCGGGTCTTTTGGTGATGTGTAAATTGGTCGTTTTCCTTGTAAATCGAAAGGTAAACGTATAAAAGCATCTTTTAAATCTTTCCACCTTGGTGGGAATAATGGTTCTGTAAAAGGACGGCCAAGAGATGTCAGGCGTAATAAGTGAGTAATTAAAAACATTGCTCCAATTGTTACGCCTATTAACCCCCACATTTGGGCAAAGATGATAAAGGGAAAACGAATCAAACGAATGGTGTTACCAATACGATATATAGGGGTAGTAAAGGATGCTAAAGCAGCTAAAGCTACTAGAATCAGCAAAACATTACTAGTTAAACCAGCTTCAACAGCTGCAGTACCAATTACAATACCGCCCACAATACCAATTGTTTGGCCGATTTTAGTCGGTAATCGTGCCCCTGCCTCTCTCAATAATTCTATCGTTAATTCCAGAATCAATACTTCTAATATCGGAGGAAAAGGTATATCTTTTCTAGATGAAATCAATGTTCCTAACAGGTCCCCAGGCACAATATGATAATGGTATGTTAATACAGCGACATATAAAGGTGTAATTAATACAGAAAACATAACAGCAAAAATACGAATAATACGAAAGGCAGTAGCAATGGGCCATGTTAAAAAATAATCTTCGTACGCTGCAAAAAATTCAACCAGTGTCGTTGGTCCTGTTAAAACATGAGGGGAACCATCACAAACAATTGCAACTTTACCTTCCACTAATGCACTACTAACCCTATCAGGTCTTTCTGTATCCATTAGTTGTGGAAATGGAGACTGTGCATTATCGGAAATCATCTGGCCGATAAATGAGCTATCTATGATTTGATCGTATTCGATATCAGAGATTCTTTGGATGACAGTTTGCACATTATCCGGGCTTGCAATTCCATCAATATACATAACGGCAATTGTTGTTTTCGTTACTTTACCTACTTGCAGACGCTTTACATGTAATTGTGGTAATTTTACTTGCTTTCTTATCAGGTTGATATTCGTGTTTATATCTTCAATAAATGCTAGTTTCGGCCCAATTACGCTAAATTCAATTTCTGGTGGTGCCACATCGCGATCTGTTTTAAACTTAGCAGGAATTAGTAAAACTTTTGTAGTATCATCTTCTAAATGAGTAGCAATAAAACCAGCCATTATTTTCTCTTCGATTATATCAAGATCAGAAGTAATTTCCGTGTCATCGAAGGGTAATATACTTTCTAATTCTTCTATATTTTTAATATTTAGCTGCTGACAATAGGGTAGTAAGTTTGTTTGCAGTTTTTCGGTGTTAATTAAAGAATGGTAATAAAATAGTTTAATCGACTGAACGTTACCAAAGCTAATTTTTTTAAAATCATCGCTTTTTTCCATGATTTGAATTAGTTGAGAGAAATCATGTACGTCTTTCTGCTTTTCTTTATTTTTTGCTTTCTTTCTAATTCTATTTAACATAGCAATGATAACCTTTCTAATTAGCAAGTAATGGTGATCCTAATGTGTATCTTTTATATGAAAAATATACATAGAGAAAGGTGAATTGAGTAGATTATTGGTAAAAAGGCTATTCGTTCGATATCATCGATTTAAGAACTAAGAGAGGAAGATTAATGGTGGATTTAAGTACTAATTTTATTCAGACAGATCGACAGGAAAGACTATATCAGAAAGCTACACAATTAGCTGAAAAGTTGCGTGATCGGAGAAAACAAGCTGATCATGATGCTAGTTTGCCAATAGATAATGTAGAAGATTTAAGAAATGAGCAATATTTATCACTGACATTACCTAAGTCGTATGGCGGGGAAGATTTATCTTTATATGAATTTCTTCTATTACAAGAAAAATTAGCGGAAGGGGACGGTGCTACTGCATTATCCGTTGGTTGGCATTTGGGTGTGATCCAGGAGTTAAGCGAAGAGAAGCTTTGGGAACCAAAGATGTATGATTTCTTAGCAAAAGAAGTAGGAGATAAACAGAAATTAGTAAATCGCTGTGCGACAGAGCCTGCAACAGGTAGTCCTACTCGAGGTGGCATCCCAGAAACAACAGCTACACTAGAAAAAGATTATTTAATCATTAATGGTAAAAAAACCTTCACCACGATGGCATTAGTTTTAGATTATTATATTGTTACCGCTTATGTGAAGGAAAAGGATGCTGTAGGCTCCATCTTAATCCCAAAAGATACTAACGGAATTCGAGTAGATAAAACCTGGGATACTCTAGGTATGCGTGGAACTGGTAGTGATGATTTAATTTTAGAGGACGTACGAGTACCATTAGAAAACTTGGTAGAATTAAGTGATAAACCAAAACGACCTGGACCTAAAGGCTGGTTGTTGCATATACCTGCTTGTTATTTAGGGATGGCAATAGCGGCACGAAATGATGTAATAGAATTCGCAAAAAACTTTCAGCCTAACAGTCTGAATACAACAATATCCGAGGTAGACCATGTTCGTAATAAAATAGGGGAGATTGACTTAAAATTATTACAAGCTCGTTATTTTATGTACAGTGTTGCTGAAAAATGGGATGAACATCCTGAAAAGAGAGCTCAATTAATGAAAGAACTAGGTGCAGTAAAACTAGTGGCTACAAATAGTGCCAACGAAATTATTGATCTTGTAATGAGAATAGCAGGAGGCAGAGGATTATCAAAAAATATGCCTTTTGAACAATATTACCGTGATATTAGAGCAGGACTTCATAATCCACCAATGGATGATATGGTCATTTCAATGCTAGCCAAAAATGCCTTGTTATAACCTAAACAAACAGCGGACTTGTGACAATTCATAAAAGTTGGTTTCTTCACGGGATATGTAATGTTGTAGACGGGATAATCGTGCATCTTCACGGGATATCATGATCGCTTCACAGGATAAGTGTTGTTATCCCGTGAAGAGAACCAAGTATCCCGTGAAGCGAAAGGTATATCCCGTCAAGAGAAGTCATTATCCTGTGAAGAACATTTTTCATATGTTTAAAAAATTTCGTGTTTAGATTTTATACGAAATAATTTTAGTGTGTCACAAGGGGGCACTTGCTACTAAGCTTAGGCGTGTTTTTGTTGTTTTTTTGTTTCATCCAGGATATTTTGATAGGCATGTAAAAGTTCTTGGAAGCGGTCTTCCCACCGTTGTTTTTGAGCATAGCGGATGGCATTTTCCTCTAATTGTTTTCGCCATTCAGCATCTTGTAAAATGGATTGAATTGCTTTTGTAAATGAATGACTATTATCTGCTTCACATAATTTCCCTGTAAATCCCTCTTGGATAATGTTTTTTACACCACCAGCATTTGCTGCAACTACAGGAGTACCCGTAGCCAACGCTTCTAGAACCACATTCCCAAACGTTTCTGTTTCTGATGGAAATACAAAAATATCACTACTTGAAACCAATTTAGCAACTTCTTCTTGTGGTAGAAAACCCGTGTACGTTACGTTTTGCTGCCATTCTTTTTGTAAAGTAGCTTTTGAGGGTCCATCACCAACAATTAACCAATGAATCTTCTTTTGAAGAGAGGGTGGTAACTGCTTCGCAATCCTTGCTAATAATTCTACATTTTTTTCGGGAGCGAGTCTTCCTACATAACTCAAAATAAATTGTTCTTTTATTTGATATTTTTTTATGATTTCATTTGAAGATGGATAAGGATGGAAAATAGTCGTATCGACTCCTCTTTGCCAAATTTGCAAATTTGAGAATCCTTTTCGATCTAACTGTTGATAGGTAACTGCGGAAGGAACAAAAAGACGGAGTAAAGGCTGATGAAACCATTCCATATATCGCCATAATGCTTTAGTCAATAAAGTAAGGTGATAATATTTTAAATAATGATCAAAATCAGTATGATAGGATCCAACAATTGGAATATTATATTTTTTTGCAATGTGAAGCCCTGCTAATCCGATTGAAAAAGGGGTTGCTATATGAATAATATCAGGTTGGAAGGATTTAATAATATCCTTCACATGAAGCGTATTAGGTACAGAAATACGACAATCTTTGTATAGTGGAAAAGGAAAACTTGATTGACGATAGATTTGTCCAGCACTTATTTCATTTTTAGTTTGTTTAGGAGAAATAACGATATAGGAATGATGACTTTGATCCAAAAATTTCGTAAAACGACCTAAAGTTTTAGCGACCCCATTGACGTCTGGTAAAAAAGTATCAGTAAAAATAGCTACTTTCAAATGGATTCCCCCTTAAAGTATTTCCTAATTTAAACATATGTCGAAAAATTGTAAAGAACAACTGTAGTATGTTAAATGATTGTAAATAGTTTGTAAGTACAATAATGATAACGTTTACAAAAACGGATTTCTTTTTGTATAATAAAAGTTAGAAGAAAAAGGAGGTATGCCATGAGATATCAAAATATATTATTAGCTGTCGATGGCTCAGACCATGCGTTAAGAGCAACAGCTCATGCTATAAAATTCGTAAAAAATGTTAGAGAATATAATTTGGATGTGGTAATTGTAATAAAGACACACTTAAACGAAAATAATTCATTCAATATGGCAACTACTGTGGAGGAAAAGTTAAAACTTACAAAGAGAAAGTTAAAAAAGGCAGGGGTGCATTTTCGGACGGTTTGAATCGATTTCAGGAATTTGTTCTTGCAAGCGTCAGTCATAAGGTGGCTAAAAATATCTCATGTCCAATATTAATTATTAAATGAAATGTCAATCTTTATCTCTATGAAAATAAAAATACCAGATGGCTTTTTGACCAACTGGTAAATGGTGATTTTCTAAAGTATAATTTTTTGCTCTAAGAGTAGTGACTATTTTTATTGGCAAGTCGGACAGAATCCGTAAATTTCAAACTTATGATCATCTATCATATATTGCTTTAATTCTTCGGATAACTCATCCATTGGACAGTGATGAATTTCTTTTGTGACACCACAGTTTTTACAAATAAAGTGATGGTGATGGTGGTGGTCACATTTTAGTCGGAAATGTTTTTCACCATTTAGTTCTGTTGATTCTAATATCCCTAATTGATCAAATAAATGCAGATTACGGTAAATGGTATCAAAGCTAATCCCTTCGTAGTTTGGCTCCATATTTTCTAATAGATCCTTTGCCGTACGATAACGGTTTTCGTCTACGAAAAAGTTAATCATATGTTTTCTTTTATCCGTATACTTATAGCCTTTCAGTTTTAAAATATCCAACGCTTCTTCTGTATTCATCTGCTCACCCCGTTATTTAAACGATGCTTTCGATTTTTTGTTTTTTCTATAATGTTTTTCGCTAAAATAGTTCCTATTAATAAGATAATTAACAGCATTACAATCGTTCCACCTGGAGGTATCTCCAAATAGTAACCAGATATTAGACCTAAAATCACTGCTGCTTCACCATATATTATCGCATAAATAATCGTTTGTTTAAATCCTTTTGCAATTCGGATACTAGATGCTACCGGTAACGTCATTAAAGCGGAAACCAGCAAAACGCCAACAATTCGTATTGATGCGGCAATAACCAGGGCTGTTAATACAATGAAAACAAAATGAATTCTTTTGGCATGAATACCTGTAACGACCGCTTGTTCCTCGTCAAATGATAATAAAAATAGTTCTTTATATAATAAGAATATAACGAGACAGACGATTCCTGCGATAATAAGAATACTATATAAATCCTGGCGACTGACAGCTGAGACAGATCCAAATAAGTAGTTGTATAAATCTGTGTTAAAACCATTTGCAACCGAGATGAAAATAACACTTAGTCCAACACCGCCAGATAAGATAATCGGAATAGCTAATTCCTGAAAGGCAGTATAAACTCTTCGCAGTCGTTCTACTAATACAGAGCCGATAATGGAAAAGCCAAGACCAGAATAGAACGGTGTAATTAACATGGCGCCTGTTTTCTTTTCTAATAGGAGCCCAAAAGCGATACCAGCAAGCGTAACATGGGACAAGGCATCAGCTATTAATGATAATCTGCGAACTACAATAAAAGCACCTAGAAGGGGAGCAATAATTCCAATAATTATACCAGTAATAAAAGTGTTTCTTAAAAACTCATATTCTAATAAATTCAATAACATTTTTGTTCCCCCATTAATGGTCATGTGTCACTATATGAAGTGGATGTCCATAAAACTCGGATAATTCATCCTTCGAAATGGACTGAAATTCATTCGGATTTCCGTGAAAATGAAGTGTCTTATTTAGACACGCTATCTTGGATGCATGGTGGGTCATGGTTCCAATATCATGAGTAACAAGCAATAAAGTAATATTTTGCTTATTTAATACATGTAATAAATCAAAAAACTTTTTAACATTTTCAGCGTCAACGCCTACTGTAGGTTCATCTAAAATTAATAAATTTGGTTCACTAACTAAAGCACGTGCAATAAATATCCGTTGTTGTTGTCCACCGGAAAGGTCACCTATATTTTCATTAAGGTAGTTTTCCATACCAACTTTTTCAACGGCATGGTGTATTTTCTCTTTATCTTGTCTGGACACTCTATGAAAGTAGCCAAGTTTAGACGTAAGCCCCATAGTCACAACTTCTTCAACAGTAGCTGGGAATCCTCTATTAAAAGTATTTGCTTTTTGTGACACATATCCTAACTTATTTTTCTGCTTGAATTTATCAATAGGCTTATTAAATAAGTGAATGGAACCATTTGTGGGTTTTTCCATCCCTAATAGCAACTTAATTAATGTAGTTTTACCCCCACCATTAGGGCCAACTAAGCCAATGAAATCTCCTTCATTTATGGTAAAGTTTATTTTCGATAAGGCTTGGCGATCACCGTAATGAAAACTAACATTGTTCATTTCGACAATAGCATGTGTCATTTTAAAGTCTCCTTTAATTCGTAACTATAACTTATCACAGCGTAATCGTATTCCATTCCTAGCGCTGGGGATAACCGAACTAACTCCCTGATAAGTTTAGTATAACAATAATGCTTTTTACAATCTTACCTTATACGTATTTTATCGTAACCATTACGTTTTGTAAAATATATGATGTTTTATCGGAGTTCATCTAATTTTAAAATAAGAAAAACCGGGAAGCCCACCCGGTCTTTTTAGTAGCAATTTTGAAATGGCTAATAGATTTAACATCCGTTCAGGCTTGCCCACTTCGCTTTTACCCATAGGGCATAAGTCAACATCTGTTCAAGCAAGCTTTCACAGTGTATCCCATACCAAGGGGCGTGTCATCAGCTAACTTTTGTAAAGAAGTTCACTTTACAAAGGTGGATTTTCAGATCACGCTGATTCCTTAGAAGTACGAAGTGGCCGCCTCCGCTAAATAATGCGCTACATTGAAAATGCGTTAACACCCCGGATTATATACTTTCTTTACTTATAAATAAAAATAGTTTTTCGTTAATAAGAAAATCTATTCAACACTTAGCTCATATGTGCCGTTAGCTAATTATTTGTTTTTAAAGTTTCTTTTCGATAGAATGGAAGCATCTAATGTGAAGGGGAGTTTATACATGCCTGTAAAGTTTTATTGGTACCCTAAGTGTGGGACATGTCAAAAAGCAAAAAAATGGTTAGATGAACATCAAATTGCTTATGAGGCCATACATATTGTGGATGAAACACCAACTAAATCCCAATTAAAATCGATTATTGAAAAAAGTCAGTTGCCATATAAAAAATTCTTTAATACGAGTGGAAAAAAATATCGGGAATTAGGTCTGAAAGATAAATTAAAGGATGCAACTGAAGAAGAGATGCTTGAATATTTGGCATCGGACGGTATGTTAATTAAACGACCGCTTACTGTAGGAAAGGATCGTGTTACGGTCGGTTTTAACGAAAATACATTTGAACAAACGTGGATATAAACATACGGTATATTGATATTTAACAGTATAGTCTGTTATACAAATAGAAGCAAAATTAGGAGGCATTTAAAATGAGTTTACCGGAAAAGTACTTATATTCGAAAGAACATGAATGGGTTAAACAAGAAGATGGTAAAGTAAGGATAGGAATCACAGAACATGCACAATCTGAATTGGGGGATATTGTCTTTATTGAACTACCTGAAGTTGGAGATGAAATTAAGACCGATGAACCGTTTGGCAGTGCTGAATCCGTAAAAACAGTTTCTGAATTATATGCCCCATTAAGCGGTAAAGTTGTTGAAGTAAATGGTGAATTAGAAGATAGCCCAGAGTTAGTTAATGAATCACCATACGAAAAAGCGTGGATGCTTGTTGTGGAACCAAATAATCAGGCAGAATTAGATGGACTGTTATCTGCTAAAGACTATGACGAAATGATTAATGAGGCATAACAATTATTAGCATTCGCTACTGAGCGAATGCTAAATTTTTATCCGCATTCGTCCGTAACAATTAGTAGGATTTAAAATTCCTATTATTTCAGTATCACTTTATCTGTAATAAATTGCAAAGGTTTATCCATAGAATTAACTAAAAGCTTTTTTGTTTTGAACAATGATGAAGTAGGTGATTCGATGTCGATAGAAGAGAAGAAATTAATCATCGTCGAAGGACGAACAGACAAAGATAAAGTGGCAAAACTTCTCGATGAAGAGGTTGAAATTGTTTGTACAAATGGCACTATTAATGTAGAAAGATTAGAAAACTTAATTGAAATGTTTCATATGGACCATCGAGATGTATTTATCTTAGTGGATGAGGACAATGCAGGGAAGAAACTTAGAAAGCAATTATCTAAAGAATTACCACATGCTGTGCACATTTATATTGATAAATCCTACCGTGAGGTTGCAGCCACTCCTGAATCAGAATTAGCAGTTGCCCTTGTTTCATCCCATATTATGATAAATCCAAATTATTTATAGCAAAAGGTGATAAGCATGATTGAAGTGACAATAGATAGCTGGAAACAACTACAGCAAGATAGAGAAAAAAAAGTTTTTTTTGTCCATACTCCTTTTTGTGCAACGTGTCAATTAGCGGAACGAATGCTTGCGATCATTGAAGAAACAAAACCGAATCAATCTTTCTATCGGCTAAACGCATCATTCTTTCCAGGGTTTATGGAGAAAAATAAGATTAAAAGTGTTCCTGCTTTATTACTGGTTGAAAAAGGAGTAGTTCGTGATCATTTATATGCTTTTGAATCAGTTACAAAATTGCATGAAGTATTAGAAAAATGGCATTGAATATGAAGTAAATTAAAAGATTTGCCAGTATATTGTTAAAAATATGATTAAATATATTCTGAGTTGGGTATATCCTTATCAAACAACTATTTATGGTAACTAATCATCTCTCAGGATATTTGGTCATCTTGTGAGAAGATGTTACAATAAATGGTGTCAAAAATAGAAAGGATTGATTTATTATTAGTGACCAACAGTTACATCTAAATTACACAACCGAAATGGAAAAAGCGATGCACCAGTCGCATGGAGTAGGGTATGCTGAGTACGGCCGTACGCTTTCTCAACGATTAGAAGTGGAAAAAGAACGGGAACTGAGCTACCAGGAAAGCCAGGAAGTTGTGAAGGATGTAGAGCGTTTAGTTCACAGATAATCAGATCGTATAAAATAGAAGAATTTATAAAATGAAAATAATAAACGACAGTTACCTATAAAAGTAGCTGTTGTTTTTTTATTTCCATTTCATATCTATTTAATTTGTAAGAGTGCTTTTTGAAGAATTTTTTAGTAACATGTTTTTTGTGATATAATATCAAATGAAAATCTTATGTGACGTATAGTCTGAAACAATCGTAAATGGTTGATTATAGATTCGAAATAGTATAAGATTATAATGAGAATAAAGTGAGAATAGATTTAATTCCACTTCAAATCAGAACAACTAAAAGCTTTGGAGGTATGTAGTTATGGCAAGTTCTACTTTAGAAATTAAGGATCTTCATGTTGAAATTGAAGGTCAGGAAATATTAAAGGGTGTTAACCTAACCATCAATGGTGGAGAATTTCACGCTGTAATGGGACCAAATGGTACAGGTAAATCAACCTTAGCATCTGCAATCATGGGTCACCCGAAATATGAAGTGACACAAGGTCAAGTTCTTCTTGATGGTGAAGATGTACTAGAAATGGAAATAGATGAACGTGCAAAAGCTGGTTTATTTTTAGCGATGCAATACCCAAGTGAAATCAGTGGTGTTACTACTTCTGACTTCTTACGCTCTTCTATTAATGCTCACCGTGAGGAAGGCGATGAAATTTCTTTAATGAAATTTATTAAAGAAATGGATGAAGCTATGGACTACTTAGAAATGGATAAAAACATGGCACAGCGTTATCTTAACGAAGGATTCTCTGGTGGTGAGAAAAAACGTAACGAAATTCTTCAGTTAATGATGTTAAAACCTGAAATTGCAATTTTAGATGAAATTGATTCTGGTCTTGATATCGATGCATTGAAAGTTGTTTCAAAAGGAATTAATAAATTACGTGATGAATCATTCGGTTGCTTAATCATCACGCACTATCAACGTTTATTAGACTATATTACACCAGATAAAGTACACGTAATGATGCAAGGTCGTGTTGTTAAGTCAGGTGGTCCAGAATTAGCACAACGCCTTGAGGCTGAAGGTTATGATTGGATTAAGCAAGAATTAGGTATCGAAGATGAAACAGTAGGACAAAAAGCGTAAGGTAGGAGGTATCGTATGACTGTGGAAACAAAACTACCATATGATCAGGACTATGTCCGATCATTTTCAGAAAATAGAAAAGAACCTGAATGGATGAAAGAATTAAGACTGCAAGCTCTTGAATTGGCAGAAGGATTAGAAATGCCAAAACCAGATAAGACTAGTATTAAACGCTGGAACTTCAATGACTATAAACATGATGTCAAGGGAGAGTCCATCCAATCATTACGTGATCTACCAGAAGACATCCAAGTATTTTTGGATATGGAAAATCATAATGAAAACCTTATAATTCAACGTAATCAATCAGTGGCTTACCAATCTCTTGCTTCTGGATTAGATGAAAAAGGTGTCATTCTTACAGATATTCAAACAGCAATAAAAGACCATAGTGATTTGGTACAGCGTTATTACATGAAAGATGCTGTCCAAATTGATGAACATAAATTAACTGCACTTCACACAGCGTTAATGAACGGTGGGGTGTTTGTATATGTTCCTAAAAATGTGCAAGTAGAAGAACCGTTGCAAGCTGTCTTTTGGCAGGAAGATCCTGAAGCAGCGTCATTTAACCATGTAATAGTAGTAGCAGAAGCTAACAGTTCTTTAACTTATGTTGAAAACTATATTTCTCATAATACCGATGAACATGCAGTGGCTAACATAGTCACAGAAGTAATTGCACATGATAATGCGAACATTAATTTTGGTTCTGTTGACAATTTTGCTGTAGGAACTACCGTATATGTAAATCGTCGCGGAGTTGCTTATCGTGATGCTCGCATCGAATGGAACCTTGGTCAAATGAATGATGGGAATACTGTTTCAGAAAATATTACACACCTAATTGGTGATAATTCAACTTCTTATGCTAAGACAGTAGCCGTTGGTCGTGGTAACCAAGCACAAAACTTTACAGCCAAAATCGTTAATTATGGTAAACAAAGTGAAGGCTATATTCTGCAACATGGTGTAATGAAAGATAGTTCTTCTGCCATTTTTAATGGAATTGGTAAAATCGAGCATGGAGCAACTAAAGCAAATGCTGAACAGGAATCAAGAGTATTAATGTTAAGTAGAGATGCACGTGGAGATGCAAACCCGATTCTGTTAATTGATGAAGATGATGTTACAGCAGGACACGCGGCTTCAGTAGGACGGGTAGATCCGATTCAACTTTACTATCTTATGAGTCGTGGTATATCACAAGAAGAAGCAGAAAGACTTGTTATCCACGGATTTTTAGCACCTGTTGTAAAAGAAATCCCAATTAATGCAGTGCGTGAACAATTGACTGAGGTAATTGAAAGGAAAGTTTACTAATGGATGTTACATCTATTCGTGAACAATTTCCAATCTTACATCAGGAAGTAAATGATCATCCATTAGTGTATTTAGACTCTGCAGCGACATCTCAAAAACCTTTGCCTGTTATAGAATCATTGGATGCTTATTATCGACAACACAATTCCAATGTTCACCGTGGTGTTCACACTTTGGGTACAAGAGCAACGGATCAGTATGAAGGTGCCAGAGATAAAGTGAAAAACTTTATAAATGCGAGTTCGACTGAAGAAGTTATCTTTACAAGAGGTACGACCACAGCTTTAAATATGGTGGCCTATGGCTATGCTCGTCATCAATTAAAAGAAGGTGACGAGATTGTCTTAACCGAGATGGAGCATCACAGTAATATTATTCCATGGCAGCAGGCAGCAAAATATACGGGTGCCAAGCTAAAATATATACCAATGGAAGAGGACGGAACAATCACTCTTGAAGCTGTTCGGTCCACTGTAACTGAAAATACCAAAATCGTTGCCGTAACACATGTTTCTAATGTGTTAGGTACGATTAATCCCATAAAAGAAATTTCGCAAATTGCCCATGAGTATAATGCAATAATTGTTGTGGATGGTGCCCAAAGCGTGCCACATATGAAAGTAGATATGCAAGGATTAGATTGTGATTTTTATGCCTTTTCTGGCCATAAGATGTGTGCACCGACTGGTATAGGAGTACTATATGGAAAGAAACAGTTGTTAGAAGAGATGGAACCTGTTGAGTTTGGCGGAGAAATGATTGATTTTGTTGATCTTTATGATTCGACTTGGAAGGACCTACCTTGGAAATTTGAAGGGGGTACACCAATCATTGCCGGCGCAATTGGTTTGGGTGCTGCCATTGATTTCCTGGAAGATATCGGTATGAATCATATCATCGAACATGAACAACAGCTGGCAAACTATGCGCAAGATAAATTATCAACCATCGATGGACTCACGATTTACGGTCCTAAAAAACGTGGAGGATTAGTGACGTTTAATGTTGATAGTGTTCATCCACATGATACGGCTACCGTTCTCGATGCAGAAGGTATAGCAGTTCGTGCTGGTCATCATTGTGCCCAACCATTAATGAAATGGTTAGATGTCACGGCCACAGCAAGAGCAAGCTTTTATTTATACAATGATGAAAGTGATATTGACCGATTAGTAGAAGGATTACAGCGAGCGAAGGAGTATTTCGGCGATGTCTTTTAATAATTTAGATACATTGTACAGACAGGTAATCATGGATCATTATAAAAATCCGAGAAACCGTGGAAGTTTAGCGGAAGAATCTGTTACAATAGATATGAACAACCCCACTTGTGGTGATAGAATTGAGTTACACCTTCAAATAGAAGATGATAAAGTGAAAGATGCAAAATTTGAAGGGGAAGGTTGTTCGATTAGTATGTCATCGGCATCAATGATGACACAGGCGGTTAAAGGAAAAAATGTTGACGATGCATTAAAAATGTCGACTATTTTTTCAAAAATGATGTTAGGTGAAGATCTGGAAGATGTGGATTTCGATTTAGGAGACATTGAAGCATTACAAGGTGTTTCTAAGTTTCCAGCTAGAATTAAATGTGCAACATTGGCGTGGAAAGCAATGGAGAAGGCAGTCGCGACTGATGAGCAATAAGGCATAAGGAAATCCTAAATAGGAGGTAATAATATGGCTAAACAAGCACCTGAAATAGGCGAATATAAATATGGCTTTCATGACAGAGATGTTTCGATTTTTCGTACGGAAAGAGGATTAACTCGTGCAGTAGTAGAAGAAATTTCTCGTATGAAGGAAGAACCAGAGTGGATGTTAGAATACCGCTTAAAAGCATTAGAACAATTTTACAAAAAACCCATGCCACAATGGGGTGGTGACTTAGCAGAGTTAGATTTTGATGAGATTACGTATTACGTAAAACCATCTGAACGCTCTGAACGTTCTTGGGATGAAGTGCCTGATGAAATCAAACAAACATTTGATAAATTAGGTATTCCAGAAGCAGAACAGAAATATCTTGCTGGTGTATCTGCACAATATGAATCAGAAGTGGTTTACCACAACCTTAAAGAAGACCTTGAAGATTTAGGAATTGTCTTCAAAGATACTGATACTGCACTAAAAGAAAACGAAGACCTTTTCAAAGAATACTTCGGTAAAGTTATTCCATCTGCAGATAACAAATTCTCTGCGTTAAATTCGGCTGTTTGGTCTGGTGGTTCTTTCATCTATGTTCCAAAAGGGGTAAAATGTGATACTCCACTACAAGCATATTTCCGTATTAACTCGGAGAATATGGGACAGTTTGAGCGTACGTTAATTATTGTCGATGAAGGTGCTTCTGTACATTATGTGGAAGGTTGTACAGCACCAACATACACGACAAATTCATTACACAGTGCAGTGGTTGAAATCTTCGTTAAGAAAGATGCTTATTGCCGTTATACTACAATTCAAAACTGGGCGAATAATGTTTATAACCTAGTTACAAAACGTGCTACATGTGATGCAAATGCCACAATGGAATGGATTGATGGTAACATTGGTTCAAAATTAACGATGAAATATCCAGCAATCATCTTAAAAGGTGAAGGTGCACGTGGTAACACATTATCGATTGCTTTAGCAGGTAAAGGTCAGCATCAACACGCGGGAGCTAAAATGCATCACTTAGCACCTAATACTTCTTCGACAATTGTTTCTAAGTCGATTTCCAAACAAGGTGGTAAGGTTTCCTATCTTGGCATGGTGCATTTCGGCCGTAAAGCTGAAGGTGCTCGTTCCAATATTGAGTGTGATACGTTAATTATGGATAATAAATCTACTTCAGATACTATCCCGTATAATGAAATTTTAAATGACAATATTTCATTAGAACATGAAGCAAAAGTTTCAAAAGTATCTGAAGAACAATTATTCTATCTAATGAGTCGTGGGCTTTCTGAAGAAGAAGCGACTGAAATGATTGTAATGGGCTTCATTGAGCCATTTACAAAAGAACTTCCAATGGAATACGCAGTAGAAATGAACCGCCTTATCAAATTCGAAATGGAAGGTTCAATCGGTTAACAGATCAACCCCTTATCACTTTGTGATAAGGGGTTTTTAATATGGGAGGATAAATATTTGAATTTCTTTTTTTTAAAACCTCTCGACATTAACTTTAATGTGAAAGTTTATGACGATATTGATTGTTCCTTTTTATCTTTCTTTTTCATTAAATGCAGATAGCTTTGAAAACTTACATAATTGGATAATTTTAATTAATACCTTTATAATAGGAAAGAGCATTTAATCAATAAATATTCAACTTAGAAGAGGATAGGGGATTTAATGGACATTATAATTTGTTTAGTAATAGGCTTATTTTCAGCTATGCTAGGGAGTATCGTTGGACTGGGCGGTGGCGTAATATTAGTACCAATCTTACTTATCTTACACGCTACAACTCCGCTTTTTGATTGGGCGAATGCCAGTACTATTGTAGGAATATCACTCATCATTATGATTTTTACAGCTATGTCCTCTACCTATGCTTATGGAAAAGCCAAAAGAATCGATTACAAAAGTGGTCTATATTTTATAGCAGGTAGTTTGCCTGGTGGTGTACTTGGTGCTTGGTTAAATCAGTTTGTAGAAACGGATATGTTTTCATTGTTTTTAGGAATATTTATGTTGCTGATTTTTGCGATATTTCTTTTTAAAAAAACACCAGCATCCAGTGAGAAATCTTTGGATGGGAAGAATAGTTGGTATAGAGTTACCCGTAAGGTAACGATAGGAGAAAAAACATACCATTATGCTTTTAATCCTGTTATTGCGATTTCGATTGCATTTATTGTGGGTATGTTGTCAGGCTTTTTTGGAATAGGCGGAGGCTCTTTAATGGTGCCAGCAATGATTTTATTCTTTCATTTCCCACCACATATTGCCACTGCTACCTCAATGTTTATGATCTTAGCTTTGAGTATGGTAAGCTCTATAACACATATCAGCTTAGGGCATATTGAATGGAGATATGTTTGGGCATTTATACCAGGTGCGTGGTTTGGAGGCATTTTGGGAGCAAGGGTAAATCAGCATTTATCTAGTAATGCGGTTGAAAAACTGTTAAGAGTGGTATTGCTATTAATTGGTTTACGGCTGATATGGCAAGGCTTGTTTTAGAGGAGGCGATGCTACGTGATCGAACATTTACATTTTTATTACTGTAATGATCTACATAGTAATTTTGATAACTGGTCAAATATTGTTTATTATTTTAAACAAAAGAAAGCTCAACATATGTATCATGGTGAACAATCCTGGAGAGTGGATATTGGAGACCATGTAGATCGATATCATCCAATAGCAGAGGCTTTTAAGGGTAAAGCGAACGTAGAACTTTTAAATGATGCACAACTTGACTTTGCAACGATCGGAAATAATGAAGGAATAACACTGGAACATGATGATTTATATCACTTATACGATAATGCGGACTTTCAAGTCACTTGTGGCAATCTAACACCCATAAATAAACAGAAACCTTTTTGGCTTAATGACAGTATTTCTTTTGTTACGAAACATCAATTAAGGGTTAAATTAATAGGATTAACGGCACCTTTCCGTCCTTTTTATCAGCCGTTAGGATGGAATGTTGAGACACCATATGATTATTTATCACGTAATATGGATCAGTTAAAAGAAGATACGGATATCCTTATTTTATTATCCCACCTCGGCTTAACAGATGATCAGAATATTGCCGAAAAGTATCCTGAAATTGATATTATTATTGGTGGTCATACCCACCACCTTTTTAAAAATGGAGAATTAATAAATGAAACACTACTTACAGCGGCGGGGAAACATGGTAAATATGTAGGTGAAATACATATCGAATGGGATCACACACAAAATAAATTAGCAAAAAAACAAGCATATGCTGTTGAGACAGCCTATATAGATCAGGATTTTACTACTGTTAATACAATACAAACGATGAATGAAAAAGCACATGATTTACTAGGAAAGCGAATAGCTTTTGTAGAGCAACGTTTAGAGGTGGATTGGTTTGTACAAACACCTATTATTCAACAATTAACAGACAAGTTAAAAGAGTGGACAAAGGCAGATATCAGTATGTTAAACGCTGGATTATTACTCGACCATATCAACCAAGGTCATGTTACTTATGGTGATGTGCATCGAATTTGCCCACATCCGATTAATCCCGTCACAGTTCAACTAAGAGGGATTGAATTATTAGAAGTTATCCGAGGAGCATTTGATGCTGCATTAATGAAGCTTGAACTTAATGGTTATGGCTTTCGAGGTAAAGTAATTGGAAAATTTGTTTTCAGTGGAATTGATATAGATACGTATATGGATCAACACGGGAACAGTCACGTACAAAATGTTTATTATAATGGGGAAGCTATGGACACCGAAGCTATTTTTACATTAGCCACGGCGGATATGTTTACATTTGGTAAAATGTTTCCTGAAATAGCACGTTCCACTACGAAGAAGTTTTTTTTACCTGAATTTTTAAGGGACTTACTGGCAGATTCTATACTATCCTCATATGGCAAAAATAGTGACAGTAACTAGCACACTTTTAGCCCTCCTTCATACTTTGTAGGGAGGGGAGTGGGCTTATTATGATTGAATTAAAACCGATTTATATAAACAAGTATCCGTTTACCGCTATTACTGTTAACTTACCACATACGACTCTTTTGGTGATAGCGAATAACAAAGGTTATGTTATGTGTGGTGCTTTAGATGTGGATCTTTTGAATGAAAAATTAGCTAATCGTCCAATTATCGCAGGGCGAGCAATAGGTGTAAAATCAATCGAAGATTTGCAGAATGCAACATTAGAAAAGGTGACAAATGCTTCCAAAAGCTATGGTTGGGCGCCTGGAATGCCTGTAGAAGAAGCGCTTTTATTGCTTGCTAAAGCTTAATATAAAATGTGAGTTATTAAAAATAATTAACAAAGTGACAAAAAGACTAGATATAATCGACATTATCTGATAAAATTTTACTAAAATGAAAAATAGGTGTTTTGACATGAGAATCGTACCAACAACTATCATTCAATCAGGGGTCGAATTAGCTAAACCAATCTATGATGTACATGGAAGGGTTTTATTACAAAAAAATATTCAGTTATCACAATCTATGGTCAATAGATTGAAAAATATGGGAGTTACTTATGTCATTGTAAGAGATGAAGATACGGATGATATAGTAGTAACTCCTCCAATTCCAGATGAGCAACGAATAGATGCAGTTCAAAGAATCAAATCGGCATTTCGTTCTTTGCAAAGGGAAGATCTAACGAAAAATAATTTTTTGCTCGAACGAACTGCCTTTAAACTGAACGATATGGTAAAAGATATCGCTAAAGAAATAAGTCAGAATGATGATGTGATTCATTATTTATCTGATTTGTTAATCATCGATGATTATGTATTTTCCCATTCCTTAAATGTTAGTATGTATACACTCGCATTGGCTCAAGAATTAAATTTCAAACCTAAAGAATTGGAAGACATAGGATTAGGTGCGATACTTCATGACATTGGAAAAATTATAATACCGGACGAAATATTAAATAAAAAAGCAAAACTGACAAATATGGAGTTTGAAATTATTCAAACTCATACAAATTATGGGTTCGAAATATTAAGAAAGGCGCATAGTATTCCTTTACTAGTAGCTCACTGCGCATATCAGCATCATGAAAGACTTGACGGTTCCGGCTACCCGCGTGGGATTAAAAACGAAGATATTCACCCATATGCAAGGATAATAGGTGTAGCAGATGTATTCGATGCTGTTACAAGTAATCGAGCTTATCGGGATGCCATGCTCCCTCATGAAGGTCTAGAGATTCTATATGGTGGAGCGGGATCACAATTTGATCAGCATTTAGTGGAAAAGTTCAAAAAAACGGTCGCATTGTTTCCAAACGGGCTCACTGTTTACCTTAGTGACGGTAGTGAAGGGGTTGTTGCCAGCCAAAACCCGCAAATGTATGATCGACCTGTTATTAGAATAATCAAAGAGAAAGGATTAAAAGTTACGCCATATGATTTAGATTTAGCAGTTGTTTTAGATGTAATGATAATAAACACAGGTGAATTGGTTCTTTCTAAAACATAAACATATTTTGTATCTCTAAAAAGATCTCTCCTTTCATAAGAATAAAAAGGGGGGGATTTTTTATGAGGAAAAATCGATGGAATAAGAGAAAAATAGGCACACCTCCAAAAAATCAACTGATCGTAATCTCTTTTTTACTCTTTGTTTTATGTATGATTGCTAGTATATTAATTGTAAATGAAGGGATAAAACCGGTATTACTTGATTATGCTAAGGTTCGGGTAACTGCAATTGCTAATCAGGCAATGGGGATAGCAGTGAGTAAAAAAATATCCGAAGATTTGGAAACAGAAGAACTTGTTCAAGTTCAATTAGATGAACAAGGAAAAGTAGAACACTATATTTTTAATTCAGTTGTTGAAAATAGAGTTCAAAGAAATGTACAGTATCGGGTAGAAAATTTTCTGAAATTATTAGAAAAAGGGGAACGACCAGAAACTGGTGTGCCAATAGAAGTAGAATTAGATCTAGATCCGGATGAACAAGAATTGTTAGATGATGTGAGAAAACGAGGTTTATTAGTAGAAGTACCTCTTGGTCAGGCATTAGGTATTCCTATTCTGGCTAATTTAGGACCCAAGGTACCTGTCAACATGGAGGTGATCGGAAGCGTAGGTACGGAGATAACAAGTGAATTAGCACAAACAGGAATAAATGGTGCATTAATTGAAGTTAATGTACATATAGAAGTAGAAATGATGGTTGTTATTCCATTCGCTTCAGAGCCAGTTGAAATTGTACAAGATATTCCAGTAACTAAAGTATTTCATCCAGGTGATGTGCCAAATTATTACCATGATGGGGAGGGATCGTCAAATTTGTCACTTCCGATAGAACCAAATGTAATTGAATAAGAGCATTCCTGTTATTTCCTTTGACAGAATATTCGAAAGTTCGTTATAATTTCAAAGATTAGAAATATTATTACCATTTTTTCAATTCTAAAAAAAGCCCATTTTGAAAGCAATTTCAACTCTAACTTTATGGTGAAGAATAGAATCCATGGGAAGCGTAAATCAATGAGTGCCTTATTTGTAATACACTCACGTCAGAATTTACGCTTTAGAAAAAGCTGTAAGGCGATTCTTGGACGCTAACTTCGAGTTTCGTCAATTCTAGTGAGTCTCACTTTGTAGCTATTGGATAGAGATTGATAGATAGACTGGGCTAAAAAATGAAAGGGGTTTGAGTGATGGAGAAAAGATCACAATGGGGAACACGCTTAGGTTTTCTTCTGGCAGCAATTGGTTCAGCCGTTGGGCTAGGAAATATTTGGCGTTTTCCAGCAACAGCATTTGAGAACGGTGGAGGTGCCTTTTTTGTACCGTACTTATTTGCTTTATTAACAGCAGGTATTCCGTTACTAATTATGGAATACACAATTGGACATAAATATCGAAGTTCTTCACCTAGAAGTTTTTCGAAAATTAGTAAAGGTATGGAATGGATTGGTTGGTGGCAAGTACTTATATCTTTCGTTATCTCCACGTATTATCCAGTAATTATAGCTTGGGCTATTATGTATGCATACTTCTCATTTGGTACGCAGTGGGGTGACGATCCAACAGGCTTCTTTGTCGGAGATTTCTTGAATTTAGCTGATCCTGGAACATTTGGTTCCGTCATACCAGCGGTTGTTATTCCGTTAATTGCAGTTTGGGTGCTTGTTTTATTTTTCCTAGGTCGAGGAGTTAAAAAGGGTATTGAAGTAGCAAATAGAATCTTTATTCCGACATTATTAATTGTATTTATTATCATTGTAATTCGTGCGATAACATTACCAGGTGCATTTGAAGGGTTAAATGCCTTCTTTGAACCTAATTGGGATAGTATTTGGGATGGCTCTGTATGGGTTGCAGCATATGGTCAAATTTTCTTTAGTTTATCTATTGCATTTGCCATTATGATTACTTATTCATCTTATTTACCGAAAAAGTCGGATATTACTAACAATGCTTTTATTACAGGTTTTGCGAATTCGTCTTTTGAATTACTGGCAGGTATCGGGGTATTTGCAGTATTAGGTTTTATGGCTCTCCAATCGAACACAGCGGTAGCAGATGTTGTTGATGGTGGAGTAGGATTAGCGTTTATGGTATTCCCTGAGATTATTAGCCAGATGCCGGCGTCTGGATTCTTTGGATTTTTATTCTTTGCTTCCTTATTCTTAGCAGGTTTATCTTCCATGATCTCTATTTCAGAAACATATATTGCCGGTTTACAAGAGAAGTTTGCGATTACCCGTGGAAAGGCAGTTGCCATTGGTGGAGGACTTGCTTTTCTAGTTTCAATCTTCTATGCTACTCAAGGTGGTTTGAATTTATTAGATACTGTTGACTATTTTATTAATAACTATGGTGTTGCATTGGCAGGATTGTTTGAAGTAGTAGCAATTGCTTGGTTTGCAAGATCTCTAAAAGATTTACAAACACATGCAGATTCAGTATCTGATATTAAGCTTGGTGTATGGTGGAGATTATGTTTAGGAGTTATTACACCAATTGTTTTAGGTTATATGATGCTTCAAAATCTGAAGACAGAAGTTTCACGTGCATATGAGGATTATCCAATTGATTTTCTATTCAGCTTTGGTTGGGTAGTCGCAATTGGTGCAATGTTACTTGGTGCAGTGATTACAATTAAAAAATGGCCAACGAAAGATCATGAAGCATAAAAACATAATTAAAGGGAGGTTTCCTGTATGTCTACAAGCGCTATTGTGATGGCGGTAATTGGGATCGTTATTATTTGGGGAGGCTTAGCTCTAAGTATTTTAGTAGCAAGAAATGCTTCAAAAAATTAATTAATACAATGCTCGATCAGGATTGATTTGGTTAAAAGCGAAATCCGAACGATGTTACAAATTCCGCAAAGAAGAATTTGAACTAATCGTTCGGATTTTTTAGTTGTACAGAATAAGGAAAGTAAGACTTAATCGAAGTGTTGATTTTGACATGGTGTATGTGTGTGGAATCCGCTCCAGCTTGGCCACTCCCCTTTCCATGGGGTTTTTCCTTCAGCTAACTTTTCCAAGCAAAAACCGCAGGAAAAATGAGCCCCATAGGAGTTGGAGTGGCCGCCTGCGCTCAATGAGATTCTACAACATTTGCAAATGCTAATATGTTGGATTATACCTACAAATACTTTCCACAAAAGATAGTGCTTAAAGCAAAATATATATCCCCTTGCTTAAGTTGTAGAGTATACAAAAACGCAGGCGTCCGCTTCCACTCCTGCGGGATGTTTTTTCCACGTTGTTAACTGTCCGTAATCCCATTCGTAATATTCTCATTAACTAAAAAATATCGTATGGGATACGGTCAGTAACAACCTGATAAGTTTCGCTAACAATCAGTGGAAAAACCCCACTGATTGAAGTCTCACTTTATCCGAAGATCCACTTTTTAAGCGCCCTTTGCTTAAAAAGTTAGCTGAGGAGAAAAACCCGCGGAAAGGGAAGCGGACAAGCCGAAGTGGTTGCAAAGCACATATAAAATCTCATAATTATCTCAAGGTTATGTCGTACTTTTTTTCTTCTGTTCGATAAGGTGTACTTTCAAGCTCGTTTTATTTTCTTTCCCAGCGTTTTAAGTGTGGATAGGGGTCGAATGACCATTCTGATTTTCCGTCGTCTTTATACAAACCATAATGCAAATGTGGTGGAAATTTACCTGATGTTCCTGGTGGACCATATCCTGAAGAACCTACAGATCCAATAGTTTGACCAGCTTCAACAATATCACCAATTTCTAATCCATCTGCAAATCCATTTAAATGAGCATAGTAATGATAGCGATTATAAATATCCCGGATGCCAATACGCCATCCACCATACTTATTCCAACCCTTTAATTCAATTACTCCAAAAGTAGTCGCACGTACAGGGGTGCCATATCCCGCAAAAATGTCGGTCCCTTCATGAATCCTTCTGCCACCAAACCCTCGAGCATCCCCCCAAGTATTACGATAACTATAGTTGTAGCCTTTCGGAATAGGGAATGCCGTCTCATCCAGACTGACTTTCTGATAAGTGTTAAACAAATTTGCATAATTCATTATCGATAAAACGGTTAGCTCTCGATGATAATAATTCCATAGAGCTGTGCGAATATCTTGTTTAGTGTAACCATATTGCTGAAGATACATTGCCATGGAATAGAGAATATCATATTCATTTGTAGGATCGGCCATGTTATCGCCGTTCCCATCTTTACCAATACCGCCAAATAAAGAGATTACATTTTCATCAGCTGGTACTTTTTCAGGGGTGAGACCATACCATTTTTCTTCAGGAATACTAATAAATATCCGTTGGTTTTCGACAGCATTATTGTCACTAATATTTGCCTCATAACGATTAATGGCGGCAAGATAATACCAAGGGATAAAAGTGATCGCTTCGATTTGTTTATATAAAGTGATTTTTTCTTGATCGATATCCACATTTTCTTCTGCATGTGCTATAGTAGTAAGAAGAAAAAATGTAGTAAGTATTAATCCTAAGCATTTAAGAATCAAAGGAATTTGCCTCCTTGGATAGTTTTATTAAAAAGCCTATCGTTATTGTCGGTTAAATTCTTTGATTTCATGCTAGTAACATTTGCTAAAAAAGATTATCTTGTAAAAGGTGTGAATATAGTGGTTGAAGTTCAAGGAAATCGATATGAAGTGATAAAAGAGTTTGATTATGGCTTTGATGAAAAAGCTTTTAAAGAAAGGTATACCGATATATTAAGTAAGTATGACTTTATTGTTGGGGACTGGGGCTATGAGCAACTAAGGCTCAAAGGATTTTATGATGACCAAAACCCAAAAGCGACTTTTGATACGAAAATAAGTACATGTGAAGATTATTTATACGAGTATTGCAATTTTGGTTGCCGTTTTTTCATTGTAAAACAAATAGAAAACTAACACTACCTTAGTGTTAGTTTTTGTTTAACAGTGGCTTTATATATGCTCTAAAGTCTTCTGCTTCCATTTCATTATATTGCAATGCATGCTCGACATAATTTGGTTGATCAATGGTTTCTGTATTAAGTCGAGAGTATTTATTGCTATTCATGTCCAGTATTATATAATCATCTCCCAGTGAATTCGCAGTGATGATGGCAAGATCAAAGCGTTCTGATCCCCCTTTAAAGCTGATAAACCGAGTGTTACTTGGTTCCTTCTCATCTTTAAAATAGCTTGGTTTCATTTCACTCATTGAAAAAACTCCTTTTTTTATTTAGTATATTCTTTTCTAATAAAAGTGTAAATTCTTGTAAGGTTATCAGACAATTATCTTTAACGACAGGTGTTATTATATGATATCATGATAGTAATAAGTAATAGGAGGAATACTGTGTACTTTGTTGATATGAGAAAAATGAATGCAACCCTAGATTTTTTTGATGAAACGTTTTCCTTAATAAAAGAAAAGCAGTTTGAAACAAAATGGGATTTGTTAGCGTTGGAACGTACCACTCAAGTATTGATCGAATCAATTTTGGATATTGGTAACATGATGATTGATGGTTTTATTATGCGCGATCCCGGTAGTTACCTTGATATTATTTACATTCTAATAGATGAAAAAGTACTCCATGAAAATGACCAACAAGCTTATGAATCCATAATAAATATAAGAAAAGAACTCGTACAAAATTATCAAAAAATCGATCATGATTTGATCAAAAATATTTTTAGTGAACATCAAAAAACGTACTCCAATTTCACAAAACAAATACGTAGCTATTTAGCCAATGAAATGGGTGTAGCAAATACATTTTCAAACCAATAAAATTCTGAAATGTTGAAGTACAAGCTAGGAATTGTTGTGATTTTTATCACAAAATTTTATTAAGTATTATGTTTAACTAAATATATAAATTTATTAAAGAAATGGAGCGGTTTTATGCAACAGTCAGTCATAACAGATAAATTTGGTCGTGCCCTTCAGGATTTACGGATTTCTGTGACAGATCGTTGTAATTTCCGTTGTCGCTATTGCATGCCTCGTGAGATTTTCGGAAAAGATTTTGCTTTTTTACCTAAAGAACATTTGTTAAGTTTTGAAGAAATTGAACGGTTAACGAAGGTGTTTTTAGAGTTAGGTGTCCGAAAAATTCGCCTTACAGGTGGTGAACCATTATTACGTCGAGATATTAAACATTTGATTGAACGGTTGGCAAATTTAGACGGACTAGAGGATATTGGTTTGACTACAAATGGTGTCTTATTAGGAAAGATGGCAACCGGATTAAAACAGGCAGGTTTAAAAAGGGTAAATGTAAGTTTAGATGCAATTGACGATGAGACGTTTATGAAAATAAATGATAGTAATGTAAAATCACAGCCGGTGATTGATAGTATTATAAAAGCTAAAGAAGCAGGCCTTAAAGTTAAAGTAAATATGGTGGTCAAGAAAGGAATGAATGATCATCAGATTTTGCCAATGGCTAATTTCTTTAAGAAAATAGGTGTAACTTTACGTTTTATTGAATTTATGGATGTCGGACAAACCAATGGCTGGGATTTCAAACATGTTGTTACTAAAAAAGAGATATTCGAAATGATTGCAAACGAACACGACTTAGAAGCCGTTGACCCAGCTTATTTTGGTGAAGTTGCTAAACGATATCGATATACAGGAACAGATATTGAAGTAGGCTTTATTACCTCTGTTTCAGAATCATTCTGTTCGTCATGTACAAGAGCACGAATTGCAGCTGATGGCCATTTCTTTACCTGCTTATTTGCGGGAGAAGGTTTGAATTTAAAAGATATCCTTAGAGATGGTGCAACCAATCAGGAATTAACTGAAACAATTATCTCCAGATGGAAATACCGTGATGATCGATATTCCGATGAACGAACAGAGGAAACCGCGAAAAACCGCAAGAAAATTGAAATGTCATATATAGGTGGTTAAAGAAAGGAATATGTGCTATGTCAGGCATGAATAGATATCATCGTCAAACGTTATTTGCACCAATTGGTCAAGAAGGACAAGCAAAATTAGCTAGTAAGCATGTATTGATGGTTGGGTGTGGTGCACTAGGCTCCTCTGCTGCCGAGATGCTTACTCGTGCTGGTGTTGGAGAGTTAACATTACTCGACCGAGATTATGTTGAACTTACTAATCTGCAGCGACAGCATTTGTTTACGGAAGCAGACGTGGAGAACAAAACACCAAAAGCGGTTGCTGCTGCTAGTAAACTTACAGCCATTAATAGTGAAACCAAAATAAATCCAGTAGTAATCGATGCTACTGCAGATACTATGGTGAACTATGTAAAACAAGTAGATTTAATCATTGATGCCACAGATAATTTTGATACACGTTTCATTATTAATGACCTTGCCAATAAACATCAGGTTCCATGGATTTTTGGTGCTTGTGTCGGCAGCTCCGGTATGACTTTTTCAATAATACCCGGTCAAACTCCGTGTTTAGACTGCCTATTAAAAGTAACACCGGTATTCGGTGCCACGTGTGATGCAGTAGGCGTTATTGGCCCTGCTGTTCAAATGGTCGTCACACATCAAACAACGGAAGCGATTAAGATTTTAATTGAAGCTGACCAAAAGATTCGAACCCAGCTTATTTTATTTGATTTGTGGCATAATCATTATCAACAAATAGATGTAAGTAGATCAAAACAAGAAAATTGTAAAAGCTGTGGGAATACTCCAACTTATCCAACATTGTCTTATAATAATAGAACAAAATCTGAAGTGTTATGTGGAAGAGAAACGGTGCAAATTCGAGGTCAGCAATATCCATTAGAAAGCTTACATACCAAATTATCTCGATTTGGTGAAGTCAAAGCAAATCCTTTTTTAGTGTCAGTAGTGATTGATACTAAACGACTTGTCTTTTTCCATGATGGACGTGTGTTTGTGCATGGAACGAACTCGATTGAGGATGCGAAAAAGATCTATTATCAAGTTGTAGGGTAGGAGGGGAGAAGATATGTTAAATGAAAGAAAGCCGATTGCAGTTACAGAAGCGATACAACGAGTTTGTGATCATACTGTAACAGGTGAAACTGAGTATGTAGCCTTATCAGAATCCTATCAAAGAGTCCTGGCAAAAGACATTCTTGCTGATCATGATGTTCCTGCATTTGATCGTTCTCCATATGACGGATATGCTTTACGAGCACAAGACACACCACAAGCTAACGAAAATAACCCAAGTGTTTTAGAGATAGTAGGTCATATCGGTGCAGGAAGTATCTATCCCAATCGTTTAGAAGAGCAACAGGCGGTAAGGATTATGACAGGTGCTCAAGTTCCGACTAACGCTGATGCGGTGGTTATGTTAGAAGATACGGAAATGTTTGAAGAAAAAGGAAAACGATTTGTTTCTGTTAGAAAAAGCTTGAATCGTCATGACAACATTTCTTTTCGAGGAGAAGATATTAAAAAAGGCAAAGTATTAGTTGAAAAGGGAACTGTTATAAATCCAGGAATCACCGCTTTACTTGCAACATTTGGTTATGCAGATGTTCCGGTAACTAAAAAGCCTGTGATCGGTGTTATTGCAACAGGCAGTGAATTGTTAGAAGTTGATCAGCCTTTGGAACCTGGAAAAATCCGAAATAGTAATGCATATATGATAATGGCACAGATCAAGCGAGCTGGAGCTATCCCAAAATATTTTGGTCAACTTACAGATGATTTACCAGAGAGTTTAGAGAAAATGACAGAGGTAATTAAGGAAGTTGACTTTCTCATTACAACCGGTGGAGTATCTGTAGGTGATTTTGATCTTTTACCAGAGATTTATCAAGAAATGCAAGCAAATGTGTTATTTAATAAAATAGCAATGCGTCCTGGAAGTGTGACAACTGTTGCAACATTAAAGGATCAAATTTTATTTGGTTTATCAGGTAATCCATCCGCTTGTTATGTCGGATTCGAATTATTCACAAAACCAATTATTGACTCTTATTTAGGAAAAAAAGCGATCGGTAATCAGAAAAAACATGCAAAGCTAGCGGTCGTTATTTCAAAAGATAACCCTTTTGACCGTTTTATGAGAGGGACTTATTCAATCGAACATGGGGAGCTGTCCGTACGACCTGCGGGTAAGGACAAATCGAATATGGTGCATAGCTTGGCTGCTGCTAATTGTTTGATTCAATTGCCTGGAGGAAGCAACGGTTATGTGAAGGGAAGTCAAGTCATCATTCATATATTGGAATAAAGTGATAAAGAAATTTACCTGATCGTTGTCTGTTAAAGCTTGAATTATTTCGTTGGAACGATACCATCGTAATTAACGTAATTTAGAGGAGTTTAATAATGGAACAAAAACTATTTGAGATCGTAGAAGAACCTATTGCTATTGAACTGATCATCAAAAAAGTGGAGGATCGAAATGCAGGGGCAATCACCACTTTTATTGGTACAGTGCGTGAATTAACTGCTGAAAAACGTACCATATATTTGGAATACCAAGCATATAAACCGATGGCTGAAAAAATGCTTGCTAAAATTGGAGAAGAAATTATACAAAAATGGGAAGGAACAAAGGTAGCGATCACCCATCGTATTGGTTCTTTAGATATATTAGAAGTTGCTGTTGTTATTGCCGTTTCTTCGCCACACCGCAAGGCGGCCTATCAAGCGAACGAGTATGCTATTGAACGTATTAAACAAATAGTACCAATTTGGAAAAAGGAACAATGGGACGATGGGGAAGCATGGATTGGTGATCAATTAGAAAATGTCCGATATCCCAATGCAAAACCAGATATAAAGGATGAGACAAATGATTGAAATTCTATTATTCGCTCAATTACAGGAAGAAGCAGGTACAGATAACATAACAATGGATCTTTCTAATGTTACGGTAAAGAAATTAAAAGAGCAGCTACAAAATACGTATGGCTTTCAACAAATTAAAGAGTCGATGATAGCAGTTAACGAGTCGTATGCATTAGATGATGATATTATTAAGGCAGGAGATACGGTAGCGATTATTCCTCCTGTAAGTGGTGGATAAATGTATCTGATCCAAGTTGTAGGTTATAAAAATAGCGGAAAAACTACGTTAATTAATAGTTGGGTCGACTATTTACGAAGTTCTGGTTATCAAGTAGCAACCATTAAACATCATGGGCATGGAGGAGAACCGGATCAAGTAAAAAACACCGATAGCTATCAACATATGGAAAGTGGTGCAGCATTATCAACTGTAATAGGAGCACAGCAATTTGTGATGACGGGTCTTAATGAAAAATTGTCGCTCACGCAATTATTAGATATATATAATAGTTTAAATATAGATGTTGTGATAGTAGAAGGATATAAGAACATCCCTTTTCCAAAGGTAGTTCTGTTGGATGAAGGAGACGAGACATTACTGAAAAGAGTAAAAAATGTGAAAGCCACCTGCCAACCTTTTGATGACAAAAGGAATAAAGAGCTTATAAGACAAATTGAGCAAGACTTTGCTACGTTTGAATGGAATACAATTAAATGAAGTTAGTACCAAAGTGAATTGTACCAGCTTCAGATTAAACTAATCTATATTACAAATTTCAATCGGACAATTTTCACAACCAATTTCATCACGCAAAAACTGAATATCTTTCACCAAAATATGACCTGTTTTCTTTACTTCTATGATATCAAGCTTTCTTAATTCACTGAGCATCCGATTAACACTTTCTCTTGTAGTTGCACAAAAGTTAGCCAGCTGCTGATTAGTTAAAGCCATTTCAATTAATATACCGTCATTTGTTTCGATACCATAACTATTAGTTAAACGGATTAATGTACTGTATAATGCACCTTTTTTTCCGTTTAATAATAAATCACGTATTTTTGATTGAAAAACGCGCATATGGTTACTGACCCATCTCATAAATTCAAAGGTTAGCTTGCCATTTTCCACTAGTGCTTCTTCTAGATTTTTTCGATCAATTACTAATACTTCGCCAGCAGTTAGCACTTTTGCACTTAATAAATACTTAGCATCGTCACTAAATAACGTAAGTTCACCAATTATATCATTCGTTTTGCAGAGTCTTAATGTAAGTTCTTTACCATCTGAAGTTAATTTTTCAATACGGATTAAACCAGATTTTAAAATATATATTTCCTGAGCATCCATGCCTTCTTGAAATAAAAACGTGTCTTTTCTCACTTTTTTTGTCGTACTAATTGATTCTAATAATTCTCGTAATTCTGCGGAAATTTGATTATAATGCTTTCGGTTTTTTCTGGTTAACTGTTTTACAGGTTGCATAATGAACCCTCCATTTAGAAAAATAATAGACAGCAAGACGTTGGCGGACGAGGCTAACCATTCTAATATCGCTTGTAAAGTTTAAATAAGGATACTCCGGGAACTAACTTTTACTAATTGAAGTCACTTTATATAACTTTTCTAACTATTTTGTTTAAGTTTATCACAATGAATTAAAGGATTGATGATTAAGAATAAACAATTTAGTGAAGGAAAATTGACTATTTTGTGAATGTTTGAACGAAAGGGTGTTGATGATGAATAATATAACGGGAGTTTTATTAACCGGTGGAAAATCAAGTAGATATAAAACAGATAAAGCATTTGCAAGGTATTATAATGAACCTTTTTATCAAAAAGCAATACAACTGATCAAACCTTTAACTGATCATATATATGTGGTGAAGCGTTTGGAACAACAAATTACAGTAGAGAGCGCTAAAATATCTGTAATAACCGATATCGATCAATATAAGGGTGCAGGTCCTTTAGCAGGTATATATTCAGCAATGCAAAAGGCTACATCTGAATGGTTTCTGGTATTGCCTGTGGACACACCCTTAATGAAAGAATCGATACTTTCCGAAATAATAAAATGTCGCAGTATAGATTGTGAAGCAGTTATTCCGCGTGTTAACGATCAATTACAACCTCTAGTAGGTTTATACCATGCGAGAGCAATGCAAGTGATCCAACAGCAACTCAAAACTAACAAACGTTCCATGCATCAATTACTAGCTAAGTTAGCAGTCAAATATGTTGATTTCCCATCTGAAGAGGGGGTGTTTTTTGCTAATATTAATACTGAAGAAGACTATAAACGCTATCTGAAGGACTAATTGGAGTGATCTTATGTGGAATATTAAAAGAACATTGTGGTTGATCGGTGGAAGTATAAGTCTTATTATCGGACTAATAGGTATCATTGTGCCTTTATTGCCAACAACTCCTTTAGTTATATTGGCGGCTTTTTGCTTTGGTAAATCATCGAAAGCTTTACATCAATGGCTTGTCACCAATAAATACTTTGGTAAATATCTGGCAGATTATCAAAGTGGAAAAGGTGTCCCGATTCGAATTAAACTTTTTGCTGTAATCATTGTATGGACAAGTGTTTTATTTACATTGACAGTGATTCCCTTATTTTATGTAAAAGTTTTTATGATCGGTGTCGCTCTTTTTGTAACAATCTTCATTTCTACTTCTCCCTTGTTAAAGAAAAAGAAGAATCTAAACAATAGTAAATTAAAAAACGGGCATCAATAAATGCTCCGAAAATATTTCCTGGCAAACGTATCGAGTTGATTGCAGTGCAACGCTCCACCTGCTGAACAGTCCGATAAAACATATATCGCTCAAAAGAAGAAGCACGCACTCACTCATTTGTCCGATAAAAGTATGTATCGTCTAAAATGAGAAGCGCATGCTCTGTGTCTGTTTGGTCAAATTTATTCGTCGTCTATTGTTTCGTCATTTGCTGCGCTGTGGGCAAGTCTTGAAGAAGCTGCTGCTGCTATTGCACCGACTATATCGTCCAAGAATGTATGACAGCCATTGGATTTGTCATTTAGCTTTTCCAATATACCAGGCTTCTGCTTATCGATGTATCCATAATTCGTGAAACCAATGGATCCATAGACATTTACAATGGATAACGCGATTACTTCATCTATTCCATATAAACTTTCATCCGTCTCTAAAATTTCCTGTAATGGAGAATCTAGTTTGTTTTCCTCAGCCAGAACATCTAACTGTATGCCAGTAATAATTGCATTTTGTACTTCTCTTTTCATTAACACACGATCGACATTTTCTAAGCAATGCTCTACAGTTAAGTTTTCCTGGTATTTATGTTGTAAATAATATACTAAGTCAGCGATATCCTTTAAAGTGACACCACGTTCTTCTAACCAGTTCCGTGCTTTTAACTCCAATGCAGTTTGTTTACGTTCATTTGTCATATAATCACATCCTATATTCATCATTTTACCATAAAAGTATACATATATATCATAATATAAAGCGGAATTTATTAAGGTGTTAATGTCCATATCATGCTAAAGATAACTAAAGGGGGAGAAGCTGTTGCATCCGATATTCTTACATTACCCTATTCAAGTGCCGACTAAACAAGTCTCAGAACAACCATATCCGACTTTTATGGACCAATCGTATTATTATTTTGTGGTCCCTACAAACGTGTCTGAAAGATATGCGCTAGAATTATATACCATTGCAGTCCATCTTCATCAACAAGGATTTCCTCAAATTACTTGTCCTATACCCAGTGTACATAATCAATTTGTCACAATGATTGGCAAGGAAAAATTTATGTTGTGTTATGCAAAGAAAAGCACAGATAAAAATAAATTGAGCTCCTTTCATAAAGCTGGTTTTCAGTACCCCTACCAGCCCGATTCAATTACTAATTATGGCAATTGGAAAGAGTTATGGATAACTAAAATAGACCAATATGAAGCTATTTATCAGCAGCTTTACCACGAACGACCTGCTTCCATTTATATTCGTGATTTTATTAATCTGTTTCCTTATATAGTTGGCATAGCAGAGAATGCTATCCAGTATATGAATCATGTGGAACAAGAAACGCAATTTCATCAACATGATCAACCGACGATAACATTTGGGAGGTTTGTGGATCAACTTAGTGAGCCTTTCATATGGTGTAATCAATTAGTTTATGATCATCCAGTCCGGGATATTGCTGAAAAGATTAGACCTTTTATGATGAACAATAATGGTTTATCTTCCGAAGAATGTCGTTCTTTTTTACAAGAATATGCATCTGATTTACCTTTATCTATTTTTGGGTGGAAACTATTATATGCACGTTTATTATTTCCAATTCATTTACTAGACTTTATGGATCTTGTTCGCCACTCATCAGAGCAAAAATTAACGATTAATCAAATTATTGAAAACCAAGCTAATTATGAAGAAAATTTAAGGACGTTCTTTTACCAGTTAGGTATTGATGAAAGACAAATAAATAATTTACAATTAGATTGGTTATTGGATGCATAAAATTGTGAATAATGCGCCCCTCCTTTGGAAAGAAGGGGTGTATTATTTTTTATTTTTTTAGGCTTTTGTGTCTTGATTAACCAGTGAGACACATGTATAATGTCCACTATATACAAACAAATGTATTCGAAGCGCAAACAAAGGGAGGACGTCTAAATGGATCAGGTTAACGTAGGTTTATGTGGCTTAGGAACGGTTGGAACTGGTGTCGTTAAATTATTGCAAAGCCACGCCGAAGAGATTAAATATAAAGTAGGTAGTGAAATACAGATTAAAAAAATTCTTGTTCATGATATGGATAAGAAGCGTGATGTAGCCATTCAATCGGAATGGTTAACAGATAATGCAGAAGATTTAGTAAGTAATCCTGATATAGATATCATCATTGAAGTAATGGGCGGGATTGAAGATACAAACCTATTACTGGAACAAGCAATCCGTAATAAAAAACATATCGTAACGGCGAATAAGGATTTAATGGCGGTTCATGGTCAAAAATTATTGCGATTAGCTAAAGAAAATAACTGTGATATCTTGTATGATGCAAGTGTTGCAGGTGGTATCCCGATTATTCGTTCGTTAACAGAGGGACTGGCATCTGATAAAATTCAAAAAATCATGGGTATTGTTAATGGAACAACGAACTATATCTTAACTAAAATGACAGATGATGAATTAGCATTTGAACCAGTGCTTCAAGAAGCGCAAGAACTAGGATTTGCCGAAGCTGATCCTACTTCAGACGTAGATGGTTTAGATGCTGCAAGAAAAATGACATTACTCGCTAATTTAGCATTTAAAATGGAAATTGGATTAGAGGATGTAGAAATTACAGGAATTCGAACTATTTCTCAAGAAGATATTACTTTTGCAACGAGTTTAGGGTATACTATTAAGTTGATAGGGATTGCATCGATTCATAATGGAAAAGTCGAAGTAAGTGTGGAACCAACGCTTCTACCAAAAGATCACCCATTAGCATTAGTGAAAAACGAATTCAATGCGGTATATGTATACGGGGAAGCAGTTGGAGAGACGATGTTCTATGGTCCAGGGGCAGGAAGTATGCCAACAGCAACAGCCGTTGTTTCCGACTTAATGGACGTAGTGAAAAATATTCGACTTGGTATCACCGGAAATGAATACATTGTTCCACAATATGATAAACAATTAAAAGAAAATCATGAGAAATATATGCAATATTTTATTCGTATGGAAGTAGATGATGAAGCAGGTACATTCCAAAAAATTACGAATGTCTTTACAGATGAAAAAGTAAGTTTCCAAAAAATCTTGCAATTACCTTCAGATAAAGACAAGATGGCTGAAATTGTGATGGTCACACATAAAATTAGTAAGCAGCAATTATTAAATAGTAGAGAAAATTTAAAAGGATTAGACGTTGTTAATGAAATTATCAGTTGTTATCGCGTCGATGGGGAGGATTAATTATTATGGCTTGGCAAGGTCTCTTGAAAGAGTATAAAGAATTTTTACCTGTAGAAGAAAGTACACCACTTATCACATTATATGAAGGAAATACCCCTTTATATAAATTAGAAAAACTGTCAGAAAAATATGGAATAAATGCATATGCGAAATTTGATGGTCTTAACCCAACCGGCTCTTTTAAAGATAGAGGAATGGTTATGGCAATGGCAAAAGCAGTGGAAGATGGTGCAAAAGCGGTTATTTGTGCTTCTACTGGTAATACTTCTGCATCTGCAGCAGCATTTGCGGCACGTGCAGGGTTAAAATGTATTGTGGTCATTCCTGATGGCAAAATTGCACAAGGAAAATTAGCACAAGCTGTTATGTATGGTGCTGAAATCTATTCCATTAAGGGTAACTTTGATGATGCCCTGCGTTATGTGCGAAAAATGGCAGAAACAGGTAAAGTCGCTTTGGTGAATTCAGTAAATCCATACCGTATTGAAGGTCAAAAAACGGCTGCATTTGAAGTAGTCGATGAATTAGGTAAAGCACCTGAATATCTATTTATTCCAGTTGGAAATGCCGGTAATATAACGGCATACTGGAAAGGTTTTAAAGAATTTAACGAGAAAAAACAAACAGGATTACCTAAAATGATGGGATTTGAAGCAAGTGGTGCTGCAGCGATTGTACATAATCGCGTGTTTGAAGATCCTGAAACAGTAGGTACTGCGATTCGTATTGGTAACCCGGCTAGCTGGACGGGTGCTGTTAATGCTCGTGACGAATCGAATGGTGAAATTGATGAAATTACAGATGAAGAGATGATTGAAGCATATCAATGGATTGCACAAAATGAAGGTGTATTTGCAGAACCGGCTTCTTGTGCATCTGTTGCTGGTTTATTGAAAAAATTAAAAGAAGGAAAGGTAGAAAAGGGGTCAACAGTTGTCACGGTGTTAACTGGTAATGGACTAAAAGATCCTGATACTGCCATTAATTATAGTGAAATAAAACCAACTGTCCTGCCAAACGACGAAGAAGTAATCATGAATGAAATTCTAGGTAGTGTCAAAGCATGAGCTGGTCGATCAAAGTCCCTTCAAGTACATCCAATTTAGGTGCTGGTTTTGACTCGATCGGTTTGGCTTTGAATCTATATTTGGAATTACAAGTAACAAGAGCGAACGAATGGGAATTTATTGCCGGTTCCGATTGTCTTGAAGGTATTCCAGCTGGTAAAGATAACTTGGTATATGAAATTGTCGAGCAAGTGGCAGCCAAATACGGAAAAACGGATCAACTCCCCGCCTGCCGAGTAGTAATGAAAAGTGAAATCCCGCTTGCTCGTGGGTTAGGAAGTAGTGCAACAGCAATTATTGCGGGAATTGAGCTTGCAAACATTTTATTGGAATTGGGCTTGTCTCGCGATGATAAAGTACAAATTGCTACAGAGGTTGAAGGACATCCAGATAATGTCGCACCATCACTTTTAGGTGGTTGTGTCATCGGTCATTATGATGGAAAAGTAACCTATACCCAAATCCCAATAAAAGGTGTTACATTTGTTGCGGTTATCCCTGGCTTTGAATTGAAAACAAAAGATGCAAGAGCGGTCTTACCAAAAGAGTTTTCTTTCAAAGAGAGTGTACAAGCTAGTAGTGTAGCTAATGTAAGCGTAGCAGCTATTTGTAAAGGAGATTGGGATGTTTTAGGTGAAATGATGGAGAAGGATCATTTTCATCAGCCTTATCGAAAATCATTGATTCCGCATTACGATGAGCTCTATCACTTCTTAAACCAAGAAGCATATGGTGTTTTCTTAAGCGGAGCAGGACCAACCATGATTGCGGTTGTTGATGATAAAAAAGTTTTCACAGTCATAAAAGAATGGCAAAACAAGTATCCTGATTATCAGTGGTTACCACTTCAAGTAGAGAACTCAGGAGCCACAGCATATAAAACCGTTGAAGAAATTAGTTAACTAAAAAGTGAATAGCTATAAATAATCCGAGCGATAACAAATTTCAATCATGGAATTCGTTATAGCTCGGATATTTTTATCGTGTAATAAGAAGATACTCCGCAATAACTGATGTGGTAGTTTTGAAATACTTTAAATTGGTTAACCCCCGCTACGGCTGCCCACTTCCCTTTTACCACGGGCACAAGTGCAACATCTACTCAAGCAAGCTTTCGTAGTGTTTTCTATGCAGTGGCTTTTTCCCTTCAGCTAACTTTTCCAAGCAAAGATCGCTTGAAAAAGTGGATCTTCAGGTAAAAAGTTGCCATAGGAGTGAAAGTGGGCGGCCTCCGCTAATATAATGATTCTACAACTATTGGGACAGGGAACAGTTTGTTCTGTTTCTTAAATCATTCATTTTTCACCTGATAGAAATAAACGTAATGTTTCCTCATGCTAACGTTGTAGAATATCAAATTAGCGTAGGCGTCCACTTCGACTCCTGGGGGATTAGCATGATCTGAAGTCCACTTTGATAAGTGCTCTTCTTGTCAAAGTTAGCTGAAGAGCATGCCCCCCGGAAAGCGAAGTGGGCAAGCCGGAGCGGTTGGCATGCTTATATAAAATGTCATAATGACTACATCACTTATTGCACAGCATTCCTAATATTACATAATAATCTATTTTGTTATTGAAAATAAATAAGAGAAACGAATGGTTGATTCGTTTCTCTTTAGATAATAAATTTAAAATACTTGTTCGATTTCTGTTACTCCGGGTACTTCTGCCATTAGAGCGCGTTCAATACCTGCTTTAAGGGTAATTGTCGAGCTTGGGCAGTTTCCGCACGCTCCCATTAAACGTAATCTCACAATACCATCTTCTACATCAACTAACTCAACATCGCCACCATCACGTAATAAAAAAGGACGCAATTTATTTAATACTTCTTGTACTTGTTCTGATTGTTCTTCCATACAAAAGAACTCCTTTCCTCTAACTACTACTCTCAATATAAAAGTGAAACACATAAAAATCTATGCGCTAAATCACACGAATGATAAACATTTTCAATACTATTTTATATCTTATCGATTTATTTGTAAATAAAAGTGTGTTAAAAATATAATGTAGTGTATAGTTCTCTTTAGACAAGTTAAAGGTGTGGTATAATAATGCTAAGAATTAGAGTTGCTTTTTGTGTCAAAAATCTAGCTAGAGGTACAGAAGCAGCGAGACAAAAATTATTGAAAGACCCTGATTTAGATGTGGTTGAATATGGTTGTACCAGTTATTGCGGTATTTGTCGCAACTATCATGTAGCAATTGTTAATGGAAAACCAATCACAGCGGAAACACCCGAGGAATTATTAACAAATATTGATGAATATATAGATAATGAATTATTGGATCAATTATAATTGAGGTGATATTAAAATGAGAATACCATTTACTAAAATGCACGGATTAGGCAATAGTTATATATTTATAAATGTTTTCGATTTTCCTATAGAAGAACATCTTTTAGCTGATTTAGCTGTAGCGGTAGCAAATAAAGATACAGGCATCGGTTCAGATGGTCTTATTTTAATTCATCCAACAGATCAAGCGGATGTTGGTATGAGAATCTTCAACAAAGATGGGTCAGAAGGTAAAAACTGTGGGAATGGTCTGCGTTGCGTTGCAAAGTATGCCTATGAACATCAACTTGTTGATTATAGACGTTTTACTATTGAAACAAAAGCAGGGAATGTCAGTGCTGAAGTACATGGTGATCGCAGTCAGGTGAAAGAAGTTACGGTTGATATGGGACTGCCATTATTAAAAAGAAGCGAAATTCCGATGGTTGGAGGGCAAATTGATCAAGTGGTAGCAGAACCTTTTGCGATCGATAATGATAGTCTAGAAGTAACAACAGTATCCATGGGAAATCCTCATGCAGTTTTCTTTGTAGATGATATTGAAAAAGCACCATTAACAACATTAGGACCAGTGATCGAAAAGGATAATCGTTTTCCTGAGGGAGTAAATGTAGAATTTATTGAGATAGCTAATGATCAAGAGATTCACTTTCGTGTATGGGAACGTGGCTCAGGTGTAACACAAGCGTGCGGAACAGGCGCATGTGCCTCTGTAGTCGCGACAATTCTTAATAATAAATTGGAAAAAGGAAAAGAAATTACGGTGCATCTTGCTGGTGGTGACTTATATATTACTTGGTCAGAAGATAACCATGTATGGATGCGAGGAGCGGCTGAAACTACAATTCAAGGAACATATATCTGGTAGAATTTCGAGAAACTAAAAACAAAAATATTGAAGTACAAGGCATGAGTTAGTATACTTGTTGATACAATATATAAAAGTTACTTAGAAAAAGGAGTTTTTTTCTATGGTTATTAATGTTACCGAAAATGCTAAATCTCAAATAGAAGAAATGATGAAAGAAGAAGATGCTGAAACTGTACGTTTACGTTTCGGTGTCAAAGGTGGCGGATGCAGTGGCCTGTCATATTCATTAGGATTTGATTATGATGTGAATGAAGAACTGGATTATACGGAAGAATCAAATGGTATTCCACTAACAATTAAAAGGTTTGATATTGACGTAATTGAAGGAACAACGATTGATTTCAAACAAAACATGATGGGTGGCGGTTTTACAATCGATAATCCGAATGCCATTGTCTCATGTGGTTGTGGATCATCGTTTAAGGCGAAGGAAAGAGAAGGAACCCCAGAAAATTGTTAATGTAAAAATAAGCACCGAGCATTTTAGCTCGGTGCTTTCTTTTGCACTCTTAAAACATACTGGTAGAGTGTTTAGGCTGAATTCTCGCTTTGGGATCCATATATGCTTTTGCATTATTCACGGCAGTTGGACCTTCCCCAAAACCAGCAGCAATTAAATTAACCTTTCCATCATACGTACAGATATCACCTGCAGCATAAATACCTGGTACATTTGTTTCCATTTTGGAGTTGACGACTATACTGTTTTTATCAATTTCTAGTCCCCAATTTTTAATAGGCCCCAATGAAGATATAAATCCATAATTCACGAGAACATCATCTACATCAAGTACTATTTCCTTATCGCCCTTCACTTCTTTTAGGCGAACTTGATCAATTTTTTCCTGTCCAATTAAACTCTCGGGAACATATGGTGTTAAAAGATTCACATTGGAA
Organism: Gracilibacillus kekensis; assembly: GCF_900143085.1. GTDB lineage: Bacteria > Bacillota > Bacilli > Bacillales > Amphibacillaceae > Gracilibacillus > Gracilibacillus kekensis. The sequence continues at coordinate 164,646 of NZ_FRCZ01000002.1, read as the reverse complement.
TTCATTAAATTTTCTACGCTTGCCTCGTGGGCACGGAATTTGTCACGACGGTGTACTAAGGTCACTTCTTCTGCAATAGGTTCAAGCATCAATGCCCAATCAACTGCTGAGTCACCACCACCAAACAGTACCACTTTTTTATCACGGAACTTATCCATATTATCTACGAAGTAGTGCAAGTTTTTATCTTCAAAATTTTCAGCGTTCGTAATTGCTAATTTTCTCGGTTGGAATGCGCCATTACCACCTGTAATAATAATTACTTTTGAGTAATGTACCTCAGAAGAAGTTGTAATACGGAAGGTATCATCTTCCAGTCGTTCTACTCGATCTACCGATTGATTTAAAACAATTTCCGGCTTGAATAAATCGGTTTGTTCTTTTAAATTATCTACGAGTTCCTGTGCACGAACTTTCGGAAAGCCAGCTATATCATAAATATATTTTTCTGGATATAGTGCACTGAGCTGTCCACCGATTTGCGGTAAACTCTCGATAATTTTAACCGATGATTGTCTTAACCCACCATAAAATGCAGTGAATAATCCGACTGGACCAGCCCCGATTATTGTTATATCGTAAACTTGATTTGACATATTTAGATTCCCCCTAATGCTTACATCAATGCAATATATTTTAACATAATCGTTACTATGATGTCATTATAACAAGTTATAAATCTAAATTTTATGAGATCATCTAAATACGAAATTTAGTTTTTAATAAAAAATACAAAAAAGTAAATCTAGGGTTGAAAAATGTCGTAAAAAAGTCTAACATATAATATGGACTAATTATTATTCACTCATACCTTTATATGGTAGTACGTGAAGAATATCACGAAATGTAACAAAAAAATACTTTAAATGGATGTGAGAAAGATGAATCAACCCAAAATAGTAATTCTTGGAGCAGGCTATGGTGGACTTACAACAGTAGCAAAGCTACAAAAAAAATTAGGGGTAAACGATGCACATATTACACTTGTAAACAAGAACGATTACCACTATGAATCTACTTGGTTGCATGAAGCTGCTGCAGGAACGTTACACCATGATCGAAGTCGTGTTAAAATCACGGATTTAATTAATTCGGCAAAGGTTAACTTTGTTCAAGACACCGTAACTGCGATCAAACCAGATGAGAAGAAAGTTGAATTACAAGATGGTGAATTAGAATATGATTATCTTGTCGTTGGATTAGGCTTTGAAGCAGCAACATTCGGTATTCCTGGACTTTTAGAAAATGCGTTTACGATTGGAAGTATTAATAAAGCACGTTTAATTCGTCAACACATAGAACATCAATTTGCTCAATATAACAATGAGCCAGAGGCAAAACAAGAACGTCTTAACCTCATTGTCGGTGGTGGTGGTTTTACCGGTATCGAATTTGTTGGGGAATTAGCAAATCGCATTCCTGAATTATGTGAAGAGTATGATATTGACCGCAGTAAAGTTCGCTTAATTGTCGTCGAAGCAATGGATACCATTATGCCAGGCTTTGATCCGGACTTAATCGAATATGCGATGAATTCTTTAGAAGCACGTGGTGTTGAATTCAAGTTAGGTGCGTTTTTGAAAGAAGTACGTGCTGACGGTATTACGGTAGAACAAAATGGTGAGAAAGAAGATATCGCCACAATGACTACTGTATGGGCAGCGGGTGTTCGTGCCAATCATTTAGTAGAAGAATCTTCATTAGAGGATAATCGCGGTAAAGTGGAAGTAACGCCAGAATTACGTGCACCATCGCATGAAGATGTGTTTGTTGTTGGTGATTGTGCATTAGTGTGGAATAAAGAAATCGATCGTCCATATCCACCAACTGCTCAAATTGCTATGCAAGAAGCGGAGGTTTGTGCTCATAATTTAGTTGCACTTGTAAAAGGTGGAGAATTAGAGCACTTTGAATTCATTAACCGTGGGACTGTTTGCTCTTTAGGTGAAGACGATGCAATGGGTTCAATCTTCGGTGGTAAGAAAATCTATGGCTGGACTGCTTCGTTTATGAAGAAAGTAATCGACAACCGTGCATTGTACAAAATCGGTGGAGTTGGATTAGTGTTGAAAAAAGGAAAATTTAATATCTTATAATAGAAATAAAAGCAGAGGATAATTCCTCTGCTTTTTTAACAGAGCCTTAAAATACTGTCTATATATTTACAAAACATTGAACATTATTGCATCGATTCGAACTCCGTTATAAAATAGGAGAAGTTCATTAGTTTGGAGATAATGGAAGAGGAGTAGACAAATGATTCAACTTTTTATTTCAGTACTATTATTCTTTGTTTTATTTTTTGGAATTAGTTTTATTTTAAATATGATCTTAAGACAAACTTGGTTAATGGCCTTTGTTTTTCCACTTATCGTAATGTTAATTATAGATACATTTCCTTTTTCTACATATTTTACAGATCCAGGATATGCTTTTAGTACATTAGGGAATGAGTTCATCACATTAGGTATACAGGATGCAATTATTTTATTATCTGGTTTTATCGGAACAATAGTTGCTGGAATGGTCATTAAGTTCTTGCGAAAAAATGGTTATCAGATGTTTTAAGAAAAGCATACATGTATAAAAACTTTTGTAACTGGAAAAGATGACACATAGAAAGGTGTGATCTTTTCATGTTTTTATGGAAAATAGCAAAAAAAGTGTTGTTACTATTGCTATTTATGTATGCCCTGATGTCTAGTTTTACCATGGTATCTAATGTATCTGCTAAGGAAGTCTTCACTAGTTTAACAGAGGATAATGAACAATCATTCGATATACAACGTCAAAGAGATCGCGAAATTATCGAAAAAAAGAAATATATGAAACATTTAACTGATCGAGTGACATATATTTCGAGTGAGCAAGTTACTGGTCCAGCAACGCTAGAAGAGACAATAGATTTCAATGAATATGAAAAAAGAAATGTGGTAGCAACTGGTTATACTGCAGGTGTAGAGTCAACTGGGAAAACACCAGACCATCCTGCATATGGTATTACCTATTCCGGAGTAAAAGTCACCAGAGATTTATATTCTACTATTGCTGCTGATCTTACTATTTTTCCGCTAGGTACGATTTTATATATTCCAGACTATGGTTATGGAATAGTTGCAGATAAGGGTGGGGCGATAAAAGGCAATAAAATTGATCTATATTACCCTTCAGTAAAAGATGTATATGATCAGTGGGGGAAGAAATCAGTAGACGTTTATGTAGTTGAGTATGGTGATGGTAAATTAACTGAGGAAGCTCTATCAAACTTAAATAACACAGAAGCACTACAGGTATTCCGCCATCAATACAAAGCTGAATAAAAAAACAGCCAATCAGGCTGTTTTTTTTATACTTATTAAAACACGTAAAAATGTTCTTCACAGGATAAGGACTTCTCTTGACGGGATATCTCCTGCGCTTAACGGGATAATAAGTTTTCTTGGCAGGATAAGTTGACTTATCCTGTGAAGAGATCACTTTATCCCGTGAAGACCATGAATTATCCTGTCTACAATACTACATTTCCGATAAAGAGAATCAACTCTTAATGAAGTTCCCAGTTTCTCTCCAATAAAGTTAGAATAGGGGAAATAGTAAAAAGGCTAGGATAATTCCGGTTAAACCACCGAAAAATACTTCGATCGGCTGATGTCCTAACAATTCCTTTAGCTCTTTTTGTTTCTCGTATTCCCCTTTTTTGGACCATCCCTTTGCCTCTGAAACAAAATGATGAAAATCCTTTGCTAACATATTTAATAATATTGCTTGTTCCCCTGCTTGTCTGCGAATTCCCGTGGCATCAAACATAATAATTATGGCAAACACACAGGATACAGCAAATAATCCTGAAGAAACCCCGTGTTCAATTCCAATACCTGTAGATAGTGCAGTTACTGCAGCAGAGTGACTACTTGGCATTCCACCTGTACTAAATGCTAGACCAGGTTTAAATTCTTTGGTGGCAACAAGGTGTAGGGGAACTTTAACAATCTGAGCAAAAGTAATGGCAAATAATGCCGCCCATAGCGGGAAATTTCCTAAAAGTTCCAATTAGTAACATCCTCTCTGACTCTTAGATGAATTAGTTTATCACAGTGTAATCGTCCTTCATGCTCGTACTTAAAATATTCGCTAAAAAGTAAAGTAGGAATAATCAGACAATTTATGTATTCTTTAATATGAATCATAGATCTCTCACTTTTTCTTTAACATTATAGCATAGCTTTTTAATATTTTATATGGATTCACCAAGCAATTAACAAGCATTTAATAAAGAAAATGGTGAGAATGTTATCTCACCATTTCCTTCTCATAATGTAAACTTCCTTTTGCTAAGATCCGCGGAAGTTTTACACTCATTCCTACTTTTACTTTATTGCTGCATCAAGTGAAACTTCTATCATGTCATTGAAGGTTGTTTGACGTTCTTCGGAAGTGGTTTCTTCACCAGTAATAATATGATCAGAAACAGTCAGGACTGATAAAGCATTGCGATTAAATTTCGCTGCTAATGAATATAATGCAGTAGTCTCCATTTCAATTGCTAATACATTATATTGATCAAGAAGTTCCAAAAGCTCCTTCATTTTATCACGGTAAAAGCTATCACTTGTGAAGACATTTCCCACTCTTAATGAAAGTCCCTTATTTACTCCAGTATCATAAGCGTTCTTCAGTAACTCAAAACTGGCTGTTGGTGCATAATCAATGCCACCAAATACCATGCGATTCATTTGAGAATCAGTTGACGATGTACTTGCTAGAATAACGTCACGGACTTTTACATCCTTTTGAATGGCACCACATGTACCTACTCGAATTAGATTTTGAACATCATAACTCTGAATTAATTCATTTACATAAATTGATATAGAAGGGACTCCCATTCCAGTACCTTGCACAGAAATATCTTTCCCTTTATAAGTACCAGTAAAACCTAACATCCCTCGTACTTCATTATAACAAGTAACATTCTCTAAAAAGTTTTCAGCAATATATTTAGCTCTTAATGGATCACCAGGAAGTAAAATAGTATCTGCTATTTCACCTTTTTTTGCTCCAATATGTACACTCATGTTATAGCCCTCCTTAAAGGCAAATCGTTATAGTAAGAAAATATCATATAAAAAATTGAAATACAAATGGTATCCTTTACACTGTAAAGGGAAAATTTTATTTTTTAGTTTCTTAAATTGTCTTTATCGTATATAATAGAATTAGTTAGTCATTTCACAAGTTTGGAAAAAAGTTGACTGTTTAATGATGATCGATTGATGAGGAGGAATTTTTTTATGAAAGAACAATCTTTTACTATCCAAAGTGACACAGGAATTCACGCACGACCAGCTACCTTGTTAGTAAATAAAGCTGGGCAATATGAATCACATGTGGAATTACATTATAATGGTAAAACAGTAAATTTAAAATCTATCATGGGTGTTATGTCATTAGGTGTTCCAAAAGGAGCAGAAATTCGCATTACCGTAGATGGTAATGATGAAGAGCAAGCACTTGAAGGAATCGCAGAAACAATTGAAGAGCATCTGGGTAAATAATAAGAAGCGTATGTATTCTTGATAAAAGGAAACGAAGTGATTGGCGAATCAGATGATTTTTTACAAACAAAAATACAAAACTTCATCCGAATTTCCCTTTCTTTTAGGAAAAAGCTAGTTTTTATACTAGCTTTTTTTTATGTTATAATGAACTCTTAGTATAATGAAAAAAGGGAAGTGTTTTGACTATGATGGAATTTCTTTATTTCCCAGAAGATAAATCACTATATATACCTGCCATAATAAGTCTGATAATATTCTTTGCCGGTGCATTAGTGGCGATGTACTTTTTTAAAAAAGCTTCGAAAAAAGAAGAAGAAAAATGGGAAAAAGAGTTTAAGAACAGGAATGAATGATTATCCTCTGTAATCTTTGTCCATAATAGTAGTGGACAAGATAAGAGGAGTCGATCATCAAATGAATTGGAAATTACTTTTAGTGAGTTTTTTGTTTCTATCTTTTTTAATTGGTTGCCAAAGTGACGAGCGATCACCTTTAGAAGTTCGTTTATTTAATGTTGATAAAGATGCAGTCGGGACTGCAACCTTTAAGGAACAAGAAGATAAAGTTACCGTACAAATTAAGGTTGAGGCTATGGAACAAGGTTTGCATGGCGTTCATATACATGAATATCCAAAATGTGAAGGGCCAGACTTTCAATCTGCTGGTAACCACTTTAATCCTGAAGGCAAAGAACATGGCCTTATGCATCCTGATGGTGCTCATTTGGGTGATATGCCTAACCTTGAAATAGAAGCAGATGGAACAGCTGATGTTGAATTCGAGTTACCTGGAGTAACATTAATGGACGGAGAGAAATCTTTGTTACGAGAAGACGGGACATCTATTATCATTCATTCAGCTCAGGATGATGGGGTTTCACAACCGGCTGGTGATGCTGGTGAACGAATCGTATGTGGCGCAATATCTCTTGATGAAGCAACACCAGAAAAACCAACAGATCCAACAGAATCCAATGAAGAAAAAGAATAACAAGCTGTGTAGGAATGCGAAGCAAAGCGTAAAAGGTTTTTTCTCGATTAATCGAGGAAAAACCTTCATTTTGCGTTTGAAATACAAAAATTGCTGCTGCATATAAGCAGGATTATACGACGTAACTTTGGTAGCAATTTTGAAAAGGTATATGTGCGTGGTAACCACTTCGGCTTGCCCACTTCCCTTTTACCACGGGCACAAGTGCAACATCTACTCAAGCAAGCTTTCGTAGTGTTTTCTATGCAGTGGGCTTTTCCCTTCAGCTAACTTTTCCATTCAAAAACCGCATGGAAAAGTGGATCTTCAGGGAAAACGATCCCACAGGAGTGGAAGTGGCCGCCTACGCTGAATGAAGTTCTACAAAGATAGCTAGTGCTAGCATATTGGATTGTTAAAGATATGAACAGCTTTTGTTAATTATCGTAAGTAGGCTAAAAAATTCATAGGCTATATTGAATAATGCGAATATGATTATTTTTACTGGAGTTGTAAAGCATTAAAAAGCGCAGGCGTCGGCTTTCACTCTTGCGGGATGTTTTTATCCGAAGATCCACTTTTTAAGTGCCCTTTGCTTAAAAAGTTAGCTGAGGAGAAAAACCCGCGGAAAGGGAAGCCGACAAGCCGAAGCGGTAGCAAAGCATATATAAAATCTCATAATTACCACTACAATAGTGTCGTATAATCCTGCTTATACGCAATGGTCAAAGATTTAATGATGGACCACTTTTTTGTTTTATGAATGACCTGTGCCTGTAATTGATAATGAAAATGCCCATTCAATTAAAAGGTAAATTGAATGGGCGAAAATTATTCATTCAGTTTTAGAAAATATATTACAGCCTATTCAAGGCTCTGATTATTCGGTTGGTGCCTTCTTTGACACTTTCAAGTGGGCATGCGATATTCATCCGCATAAAGCCATTGCCTTCTTCTCCAAAAGAGGCACCGTCATTCAATCCAACTTTTGCTTCGTTTTGCAGAAACTTTTTTAAGTCGTCTTGTGAAAGATTCAATGATCTAAAATCCAGCCAAACTAAATACGTACCCTCTGGTTGGAAAACCTTTACTTCTTTATGACTAGAAAAAGCTTTTGTCAGGTAATTTAGATTTACCTGTAATTGTTCCATCAATCCATTTAACCAATTTCGTCCATCCTCGTATGCTGCTTCTAACGCAGTAATACCCATTGTGTTTAAAATATGCATACCTTGTTTGTGAAACGTTTTTTCTAATGCCTCACGTTTTTGTTTATTGCTAACAATTGCATAGGATACTTGCAAGCCGGCTAAGTTAAATGTTTTAGTTGGTGACATACACGTGATAATATTGTCTTTCATTTCTGGATCAATATTCGCGATTGGCAAATGTTGATTAGGGGAAAATACAAGGTCTGCATGGATTTCATCTGATAAAATTAGCACATCGTATTTTTTACATAAATCTACCATTCTTGTTAATTCACCTTTTGTCCATACTCTTCCTACTGGATTATGAGGGTTACATAATATAAAAGCTTTGACACCCTGTTTTAATTTATTTTCAAAGTCATCAAAATCGATCTTGTAAGTATCACCGTCTAACACTAGCTGGTTTTTTTCTAATTTGCGATCATGATTTTTCACGATATCATAAAAAGGAGGATAAACGGGTGTCTGGATTAATACTTTGTCTCCAACCTCTGTAAATGTTTGGATGGCCATATATAAGGTCGCGATCACACCTGGACTGTAGAGAATGGATGCTCTATTGACTTCCCAATTATGTTTATAGGTTAACCAATCAATTATTGTGTCTTGCAGGGCAATGTCGGTAAAAGTATAACCAAAAACTCCATGTTTGGCTCGTTCTGTAAGTGCTTGTGTAACCGCAGGTGGAGCTTCAAAATCCATATCAGCTACCCACATCGGTAGTACGTCTTCGTCTCCGTATAAAGACTTCACAAGATCCCACTTAACAGCCCTTGTGTTTCTTCTTTCTATATGTTTATCAAAAGAAAAATGCATTCTTTTCACTCCTTCGATCGTATTTTTAATCATGGTGTATACGTCTTAAGTATCCCGCTTCAAAGTTCGAGTTATAACAAAGAGGTAAAGTGAGGATAAACGAAAGCTAACTTCATGATAAGTTTCGCTAACAGACTAAAGCCGCCTCTGGTTAAAGTCACATAGTATACTTCTATCTAACCATATTGATTGATAGAAAAAAAGTTTAATGCTTCACATTTTTTACCTTTTTTGCAATATAATTCGGAGCTTCTTCAGGGATTAAATGTCCTATCTTATCAAGTAAAGTCAATGAAGAATTAGGTAAGAAGCGTAATAATTCGTATCCAATGGTAAAAGGGATAATTTCATCGTTTTTTCCCCAGAGAATGGTACAAGGTGTATGAATGTTTAGTAATTCATATTCCGAAAGGTCGCCTTGATGATCATTTAATATTTTTATTAAACATGGATAGATCTTTTTGTCTAAGAATGGTTCTTTATATTGTTGTAACATTTCATCAGTAATAAACTGATCATGATACATGGAATGTCGTAACATTTCATATACGCCTTTTCTTTTTAATAGTTGATGTGCAATAAATGGAGAAAATGGATTATGGCAGATAAAACGAGAAAATAAATGAGACTTTCTCATAAAACTTGTAGGTGAAAGTAAAAACAAATGCTGAATTTGTTCCTTGTATTGAAAAGTATATCGTAAAGCGATTTGTCCCCCCATTGAATGTCCAATTATAGTTATTTTATTTATATCTAATGTTCTTAGTATAAATGAAATGACATCCACCATATGATCATACGAGTACAGACAAGAATCCGATTTTTCACTTTTTCCAAAAGGTGGTAGATCGATAGCGATTAACTGATAATTTTTTTCTAATAATGGTATTAATTTTCGAAAGCAATAGGTAGAGGCTAAGAAACCATGAAGTAATAAAATAGTAGGTTTTGTGGGATTTTTGATAAGTTGATAATTTATATGATGACCTTGGTATGTAATCATGTGATTCATTGTGTTTACCTCACTTAGAAAAAAAATAAGCAAAGCGATTGATCGCTTTGCTATCCAGGGGGAATACGAGAAAGTCTTACATGTTTATATAATGCCCGTTTTTAAAATTTTTAAACCTTTCTTTTATAAAAAAAAATTTTCGCTTTCTTTTGCTATTTTTATTCCTAATATGCTAACATTATTTAATGTTCAAAACTAATAAAATGGCAAGAAATTTACGAGGAGTTGGAAATATGTCTGAAGAATTTCATGTAGGAGATGTAGTGGAAGGTGTAATTACAGGTGTACAACCATATGGTGCATTTGTCTCTATCAGTGATGAGGTACAAGGGTTAATTCATATATCAGAAGTTAAAAATGGCTTTGTCAAAGATATATCTGACCATGTCCATGAAGGTGATAAAGTAAAAGTAAAGATACTCGAAATCGATGAAAATGAAAATAAATATGCTCTATCGATACGTGCTTTAGAACCTGAAAGACCGGAACCTAAAAATGAAAATGCGATTTCAGAAAAAGAAGGGGAACACGGTTTTAATACCTTAAAAGATAAGTTAAAAGAATGGATTAAACAATCCGAATAATACAAAAAAACCAACAACCACCCAGGGTTGTTGGTTTTTTATGCTTTTCATCTTTCATTGGAGTCAAATAGAAATGCAATACTGACGAGTCCTGCTATACCAACTAAAGTATAGATAACTCTTGCAAAGGCTCCTTCTTGACTTCCGCCACCGAAAAGGGTAGCAACTAAGTCAAATTGAAAAAGACCAATCAACCCCCAATTGATAGCGCCAACGATGATGAGAATTAATGCTAATTTTTTCATGTATGGTTAACTCCTTTCTGTTAATAAGAGAATGTCAAACCACGGTTTTTTAAAATACTTAAGATCAAAGAATCATGGAGTGTATCAATAGAATCTTTCTAAAAAACCGATTATTGTCTCAACTATTGATTAGCTGTAACACCATTGGTTCATTTCTATTTTGCGGTCTTTTTTGAAAAATATACAAAATATGAATCAGTTATTTCTTGAGATTTAGAAATTTTGCCTATTTTTCAAACACTCTAATATCGCAATGCTTGATTTACATTGCAGGATTCGGTACATTTAAATAGTGATAAAAATTATTGGAGGTTACTAAAACATGACACATGTACGCTTTGATTATGAGAAAGCACTAACTTTTTTTGGTGAACATGAATTAGATTATTTAAAAGAACCGGTAAAGTTAGCGCATGAAATGGTACATAACAAAACTGGTGCAGGAAATGACTTTTTAGGTTGGGTAGACCTTCCAACTGACTACGACAAAGAAGAGTTTGCACGCATTAAAAAGTCTGCTGAAAAAATCAAATCAGATTCGGATGTTCTTTTAGTAGTGGGTATTGGTGGTTCATACTTAGGAGCACGCGCAGCAATTGAAATGTTAAATCATTCTTTTTATAACGAATTATCTAAAGATCAACGTGATACACCACAAGTATTCTTCGTTGGGAATAGTATTAGTGCTGCTTATATCAATGATCTTTTTGATGTATTAAAAGATAAAGACGTTTCAGTAAATGTTATTTCTAAAAGTGGAACAACAACAGAACCTGCAATTGCCTTCCGTATTTTCCGTAAGTTTCTAGAAGAAAAATATGGCGTTGACGAAGCAAAGGGACGTATTTATGCAACAACAGATAAAGCAAAAGGTGCTCTAAAAACATTGGCGAATGAAGAAGGGTATGAGAGCTTTGTCATCCCTGATGATGTAGGTGGGCGTTACTCGGTTCTTACTGCTGTAGGTTTATTGCCAATTGCCGTAAGTGGTGTAGATATTGATGAGATGATGCAAGGTGCACAAAAAGCACAGGTTGAATTAAGTGAAGCAGATCTTGCTAAAAATCCTGCATACCAATATGCAGCAGTTCGAAATGTACTTTACAACAAAGGGAAAACCATTGAAATGTTAATTAATTATGAACCAGCACTACAATATTTCTCTGAATGGTGGAAGCAGTTATATGGAGAAAGTGAAGGGAAAGACTTTAAAGGAATTTATCCATCTTCCGCCAACTTCTCAACAGACCTTCATTCATTAGGTCAGTATGTACAGGAAGGCCGTCGTGATATCTTTGAAACGGTTCTGCATGTAGAAGAGCCAAAATCAAACATTACGATTGAAAAAGAAGACCAGGATTTAGATGGTCTTAACTATTTAGTTGGTGAAACATTAGACTTTGTAAATGAAAAAGCATTCCAAGGTACATTGCTTGCTCATACAGATGGTGAAGTGCCAAACTTATTAGTACATTTACCAAAACTTGACGCATATACTTTCGGTTATGTTGTTTACTTCTTTGAAAAAGCCTGTGCAATCAGTGGATACCTCTTAGGTGTAAATCCATTTGATCAGCCGGGTGTAGAAGCATATAAGAAAAATATGTTTGCACTGTTAGGTAAGCCAGGATTTGAAGAAGAAAAAGCAAAATTAGAAAAACGTCTATAAAGATGTAAAAACCTCCCATTTTATTTTAAAATGGGAGGTTTTTAATATAGGTGAAGTTTATAAGTAGACACAAATTGCGAAGTTGTGACAATTTTGAACGTATGATGAATGCTAGGCAAAAGCTCCGTCCATTTACTTCGCTTTCCGCGGGCACGGCTTCAACTTCCTCGGAAAGCAAAGATCGCTTTCCTGCGGGATTTTCAGCTCGCGCTATTCCCGCTGGAGTCTTCGTAAATGGACTACGCTTAATAGTGTTCTACAAATTTATAGCCAGCTAGAATGTTGATATCACAGCATATTTACTCGTACTTGAACAGATATCTAACAAAGCGGAGGAAAAATGCGACACTCCTGGGGGAACAGCACGAGCTGAACATCCACTTTGGAAAGTGGTTTTCTTTCCGAAGTTAGCTGAAGCCGTGCCCCCGGAAAGGGAGTGTTTTTCCGTAGCGTTGGATTAGCACTCATCTCAATACTTTTGTCAATTATCCTATGTCAATTACTTCACAGTTTAGTTTTACTATAAATATAGTCTGGATTCACATAAAAGAAGTATATTTTGGCATCCTAAGTATAAAAGGGGTGAATGCTTTGTTGGAGTTAGATTCGACCGTTGAGAATAAAGTGTTTTTTTATCGCGAAGTAAAGCGAATACTAGAGAAAGAAGGATATGCTTTAGGCGGTGCTTGGGAGTATGACCATGGATATTTTGACTATAAATTGGCTAATGATGAGGGCTATCATTTTCTTCGTGTACCATTTCATTCGCTTAAAGGGGAAATCGAAAATGATAATGCAGTAATTCAAATGGATAAGCCCTATATCTTAACCCATCGTTATCAGGACGATGTAGATGCTTATGCAGAGAGTAGTGTTATTCAAGCTTCCTTTAACCAGTTTCAAACACCAGTAGAAAAAGATGCAGATATACCAACTCCATATATTGAAAAAGGAAAAATAGTATTGCAGAACCTAGAAGTATTGCTTGAACAGTTATAGTAAGAATAATAGTTTGAAAAATGTTTAGGAAGATCTTCTCTCCAAAACAGTCTACAGGAGTTGAAGTGCGCTCAATGAGTGCAAATACTAGTACTGTGGAACGTTGCTGATAAGGTGAGTCTTCAATCAGTGGGAGTTTAAAGCTTCCACTGATTGTTGCCTTCATCTTCTTTTATTTAGATCCATCCCTTTCAAATAAATAAGTCTGTCTCCTTTTTGCATAATTAATGAAAAGGAGGGATGTAGTATCATCTCATCATTTCGAATCAGTCCAATTAACCATTTTTTTTCTTGCAGGTATGTTTGGGCACAATAATAAAATTCATGATCTGTTAACGCTCCTTCAATCAAATGAGAACAGAATTGTTGTTCTTCCAGTGTCTTTGCTATAATATCTGTAACTTGGACATCTTTTTGAAATAAGGACTGATAAAACAACGAACTCATAAAATTATTGGAGCGGAGCACAACATTGCTCCCTGCTCTAATAGCATTTATTCTTTGTACTTCAGTAAGAATTTCTGAAATAATGTGCACTGTTGGATGATTTCCTCGCGCAGCAATGATATTAAGAATGGTTTGCCGATCCGCTTCTTCCTCCGTCATGGAAGGATCTGCAGTGATGACCACAAAATTTGCTTGTTCGATGTTCGCTTTTTTCAATGTTTCGTCTGATGTAGGTTGTCCATGTATAAAATGTATGTGATGATCTTGATAGGAGATCTTATTTAATGTATGGTCAATTAATACAGTATCTGTCTTAAAATGTTGCTCTTTGAACATTTGAATTAATTGCTTAGTACGTTCATTCCACCCAATCAGGATTGTGTGATTTGCACCTTTAAACGACACTTTCCCATCGGTTAGATCTTTTTCATGTTTTATAGTACCAGCAGATAAAGTAGCCATATAGAAAGTAACTAAGCCACCACCCGCCAGAATTAATATTATTCCTATTAACTTGCCTAAAAAACTCAAAGGCACGTAATCACCGTAACCTACCGTTGATCCAGTGACAAAGGACCACCAGACACCATCAAAAATGGTTGGGAAATGACTAGGCTCTATTAAATGTATTAAATAACCAAATAATAGCATTAAGAGGCTAACGCTGAATAGCAATCGAACGATAATAGGAAGATGGAAATAAAATTGAATCCATTTATTCCAGAGCATGTCATCACCTTTTTTAGTATTAGTGTTCACCACATACAATTGCTTATTCAATCTATTTTAGGAGTGATTTTAAATGGAAAAAGATTTTTTGCAAGAATTATTACATACCCCGTCACCATCAAGTATGGAGATGACCATTCAGAAAAAGTGGATGAAATATGTTGCACCTTATGCTGATGAAATTCGTACAGATCATGCAGGAAATGTGATTGCAGTAGTGAATGAAAAGGCGGATTTTCATTTACTCTTGGCTGGTCATTGTGATGAAGTTGCTTTTATAGTTAACCGTATTGATGATAATGGATTTGTTTATGTGGAAAAAATGGGTGGTATTAACCCGAAGTCAGCAATTGGAATGAAAGTAGAGTTATTAGGATCGGAAAAGAGTGTAAAAGGTGTTATAGGAGTGAACGCACAACACCATGGTGGTTTAAAAGGTGATTTTGGTATAGAAGATTTATTTATCGACTGTGGAGCCACTTCTAAAGAAGAACTGGAACGCGATATTCAAATTGGAGATCTTGTAGTGTACCGTCGTACTTCAGAAATATTAAACGATCGATATATTTCTGGGAGAGGTCTCGATAACCGTACGGGTGCTTTTATTGTTGCAGAAGTGATCAAGCGAATAAAGGATCAAAAACTCAATATCGGAATTTACGGAGTTAGTACAGTAAATGAGGAAACGAACATGGGTGGAGCCTATTTTGCGGCAGCCGGACTGAAACCAGATGCAGCGTTAGCATTAGACGTGACATTTGCTACAGATTATCCGTCTGTAGATAGACGTAAACATGGTGATATCCGACTAGATGGAGGACCTGTGCTAGCAAAAGGTGCACCAATAAACAGAAAGTTAAATCAGATCTTAGAAAGAACAGCAAAAAAATTAGAAATGAACGTACAATATGAATTAACGCCAAGACATACCGGAACAGATGCCGACAAAATGCGTTTGACTGGCAACGGTGTACCTGTCAGTTTAGTGTCCTTACCACTACGGTATATGCATTCTCCGGTTGAAACAGCAAGTTTAAAAGATATCGAAGAAGAAATTGAACTGTTAGTAGAACTGATTACAAACATGAAGGGAACGGAAAGCTTAAACCCGTTAGAGGATTAAAATAAAGGTTGACATAATATGTTAAAAACCATACGATAATTTGTGGCAGATTGTTTATCTGACCAATTTTGAAAAACCTTTTATGTTGTATTGGGAGGCTAACATATTGAAGTCATCAATTACCCAAACGAATAAACTTTATCGTTTGATTGTTATTTCCATCATGGGAACTATTTCGGTCTTATTAATGTTTTTAAATTTTCCATTACCATTTCTGCCAGCATATCTTCGAATAGATGTCAGCGATATACCTGCGCTTATTGCAAGTATTATGTTTTCCCCACTTGCGGGGGTCCTTGTAGTAGGTATAAAAAATATTCTTTATTTGCTTTTAACAGCTATATCAGATCCAATAGGAGTAATGGCAAATTTCTTTGCTGGTATGTTTTATATAGTACCGGTAAGCTTTCTTTATTTAAAACACGGTACCATGAAAAGTGTTTTAAATGGATTAGTACTTGGTACGGTTTTTATGACAGTAGGTTTAAGTATCTTGAATTATTTTCTGTTTATCCCAGCTTACAGTTGGTTTATGGGATGGGAGGAAATGTCAGAGACCGTCAAACTCAGTACGGTATTGGTGGGGATTTTGCCTTTTAATCTAATAAAAGGTGTGATAGTAGGAATTGTTTTTGCAATTATATTTACCAAATTGCAAAAATGGATAAAGAGGAATTAGAATGTCGTCATATAAAAATCGAGCAGTCATCTGCTCGATTTTTGTAAGCAATGCAAGTATATAACTACTGGTATTACAGTATTTCGGTATCCAATTCCAGATTGAATCTGAAATAAATGAAGATATAGTTGATGCGCTCTAGTCGTTAAGAATTAGTTAGTCCTCTTTTGGGTTTGTGTTTATAATCCCTAAGGTACATCGTGATATTGCTATTAATTGGTTGTCTTCATCCACTACATTGATATTCCATACCATTGTTTTTTTACCAATATGAATCGGAGTTGCTTCTGCAGTTACTATTCCGTCTTTCTTGGCCTGGAGATGATTGCAGTTAATTTCGATCCCAACAATTGCTTGTGATGAGGGATCAACATATTGCATACCACCAATACTTGCAGCAGTTTCTGCTAACGAAACAGTTGCCCCACCGTGCAAAAAACCCATTGGTTGTTTAACTGATCCTGTAACAGGCATTTCAACTGAAACAAGTTCAGTTGATTGCCTTCTAATATTCATATGCAATGCTTCCATTAAAGTTTGATGTGCCATGTAAATTTCCTCCAAATCTATATCCCAAACATAACCTCCAGATACGTTTTGCTATTAATCTATCCACGTATACGGATAGAAGCCTCTTTATAACGGCAAAGGAAAAAGGATTTGCAGAAGTAGAGACAAACCGATAAGTCCACCATAGAATGTATTTGTCTTGGCCGTTGCTACCATTGCCGGGATCATTCCGACATTTGTTGTATTTGCTTGGAAAGTTTTAATCGCTTCTCTTGCTTTTGTAATACTTAACAAACTAATAATACTGTAAATAGGTAATAGTCCAGCAATTATAAAAGCTGCCGTCAAGGCATAACTGGTTAACATCAAGCTTGACAACAAAAATATTGCCTTGTTTCGACCAATTAGAATCGCAATGGTTTTACGTCCGTTTTCTTTATCTCCTTCAAGGTCGCGAATATTATTAGAAAGCATAATACAACCAATAAATATCGCGATCGGAATAGAGATGACAAGTATCTGCCAAGAAATAGCGAAAGTTTGGATATAATAGCTTATCCCAATAATTACTGTGCCCATCAAAAGACCTGAAACAACTTCTCCTAGTGGTGTATATGCAATCGGAACTGGTCCGCCAGTGTATAAATAACCGATTAACATACAGGCAAGTCCAATGACCGCGATCCACCAATTGGAAATCAAACAAATATAGACACCGAGTAATGCGGCTACTCCCAAAAAGGAAAAGGCTAACCTTTTTACAACGTTAGGTTTAATACCATCTCTAACAATGGTGCCACCTATGCCTACAGAATCTTCGTTATCTAAACCTCTTATGAAATCATAATATTCATTAAACATATTTGTAGCAGACTGAATTAACATTGCTGCAATTAACATGGCAATAAATACTAAAGGACGAAAGCTACCATCTAAAACAGCAAGCATCGTTCCGACAAAAACAGGAATGAAAGAAGCAGTTAATGTGTGCGGTCTTAACAGTCTCCACCATACATGAAATCCGGGTTTCTCATTTAAGTGGTTTGCGTTAGTATGTGATTTGTTTCCCATATGTAAATAATCTCCTTAAAAAAAATAAGTAACATCATAAGTTTAGTGAATACTTAAATATGTGTCAATCTATTGTTTGAAACATTATTCAGCACCAAAGATAAGTTTTTTGTTATACTAATAAAGGGTATATAACTAGTAGCAGAAGTTATAACCTTTTAAAATATAACAAATTATACTATAATGAATAGCGTTTATGATAAATGCCCTATTATATTGGAGGGTTACCAATGATTGAAACAAAGGACTTAGATATAGATGGTGTGTTGCAAGCAGCACAGAAGCAATCAATAGGCAAGGCTGCACCAACCTTTGTAAGTATTACGGAACAAATAGCATGGATCGATCCCATCCAATTTTTCCAGGCTGGTAAAGGACTGCAAGAGAATAGAATGTTTTGGTCAAGTGCAGATCAATCTACACAATTTGTCGGTATTGGAGATGCTGTGCTTTTACAAAATCAAGACGGCTCTTATCACCAATTAACCAATGAATGGGAACAAGTATTGAAAAATAGTTGGGTGGATAATCCATATGATCAATATAAAACAGGCCCGATTGCGTTTGGAGGCTTTCCTTTTGATTCTGATGAAAAAGTGAACGAACTTTGGAAAGGTTTCGAGGGGAGTCAATTTCGTGTGCCAACATTCTTGTTGACGGTGGAAAACGATTCTGCTTTTTTAACAACAACTGTTTATGTGAAAGAAGAAAGTAACATTGATGAACTTTCAGCAGATTTAGTTACCAAAAGAAATCAGCTTATTCATGCACCGGAACCAATATTTCAGAAAAATGCCATTGTATTAAAACATGAGGTAGATCCTGTACAGTGGAGAGAATTGGTTGTCAAAGTTACGGACACGATT
The DNA here is from genome assembly GCF_900143085.1 of Gracilibacillus kekensis. Taxonomy (GTDB): domain Bacteria; phylum Bacillota; class Bacilli; order Bacillales; family Amphibacillaceae; genus Gracilibacillus; species Gracilibacillus kekensis. Next base: position 146,158 of record NZ_FRCZ01000002.1, on the reverse strand, counting down.
GAACAGGACGATGTAGATAAAATTGTATTAGCAAGGGAACTCCAAATCGAATTTGAGGATATATGTGATATTGGACAAGTTTTGAACACTCTTAAAAACACTCAAGAGCATAGTTTTGTTTTCGCATGGGAAAAAGATGATGTTTGTTTTGTAGGAGCTACACCGGAAAGATTAGTGAAAGTAGATAATCAACAATTATTTTCGACTTGTTTGGCGGGTACTTCGCCAAGAGGAAAGTCGTTGAAAGAAGATAATTGGTATGGTCAACAATTATTAAACGATCAAAAGAATAGGGAAGAACACCAATTTGTCGTTGATATGATTAAAAGCGCGGTACATTCATGTGCTAAGTATGTAGAAATTCCTGATCAACCATCATTATATCGGTTGAAAAATTTGCAACACTTGTACACTCCTGTAAAAGCAGAACTAAAAAAAGGATATACATTATTAGATGTTGTGGAAAAACTACACCCAACACCTGCTTTATGTGGTTTTCCACGTGAAAGTTCATTAGCGTTTATCCGAAAGTTTGAGTTGTTGGAACGTGGTTGGTATGGAGCACCTATCGGTTGGTTTGATCAACATTTTAATGGTGAATTCGCAGTTGCTATTCGTTCGGCATTAATTGATCAGGATAAAGCTTCCTTGTTTGCTGGCTGTGGTGTAGTGAAGGGGTCCGATCCTGAAATCGAATATCAAGAAACAAACATAAAGTTTACACCTATGTTGCAGGCGCTTGGAGGATCATTATGAGTCATATTACATCTTTAACAAAGTATGTCGGCAATTTTGTTGATCAACTCTACCAAAGTGGGGTGCGGCATATTGTAGTTTCACCTGGCTCACGATCGACGCCACTTGCTTTAACATTTGCAGAATATGGAGCATTCAAAATATGGGTAGATATTGACGAACGCTCGGCAGGATTTTTTGGTTTAGGAATTGCGAAAGAAACAAACCAAGCAGTCGTACTGGTATGTTCTTCTGGTACGGCTGCTGCTAATTACTTTCCAGCTATTATTGAAGCTTATTATAGTCGGATTCCTTTAATTGTATTAACTGCTGATCGACCTCATGAATTACGTGATGTTGGCGCTCCACAGGCGATTGATCAAATCAAGATGTATGGTAACTACGTTAAATGGTTTCATGAAATGGCGTTGCCGGAAACAACTAATAATATTTTACAGTACACAAGAAATAATGCGGATCGTGCCGTACAAAAATCCTTATATCCTGTAAAAGGTCCGGTCCACCTTAATTTTCCTTTTCGCGAACCACTCATACCGGATTTTACTGTGGATGATGTGTGGGGAGAAGCTTCTCAGGAATTAAAACACTTTCATTCGATAGAAACTCAGTTGGATCAGACTGCATTATCTGTGATTAAGAATAAGTTAGCAGGAAATAAGCGAGTGTTAATTGTTTGTGGACCACAAGATGATCCAATGTTAAAGGAGTCTGTTTTGCAATTGGCACAAGCTTGGCAGGCACCCATTCTCGCTGATCCATTATCATCCTTAAGAAATGTAAAGTGCGAAGATTTACTTGTCGAAAGTTATGATAGTATCTTGAAATCAAAGCAGGTTCGTGAACGACTTAATGTAGACATTGTTATTCGATTTGGGGCCATGCCTGTATCCAAAGCCTTCTTGCAACTATTACAGGAAAATGACATTATGCAGTTTATTATTGATGAAGAGGTCAGTTACCGGAACCCGTCCATCAAAAAGGCGCACTATATTTATGGTCAGCCAAGAGAGATTGCCAGACAACTAGCTCAGCTTTCGGTTTCGATGGATTCGAACTGGTCATCCTTATGGCAAACTCTAAACAAACAGACGAAGGAAACTCTTGGAAAACAACAACAACTTTTGACCGAGGGTACAGCTGTACAAGGGATTCAATCAACTATTCCAAGTAAGAGTACACTTTTTGTTGGAAATAGTATGCCAATTCGGGACGTAGACACATTCTGGTTTGCTAGTGATAAAGAAATAACGATTTATGCTAATCGTGGTGCAAATGGAATCGATGGTATTCTGTCTACTGCTATAGGAACAGCGATAACTGGGAAACATGTCACGCTTTTAGTTGGGGATATTTCTTTTCTGCACAGTATGAACGGTTTACTATTGACGAAAAACTATACGTTTAATCTCACTATTGTCTTAATAAACAATCAAGGTGGAGGAATTTTTTCCTTTTTACCACAAGCACAGGCGGAAAATGTCCATTATGAAATGTTATTTGGTACTCCCCAACATATTTCAATGGAGAAGGTGGCAGCTTTATACGATATTAGCTACCATGCTGTTGAAGATTGGAAACAATATCTAGATGCCTTAAACAAAAGTTACAAGAATGGCGCGGTGTCACTGATAGAGGTTCAGACGATTCGTAAAGAAAATGTTGATTGGCATCGGACCAAATGGCAAGAGATTGAAGAGAACACGTTATCTGTTTTGGAGGAAAATAGTGATGCAAGTCAAGGTTAGAGATAACTCGTATTGGGTAGAACGATATGGAAAAGGTAAGCCAATTGTTTTTTTACATGGTTTTACCGCCTCCACTCGAACATGGCAGTCAATACTCGCATTTTTCCCCGAATATGAATGCATTTTGATTGATCTTCCAGGACACGGGCAGACAAAAGCAAGCGTGCATTCGATGGAAGAATGTTGTGCAGATCTTAAAACACTTATGGCTCATTTACAATTAGATCAGATAGATTTAGTAGGGTATTCGATGGGAGGGAGGACAGCACTTTCTTTTGCTTGTTACTACCCAGAAATGATTCGCACATTATCTTTAGAAAGTGCTTCTCCAGGATTAAAAGAAAAGCAAGATCGACAAGAACGACAGGAAAAAGATCAACAATTAGCTGATTTTATTTTACATCATAAAATCGAAGACTTTGTCGATAAATGGGAGAATCTTCCTTTATTTGATTCCCAAAAGCAACTCCCTATTGAAAAACGTCTGGCTATTAGAGAAGAACGATTAACACAAGATAGAAAAGGTTTAGCTTTATCTTTGGAAGTAATGGGAACAGGTGTGATGTCTTCATGGTGGAACAAGCTTTTTGATTTAACTTTTCCTGTATTATTAATCGTCGGTGAATGGGATTATAAGTTTGTCACGGTGAATCGAAAAATGAATGAATGCTTGCCAAATAGTAAAATTGTCGTTATTGAAGAAGCTGGTCATGCAATTCATGTGGAACAATCAAAAAAATTTGGTACAATAGTAGAAGACTTTATTATGACGCAAACTTCCAGATAAGTTTCGTCATCTAGAAGACAACAATGTATAAATTAGAGGAGGTCAAACAATGACAGTAGAATGGGTAAGTGAACGAAGCTATGAAGATGTTTTGTATGAAACATATAATGGTATTGCTAAAATAACGATAAACCGTCCAGAGGTGAGAAATGCTTTTCGTCCTCAAACGGTAAATGAACTAATCGACGCTTTTACATATGCGCGTGATGACTCCAAAATTGGTGTGATCGTGCTGGCTGGGGCTGGAGAAAAAGCATTCTGTTCTGGTGGAGATCAAAAAGTACGTGGTCATGGTGGTTATGTTGGTGAAGATGAAATACCACGTCTAAATGTTCTAGATTTACAGCGGTTAATTCGGGTAATACCTAAACCAGTTGTCGCAATGGTGTCAGGTTTTGCAATTGGTGGTGGACATGTCCTTCATGTTGTATGTGATTTAACCATTGCAGCGGATAATGCTATTTTTGGTCAAACAGGACCTAAAGTAGGAAGCTTTGATGCTGGTTACGGTGCTGGTTTACTAGCTCGAATTGTAGGACATAAGAAAGCTCGTGAAATCTGGTATTTATGTCGACAATATAATGCCCAAGAAGCGTTAGACATGGGCTTAGTTAACACGGTAGTTCCGCTAGACAAACTGGAAGAAGAGACGGTGCAATGGTGTGAGGAAATGTTAGAAAAATCTCCAACAGCGCTACGTTTCTTGAAAGCATCCTTTAATGCTGATACAGATGGCTTGGCTGGTCTGCAACAAATGGGTGGAGATGCTACATTGCTTTACTATACAACAGATGAAGCAAAAGAAGGTCGAGATGCGTTTAAAGAAAAGCGTAAGCCGGACTTTAAACAATTCCCGCGTTTCCCTTAATATCCGATTTAATAAATCCAAACGATTATCAGTATAGATTTTGAAATCGTTTGGATTTTCATGTGTATTAGAAGGAATTTGCGACATAAACTCTATTTGGTAATCTTGAAATTTTATATGTGCTTTGCAACCGCTCCGGCTTGTCCGTTTACCTTTCCGCGGGTTTTTACCCGAAGCTAACTTTTTAAGCAAAGTTCGCTCAAAAAGTGGATCTTCGGATAAAAATATCCCGCAGGAGTGAAAACGGACGCCTGCGCTTTATATTGCTTTACAACTCAAGTTAGTATAAACATGTTGTGCTTTTTATCAATAAATTCCAAAATATTATTAATAAAAGTAAACAATTTTGCTAATGGATTACCTAGCATTGACTCAAAATATTACAACCTTTGTAGAGTTTTATTCAGCGGAGGCGGCCACTCCAACTCCTATGGGACTCGTTTTTCCTGAAGATACACTTTTTCAAGCGGTTTTTGCTAGGAAAAGTTAGCTGAAGGGAAAACCCCATGGAAAGGGAAGTGGGCAAGCCGAAGCGGTTGCTACTCAGTTATCCGTTCTCAAAGGCTATTCGCAGCAAAAAGTTATGTCGTATAATGAATTAAAAGAATTATGTCCCAGTTTCTTTACTAGTATCCATCGTGGAGGTGCGTTATGGAACATTGGTTAAATAAAAGAGCAGCCCTATCACCTAATCAGATTGCAATTGAAATGGAAGACCATTCTGTCACTTTTCTTCAGCTACAACAAAAATCACAGCAATTTGCCCGTCAATTAGATAACCTTAAGCCGAATGGCCATATTGCGATTCTATCCGACAATTCGATCGATATGGCGGTTGCCTTTTGGGGATGTACATATCTACAAACACCTGTTGTGTTTTTAAATACGCGATTATCAAGATCTGAATGGCAACAACAATGTAATGATGCAGATGTCGGTCTTATCCTTACATCCTCTCATTATTTGGAAAAAGCGAAACATCTTAATGTGTCAGTGGAATCCTTTCTTAAAGTAAAAAAATTAACTGTAAATGAGGTTCCGCTTTTAGATGAAATAGATGCGGAAAAAGTTTGTTCGATGATGTTTACCTCTGGAACTACTGGGAGAGCAAAAGCAGTCCAGCAAACCTTTCACAATCATTGGTCAAGTGCAGTTGCCTCTTCTCTAAATCTTGGATTGCTTCCTGAGGACAAATGGTTGGTGTGTTTGCCGTTATTCCATATTGGTGGACTATCGATTTTAATAAAAAGTGTGATTTATGGTATGCCTGTATATTTGTTAGAAAAATTTGATGCAGACAAAGTTCATCAAGCAATCATGAAATCTGCTGTGACATTAATATCAGTTGTTGCAGTAACATGCTCACGCTTACTAGAAAGATTGGGTTCAGAACGCTATCCAGATTCTTTTCGGTGTATGTTATTGGGCGGTGGACCAGCTCCTAAACCATTACTAGAGCAGGCTAAAGCGAAACAGACACCTGTTGTTCAAACATATGGCATGACTGAAACCTGCTCCCAAATCGCTACATTGAACGAAAAAGATGCTTTGCGAAAATTAGGTTCTGCAGGCAAGCCACTCTTCACTGCGACATTAAAAATTGTCGATGAAAAAGAAGAATGTAATCCTAATCAAATCGGAGAAATACTTGCGAAGGGTCCAATGGTTTCACCTGGATATTATCAACATAAGAAACAAAGTAATGAATGGTTGCGAACAGGGGATTTAGGTTATTTCGATGAAGAGGGTTTTCTTTATGTTGTTGATCGTCGCAGTGATTTAATTATTTCTGGTGGGGAGAATATTTATCCTGCTGAAATCGAAGAAGTTCTGTTAATGATGGATGGAATCGTTGAGGCAGGAGTGACAGCGGAGGAAGATAAGCAGTGGGGTCAAGTGCCAGTAGCGTATATAGTAAAAAATGATAAACAATTAACTACAGATCGGATAAAGGATTATTGTAAAGATCGTTTAGCAAACTTTAAAGTTCCTAAACAAATTCATTTTCGCGATCAGCTTCCTAGAAATGCTACCAATAAATTACAACGACACAAACTAAAATAGGGTATAAAAATCTTGGCGAATGACTCTTTCTTTTCATGAAATCGATCAGGTCGCCAAGTAAAAGAAATTGTCTTATCTATTCTAGTTTAAACCAGAAAATAGCCCTTACCCATTTAGTCAGAATAGGGGGCTATTTTTTTTGCGTTTAAAATAGCGCCAACGACAGCAATTAGTGCGATGATCTTCGTAGTCTGACATAAGTTATGAGATTGTAAAGGTGTTAGACGGTAGTTTTTGAACGACACTTATAAAGAAATAGACGTTCAAAGCTTTTGCTATTTCTATTTTATGATAAAATATCTGTGTATTAGGAGTATAATGAACCCTAACAGAAGCTCCTTTAACAGGTGCGTTTCCCATCTTTCATAAAAGGAGGATGAATATTTTGAAGGTGAAATATTTTCACATAAGTTATTTTGTTGCACTTATTGTCCTTTCTTTCATGTCTTTTTTTATAATATTTGGCGTAGGATTCGTTGGAAATATTAATCTGTTTATATTAGTGATTCCTTTTGTTTTGAGTACGCTATGGCTTAGTGATTACACTTGGCGATTTCTAAGTTTAAAATCGGATACAGATAAAATACAGTTAATTCACCCTGCTAAAAATTGGACCTTTACCATTTTATTCCTTTCTGGTATTTTGATAATATATAGTCTATTTCTAACAACCTTGATCCCTGCCCCCATAAATGATGCTCCATCATGGATGTTTTTGGGAACACCTTCTGTGTTGCTTTTGATGTGGTATGGGCTTCTATATAGATATACCAAAAATAAAATGGATAAAATCCAGTTGATATTGGGTTCGTTTCTGCTCATAGTTTCTTTGGTGTACACCTACCAAATCTGTGAATTTTATGCGATGCAATTCTTTTTATGAAAAGGAGTTTTAGTTTTATTTACATATATAGAAAAAGTGGTAGTTTAGTAAATAACATAAAGTAGAATATCGTTACGTTACTAAAAACAGGGGTGATTGCGTGTTAGTATTTGTTCCAGTTGCAATAGGGGTTGGAATTGGCAGTGTCATGTTAATTTTAACCAAATGGCTTAAGAATGCACATGCTTCTTTTTCAAAAATTCCTGCATTGATTGGTTTGATCGCTTGTGTAGTTCTAATAGTAGTAGCTATTTATGTTGTTAGAGGTTTTGAAGGTGCTGCATATATTTATTTAGCTGTGACAATATTACTTTTTTCTATGGTTTCTTTTGCTAAGTCTATTTGAAAATAGATACATTCTGCAATCAAAAAATCTCACATTTAGTGAGATTCTTCTTGATTTAACGGTGTAACTCCACCCTACTGGTACCAATGTTTCCTCATTCTCATCAAAGAGAAACGAGTCATTTTGTAACATAATTAACGTAAGGAGGTTACTTGAATGCTATTTATTTATATTCTATTCGGTTTTTTTCTAGGGTTAAATATTCTTTTCTATAGCTATGTGAAAATTAATATATCAAAGTTTCTTTTCATACCACCCATAATTGTCTTTTTGTTAGCGATACTTTTTACCGGTTATGGTTTGTGGTTTACCAGTAACGGTTGGGAAGGAATGACATATGGAATTATAAGCTTTGGTATCCTGCTTTCTTCTATTATAGGAACGGCTTTCATACCCATTTTATTTAGATATGATATTGATTCGCTCGATAAAAGGATAAAAAGGTACACTATGATAGTTTTAGGTTCATGTTTTATTATATGTTTCATATTTGTATGGTTCCCTGAGTTAATTTATTTTTAAGAGGTCAAGAAGACGATAACACATCATTCATTATATAGTGTAGCTCCTTGCTATTGCGCAACACTATATAATTGCATCGTGCGTTTTGGAAGCGGAGAGAATGTTATGCTCCAGTCTAGCTCCAAATGTCTTTCACGTCAACCTTATCTCAATATTGTCGAAAAATTGCCCGTTTTAAGCGTAATGTCCGCCGATTTTTTTACTTCTTTCTCTTGTGATCCCAGCTTCTGTATAACTACTCGCACGTAAAAGAGAGGTAGAACCATATTTAGTGCGAATAGCATCCATTACATAGCCGACATCTTTTTTCTTTGGTTGATCATCAAATAAATTTAATTGGGTTTCCACATCATCATAAAGATTGTTTAAAGATACCGATACACGCCTGATTTTACTGTGATGATTATAAAATTGATGAAATAACTGTAAACATACACGATAAATATCCATCGTTACATTAGTGGGTAAATGGAGAGAAGAAGAGCGATGAAATCCTCCACTATGATCAGCGTAAGCTATACCCAGGTGGATCGTTCTCCCTGCTCTTTTGTGGGCTCGTGCTCGACGACAGACTTCTTCCGTTAAATCAAGAATACACGTTAATGTCTCTTCAGCTGTGTAATCTCTTAACAAGGTAATGCCATGGCCGAATCCCTTTTGTTCTTCTTTTTTGCCATAAGAATCATATACTGGACTTAGGTCCACACCCCATGCATGCCAATATAATTGTTCACCAATCACACCAAAACGTTTCTTTAGCCGGTCTAGACGGTAATTCGCCAATTGTCCTAAATAAATAATTCCCATCCGATTTAAATGAACCGTTAAACGCCGGCCAATTCCCCATATCTTTTCAATAGAGACAGGCCATAATAATCGTTCAACATCTTGATAGCGGCATGTGGCAATACCTGTTTTTTTAGCATATAAATCCATTACAACTTTAGCTAAAAATTTATTGTCTCCAATTCCAATTGCGCAAGTCAATCCCATGGTCTCATATATTTCTTCTTTTATCATTTGTGCTATTTGTTCTGCATTTCCATATAAAGGTTCTAACCCATCGACTGTAATCCACATTTCATCGACAGAGTAGGGGTGTATTGCTTCTTTTGGTACATAGTGGTGCAATAAGCGTGTAATGGCAACAGATACATTTACATAGTCTCCCATTTTAGCTTCTACGACATGAATCGCCGGATCATTCGGCAATTCGAAATATCTGCTTACATTTTTAACACCATGTCGCTGCTTTAGTGCAGGAGAGGCAGCGAGAATAATACTACCTGAACGATTTTTATCACCAACTACCGCTAACATGGATGTCATTGGATTTAATCCACGTTTAACACACTCGATGCTAGCATAAAAGGAACGCATATCGATACAAAGTACATTATGTCTGGGAAAAGTTCGATAATCCATCAGTTTAACCTCTCTAACGAACGTTTGTTCTTATGTATTTATTATAGCCGAGAAAACAAAAAAAGAAAAGTGTTAAAATATAGTAAATAAATGAGAAGGATTATCAAACTCATTGACTTTCTTTACGAAAGCTAATAAACTAGAGGAAGAGAAATAGTTCGAATAAAAGATAAAAAATGCCCAGCTTTTACATAGCGCACATAAGGGAGATGTTCCGAATGGAAACACTAGTAACGAAAGACTTAACGCTAGGTTATGGCGATGAGATAATTATAGATGATCTAGATATTACTATTCCAAAAGGTGAAATCACGGTATTTATTGGTGGAAATGGTTGTGGGAAATCGACATTGTTACGTTCCTTAGCGCGTTTATTGAAACCAAAACAAGGGGATGTCGTGTTGAATGGTGAAGATATTGCCAAGGTTCCGACAAAGGATGTTGCTAAACAATTAGCGATTTTGCCTCAAAGTCCGATTAGTCCAGAAGGTTTAACAGTAGAAGACTTAGTAAAGCAAGGTAGACATCCCTATAAAACAATGTTTAAACGGTGGTCTACAGATGACGAAAAGGCTGTTAATGAAGCATTGGATGCAACAAATATGACCGCGTTAAAAGATCGTGCGGTTGATTCTTTATCAGGTGGTCAGCGTCAGCGAGCATGGATTGCGATGACGTTAGCACAGGGAACGGACACGATTCTTTTAGACGAACCGACTACCTATTTAGATATGACACATCAAATAGAAATCCTTGATTTACTTTTTGAATTAAACGAACGACGTGGAAGCACAATTGTGATGGTGTTACATGATTTGAATTTAGCTTGTCGCTATGCGCATCACATTGTAGCCATTAAAGATAAGAAAGTATATGCACAAGGTAAACCGGAAGAAATTATCAGCTGTGGCCTTGTCCACGATGTCTTCCAGATGAAGGCAGATGTGATGTATGACCCAATGTTCGGTACCCCAATGTGTATCCCACACGGCAGAGGTCGATGTCTCATAAAAGAAGCCGTAGAAGAGTCAAAACAACAACAATTAAGCAGTTAAGAAAAACCCTGTATTCGATAAAGAATACAGGGTTTTTTGTATACTTGAGCAAAGCATACCCCTTGTCACGATAGCATAAAACAACTTATAAAACTCTGCAATAATAATGAATACAGCGGCACATAAGAAGGATTACGCGACATAACCTTGGTGGTAATTATGAGATATTATATGTGCTTCGCAATCGCTCCAGCTTGTCCGCTTCCCTTTCCGCGGGTTTTTCTCTTCAGCTAACTTTTTAAGCAAAGGTCGCTTAAAAAGTTAGCTGAAGACGCGCCCCCTGGAAAGCGAAGTGGGCAAGCCGGAGCGGATACCACACTCATATATAATGTCAAAATTACCATCAGATTATGTCGCATTGTCCTTCTTATGCGCATGGCAAAGGAATGTTGGGATTTTTATCGGAAGGATAACGATGCATGTTTCCATCTGTTTTACATACAATATGTGTGAAGAGGTGAGTGAACATGGAAAAGAGAACATACTATGTAAATATAGCGTCACAGGAAATTTCTCAGATTCCTTATGGAACAAATACGGAATATACGATTGAGGCGACAGATGAGGAAGTATTTTTATTGAGGGAAAAATTCAGTGAAATACATGATGATGATTTCGGTACTTATATTCGAGCACATATCCCTTTTGTCCAATATCATGACGACCGTGACAATGACGAATACGATAGAGACCTACAAGATGCGTTTCAAATGATCTATCAATTAGCTAGTCCAGAAACTAAGTTAGCAATGGAGGAAGCTAATATTGGACAGAAAAAAAATGAAGAATAATGAAACAAATGAATAGGAAAATACGTCTAATTTTATAAATACGTGTTTAAGAAGACATAAAAAAGGAATAGATAGATAAAGGGACAATAGGAGGTATAAAATCATGAAAAAAATCATCACGACGGCAACAGTTATAGTCCTTTTTTTATTTGCAATTATGATGGTTAGTCAACCACAAATGGATCAAACACAGGCACAAGAAACAACTAAAGTACATGCAAGTAAAAATAATACAGAAAAGTTATTGAACTTTGATGATATTAAACAGGTGACACAACAAGAAGCAGACCTATCACATGAGCAAATTGTAGCTTTAACTGATAAGTTTATGGAATTATTAGTACAGGATATTGATGATCATTATAAAGTAGAAAAATTTAATACAAAACAAGAACTTATACAAGCATTTGAACCATACGTAAAAAAAGAAGCAGTACAACCGTACATTGAATTTTATTATCAAGAAAAAGAAGATGGTCTATATATTGTTCCAACCGAAACACCAGCATGGTTTGTAAAGGATGCTGAATATGAGAAGGAACAAAAAGATAGAAAAATAGAAGTCACCCAAACAAATGAAAATGCACTTTATGGTAAATATACAATTGTTCTCACATTCGAAAAAGTTGATGAAACATGGAAGATAGTAAATATTAGCCATGAGTAAAAATAAAAGGTAGTATAGTATTATGAAAACTTTTTATGATTACTATAATAACAAAGTACAATTATCTTTTGATAGTCAGCCATTTGATCCTGATCCAAAGCATGTTTGGGTAATTTGCAGATACAAACAAAAGTGGCTACTCACCAAACATAAAAATCGAGGACTAGAATTTCCCGGCGGAAAAGTAGAAAAAAATGAAACTCCAAAACAAGCTGCAATTCGAGAAGTATTAGAAGAGACTGGAGGCGAGGTAGAACAAATTAAATATTTGGGACAATATTTTGTATCAGGCAAAAGAGAACAACTTGCAAAAAATATATACTTCGCAACCATAAAAAAACTTCAGGAGAAAAATAATTATTATGAAACAGACGGACCTGTTTTATTAGAGCTATTACCAAGGAATATAAAAACTAATAGGTCTTACAGTTTTATAATGAAGGATGAAGTATTAACATATAGCTTAAATTATATCAAAAATAACGAGGAACTATCGTATAGCTAATCTGAAGGTTAGCTATATTTTATTGTGCATTATGAAAGCATATAACTTAAGGGTTTGGAGTAGCTCTCCGAAGTACTATTACACATAGTATAAGAAGACCTCGATATTCACTAAAATATGAAGAGTATTCCAAGTGTTCCAAATATCAATAAGTTGACTTTCATGGCTCAATTCGATACGATAAAATTTACGATTAATCCATAGTATTTAGATCGGATTAATAAGTGAAAATGATCCGTGCATTTTTGTCCGAAACGTTGTATAGTGGAACATGTAGAAAATGAAACAAATATAAACAAATATAGACTTTTAACACTAAGATAGATAGACGTAAAAAGAGGAATTCCAGTTTTCTATCAAAAAAGATAGTGAGGAAAGTCTTGATAGAAACGAAGAGGGAGGATTTTTAAAAACATGGCTAAAAATAGACGTTTATTTACATCAGAATCTGTTACGGAAGGACATCCTGATAAAATATGTGATCAAATTTCTGATGCGATATTAGATGAAATATTATCAAAAGATCCTAATGCAAGAGTTGCTTGTGAGACAACAGTTACAACAGGATTAGTACTGGTGTCTGGTGAAATCACTACTTCTACATATGTAGATATTCCAAAAATCGTTAGAAATACAATCAAAGAAATTGGTTATACGAGAGCTAAATATGGATTTGATGCAGAAACATGCGGTGTAATAACTGCCATCGATGAACAATCAGCAGATATTGCAGGTGGTGTGGATGAAGCATTAGAAGCAAGAGAAGGACAAATGACAGATGATGAAATTGAAGCAATTGGAGCTGGCGATCAAGGACTTATGTTTGGCTATGCCAATAATGAAACACCAGAATTAATGCCACTTCCGATTAGTCTAGCGCATAAACTAGCTAAACAGTTGTCAGATGTAAGAAACAATAAAACATTAGCATACCTGCGCCCTGATGGTAAAACTCAAGTGACTGTAGAGTATGATGAAAATGATAAGCCTGTGCGAATCGATACAATCGTTATTTCTACTCAACACCATCAAGATATTACGTTAGAACAAATTCAAGAGGATCTAAAAGAGCATGTAATTAAACCTGTGGTTCCTACTGAATTATTAGATGCGGAGACAAAGTATTTCATCAATCCAACCGGAAGATTTGTGATTGGTGGGCCTCAAGGCGATGCTGGCCTAACAGGACGTAAAATTATTGTGGATACGTACGGAGGATACGCGCGTCATGGTGGCGGTGCGTTTAGTGGTAAAGACGCTACAAAAGTAGACCGATCTGCTGCATATGCCGCACGTTATGTAGCAAAAAACATTGTAGCAGCTGAATTAGCAGAGGCTTGTGAAGTGCAATTTGCCTATGCGATCGGTGTAGCTCAGCCTGTTTCCATTTCTATTAATACGTTCGGTACTGGAAAATATTCAGAGGAAGATTTAGTAAACGCGGTGAGAGTCAACTTTGATCTGCGTCCAGCGGGAATTATAAAAATGTTAGATTTAAGAAGACCAATCTATCGTAATACAGCGGCATACGGTCACTTTGGTCGTACTGACACCAACTTCTCTTGGGAAAATACAGATAAAGTGGATGAATTAAAAAAGTTTTTGTCAAAAGCTTAAAATAAAAAAGAAATAAGTAATACAGAAGTCAAGTACTAAACTAGGTACTTGGCTTTTTTTGTGCTTGAAATCTTAAAAAAGTGTAACAATAAGTGAAACTCATCGTCAAATAAGCGAATAAAAATTTTTGAATAGAAAAGAGGAAGCATGATGTGCGGTTTTATTGGACTATTAAAAGCAGAAACAGAAATGTTAGGCGCTACAGAGCGAAAAGAATTCGAAAACCGGCTTAACATCATTGATTACAGAGGTCCAGTCGATCAAGGTTATTATGAAGATGAAACTATAATATTTGGATTTAAAAGACTAAGTATTATAGATGAAGTGAGCGGTCATCAGCCATTTGCTTATGAAGATGATCGTTATTGGATGGTGTTTAATGGTGAGATTTATAATTACCTTGAATTAAAAGAATATTTACAACGAGAGGGTATCGACTTTATGACTGAATCGGATACAGAAGTGATTATTGCGCTGTTTTCTAAACAAGGTGTCGATTGTTTCAAGCAACTTCGTGGTATGTTTTCCATTTTAATTTGGGATAAACAAGCACAATGTTTATATGGGGCAAGAGATCCTTTTGGGATTAAGCCATTCTATTATAAAGAAACAGAACAAGGCACCTTTTTTGCTTCGGAGAAGAAAAGCTTATTATCCGATTCTGAACAAATAGACCAACAAGGTTTACAACATTATTTCACTTTTCAATATGTACCAGAACCAATGACGATGAATCAAAAAGTTCATCGTTTAGAACCTGGAAGTTATTTTATCAAACAATATAACAGACCGATAACACATTTTCGTTATTTTCAGCTAAGCTTTCATAGCAAAGAAAATACCGATAACCAGTGGGTAGATAAAATTCAATCTACTTTAGATCAATCGGTTCAGATGCATATGCGTAGTGATGTACCTATCGGTTCCCTTTTGTCAGGTGGAATCGATTCTTCCTTCATTGTGGCATTAGCCAAACAGTATCATCCAAATCTAAAAACTTTTTCCGTGGGATTTGAACAAGATGGCTATTCAGAAATAGACGTAGCAAAAGAAACGGCGGATAAATTAGGGGTTGAAAACTATTCCTATATCATTTCACCAGAGGATTTTGTGGAAAAGCTGCCCAAAATCATCTGGCATCTAGATGATCCACTTGCAGATCCTGCATGTGTACCCCTATATTTTGTTGCAAAAGAAGCAAAAAAACATGTCACTGTTGTACTATCAGGTGAAGGCGCAGATGAGTTATTCGGTGGCTATAATATATATCACGAACCAGATTCATTACGCGTTTTTGAATCGATTCCAACACCGGTAAAAAATTTATTAGCACGAGTAGCAAGTGTGTTACCTGAAGGTGTCAAAGGAAAAAGTTTTTTAACTAGAGGAACTACACCATTAAGGCAACGGTATATCGGAAATGCGAAAATGTTTGAAGAAAAAGAGAAAAATAGTTTATTAAAAACGTATCATCAAGATTATTACTATCAAAATGTAACAGCACCGCTTTATGATAAGATAGGAAATGAGCCTGCTGTTCATCAAATGCAATATATCGATTTACACACATGGCTTCGTGGGGACATTTTATTAAAAGCAGATAAAATGTCAATGGCACATTCATTAGAATTGCGCGTACCTTTTTTAGATAAAGAAGTGTTTCAACTGGCTAGAGAAATCCCAGTAAACAAAAAAATAGCAAATGGAACTACGAAACACATTTTACGCCAGGCTGCTCAAGGAATCGTACCTGATCATGTTTTAAATCGTAAAAAACTGGGATTTCCGGTTCCTATCCGACATTGGCTGAAAAATGAATTATACAGTTGGGCATTGAACTTAATTCAGGAAAGTCAAACTGCGCATATATTGGATAAAGAGGTAGTTTTTGATCTGTTAGAGGATCACTGTATGGACAAAAGGGATAACAGTCGGAAGTTATGGACCGTTCTCATGTTTATGCTATGGCATCAAATATACATGGAAAATAAGTTTGATATTGCGGAACTTCAGTCAGAAGATAAGACAGAAAGCAAGCTTGTAGATGTTTCCTAACAAGCTTGCTTTTTCACTATATTTTAGAAAGATTGGTACTGAAATGTGTTGATAAGAAATAAATCTTTTACTGAACAAAAGAAGGATTATACGACATAACTCTGGTGGTCATTATGGGATATTAAATGTGGGTAGTATCCGCTTCGGCTTGCCCACTTCCCTTTTCCACGGGCACAAGTGCAACATCTACTCAAGCAAGCTTTCGTAGTGTTTTCTATGCAGTGGGGTTTTCCCTTCAGCTAACTTTTTCAAGCAAAAACCGCATGAAAAAGTGGATCTTCAGGGAAAACCCGCGGAAAGGGAAGCGGCCAATCCGGAGCGGTTGCTACACACATATAATATCTCATAATTACCACTGCAATAGTGTCGCTTAATCCTGCTTATATTCACTAATACTATAATTCTAAATATAATAGATTTTCTAAGTTTGTATGTATTTTTTAATATGCTAATGGTCGGTGGGGGAAGATACCCACCGATCATAGTCTTGCTTTGTATGCTTGTCCTTTATCAACATAGTCTTGTTGGATTCGTTTCATTTCTGCTATATCTTCTTCTGTTAAATCGCGAACTACTTTTGCAGGACGCCCGAAAGCAAGTGTGTGTGGGGGGATTTTTTTTCCTGGAGGTACTAGGCTTCCTGCACCAACGAAAGCACCTTCGCCAACTTCTGCTCCATCTAGAATAATGGAACCCATGCCAACTAAGGAATTTTTGCGAATGATCGCTGAATGAAGCGTGACTTGGTGTCCCACTGTAACATAATCCTCAACGATTAATGGTAAATTAGGGCTTTGATGTAAAAGTGATAAATCCTGAATATTCGAGTAAGAACCAATTTTAACTGGAGCGACATCACCACGAATTACCGTTTTAAACCAGACACTGCTATAAGCACCAATTTCGACATCGCCTGTGATCACAGTATCTGGTGCGATAAAAGCAGCTTGATCAATCGCAGGGGTTTTTCCTTTATATTCATATATCATCTATGTTAACCTCCTAGTATCTAGTTATCTTTATGATACCATAAGAAAATAAAGTGAGGGAAAAAAGGTGACACTACAAGTCCCAACAAATGCACCATTATTAATGAAAAATGTATACCAAAAAATATTTCCACAAGTGAAGATAGAGCTGAATTATTGGAAAAAACGTGCATCACAGATTACGAATGAAGAATTACGTACTCAAGCCTTAGCTAGTATTCAAGATAAAAAATTTCACTGTCAAGGTGGCAGTGTATATAGTCTCTTAGCCGGTGAAGAATGGAAAAAGGCGATTCGTTTCATTGTTGCCTATCAGACCATCAGTGATTATTTGGATAATTTATGTGACCGCAGTACCTCTTTGGATCCGACTGATTTTAGCATGCTTCATCAATCTATGGAGGATGCGTTATCGCCTGAAAATGAAGTGAAAAACTATTATCAATATCGGGAAGAACAGGCTGATGAAAGATATTTAACAGACCTAGTCCGAACATGTCAAGACGTGCTTCGTGATATTACAAATTACTCCCTTTTCCAAGAACATATGATTCAATTAGAGAACTTGTATAGTGATTTACAAGTACACAAACATGTCACACATAGTGAACGGATACCAAGATTAGAAAAATGGTTTAAAGAACATCATCGACAATGGCCAATGCTTGAATGGTATGAATTTTCTGCTTGTACTGGTTCGACGCTAGGTATTTTTTGCATGGTTTCCTATGGATTAAATAATCAGATGACTACCGAACTAGCAGATAACGTATTTGAAAGCTATTTTCCTTTCTTGCAGGGCTTACATATTATGCTGGATTACTTTATTGATCAAGATGAGGATGAAACAGAAGGCGACTTGAATTTCTGTAACTATTATCAAGATGAACTAGTATTAGAAAAACGTCTGCTTTATTTTGTCGAGCAAACAAATAAGCATGTCCAAACATTACCGAATAGAAAATTCCATGAGATGATTCAGCATGGTTTAATCGGATTATATTTGGCCGATCCTAAAGTGCGAAAAATGCGCCAATTCAAATCAACTGTTAAAAGGTTGATTAAAGCAAGTGGTCGAAAAGCGCAATTTTTCCATTGGAACATCAAGGTCTACAACCGATTAGCCGGTCGCTATTGATTTACGGTGGAGTTGCCAGTAAAACGCAGGGAGTTGCCAGTAAAATAAAAAAGTTGATAGTAACCAAGGAGAAAGTTACGAATACTCCTAGAATAAAGACACCCCCGATTGAATCTAAGTTAAGATTCGATCGGGGGTTTGTAGTTACTTCAAAAAACGTTTCATTAATTTTAAGGCATTTTTCACATGAGGATAGCGGATAGGAATATCAAATTTAGTTGTTTGTTTTAAAACACTCTCTTGATGAGAAAAGGTAAGAAAGCTATCTTTGCCATGATAGGCACCCATTCCACTGTTTCCAACACCACCAAAAGGTAAATAAGGAGAGGCCAAGTGATATAAGGTGTCATTAATACACCCGCCACCAAAAGAAAGTTCTTCGATCATCTTTTCTGCTAAATGATCATTTTCAGAGAAAAAGTAAAATGCCAATGGATTAGGATGATTTTGAATACCTGTTATGACTTCTTCTATGTCTTGATATTCCAAGATTGGCAAAATTGGTCCGAAGATTTCGCCTTCCATGACAGGGTCATTCCAACTTATGTTAGTAAGTAAAGTCGGCTCTATTTTTAATAGTTGTCGATCTAATTTACCACCTGATTTTGTATCGCCATTTGATAAGAATGGCGATAACCTGTCAAAATGTTTTTCATTCACAATTTTTACAAAGTCCTTATTCTCTATAGGATGTTCCCCATACATGGTCTGAACCTCTTGTTTTAGTGCAGAGAGAAAGCTTGCTTTAATATCACTGTGAACATATAAATAGTCAGGCGCTACACAGGTTTGTCCTGCATTCGTAAATTTTCCCCAAGCAATCCGCTTAGCTGCTAATTCTAAATTGGCATCTTTGTCAACGATCGCTGGGCTTTTACCGCCGAGTTCTAATGTAACAGGGGTAAGATGTTTTGCAGCTGCTTCCATGACTATCTTGCCGACCGGTACACTTCCAGTGAAAAAAATATAATCAAAGTTTTCCGCTAGCAGTGCTTGGTTTGTTTCAACTGCACCTTCGATTACAGTTATATAATCTTCATCAAAGGTTTCTGATATTAATTGTTTTACTGTTGCAGATGTTTCCGGTGTAAGTTCAGATGGTTTAATGACTGCACAATTACCTGCAGCAATTGCTCCAATCAATGGTGCAATCGCTAGTTGAAAAGGATAATTCCATGGGGAAATGATCAGAGCTACTCCATACGGTTGTGGATAAATATAGCTGCTGGAACCGACATGTGTCACCGCAGTTTTCACTTTTTTCTTTTTTGCCCATTCATCTATATGTTTAAGAATAAAATCAATTTCACTATATAAGATGCCTATCTCTGTTGAGAAAGCCTCAGCCTCAGATTTGTTTAAATCATGGTGAAGAGCATCTATAATCTTTTTCTCGTTTTTCTGGATCGCTTTTCTTACATTTGTTAATGCTTGTTTTCGAAAAGAAATATCTTTCGTTGCTCCGGTAGCGAAGTAAGCTTTTTGCATTGAAAGTGTTGAAGTAACATTGCTCATCGCTTTTCACCCTCCCATAAAGGTTATGTACTTAGCTTATCATTAATAAATGATTCAGTCTAAATAGGTGTACTGTAACTTTTAGAATGGATACACGTCTACATTATAGAGATTAACTAAATTACAGGAGAGAGTGAACTATGAAAGTAAAGCTATTTATCTTTTCGTCCATTGTATATTTGGACATTGTACTAATCGCGTCGGCAAATTCCAGTGCGATAGGTAATCCAACTGCAAGAGAAGTACTAAAAGCTAATACAGATGCTGATATTATACAATTAGATGGTTTAATTTACTCCAATGTGACAGATAATGAGTGGATAAAAGAGCAAGAGTATCTATTAGGTGATAAAATAGGCGAAATAAAAAAACAAACAAAGCGGAAATGGTTCTATCGTGATTATTTTGCTACGATCTTACCAAAGGGAACAGCAATATATATAAGAGAAAGACAAGAATACGAAAAAGATGCTACACCATTTATAGTTTTAGTAGAAAAAGATGGTGAAATACTCGTTTATCAGGCTATGGTAGAGGGATAAACAGGTGAATTCAGTTTGACAATATCACATAATCAAAGAAAACTCTGATTGAAAAGAAATAACAAACTGTCGATCTGGTCGTTATTTCTTTTCAATAGCTACAACAAACGGTGGCTTATTGGTTTTATTGATATATTGATATTGTAACACCTGATACGTGTCTTGATTTAACCGTGCACAATAAGTTAATACTTCATTTTTCTCTGTTGTCCCACCTGTATGACCATGATAAATGACGATAACAATGCGTCCACGTTTTTTTAATAAAGCTAACATGGATGAAATAGCATGAATCGTTGTTTCCGGCACAGTAATGATCGAAGGATCACCATGTGGTAAATACCCTAAATTAAATATCGCACCTGCGACCTTCTGATCTTGTAAATAATGTGGAACCTTTTCATGGCCATCATGGATCAATTCGACATTTTCTATGTTACTTTTCTCTAATAATACTTGTGTCTTTTCAATGGCCTGTTTTTGAATATCAAAGGCATATACTTTTCCGGTTTTTCCAACTAATCTACTTAAAAAGGTCGTATCATTTCCATTTCCACAGGTTGCATCTATGACAACATCACCATTTTGAATTATATCTTTTAATAATTGATGTGAAAATGCAATAATTGATTTCATTTCAGTATGGCTCCTTAAATAGCTTATAATCAAAAATTATTTTAGCAAATTATTATGCGAATGTGTATGAATTTCTTTGCTTGTTTCACACTATGCATGAGGTGATGATTATGACCACTAGAGATTCGATTGAAAACTTACTTATCGAAGGTCAACATATTATTCAACAAGCAGAAGAGCAGTTAGATATGTCCAATCGTAGTCAGTTTACACTAAATGAAGACTATACAAATGCCCATTTAGAATTGGAAAAGTTATCACAGAGTATTGATCGAGTCATGCATAGTGCCAATGCACAACAACGGGAACAACTGCATAGGTTTCAATTAGTTGTTAATGAAAAATTGAACGACATGATATTGGATCAAGTGGATGTAACGAGATATGAATAGGGAAGCTACCTCAAACCGAGGTAGTTTTTTTATTGTAACTTTTTATGTATTAGTGTACTATATAAATAGTACACTAATACAAGGAGCGATTGTATGTCAATTTATAGAGGGCTATGGAAAAAGGAAATGTCGATGATGCGGGGATTTCAGATTAGTTTTGTCGTCGTTATCTTTTGTTTAATGTTTTACTCTCTTTATGCGATTCTAAAGGAAGGAGGGCAAGTTTATTCATATATAATTGATGTAGCAAGCATTGGCTTTATTATCATTCCAGCAACGCTATTATTCAGCCTAAATATGGAAACGTTGCAACTAAATCAAATTTTATTTAACAAAAATGTATTTATTAAACAAATGATTATCAAAATACTGCATGGGCTCATGTTAATGGTGGGGTTTTATTTATATACGTTTTTGTTTGGTACCTTATTAGCACTGATGAAATTTTGGACAACGGGCTGGAGTGAAATAGTCAAATTAATTTTTAGTTTATTTATTACGGTCTTGCCAATCGGGTTAGCTTTATCAATAACAGTGTATATTGGATGGGTTTTCCATCAATGGCTGAAACCAAAATTAGGTTTTGCTTTGTCCATAATCAGTACTTTGATTATTCTTTATTGGGTATTTTTGGGTGGTATAGGAATAATAATGGCTAATGTTACATTTATGAAATCTTGGTGGGTTTGGAATATTAGCGAGAGGATGTATGTGCCATTATTGGATGCGTTTTTTGTAAATGATCAGTTATCGATTAGTATGCTACTTTTTTTTACTTTGTTATACTCGCTTGTCTTTTGGCTGACATCTTGGCTCTTTAAAAAGAAAGTAGAGGTGTAGGATATGCCCCTACAATTCGAGAGAGATAAACCAATATATCTCCAGGTTGCCGATCAAATCATCCAGGAAATCGTAAGTGAGACTAGACAAAAGGGAGAGAAATTACCTTCTGTACGTGATTTAGCGGTTGAATCAGGAGTAAACCCTAATACCATTCAACGGGTATATCGTGAGCTGGACCAAAGGCAAATAACCGTGACCAAAAGAGGCCAGGGTACATTCGTGACCGAAGATAAAAAGTTAATAGCTGAAGTAAGAGAATCGTTAAAAAAGCAATATCTTACTACATTTATAGAAGACATGGCTGCTTTAGGTTTTTCGCAAGATGAAATTATCAAGAGTTTGAGAGAGGGAGATCAAGATGCTTGAAGTAAAACATATAAGTAAAAAGCGAATGTTACGAACCATGTTAAAAGATTGTTCCTTTTCGATTGAAACTGGGAAAATAGTAGGAATCATTGGTGAAAATGGAAGTGGAAAAACAACGCTTTTAAAAATTTTGGCTGGAGTATTACATCCTAGCAAGGGCGATATCAATCTTGAAAAGAATCGAAGTCATCAAATCTCTTATAGTCCTGATCAAGAGTACTTTTATGACTATTTTAAAATCGAACAGTTAATTGATTTTTATAACTCTCAATTCAATGATTTTGATCTTGAACGTGCTAAAGCCCTAATAGACTTTTTCGAATTAGATCCTAAACAGAAAATAACATACTTATCCAAAGGGCAAAAGACTAGAGTGAAAATCGCAGTTACAATTGCAAGAAATACACCTTTTTTAGTATTGGATGAACCTTTAGCAGGTCTTGATCCTTTAGTAAAAGAAAAAATCATTAATGGGCTTATTCGATTTGTTGATTTAGATAAACAATCTTTAATCATTACAACCCATGAACTACTAGAAGTAGAAGCTATCTTGGATGAGGTTATCGTTTTGAAAGATGGTCAAGTTATTGAGCAAAAAGAAGTTGAAGATATAAGGAAGATTAATTCTTTACAAAATTGGTTGAAAGAAATATATTAGGCTTTCAGCACAAGGATGGAAGCCTTTTCTAGCCAAGTTACTTTTAGTAGGGTAAAATATAGTTGTAAAAAAAGGAGTGATGTATTTGAATAAACGAAAAAAGCCAACTGAACTGCTCTTGTTTGAGTATTTATTAAACCGCAAAACCCTTACGCAACAAGAATTGCTTACCTATAAAAATTTATGGCGGGGTTATCAAGGTGAAGTTCTGTTTGACTCATATCTTGAGGAATTATCATGCGATTCTATAGTCCTCCGCGATGTTTGGCTCTCTAAAAACAACCGAATATTCCAACTGGATCATCTATTGTTTTACAAAGACTGCATATATATGTTCGAAGTGAAAAACTATTCTGGAGATTTCTATTACGAAAACGAAAAGTTATATAAGGAAACAGGACAGGAGATCGATGATCCTCTAATCCAACTGAAAAGAAGCGAGTCACTTTTAAGACAATTACTAAAGTCTCTAGGCTACCACTATCATCTTGAATCTAAGGTTGTCTTCATCAATTCCGAATGTACTATTTATCAGGCTCCCAGAAATACCAATATTCTTTTACCTACACAAATAAATCGCTATTTCAAACAGTTTCAACCACATGTTTCTCTAAATCATAAATTTCCCCAATTAGCAAAAAAGCTAACATCCATCCAATTAAAACAATCACCATATAGGAATATCATTAATTATAATTATAGTCAGCTGAAAAAAGGTATACCCTATATTTTATGTCGCCAATTTTTAAATGTAGTGAAAGGAAAGCAAACATTTTGTCATTCTTGTAACAATCGTGAATTCGTTAATGATAGTGTGTTACGTAATCTTAAAGAATACATGCTTCTTTTTCCGAAAGAACGAATAACAATAGAGAAGATGCAGGAATGGTGTAATTTACCTATATCCAACCAAAGGATGCGTTACATTTTAAAAAAGTATCTTAGTTTAGAAGGCAATACAAAGGGAGCTTATTATATACCGATAGAATAATATTCTTTTCATAGAAAAAGCAGAGATTGCATGAAAAGTGGACAGGAGCACGAGAAGATTTCATGGAAAAAGTAGTGATTGCATGAAAAGTGGACAGAAGCACGAGAAGATTTCATGGAAAAAGTAGTGATTGCATGAAAAGTGGACAGGAGCAAGAGGAGATTTCATGGATAAAGAAGAAATAGCATGAAAAGTGAACAGAGACACGAGGCGAATTCATGGAAAAAGCAGTAATTGCATGAAAAGTGAATTACTTTTAAACAACATAAGAAATATAGACTAAACTCTTTCAATCTTGAGATAATAATTTCTATTAAATATCAGTACATTTAATTCAGTCCCGTGAGGCTGACAAGGACAACGGATTTGCAAAAGGGATACGTCTATGGATGATTTGTACCCTTTTGTCTGAAACTTCTTGTCACAGTTGGGCAAGGAGTTTTTTTATTGCTTAGAATATTGGTTAATAGATATTCTTACAATCTAAGTAGGAGATTCGGTCAGATCTACATACAATAAAGTGACTTGCTCAACAGATGCCAGTCAAACAGACAAAAGAGAAATAAAGAATTTTCATTACAGGCAGTACCTAAAACACACAGAAATGGTTTTTGGAAAATGTTTGTCGTTATGTTAGGTTTTACGTTCTTCTCGGCAAGCATGTGATTAGGTGGAGTGTTAGGTTTAGGGTTCACGATGCAAGGATTTATTTGGATGGTCTTACTAGGCAATTGACGAGTTTTTCATATGGAAATAACTTCAAACATATTCTTTGTTTGTGGTAATATGTCATTAGAACTATTCCAATTATTGAGGTGAAATAAATGAGGTTATTGGCAAGTATACTCATAGTTTTAGGGATTGGCTTTGCGGGACTATTTTTATGGATTATTACACTATTTGGAAAAGATCAGCAATTTTACGGTACATATATTCCGATTTTGAGCTTAGGACTAATCGTGATCATCATTCTAGCAATCTACGATAAATGGAAAAAGAAGGCTGTCAAGGTAGTCAGTATATCTTTTTTAGTAGTGGCAACCGTAACAGTAGCTACTTATGAAGGCTATCAATATTATTTGAAAAGTCTTGAAATTGTAAGCACTCAAGACGTCGACTTGTCCGAATACCAACCTTTTCAAAAAGATACGAGGGCAATTAGCTTAGAAGAAGAGTCGACACTACAATTAACAGATGACTTACCACAATTAGATGGTGCTACGGCTTTATATCCAGTATATGCAGGATTTGCTCAGGCTGTCTATCCTGAAAAAACTTATAATTTAGATGAGAGTGAAGTAATTTCAAGTCAAACATCCAATGCATTTAAAAATGTAATACATAGTGATGCCGATATAGCTTTTATGGCAGAACCTTCAGAAAAACAATATGAATTTGCTGACTCGCTAAACGTGGATATAGAATTAACCCCGATTGGGAAGGAAGCTTTTGTCTTTTTTGTTAACAAAAACAATCCAGTAGAATCTTTAACAATAGAGCAAATTCAAGCAATTTATTCGGGTGAAGTTACAAATTGGCAAGATGTTGGAGGAAATAATGAAGAAATTCGTGCTTTTCAGCGTCCAGAAGGTAGCGGTAGCCAATCGGCATTAATTCGATTTATGGATAACAGAGAATTAATGGAACCACCTGCTGACGAAATTGTTTCTGGCATGGGTGGAATTATTAGAGAAACTTCTAATTACCAAAATCATAAAAACGCGATAGGTTTTTCGTTTCGCTTTTTCTCACAAGAGATGGTGGAGAATGGTGAGATTAAACATATTGCGATTAATGGGATTGAACCAACAAAAGAAAATATCCAAAATGAAAAATATCCAGTGATAGCGGAGTTTTACGCAGTAACTAGAAGTACAACAAGCGAAAATGTTGAAAAGTTAATCAATTGGATTCAAACAAAACAAGGTCAAGAAATAGTGGATCGCACCGGATATGTGTCATTCAAGTGATCGACACCGTTATAAGAGGAGTGATAAGCGTGCAGTTTCACATAGATCTTATCGCATTAGTATCCATCCTTCATAGATCAAAATTATCTTCAGTAAGCCGGAAGATAGTTTGGAATATGAAGAGTTATTAGGATAACGGCAGAGAGAATATGGCATCACAAATGGAAATGATTTTTATCATCCAGAAATTGATATGACGAAAAAAACTTAATGTATCAAAAGAAGTATATGGTATGGAGCCATTACCTTCCGTTTGGGATCAAGTAATTCTTCAATTCCAATCACATGAACCAACGAGTACAAATGAAATGTTTGATTTTCAGTCACAACCACAAGAATTAAATGTTGGATGGGTTCCTTATGACAAGCAAGATCAAATGTTATCCATTGACAACCGTACTTCAGGTAACGGATCAGGTTCAGGTGGTGGAAATAAGGTACATATTACTCGTTTAACAGAAGATGAAATCAAATAATTGAAACCTTTTTAATCTTCATCCGTAAGCATTAGTAGAGAATACAAGGGGGATAAAATATGTTAGGTGTATTAATTGCAACATTAATCGCAATGATTTTATATGTAGTAGGTGTAATTTTAACCGTAAGCATTTCTAAACTAAATGCTAATCGCGTAATGAAGCATGGTTTGTTTATATTTTTAATTGGTTACATAATGACTGGAATTATATTTTATTTTGCTTTACCAGCAATAACGGTACCGAACATGTTAATTGCTAATCTGATCGTATCTGTAATCTTTTTACCGCTATTTCTTTATGTGATTCAGCCAGGGAAAAAAGTAGAGACAAGGGTAATGAAACCAGTCACTGGCTTTTTTAGTCTTGCTCTTATCGCAGTAATCGTCGTAATTGTGTTAGGTTTTACTACCTTAGATGAAGCACATCGATCGATTTCAGTGACAGAGGAAGAAGAAGCAAAACCATTAACGAAAGATGAAACACCAATTACAGTGGCACCAGAGTTTGCACGAAATAAAATTCAGAAAGCAATGAGTGTTGTACCAAATCCACAATTTTATGATTTAGGTAAGTTGCAAGTACAAAAAGTCGATCAAGAAATTGTTTACGTAGCACCAGTGGAATTTGCAGGTTTCTGGAAGTTTGTTCGTGGAAAAGAAACACCAGGATACTTTACGATTTCTGCAACAAATGTAAATGCACAACCTGAATTTCATGAGAGTGCAATGCAATATACTAACTCCAGCTATTTTCATAAATATGTAAAACGGGTGATCTATAATGAATATCCACAATACATTCAAAGTGGTGAAGCCCAAATTGAAATTGACGATGATGGAAAGCCATGGTATGTCCAAACCATTTATCGCCCTATGCATGTAACGAATAAACCAAATCTAGAAGCTTTAAAAGTTGTTGTAATCGATCCAACTTCAGGTGAAATGGAGATGTTTGAAACCGATCAAGCGCCAGATTTTATCGAAGGATCGGTAAGTTCAGAAATGGCTACAACAGAAAATAATTATTTTGGTAAGTATATACATGGTTGGTTAAACAGTGTTTTTGGAAAAAGAGATGTAAAAATTCCAAATGCATCTGGTTCAGAGTCCGAAGTTACTCCAATTTTTGATGAGAATGGCGAGATGTTCTATTTTACAGATTTGACATCACCTAAAGAAAATATTGATTCTGCCCTAGGTTACACCTTAATCCACGCCCGTACTGGAGAACTAACCTATTACAGTGGAGAAAAAAATAATGGAATCATGGATAGTGAGGGTGCTAAGCAGATTGTAAATAAAGAGTTTCCTGAGAAGAAATGGGAAGGATACATGCCTGTATTATACAATATTGATGGCAACCCGACTTGGGTCGTAAATGTGTTAGATCCAAATGGATTACACAAACAATATGCATACATTAAAGCAAATGATTCTGACTTTGTCGTATTTGGAGACACTGCAAACCAGACATTAGACGCGTACCGAATGGCATTATTGCAAAGACCTGGTAATGTTGGTGCTACGGATGATGCAGATTTAGAGACAAAGTCTGGTAATATTGATCGAGTGTTGGTAACATCAACTGAACAAGGGCAAGTTGTCCAGTTCTTATTAACTGGTGATTCAACTATTTATACGGTTAATGCTAGCACATCACCACTATCGATCTTTTTAGAAAAAGGAGATACCATCAGAGCAGAAGTTCAAACTTTAGACAACGGTACAGCTACAGTCGAAGAAATAAAAATTGAAGGGTTAACACAATAATGAAAAAGCATGGATAATTCCATGCTTTTTTAAAGGGAATGAAGTGAGCAGTTATTCAAGCCTATGAAGATGTTCTTCACAGGATATCTCCTGTTCTTAACGGGATACTTGGTTATCTTGGCAGGATAAGTTGACTTATCCCGTGAAGAGATAACTATATCCTGTTAAGACAATCGATTATCCTGTCTACAAAACTACATATCCAGTGAAGGGACTCTCCAACTGGTTACAAGTTCGCCGTTTCTGATTACTATAAGATATTTCCCTCTTTTTTTAATCTCCGATATATCTCCCAGGTAGCAATGGCACATAGAATAGCGGTAAGTGCGATAAAGAAATAACCAGCTTGCATACCGATTCTATTACTTTCTTCAAATGTAGTGCCAAAAGATAGATTGGTAACCCATTCGATAATATATCCAATTAATAAATTCGTTACCACACCACCAATCCCAATTAACACTACTGTAAAGGTAATCGCTGTATCTGTACCTTTGGTGTACTTTTTAGCAATTAGCGCCATCATTGTTGGATAAATCGGACCAATTCCAAAACCAGCGATGGCAAATAGAATGGCATATTGATCACCTGTGAAAATTGGAATCATACTTAATACCCCGGCAAATATTGAAAATACTATAATTGAGATAGCATAGCCAAATTTATCTGTGACAGGGCCTAATAAAAGTCTTGCTAACATAAATGAAAAGAAAAAGATCGATAACATTCCAGAAGCTTCAGCAATCGACCATTCACTTACTTTTACCAGATAGTTCACGAGCCATGCTGCGATTCCAAGCTCCGCTGTTACACCCATTGTTAATGCAAATACAACGAGCCATGCAATCGGATCTCGCGTCAATTTTTTTATAGAAGTTCGGTCTTCCTCTTCCGCACCTTCATCTTTTGGAAAACGACTTAATACAACAGGAATAATTGGTAAGATCGATAATGATAGCATAATCATATACATTCCACGCCAGCCAAGTACAGTTGATGAGATTTCCCACCCCATCATTTGAGCCGCAACAATTGGTGCAACCGTTGAACCAAGTCCGTAAAAGAAATGGGATAAATTAAGCATTGTTCCAGTATTTTTTGTAAATAATCGAGCTGCAATAATAGCTAAGCCTATTTCGAGCATTCCATTCCCAATGTATAATAAAAAGTAAGCCCCAACTAAGGAAGCAAAATTAGTAGAAAAATAGATAAATACTCCAGATACCGCCATTAATAAAAAAGTTAATATACTCGTTGCTTTGGCTCCGATTTTTGAGATCAACCAAGATGTATACGTACATGCCAGTAAAAACCCGAATGCATTGATAGCTAATAATACACCAAGCGTCCCATCACTAAGGGATAATTCATTTTGCATATCAGGTATCGCTGGCCCTTTAATATTTTCAGAAACTCCAAAGATTAGAAAGCCCCCAAAGATAACAAATAAAAGTAAGAAATAATTCGTTTTTGGTTTTAAATTCATATGTATGATTCTCCTTGTGAAAACGTTATTTATCATCATACCGTAAAAGTATACTTTTGTAATGCTTTGTGATTCGAAATAATAGATTCAAAAATATGAATATATTAAACTCAAGAGGAAGCGATTTCGACAAGGGGTTATAATATGAATCAGACACAGATGAAAACCATACCACTAAAACAAGTGCAAATAATAACAGATGATTTTTGGAAAAGTAAAATAGATTTAGCAAAAGATGTTATTATTTCCTATCAATGGGACGTAATGCCTAAGCTACACTCCTATTTGATGTGTAGCTTAGGCATTATTAATTAAAAGATACAATGAGTTAACATAATATTTTATTTGTACTGTTCAAAAATGTGTTATGATTGAATTATTAACAGGTAGGTTTTGGTTTTATATCAGGAGGAAGAAAATGATCGAGTTCACGAAACGGCAATCAGAAATTATGACAATTTTAAAAAAACACGAACCAATTACTGCTGAACAAATTGCTGAGATGCTTGGGGTAAGTAAGGGTACCCTTCGTTCTGATCTAGCAGTATTAGTAATGACCGGACATATCGAGGCAAAACCTAAAGTCGGTTATTTTTTATCGAAAACAAAGGATGAAACAAATAATCAAAATGTATGGAAGCAAACTTTGGTGAAAGATGTTCAGGGGCTTGCAGTCACGATTCAAAGGACCACAACAGTTAATGACGCGGTGATCTCTCTTTTTTTAGATGATGTAGGATCATTAATCGTTGTCGATGAAAACCACTATTTGCAAGGGATCGTCTCTCGGAAAGACTTGCTAAAGGTAACTTTAGGGAATTCACAAGCGACATCAATGCCGGTCCAGCTTGTAATGACAAGGCAACCCAAGGTATACACTATTACAGCAGATAAGAGTGTTTATGACGCAGCTAAAATGATGGTGTACTATGAAGTAGATAGCTTACCAGTTGTAAAACTTGAAGATGACAATAAAAATAAAGTGATAGGGCGTATCACTAAAACGAATATAGTAAAAGCATTAATTGATATGGGATCCGAAGCATAATGCAAGGGGGATATTAGGTATGACAAAAAATAAGTCGTTTATTTATGTTTGTTCCGACGCAGTAGGCGAGACAGCAGAGGCGGTTGTTCGAGCAACGGTCAGACAATTCACCAACAGTAATGTACAGGTGAAAAGATATAGTCACATTCAATCAGAAGAAGAAATCGAAACCATTGTTCAAGAAGTGCGGGCTAACCAAAGCTTTATCGCATATACTCTAGTTCAACCTGAGCTAAGAGCAAAAATGCAACAAGATGCGATTCGCTATGATATTCGGGCGGTGGATGTAATGGGACCAATGATGCAAGCATACATTGACACATTTAACGGCAATCCTAAACCTGAACCAGGTCAAAGACAAGTACTTGATGAAGAATATTTTAAACGAATTGAAGCAGTCGAATTTGCTGTTAAATATGATGATGGTAAAGATGTAAAAGGTTTGTTATTAGCCGATGTTGTGCTTATTGGTGTTTCCAGAACGTCAAAAACGCCATTAAGCATTTTCTTAGCACATAAAGGTATAAAAACAGCGAACCTTCCAATTTTACCCGATATGGAAGCTCCAGAAGAGCTATTTCAAAAAGAAGAACGTATGATTGTTGGTTTAACTATAGACCCTGGTCATTTATTAAAGATAAGAACGGAAAGGTTAAAAACATTAGGTCTACCGGCTCAATCTAAATATGCTTCAATGGAGCAGATCAAAAAGGAGTTAAAGACTGCGAACGAATTAATGACCAAATTAGCTTGCCCTGTCATTAACGTTTCCGATAAATCAATCGAAGAAACAGCAGGCGTCATCACGAACATGCGAGCAAACCAAAAGTAGGAGCGAAATATAAGCTTCTACTTTTTTTATGTTTTTAATATCAGTGATGAGTATAAGCAGGATTATGCGGCACTATTGTGGTGGTAATTATGAGATGTTATATGTGCTTTGCAATCGCTTCGGCTTGTCGACTTCCCTTTCCGCGGGTTTTTCTCCTTAGCTAACTTTTTAAGCAAAGGGCGCTTAAAAAGTGGATCTTCGGATAAAAACATCCCGCAGGAGTGAAAGCCGACGCCTGCGCTTTTTTATACTCTACAACTAAGCAAGAGAACTCATTTTTGCTATAATAACTAGCTTTTGTGGTAAATAATTTAAGCGATAATCCAAAATATTAGCATTTGCAATAGTTTTAGAATCCCACTAAGCGTAGGCGGCCACTTCCACTCCTATGGGATTCTTTTTCCTGAAGATCCACATTCAATTTTTGCTTGGAAAATTTAGCTGAAGGAAAAAGCACATGGAAAGGGAAGTGGACAAGCCGAAGCGGTTTTTACGCACACAAAGCATCTCATAATTACCACAAAGTTGTGTCGCATTGTCCTACTTTAGTGAACTAACTTTATTTTAATAATGACTCTGCTCCGTCTATGAACATTTCTGTGCCTGTTATATGGCTGGAATCGTCGGAGGCTAGAAAACTTACCAGCTTTGCTACTTCTTCTGGTTTACCAGGTCTATTTTCTAGTGGTTTATCACCTTCAGGAAATTCCATTGGTATATCGATTTTTTTCAATTCCGGAGTCTTTTCGGTATTCTTGCCAATGTTCGTTTCAATAGCTCCAGGACATATGATGTTTACTCTAATTTTATATTGTGCAAGTTCGAGAGCTGCCATTTTTCCAAAAGCCATTTGTCCAGCTTTTGAAGTACTATAAGCTGACATTCCAAAATTCGAAAAAATTCTATTGCCATTAACAGAGCTGGTAATAATAATACTTCCACCATGTTCTTTTAAAAAAGGTACAGCATATTTTACGGTATGAAACGTTCCTTTTAGGTTTGTATTAATCGTCTTGTCCCAGTCTTCAGGGTCTAAATCTTCAATTGGAGCAAGAACACCATTAATACCACCATTTGCAAAGACAATATCAAGCCTGCCACACTTATTATTTACTTCTTCCATAGCTGATTGAACACGTTGAGGATCTGATAAATCCACATCTGCAATTATTGCTTCACCACCAATATCTTCAATTTCATTTTTTACTTTATTAGCCTGTTCTTCTTTAATATCCATTAAACAAATTTTAGCACCCTCTTGGGCGAGGGAGATAGCTGAGGCTCTTCCAATACCAGAACTCCCACCTGTTACAACAGCAACTTTACCCGTAAATCGATTAGACATTTTCATTCTCCTCATCATTTCATATTTTGTATACTATTCCCACATCACTATGAGATAACACACATTTAATGAAATCTTTGAAATCGCTTTTATCGATTAAAGGAAAAGATAATGCTAAAATGAATGGTATAACAGAGCAATAATTCAAGGAGGCCATCATGAATAAAAGAATTTTAATAACAGAACCAATACCTGAAAACGTGAAAAATCACCTTAAAGAACAAGTGGAGGTAGATACTTGGGATAGTCCTGATCAGATGCCAAGACAGCAATTACTAGATACGATAGGGGACTACCATGGCCTAATTACTGCAAAGGATAAAATTGATGACGAATTACTTAACAAAGCAAAGAAACTAGAAGTTGTTAGTAACATATCGGTAGGATACGATAATTTTGATGTGGAAGCGTTAAAGCGCTCTCATGTTATAGCAACTCATACTCCTTATGTACTGGATGAAACCGTAGCAGATCTTATTTTCGGTTTGATTCTAAGTAGTGCAAGAAGAATTCCAGAACTTGATCACTATGTTAAACAAGGGAAATGGAACAAAGCTGTCGACCTACCTTTATTCGGTCGCAATGTCCATCATAAAAAACTAGGTATAGTAGGGATGGGACGGATTGGCGAGAAAGTTGCCAGAAGAGCGAAACTAGGATTTGAAATGGATGTAACTTATTATAATAGAAGTAGAAAAGAACAACTGGAAAAAGAATTAGGAGTCAATTTTCAAGAATTTGACGAATTGATAAAAGAGTCTGATTTTATTTTATTAATGACTCCTTTGACAAAACAAACCTATCATTTGATAGGTGAAAAAGCATTTGAAAGCATGAAGGAAACCTGCTTTTTTATAAATGCTTCTAGAGGCGCAGTTGTCGATGAAGATGCAATGATCGATGCACTTCAAGAAGGGAGAATTGCTGGTGCAGGCTTAGATGTATTCGAGCAAGAACCAGTCGATCCTAAAAATCCACTTTTGAAAATGAACAATGTAGTAACATTACCACATATCGGATCCGCTACTGCCGAAACACGTGAAGAAATGAAATTTTTTGCAGCTAAGAACGCTTTGCAAGCATTAAACAAAGAAAAGCCTGACGCAGTTATTAAAGAATTGCAATAGTATAATTACCAATAAGTAAAGAAAAACATGACATTATGTAGATGCCATGTTTTTCTTTTTGTTTTTATAAGAAAGCATATAAGCGGCGTCATGTCTAGCTCCGAGCGCCAGAAACTAGGCGACTTCACGAAATCGTCCTACGATAAGTCATCATCGGTTCGCTTTTCTCAGTGATTCCTTTATCTCAGTCGATTCGCTCCATTCGCTACGTTTCTAAGCGGGCGCTCTGCGCTTTTCTTATTGATTTGCCCGATTTGCTTGCTCGATGACTCGATTTGTTTCCTCAGCTGCTTTATCCAACGCTTCTTTAGGATCTGTTCCTTGTAAAACATTTTCCATTGCTGTAACGACTTGCTGTCTTGCTTCAGGGAAAACAGAAATCAAAGCACCTTGTGTCGCATAGGAAGGCTTAGTTTCTTGTAATTGATCGACTGTTACTTTTAATTGAGGAAATTCCTTCCATCTTTCTTTTACAATATCTTCTTCATATGCAGATGGGTTAATTGCAAAGTATCCTGTATCAATATGCCATTTCGCTTGGCTTTCAGCTGATTGTAAGAATTTCATAAACTCCCATGCTGCTTGTTGTTTTTCTGGATCAATACCATTAGACATCCAAAGTGAAGCACCACCGATGATCACACCATTTCTTTCTGCTTCTTCTGAATAAGGAATATAAGCAACGCCAACTTCGAATGGTGCATTTTCAATCGTACTAGCTACACCAGCAGAGGAGTCTAAATACATCGCCGTGTTTTCTGTTTGGAATGCTGCACGAATATCGTCCCAGTTAGAGCCGAAATTTCCGTATGTACCAGCTTTATTCATTTCATCCATTAATTCGAATATGCGCAAGCCTTCTTCACCATTAAATACAGCTTCTGTTGCCGCTTCAGATCGACCATTATCATTGTTAACAAAATGGCCGCCTTGTGTCGCGATCAATTCTTCAATAAACCATCCGTAATTTAAAAGCGAGAAACCGTAACGTTCTGTATTGTCACCATCTTTAACCGTAAGCTTTTCAGCTGCTTCTTTAATTTCAGTAAATGTTTGTGGTGGATTTTCAGGGTCAAGTCCGGCTTCTTTAAAAGCGTCTTTATTATATAACATGACAGGAGTGGAAGAGTTAAAAGGCATCGAATATAACTGGTCATCCACTGTATAATAATTAAGGATATTTTCTTCGAGTTGTGAGACATCATAGCCTTCTTCATCGATAAATGATTGAACTGGTTCAATAAAACCACTATCAATCATATATTTTGTTCCAACTTCAAACGTTTGAATAATGGCAGGAGCGTCCTCTGTGCCACCAACACTACGATATTTTGTCAACGCTTCTTCATAAGAACCTTGGAATTCTGGAATAATTGTGTAATCGTTCTGTGATTGATTAAAATTGTCTACAATTGCTTCTATCGATTCTTGTCCGCCACCTGACATAGCATGCCAGAATACAGCTTCTACTTTTTCGTCTGATGCTTCTTCAGTTGTTTCTTCTTCTGTTTCCGTAGTTTCGTTCGTTTCTTCTGACTCGTTTGATTCCTCATCTACTTCTTGACCATCCGCATCATTTGAACATGCAGTGATCAGCATTGCAAAGCAGATTGTTAATAATATTAATAAAAACTTTTTCATCTTTTATTTCCCCCTTGTTATTTTAAAGCACCTTGAGCGAGCCCTTTTTGGAGTTGTTTTTGTCCTAAAAACAACAGTATTAATGTTGGAATGATTACAATAATAACGCCGGCCATTACCACCCCCCAATCTGTAGCCATCTCTTGGGTTTGTAATTGTTTTAAACCAATTTGTACTGGACGAACATCATCATTATTTGTCACAAGTAAAGGCCACAGGTACATATTCCATGTCGTCAGAAATCCATAAGCTCCTAATGTAACAAAAGAAGTTCTACTATATGGAATCACCACTTTCCAGAAGAACTTAAATGAGCGAAGCCCAGCAATATCACTAGCTTCTTTTAATTCTTTAGGAATCGTTAGAAAATGTTGTCGCAGTAGAAATGTTCCAAATGCAATCGCAAAAAAGGGTATTGTTAGGCCTTGATAACTGTTAATCCAGTCCAATTGTTGGATCGTAATAAAATTCGGTATCATGGTAGCTTCCCAAGGAATCATCATCGTTGAAATAAAGATAAAGAAAACTATATTCCGTCCTTTAAAAGGAATAAAGACAAACGCGAATGCAGCAAGTGCACTTACCAGCAATTGTCCGAGCATGACGACTGTTGAAATAAAGAAACTATTCCATAAATAATGTGCTAATGGTAACCGTTCAAATGCTTTTTTATAATTATCCAAGTGGAAGGATTCTGGAATAAATTTACCTTGCAAAAGTTCTGAGCCACTCATAAAACTAATAAAAAAGGCATATACAAGCGGAAAAAAGACAATAATCGCTGTGATGATTAATAATACATAGGTAATAATCGGTCGAAATACTCTCATTGATAGTGCACCTTCCTTTCGCCAAATTTAAATTGCAAAATCGTTACAATTAAAATGCATAGAAATAGAAAGATCGATTGTGCACTAGCAGTACCAAACTGATAATTCACAAAAGCTTCACGATAAATAGAATATACAATGAGATTCGTGGATTCAGATGGTCCACCTTGTGTCAAAATATCTACTTGACCAAAAGTTTGAAACGCATTAATCAATGATACTGTTACGACAAAAAACAGAGTAGGGGATAACATCGGAATCGTAATACGTCTTAATTGATAAAAGTAACCTGCACCAGATATTTTGGCACTTTCGTATAGATGTTCATCAACATTTTGTAGTCCGCCTAAAATAATTAAAAAAGAAAATCCAATATTCATCCAAATTGTGGTCACAGCAACGGAAACGAGCGCCCAATCTGGATGTAATAACCAATCAATAGAAGTACCGCCAACCGATGCTATTAGTTGATTTAAGATCCCCATACTAGGATGAAAGATAAACAACCAGACGACAGCAGAGGCTGCTACGGAGACACCCATGGTTGAGGAATAAATTGTTCGAAAGAAACCAACACCTTTTAGTTTTTCATTCGCAAGTAATGCTAAAAATAAGGAAATTAAAATTCCGGTTGGAACCGTATATAGCACAAATAATAAAGTTGCTTTAATACTTTTATGAAAACTTTCCGCTTGTAATATATACTGGTAATTTTCCCACCCTACAAAAACATTTGCGACCCCTTGTTGATCGGTTAGAAAGAAACTTAAATATAGTGTTTTTCCTAATGGATAAAACAGAAATACACTAAATAGGATCATAGAAGGTAAAAGGTAAAGAATAGCTGAACGCCAATGGACAAAACGCCATTTTGTATCGATCTGAGTTAGCGTTTTTTCTTGAAATGCTGTTGCGTTCTTCATATAATCCCCTCACGGACATTCTGTTTTTGAATATTGCTAGGCTTAACTATTAGTTTTTCTGTATGTTCATCGTAGATACATAGTGAATCCTTATCCAATTGCAGTTGAAGGCTTTGACCAACGTCGATATTCCATTGACCGTGCCACTTTGCATACCAATCCGAGTTATTCCATTTAAACTTTATCAACGTTTCTGTACCCAATATTTCTAAATGATCTATCTTTACTTCAAATGAAAGATTAGCTTGACTGTTAGCAGAGCTAATTTCGATATTTTCTGGTCGTATTCCAACGATTACCTTATTATTCTCAATATTGTTTAAGACCATTGGATCGATTGGAATTGATAATTGGTCTTGCAGAGTGATATGATGTTTCTCCCGATTTACAAGTCCTGTTGTAAGATTCATAGGAGGGGATCCTATAAATTTAGCTACAAAAGGATTTGCAGGTGAATTATAGACATCAATCGGTTTTCCAACTTGCTGAATTTCACCCTCGTTTAATACCATAATGCGATCACCCATTGTCATTGCTTCCACTTGATCATGGGTAACATAAATTAGGGTGATTCCTAGTTTACGTTGTAATTCTCTTATTTCAGCACGCATGTGTGCACGCAATTTGGCGTCTAGGTTTGATAAAGGCTCATCCATTAAGCAGATAGGTGAATTGGTAATAATAGCACGCGCCAGAGCTACCCGTTGTCTTTGCCCACCTGATAGATGACGGGGTTTTCGTTTCAAATATTCTGTTAATCCTAACATTTCAGCTATATCATTACATTTTTTTCTCTGTTCTTTCTTACGAATTTTCTTTACATCTAATCCAAATGTAATATTATCTTCAACCGTCATATGAGGATATAAAGCATAATTTTGAAAAACCATCGATAGTTCTCTTTTGCTTGGTGGTAAATGATTCGCTTTTTTTCCATCGATTCGAAGCGTGCCAGCAGAAATTCCCTCCAATCCAGCAATCATTCGTAACAGCGTACTTTTGCCACAGCCTGAAGGCCCGACAAGCACAAAAAACTCTCCAGATTGGATCGTAATGTTTACATCTTTGACAACAAGCTGCTTGTTGTCATACGTTTTGTCTACATTGATTAGTTCGACTGAATACATATGTATATCTCCTTTAACTCAAATGCTTGTACCTTATTGCTGATTATAAAAAAGAAGTATGAAAGCAGTTTAAATCTGGTGTTAAAAAATCTATACAATACTTTACAATCTTTAACAATATCGAATAAAAATGAAAAAAGTACTTTCATAATAATAAAATTATTTGTATGATAGTATTTGTGAAGAAAAGAATTTGATGATTTTGTATGATAATGAGGTGGAAATATGGACTTGATACAACAATCAATGGCAACACCTGTCGATAACTTTTTGGGAATGTTGATATATGCAGTTATTTATATGTTTATAGCAGGTCTCGTTATGGGATTAGCTCTGAAGTTTATTCCAAATCGTCTACCATATGCGGTGAAAAGTTTAATTGTATTTATTGCTATTATTATTAGTTTGATCATATGGTGGCAGACGATTGCAGAACCAGGCATCAAGATTTAATTTAAATGTATAGATAATTTCATATAGCAAAAGAGCTCAGAGAAAATATTTTTATCATGTGAAAAATCCAAAAGATTTTCGAATGAAATTTCGAAATCTTTTGGTTTTTTTATTAGAGAAGCATATAATCCGAGATATTAACGGGTGGAATGGAACTTCCGGTTTTTCTTGGATCTTAGGAAAGTAAGGCTCAATATAAAATTATTTCTTTTTTTGATTATTGCGTAGGACAATAGTACCTGGTTTAACACTTTCTAATTAAGTGAATAGTTCGCTTATTAATAGCGCATACAAGTGTATTGACGAAAAGAGAAATCTCTTTTAAAATGAAATCATAACATGACTTTTTTACTATTAACGAAAATGGCAAACTTATTGAAAAGTAAGGACGCAAAGCCTATGGATCTAAGGTCAATTAACTAGGATAGCCGGGTTGCCGAAGGATAAGGAATACCAAAAGAGCCTGCTAAAGAAAGTAGTTACTCTTTGTGTCCACCTTCAATGGTGGACTTTTTTTTATCAAAAATGCCTATTTCATTAAAAAGTTGGGTAATAGGTGTATGAAAGCTTATTTAGTAATTGAAATCCAAAGAATTCCGGTAGCTAGTAAGTTTGCTTCTGAAAAGGAGGGATAAACATGAATCAGTTTATTTCAAAAGGTAAATCAGTAGAAGAAGCAATTGATAAAGGACTTAAATTAATGCAAATATCGAAGCAGGAAGTCGATATTGAAATCCTCCAATATGATACAGATGGCTTTATGGGTATAGGTAAGAAAGAAGCGATCGTTAAATTATCGAAATCTGAACAACAAAACACTAATGATAAAGGTACTCAAGAGATAGCAGATTTAGATAAACTAGTAGAGAATGCGATTAATGAAACATCAGAACTAGAGAGTATTGAAATCGAAGCATTAAAAGAACCTTCACCAGAAGATGAAAAAGAAGGTACAGCCTGGATTACTAATAATCAGCTTTTTATAAAAAGTGCTAATAATAAATATGCAACCGCTTCAATTAGTGAGAAGGTTTGGTTATATAAAAACGGACAATTAATCAATAAAAAAGCAATACTACTAAGTGAAGATGACGAATATAAGATTGATTACGAGCAATTTACAGAAAAGTCAATGTCGTGGAAAATATCAATTATTAAAAGTGGATTAGAAGCGATATTAGATGTGTACCCAGGAGAAAAAGTTTCCTATACATTACAGGATACTCCCCCTAGCGAACATATTAAAATTGTATTAAAGTCACAAACTGAAATTATTAATACATTATCCAGACAGGATATAATAAAAGAACTTGAAAACCAGAATATTACTTTTGGTTTAAATGAAATGGCGATTGAACATGCTATTGAAACAGAAGAAGAAGGTCGCTTCGTAATTGCCCAGGGTAAAGAGGCAAAACATGGATTAGACGGTGAATTAGAAGTAAGGGTAGATATTAACGCTGAGAATGGACTTGTTGAAGATGAAAAGGGAAATATTAATTTTAAAGACGCCAATATTATTCCAAATGTAGAAGTTGGTACGATTATGGCAATTCTACACCCGCCGATCCCTGGTTTACCAGGTCGTTCTGTTTTGGATGAAGAGATACCGACAAAAAAGACTCATGAATTAAGACTGGTTTCAGGAAAAGGTGTAGATTTAATAGAAGATAAAATTATTGCAACAGAATCTGGAAGACCTGTAATTGAGCAAAGAGGTCGGACTGTGAAAGCCATGATTATGTCGAAACTGGTTCATGATGGTAATGTCAATATTGAGTCTGGTAATATCCGTTTTAGTGGAGATATTGAAATTTTGGGAGAAGTAGAAGAAAACATGATTGTTGAAGCCGGTGGTGATATATATATTCATCGGTCAATTAGTGAATCGAACATTACTGCCTCCAAGTCTTTAACCGCAAAAGGAAATGTCACTAACTCTAGTTTGACAGCTGGAAAGCATCATTTGCTTGTTATTGAGTTAGGACATCTATTAGCGATATTAGAGAAACAATTAGAAAAGATGCTTGTTATTATTGAACAACTTACAAGTTCCAAGGCATATAATTCTCAAGAGCTAAAAATGAAAGGTTTACAACCATTAATCATTTTATTATCTGAAAAAAAATTCAAAGATTTTAAAAACACTGCAAGTAAATATGTTGATATTGTAGAAAAAGCAGACGCTTACATTGAAGAACCCGAATGGAAAAAAGTAGGTCATGACCTGAAAACGATGTTTCTTACGTTATCGAATGAAACAATAACCATTGAAAAGTTAGCAATACTAAAAGATTTGATGCTAGAATTAGCGAATACAACCGAATCAGATGTGGAACCTAATTCTTACATCACTATATCTGATACAACAAATAGTAAGATCTATTCAAGTGGGAATGTCAATATAATTGGGAAGGGCTGTATTAATACTAAAGTACATTCTGGTGGCCAGTTGAAAGTCGACGGTATTTTAAGAGGTGGCGAAGTATACGGTAGATTAGGAGTTAAGGTAAATGAAGCCGGAGCAATAAGTGGTACGAAAACGCTTATATCCACTGCCTCTGACAGATCTATTATAATAATGCGAGCGTATGAAGGTACAATTCTTCGCATTGGGGATGCTGTTAGACAGTTATTTCAAGAGGAAAAGTTTATAAAAGCGAAATTAGATGAAAATGGACAGATAATTTTCGAGTAGGGAGGTTCAGTTATGTTAGAATATCAACTAGAAAAAGCAGCTAATCACTGTACCGTATCATTAAATGGAGATTTTGATATAGAATCTACTGAACTTGTAAATGAAATATTGATACCTGAATTAAGGAATCAATCCAAAGTTCATTTAAATTTTCAAAAGGTTGATTTCATTGATTCGTCCGGTATGGGTTTATTAATACGAGTTGTCACACAATTAAAGGAAGAAAATCAAAAAGTGAAAATCTTGAATGTGAAAGAAGATATTTTAGAGGTTTTTGAATTAGTACAAATACCAGAAATCATTGGAAAAGAGGTTATCGTTAAATAGCAATTAGTTTATAGATTATTTTGAAAGGTTCTAACTGATAATTATCCGCTTAAGCTACCCACCACAGGAGTGAAAGTGGGCAAACTATAAGCGGGTTTCTAAGCACTAATAACTTGTTAGAATTACTAAGTCAGTTACTGCGCAGTATCCTTAAGTTACGCTATATTATATTGGTTTTACGTGAAGATAAGTATTCTATCCCATCCGTTTTCAATATTAATATGATACTGCATCTTTCGTTTGTGCTTTTTTTATTTTCTCTTTTGCAGTCGCTCTTTGTGGCTCATCTAGGAAGAAGATACAAAAGAAACAGACTATCGCTGTTAATCCGATTATGATAAAGAAGACGGATGGGTTTACCATTGTAAAAATCGTTAAGAACACAACTGCTCCGATATTTCCATAGGCTCCAACCATACCAGAAATTTGTCCTGTAACAGGCTTTTTAATCGTAGGAACCATTGCATAGACGGCACCTTCACCTGCTTGAACAAAGAAGGAACAACCAATGGTTACTAAAACGGCAAACCAAATCGGCCAACTGGAACCAATTAATGCCATAGCTATATATCCAACCGCAAGACCTGCTAAAAATATCATTAAAGTTTTTTTACGACCAAATTTGTCACTGAACCAACCCCCGCTTGGCCGAGACATTAGGTTCATAAAGGCAAAACTTCCTGCAATGATTCCAGCTTGAGCCACTCCAAGTGCAAAGGTTTCTTCAAAAAATTGAGGTAACATTGAGACTACTGCTAATTCTGAACCAAAAGTGCAGAAATAAGCGAAATTAAGAATAGCTACTTGTTTAAACGAGTATTTTTCATTTTCTGGTACTCCTTTTTTCAAATGCTCTTTATTAACATTCCATATCTTTGATAAATTATAGAAAAACAATACGACAAGCGATAGAATTATAATTAGCATAATTTGAAAAGTTATAAAATCTAAATCCCATAAACGAAAACTTTGAAAAAT
This sequence comes from Gracilibacillus kekensis, assembly GCF_900143085.1. Taxonomy (GTDB): domain Bacteria; phylum Bacillota; class Bacilli; order Bacillales; family Amphibacillaceae; genus Gracilibacillus; species Gracilibacillus kekensis. Next base: position 102,969 of record NZ_FRCZ01000002.1, on the reverse strand, counting down.
TAAAATACCGAAAAGTGGAATGCTCATTAACATTAAGCCAATTAAATCGCGATAGCTAGTAACTTCTAATGCACCACTTTTCTTTGGTTTTTTAAAGGACACTCCATCTGGTGTGTCTTTCACTAATCGGAGAAAAAGAATTCCATAAATTAAGCTGATTAATCCCGTTAGACCAATAGCATAACGCCATCCATCTTCACCTCCGAAGAGAATTGCCAAAGCTGGTAGTGTCATTGCCGCAGCTGCAGATCCAAAATTGCCCCACCCACCATAAATGCCTTCAGCAAATCCAACATTTTTCTCAGTAAACCATTCTGATACTAAACGAATACCGATAACAAATCCGGCACCAATTAATGCTAAGAATATTCTGGAAACCATTAATTGAGTAAAGGTATTGGATAAAGCAAACGTGAAACACGGAATACTTAATATCATTAATAAGCTTGAAAATACTCTTCTCGGTCCAAACCGATCAACGAGCATACCTATTAAGATCCGTGCTGGAATGGTAAGCGTGACGTTTGCCACTGCCAGTAATGCAATTTCATCATTTGTTAGACTAAATTGTTTTTTTAACGTTGTCATAAATGGCGCCATATTAAACCAGACGACAAATGTGATAAAGAAAGCTAAAGTAGTGAATCCTAGTGTTTTTATATTTCCTTTATGACCTGTGTTCATTTCAAGTACCTCCATTTAGTGTTGATAACTTCATTATAAGAAGATAAGGTTATGAAACAACGAAACAGTAATATAATCTTACATAGAATGTCTGATCAGCTTCTTTAATATTAATGGAATAGGTTGCTGGATCTAACCTAACCTTTTCTTGAAAATAACTTAACCGTCCGTAACTGATCACTCATTAGATACATTCTAATTTTTGTAACAAAATATTTATTGTCTATTAAGATTAAACAATTATTTACTGAATAAAAGTAAGATTATGCGACATAACTCTGGTGGTAATTTTGAAAGGTTATATGAGCGTGGTAACCGCTTCGGCTTGCCCACTTCCCTTTCCTTGGGGTTTTCCATTCAGCTAACTTTTCCAAGCAAAAACCGCATGGAAAAGTGGATCTTCATGGAAAATGATCCCACAGGAGTGGAAGTGGCCGCCTACGCTGAATGAAGTTCTACAAAGATTGCAAGTGCTAGCATTTTGAATTGCTATAACTATGAGCTTATTTTGCTAATATTGAAAAGCTATTCATAGTCAAAATTTAATAAAATCAACAGGATTATTCTTGCTTGAGTTGTAGTGCATTAAAAAGCGCAGGCGTCGGCTTTCACTCCTGCGGGATGTTTTTTTCCGAAGATCCACTTTTTAAGCGCCCTTTGCTTAAAAAGTTAGCTGAGGAGAAAAACCCGCGGAAAGGGAAGCCGACAAGCCGAAGCGGTTGTTACGCAGTTCTCACATCTAATAATTACCACAAGAGATATGTCGCATAACCCTACTTTTGCGAATAGGAAATACTTTTTAGGTTGGTTGATTAGTTAATTGGGCTTATTCGTACGGTGCTCATTTTAAAACCGGGCATTCGACAATAAGGATCAAGGGTATCGTCAACTAATCGATTCACATTTTGTTTTTCTGTCCAATGAAACGGTACAAAAACGGTGTCTCTCCTAATCGATGTAGACCATTTACTCCGAACGATAATCCACCCCTTTTTAGATGTGACTCGAACGAGAGAGTCTGGTTTAATTCCATATAACTCAGCGGTATCTGGATGTATTTCTAAAAAAGCTTCAAAGTTTCTTGCTGCCAAGGAAGGACTTTTTCGAGTTTGTTCCCCAGTTAAATAGTGGGACATCACTCTTCCAGTCGTTAAATATAAGGGGAATTCGTTGTTAATACTCGGTTTTTTTGTGTCTGAGATCGGAATAACTGCCATTTTTGCTTTTCCATTCTCATGAGCAAAATTTGTTTCAAATAATCTCTCTGTACCAGCCGTATTGCAGTTAGTACAGGGCCATAGGATCCCTTGTTTTTTGCGAATACGGTCATAAGTTATTCCAGAATAGTCCGCTTTTCCACCTTTACTTGCGATTCGCAGTTCTTCAAATATTTCCTCAGCATTCTTGAAATTAAAAAATGATCCTTTTCCAAGTAACCGTGCAATATCACATAAAATTTCCCAATCATGTTTGGCTTCTCCCTGGATAGGATAACTAGCTTCACGTAACATTACTCGTCCTTCTACATTTGTTAAGGTACCTTCATCCTCTAGATACGAAGTAGTAGGGAGTACAAGGTCAGCTAATTTAGCTGTTTCCGATAAAAATAAATCGACTACAACTAAAAACTTTAATTTTTTTAATGCTTTTTGAATGAGGTTTGCATTGGGATTGGAAACAATCGGATTTGAACACATTACAAACATACTAGTAATCTCGCCATCTATTATTTTTTCGAACATTTCATAGGCAGAAACACCTTTTCTTGGAAGAGTCTGTTCTTCTATCCCCCAGACCTTAGCGATGTATTTTCGGTCTTCTTCCTTTTCAATCGAGCGATAACCTGGCAGTTGATCTGCTTTCTGACCATGTTCTCTAGCTCCTTGACCATTTCCTTGCCCAGTAATGGCACCATATCCAGAATATTTTTTTCCGATTTTTCCGGTGACTAATAATAGATTTAAGAAGCTCCTTACCGTGTCTGTACCATTTATTTGTTGTTCTACTCCTCGTGCGGTAAAAATCATGCCACTTGATTCACGACCAAACACAAGAGCTGTTTGATATAAATCATCTAACGATATGCCGGTATCCGTTGCGATCGTATCAAGATTTACCGATTGTATATATTTCTTAACGTCCTCAAAATGTTCCGTGCGCTGCTGAATAAATTTGTGATCGACTAAGTCTAAATCAATTAAGATTTTTAGAATCCCACTTGCTAAGGCAACATCTGTGCCTGGTTTGTTTTTTAAATGTAAATCAGCTAGATTTGTAGTACTTGTTTCTCGTGGGTCGATTGCAATAATATAGGCACCATTTTCTTTGGCTTTTTCAAAATAAGGCATAATCGTTGGCTGGCATTCTGCGATATTAGTTCCGGCTAATATAATGCAACGTGTATGTGGAATTTCTCCTAATGTATTTGTAAAGCCTCTGTCCATGCCAAATGTGAGGTTAGCACCTGTGGCAGCAGAGGCCATACATAATCTGCCATTGTAGTCAATATGTCGAGTTTGCAAGCCAACTCTAGCAAATTTACCGAGTAAATAAGCTTCTTCATTTGTTATCGAGGCACTACCATATACAGATAAAGCATCTTTACCATCGATCCTTTTTATTTCTTGGTAACGTTCAACGATAAGCTGATACGCTTCTTCCCAAGATATTGGTTTAAATTCACCATTTACTTTTCGCAAAGGCTGTTTAATTCGATCCGTGTGAAGTGCGTGTTGATGGGCGTTCATTCCTTTTACACAAAGGCGTCCTTCAGAAGTGGGATTATCTTTACCGACCGTTTTATGTTTTTTTCTTGATATAACACGTTGTTCAATCAATTGCATTTTGCACTGCATGCTGCAATATGGGCATTGTGTGTCATATATTTTTTCGGATTGTACTTTTTGTTGTTTATCCCGGAAATATTTAAGCATTAGTTCTGTCATTTTCTAGACATCCTTTCTTACAACGTTGAAACAAAGGTTTTTGTGCGATCACTTTGATCATTATGGAGATTTTGCAGCAACATCGTTTGATTCTCTTGATCAAATAACACTTCACGAACATGAACCATTCCTGCTCTTTCCAGCCACGTTCCGACTTTCTCGTTAAAATTGGCGGATTGCCGGTAATATTGAAGGAATGAAAGGGTCAGATAGATGATTTCATGATTTGTTTTAGCAATAGCTAATAATGATTGTTTACTGTTTTCCTGTACAATTAACTCCCAGCCCGCATTTTCCTTTATTAGTGCTAGATCAAAATAATGCTCTAACAAGAGAGCTTTATTAGTGAAAAGTTTCACTTTAAGATTGCTAGCCATTGTTAAAAACTCTGTTTGTTTTTCAATTTGATAAGCTATATTCTCGATTTCGTTACCGATTTGGGGAGTAGTTCCGATTATTTGCACCTTTTTCAATACATGGTTTTCTGGTGAATGTAATCTCATATTGAGGTCACTACAAATGGAGATTAAGTTCTTTTCGTGAATACCAGTTATTTTTAATCGTTGATCTTCAGTTATGGTTAAGCTAGGCAAGGAATATTTACGCAAAACCGCCTCTATTTTACGTAATTGACTACTAGTTGCTTTACCACCATATAATTGAGGCGTCACGCTATAGGTGCCATCTGTTTCTAACCATGCATTTGTCTGTGGATCGAGATAAAAGAAGTAATCGTTTTGTTGATATTCTGGATAAATCATGTCCAAATAATAATGTAGAGCTGGAATACACGTTTCACATCCGTTAAGGTTTTTCCAGTTTAAAGAGTTGAAAACCATGTCAAGATTCGTTAATTTCTGTTCCTGTATTTCTCGAACTATTTCATCTTCAGAGAGTGTTGTACAATTGCAAAATCGCTTATCTTTTACCTTCTCATCAAAAAAGTCACTGTTGATATAGTCGAGTAGTTCTTGGACTACTGGTTTACATCCACCACATGAACTAGATGCTTTAGTGGATTTTTTGACATCGTTAACTGTTGATAAGTCTTCTGCAAGTACTTGTTCGATAATGCATCCCTTTGAAACATTGTTACATGTGCAAATATTTTCATTTTTAGGTAATGTTGCCGCATATGATTCTTCAATTTTAACGGCTTGTAGTAAAGTAGTTTTTTTATTGTTAGGTATAAATTTCTTTTTCTGAATGTGATCAAGCAAGATTGACCCCATCGATGTATCACCAAATAACACAGCACCAATGGCTTTATCGTTTTCAAATAATACTTTTTTATAGCTATCCGCTATCGAGTCATACGTATAGATTGCTTTTGTGGTCTCTGTTTCATTAATTTGACCGACAGAAAACAGATCAATTCCTGATATCTTTAATTGTGTGTATATTGTAGAACCTTGATAAGTAACTTGTTGATTCGTTAAATGTTTTGCAAGTATTTCTGCCTGGTCATACAGCGGTTTAACGAGACCGTAAACTGCTCCTTTATGTTCGGCGCATTCACCTACGGCAAAGATATCTGGATCATTTGTTTGTAAAACATTATTTACGATAATCCCTTTATTCGTTTCTAATTTAGCTTGATCTGCTAATGAAATATTAGGCCTTATTCCAACTGCCATCACCACTAAATCAGTTTCAAGTCTTGTTCCATCTAAAAAACGTAAACCTTCAACACGATCCGTTCCTAAAATCTCAGCTGTTTCTTTTTCAAATATAAAACGCATGCCTTGTTCTTCTAACGAATGCTTTAACATAGAACCTGCTGTCTGATCTAATTGATGATTCATTAGCTGGTTGGATAAATGAATGACGTTAACATCCATGCCTAAATTTAATAAACCTCTTGCTGCTTCGAGTCCTAATAAACCACCACCAATTACTGCAGCCTTCTTATGCTGTTTCGATACATCGATCATTTCCTTACAATCATCAATCGTCCTGAAAGACATAACCCCTTTTTTATCGATTCCTGGAACAGGTAAGATAAACGGGTTAGAGCCTGTCGCAATAATTAAGTGATCATAAGGTACGGTTCTCTCTTTGTCCGTTATGATTAATTTTTTATTTCTTTCTATAGATAGAACCGTTTCGTTTGTGAACAGTTTTATTTGATGATCCTTATACCACTGCCAATCGTGTATTGTAATATCTTCAAACGAAACATTACCCTGTAAAACAGAAGACAACATGATCCGGCTATAGTTGGTATAGGGTTCAGATCCGAAGATTGTAATATTATATAAAGATGAATTTTCTCTTAACAAATATTCAATCGTTTTTAAGCCTGCCATCCCGTTTCCGATCACGACAAGTCTTTTTTTATTCATTTTTATAATACCTCCTAATGACACTGATCTTTCGTTCGTTATCATCTCGAAGACTATCATGATCCAACTATTTTTGTCCGTGATCATGTCAGATAATATAACGTTATTTCTTTAAAGGTGTATTTTAGATGCTCCAAAAAGCGTGTCAGATAAGCTGACAAGTCGATAGCAAGATTACTTTTTGATAGGTACGATGAATACAAGTTAAATTTTCCAAATGATATTGGGGGACTAAAAATGGATAAGAAAAAACTTGTATTAATAGGAAATGGTATGGCTGGTATCCGGACGATCGAGGAAATAATCAAGTTATTACCGGATCAATTCGAGATTACCGTGTTTGGGAAGGAACCATATCCGAACTATAATCGAATTCAATTATCGAAAGTATTACAGGGTGATACAGAATTAAAAGATATAACGTTAAATGAATGGCAATGGTATGAAGATAATGACATTTTGCTATATCCAGGAGAAACAGTAACAAAAATAGATAAAGATCAACAAGTCGTTTATACCGATAAAGGAAAAGAAACGCCATATGATTATTTGATCATTGCCACTGGTTCCAATCCGTTTATGCTTCCGTTACTAGGAGCGGATAAAGAAGGAGTAACAGCATTTCGTGATATAGAAGACTGCGAGAAAATGATTGATGCTTCTAAAAATTATAAAAGAGCAGCTGTAATTGGTGGAGGGTTACTAGGTTTAGAGGCAGCTCGAGGATTATTGAATCTCGGAATGGAAGTAGATGTTATTCATATTGCAGATTATTTAATGGAGCGTCAGCTAGACCAACCAGCTGGTGAACTACTAAAAAAGGAATTAGAGTCTCAAGGAATGAATTTTTTATTAGAGAAACAAACTGCTGAAATAACTGGTAAAAAACGTGTGACAGGTTTGAAATTCAAAGATGGTGGCTGGATTCCGGCAGATTTAGTGGTAATGGCTGTTGGGATTAAACCGAATGTAGCATTAGCTCAGGAATCAGGCATTGAAGTAAATCGTGGTATTGTCGTAAACGATCACATGGAAACAAATGTACCGAACATATACTCAGTTGGAGAATGTGCGGAACATGATCAAATGGTTTATGGGTTAGTTGCACCTTTGTATGAGCAAGGTCAAGCATTAGCCAAACATATTTGTGGTATGAACCATCAAGGTTACAAAGGATCTGTATTATCTACTCAATTGAAGGTTTCAGGTGTGGATGTTTTTTCAACGGGCTTAATTAATGAAACAGCAGAGACAAAATCAATAAAAGTATTTGATGAATGGCAAAATACTTACAAAAAAATTCTTGTACAGGACGATAAATTGAAAGGCGCTGTATTATTTGGTAATACAAAAGAAGGCACGAAATTACTTAGTCTTATCAAAAAAGGTGCGAATGTTGAGGATTATCTGGAAAGTCAATCAGCAGCAGACGATGGGGAAAGCATTGTTGCGTCGATGAGTGATGATGAAATTATCTGTGGCTGTAATGGCGTATCCAAAGGTGCGATTGTAAGTGCGATCAAATCTGATGGATTAACCTCTGTAGAAGAGGTGAAAGGAGCTACTAATGCTTCCAGGTCATGTGGTACTTGTAAAAATTTAGTATCTGATTTATTGACAGACACGCTTGGTGATGAGTATGAAGCAGATACAAAAGAGACCGTTTGTGCTTGTACCGATTTATCACGTGATGAAGTGATAGCTGAAATAAAAGAGAAAGGTTTGACACACACGAAAGAAGTTATGAATGTACTGGAATGGAAAACGGAAGAAGGATGTTCCAAGTGTAAACCAGCACTTAATTATTATTTAGGCATGGTTTATCCGAAGGAACATGAAGATGAAAGAGAATCACGTTTTGTCAATGAACGTCTTCACGCTAATATTCAAAAAGATGGTACTTATTCTGTAGTTCCCAGAATGTATGGTGGGGTAACCAATGCCAAAGATTTACGAACGATTGCAGATGTAGCGGAAAAGTACGATGTGGGAATGATTAAATTAACTGGTGGGCAAAGAATTGACTTATTAGGTGTGAAAAAAGAAGATTTACCTGACGTGTGGAAGGACTTAGGGATGCCTTCAGGGTATGCATATGGTAAATCTGTGAGAACGGTGAAAACATGTGTAGGTGCAGAATTTTGCAGGTTCGGAACACAGGATTCTACAGGGATGGGAATTCAATTAGAGAAGAAATTTGAAGGGTTAAATACGCCTCACAAAGTGAAAATGGGGGTATCTGCTTGTCCGCGTAACTGTGCAGAAGGCGGTATAAAAGATGTAGGTATTGTAGGGTTAGATGGTGTCTGGGAAGTGTATGTTGGTGGTAATGGTGGTACCGAATTACGTAAAGCAGAACTATTAGTCAAAGTCAAATCACAGCAAGAAGTATTGGAATATACCGCTGCATTTTTACAATATTATCGCGAGAATGCTAGATACCTAGAAAGATCCTCTCATTATTTAGAACGTGTAGGCATCGAACACGTAAAAGAAGTTGTTAATGATGATCAATTACGTAAAGAATTAAATGTTCGTATGGATGAAGCGTTAGGTGTCTATAAAGAACCTTGGAACGAAGTGTTAGAGAGTGAAACAACGCTTAAAGATCTTTACCAAAAAGTAACAGCGAAATAAAGGATGGGGGAAACGTTTATGGAACAGATCGTACGCAAGATATTCATAGCTAATTATGATGATTTACCAGTAAGCTTAGGAAAAGCAGTCGTTATAGATGACAAAGAATTGGCTGTTTTCCGACTTTCCAATGGCAATGTAAAGGCAATTGAAAACAAATGTCCCCATCGTGGGGGTGTTTTGTCAGAAGGAATGGTAAGTGGCGAACATGTTTTTTGTCCATTACACGATTGGAAAATTAATGTCACAGATGGTCTCGTACAAGCTCCTGATGAAGGTTGTGTGCAGACTTACAAGACAACTGTAGAAGAAAATCAAGTATTTGTGGAAGTTCCGGAAAAATAATGAACTAACGCTCCGGGCAGAAAGATATTCTCTCGGAGCTAACAAAGAAACATGAATGGTGGGGAATAAAAATGGGGAAAGTTTATTTGATCGGTGCAGGACCGGGAGATCCGGATTTAATAACAGTAAAAGCTTTAAAGGCGATCCAACAAGCGGAAGTTATTCTTTATGATCGTTTGGTAAACCAAGAATTATTAGAACAGGCAAAACGGGATGCTGATTTGATTTACTGTGGGAAACTTCCAAAATTACACCTAATGAAGCAAGATACCATTAATCATTTGTTAGTTAAATATGGAAAAAAAGGTAAAAATGTTGTACGATTAAAGGGTGGAGATCCCTTTGTTTTTGGAAGAGGTGCAGAGGAAGCAGTCGCTTTGGCTAAAAATGGCGTTGCCTATGAAGTAGTGCCAGGGATCACTTCTGGAATTGCTGCACCTGCCTATGCAGACATTCCAATCACACATCGTGAATTGGGCCGCTCTTTTGCGGTAGTAACAGGACATTGCAAAAATGGTGAACCATCTGATATTAAATGGGAATATTTAGCGAAATCTGTGGACACATTAGCAATCTATATGGGAATGAGTAATTTACCATTTATAATAGAAAAACTTATCAAATCTGGAAAGTCTGCAAAAACTCCTGTTGCAATTATTCAGGAAGGAACGACTAGAAATCAAAAAGTAGTTAGTGGGAGCCTGCAATCTATAGTACATTTAGCAGAACAAAACAAAGTAAAAAACCCAGCAATGATTGTCGTAGGCGAAGTAGTAAAAGTAGGCGAAAAATTACAATATTTAAAAGAACGTTATCAGCAGCAGCCTGTTGAAATCTCAGCATTAGAAGCATATTAGGAGTGGATATAAATGGAAGCTGTCATCTATATATGTCATGGCAGTCGATTACAGAAGGCAAAGATAGAGTCTTATGCGTTAATCGATAAAGTGAAAAAAGGCGTAGATATACCTTTACAAGAAACGTGTTTCCTGGAGTTGCAAGAACCGACACTTTCAGAAACCGTTCACAAAGTGATTGAAAAAGGTGCCACTAATGTAATTATTATGCCAATTTTGTTGCTGACAGCTGGCCATGCTAAAAAGGACATACCAAATATAATCGATAAAGAAAAAGATAAATACCCTGATGTTGATTTTATTTATGGGCGAGCAATTGAAGTTGACTATAAAATGGTAGAAATATTAATCGATCGTATTTCAACTTGTACTTCTGAAGTAGAAGAATATGATCTGCTCCTTGTAGGTCGGGGAAGTAGTGATCGATCTGCTGTAGAGGATACTGAAAGAATTGTCCATCTTCTAAAAGAATATTACCCAAATAATAAAATAGAGAAGTGCTTTCTTGCTGCAAGCGAACCAAAGTTTGAAGCACTTTTATTAGAAAAAGTGAAAGATAATAAATCTGTTCTTATTTTACCTTATTTACTTTTTACTGGTTTATTAGATAAAGGAATAAAAGAGTTCATTGAGCAATTTGAGCTTCAAAAAGACCAAAAACTACTGCTTGCCGATTACTTAGGACATCATCCGAATGTAACTGAAGTGTTAATAAGTCGTGTGGCAGAAGCTAGAAAGGAAGCGAACTCTGATGCAGCAATGGTTAAAAGAAGTAGCTAGAGGTAAAAAAGGGGCAAAAGATTTAACCTATGAAGAAACTCTCGCAGTAGCAGAGCAAATCCTTTCAGGTAAAGCAACAGATGCTCAAATTGCCGCCTACTTAGTTGCCGAAAGAATTAAAACAGAATCACCAGATGAATTGTGTGCATTTATTGAGACGTTAGAAAAACATGCAAATCGATTAACTATCTCTAATGAGCTGCAAGATAAATTAATTGATTTTGCAGGCCCATACAATGGTCGTAACTCCTTTGCTGCTACAGTTCCAGTTTCTTTATTATTAGCGGATCAGGGAATACCCGCTTTTCTATCAGCAAGTGACACATTACCACCGAAATATGGGACATCACTTAAAGCGATTATGAAGTCATTAGGTGTTGATGTGACACTTTCTAAGGAACAGATAGAAATGAACATCGAGAATGAGTCTTTTGGATTTGTTGATACGGAATACTTTTGTAACCCATTGGCTTCCGTTCGCCATATCAGGGAGGAAATAGGAGTACGGACATTATTTAATACAGTAGAGAAGCTTATTAATTTACCTCAGGCAAAGAACGTGATGTTAGGTGCTTTTCACCGAACAGCCATTCATAAATTGAATGATGTTTTCAAACAGTTAAATTATCGTCATGTATATATAGTTCAGGGATTAGAAGGTTCAGAAGATGTTCCTGTTCATCGTAATAGCTTTGTGTTTGATTGGACACCCGAAAACTTAGAATCCTTTATCATCAAACCGAACGAATATGGACTTGAATATAAAGAGTTTGATAAATCCAATAAATTATATGCAGAGGAACAGGCAGCAATTATTCGATCGATTTTATCGGGAGAGTCGAAACCTGAGTATCGTTATTATTATAATCAAACGTTACTAAATGCAGGTTTACGCTACTATTTATTTCATCATACTGATTCAGTAGAAGAGGGAATTAACATTGCGAAACGACAACTGAGAGACGGCAATGGATTGAGCAAACTAGAGTCCGTTATTTCTAACAAATGTGAGGTAAAATAACCCTTCACATTTGTTTTTTTAATGACTTTATAAAAGTTTTTTGAGCTTTTTTGTCATAGATAGGGTTCTGCACGATATCTTTAAGTAATCGATGTTTTTCTTTTTTATCCATGTCTAATTTTTTTATTATTTCTCTTGCTTCAAATAAAAAGTCGATATAGGTTTCATAGTCATCTGGAAATTGTAAGTCTATTTGCTTTTTGATCCGTTTTGCGAGAAGGGGACTTGCACCACCTGTGGATATTGCTATTTGTAATCGTCCGCGTTGTAACGTGATAGGAAAATATACGGTACCTTTTTCACCATGATGTGCCGCATTAATCCATGCTTTTTTAGGTGCTTGCTTAATAATTTCGTCATTGATCCCCTCATTGTTTGTAGCTGCAATAATTAGATCGGCATTTTCTACATCTTCTTTTTTGAAAGGTTCATTTGTCCATTTTATATTATTAATAGTAACTATTTCTTTCATGGTATCAGTGAGGGTTGGACTAACTACAGTGATTGATTGTTTATACTCTAATAATTGACGTAATCGTCGTTCAGCCACTTTTCCTCCACCAATAATTATTATTTCTTTATTAGTTAAATTAACAAGCAATGGCAGATAAGCTATGATGGCACCTCCTATTCAATTTATCAGGTGTTACCTTTCCGTAAAAACTTAAACGAAAAGATTCGATTATATCGAAGAAACTAACTGATTACTTTCTGATACATTTCATCGAGCAAAGTGGGTGTAAAATTGAATTCTCATTTTATTGTAGACGCAATAGTTAGTCAAGGCAAGCTAATTGACAGATGTTAGTAAGGTTTCTTACACTAGAAGGAGATTCTTTTAAAATAGAAGAAAATAGTTCGAAGTTGAGATAAATTGAAAAAAGGAAGGTGTTTAAATGAAACATATTTTTAAAGAGGGAAAAAGTCTAAACGGTCCTACATTATTATTACTTCACGGTACAGGTGGGACTGAGAATGATTTATTACCCCTTGCTGAGATAATTGATCCTGACGCAAATATTCTAAGTGTAAGAGGTAATGTTTCTGAAAATGGAATGCCACGTTTTTTTAAACGATTAGCAGAAGGTGTCTTTGATGAAGAAGACTTAATGTTGCGTACGAAGGAATTATATGAATTTATAGATGAGTCAGCTGAGGAATATGGATTTGATCGTAATTATGTGATAGCTGTTGGTTATTCCAATGGAGCTAATATAGCAGGTAGTTTACTGTTCAACTATCAAGATGTCTTAAACGGAGCGGTACTACATCATCCGATGGTTCCAAAAAGAGGAGTCGAGTTACCTGATCTATCGGGAGTTAAGGTCTTGATCACAGCCGGCCATAATGATCCCCTATGTACCGAACAAGAATCGATCGATCTTGAAAAGATACTAACGGAAAATGGTGCAGAAGTTCAAGTCCATTGGGAAAATAACGGTCATCAATTAACAAGAACAGAAGTAGAAGCAGCCAAAGAATGGTATCAAAATAAAATAATCTAAATGTAAGCTATGCAACCTCCTCCAAGGTGCATAGCTTTTTTTAATAGAAAAAATTCTGTAAATATTCTCAATATGTATAAAAATAAACTTCAAATTGTTGCATAAAAGAAGGATTATCCGACATAACTCTTGTGGTCATTATGAGATGAAGTATGTGGGTGGTATCCGCTTCGGCTTGCCCACTTCCCTTTCCGTGGGGTTTTCCCTTCAGCTAACTTTTCCAAGCAAAAAACGCATGGAAAAGTGGATCTTCAGGGAAAACAATCCCACAGGAGTGGAAGTGCCGCCTACGCTGAATGGAACTCTACAAATATTGCAAATGCTAGCATTTTGGATTGTTACAGTTATGAACATATTATGTTAATTAGGATAAGTAATCTAAAGATAAATTCATAAGGATATGTTATGAAATAAAGCCAACAATTTTATTCTTACTTTAGTTAGAAAGCATATAAAAAGCGCAGGTGTCCGCTTCTACTCCTGCGGGATGTTTTTATTCGAAGATCCACTTTTTAAGCGAACTTTGCTTAAAAAGTTAGCTGAGGAGAAAAACCCGCGGAAAGGGAAGTGGGCAAGCCGAAGCAATTGCTACGCACATATAACCTGTCAAAATTACCTTTAGAGTTATGTCACATTGTCTTGTTTATACGTAACAATTTAATTTTTGCTGATTTTTGAAAATAATACTTGTATTTTTAACTAGTTGTCATATAATATAACTGTACTAAATATATTGATACAGTTAATACAATTAATACAGATCATACAGTGGAAAGGGAGGGTGTTATGTTTGAGCTTGACTTACGTAGCAGAAAGCCTATATATGAACAGTTAGTCGAAAAATTAAAACAATTGATCATCAATGATGTTCTGAAGCAAGACGAAAAATTACCCTCTGTACGAACGCTTGCCCAACAGTTGTCAATTAACCCTAATACGATTCAAAAAGCTTATCGCGAACTTGAGACAAAAGGCTATATATATTCGGTAAAAGGGAAGGGAAGTTTTGTGAATCATATGCTAATAACGGATAACTCAGCTGAACTAAAGAAAGTAAAAGAACAAATAAAAAAGCAAATGTCTGAAGCTTTGTTTTTAGGTGTAACCATAAAAGAATTACAGGTACTCATAACAGAAGCAAATGAATTGGTAGCAGGGGGGGAAACAAATGATCCAAGTTCAGAACGTGAAAAAGAAATTTGAAAAAGATATCGTATTAGCAGATGTCAGCTTAAAAATTGAAAAAGGTTCTATTTATGGATTATTAGGTTCAAATGGGGCTGGCAAAACGACGTTGTTAAAGACAATTGCAGGCATTATCAAACAAAATAACGGTGCAGTAGAAATAGAACGTAAACCCGTCTTCGAGAATATTGTACTGAAGGAACGACTAATTTTCATTCCTGATGCTCTGTTTTTTTTCTCGCATTATACCGTCAATCAAATGGCAAGCTTTTATGAGAACCTCTATCCTAACTGGAATCAGGAACGATTTGTGCAAATGCAAAAACTACTGAAATTAGATGTAACCCAAAAAATTCAGAGGTTCTCAAAAGGAATGCAACGGCAGGTGGCTTTCTGGTTAGCATTATGTGCAATGCCTGATTATCTAATTCTTGATGAGCCATTTGACGGATTAGACCCGGTAATTCGCAGAAAAATAAAGTCTTGGATCATTCAAGATGTAGCAGAACGTGAAATGACAGTGCTAGTATCTTCCCATAATTTAGAAGAAGTCGAAGATATTTGTGATGCAGTTGGTATTTTACATCGGGGTGAATTATTAGTAGAAAAAGATTTAGATGATCTCAAAGCAGATATCCATAAAGTACAAATTGCTTTCAAGAATGACGTTGATGATTCATTGTTTGAAGGTTTAGACATTTTATATCAGGAAAAAAGAGGTAGTGTGTTCGTATGCATTGTAAGAGGCGAATATCAACAGGTGGAAAGTCACATTAATAAATATGAACCCGTAGTTTTTGATATGTTGCCATTAACATTAGAAGAAATTTTCATTTATGAAATGGAGGGTGTAGGGTATGCCATCGAAAACATCTTACTTTAAAAAGGAAATTTGGAAACAAAGTTTTCGAACTTCTGGCTGGATAGGAATTGCTTATTTTATCGCCCTTATTTTCGTATTACCACTCCAAATCATTATGGAACTATCGAGCGTTGATCAAGAAACGATTACTTATTATCAGGAAAACGTGCATCATTTATTGTATTTTAATGGTGAAATTCAAGGTTTATTAATGATTACTGCACCAGTATTAGCAAGTATTTTTACTTTTCGGTATATGCAAGTAAAAGGGTCGGCAGATTTCATGCATAGTTTACCAATTAAACGATCACAGCTTTTTTATCACCAATTTTTACTGGGATATTTGATGGTGATTGTACCAGCTATAATTAACGCTTTATTGTTGCTTGCACTTTACGGAACGATGGATGTTGATCATATGTATCAACACGCAGATATTGGGAACTGGCTATATTTCACGATTATGATCAATACGTTATTTTATACATTCTCTGTATTAATCGGTGTTTTGACTGGTATATCGACTGTCCAAGCAGCTTTAAGCTATATTTTTCTGCTATTCCCAGCAGGTATCTCTATGTTAATCTACTATAATTTGGAGATGCTATTGATCGGTTTTAGTCCGGAATATGCTGTGGGAAATAATTTATCTAATTTATCACCATTTATCCAGGTTTTTGATATACAATTTCGTGAGTTGGATATTAAAAATTTTTCATTTTATTGGATAATCTCGCTTATTTGTATTGTTTCTTCAATCATAATTTATCGGGGGCGGAATGTTGAAGCAGCCAATCAAGCGCTAGCTTTCACGATTCTTAAACCAGTATTTAAAATCGGTGTTACTTTCTGTTTTATGTTATTAGGTGGTACGTATTTCGGATTTGTTCAGGGGCAATTTCTTGGCTGGATTTCTTTTGGTTATTTATTCGGAGCATTCATTGGTTACTTATTAGCGGAAATGCTGATTCAAAAAACATGGCGGATTTTCCATCAATGGAAAGGTTTATTACTATACATTGGTGTTTCACTTTTGGTTTTATTATCCATTGTATTTGATATCTATGGATTTGAAAAGCGAATTCCAGAACCTGAAAATGTGGAGAGTGTTTTTATAACTGATGATTCGTTTCGCTTTAATACGTACCAAAGTGGTGAAAACGCGAAAGATAATGCAAACATTACAGATCCAGAATTAATTAAAAAAATAATTGGACTTCACCAAACCATATTAGATGATGAGTATTACGAGAAAGCTCATAACAGGAATTACACGGAAGACTCTCAAACCTTTTTTATTAATTACTATTTAGAAAATGGTCAAAAAATAAATAGAAGGTATTTTATTCCTTCGATGAGTGAGCTCAGTCACTTAGTGGAACCCATATTAGAATCAGACAGTTTTAAACGATCTAACCTTGCCTGGTTGTATGATGATATTAGTAACTTTCATAAAATTTCTCTATATGGTTTTCATGGAAATCACGAAATAGATAATCAAAACACCATGGTGAAAATAATTGAAGCATTGAAAAAAGATTATATGAATGCTTCGTATGAAGAGATAACACAAGGATACTTTCAAGATTTAGGCAGTATCGAATTTGAGAAGAAACCAGAACAATTTTATCATGTTCCTATTGTAAATGATTATGAGAATTTAAAAGAAGTACTGGAAGAAGAACAATTAAATCGAGGTATTTTCTTTGGAAAAGAGGATGTAGCAATGGCAGCAGTAATGAGGACGAGCGACAATAATAGAGAGTTGTTTTATGATTTGTCTCGCCCTAACGAGATTGACGATGATAATTTGCTTATAATCCAAGACAGAGAGCAACTAGATCAAGTTTATTCCTTATGGGAGCAAGAAACGATGAAAGGTGATTGGGAGATTGGTTTATATGAGGTCACTACCAACAACTTCATCACAAGTTTTCGTGTTAATGAAAAGCAACTTCCTGCATTTGTTTTAGAGAATTTTAAATAAGGAGAGAAGAGGAGGTGAATACATGTTCGTAGAAGGTGTGTATGAGCGTTTAGTGGATCAATACCAAAGTATGATGTTTTATGTAGCTATAAAGATTGTAAAGGATCGACAATTAGCTGAAGATGTGGTACAAGAATCATGGATCAAAATTTTCCAACATTTAAATGATAACAAAATCGAAAAAATTGGAGCATGGTTACGAACAATCACCTCAAGAACAGCGATCGATCTATTACGAAAAGAAAAACGTTCTAAATCCTTTATGTTTGATGATCCTTCTTTGTTAGAAGAAATCAATATATGTGCAACCAATGATGTCGATGAACACATTAATTGGACATGTACGGTGGAGGATTTAGAGCAGTATATCGTAAAAAATGATAAATTAAAAAGTGTTTTTGATCTGAAATTCAAACAAGAATTAGATGACCATGAAATAGCAAAAATATTAAATATTACACATTCTGCTGTTAAGACAAGAATTTTCAGAGCAAGGAAGTTAATTAAAGAAAATTATAATCAGAATGATGTAGGACTATTAAAACCAGGAGCTTAAAAAAAGTTTCTGGTTTTTTCTTTTGAAAATTAGGTATATAATGGATGAAGGGTCATCACTGGGAAATTCTATACCTATACATGTGAGTCTTAATTTATTCAAAGGATGTCTGTTATGAGTTATATTATATATGTTGTTCTACCATGGATCTTTTTATGCTTGTTTTTCATCGGTGTCCTTTATAGCATAGTTAAAAAATTACCCTATTGGTGGGGATTTTTAAGTTGTGCAGCTGGTGTAATCATTTATTTAATCGGTAATGAGATTGTAGGCGGATATAATGGAATGAGCTTAAGTCTAATAGGTGCCTTGCCATTTACTATCGGGCTCTTTATTTTATTCTTTCTTTTTGTAGGGAGTAAATTCCAATAATTCCTTGATTAGCTTGGAGTAATAATGGCTAACAAGCACAGAATAATGTTGTACCCAAAACAAAATGGAGGGATACAGATGAGAAGAAGAGCTAAAATGTTACCGATGTTAGCTTCTATCGGTATTGGAGCATATGCATATTATCAAATGAAAAAAGATAAAACGATATAATGAAATGGAAAACTTGGTCATTGCCAAGTTTTCTTTCATTTCTGAAATTTGTTATAATTACAAGAGTTAAATATTGAAAGAGAAGGGATTTGAAAGAATGGGGAAACAATACATAGGTTATATTGGATCTTATACTAAAAAAGAAAGCCAAGGTGTTTACCGTTTTATTCTAGATACAGGCGATAAAGAAATAAAGAACGTTGAAGTAGCAGCACCTCTTGATAATCCTACCTACTTGACAGTTAGTAATGATAATCGTTATGTATACGCCGTTTCAAAAGAAGAGGATAAGGGTGGTGTCACTGCGTTTGAAATTTCTGATTCAGAGGGGAATTTAAAGAAGTTGAATAGTGAAGCAACGGACGGGTCTGCACCCTGTCATGTAAGTGTAAAAAACGATAATAGCTTAGTTGTAACAGCGAATTATCATACCAAACAAGTAGAAGCACATTTAACCAATCAAGATGGTACTGTTCAAGCTTCTAAGTCGGTAGAGCATGAGGGAAATGGTCCACATGAACGCCAGGAAAAACCACATTTACATTATGCTGGCTTTACACCTGATCAACAGTTTGTAGTAGTGGTTGATCTGGGCAGTGATACGATCACAACGTATCGTCCTGATGCAGATAAGCTTGAAAAGATCAGTGTTTTGAATACAAAGTCCGGAAGTGGACCAAGACACTTAGCATTTCATCCAAATGGTAAATATGCTTATGTAATGACAGAGTTAAGTAATGAAGTAATTGTATTAAAATATAATGAATCGGATGGTTCATTTGAAGAATTGCAGTATATTACCACACTCCCTGAAGATTTTAAGGAAAATAATCAAGGCAGTGCCATTCATTTATCTTCTGATGGTAAATTTGTCTATGCTGGTAACCGTGGACATAATTCTATTGCAGTTTATCGAGTAGCAGATGATTTTACGGTAGAATTTATCGAGTGGACGGATACAGAAGGTGACTGGCCACGTGATTTTGTCCTGGATCCATCCGAACAATTTATCGTTGCCTCTAATCAGGAGTCAGGTACATTAGTATTATTTGAGCGTGATCCAAATAAAGGTACATTGACTCTAATCCAAAAAGACGTAAAAGCTCCAGAAGCAGTATGTTTAAAATTCATACACGCATAACCAAAAGGCCACTTACGCAAAGTGGCCTTTTAATATCAAATAAAAACGACACTACAAGGTGTTATGATCAATAAAATCAACTAATTAAGACAATTAATTACATGTTATTGAATGAAAGCAGGACAAAGCGAGCTAACTATTATGGTATTATGAGATTTAATATGTGCTTTGCAATCGCTCCAGCTTGTCCGCTTCCTTTTCCGCGGGTTTTTCTCCTCAGCTAACTTTTTAAGCAAAGTGCGCTTAAAAAGTGGATCTTCGGATAAAAACTTCCCGCAGGAGTGAAAGCGGACGCCTGCGCTTTTTTATATTCCACAACTCAAGCA
Organism: Gracilibacillus kekensis; assembly: GCF_900143085.1. Lineage (GTDB taxonomy): Bacteria > Bacillota > Bacilli > Bacillales > Amphibacillaceae > Gracilibacillus > Gracilibacillus kekensis. The sequence continues at coordinate 83,250 of NZ_FRCZ01000002.1, read as the reverse complement.
AGAATAATCATGTTGGCGTATTAATTTATCATTGTTGTCGATACAAGTTGATATATAGTTTAATTGTAATCTTCCAAAATACTAGCATTTACAATAGTTGTAGAGCCCCCTCTAGCGTAGGCGGCTTCTTCCACTCCTATGGGATCCTTTTTCCTGAAGATCCACTTTTCCGAGCGGTTTTTGCTTGGAAAAGTTAGCTGAAGGAAAAAGCCCATGGAAAGGGAAGTGGGCAAGCCGGAGCGGTTTTTACGCATGCAAATCATTTCATAATTACCAACATGGTTTGATCAATTTTATTCTATAGTTCTATTATTAATATCTACATCGATTAGGTCTTGATTTTCTTTGGATTCGTATCTTGAAATGAAGCCATCTCCGTGGCAAATCGAGCAGGTGTAACGCCACTCCTCATCATCCATTAATAACCCAGTCCCTTCACAAGCCTTACATCTCATATGTTGTGATCCCATTGTTGAACTCCTTTTCTGATATTAGCTTTGTTTTTGTTTAATCCAATTGATAATTCCGCCTGCTAAAATAATGTCAATATGGCGTTGTGTTAAATCGTGCTGAGCCTCTATTTTACGATTGGATCCTTTAACTTGTATTTCAAGCGTGCGACCGTCCCTAATGGACTGATGGACATTTCTAAACTCTAAAATATCGTCTTGTGATAAATGGTCAAAGTCACTATCATCTACAAACGTTAATGGTAAGATCCCAAAGTTAATTAAATTTTGCAGGTGAATACGAGCAAAATCTTTAACAAGAACAACTTTTAAACCTAAATAACGTGGTGCAAGTGCAGCATGTTCACGACTTGATCCTTGGCCATAGTTTGAACTCGCTAGAAGCATATGACCACCACTATCCCGCTTTTTCATTGCCTTTTCATAATAGTTTTCATCAATTATTTCAAAAGCAAATGTACTTATTTTTTGAATATTACTTCTAAATGGTAGTACACGAGATCCACCTGCTAAAATCTCATCGGTTGAAATATTGTCACTCATTTTTAATAAAATAGGTAAATCAAAATTATCCTCAATTTGTTCAAAATCCGGAATGGTAGTAATATTTGGTCCTTTTTCCAATTCGATATCACTTGCTTGTTCACTAGGGGGAGCTTCCAACATACCCTCCGTTTTGAATTTCTTTGGTTCTTGTATTTTTGGATATTTCATTTCTAAAGTTCTTGGATCTGTAATTTCACCGGTCAATGCTGATGCTGCAGCCGTTTCAGGACTACATAAGAAAACACTATCTTCTTTTGTTCCTGAACGTCCTGGGAAGTTCCTAGGTGTTGTTCGTAAGCTGTTACGACCAGTTGCAGGAGCTTGTCCCATTCCGATACAACCATTACATCCTGCTTGATGCATACGAGCACCTGCAGATAGAAGGTTAGCGATATGACCGTTATCCACCAATTGTTCTAATAATTGACGGGAGGTAGGGTTAATATCAAAAGAAATGCCTGCAGCTATTTCTTTTCCTTTTACAATTTCACCAGCAATTGCAAAATCTCGATACCCTGGATTTGCTGATGAGCCGATATACGATTGGTAAATGGTTTCTCCTTCTATTTCTTTAACCGGTATTACATTTCCCGGACTAGAGGGCTTTGCAATTAACGGTTCTAATGTGGATAAATCAATATGTTCTTCTTCGTCATATTGAGCCCCACGATCCGCCGTTAACTCAATCCAGTCATCTTCACGACCTTGTTGTTTTAAAAAGTGTTTAATTTCTTTATCGGAAGGAAAGACAGTGGCGGTTGCCCCTAATTCAGCACCCATATTTGCAATCACGTGACGATCCATTGCAGATAGGTTTTTAAGACCAGGTCCATAATATTCGATTATTTTATTAACTCCGCCTTTAACATCATGTCTGCGCAACATCTCAAGAATAACATCTTTTGCACTCACCCAATCTGGCAATGAACCTGTTAATTTTACCCCCATAACTTTTGGCATTTTTATATGGTAAGGTTCACCTGCCATCGCCATCGCAACATCAATGCCGCCTGCACCGATAGCTAACATTCCCATACAGCCATTAGCACAAGTATGACTATCAGAGCCTAGTAAGGTTTTTCCTGGTTTTGCTAATTGTTGCATATGCACAGGGTGACTAACACCGTTACCAGGGCGACTATAATAAATTCCGAATTTACGGGCAGCGCTTCTTAAAAATAAGTGATCATCCGCATTACGAAAGTCTTCCTGGATTAAATTATGGTCTACATATTGAGCAGAAGCTTCTGTTTTTACCCGGTCAATTCCCATTGCTTCTAATTCCAACATAACCATAGTTCCAGTAGCATCCTGGGTTAATGTTTGATCAATTTTCAAACCGATTTCGTTACCGGGCTTCATTTCTCCAGAAATAAGATGTTGTTGTATTAACTTCTGTGCCACATTTTGTTTCATTCCCATCAGTCCTCCTTAATATAAACTTGTTCGATTTTATATTGTGCTTTATTATGTATATTACACATTTTATTTGTTGATAAACTTTTAAAATCAGTTTAAGTATAGAGGTGAGTATATTTTGGTAAAGAAAACGAATAGAAAAAGCCATTCAAAATCGTAATCGATCTTGAATGGCTTTTTTGATAACCAAGGAAAGCATAACATTCGCGGTATCAATGCTTTTTCAATGTAGTGAAATATAGTAACTATTAATCCCTCGCTACGGCTGTCCACTTCCCTTTCCATGGCGTTTTCCCATCAGCTAACTTTTTTGAGCAAAAAACGCTCAAAAAAGTGGATCTTCAGGGAAAACAGATGCCATAGGAGTGGAAGCGGACGGCCTACGCTATATGGTGGTTCTACATCTTTTGTGACAGCTAAATTGTCGAGATTTATTAACATAAAAGTCGCCATATTACTACTTACACCCATTGTAGAGTATTATTTAACGCAGGCTTCCACTTCGACTCCTAGGGGATCAGCGCGATCTGAAGATCCACTTTGTAAAGCGATCTTCTTTACAAAGTTAGCTGAAGACGCGCCCCCTAGAAAGCGAAGTGGGCAAGCCGGAGCGGTTGTTATACCTATTTCTCATTTCAAAATTACCACTATAAGGACCGGGTAGGGCATTCTCGGTTTTTTTAGTTATACCATCACTTTACACATATCATTCGTTAGTGCCACTGGGTCTTCAACTGGTAATCCTTCGATAAGAAGAGCTTGGTTATACAAGATATTAGTGTATAGTTTTACTTTGTCTTTGTCAGATTCGTGTGCACTAATGAGAGCTTTGAAAATATCATGTTTATTGTTGATTTCTAATACTTTCGTTGCTTCGATATTTTGGTTATCAGGCATTTGCTTTAAGACTTTCTCCATCTCAATCGAAACATCACCTTCTGCAGATAAGCAGACAGGATGTGATTTTAAACGAGTGGATAGTTTGACGTCTTTTACTTTATTGCCTAGAATTTCTTTCATTTCAGTTAGCAGATCTTTATGTTCTTCTTTCTGTTTTTCTGCTTCTTTTTTGGTTTCTTCATCTTCGAGATCAAGGTCACCGCTTGAGACATTTTTGAATTCTTTATCATCGTATTTTACTAACATTTTGATCGCAAATTCATCGACTTCATCTGTGAAATAAAGTATTTCATATCCTTTATCTTTTACCATCTCTGTTTGTGGCAGTTTTTCAATGCGGTCATGTGACTCTCCTGTCGCATAATAAATATGTTCTTGATCCTCAGGCATGCGCTCTACGTATTCTTTCAGTGATACCAGTTTTTCTTCACTTGAAGAATAGAAGAGAAGCAGGTCTTGTAATTTCTCTTTATTGGCCCCAAAGTCATTGTACACACCAAATTTAATTTGGCGACCGAATGCTTCATAGAATTTTTCGTATTTTTCACGATCGTTTTTGAGCATGCTTTGCAGGTGATTCTTCACCTTTTTCTCAATATTTTTAGCAATTAGGTTTACTTGACGGTCTTGTTGTAAAATTTCACGAGAAATATTTAATGATAAATCTTCAGAGTCCACAATACCACGAACAAAGCTGAAATGATCTGGTAAAAGGTCTGCACATTTATCCATAATTAACACACCATTTGAATAAAGCTCTAAGCCTTTTTCAAAATCTTGGGAGTAATAATTAAATGGTAACTGCTCCGGTATATATAGAATGGATTGGAATCGCACCATTCCATCAACACTAATATGCAGGTGGCTAAGAGGTTTATCAAATCCAAAGTGTTTTTCTTGATAGAATGCTTCATAGTCTTCATCCGATAATTCCTGTTTATTTTTTCTCCATATTGGTACCATACTATTAATTGTTTGTTCTTCTGTTACTTCCACTGTTTCTTCTTCATTATCTTCTTGTGGGTGTTGTTCGGTTACATCCATTTTAATTGGATAGCGAATAAAATCAGAATATTTTTTAATAATTGATTTCAATTTATATTCTTCTAAATACTCATCGTAATTTTCTTCATCCGCATTTTCTTTCAATTGGATAATGATTTCAGTTCCAACATCTTCTTTATTATAAGATTCAATGGTGTATCCTTCTTCACCATCTGACTGCCATTTATAGCCTTCTTCACTGTGAAGTGCACGAGTAAAGACAGTTACTTTATCTGCCACCATAAAAGAAGAATAGAAGCCAACACCAAATTGACCAATAATCTCCTGACCGTCTTTCATCTCAACTTCATTTTTGAAGGCGAGTGAACCACTTTTAGCAATTGTTCCTAAATTGTCTTCTAACTCTTCTTTAGTCATGCCAATACCCGTATCTTTCACGGTTAATGTGCGTTCTTCTTTGTCTGCTTCAATACGGATATAATAATCATCTTTATTGAATGATATACTATCATCTGTCAGTGCTTTATAATAGATTTTATCGATGGCATCACTGGCATTAGAGATAAGTTCGCGTAAAAAGATTTCTTTCTGTGAATATATGGAATGAACCATCATCTCAAGTAATCGTTTTGATTCAGCTTGGAATTGTTTTTGTTCCATTAGTAACGTCCTCCTAATAAATAAAAATAGTATGTAGGTTAGCACTCTTGATGCTAGAGTGCTAACACATAATAATTATCATAAAATGAAAGAGGTGTCAAGAGAAACTAGATTTCAGAAAATTATGAGATTTAGACTTATTTTTTATAAGTTAGATGTGGTATCATATATACATATTGACGTTGTACGGGTGAGCAGAGGGGGTAGGAAAGTGGCATTTGACTATCAAACACCGCGTTATTTGCATGTAATAGAACAAATAAAGGCAAAAATAAATGATGGTGAACTAGAGTCAGGAGAGCGTTTACCATCTGAAATGGAATTTGCAAAGCAATTAAATGTTTCTCGTAACACGTTAAGGGAAGCGCTTCGAATTTTGGAAGAAGAAAATGTGATTATACGTAAGCATGGTATTGGTACATTTGTGAATAAAAAACCGATTTTTTCAGGTGGGATTGAAGAGCTGTTTAGTATAACTGATTTCATCAAGAGGGAAGGTAAAGAGCCTGGTACACAGTTACTCTATCATGGTAATGTAGGTGCTGTTGGCGAGGACAAACAAGAATTAAATTTGACAGATAATGACCGTGTTTATTTGGTGAAACGGGTACGAACTGCTGATGGGGTACCTTTAGTTTACTGTATCGATAAAATACCGACATCTATAATTGGTGAAGATTATAACTTTAATGAGGAATCAATGTTAAATTCATTGCAGGAAAAAAAGGGGATTACCATTAGTTATGCCAAAGCGGATATAAAAACAATCGGATATCATGAAGAGATTTCTGACATTCTAGCAGCAGAACAAGATGAGCCATTGTTAATTCTTAAACAAATTCATTATGATTTAAATGATAAGCCTATTTTATATTCATTAAATTTTTTCCGTTCGGATCAAGTGAGCTTTAGTGTTTATCGAAAAAGAGTACTTTAAGTAAACCACTCAAATGTTGAGTGGTTTTTCTTTTGAAATATTTAGTTATTGACTTGTTGGACGTCCAACTTATATAATAAAATCCGAACCCTGTTTGGAAAGGGTTTTCATTTTTTGTGTAAGTTGTTGGACGTCCAATCAATTTTAAGGGAGGGGATAATATAATGAATTTTGTATGGGGTGTCATAGGTGTAATTGTCGTATTAAGCATTGCCTTCTTATTCTCAACTAAAAAGAATGCAATTAATTTAAGAACAATAGTAGGTGGATTAGCAATTCAATTCTTATTTGCTTTTATTGTATTAAAGTGGGAAAGTGGAAAAGAAGGATTAGAATGGTTTACTCTTAGAGTACAAGATATTATTAACTATGCAAATGAAGGTATTGCTTTTCTATTTGGCCCTTTAGCAGATGGGGATGAGATTGGGACAATATTTGCTTTTCATGTGTTACCAATCATTATTTTCTTTTCCTCATTAATTTCGGTATTGTATTATTTAGGAGTTATGCAATGGATTATTAAAATTCTTGGTGGAGGATTGTCCAAGCTGTTAGGAACTAGTAAGTCTGAATCTATGTCTGCAGCTGCTAATATCTTTGTTGGACAGACAGAAGCACCGTTAGTTGTACGACCATTTTTATCAAAAATGACTCATTCCGAGTTATTTGCGGTAATGACCGGTGGATTAGCATCTGTAGCAGGTTCTGTCTTAATCGGTTATTCTTTAATGGGAGTACCTTTAGAATATTTATTAGCGGCAAGTTTTATGGCAGCGCCTGCAGGTTTAATTATGGCTAAAATAATGATGCCAGAGACCGAGGTGTCTGAAACCACTGATGAAATAGAGATCGAAAAAGATGTAGAGTCAACTAACGTGATTGACGCGGCTGCAAAAGGTGCCTCAGATGGGTTGAAATTAGCGTTAAATGTTGGAGCAATGTTATTGGCGTTTATCGCATTAATTGCGCTTATTAATGGAATATTAGGTATATTTGGAGGAATTACACTAGAATTGATTTTAGGTTATGTATTTGCTCCTGTCGCTTTTGCCATTGGTGTCCCTTGGTCTGAAGCTGTTATGGCAGGCGGTTTCATTGGACAAAAACTAGTGTTAAATGAATTTGTTGCTTATGCATCATTTTCACCCGAAATGGAAAACTTATCAGCTAAAACGAATCTTATTGTAAGCTTTGCTTTATGTGGTTTTGCTAATTTAAGTTCAATGGCGATACTTTTAGGCGGACTTGGTGGAATTGCTCCGAATCGCCGTAAAGATATTGCTAAGATGGGATTAAAAGCAGTTGCTGCAGGAATGTTAGCATCTTTATTAAGTGCAGCTGTAGCAGGTATGTTCTTTTAAAATTTGTTGTAATTAAAGAAAGGAAGAAATGACAAATGAGAATGGTTGATTTAATTGCAAAAAAACGAGATGGTCATGCTTTAACTAAAGACGAGATTAATTATATGATAAATGGTTATACGAAAGAAGAAATACCGGACTATCAAATGTCGGCAATGGCAATGGCTTTATATTTTCAAGAAATGACAACGGAAGAACGAGTTGCTTTAACAATGGCAATGGTTGAATCTGGAGATCAAGTGGATTTGTCTGATATTGAAGGCATTAAAGTAGATAAGCATTCAACTGGAGGTGTTGGTGACACTACTACATTGATCCTTGCTCCACTTGTAGCTTCAGTAGGTGTGCCTGTTGCCAAAATGTCAGGAAGAGGCTTAGGACACACAGGAGGAACGATCGATAAATTAGAGTCAATTGAAGGATTTCAAGTTGAATTAACTGCGGAAAAATTCAATCAGCTTGTAAATGATCAGAAGGTAGCAGTAATTGGACAAAGTGGTAACCTGACACCTGCAGATAAAAAGTTATATGGTTTACGTGATGTAACGGCAACTGTAAATTCTATTCCATTAATCGCCAGTTCGATTATGAGTAAGAAAATTGCTTCAGGAGCAGATGCGATTGTATTAGATGTGAAAACAGGGTCAGGCGCATTTATGAAAGAATTAGATGATGCTAAACAACTAGCAAAAGCAATGGTCGATATTGGTAATGGAGCGGGAAGGAACACGATTGCGGTAATTTCAGATATGAATCAACCGTTGGGTTACGCAGTTGGAAATGCTTTAGAGATAAAAGAAGCGATAGACACTCTGCGGGGACAAGGACCGGAAGATCTATATGAATTATGTTTAACTTTAGGCAGTCAAATGGTGCTTTTAGCGAAAAAGGCAGATTCTTTAGAAGAAGCGCGAGAAAAATTAGAAGAATCGATTGCTTCAGGTAAAGCCATCGAAAAGTTCAAAGCATTTATTACTTCTCAAGGTGGCGATGCTACTGTAGTTGATCAACCTGAAAAATTACCAAAAGCAAAGCACGTTTTCGAGGTGAAAGCACAAAAGTCAGGATACGTTCGTGAAATTATTGCAGATGAAATAGGTACCTCAGCAAGTATGTTAGGTGCAGGACGCTTAACCAAAGATTCTGTAATTGATTTGGCGGTAGGTGTGGTTTTACAGAAAAAAATTGGGGAAGTAGTAAATAAAGGAGATGTCATTGTTCGAATATATAGCAATCAAGAAAACGTTGAAGAAGTAGAAGAAAGAATACAGCAAGCGTATTCAATTACAGATCAAAAAGTTTCTGTACAACCTTTAATTTATGATATTATTAATTAAAAAGAAAGCCCTTTTACTTTATTGAGAAGGGCTTTATACACAATGATAAAGGTTGGACATCCTACCGAGATCAAATTTCTTTGAGGGGAAAAGTCCTGGAAGCACTAGTAGTAAATCTAAACGTTGGGAATAATCATAAAGGTACCTTTTATATATTTATAAAATTAATACGTTAAAGTACTTATTATTTTAATTAAGACAAAAGAAAGGAAGAAAACATGATGCATCAACCATTTAAACGAATATTTTTAGTTGTCTTGGATTCAGTTGGAATCGGTGAAGCTCCGGATGCTGCTCAATTTAATGATGAAGGAGCAGATACTTTAGGACATATTGCGGAACATATGAATGGTCTCGATATGCCGAATATCGGTAGATTAGGCTTGAGCAATATTAGAGATATAAAAGGAATCGAAAAAGCAGAAAAACCTAAAGCTCATTATACAAAAATGCAGGAAGCCTCCAATGGTAAAGATACGATGACTGGTCATTGGGAAATCATGGGTCTGCACATTGAACAACCCTTTCAAACCTTCCCTGATGGTTTTCCAGACGATTTAATTCAACAATTAGAAGCAAAAACTGGCCGTAAGATTATTGGAAATAAACCTGCCTCAGGAACTGCTATTATTGAAGAACTTGGTGAGGAGCATATGAAGAGTGGAGATTTAATCGTATATACATCTGCTGACTCTGTTTTACAAATTGCTGCCCATGAAGAGATTATTCCAATCGAAGAACAATATCAAATTTGTGAGATCGCAAGAGAATTAACAAAAAATGATACCTACATGGTAGGTCGCATTATTGCGCGTCCATTTATAGGGGATCCAGGGTCCTTTGAACGTACGTCTAACAGGCACGATTATGCGTTGAAACCTTTCGGAAGAACGGTAATGAATGACCTTGCTGATAGTGACTTTGATGTTATTGCCTTAGGGAAAATAGCTGATATTTATGATGGAGAAGGTGTTACCGAATCAATACGAACCAAAGATAATGACGATGGCATGGAAAAATTCATCCAATCCATCGACAAAGATTTTCATGGGCTTAATTTCTTAAATTTAGTTGATTTTGATGCGAAATATGGACATCGTCGTGATCCTAAAGGGTACGGGGAAGCATTAGAAACCTTCGATAAACGATTACCTGAAGTTCTAAAGAAATTGAAGAAAGATGACCTGTTAATCATTACCGCTGATCATGGAAATGATCCCGTCCATCATGGCACAGATCATACCAGAGAGTATGTACCATTATTGGTTCATCATAATCAAATCATGAATGGTAAACAACTAGATGTGAGAGAAACATTTGCGGATATCGGCGCGACCATTGCCAAAAATTTTGGTGTATCATTACCATCGAACGGGAAGAGTTTTCTAAAGGATATTGAATAATTAGGAGGACACGACAATGAATCATTTAAACGAAGCAACATCCTATCTCCAAACTAAAATTACGACAAAACCAAAAGTTGGATTAATTTTAGGTTCAGGTCTTGGGATGCTTGCAGATGAAATAGAGAATCCAACCAAAATAAAGTATGAAGAAATACCAGGTTTCCCTATCTCAACGGTCGAAGGACATGCTGGTCAGTTAGTAATTGGCAATCTGCAAGGTGTAGAGGTAATTGCGATGCAAGGACGTTTCCACTATTATGAGGGGTATGGCTTAGAGGCCGTTACATTTCCAGTACGTGTTATGAAGGAGTTAGGTATCGATAAGTTGTTGGTGACAAACGCTGCTGGTGGAATTAACCGTGATTTAGAACCAGGTGATTTAATGCTAATCACTGATCATATTAATAATACAGGGCAAAATCCTTTAATTGGTGAAAATCTAAGTGATCACGGTGTTCGTTTTCCAGATATGTCAACAGCTTATGACCGTAATCTTCAAAAAGTGTCCAAACAAGTAGCAAGTCAATTAAATATCACCCTTAAAGAAGGTGTTTATGTTTGGAATACGGGACCAAGCTATGAAACACCTGCTGAAATCCGGATGCTAGAAAAAATCGGCGGTGATGCAGTAGGTATGTCAACTGTACCTGAAGTAACCGTTGCTCGTCATGCAGGTACTCAATGTGTAGGGATTTCATGTATATCGAACATGGCAGCAGGGATTCTAGATCAGCCGTTAACACATGATGAAGTGATAGAGACTACAGAAAAGGTTCGAGAATCCTTTCTAACGTTTGTTAAACAATTAATTAAAGAGATTGGATAAGAGGAGGAACCTAGATGGATCAACAATTAATCGAAGAAGCAAAAAAAGCACGTGAAAAAGCTTATGTTCCCTATTCTAATTTTAAGGTAGGAGCTGCATTATTAGATGATCAAGGTAACATTTTTCACGGTTGTAACATCGAAAATGCTGCCTATTCGATGTGTAATTGTGGAGAAAGAACTGCTTTATTCCACGCATATGCGAATGGCTCGAAAAACTTCAAAATGATGGCAGTTGTGGCAGATACAGATCGACCAGTATCTCCGTGCGGCGCATGTCGTCAAGTACTAGCAGAATTATGTGACGCCAACATGAAAGTCATATTAACAAACTTGCAAGATGATGTGCTAGAAACAACCGTCAGTGAGCTGCTACCGGGAGCATTTATCTCAGACGATCTATCACACGCAAAAAAATAAGGAGGAATTATAATGCCATTAGCTAACAAAATTGATCATACCGCATTAAAGCCAGATACAACTAAGGAGCAAATCGAAACACTATGTAATGAAGCTAAGTTACATGGTTTTTATTCCGTTTGTGTTAATCCGACATGGGTACCCTTGGCTTCAGAACTATTAAAAGGTACTGATGTAGCAGTTTGTACCGTTATCGGTTTCCCATTAGGTGCTACATCATCAGCTGTAAAAGCATTTGAAACCAAATATACCATTGGAAAAGGTGCAACAGAAGTTGATATGGTGATAAATGTTGGGGCATTAAAAGATGGAAATCATGAAGCTGTCCAAAAAGATATTGAAGCAGTCGTCCAAGCTGCAGAAGGAAACGCACTGGTTAAAGTTATTATTGAAACATGTTTATTAACAGATTCTGAAAAACAAAAAGCATGTCAATTAGCAGTTGCTGCAGGTGCCGATTATGTAAAAACATCAACAGGTTTCTCATCTGGTGGCGCAACAACAGAAGATATCGCATTAATGCGTAAAACCGTTGGACCAGAAATTGGCGTGAAAGCTTCCGGCAGTGTCCGCGACCAAAAAACCGCACAAGCAATGGTAGACGCAGGAGCATCCAGAATCGGTGCAAGTGCAAGTGTGTCGATTATCAAAGGAGAAGAAAGTAATAGCGACTATTAAAGGGAAGGATACAACCTGAAGGAAGGTTGTATCCTTTTTCTATTAATAGATACTTCTAATAGTAATTCTACAAAGTTGCCAGTAAAAGCATCAGAGTTGCCAGTAAACATATCAAAGTTGCCAGTAAAAGCATAAAGTTGACAGTAACGGACTGAATGTCGCCAGTAAATATTAGTTTACTGAAACTTTCATGGTAATTATGACGTATACATAGTAGGTATGATAAAAGAAGGGGAGAGTCACATGTACGAAGAAGAGGTTATACATAAGGAGCATCAAGATATAAATAAAGCTAATGCAAAAATGGGGTGGGGTGGAGTCATCGGCTTTTTTGCCTCATATCTCTTTATTATTATAGTAACGGGAATACTAATAGGCATTCTAGTTGTGATATTAGATCGAGGAACAGAAGGTTATTATACAAATCTATTTATGCAAAGTCATTATATGCTGATTTTAGATGCGATCGGATTTGTATTTGCACTATTACTATTTAAGAGGGTTCGCCAATTTCTAAAGACCGCCTTTTCATTTGCACCATTAAAAAAAGGAAGTACATACTTATTCTTACTTGCTGCGTTTATCATCAATTATATAAGTCAATTTCTCATACTAAATGTCTTAAAATGGGAAGATGGTACAAGTCAGGTAGATACGTTTGGTTTAGAAGGGGTTTCGGATCATTGGTTTAATATTTTATTGCTTTACGTAGCCTTTACAGTTATTACACCGATTAAAGAAGAAATTATGTTCAGAGGACTAGTCCATAAGTTTTTAGATGTGAAATATCATTTCTGGATTGGCTTGATTGTTTCATCTGTTATCTTTGGTGCTCTCCATCCGGGACATTTCTTATCTGCTGCAATTATGGGAGCAATATTCGTTTTGTTATATCGATTAACCAAGTCATTAGTTGTACCAATTTTCCTTCATATAATTTGGAATATGTATGCAGTTACTGGTATGTTAGCAATGATAGATCTTATATAATTGCATGAATAATTCAATCGGGACAAGCCAACCTAATACAGTAGGAGGGATTGGATGGATTTAGATTGGATTTGGAAAGCAATTTTAATTATACTTATAGGTACAATGCTCCTTCGCATAGCTGGTAGAAAATCGATCTCTCAAATGTCATTAGCTCAAACCGTCTTAATGATAGGGATTGGCTCATTACTTATTCAGCCAGTAGCTGGGAAAAGTATTTGGGTAACATTTGGGGTAAGTGGGATTTTGGTTATTACATTAGTTGTAGTGGAGTATGCTCAACTACGAATGGACAAAGTGGAAAGTATCGTTACTGGAAAATCAGCTATATTAATAAAAAATGGACAGATTATCGAACAGAACTTAAAGAAATATCGAATAACCGTTGATCTGTTGGAGATGTTGTTAAGACAAAACAGTGTTTCAAATATTAGTGATGTAGAATGGGCAACATTAGAACCAAACGGCCAATTAGGTTTTATTTTGAAACAAGAGGCACAACCTGCTACAAAGAAAGATCTGAAAACATTAACGAATCAATTAACACAATTGCAAAATAAAATGGATGAAGTAAATAAAAAACAACAAGATAACATCTTTGAAGAAGTTGCAAACAAAGGTCATCAGGAACCACCACCAGATCATCTGAAATAGCTCTGATTTTGTAGTGGACTATCATAAAAGATAGTCCACTTTTGATATTTATCTCTCACTATATAGAATAGATCCGATATCATTTTCATCCAAATAATCTTCATATCGTTCATGTTTTTCATTAACACCAATAAATTTACCATTGATGTCAGAAAGTAAAAAACCTTCTAATTCTTCTACACTTCCGACCAATTCATCTGAGTTAAAAAACATGTCGTCATAATCTTTTTGGGAATCATAAAAATCTGATGGGCCATCAGAAGATCCGTATTTTTCAACTCTTTGCCAGGAATCTTCCGCATCAAATATGGTTGATTTTTCTTCATCAACTTCTGATTCCATTTCATTAATGCTGGAATGAATAACATCTTCTTCAACTGGACGTGTTTTTGATATATGATGTTCCGCATGCTGTATACAACGTCTTGTCGTCGGCATTGACAAAAGTCTTTGCGCAGGAATCTCTGCACCACATTCCTCGCATTTATCATAGGTGCCTTGGTCGATGGCTTGTAGAGCAGTGTCTATATCTTTTAATTCCTGTTCTGCATGGTCATTTAAAGCAATATCTTTTTCTCTTTCAAATAATTCAGTTCCTGTATCTCCAGGATGATTATCATAATTCGATAACTCGGAAGTCGATTCTTTATTATGCTCTAACCCTAAACCATAATAGTCTTTCACATGCTTCTTAACAGTTTCTTTACGTGAAAGGAGTTCATTTCTACATTGCTGCAGTTGTCTTTGTTCAATCATTACTGCACCTCCTTACACGTTTAGTATCACCGATAAAGTCATTTTAAGTAAAGATGTTTTTGGAAATTCTAGAAAGAATAATTTGGAGTAGAAGAGGGGAAAATTAGCTTACATAAAGAAATCTGACTTTCTTCGAGAAGAAAGTCAGATTCAAGATTAGCCTCTTGCTTTTTCAAATTGCGTAATTTTATCTTCATGTGTTAATGTAACAGCAATTTCATCCCAACCGTTTAACAACATTTCACGTTTATAAGCATCTAAGTCAAAAGACGCTTCAAAACCTTGATTGTCGTAGACTTTTTTCTCTTCTAAATCAACGGTCAGATTATATTGGTCTGCTTCGGCATTTTTGATTAAAGTCTGTACTTGTTCCTCTGTTAATTTTACAGGAAGGATACCATTTTTGGTACAGTTGTTGTAAAAGATATCTGCATAGCTTGGCGCAATAATAACCCGGAAGCCATAATCCTGCAATGCCCATGGTGCGTGTTCACGGGAAGATCCACATCCAAAATTTTCACCAGCTACTAAGATAGAAGTTCCTTCATATTTTGGTTGATTTAATGAGAAGTCTTCACGTAATTCGCCTTTTGAATCAAAACGCCAATTGTAAAAAACGAACTGTCCAAAACCTTGACGTGAAATTCGTTTCAGAAATTGTTTAGGAATGATTTGGTCTGTGTCCACATTTGCTCGATTTAATGGAAAGACAAGCCCTTCATGTTTACGAATTGGTTCCATTCGTTGTTACCCCCTTTATCAATTAGCTTGGTGTAGCTACACCTAAGTGTCTTACGTCCACGAAATGCCCTTTAATCGCAGCAGCTGCAGCCATTTCAGGACTTACTAAGTGTGTACGAGCACCGGTACCTTGACGTCCTTCAAAGTTTCGGTTAGAAGTAGAAGCACAACGTTCGCCTTCTGGTACAACGTCATCGTTCATGGCAAGACACATACTGCATCCAGCGTCACGCCATTCAAATCCGGCTTCTTTGAAGAGTATATCGATACCTTCTTTTTCTGCCTGTGTTTTTACACTATGAGAACCAGGCACAACAATTGCTGTAACACTTGGATTGACTTTTTGGCCTTTTATTATTTCTGAAGCCTTACGCAAATCAGCTAAGCGAGAGTTCGTACAAGAACCAATAAATACATGCTCAATTGCTACAGAAGAGATGGGTTCGCCGCCTTCTAGCCCCATATATTCCAATGCACGTTTAAGTTCGTCTTTATCATTATCCGTTTGTACATCTTCGGGAGTAGGAACATTTGCACTTACTGGAATACACATACCAGGATTTGTTCCCCACGTTACTTGTGGTTCGATTTCATTTGCATCAATTTCTACTTGCTCATCATAGACAGCACCTTCATCGGTAGCAAGATCCTTCCATTCTTCAGCAAGTTTATCAAATGCTTCACCATCAGGAACATGTCGTTTTCCTCTTAAGAATTCTACAGTGGTATCATCAGGACTAATTAAACCGGCACGTGCACCAGCTTCTATCGACATGTTACATACTGTCATACGACCTTCCATTGATAAATCGCGAATAGCTTCACCTGTATATTCAAGGACATAACCAGTTCCAAATCTAACCCCATATTTTCCGATAATCGCTAAAATTAAGTCTTTTGCGGTAACACCAGTACCTAATTTACCATTCACTTTTACGTTTAAGGTCTTCGGTTTTTGCTGCCAGATTGTTTGCGTTGCTAAAACGTGTTCGACTTCACTTGTACCAATACCAAATGCTAAGGCACCAAATGCACCATGTGTTGAGGTATGGCTGTCACCACAAACGATCGTTTTGCCTGGTTGTGTTAAACCAAGTTCAGGACCAATAACATGCACGATTCCTTGATCTGGATGATGGATATCTGCTAAAGGTACTCCGAATTCATCACAGTTTGCTTTTAATGTTTCCATTTGTGTTTTTGACACTTCATCTTTGATGACATTACGATGAATGGTTGGCACATTATGATCCATCGTAGCAAAAGTACGATCAGGTTGACGCACTTTTCGGTTGTTCATTCGTAACCCTTCAAAAGCTTGAGGGGAGGTAACTTCATGAACTAAATGCAAATCAATATATAAAAGGTCTGGTTTACCTGCTTCTTGATGCACCATGTGCTTTTCCCAAATTTTTTCAACAATTGTTTTTGGTTTTCTCATCGTTTTCACTCCTTACCTGTTGTTATGGGTAGAAAAACATCGGCGACCAAAGTATATGATTGGTAACGCCGAAGTTTTTCAAAGACTTTTTCCATTATTCAAGAACTTAGATAGCATCGACAATTAGTTGGGTCATTTCTGTTGTGCTGACTAAAGTTCCGTTGTCATTTTTTAAATCGGCTGTATGGTAATTCTGATTTAAAACTTTCTCAACAGCATCTTCAATTGCTTGTGCTTCTTCATTTTTATCAAACGAATAGCGAAGCATCATAGCAGCTGACTGGATCATCGCAATTGGGTTAGCAATGCCTTTACCAGCAATATCTGGTGCAGAACCATGTGCTGGTTCATAAAGCCCAACACCATCTTCAGCAAGACTTGCCGAAGGGAGCATTCCCAGTGATCCGGTTAATACTGAAGCCTCATCACTTAAAATATCACCAAACATGTTTTCTGTAACAATAACATCAAATTGAGTTGGGTTTGTGATTAGTTTCATCGCTGCAGCATCCACCAAAACATGTTCCACCGTTACATCAGGATAATCGTTTTTCTTTTCTTCAACAATTTCTCGCCATAGTTTACTAGATTCTAACACGTTTGCTTTATCAACAGAAGTTAGATGCTTATTACGTAATTGGGCACTTTGAAAAGCTTTATCAATAATACGTTCCATTTCACTTTTAGTATACGACAACGTATCTACGACAGCATTGCCATTATCTAATCGTTCACTTGGTTGGCCAAAATACAAACCACCAGTTAATTCACGAACGATGAGAAGGTCACTGCCTTGGATAATTTCTTCTTTCAAAGGCGATGCGTGTAATAACTTGGGAAACCCTTTAACAGGACGTAAATTAGCATATAGATCTAATGCTTTACGAATACCTAATAAGCCACGTTCTGGTCTCAAGTCAGATGGATTATTGTCCCATTTTGGTCCACCAACAGCTCCTAATAAAACGGCATCAGCATTTTTACATGCATTAACGGTTTCATTTGGCAGGGGAGTGCCGTGATTATCAATGGCAATCCCGCCAATATCGTGTGAAGAAAATTCAAAAGTTGTATTAAATTTTTTACTTACAGCTTCGAGGACATCTTTGGCAGCGTAGATTACTTCTGCTCCAATTCCATCACCCGGAAGCAGTACGATTTTATTGCTCAATTCTATAACCTCCAAACGGGCTTAGTTTGCTTTCTTTCGATAAATGGCACGATTCACTCCATTTAAGTATGCCTGAACTGCGGCCTCTAAAACATCTTGTGCTGATCCACGTCCACTAACGGTTTTGTTATCGACTGTTAGACTAACATGAACCTCAGCTAAAGCATCACGACCTTGACCAATTGAATTTAGTTGAAAGTCTGTTAGATGTGTTTCCTCTGTAATTATTTGATCTAGAGTATTGTAAAGTGCTTCAACACTACCAGAACCTGTGCTGGATTCTTCAACGATCTCATCACTAGGTGTCGATAAAGATACAGTGGCACTAGGTTGATCATTAGAACCATATTGTACCTGGAAATGTTCTAGTTTATAACGTTTCACATTCGAAGTATCTGTTTGTATGTCAGTAAGGATCGCAAACAAATCATCATCCGTAACTTCCTTTTTACGATCTGTAAGCAATTTAAACGCTTTAAAAGCTTCTTTTAGTTTAGCCTCTGGAAGCTCATAACCAAGCTGTTTAATTTTATCAGTAAAAGCATGACGACCAGAATGTTTACCTAAGACTAGGTTGTTCGAATGCACTCCAACAAGTTCAGGAGTGATAATTTCATACGTTTCGGCATTTTTTAACACACCATCTTGATGGATACCTGATTCGTGTGCAAAAGCATTGCGTCCGACAACCGCTTTGTTGCCAGGAACAGTCATACCTGTAAATTTACCTACCATGTCACTTGTTCGTTTAATTTCATTTAATACTAAATTAGTATGATAAGGATAATAATCATTGCGAATTTTCAAGGCTACTGCAAACTCTTCTAATGAAGCATTGCCTGCACGTTCACCAATACCATTAATCGTACCTTCAACTTGAGTGGCACCATTTTCAATTGCTGCAAACGAATTTGCTAATGCCATTCCTAAGTCATCATGACAGTGGCAGGAAAGGTCAGCTTTATCAATGTTTGGCACATTTTCTTTAATATATTTAAACATTGCTCCATATTCACGAGGCATCGTGTAACCAACAGTATCTGGCAAATTAATTACTGTCGCTCCAGCATCAATCACTTTTTCAATAATTTTTGCTAAAAACGCTAAATCTGAACGAGAAGCATCTTCTGCTGACCATTCTACATGGTCAAAGAACTGTTTACCGTAAGTAACCATTTCTACAGCAGTATCGATCACTTCTTCAGGAGTTTTCTTTAGTTTATATTCCATATGAATAGGGGAGGTAGCGATAAAAACGTGAAGTCTTGGGTAAGTAGCATTTTTTAATGCGTCTCTACATGCATCGATATCTGACTTTACCGCACGAGCAAGACCAGTTACCGAGACATTTTTGACAGTTTCAGCAATTTTTTTAACTGCATCAAAATCACCCTGGGAGGAAGCAGGAAATCCTGCTTCCATTACATCTATCCCAAAGCGTTCTAATTGTTTTGCAAGCTCTAACTTTTCTAGCTGATTTAGATTGACACCTGGTGATTGTTCACCATCTCTTAGTGTCGTATCAAAAATCTTAATTTGAGTCATTAGAGACCACTTCCTTTTTATTAATCGCCTTTTGCTTTACAAATGGCATTAATTCACGTAGCTCTCTCCCTACCTTTTCAATTTGGTGTTCGCTCTCTGCTTTTTTAGTTGCAGTGTAGCGAGGACGATTTGCTTGGTTTTCAAGGATCCATCCTTGAGCGAATTTACCTGTTTGAATATCCGTAAGAACGTCTTTCATGCGTGCTTTCGTATCTTGATCAACAACACGTGGTCCAGAAACAAAGTCACCCCACTCAGCAGTGTCAGAGATAGAATGGCGCATACCTTCTAGTCCACCTTCATATAGTAAATCAACGATTAGTTTTAATTCGTGCAGACATTCGAAATAAGCAACTTCTGGTTGGTAACCAGCCTCTACTAGTGTTTCAAATCCTGCTTTAACTAATGCAGAAGTACCACCACAAAGTACCGCTTGCTCACCGAACAAGTCTGTTTCTGTTTCTTCTTGGAAAGTAGTTTCAAGAATTCCAGCACGACCAGCTCCGATTCCTTTCGCATACGCTAGGGCAACATCAACAGCGCTACCAGTAGCATTTTGGAAAATACCATAAAGAGCAGGTACACCAGCACCTTCTTCATAAGTTCTACGTACTAAATGACCAGGACCTTTAGGTGCAACTAAGAAGACATCAACGTCTGCTGGAGGTACGATTTGGTTGAAATGAATATTGAAACCGTGAGCAAATACTAATGCATTTCCAGCTTCTAGGTTTGGTTCAATTGCTTCTTTGTAGATCGATGGTTGATACTCATCTGGAAGAAGAATCATAATTACATCTGCTTCTTTAGATGCATCTGCAACAGATTTTACTTCAACACCATCTTCAACTGCTTTATCCCAAGAACGACCTTTACGTAGACCAACGACAACGTCAAATCCACTTTCTTTTAAATTTAACGCATGTGCATGCCCTTGGGAGCCATACCCAATTATCGCGATTTTTTTAGATTGTAATACCTCTTCGTTAATATTGTTGTTATAAAGTACTTTAGTCATGAAAAACTACATCCTCTCAAATAATTTGTATTTTTTATATAATAATTTTACTTATTATTAACCTAATAGAGATTGAAAACTGCCATCTTGTGTATTCGGTTGGTGACCACGAACAAAAGCAGTCAATCCGGTTCTTGCTAACTCTTTAATGCCATAGGGTTTCAACAATTCAATTAATGCTTCGACCTTATCTGGTTTTCCTGTGACTTGAATCGATAAGCTATCTTTGCTTACGTCAATTATTGTAGCACGAAATGGTTCAATAATACCTTGTATTTCGGCGCGTAACTGACTATTGCTCACGATTTTAATTAATGCTAATTCTCGAGCAACAATCGCTTTATCAGTAATGTCTGAGACTTTAATGACATCAATTTGTTTGTTTAATTGTTTGGTTACTTGTTCGAGCTTTTGAAAATCCTCTACATCGACCACAAAAGTCATTTTACTCATACCTTCTGTTTCCGTTCTTCCTACAGAAATACTTTCAATATTAAACTGTCGACGTTGAAGAAGACTTGTTACTCGATTTAGAACACCACTACGATTTCGAACGGTTGCTGTTATAATTCGTTTCATGGTTTCACCCCAATCATTTCATTTATTCCTGAACCTGGAGCAATCATAGGGAATACATTTTCTTGCTGCAACACGCGAGCATCCACAACTACAGGGCCTTCATAATTAAAAATTTCAGGCAATGCTTTGATAAATTCATCTTGTGTTTTAAGTTGCATTCCTTTAATGTTGTAAGATTCTGCTAATTTTACAAAATCAGGTTGTATGCTAAAGATAGATTGAGAATAACGTTCTGAATAGAATGCTTCTTGCCATTGTCTTACCATCCCTAATGCCTGGTTATTAACGATAATGACTTTTACAGGTAAACCTTTCTCCTGTAGGATGGATAGCTCTTGCAACGTCATTTGAAAGCCACCATCACCTACAATAGCAACTACAGTATCATCTGGTTTTGCTAATTGAGCACCTATTGCCGCAGGGAAGCCAAATCCCATTGTTCCTAAACCACCGGATGAAACCCAACGATCTGGTTGTGTAAACGTATAGTACTGGGCAGTCCACATTTGGTGTTGACCAACATCTGTAGTGACAATCGCATTTCCTTTTGTTGCTTCATGAACTTTCTTGATTACCCATTGACCAATCATCTCTTGATCAGGGGTATTAAACCATAACGGATAATTTTCTTTGTTTTCATGAATCTGAACAAGCCATTCATCATGTTCTGGTTGCTTGATATCATGTGTCAATAATTTTGTTAAGGCTTCTTTTGCATCGCCAACAATCGGAATATCAGTTGGTACATTTTTACCAATTTCTGCCGGATCAATATCTATATGAGCAACGGTCGCATTTGGCGCAAAAGAAGTTAGTTTTCCTGTTAGACGGTCATCAAAACGAGCACCGATGTTGATTAGTAAATCACATTCATAAAGCGCAGTGTTTGAAGTATATGTCCCATGCATACCTGCCATCCCCATAAATAATGGATGGTCCCCTGGGAATGCACCTAAGCCTAGAAGGGTAGAAGCAACAGGTAGTGAATACTTCTCTGCAAATTCTCTAACCTGTTCGGAAGCTTCTGCGAACAGGATCCCAGCCCCAGTTAATAGTACAGGCTTTTTAGCGTTTCCGATTGCCTCTGCTAATTTTTTGGTTTGTAGTGGATTAGGTTTTGTTGTTGGTTGATAGCCAGGTAAATCTAATTCCACATTTGCTTGAAATTCTGCTTCAATTACTTCTGCTGAGATATCTTTTGGCATATCAATCAAAACAGGTCCAGGTCTACCAGTTGTTGCAATATGGAATGCTTCCTTAACAATTCGAGGTAGATCCTTAACGTCACGTACTTGATAGTTATGCTTCGTAATCGGTGTAGTCACTCCCATTACATCAACCTCTTGAAAGGCATCGGTTCCGATTACTCCTTGGGCAACTTGACCTGTGATAACAATTAACGGTAAGGAATCAATCATTGCATCAGCAATTCCTGTCACAAGATTCGTTGCACCCGGACCTGAAGTAGCTACTACAACACCTGGTTTCCCAGATACTCTAGCGTATCCTTCGGCAGCATGAATCGAACCTTGTTCATGTCGTGCAAGAATTTGATCAAAAGAGTTTTGAGCTTTGTATAACGCATCAAATATTGGTAAAGCGGCTCCACCAGGATAACCGAATAAAGTCTCAACACCTTCGTTGATTAACGATTCGACAAGTAGATCAGCACCTGTTTTTGGTTCTTTTGTTTCTGCAGCTGATTGTTCTTGTTTTTGTGATCTTTCCATTCTAATCCCTCCTAAATTATAGAATCTAGAAAATTTTATTTGATATCTTTATTATCATTAGAATATAGAAAAAAGGCCATTTCTAACTTGTAATTGCCAATAATCAGCAATCAACAAGGGAGAAAAGGCCTTTCTTTTCACGGTACCACCCTGATTTACAATATTTTTACAAATATTGCCTTATGAAGCTAATACTTTACTAGCTTCATTTTGATAACAGGTGAATAATTCACCTGGTTATGTTTACTAAGAAAACTTTTCAACATAACACTCAGGGATGAGTAATCAGAATAGGGTGTATTACCAAGCTTCCACCATCCTTGGCTCTCTATTAATACAGGGTCCTGTTCTTTTGTTCCCGTCAACGTTTTTAAAATTATATTTAACCTTCTATAGTTTATACTATACGATTGATTATATCCTGTCTACAGGTAATTCTTGAAAATGATTAACTTTTCAGAAATATCTGATTGACGACAATCATACAACCAAAATGCTGTTTGGTCAACCGTTTTTTGATAATTTTCTGACATTTATTTTAGAGAATACAACAGTAAGCGATTACAATGTTGTCGTTGTCTGCTTTTTATTTCTAGTAATTATTTATAATAAATTACTTGTTTTTCTTCCTATTAATAATTTTGTATAATAAATGGAGAAACGGATGATTGTTTATTACAATTGCTTTAATGTACTAACACTAAGAGAGGTATTAGATGAATCAACTTTGTATTATACCATGTGGTAAAAGGAAAATATGGGATAAGTTCCCTGATGTTGCAGAGACAGAAGCACAAAATGCATATATAGGTGTACTGCATAATTTATGTCAGCAATATGTAACAAACTATTTTAATAACTGGGTGATTATTTCGGGAAAACACGGAATATTATTGCCAGATGATATTGTGCCAGAAAACTATGATGTTACGTTTAGACCAAATGATCCTAGAGTGGTTTCTGTTAAGACATTGCAACGGCAGCTAAAAGAAAAGAAACTGGAACATTTTAATGATATCATTGTATTAACTGGACAAAAATATCGTCCAATTATTAATAACACTTTTTCGCACGCGGATTCGATTCAATTTCCATTGTTAGGGTCGAAAGGGATTGGTGATATGCAACGATTATTAAAAGAGAGCATTACTTCAAATGTTCCTTTACATAAATAAGGAAGGTGAAATTTGATATGAAAGCTTATGTTGTAATAGACGGAGAATATCGTGTAAGTGATGTTCCAAAGACAAGCCCAAAAAACAACGAAGTATTGGTGAAATTAAAAGTGGCAGGATTAAATCATCGTGATTTAAAGATAAAAGATCGAGTTAAGGATAAAAGCAAGTCCTTCACTTTAGGTTCAGATGGTGCAGGAACTATTGAAAAATTGGGAGATAATGTTACTCGTTATCAAATTGGTGAAGAGGTAATCATTAATCCTAGTTTGAATTGGTATCATAAATCAGAGGCACCGCCAAAAGAATTTGAGATAGTAGGTGTGCCATTTGCAGGTACGTTCGCTGATAGCATCCTAATACATAAAGATTTTATTGAACCGAAGCCAAAGCATCTTTCATGGGAGGAAGCAGGTGTCTTTGCTTTATCGGCGTTGACAGGTTATCGCGCTTTAGTTACGCAGGGAGGATTAGAAAAAGGAGAAACATTGTTTATACCTGGTGTCGGTGGGGGAGTAAACTCCTTTATAATACAAATGGCTAAAGCACTAGGAGCAAGAGTCATTACCAGTTCCAGAGATCCGAAAAAGCTTGAAGAAGCAGAAAAGTTGGGTTTTGACCGTGGCGTATTAACAACGGGTGTTTGGAAGAGAGAATTAGCGGATGAACAAATAGATATGGTGATTGAAAGTATTGGTGGCGCTACATTTAACAAATCTTTAGATGTATTAAAAAAGGGAGGACGAATCGTAACTTATGGCTCTTCGACGAATGATGAGTTCACGTTTAATTTAAGGCAATTTTTCTATGGTCAATATAAATTAATCGGCTCTACTATGGGGAGCAGGGAAGAACTACACGAGTTAATTAAATTAATAAATCAATATAAAATTAGTCCGATAATTGACAAAGGATTTGCATTCGATCAAATTGATCAAGCCTTCTCTTATTTAGCTTCACAAGAACAACTAGGGAAGGTATATATAGACTTTGCAAAATAACACCGAAGATGAGAGAAAGACCAAGGATAAAAATAAGTTAATAATCAGATTTTTACAATTGCATAAAAGCAGGATTATACGACAAAACTCTGGTATCCATTTTGAAATGATAAATGTGCGTAGTAACCGCTCCGGCTTGACCACTTCCCTTTCCGTGGGGTTTTCCCCTCAGCTAACTTTTCCACGCAAAAACCGCAAGGAAAAGTGGATCTTCAGGGAAAACGATCCCACAGGAGTGGAAGTGGTCGCCTACGCTGAATATGATTTCTACAAAGATTGTAAATGCTAGCATTTTGGAATGTTACAGATATGAGTTTATTTGTTAAATAATGATAAGTAATCTAAAGACAACTTCATAGGCGATATTGAGTAACGCCAATATGATTATCCTTACTTTAGTTGTAGAGCATTAAAAAGCGCAGGCGTCCGTTTCGACTCCTGCGGGAAGTTTTTATCTGAAGATCCACTTTTTAAGCGAGCTTTGCTTAAAAAGTTAGCTGAGGAGAAAAACCCGCGGAAAGCGAAACGGACAAGCCTGAGCGGTTGTTATGCAGTTATATCATCTCATAATTGCCACCTGTTTTATGTCGTATAATCATTCTTATGTTCAGCTATAGTCACAATCTCATTTGTAATCGTATTAAATTGGTATATCGAAGTTTCTTAAAGGGTTTAGCCTTTTGCTTTGAAAAAAATAGCACCTATCATTCCGAAGATAATAGCAGCAGAGATGCCGGAGCTTGTTACTTCAAACATTCCTGTGACAACACCTATTATTCCGTGTTTTTCTGCTTCAGCTAAAGCACCATGTACTAGGGAATTACCAAAGCTAGTGATCGGTACGGTCGCACCGGCACCAGCAAAATCAATTAACGGTTCATATAAACCGAATCCATCGAGTATAGCACCAGCTACGACCAACATACTTAGCGTATGTCCTGGAGTGAGCTTCGCCACATCAAGTAAAAGTTGACCAATCACACAAATTAGTCCACCAACAATAAAAGCCCATAAAAACACCATAAATTATCACCTCTTTTAACATCCGTTAATGGTTGTGAGTTCTTATTTTAATCTATACTAGTAAAAATAAAATTAATTATATATTTTCGATAGAAACCGCATGTGCGATACATGGAATCGTTTGTTTTTGTTGAACGGTTAAAGGAGACAGTAGAGCACCGGTAGCAACAACTAAGATACGATCACATTCACCTTTATTCAGTTTGTTTAGAAAATGACCATAAGTAACAATAGCAGAACATGCTGCACCACTAGCACCTGCGAAAACTTGCTGTTCGGGTTTATAAATGGTTAAACCACAATCAATAAACTGATCATTGTTTATATTTATTTTGTTTTGTTCAAATAAGTCGAGGCAAATATCTCTTCCTATTTTTGCTAGGTCCCCGGTGATTATATAATCATAATAATCTGGTTCAAGATTTCTATCCTTTAAATGTCTTGTAATTGTGTCATAAGCTGCAGGAGCCATTGCTCCCCCCATATTAAAGGGGTCTTTGAGCTCACGATCCACTACTTTTCCAATAGTTGCTGAAGTAACTTTAGGTCCTTCTCCCTTTGATGAAATGATAGCAATGCCTGCTCCTGTCACAGTCCATTGAGAAGTATCAGGTTTCTGACTGCCATATTCGGTGGGGTAGCGAAATTGTCTTTCTACCGCTGAATTATGACTCGCAGCCCCAGTTATAATATAGCCTGCTTTCATTTGGTTGATAATTAGTGCAGATAATGCCAAGCCTTCCATAGATGTTGCACAAGCACTAAATAGACCTAAGTAAGGAATAGCAAGATTCTTAGCTGCAAAATTTGAGGGAGTTAATTGATTTATAAGATCGCCATGCAAGAAAAACTGCATATCACTTGTTTCTAAGTTCGCCTTCTCAATCGCAAAGTGACATGCATCCTCTATCATATGCTGATGAGCAATTTCAAACGATTTTTCATCCATCCATTGATCGGAATAAAAATAATCAAAATCAGCAGGGATATTACCTAATTCTTCAAACGGACCGCCTACGACTCCTGTAGATATAATAGAGGGGGGATATTCAAATTCCAATGTTTGTTTTCCGGTTATCATGATGCACCACCTATATAAGAAAAGATTGTTTTAATAAGAGCAACTATGAAAGCTGAAAAGACGCCGAATAATATAACAGATCCAGCTAATTTAAACATATTGCCACCAACACCTTGTACGAAACCTTCTGTCCTGTGTTCAATCGCGGCAGATATAACAGCATTACCAAATCCAGTAACTGGGACAGCTGTACCTGCGCCTGCAAATTGTGCGATGCGATCATAATAACCAAAACCAGTCAGTAACATCGTGATAAATATTAAGGTTGCCACTGTTGGATTACCGACAGTTTGTTCGGTAAATGAAAAAAAGTACATGTAAAAAGTAGAGATTGCTTGCCCAATAACACAAATGAAGCCACCTACTAAGAATGCTTTAATACAGTTTTTTAAAAGAGGTCTTTTAGGCTCTATCGTTTTTTCATAGTCTTTGTATTTCATTTTAATATCCTCCGTCAGGTTTGTTCTTTAGATAATTTTTTAAGTTTTTTAAGGCGTTTAACAACCTCTTCTTTTGTTAATTCTTCATTCTCAAGCTTTGTTAGTTCAAAAAAAAACTTCTGATCAGAGGTTACATGTATATTGTTAATTTGTGTTAGCTCTTTAAGATCCTTTTTGACTTTCTTCTCTACTTTCTGTTCTGTCGCTTGTTTTAATGGTGTTGCATTAAATGCTACAAAAAGTTGGTCATTTACATGAATGGCTTTATAGGTAGAAATGCCATTTGATTGGTCGTCTAAATAGGACTGTGCTATTCTTGGAATGGAATTTTGCTCAAAATTAGTTGATGTTTCAGAATTTAGCATCACTATATCTGTAGAATTATTATGGGTAGATTGTTCGGGATTATTACATGCTACTAGGCTCATGAAAGTGAAAATAAGTACTAAATATATGCGCTTCATTTTTTACTTCCTTCCTTTTGCTTAATAAACTATATATATATATTGCAGAATTTTGAAGAAAGTATACATCACAAATGAAACCTATAGGGTAATAAATTCGTCTATATATTTATGAAAGGATGATCAATCGTCCATAAAATCCTCATTTCAAGATATAAGTATAAGCTAAATGGGGAAAAGCGGACCTTAACTAACTGATATAATTCGTTAATGATCAGTAGAAGTTCATAATTCCTTTAGATTAAAGTCATACTTTATAAAAAACGTAGCGAGGGGGGAGTGACAAATGTGGAAAAAAATCACGATTGTCATCGCTATAATAGCATGTATTGGAGCAATCTCATTGTTGATTCTTAAAGGTATTGTAAAACCGTCTTTAGATGAATCCGTCAAGATTGAGGAGCAATATGAGGATTTTATTGTACATATTAGGATTGAAAAAACAGAGGAAGGATTTCAAGTATTACGGTCAATTGAATATATTGGGAAAGAAGACATTATGGTAAGACATCGAACACCACTTACTCAAGTAACGATTAATGCTGATAATGCGGTTTTTACAGGAAGTCCGATTTCAAAACAAATGGAACCTGGTTTGCAATATCATCCACAAGAGCCTTTGAAATTTCCGTCACTTGATAAAGGTGTTCATAAAGTTTATGTCCACACACAATTTTTTATAGAAGAAAAGAGAATTGATATTAAAACAAAAAGTGAAATAAAATTTAATTAAAGAGACGGAAACTAAATAAAAAGAATTTACCGTACAAAAATCCAAGCGATTGAACTATCGCTTGGATTTTATACATTAAAGGATATTTAGGTTTCAGGTTTCTTTTAAGGACTCAAGTTAATCAAAGAGCGCTTTTTGACTTTGTCTTAATGTCATCTCATGTGATGTATTATCTGAACGAAGCAGATATTCCAACTTTATTGTCTCCTCATCCAACCACATTGCATTTTCAATTCTAATGTTTTCTTCTGGAAGTTTAGGTTCATACGACTTCGGTGTCCAGTCTTCTAAATGAAAAACTTTATATGTATCTGTATGATATGTTTCAATTATAAATAACAGCTTTGACTCCTCAGGAGAGTAGTTTATTTCTTTTATATATGCTAAATCATCGATCAGAAAGGAGCGATTGGGCTCGTTTCTATCTAATAGAAGGTAGGAACAAGTATCCTCACTGCAATTAAATGATAATAAATAGAGTCTATCCAATTCAAGTTTTTTTAACTCCATATTTGCTATCGCGCTTTGCTTATTTTTTACGGTTTTTAAAAATGAGCCCAAAATCGTAATGTTTTTAGTATTCAAAGTAATAATTTCATCTTTCAAGATAAATTCTATCTCAAGATTTTGCTTTTCTTGAGGTATATCCGTTATCTCTTCTTTTTCTAATAATTCTTCAACAGGTTCTTGCGGTTCTTCTTTGGTTATCATCGGCTCTGATTCATGGTTGCTGCATGCTATTAAGAATAAAAGCAATAAACAAAGTAATTTCTTCATAAAAACACCTCCAACCTATATTACGTGGATCTTGACATTTTCAGAATTTTTAACTGATCGTTCTCATATCCAATTACTATTGTATAGTGCCAATCTTCCTGTACTTCCTGGTATGACTCATCTCTTACTGTCACTTCCAAATCTACTTTAATTTGGACAATACCATTCTTTTTTTCAAGGATTGATTTTTCTTTAGTATTTAAACCAAGTAAAGATTGAAAAGATTGACGAAATTCAGTATAACTTGTCAGACTTTGATATTCGCTGCCAAACATAGAGTAAGCATTCACGTAATCTCTTAAAGATATATTATCGAACAGATAATCTACAAGATACAATGCATCTTCTTCTAATTGTTGTTGGTTAATTTGTTGACCCACAACCGGTAGGTACTCTAATTCCTTATTATTTGCATTTTTAATCCATTTCTCTACTTGGTCTTTAGCTTGTGTTACGGGGATACTAAAGCCGATATCAGTATCTGAAATGCCAGCAGAATTAATGCCAATTACTTTACCACTATTTCGTAAAATAAGTGGACCTCCACTGTTTCCGTACGTGATATTTGCGGATATTTGAAATACATTATCATATTGAAAATTGTTAATCGTGAAGGAGCGATCTGTTCCAACTACCAAACCTAAGGATACACTATTTTGAATGCCTACGGGACTCCCTATTGCTATTATCTCGTCTCCGATTTCTGCTTGATATTCTGAATCGATTGTAATAGGTTCTAAATTGTGTAATTCAGGGACTCTAATAACAGCAAAGTCTTGTTCTTTGCCAATACCTACAATTGCTGCAGGATATTGCCTGCCATTTGATAATTTTACAACAATAGACTCAGCATCTTCAATGACGTGCGCGTTAGTGATGATATCGCCCTCATTATTAATCACAAATCCTGACCCTGTTTTATTATTTAATTTGTTCGTTGTTTCAATTTGTACAACAGATTTTTGAGATTCGTGAATAATATTTTTTAAATTGATTTCATTTTTACTATTTTCTATATTTGTTGCAAGTGTATTATCCAATAAATAGGGTTGGCTACGCCAATCATGAACATGAAAGAAGGCGATAATTAGTGCTGTAAGTAAAATGAGAATAGATATAAAAACAGGGATAAATTTCCTCTTCTTGTACATTATATTCCTCCGTTGTGTATCACGGTGTAATCGTCCGTATATCGTCACTTATTGTATCTGACTTTTGCAACGAATTAAGTGAGGAATATACGGACACTAGCTCCCGATAAGTTTCGCAAATCAAAGTGGCTTAGATTTTCTTTGATCGGAGTATCACTTTATTCCAGATACCACGTGATTTCCTCTACTTTAGCTGTTAATCTGGTATTTTCTGTATTGGCATCAAAATGAGTGAAGTCAAAGTTTCCAACTTCTTCTGGGTAAAGCGTCTCAGGATAGACATAGACGTCATTTTCCAGTATGATTTTATCGTTTTCGTCTATAATGGAATAACTAACTAAAATAGAATGAATAGGTACGGTTGCGACACTTTTTAATTGACCACTGATCAGCCATTTGTCTTCCTCTGTTTTTAATTGGATATCAATTAATTCAATAGCGTGACTTTCATTTAATTCCTGTTCTTCTTCAAATACAGAGAGTGCTTGCTCTATACGCTGTTCTTGCGCCGATTCAAAAGCAGTTTTTTCTTTATTTATTGTAGTTTTTAAGCTCTCCAATTGTTCGGAATTTTCGATAACCATCAATGTATCTTCTATAATACGTAAAGCATGTGAGAATTGAAGGTTATCTAATGAATTAGTAGCTTCTTGATAAGTCATAGCAACTAATTTTTGTTGTACTTGATCTATTAATTCTGGAGCTTGTTCATGTGATAAATCTTCTGTTTCCCAAACTAATGTCTTTAAATCTTCTATAGTAGGGTCATTATTTAACTTATAAGTGGCTTGATTCAATAAAGTTTGATCTTTAATGTTTATCGTTTTTTCTGTCATTTGATCGACTAAGTTCCCGTTATATTTCTTTAGTTCATTTTCTGTTTGTCGAATCGCATCAAATGCTTCGGGAAAATTCTTGTCCTCATTTAGTTGGTGCACATTTTGTAAGTTGTTTTCCACTTCAGAAGCCACCTGTAAAAAACTTAATACTTCTTTAGCGGATGGAAACTTATCCTTATATTGCAAAGCTTGCTGCAATAATTCTTTTGCCTGATCGTAATCTCCTATTAAAGCCATTTCTTCTGCTTCTTCATAATATTCTAATGCTTTATTAGATTGATAATTAGTAAAAATATAAATAGAAAATAGAATAATAGAAGCAATTACTAAAGAAAAAACAGGGAGAAACCACCATTTTTTTGTTGGTTTTTCGGGCAGGTTTCTTTCCTTTAAATCTTCAGGTAGCCTTTTTCCACAAGAGACACAAAAACTCTCCATCTCCTGAACCTGGCCACCACATTTAGGACAAAAAGACAATGTAAGACCTCACCTTCTGCAATTCGTTCAAGATAGTTATACATATTATAGCATGAAAATGGAAAATCTTTATAAAATAAAGAACAATATTCTTTAATAAAATTATTCAATTAGGTATACTATTAATATAGAAAAATTAAGAAAAAAGAGGAGTGAACTTGTGGGTTCTACAATTTTTGGAATATTATGTTTTATCATTTTGATTGGTTGTGTCGGATTTAGTTTGTTTGATCGTGTTAAATAATTTAAAAAACATTAAAAACCTCAATAGATATAGACTATTGAGGTTTTGTCTTAGCAAGTTTTTTTAGTTCATTTATTAATTGTTTTTGATATATTTTATTATCTTCTAAAGAAGCTCCATATTGATAAAATGTTCCATAATCAATTTGCCATACAATGAATCCATTAATTTGTAATTTTTCATGAACAATTTTATATTCAATACATATATTCGAATCTATCGGGATCTTTTTCGTGCTACTAAATCTCATTCCTTTTGGACTAACATCAATGAGTATAATTTCAATAGTATATAATCTGTCAATTGTAATTTCTGCTGTAATCTTCTCTTTGAATTGATAGCGGAATGCTTCATTTCTTTTATAATGCATTGAAAAAATCACCCTTAAAAATCCAGATTACACATACTATATCATAAAATAGGGTGAATTTGTCGAATCCTCATAGAAATGAAAAGAATATTGTTAATTCTTGTGAAAAACGTGTCTTATTTTGCGGTTTACTTTACATTAATTAAATTATTTGGGATAATCAATAGCGTTTACCAATCACTTTTTCTTGAAACCAAGCAAATATTATATAGGGGGTAACTCGGTATAATGTCACTAAATTCAGTTAAATTAATAAGTAAAATAGAGAAATTGCGCAAAGAAATGACCGATGTTGCTCTTAAAAAAGGGATAACGAGTAAAGAGTCTTTACATATAAGTCAAGAATTAGATGAATTATTAAATGATTATGAACAATATAAACAGCAAACGAACGATAAGCAAAAACACCAGGGATGACTTAATAGTTATATTTCTGATGTACGTTAATTTTTTGGAATTATTTCCGATTTGTTACTTTGTATTCTTTTTAATAAATGGCTCTATTCTGTCTAACCCTTCTTTAATTGTTTCTAAGTCATAAGCATAAGATAAACGTAAAAATCCTTCTCCGAATCGGGAAAATGCACTTCCAGGAACGAGAGCAACTTTTGCTTCTTCTACTAACTTTAAAGCAACCGTAAATGAATCTTCTTTTAAGTGACTAATGTCAACAAAGAAATAAAATCCTCCAGTCGGTAGATAAGTCACCACATTCATTTTTTTTAACCTATCGTATACATAATCCCGTCTTAGCTGATAAATCTCTTTCATTTCCATAGAATCATTTTGCCCATTTTCAATCGCTTCTAAGGCACCGTATTGACTGATAGAAGAAGCACATGAAACATTATATTGATGAACTTTTAACATTTGTTTAGTCAGCCATTCTGCTGCTAGTATGTATCCGATTCGAAAGCCTGTCATTGAATGTGATTTCGATACCCCATTTATGATAATAACTTTATCTCTAATGTTCATAAAACTTCCAATAGATACATGTGTGTCTTTATAAATTAATTCACTATAAATTTCGTCCGCTATCAAAAATACATCATGTTTATTTATTACAGACGCTATCTCTTCTAATTCTGCTTTAGATAAAGTAACCCCAGTAGGATTGGAAGGATAAGGAATAATAATAGCCTTTGTTTTATCTGTGATCATTTGTTCAATTTGTTGAGCGGTAATTTTGAATTGGTTCTCACGAGTATCAATATGTACAGGAATGCCTCCAGCTAAAGTGATTAATGGTTCATATCCTGGATAAACAGGTCCAGGAAGAATCACTTCATCACCTTCATTCAAAATGGTTCTTAATGTAACGTCAATCGCTTGGGAAGCACCGACTGTTACAATTACTTCACTCTCATAATTGTAATTTAAATGATAATTATAATTGTTAAAATCTGTGATCGCTTTTCGTAATGATAAAATGCCAGCATTCGGTGTATAAGTGGTATGGTTTTTATCTATCGCATCTTTTGTTTTCTCTTTTACGTGGTGAGGTGTCGGAAAGTCTGGTTGACCTATTGTTAAAGATAACACATCTTTTTTGTCTGCTACCATATTAAAAAATTGTCGTATACCTGAAATTTCTATATTTTTGACACGGTTATTTAGTAGTTGTTCCATAAAAATACCTCCTACATGACTTATATCTATTGAGTAGCATGGTGATAATAATATTAAAATTAAAAATCTAGCATTATTTTATCACATATGTAAAGGGGGGATGCAATTTGTTGGAACAACTGTGGAAGGAAATGTTAAGAATTAGTGACTATTTATTATTAACAATGCAAACAGAAATGTTCTTTGTTATCTACGTTTTATTAGGTTTATCACTTTTATTTTTATTATTACAACCATTTGTTAAATTTGTTATAGCCTTAGAATGGAGTGTGTTTTTGACCTATATTATGGCAGTTATTCTCATGTTCTGGTTAACCTCAGCAATGATCAACGTAGAAGATTGGCGTTATGTTCTTTACGCAATCATAATCTTCTCGATCATCCTGAGCATAAAAAGAGGGCTTAAATTAAGAACAAGCAAATACAAACCCTAACATAATCGATTTTTGAGTTGGAGGTTCTAGTAAAATTATTTAGTGAATTTGTAACCAAATGTATTGCCATTACGTAAATGAATATATAAGGAGGCGTTTGAAATGGAAATGGTAGTTGTCTTTTTTCCTTTATTATTCATTTTACTTTTGTTTATTCTAAATATTATTACTAGTATTTGGACATATCGAGATGCGATTCGTAATGGTAATAGTAAAGAGTATGCAATTTTGGCGTTAATTGGAACGCTGTTTTTTCCAGTTATAGGACTGATCGTATATTTGGTTATTAGGAGAGATTAGGTTAAACACAGGAAGTAAATCGCATTGATGCTTCCTGTGCTTACAAACTTACCATCGTTTTCTTTTGTGATAAAAAGGAGAGAGAGAAGAGGTTTGGTTAGAATAATGAGATCTTGTTGATTTTCGTTTTGGGTCGATCCAATTCAGATATTCTTGTAATATCTTTTTGGATTTAGTAAGTGAAAGGGTGGGTTTAGGGTTTCGATAGGAGTCATTTAAATGTCCTAAATGTTCTAATGAATTGATATCTTCCTTTGTAGGAGGCATATGAAAATAGTAATCGCCCACTTGTACTAATAGAACGGAATGCTGACGACTAAGTTTCGGATTATTAGAATAATGCAATCCTATCTTGTGAGCCTTTTCTTCACTGATTAACTTTTTCATCGTTTCTTTCTTTAGTTTATAAAGATACGTTGGGTCAGGTGCTGTTTTAGCGTGACGATTCACAATAAATAATGCTTGCCCTATATTTTCTAGTGTACAGTTTAGTTTTGGCATTTATTCACCTTCCATAATATTGTATTAAAAAAGTAGAAGGAATAGGGTTCCTTCTACTTTTACTTTAATTCAAAGACTTGATATCTTCAACAATTTTTTTCATATTATCTGCTTTTTCTCCGTTGTATCCTTTAATAGCATTTCCCTCAGGGGAAACTAAATAGAATGTTTTAACATGAATGACTTGATCGCTATTTTCGGGTTTTTCTACAAAAGCTTTAAAAGAGTTTTGGGCAAAGCTCTTTATTTCTTCATTTGAATAGCCGGTTAGTGCGTGCCAATTATCAAAAGTACCTCCACGTTGTTCAATGTATTCTCTTAATACTTTAGGTGAATCATTGTCAGGATCAACACTAAATGATACAAGTTCCGCATCCATGTTTTCTTCTTCTAATAATCCTTGTAAACGAGCCATATTAGCTGTCATAGGTGGGCAAATCGTTTCACAATTCGTAAAGATCATATTAGCAATCCAATATTTACCGTCTAATTCACTTTTAGAAAATTCCTCACCATCCTGATTCGTGAAAGTAAAGTCTTCTACTTCATATGAAAATTCATTCTCATTATTACTTTGGTTATTTTCCCCTAATATATTATTTCCACCACAAGCAGTTAAAATAATAATGAATGGTAATGCAATCCATACCTTTTTTAACATATATAAACACCTCATTACTTCATATTTGTTTTAAATGATAAACGGTAATTTCTGGTTTGCAGAAGAATCGGTAAGGTAGCCGGGTTGTCCCGATTCCCCTACTTACATATAATTGTAATGGAAAACTACCGACAGAATAGAAACCTTCCACATATTTTTCAGCTAGATGTGGTGTATATATATAACCTATGAATGGTAGTTGAACTTGACCTCCGTGACTATGACCAGATAATTGAATGTCGACTGGGTAGTTTTTTACTACATCCGCAAAATCAGGTTCGTGTGCCAGGAGAATAGTCAAAAAGTTCTGATCTACTTCTTGTAAGGCTTGCTTTATATCGGGTTTCCCTAATAACACATCATCAACACCTAGTATATTGATGATATCACCATTCTTATTAATCTGTCTGTGTCTATTTTGTAACAATTCAAAACCGCCTTGGTTGAAAATATCTCTAAGTATGTCTGTTCCATAACCACCATGATCATGGTTGCCATAAATCCAGTACTTTCCATCTTTAGTTTGTATTTGATCGAGTATGGTTACTAGTTTTTGAGTTACTTTATATGTTCTAGGATTATCAATTAAGTCCCCTGTAAAAACGACGATATCAGGATTTTGTTGATTAATTTTACTAACCAAATCTTCTAATTGTTGAAGTGTATAATTGAATCCTAGATGTGTATCAGAAAATTGCAGTATTTTATAATTTTCAAAAGTATTTGTTATTTTTGGTGATTCAATATTCACAGTATGAATATCTAACATATTCGGCTCTAACTCTCTTGCATAATAATAAGTACCACCACTTAGGCCGAATAAAGTTACGAAACTGCCAAAGAGTCTCTTTAAAAAAGTTCTACGTTTCATAAAATCACAATGCCCTTCCTATATTCACATATGATGACATTATAGCATGAAGTTTAACAATAAAAATATATAGTGCTGAGTTTACACAAAATATTTAATAATATGTTAAAATAGTTAAGGTGATTGTCTTCATAGCTCCTTCACCAATAGATAAAGGAGTGTCTATATGTCCAGTGTATTAAAACGAACACTTACCGATTTGACGGTAGCTGATCTCATGATACCAGCGGAAAAGGTAGCACATGTTCAAGAAGGTAATCCGATTGAACATGCCTTACTCGTTTTAGTTGAATCGGGTTATTCATCTGTACCTGTACTTGATCTAAATTATAAATTTAAAGGTACAATAGCAAAAACACCTATACTTAAAAGTATAATGGGAATTGAACGGTTTGAAATGGAAAAACTATCAGAAACAAAAGTAGAAGCTGTGATGCAAAAAGATCAACCAACATTAATGAAAGATACAGAGTTTTTAACGAGTTTAAAAATAGTAATAGATCATGCTTTTGCATGTGTAGTGGACGAAGAAGGGTATTTCCTCGGTATTTTAACCAGACGTGCTATTTTAAAGGAAGTAAACAAGTCTATGTACGCTAGTGAATAATTCTACTTGTAAAAGTAATTGATTTTTTGTTACATTAATAAAAACAAACATATTGGAGGAACTAAAAGATGAAACAAATGGATGCAAACGAGATAATATCATTTATTTCAAACAGTAAAAAATCAACCCCTGTTAAAGTATATGTAAAAGGGACTGGCTTAGCTGCAATAGAAGCTACAGATTCCATTCAAACATTTTTAAACGATACGAATGGTGTAATTTTCGGAGAATGGAAAGAAGTAAAAGCATTACTTGATACATACAGCGAAAAAATTGAGGATTATGTAGTTGAAAATGACCGTCGTAATTCTGCGATACCATTATTAGATATGAAGGACATTAATGCACGTATCGAGCCCGGTGCAATTATCCGCGAACAAGTAGAAATTGGTGATGGTGCTGTTATTATGTTTGGTGCGATGATTAATATCGGATCCGTTATTGGTGAAGGAACTATGATTGATATGAATGCATCATTAGGTGGACGCGCTACAGTAGGTAAAAACTGTCACGTTGGTGCGGGTGCTGTTTTAGCAGGCGTTATTGAGCCACCATCTGCACAACCAGTTATTATTGAAGATGGTGTTGTGATCGGTGCGAATGCGGTCGTTTTAGAAGGTGTACGAGTAGGTGAAGGAGCTGTTGTAGCAGCTGGTGCCATTGTTACAAAAGATGTACCACCAAATAAAGTAGTTGCTGGTACTCCTGCAAAAGTAATTAAAGATATCGATGATCAAACAAAATCGAAAACTGAAATTATGGAAGCATTACGCAAATTAGATAATTAATTATCAAAAACAGGCAGGATCATCGTCAATGGTCCTGTCTTCTTTATCGCTTAATTAAAGAGAGGAAGGAGTTTATAATGAACATTGAAAAGTTATTAGCTACTCGACGCCAATTACATCAAATACCTGAACTAGGATTCCAAGAATTCAAAACACAAGCTTTATTAATAAAAAAGATTGAGGAAATGGGTAGATCAAACATTGAAATAATGAAATGGAAAACAGGTCTTTTTGTTTTTGTAAAGGGAAAAAATCCAACCAAAACGATTGCATATCGATCTGATATCGACGGTTTACCAATAAAAGAAGACACAGGCTTAGAATTTCGTTCAGAACATAGTGAAAATATGCATGCATGTGGACACGATCTACATATGACGATTGCCTTAGGGGCGTTAGAGCATATAAGTGAACAACCAATTAATGATAATGTTTTATTTATTTTTCAACCGGCAGAGGAAGGGCCAGGTGGAGCAGAGCCAATGTTAGCATCTGAAACCTTTAAGAATTGGAAGGTGGATAGCATATTTGCTTTGCACATTGCCCCAGAATTACCAGTAGGTACTGTTTCAAGTCGTGAAGGATTATTATTTGCCAATACGAGTGAATTATTTTTAGACTTTACTGGAAAAGGTGGACATGCTGCATATCCACATCTAACGAAAGATATGATTGTTACCGCAAGCAGTTTTGTTACGCAGTTACAACAAATTATTTCTCGAAAAATTGACCCACTCGATAGTGGTGTGATAACCATCGGAAAAATGACTGCAGGAACTGTCCAGAATATCATTGCGGAAACAGCGCGACTTGAAGGAACCATTCGCACTTTGCAACCAGCGACAATGGAGATTATAAAAACAGAGTTAGAACATATTATACGAGGATTTGAAATAGTGTACGATTGTAAAATAGATGTTGATTACGGTGCAATGTATTATCAAGTCAGTAATCAGGGTGAATATGTCAATCGCTTCGCAGAGGTAGTTGGGAAAGAAGGAATCGAATATGTTGAAGCCAATGCTGCCATGACAGGAGAAGATTTTGGTTATTTCTTAAAAGAGATACCAGGCTTTATGTTCTGGCTTGGGGTAGATTCCCCATATGGATTACACCATAGTAAACTAAACCCTGACGAAGATGCCATTAAAGTAGGCATAAACGCCGTAACCGCCATGATCAGAGATCTGTAAATGAAAATGAACAAAAGCAGGACAATGCGATATAATTCTTGTGGTAATTATGAGATTTGAGAACTGCGTAACAACCGCTTCGGCTTGTCCGATTCCCTTTCCGCGGTTTTTTCTCCTCAGCTAACTTTTTAAGCAAAGTGCGCTTAAAAAGTTAGCTGAAGGAAAAACCCCATGGAAAGGGGAGTGGCCAAGCCGGAGCGGGTACTACACTCATATATCATGTCAAAATTTCCATCAGGTTATGTTGTATAATCCTTCTTATACGTAGCAAGTTGAAATTATATTTTAGAAATTGAAAAAACCCGAATGTACATGTAAATTTGATGTCATTCGGGTTTTTCATTTATGTTAATATTTTCATTTAGAATTATTACTTATTGACTCTTTTGAATGTTTACTTGGTGTGGGAAAGGGATTTCGATGTTATTTTGATCAAATGCCTCTTTTATGCGTTTTCGAATATCTCTTTCAGCACCCCATTGTTCCATGTTAACCGTTTTTCCAAGAATACGAAGTACAATCTCACTCGAACCAAATGCTTGTACACCAAGCACATTAGGTCCTTCAACAAAACGAGAGTCCTCTGCAAATTCATCACAAATACCTTGCAATATATTCATAGCTTGGTCAATATTATCATCATAACTTATACCAATATCAACTAGTGCACGCATATTGCCTCTGGAGTGGTTACTCACACCTGCAATTTCACGATTTGGTACAAAGTGTAACGTACCATCGAATCCACGAATTTGCGTTGTTCTTAGACCTACTTCTTCAACAATCCCGTCATAACCAGCAGCAGTTACATAATCTCCAACTTCGACCTGTTTTTCTAATAAAATGAAAAAGCCAGTCACGACATCGCTTACTAATCCCTGGGCGCCGAAACCTATTGCTAACCCTATAACACCAGCACCTGCTAGCAATGGGCCGATAGGTTGTTCAATGATACCAAAAAACATAACAATGAAAATAAAGATTAACACATAAGAAAAAACATTTAATAACAATTTCTCTAATGTCTGTATTCTTGCCTCGGATTGTTTTGCACTAGACTTTTTTAATGCAGTTTTTATTAGTTTTTTACCTATAGGGGCTATTATTAATATAGCGATAATAAGGATTGCGACTTGAATCCCGTATGTAATTACACTGTCCAAAATGTAGCCCCAATTTATTTCTAATCCATCTTCAAACATCCATCTTCCTCCTCTTTCGGTGATAGTACTATCATATTAAATACAAAAACAACTAGCAACTATTACATTAATAACCTAAGAAATAATTTGCGATACATAAAGTAGGACGACAGAGCAATTAATTCACACTAACGCAAGAAAAATGTGCCTGGAATTTATATTTGAAATCATTTCTGAAAAAAAATTAAGAAAATAAGTCGAAAAGGTGGAAATTTATTTCGGTTGCCGTTATATTTATACATACGTAAAAAAATAGGGGGTGCAAACTAGATGGAAACATTTAAAAAATTAAAAGATTTTTATTGGCCTTTTAGAAAGTATTTTTTCTATTCCGTTTTATTTGTAATGATTGTAACAAGTATTACCGTAATATACCCAATCATTTTACAAATTACAATTGATGACGTCGTAACTCCTGGCGAATATCAATTAATTCCATATCTTGCAGTTGGATTTTTATTAATTATGATTGTAAAAGGTTTCGCCAACTTCTCGCAGCAATATTTAGGCGATCTATTTGGAGTAAAATCAGTTTACACGTTACGAGATGAATTATACAAAAAATTGCAAAGGCTTTCTTTTACTTACTATGATAATGCTCGAACTGGGGATCTAATGTCGAGATTAACAATGGACGTGGAAGGATTTAGATTTTTCTTAGCTGCAGGTTTTAGAGAATTAATCAGAGTATCGTTGTTAATTATCATTAGTTTAGGTGTTATGTTTTATTATTCCGTGCCTTTGGCATTAGTTACCATGGCAGCAATGCCTTTCTTGGCAGTAGTTGTATTTCAATTTGATAGAAAAGTACACCCAGCTTTTCGTAATATCAGAAAGTCTTTAGGAAGATTAAATACACGTATTCAAGAAAATGTCAGTGGTATGAATACGGTTAAATCTTTATCTAAAGAGGATTTTGAAATCGATCGGTTCACAAGTAGTAATGCACATTATAAGGAAGTAAATATTTTCACGTCCAATATATGGGCTCGATATTTTCCTTTCATGGAATTTATCGGAAACATATGTATGGTAGCATTGTTGATATATGGAGGATACTTAGTTATTAATGGAGAACTAATGTTAGGAGAGTTAGTAGCATTCTTTAGTTTAGTCACCTATATATTAGGACCATTAATGCACTTAGGTTTTATTGTTAACCAATTTTCTCAAGCAAAAGCTTCTGGTGAGCGTTTGTTAGAAATTCTAGAAGCTCCTGAAGATATTGAAGAAGAAAAAGATCCAATTATTCCCGAACGCATTAAAGGTCATGTTGCGTTTAAGAATGTTACGTTAACGTATACGGAAGATGATGATGCGGCACTGAAGGACATTTCTTTTGATGCTCCTCCAGGGAAAGTAATTGGGCTAATTGGGCCGACTGGTGCAGGTAAAACAAGTATTACACAACTTATCACAAGGTTTTATGAACCGGAAGAGGGTGACGTGTTGGTAGACGGTAAACCTACGAGCTCCTATTCCTTGAAATGGTTACGAAGACATATTGGTTTTGTTTTACAAGAATCATTCTTATTTTCAACTACAATAAAAGAGAACATTGCTTATGGTAACCCGGAAGCTTCTATGGAAGAAATTGTTTCAGCTGCAAAACGAGCACAAGCTCATGAATTTATTATGCAGATGCCGAAAGGGTATGACACCTTATTAGGAGAGAGAGGGATGGGGTTATCGGGTGGTCAAAAACAACGTATAGCAATTGCTCGTGCTATCTTAATTGATCCTAGTATTTTAGTGTTAGATGATGCTACTTCAGCCGTAGATATGGAAACAGAATTTCGTATTCAAAAAGCATTAAAAGAAGTAATGGATGGCAGAACCACATTTATCATTGCGCACCGTATTTCTTCATTGAAACATGCAGATGAAATTTTAGTTTTAGAAGAGG
Source organism: Gracilibacillus kekensis (assembly GCF_900143085.1). Classification (GTDB taxonomy): domain Bacteria; phylum Bacillota; class Bacilli; order Bacillales; family Amphibacillaceae; genus Gracilibacillus; species Gracilibacillus kekensis. The sequence continues at coordinate 40,791 of NZ_FRCZ01000002.1, read as the reverse complement.
GAAAAATTAAAGAACGTGGAACGCATGATGAGTTAATTAATCAGAATGGGCCATATCGAAGGATATATGATATTCAATATCAGGATAGAGACATTGTTATGCAATCAATAAAATAAGACTTCAATCCGCGGGAGATATAAACTTCTGCTGGATTAGCGAAATGTAATTAGCATCCGTTTATCCCGACTTTAACATTCTTGCTTAGGTTTGAATCTTAAAGTCGATATTAAGGACATTACAACGTGATTAAATAAAAAGGAGGGTACTACTAGTGTCAAAATCTATGACAGCAGAAGAGATGAAAAAGAATAGTCCACATTTAAAAAGATTTTATTATCCTTTAGATCAAGCGGTAGAAAAACCTTTTAACTGGAAACAAATGCTGAGACTATTATTTTATTTAAAACCCTATTCGAAGACATTAATGCCAGCAGCTATAATTGCCATGTTAATTTCGACTATGGTTCGTTTAGTTGTTCCGATCATAATAGGGGAGGTAGTAATCAATAAGGCTATTGGAAATAAAGATGTAAGTCTGTTAACTTATATGATTATCGGAATTTCGATTTTATATTTATTAAGTTACGTTGCCAACATGTATCGAATTAAATGGGTAAATATTTTAGGACAACGTGTTATTCATAATTTAAGGAAAAGTCTATTTTCACATGTACAACGACTGTCACATAACTTTTTCGACAAGCGTTCAGCTGGTTCGATCTTAGTAAGAATACTAAATGATGTAAACTCACTACAAGAGTTATTCACGAATGGTATTATTAATTTGCTTATGGATGTAGTAATGTTATCGGGTATTATCGTTATCTTATTTGTATTTAGCCCACCGTTAGCATTAGCAGTGTTAATTATTTTACCGATTATGTTTCTTATTTCTATTAAATTGAGAAGAAGAATTCGCCGTACTTGGCAGGATGTTCGTATTCAAAAATCAAGATTAAACTCTCATTTAAATGAAAGTATGCAAGGGATTCGAATTACGCAATCTTTTTCACAGGAAAAAGAAAATACGGAATTCTTTAACGGAGTAAATACGGATAATTATGAAAAAGAACGACTTGCCATGAAGAAAAGTGCTTATTTTGGACCGTTTGTTGAAATGAGCAATGCGGTTGGTACTGTGATCCTTATATCGTATGGGGCTCACTTAATCATCATTGGCCAAATTGATATTGGTACATTTGTTACTTTTGCCTTTTTTTTAGGTATGTTTTGGGAACCTATTTCAAGACTTGGTCAAATTTATAATCAATTACTTGTAGCAATGGCTTCGTCAGAAAGAATATTCGAATTTTTAGACGAACAACCAAACGTTGAAGAGAAGAAAGATGCTAAAGCATTTAAAGATATGAAAGGGAATATCGTTTTTGATAAAGTGCAGTTTTCTTATGATGAAGATCGAGTTGCTTTACATGAAATTTCCTTAGAAATGAAACAAGGCCAAACGGTTGCACTCGTTGGGCACACTGGCTCAGGTAAATCTACGATAGCTAATTTGATTAGTCGTTTCTATGACCCAACAAAAGGGGAAGTGCGAATTGATGGTCATGATTTACGAGACATGCGACTAGATAGTCTTCGTACGAATATTTCTGTTGTCTTACAAGATACTTTTATTTTCTCTGGAACGATTATGGAAAATATTCGATTTGGCAGACCAGAAGCTAGTGACGATGAAGTTATGGAGGCTGCAAAGGTTGTTGGCGCGGATGACTTTATTAAACGTCTGTCAAATGGTTATCAAACAGAAGTAGAAGAGAGAGGAAACATTCTCTCTGCTGGTGAAAGACAATTGTTATCGTTCGCTCGTGCCTTATTAGCGGATCCTAGAATCTTAATATTAGATGAAGCGACGGCAAGTATTGATACGGAAACAGAAGTTAAAATACAGAAAGCCCTGAAAAAGCTGCTTGAAGGCCGGACAGCAATTATGATTGCCCACCGTTTATCGACCATTAGAGAGTCAGATAATATCATCGTTCTAGAACATGGGAAAATATTAGAACAAGGTAACCATGATGAGTTAATGAAAAAGCAAGGGGAGTATTATGACCTTGTTAAATCTCAATTTGAAATGTTAGATGCGTTATAAAGTGAGACTACAATCAGTGGGAGTTTTTAACTCCCGCTGATTGTTAGCGAAACTTATCAGGATGTTACCGTCCGTTTATCCCCCACTTAGCTTCTCTGTCTATATTCGAATCTTTTCGTTTAGGGTTTTACGGACGGTTACGCTGTGATAATGATAAGGAAACCAGTTAACGATAAACTGGTTTCCTTTTTTAATGGATATGGTAAAATAAGATAGATTCTAATTTTTTGGAGGAGTTATTATGAAACGTGAGTTTGCAGTCATAGGTTTAGGTCGATTTGGGGGAAGTATATGTCGTGAGTTAAGTGCAGAAGGTATGGATGTGCTAGCAATCGACATTCATGAAGATAAAGTGAAAGAATTTAAAAATATAGCAGCGCATGCTGTCATAGCTGATACAACTGACGAAAATGTCTTAAAAGAAATTGGAATTCGTAATATTGATCACGTAATCGTTGCAATTGGGGACGATATTCAAGCAAGTATATTAACTACGTTGATGTTAAAAGAACTAGGTATTAATAAAATTACCGTGAAAGCCCAAAATGACTATCATGAAAAAGTATTAAATAAAATCGGGGCAGATCATGTTGTTCATCCAGAACGTGATATGGGTAGAAGAATTGCTCATAGTATTATTTCAACGAATATTTTGGATCATCTAGAGTTGTCAGATGATCACAGTATTGTTGAAGTGAAGGCAGGAGATAAAATGGACGGCATGACATTAATTGAGTTAGATATTAGAGCTCAATTTGGATGTAACGTTGTCGCCATAAAAGAAGCAGATGAAAAAGGTATCAATGTATCACCAATGGCCACACAACAAATTGAAAAGGACGATATTCTAATTGTAATCGGTGCAGACAAAGACATCTCCCGTTTTGAAAAACAGCTGGTAGTAGAAGACTAATGTTACAAGCTTGACCCAAAGCCAATTATTACACCCTTGCTGTGTTAATCAAATCATAGACAATAGTAGACAAAAACTGCAAAGTAAACTGTTGTAAATTTATTAGCCAAAGTAGTAATTTTGAAATGTTTAATTTCCTAGATATCCGCTCCGGCTGCCCACTTCCCTTTCCGTGGGGTTTTCTCTTCAGCTAACTTTTCCAAGCACAAATCGCTTGAAAAAGTGGATCTTCTTTACAAAGTTAGCTGAAGACGCGCCCCCTGGAAAGCGAAGTGAGCAAGCCGGAGCGGTTGTTACACAGATTCCTTCATTCAAAATTACCACTTCAGTTACTTCGCAGTTTAGATATTATGCTTAGTTTTCTTTATTTTTGTTAATAACAAAAGCCCGATGATTTTACATCGGGCTTTTTGCTTATACTTCCATAATAATCGGTAAGATCATTGGACGACGTTTTGTTTTATCAAATAGGAATGGAGCAATTGTATCCGTTATTTCATTTTTAATTTCGGACCATTGTGTGGTTCTGCGTTCCATAACTTTATTCAAGTGTTTGGAAACAAGTTTTTGGGCTTCATTAATTAGATCTTCGGATTCTCTCATATATACGAACCCGCGAGAAATAATATCTGGACCTGAAGCAATTTGGAATTCTTTCATATTGATGCTTACTACTACGATGACTAGACCTTCTTCAGAAAGAATTCGGCGGTCACGTAATACAATATTTCCTATGTCGCCAATTCCACTTCCATCAACATATACAGATCCTGAAGGGATTTTTCCAGCGATGGTAGCATTATCTTTACCTAAAGCTAGTACTTCTCCATTATCCATTATAAAGCTGTCTTTAGGTGAAATGCCGCAATCATCTGCTAATTTTGTATGTTCTTTTAGCATGCGATATTCACCGTGAATTGGCATAAAGAACTTGGGTTGAATTAATCGTAACATTAATTTCTGTTCTTGTTGACCACCATGTCCTGAAGTATGAATATCGTTCAATGGTCCATGAATGACCTCAGCTCCTGCACGGTATAATTGGTTAATAATACGACTAACACTTAATGTATTCCCAGGGATTGGTGAAGAAGAGAATACAACTGTGTCACCAGGTATTATTTGAATTTGTCGGTGTGTTCCGTTAGCTATTCTTGATAATGCTGCCATAGGCTCACCTTGAGAACCAGTACATAGGATCGTTACTTCGTTTGCTGGAAGTTGATTAATTTGATGTGCATCGATAAATGTATTTTTCGGTGCACGAATATAACCGAGCTCTTGTCCAATTTTAATCGCACCTTCCATGCTTCTACCAAATACGGCAACTTTACGGTTATGTTTAACGGCTGCTTCAACGACTTGTTGTAAGCGGTGAATATTGGAAGCAAATGTGGCAAAAATTAGTCTGCCATCTATTCTGGAAAATATATCATTTATGCTGTCTCCAACTACACGTTCAGACAATGTAAATCCAGGCACTTCACTATTTGTACTATCGGATAGTAGACATAGAACCCCTTCTTTACCGATTTCAGCCATTTTAGAAAGATTAGCTGGTTCACCTACAGGTGTAAAATCAAATTTAAAATCACCAGTATGGACTACGTTACCTGGAGGTGTTTTAACAACAATACCATATGAATCTGGAATACTATGGGTCGTTCGGAAAAACGATACAGATGTTTTTCTAAACTTAAATACATCTTCTTCTTGATAAGTGTGAAGCTTAGCTGTTCTTAATAATCCGTGCTCATCCAATTTGTTTCTAATTAGTCCCATTGCTAACTTACCTGCATAGATCGGCACATTGATCTCTCGTAGCAGGTAAGGAATACCACCAATATGGTCTTCATGACCGTGGGTAATAAATAAACCTTTAATTTTGTCTTGATTTTGCACAAGGTAGGTGTAATCAGGTATTACATAATCAATTCCCAATAATTCATCTTCTGGAAACTTTATACCTGCATCAATTAAGATGATTTCGTCTTGAAATTGAACAGCGTAAGTGTTTTTACCAATTTCGCCTAAACCACCTAGTGCAAAAACTGCAGTTTGATCATTTTTTACAAATTTCATAATTAGCCATTCTCCACTTTAAAAGAAGGAGATTGTTGTTCATATTCTAAATGTGCCTCATTTAATAATTGGATGAATTCTATGTTTAAGTTTTTTTCATTTAATATATCGCGTACATCTTTTTCTGAAGTAGCTTCGACATATAAGCTTTGCGTATGTTCCCGTACAGGTACTTCTAATGCATTTTCTTGATAAAGTACTTTATATATCACGGTATCTCTCCTTTAGTTGTTATTTGTTTTTAGATTCTATGGTTTGTTTGGTGTTGCCTGTTACATTTCCAGAACGATTAATTGTTGTTGGTATACGTTTTCTCCGTAAAGCTTCCCGCATGCGTCGTTTTAATTTCTCTCTTAAACGTTTTAACATGATATCTGCCAACTCCTTCCTATCCAGATATAGAAAAGAAAAGCAAAGCAAATTCAACGAACCGATCCAATCCCTATTACTATATAGTATAGTACGATTTTTCGAAATTTGAAACAAAAAAGGCTGAAATAACTGAATTATTTTTCATAACCAGCCAATAAGTGCTGATTTAAATAGTATTTTCACTGCGATCTTTTGTTTAGTTTTAACAATGATAAACATGCTTATTCACTCTATTCGTGATATAATTGCTATTGTTTTATGCATAATACAAATAGATAGAGGAGAATTGATTTGGGACAAAAAGTAGTATTTCTTGATATTGATGGGACAATCTATAATCATGAAAAAAAAATACCAATTGCTACAAAGAAAGCAGTGAAAAAGTTACAGGATAATGGTGTAATTGTTTCAATTGCCACAGGTAGAGCACCATTTATGTTTCAAGATTTATTAACAGAACTAAATATTTCTACTTATATAAGTTTTAATGGCCAGTTTGTTGTGCACGAAGGGGAGGTAATTCATCAAAACCCGATTGCATTAAATCAATTGGAAGAAATTACAAAATTTAGTATAAAAAATAAGCACCCATTAGTTTATCAAAGTATTCACGATATGAAATCATCTGTAAGTGATCATCCTTATATAACTAAAGGAATGGAGAGTCTAAAAAGAGAACATCCTCTGGTAGATACTGAATACTATAAACAGCAAACCATATTTCAGGTTTTATTGTTTAACACGGAAGATGAACAAGCAACCTATGAGGATAAATTTGAACACTTGAAATTTGTGAGATGGCATCAATTTTCATGTGATGTTATGCCTTTTATAGGATCTAAAGCACATGGGATCGAACAATTTATTCAAGCGATGGAAATCGACTGGAAGGATACGTATGCTTTTGGAGATGGCTTAAATGACATAGAAATGATCGAAAAAGTAAATACGGGAGTAGCAATGGGAAACAGTGTAGATGCAGTAAAAGCAGTAGCCGACTATGTTACTGATGATGTAGATAATGATGGATTAAGTAAAGCTATCAAACATTTGTCATTAATCAACTAAAAAAATCGTTAAGAGACTGGAAAGTTAAAATTTACAATTACAAAAATCCAAACGATTTCAAGTATTTGAATCGTTTGGATTGCATACGTTTTAGGAGCATATTGAGCTATATACTGATGAGTATTTATTAATAAGAGTGATAACTTTGAAACGAGTGAATAGTACTCCTTCCGGAGCACGGCATACAAGCTCTCTCAAAAGTTCCTATACCGACTTTAGCTAATCTTCTAAATAAGTTATAGCCCTAACTTTCTTATTGATCACAGGCCTTTGCGTTTTCTGGAATAGTAAAAGGGTCTTGTTTGTTAATATGGTCATAGAACATGACACCATTTAAATGATCCAATTCATGTTGAAAAACAATGGCAGCATATCCTCTCAGCTTTAATTTAACTTCATTTCCATCTAAATCTGTAGCTTTGATGGTGATTTTCTGGTATCTGGGAACATAGCCTGGAACTTCCCGATCTACAGACAAGCAACCCTCACCACTTGATAAATACGTTTGTGCAATGGAATGACTGACTATTTTGGGATTTATTAAGCCATAACTATACTCGTTCTCGTCAAAATCTTGAAAATGAACAGCCATCATTCGCTTTGAAATACCAAGTTGTGGTGCTGCTAGTCCCACTCCGGCTCTCAAATCGTATTTCTGAGCAATTTCTTCGTCTTGGCTATTTTTTAAAAATAGAAGCATTTCTTCTAATGTCTTTTTATCGTTCTCATTTAACGGTAATTCCACATCTTTGGCTACTTGGGTTAGAACAGGATGCCCTTCTCTCACGATATCCTTCATAGTAATCATTGATATCCACCTCTTCATAAATAGTAGTAATATCTATCTTAACGAAAAATAAAATAAAAATATAGAATTCTAATAAGCAATTTTTACTTTTCAACTAAAAGATAGTCATTTTTATGTTATAATAAATTCGCTTATTAATAAAGAAGTTGTTTTAGGAGGATTTTAAGAATGAGAAAATTATTGTTCATTGCTTTTTTACTAACCCTTTTTCTAGTTGGGTGTAGTGGAGAAACAGTAGCTAATGACATGTATAATCATCTTGAAGAAACGGTAGAAATTGAGAAGACGTTTGTAGAGCAACAAGAACCATTCATGGAGTTAGAGCAAGAAGAACAGGATTTATATAATCAAATTATCGAATTGTCAGCTGATGAGATGGATAAAATTACGTCACTATCTGAAAAGGCAATTACAACCATCGACGAGCGAAAAGAATTGCTGCAAACAGAATTGGAAAGCATGGAAGCAGCAGAGCAAGAGTTTTCTCAAGTGAACGACTATGTGGAAGATTTAGAAGAAGATCCAAAAAGTATTGCGAGCGATATGATCCAAACGATGGAAGAACGTTATAATACATACGGTCAGCTTAATGAAGCTTATCATGCATCTTTAGATCAAGATAAAGTATTATATGAATTATTTATGGATGAAGAGTTAACAGAAGAGGATTTACGTTCACAAATAGAAACTGTCAATAATTCATATGATAAAGTAACGGAAATAAACAATAAGTTTAACGAATTAACTGATCAATACAATCAATTAAAAGAAGATTTTTATCAATCAGTAGAATTAAATGTGGTATATGAGTAAAACTAAGCTTTCGAATCATTCGAAAGCTTTTTTATTTTGAAATTTTTTATTTTAAAAAAATAGTACAGATATGAAAACAAAATGAAACAGATGATATAAAAGCGCTTTAATTTGTAATGAACCATCCGTACGAAAGCTGCTAGTTAAAATATAAATAAATGTGCAAAGTGTTTGACCAACTTAGTTCAATAAGCTAAACTATAAATGAGAAAAAATTGTACCAGTTTAAATAGTCCATTTATATGTAACAGTTTGAATTGTGCATATGCTGATTAATTTTTATCCTAACTGGGTATAGCAATAATAATGACTTTGGTACAGATTTTTTAATCTTTTGGGAAAGCTAATTTTGATAAATTTAAATTAGGGATTGAGAAAGGAAGAGGTGAATTCTTTTGAAACGTAGTTTAGAAAATATTGAAGAACAGTTTGAAACGTTTCAAATTCTGAATGAAGAAGGTAAAATTGTTAATGAAGATGCAATGCCTGAACTTTCAGATGAAGATTTAAAAGAAATAATGTATCGTATGGTGTACACGAGAATTCTTGATCAACGTTCAATTGCTCTTAATCGTCAAGGACGTTTAGGATTTTATGCACCAACCGCAGGACAGGAAGCTTCACAATTAGGTACACAGTTTGCTCTTGAAAAAGAAGACTTTATTTTACCAGGTTATCGTGATGTACCACAGTTAATTTGGCATGGTCTACCATTATACCAAGCGTTTTTGTTTTCTCGTGGTCATTATCACGGAAATCAAATGCCTGAAGGTGTAAATGCATTTAGCCCACAAATAATTATAGGTGCACAATATACACAAGCAGCTGGTGTTGCTTTAGGAATGAAAAAGCGTGACAAAAAAGCTGTAGCGATCACGTATACAGGTGATGGTGGTACGTCTCAAGGTGATTTCTATGAAGGTATTAACTTTGCAGGTGCATACCAAGCGCCAGCTATTTTTGTTGTACAAAACAACCAGTTTGCTATCTCTGTTCCAGTTGAACAACAAACAGCTGCTAAAACATTAGCGCAAAAAGCTGTGGCAGCTGGTATAGAAGGGATTCAGGTTGACGGTATGGATATTTTAGCTGTTTATGCTGCTACTAAAGATGCCAGAGAACGTGCCGTTAACGGTGAAGGTCCGACTTTAATTGAAACTCTAACATATCGTTATGGTCCGCACACGATGGCAGGTGATGATCCAACTCGTTATCGTACAGAAGATATGGACAGTGAATGGGAGAAAAAAGACCCCATCGTACGTTTCCGTAAATTCTTGGAAGAAAAAGGATTATGGACAGAAGAAGAAGAAAATGAAGTAATTGAAAAAGCAAAAGAAGAAATAAAAGCAGCTATTAAGAAAACAGATGAGCAGCCAAAACAAAAGGTTAGTGACTTAATTAGCAATATGTATGAAGAACTTCCAGCTCACTTGCAGGAACAAATGGAAGAATACAAAGCAAAGGAGTCGAAGTAAATCATGGCTCAAATGACAATGATCCAAGCAATAACTGATGCTTTAAGAGTTGAATTGAAAAATGATGAAAATGTTCTAGTATATGGAGAAGACGTTGGACAAAATGGTGGTGTCTTCCGCGCTACCGAAGGATTACAAGATGAATTTGGTGAAGATCGTGTCTTTGATACACCATTAGCAGAATCTGGTATCGCTGGTATATCTATAGGACTTGCAACACAAGGGTTCCGTCCTGTACCTGAAATCCAATTCTTTGGTTTCGTCTATGAAGCAATGGACGCGATTAATGGTCAAATGGCTCGTCTACGTTATCGTTCTGGTAACACTGTTAGTATGCCAGTAACTATTCGCTCACCATTTGGTGGAGGTGTACATACACCGGAACTTCACGCTGATTCTCTAGAAGGACTAATTACACAACAGCCAGGTATGAAAGTGGTAATTCCATCTGGTCCTTATGATGCTAAAGGATTACTTATTCAATCTATCCGTGACAATGATCCGGTTGTATTTTTAGAACACATGAAACTTTATCGTTCTTTCCGTGAAGAAGTACCTGAAGATGATTACACGATTGATTTAGGTAAAGCAAATGTGGTTCGTGAAGGTAATGATGTAACATTGGTAGCGTATGGGGCAATGGTCCACTCTGCACTAAAAGCGGCTGAAGACCTTGAAAAAGACGGTATCGATGCGGAAGTAATAGATTTACGCACAGTTATGCCAGTAGATTTTGATACAATTATCGAATCTGTGGAAAAAACCAATCGTATGGTTATGGTACAAGAAGCACAACGTCAAGCAGGAATTGCTTCATATGTGGTATCTAACGTACAAGAAAGAGCAATACTACACTTAGAAGCTCCTATTTTAACAGTAGCCGCTCCTGATACAGTATATGCATTTACTCAAGCAGAAGAAGTATGGTTACCAAACTATAACGATATTATTGAAAAAGTAAATAAAGTTATTAATTTCTAAGTAACAAAATCGAGACGGGAGGTCATTTGAATGGCTTTTGAATTTAAATTGCCTGACATTGGTGAAGGTATCCATGAAGGTGAAATTGTAAAATGGTTTGTAAAAGCTGGCGAAGAAATTAAAGAAGACGATGTCCTTTGTGAAGTTCAAAATGACAAAGCTGTGGTTGAAATTCCTTCACCAGTAGAAGGTACAGTTAAAGAAGTTCATTTTGATGAAGGTTCTGTAGCGACAGTTGGTGAAGTCATTATCACGATCGATGCAGAAGGTTATGAAGATGAAGGTTCTTCTGATGATAATCAAGAGTCTGAAACAAAAGAAGAACCGAAGGAAGAGAAAAAAGAAGAAGCTTCTGAAGAAAAAGCGGATAAACAAGAAAGCCAAGAGCCTGCAGCAAAAGATCCAAACAACCGCGTAATTGCGATGCCTTCTGTTCGTAAATATGCACGTGATAACGATGTAAATATTACGGAAGTACAAGGTTCAGGTAAAAATAATCGTGTATTAAAAGAAGACATAGAAGCTTACTTGGGCGGTGATCAAAAAGCAGAATCAACAGCGTCTGCTGATCAGTCTAGTGAAGGAAAAGAAAAGACTTCTGCGAGTACTGTTCCTGAAGGTGAATTCCCAGAAACTCGCGAAAAAATGAGTGGAATTCGTAAAGCAATTGCGAATGCGATGGTTAATTCAAAACACAAAGCACCACATGTTACATTGCATGATGAAGTAGATGTAACAGAATTAGTATCACACCGTAAGAAATTTAAACCAATTGCAGCTGAACAAGAAATTAAGCTTACTTACTTACCATATGTTGTAAAAGCGTTGGTTTCAGCATTAAGTAAATATCCGATCTTAAATGCTTCTGTAGATGATGATACAGATGAAATTATTCAAAAGCATTATTATAATATCGGTATTGCAGCAGACACGGAAAAAGGATTGCTCGTACCTGTTGTAAAAAATGCTGATGCTAAATCTATCTTTAATATTTCAAGTGAAATTAATGAATTGGCTGGGAAAGCAAGAGAAGGTAGACTTGCTCCTAATGAAATGAAAGGTGCATCTTGTACCATTACAAATATTGGATCTGCAGGTGGACAATGGTTTACGCCAGTCATTAACTATCCAGAAGCAGCGATTTTAGGCATAGGACGTATTGCAGAGAAACCAGTAGTGCGTGATGGGGAAATTGTTGTAGCACCAGTATTAGCATTATCATTAAGTTTTGATCACAGAATTGTGGATGGTGCCACTGCACAGTACGCATTAAATCAAATCAAACGTTTATTAGAAGACCCACAATTAATTATGATGGAGGGGTAAACAAATGGTAGTAGGAGATTTTCCGATCGAATTAGATACTCTAATAGTAGGTTCTGGGCCAGGGGGCTATGTTGCAGCAATCCGTGCAGCGCAGACTGGTCAAAAAGTTACAGTAGTAGAAAAAGGTGACGTTGGTGGTGTATGCCTTAACGTAGGTTGTATCCCGTCTAAGGCCTTAATCCAAGCAGGTCACCGTGTAGAACATGCACATGGGGATGAAGCATTAGGAATTAAATCTGAAAATGTTTCGGTAGACTTTTCTAAAGTTCAAGAATGGAAAGGCTCCGTGGTTAAAAAATTAACTGGCGGTGTAGAAGGATTATTAAAAGGTAATAAAGTGGACCTTGTATCCGGTGAAGTATATTTTGTGGACAAAAATACAGCAAAAGTGATGGATGATAAAAATTCTCAAACATACACTTTCAAAAACTGTATTATTGCAACAGGTTCAACTCCTATTGAATTACCATCTTTTAAATACTCTGAGCGTGTGCTGGATTCAACAGGTGCTCTTAACTTAAAAGAAATTCCTAAGAAACTGGTAGTAATTGGTGGAGGATATGTAGGTACAGAATTAGGTACAGCCTATGCCAATTTTGGTACGGAAGTTATCATTCTTGAAGGATTGAAGGATATTCTTGGTGGTTTCGAAAAACAAATGAGTGCCTTAGTGAAGAAGAAATTAAAAAATAAAGGTGCGACAATTGTTACCGAAGCTATGGCTAAGGGTGTAGAAGAAACAAAAGATGGTGTAAAAGTAACATATGAAGCAAAAGGTAAAGAAGAAACCATTGATGCGGATTATGTATTGGTTACGGTTGGTCGTAAACCAAATACAGAAGAAATTGGCTTAGAGCAAGTAGGAATTGAAATGGATGACAAAGGTCTTATTAAGATTGATGAGCAATGTCGCACAAGTGTAGATAATATTTTTGCAATTGGTGATATTGTAGCTGGACCACCATTAGCGCACAAAGCATCTTACGAAGGTAAAATTGCCGCAGAAGTTATTGCAGGTGAGAATTCTGTTATTGATTACAATGCAATTCCAGCTGTCGTATTCTCTGATCCGGAACTTGCATCTGTAGGTTTTACAGAAGAAGATGCAAAAGAAGCAGGATATGATGCAGTAGCATCTAAATTCCCATTTGCAGCAAATGGTCGTGCTTTATCATTGAACGATAGTGATGGTTTTATTAAGCTTGTTACTCGTAAAGAGGACGGTTTATTAATTGGTGGTCAAATCGCTGGTCCTAACGCTAGTGATATGATTGCAGAAGTTGGGCTAGCTATTGAAGCTGGTATGACAGCTGAAGACTTAGCACTCACAATTCACGCTCACCCAACGTTAGGTGAAATTACAATGGAAGCAGCAGAAGTTGCAATGGGTACACCAATCCACATTGTAAAATAATGTTAAAAAGAGTCTGCGCGTGCAGACTCTTTTTTTTACAAAAAATTATAACACTTTTTAGGAGGAAATTAGTTTTGTTTAGAAAAAGTATAGTATTGTGTCTATTAGTTTGCTCACTACTTTTAGTAGTTGCATGTAGTAATCATGAAAACGAAAAAAAACCAGATGAAGGTCAAGCAATAGAACAAGATTCAAATAACAAGGAAACGAATCCGACTGAAGAAACAGTATCTGAGGAAGAAACTGAAATAGAAGATGAAACAGAGCAAACCTCTGTTCATGAAGAAATTAAAGAACCACTGTATGAATTAGATGAAGGGTCGAATTTAATTCCATTAGAAGAGGGTACCAATGAAAAGGTTGTGTTACTAACCATTGATGACGTACCTGATGATTATGCCTTAGATATGGCAAAAACTTTAAAAAAATTAGATGCATCAGCTATTTTTTTTGCAAATGGACATTTCTTAGAAAGTGAAGAAAATAAAGAAATGTTACGTGAAATCCATGATATGGGTTTTCCAATTGGGAACCATACATATAATCATTTTAATTTAACCGATCTATCCAAAGAGAAGCAAAAGGAAGAAATAATTAATCTAAATAATCTCATTGAACAAATCATAGGGGAAAAACCAAAATTTTTCAGAGCCCCATTTGGTGAAAACACTGATTATGCTAAGCAACTAGTAGAAGACGAGGGAATGTTATTAATGAACTGGACATATGGCTATGATTATTTTGAACCTTATATGGAGGCTGAAAAATTAACCGAGGCAATGATTTCCGGAGAAGGTCCTGAAGTAGACGTTACATATTCCTTGCTAAAACCAGGAGCTAATCTATTAATGCATGACCGAGAGTGGACAGCCGCTGCATTAGAAGATATTGTTAAAGGTCTACGTGAGAAGGGCTATGAAATGGCTGATCCAATGACATTAAAATTGCCAGAGTAAATAAAGGTAGGAACAAAAGCATGTCACACTTTACTTCCGGATATACGGAATGCTATTGGTTTTATAAAAATATGGTGTAATAACCACTAATTAATGAGTTATCAGACCGAGTATACACGCTTCTGATGAGAAGAATAGCTAGATGCTATACTTCTATAAAACAACATGTTAAAATATCATCGAATCTAAATAAGAGGTGTAATGCGATGAATTATAACTATCCAATTGATGAAACATGGTCTACTCAGGAAATTATAGATGTGGTTAATTATTATTCTTTGATTGAAAAAGCTTATGAAAAAGGTGTTCAGAAGCAAGATTTAATAGCCACTTACAATCGTTACAAAGAGATAGTACCATCTAAAAGTGAAGAGAAACAATTAGATAAACAGTTTGAAAAACAGTCTGGTTATGTCCCTTTTCGGGTTATTAAGAAAGCAAAAGAGCTTGACAATAAAGAGATGATAAAGATGTAAGTATCAACAAATAGACAAAAAGGTGTCTCTATTTAGCATTATGAGACACTTTGATACTATTTAAAGATTCAATGAAGAGCGATAGATTGGCGCGAGTTGCTGAAATGTTTGTTTGATTGTTGCTACTAATTGCTCTCCATCTTTAACAATCGGATCATCTGCCGCAATTCTCCTTCCAATTAACAGTTCACCTTTTTTTACTTTCATAAATCTCTCTAATGATTCTTGTAAATCCGTTTCAGATACTAGTGATGCTTCATTTTTCATATGATCCAGCGAGATGTGATAATCGTTAGGAATTGTTTTTTGTATATCTTCTAATTCATTTAAAAATTTCTTTGCTATTTCACTTTTGTGTGGCAATTCGTATATATATGCTAACCAAATAAATAAATTATCATTCCATAATCCTACTTGAAAATGCGGGTGTTTTTTATATCCACGTTTGTTATGGCAATAGGCAGACCAAGTATCTTTTGGTGGATTTACTGTTCGTCGAGCATGCTTGGCTATATGTAAATACATATGGTGACCGGTGATTTCATTCAAATCATCGGCAACTTCCTCGTAAATACTCTGAAATTTTGGTTGAATTCTTTCTTGAATAGCTTCCATTCTTTGATCGAGCCCCTCAATATGGAAAGTGGCAAAATCTTTCTTATTAAAACCATTAAATGTCATAATTTTCACCTTTCTATCTGTTTGTTATCATTATAATTTTATAATAATTATTATTTAAATGCAAAAGAAATACCTGATATTTTTCAATTACTCCTTTCTTTGCTAAAATAGAAAGTACTCTAAGGAGAATGGAGGAAGGTAGATGAACATACCAATCCGACAACAAATATACAATGATGCAGAAAAATGGATTTATCAAGCGGGTGAATTAATTCGTGAACAAATCCATGATAATTATCAAATCGATACAAAGTCAAACGTAAATGATTTAGTAACAGAAGTAGATCGATCTACGGAAAAGTTTTTTGCCGAGAAAATACGAGAAAAATATCCTTCCCATTTTATTGTGGGTGAAGAAGGATATGGAGATAAAGTTGACTCCCTGGATGGAACGATATGGATTATCGATCCGATTGATGGAACAATGAACTTTGTGCATCAAAAACGTAATTTTGCTATCTCAATAGGTATATATCATAATGGAGTTGGTGAAATTGGTTTTATCTATAATGTCATGGATGACGTCCTTTATACAGGAATTAGAGGAGAAGGAGCTTATCGAAATTCAATAAAGTTACCTCCATTGTCTGACCAAGTAAATATAGAAACAAGTATTGTCGCTTTAAATAGCTCTTTAGCATGTGAAAATAGCCGCATTAATGAAAAAAAAGTTCAGCAATTGATAAAGGATTGTCGTGGGTCTAGATCTTATGGTTCGGCAGCTTTAGAATTTGCATACGTAGCAGAAGGAATTGTTGATGCTTATCTGACTATGCGCTTAGCACCATGGGATTTTGCTGCAGGACTTATTTTAGTGAATGAAGTAGGCGGAGTCACTATCCAGGCAAACGGACAACCAGTTAACATCTTAGAAAAGAACACCATATTAACTACAAATAAACAAATACAAGAGAAATTATTAGACAATTATATTGATTTGAAGTAAAACAATATAAATCTAAATGAATGAAAAAAACTAGCAGTCAAAGGATTGCTAGTTTTCACTTGGATTCCTTTTTCTTTAGCGAGATTCCAAAACCCATTAATGCAAATCCGATTAAAAAGGCTACAAGTATAAACCAAATATTGCGAAGAGCAATACCGACGCCTGCTGCAGAAAATGCTAAAATCACACAAATTGCTAATAAAAACTTCGAGAATTGAAACTTCATTGTGTCACCTCATCTACATAGAACTATTTTTAAGCATATCATAAAGTAATTTAATTTTATAGAAATTGTATTTATATGTGGATTAAAGTATAATAGATTTGTTTGAATGTAGAATTTTGGAGGTTTCACATGCAAAGAGAAACAGTTATTCAAGTACCCGACAATCTTTGGCCAGTGGCCGATTTTTTCATGAAGGATTTAGGCGGAGAGGTAAACGTTGCAGATGATGGAGAGATGGCAATTTTAATTAGAGGGTTTGTATTACTCTATCTGACCGTTGCTTTATTTGCAATTTTAGCTTATAAATTTGGGTTTGCAAAAAAATTATCTCCTATAAAATCTTTAATTATTTATATCTTATTATTTATTGGTGTATTCATTTTAACACTTATTTTTGGATTGAATCTCCCACTTGCAGAAAGTTTATTTATTATAGCAGTTGTAATGGGGATTTATCGATTACGTCTTTCTCAAGAACGAAAACAAAATAAATCAAACGAAAAGGCTGAGCAATAAGATTGCTCAGCCTTTCCTATGAGTTTATCTCGGTTTTATCGTTTTAACGAAAAGTTTCAAGTGACAACAATGAAACAAAGTTGACTATTTTATAAGCTTTCTTCCCTTATATCATTAGGATAAATATTGATCTTGTACTTCTTTTTTTCTATATAGTTTAAAATTACCCGTTTTATGTCTTGCTATTGTATTTTTCTTTATACGTTCGTCACATTCAGGGCACATATAAGTGTGAATAAGACGATTACGTAACTTTTTAGCTTGTGGGCAATCATTATCGATTTTTTTAATAGAATCACATATTACACATTTCACTCTCATGTTATCACCTCTAGTTATTCGTCTGTCTTTTTTGTAATTGTAACATAAAACGGCACAAAACCATAAAGTGATTTTCCTTTTATGCTAGCGCACTTTTGGAAGTTTACACCTTTATAAAATTCGAAAACAGGTTTTATTTTAGGAACTCAGGGTAAAACTATAGTAGATTGAACTACAGAAAGGATGGTTTAGGTATGCGTAAAAGGAATATGATAAGTATGGTTGGTGGTGCTGCAGGTGTAGCTACTTTATCCTATATATTAATGGATAAAAACCGAAGAGATATGCTTAAGAATAAATGGAGTGAAGTAAGAAACTCATTCCTTAATGAGGACACAGAGTTGCCTATTGAAGAAGCAGGGGACCCTGGAAGAGATAATTTAGAAAACGCTGATATGGTTGCTGAAGGTTCTCAATTTGGCGTTGATTATTATAATAAAGTGAAAGAATCCTAACCAAAAGAAGCCGAAAAATAACGGCTTCTTTTATTAAAATTTATTATTGTAGGTTACGAAAACATAAAATATTAGCGAAGAAGTAGTTCGACGATCAGGAAAGTTCGAATGTCCAAATTATAAGAAAAACTCAGCACTAACTAATGCCGAGTTTTTCTATAAGTTTTTAATTTACCGATCTTTCTGGTGATTTGATTGCTCTTGATTTATTTTTTCCAATTCTTGTTCTTCTTCTTCATCCATCTTTTGTTTATTTTGATCTATATTTTCTGATTGATTTTTGTTTAAAGGTAGCTCAGGCATCCATCTACTGGTTATATTAGCAAGTTCTTCAGTTATTGCCTCAATAGGATGACCTTCTTGTATTTTATTTCCCATTCCTTGTATTCTTTTATGCAAATCTGCATCAGCTACAATGATTGCTTTTCTGCCGAATGGATCATGTTCTAATGCTTCTAACACGGAGTATTTTATTGATCCAACATGCGTCCTATCTAAATCTTCATTCACATCAATACTGACAATTACTCCTCTGTTCGTAATAAGAGCAGAAGCATCATTTACATCTGGAACTTTACTTGCAAGGTTAGCTAAATATTGAGCCTTTTCTTGATTATCCAAATCATCTGTGACAGATGGATCGGAGTTTTTGACTTGAACTGCACCAAAATCATCTGTGCTAGTGGATAGATCATTGTCTTGTACGTCCTGCTGACAACCTAACAACAAAAACAGGATGATACACACTATTAGATATCTCATAAAAAATCCCTCCTTCTTCTTCGTATATTTTCTGTAATAAATAATAAAATATACTAACGAGAAGAAGAAAGGACGAATGAATTATTTAAATTATTTCGATCACTTTAATACCTTTTATTGGATTGTTTTGATTTGAACCATCGCCGAAATACAAATATGCTGGACCTTGATCATTTATTTGTTTGCCATCGATAGAAAATAGCATATAACTGTTAATTAGTTGCTCTTTTGAGACTCTTTCACTATTTTCTTTCATAATCAAGTTAGCTTCGGTAGCATTGTCGTTCAATTCAGCATTTTCAATAAATTCTTTGATAGGCATTACATACGAATTCTCGAGTAATTCTTTTTTGTTATATTTTTTGATGCTGTTGTTGACAGGTGGTTTATTAAGCTTACTGTTAGAATCAATTTTTTCTTCGTTTGAGGGAGGAGTATCATTAAATGCCTCTTCCAACTTGACTTTTCTGTCATCAAAGATCCACACACTTGGGTCTAATGTTATAGGATATTTAACATTTCCTTTAATTTGAATTATCAATATCTTTCACCTCTTCATTTATACGTTACTATTAAGGATAGCAGACTCATGAAAAAAATGCATTTCAAGTAGTTATAACTCTGAATATCGATTGTGAACATTTTTATTATCTTGCAATTTAGAAATTTTCACGATAAAATTAAGAATAGAAGTTTTATAGACGGAGGGGATTTTTTGATACCTGAAGTGGCTTTAAGTAAAGAGAAGCAAGCCTATGCCCTTCTAAAGGCAGATGCGGATAAGATTTTGCAATTAATCAAAGTTCAAATAGATAATTTAACCATGCCTCAGTGCCCTTTATACGAAGAAGTATTAGATACTCAGATGTTTGGATTATCTAGAGAAATAGATTTTGCTGTCCGATTAGATCTCATTCAAGAAGAGGATGGTAAAGAGTTACTGGATAATTTGGAAAGACAACTAAATGTACTTCACGAAGCATCACAAAACGTGTGATTTTAAAAGTTCGAAAACTTTGCCATTATTGGCAAAGTTTTTATGTTTCTAGTTAATATTGTATAAAATGTCCTATATTAATAGAAGCTCTATTTGTGATAGAATAAGTACAATGATATAGAAGATATCGAGGTATACAATATGAAAAGAAAAACAAAGACATTTGATTTTTTATTAATGCTACCACCTTTACTTTTGTCAGGGTTTGGTATTGTAATGATTTATAGTGCGAGTATGGTAACATCTGTTTTGGTGAAAGGTGAACCCGCATATAGTATGGCATTAAAGCAAGGTATGTGGTTAGTAATCGGATTAGTTGGTTTTTTATTTGCGTGTTTTTTTAATTATAAAGTCTATCAGAAATTAACCAAATGGATTGTTCTAGGAATGTTACTGGCATTAGTAGCTGTTGAATTATTTGGGGTTACGATTAATTACTCTAAATCTTGGATACACCTTGGACCTTTATCAGTTCAACCATCTGAACTTGTTAAAATTGGTTTAATTATCTATTTAGCAGCCATTTATACAAAGAAACAAGCTTACATAGGTGATTTTTTTAAAGCTGTATTACCACCACTTGCGATAACCAGTCTATTGCTAGCATTAATTATTAAGCAGCCTGATGTAGGGACAGCTGCTATCATTTTTTCAATTGCTTGTACGGTTATCTTTAGTTCAGGAATAAAATTCAGACACTTATCATTATTAATTTTTATCGGAATTACTATTTTGGTAGCAATCGGGTTTCAAATGGTAACCGATGAAAAGGCATCACGGTTTACTGGAGCCTATCAACCATTTGAAGATCCTGAAGATAGCGGTTATCAGCTTATTCAGTCCTATATCGCAATCGGTACCGGAGGTATTTCAGGAGTAGGCATAGGACAAGGCATACAAAAATTAGGTTACTTAACACAAGCGGAAAGCGATTTTATTATGGCTGTAGTGTCTGAGGAACTTGGTTTGTTTGGTGTATTATTTGTTCTCGTTAATCTAAGTATTATTGTGTTAAGAGGATTATTTATTGCTAAAAAGTGCGAAAATGCATTTGGAAGTCTCCTTGCGATAGGAATATCTGCTATGATAGGCATTCAGGCTATCATTAACTTAGGAGCGATTAGTGGGTTATTGCCTATTACAGGTGTACCATTACCATTTGTTAGCTATGGTGGAACATCATTAGTTGTATTGTTATTTTCTGTTGGTATTTTAAATAACATTGCTAGACATGTAAATTATCAGCGATTCAATGAAAATTCAACGACGCCGGAAGATTTAGAATTAAACAAACAGGTGTCTTCCAATAGGTTTAGACAAACCTATTCTTCAAGATAATATAAGTTCTACTTTCGAATAAGTCTTGATAAAATGTCATAAGCTATAAAAAAAGCAAAGCCAGAATATTAGGCTTTGCTTTTTTTAGGTTGTTTGACAATCCTAAATGTATTATATTTTACTACTCCGATAAGATAATAATAAGAAATAGCATAACAATCCAAAATACAATGTAATAAATAATGCATGTAATAAAGCTATGATTAAGTTACCAATGGTAAAAATAATAAATGCTCCTAAAATAACCTGGATGGAAATAAAAATAGTCGCGATCATCCATCCTTGGTACATGACTCGATGATGACGATAATCACGTTTGATCCTAAAGAATATAAACCAAGTCCAAACAAATGCAATTCCCGCTAATAAACGATGTCCCATTTGTACCCATTGGCCTAAATGATAGTCAAAACTAAAAGGTTGACTATTATTACAAAATGGCCAGCTTTGACAGGCTAGACTAGAATCAATGTGTCTTACTAAAGCTCCGGAATATACTACAAACATTATATAAACGGTTAACCAGATAAACTGTCTACGGTAAGTTACTGTAATATTTAATGAGGATGCATCAAACTTCTGGTCTATTTCAAAAATTAATAAAGTAAGTAATAAAACGGCAGCAAAAGAAATAAGAGAAATTCCAAAGTGAAGTGCCAACACAAAGTCAGACTGTGACCAAAGAACTGCAGCAGCTCCTATTAAACCTTGGGCAACTAAAAAGAAAATCGAAACAAATGCTAAAAATTTTGTCTCTCGAATATGGCCGATTAACTTCCAGGATAGAATGGACAATAACAGTACTAAAAAACCTGTGGCTCCTGAAACTAAACGGTGACTAAGCTCGATAAACATTTCAAAAGACCAATCACCGTAACAGAATGGCCAATTAGCGCCACAACCCATACCAGACTCTGTTTTAGTTACAAGGGCACCTCCAACGAGTACAAACATCATAGCTATTGTGGATAAAACGGATAAATATTTTAAAAATTTCATGAATATACACACCTCTTCGTCTAGCTGATTACCTATTATTCTTTTCATAGCTTAACATCTTTCATTACTAAATACACTTTGTTAAAAATCTTGCAATATGACAATGGATTATGCTAGAAATAAATAGGGTATAATAGAAGGAATCTTATCAAAATCTTGTTAATTATAACAAATTAAAGTTACTTCGTGTCATATATATTCTTATTCATTTGATTGTTCACAAAAATGTCATATTTAAAAATCTCTAGACAACTTAAATAGCGAAGCAGCGTAATACATGGTACAATATCATTGTTTGATGTTTTACATAGTGGGATTATTATTTGTAATCTACTTGATTTTACATACTTTTAAGTATTGAAATATTGGAAAGGAGGTAACAATAAAAATGGATAAAATGGAGTTTTCTTCGAATGAACCGATTATATCAACACACACTAATGAATATTTGTATAGTTGGTCAGAATTAAAATCATTGTTGAAGGTTGGTATCATTAATTCGAACACAATGACTGCATTTGCCGGTTTTTGGTTAGCCTTGTTCTATACTGGCTCCTCCTTATCACAATATTGGCATGTTTTGCTTGTAACTTTAATAGGAACTGCATTTGTTATAGCAGGAGGTTGTGTGATTAATAATTATTATGATCGTGATATTGATCAAATGATGAAAAGAACTCAATCAAGACCTACTGTGACAGGCACAATTAATATCTTCCATGTGCTTACGATCGGAATAGCACTTTCCGTAATAGGACTTTTAGTGTTATCATTAGCATCTATTCAAACGGCTCTTTTTGGTTTATTAGGATGGTTTAGCTATGTGGTTTTATATACGATTTGGTCTAAACGCAAATATACAATCAATACAGCTATCGGAAGTTTATCTGGTGCCGTACCACCATTAATCGGGTGGTCAGCCGTAGAACCTAATACAGGCGCAATCGCATGGGTGTTATTCCTATTGATATTCATTTGGCAAACACCACATTTTTTAGCAATAGCCATGAAAAAAGTAGAAGATTATCGAAATGCTAATGTACCAATGCTCCCAGTTATTCATGGTTTTGAAATTACGAAGCGACAAATGTTAATCTATATCATTTGTTTAATCCCGATTCCTTTTTTCTTACATCAGTTGGGATTGCTTTTTATTGTATTAGCTTCCATTTTAAATATCGGATGGTTTGTTTTAGCAATTAAGGGTTTCTATGCAAAAGATGATCATAAATGGGCCAATCAAATGTTTGTCTATTCCTTGTTATATTTAACAATCATTTTCTTTTCAATGATTATTATTACTTTTCCGAGTAATTTGTTATAATAGCTAGTGTGAGTTTTTTGTCAGTAGAACTTGAATTTTTTCAGGTTTTTCTAAATAATATATTAAGTTAAAAAGAGAAAGAGAGGGTTAAAAATGAAAGAATGGATGGGAAAAATCCGAACTCTGTCATTATTTTCTTTTTTGGTAATCATACTTTCTGCGTGCGGTAAAGACAATCTAACTGCATTAGTACCAAAAGGATATGGAGCAGAGGAATCATTTAATGTCATTTTGATATCAATTTTAGTAATGATTTTTGTCTTTATTGTTGTAATGGCGATTTATGTGTATGTAATTTTTAAATTCCGTCAAAGAAAAGGACAAGAAAATCATATTCCGAAACAAACAGAGGGGAACAAAACGTTAGAGGTTGTTTGGACAGTAATTCCTATTTTACTTCTAATTATTATCGCGGTTCCAACCATTGCTAGTACATATGATTTAGCAGATGAATCAGAAAAAGAAGACAGTATTAATGTTAATGTGCAAGGGATGCAATTCTGGTGGAATTTTGAATATGCAAATGAAGAAATACAAACAAGCCAGGAGCTTTACATTCCAGTAAATGAAAGAGTTTATTTGAACATGTTATCAAGTGATGTGATTCATTCATTCTGGTTACCGTCTATTTCAGGGAAAATGGATGTAAACCCTGATAATGAAAATACGATGTACATTGAAGCATATGAAGAAGGCGTTTATTGGGGGAAATGTACAGAGTTTTGTGGTGATTCACACTCTTTAATGGATTTCAAAGTTGTAGTGGTTAGTCAGGAAGAATATGATCAGTGGGTAGAAGGTATGAAAAACACGGATCCTGAATACACAGCTGAATCTTCTACAGCACAAGAAGGACAAGAAATGTTCGCTAATAGTTGTATTAGCTGTCATGCAATAGATGCTAGTTCGAGTAACCCTGTTGTCGGACCAAATTTAGCTGATTTTGGAAATCGAACAATGGTAGCTGGTATCAAAAATTACAGCAAAGAAGCTATTGTAGACTGGATTATGAATCCAGGTGAAATAAAACCAGGTAATGGTATGCTTAGCGCTCCATATTTACAAGATAATTCAATGGAAGAAGAAGATGCAGAAAAAATTGCTGACTTTTTGATGGAGTTAAAAGCAACAGATGAACCTGTAGATAGTGTAGAGCAATTTAAAAAAGATGAGACAGAGAACAACAATTAAAGGGAGGTTAACTAAACGTGAGTACATTAGTAGCTACAAATAAAAAAAGCTTCGGTTCTACTATTTGGGACTACTTAACAACAGTAGACCACAAAAAAATTGCTATTATGTATTTAATTGCGGGTGGTTTCTTCTTTATCCTAGGTGGTTTAGAAGCACTTGCAATTAGATGGCAATTAGTGCAACCGATGAACGACTTTGTTAGTGCGGGTTTTTACAATGAATTAATAACCATGCACGGAACAACCATGATATTTTTGGCAGCGATGCCGTTAATTTTTGCTTTTATGAATGCAGTAGTGCCCTTGCAAATCGGGGCACGTGATGTTGCATTTCCATTTGTCAACTCATTAAGTTTCTGGTTATTTTTATTTGGTGGTATCATGCTAAACGTAGGATGGTTCACTGGTGGAGCGGCAGATGCTGGTTGGACAGCTTATGCGCCACTTTCCACAACATCACCTGGTCAAGGTGTAGATTATTATGTATTAGGTCTTCAGATCTCAGGTGCAGGGACGTTAATGGGGGGGATTAACTTCCTAGTAACGATTGTTAATATGCGTGCCCCTGGTATGACTTATATGCGTATGCCTTTATTTACATGGACTGCTTTTGTTGCAAGTGCACTTATTTTATTTGCATTTCCGGCATTAACGGTTGGCTTATTTTTGATGATGTTTGACCGTTTATTTGGTTCAGGTTTCTTTGATCCTTCAATGGGTGGTAATTCAGTGATCTGGCAACATTTATTCTGGATCTTTGGACACCCTGAAGTGTACATTCTAGCCTTACCTGCTTTTGGTATATTTAGTGAAATCATTTCAACTTTTTCTAAAAAACGTCTATTTGGTTATACGGCAATGGTTTTTGCGACAGTATTAATAGGGTTTTTAGGGTTCATGGTTTGGGCTCACCATATGTTTACAGTTGGAATGGGACCTGCAGCGAATTCAATCTTTGCTGTAGCAACAATGGCGATTGCTGTACCAACAGGTATCAAAATCTTTAACTGGTTATTTACCCTTTGGGGTGGTAATATTCAAATTAACACAGCAATGTTATGGGCACTTGGATTTATACCTACCTTCACTTTAGGAGGTATGACGGGTGTAATGGTAGCAGCGGCATCTGCTGACTTCCAATATCATGATACGTACTTTGTTGTTGCTCACTTCCATTATGTAATAGTTGGTGGTGTAGTATTTGCTTTATTTGCAGGTACCCATTATTGGTGGCCGAAAATGTTCGGAACAATTTTAGATGAAAAATTAGGAAAAGTAACATTTTGGTTATTCTTTGTCGGTTTCCATTTGACATTTTTTATCCAACATTTCTTAGGTTTAATGGGGATGCCACGTCGTTATTGGACCTATTTAGAAGGTCAGAATTTAGATTTAGGTAATTTAATTAGTACAATAGGTGCTTTCTTAATGGGAGTTGGTACGATCGTCTTATTAATTAATATTATTAAGACATCTGTAAAAAATGAAAAAGTAAGTGGAGATCCGTGGGATGGACGTACTTTAGAATGGGCAATTCCATCACCACCACCTTTTTATAACTTTAAACAATTACCATTAGTACGTGGTTTAGATCCTTTATGGATTGAAAAAATGGAAGGCAGAAAAGGTATGACACCTGCAGAGCCACTGACAGATATCCATATGCCAAACAATTCTTTCATACCATTTGTAATGTCTCTAGGCTTGTTTATCGCTGGATTTGGTTTTATTTATCAAAAACAAGACATAGCATGGTTATCACTAGTATTTGTTGGTATGGGTATTACTCTAGGGTGTATGTTACTCAGATCTGTTAAAGATGATCTAGGATACCATATCCATAAAGAAGACTTGAAAAAGGAGGCAGGGGAATAATGAGTGAACATGATGTATTAAACCCAGGACAAATGCCTCAAAACCCTGAGAAAGCCACCTTAGAAGGTAAAAATAAATTTATGGGTTTTTGGTTTTTCTTAGGTGGAGAAGCAGTTCTTTTTGCTAGTTTATTTGGTACGTATCTAGCCCTTAATGATTCTACAAATGGTGGTAAATCCTCAGAAGAGTTGTTTGGTCTAGAGTTAGTATTTATCATGACGATGTTATTATTAACAAGTTCACTGACCAGTGTATATGCAATGTATCATATGAAAAATAATGATTTTAAAAAGATGCAAATCTGGTTGGGAATAACGGTAGCTCTTGGTCTTGGATTCCTTGGATTTGAGATCTATGAGTTCTATCATTATATTCATGAGTATGAATTTACGTTGAGATCTTCTGCCTTTGGATCTGCTTTCTATACGTTAGTCGGATTCCATGGTGGTCACGTTGTATTCGGTTTACTTTGGATCGTTTCCCTAATGATTCGTAACGCGAAAAGAGGTTTAAATTTATACAACGCTCCTAAGTTTTATGTTGCGAGTCTATATTGGCACTTTATTGATGTTGTATGGGTATTTATCTTTACTGTAGTGTATCTTATGGGGGTGCTTTAAATGCCAGAAAAAGTATCTGAATCTCCAGTACAATTTGAATACGAAAAACAAAAAAGAAAAGAAGAAATGAAACAACAGGTAATTACATTTGCTCTAATGATTATTTTCACCATTATTGCTTTTGCAATGGTAGCATCTGGCTTAGATAAATTATTCGTAATTCCAATATTACTCGTATTAGCAGGTATACAAGTAGGTTTTCAACTGTACTATTTCATGCATATGAGTCATAAAGGACATGAATTACCAGCGATGATGTTCTACGGCGGAGCATTTGCAGCCTTTCTAACCATTCTAGCATTAGCTGCATTAGTTTGGTGGTAAAAATGAAGCTTGAGAAGTCTAAACACTTCTCAAGCTTTTTTTATGATATATAAAACTAAACTGCGAATTAACTGAAGTGGTAATTTTGAATGTAATTATATGCGTAACAACCGCTCCGGCTTGCCCACTTCGCTTTCCAGGGGGCGCGTCTTCAGCTAACTTTGTAAAGAAGGTCACTTTACAAAGTGGATCTTCAGATCGCGCTGGTCCCCCAGGAGTCGAAGTGGACGCTTGCGCAAGGTGAAGTTCTACAATGAATGCGAGAATTGAAATTTCGACTATTTAACTCATTATTTAAATTAAATTCATATAGATAGCTCAGAATGATAACTGTCGCAACCGTTGCAGAATATATGTATAGCGCAGGCCGCCCGCTTTCACTCCTGTGGGAATGTTTTTTCTGAAGATCCACTTTTTCAAGCGGTCTATGCTTAAAAAGTTAGCTGAAGGGAAAACCCCACTGCATAGAAAACACTACGAAAGCTTGCTTGAGTAGATGTTGCACTTGTGCCTGTGGTAAAAGGGAAGTGGGCAGCCGGAGCGGATGTCTAGTAAATAAACATTTCAAAATTACTACTTTGGTTAATAAATTTACAACAGTTTACTTCGCAGTTTTTGTCTACTTTGTTGAAGGTTGGTTTTTTTGAGTGGGCTTTGTTTTGTTCATTAAATTGTTGAATAATTGTTGATATATTGCTTTTTAATCCTGTGCAACTTCGGTATAATAAGGACTAGTTGTCATGATATTAATTGGAGTGATCATATATGTTAGAGGATTTACAAATATTCGGCTTTAGAGCATTATGGAGTCCATACTATGCCGTGTTCATTGTAGTATTAGCATTGGTTTATTATGCTCTTTTTATAAGACGAAAGGATTCAAAAAAAGCAGATATGCAACAGATGCTGTTTTTTTATGGCGGTTTATTGTTATTATATGTTATTAAGGGATCTCCTATTGATTTATTATCACATATAATGTTTACGGCACACATGATCCAAATGGCTTTGTACTATTTATTATTTCCAATTTTAATAATTAAAGGAATTCCTACATGGTTTTGGCGAAAAGTATTTGAAGTTCCAGTATTGAAACAAATACTGAAACTACTAACAAAACCATTAATTGCATTATTATTGTTCAATGGGACATTTTCTTTTTATCATATCCCAGTAATTTTTGATTTTGCCAAAGCAAATGACATCGCACATGCAAGTATCTCACTTACTATTTTATTCACTGCTTTTATAGTATGGTGGCCTATTTTCACTCCATTAAAAGAAATGGATACAATGTCGCCTTTATTAAAAATAGGTTATATTGCCGCCAACGGGATATTAATCACCCCTGCATGTGCTCTTATTATATTTTCGACAGATACCATTTACACCACTTATGGAGCAACTGGTGGATGGATTCAAGCTTTAGCACTGTGTGTGCCAGGAGATGTGTTAAGTGGACTGTCATTAAGTGGACCTGAAATGTTCTCCCCTATAGGGGTACTAGAAGATCAACAACTTGGTGGTATCGTTATGAAGATCACTCAAGAAATTATCTATGGAGCAATTCTGGCACGTATTTTCTTTCCTTGGTTTAGAAGTGGAACAGATAAAATTGATCCGTTACCGGAAAATCATCAAACAGAACAAATATAAGGTCGGAAGGAGTTGGGAAAATGGAAATTTTACCAACAATAAGTACTTTTTTTATTGTTTTAAGTGCAATTCTCGTTGCCATAGGTTGGCGATTAATTGTCAAAAAACAATATAAGGCACATAAAAAAACAATGGTTGCTGCAGCAATTAGCGCACTTTGCTTTTTTATTATTTATATATCGAGGACGATCTTTATCGGTAATACAAGCTTTGGTGGTCCGGAAGATTTAAAAATCTATTATACAGTTTTTCTAATCTTTCATATTACGCTAGCAACTACAGGAGCTATTTTTGGCGTTGTAACCTTGGTATTAGCCTTTAAACGAAATATAAAAAAGCATCAAAAAATTGGTCCTGTTACTAGTGTGTTATGGTTTTTTACTGCTATAACAGGAGTAGCTGTCTATTTATTATTATATGTATTTTATGAAGGTGGAGAAACCACAAGCTTATTAAAAGCAATTCTCGGAACTTAATAATCAAACAAAGGATGCCCCCAAGAAGATCTACTTCTTGTGGGCATTTTAATTAAGGAAAATACTAAATTTTAAAATTTGTTTTAAAGATTCCTGCTTCTTTCGCAGAATTAAATGCGATAACAATCAGCGGTCCAACAATAAATCCTAATATTCCTAATAGCTTTAAACCGATATACATGGCGATCAGTGTAGCTAAAGGAGACAGTCCTATATGTTTACCCATTACTTTTGGTTCCACGGTTCTTCGGATCGCTAACAGGATGACAGCAAGTATGGCTAATTGACTGCCAATAAATAAATCGCCTGTGATTAACATATAGAGTGCCCATGGTCCTAATATTACAATAGAACCAATGATAGGTATAAAATCAATGATCCAAATAATAATGGACATGATTAACGCATATTCAGGCACAATAATATATAATCCGATTAAGGAAACAATAAATATGATAATACTAACTAAAAATTGTGCTTTAAAGAAACCAAATATTACATAGGACAAACGATCATTCATGAATTTTACTTTTTCAGCAGTAGTCTCTTTTAAATGTTTATATGCATTTGCTTTTAATCGAGGTAACTCTAGCATAAACATAAATAGAGCAATCAAATATACGATAAAGCTAACCAAATAATTAGGGATTTCACTTGCTATATTAGCAATTTTTTCAATGCGTACCATATCTCTTAGGTTATCACTCAAGGATGTTGTAGTTGATTGAATCTGTTTTTTTACTTCAATGACGAATTCATTAGGTAAATCTTCTGTAAAATGATCCAAATCTTCTTCCCATTCTAATACTTGGTCTTTTACTGAAAGCATATATGAAGGTGCGTTTTCAGCAAAATTTACAACTTGTCCGATAATCTTAGTAACGGCATAAGTACCAATTGTACTAATAATTACAAGAAAAATCACAAAGACAATTGTTACAGCTAGTTTACGGCTTAATCTAAGTTTTTGTATAATCCAGCGTACGACAGGATTAAGAATTAATGCCGTAATAAAAGCTAAAATTAAGGGGATAGATACAGGCAAGATAAGAATAGCCGCTACTATCAATAAAAGTATAATAAAGAATAATTTTATATGTTTTTTAGATATATTTTTCATTTAATTACTATCATAACTCCTTTCAGAAAGAAGATGTTTATGTATTATGAAAAACGACTGTATTACGTATACAGCCGCTCATTTAAAGTGAAACTTAGTTTTTAACAAAAGGTTCGAAGTTTTGCTTAGCGTTTTTTAATAATGTTGAAGCGCGCTCCACTGTTGTAGGTGGAAACTCTTCCTTTTCGCCGTATTCGATTCCCGTAGGATAATAATGCTTCCCAAGTAAAGGAGTTAATAATTTGATGACAGCATCACCTTTATCTACGTCACCTTCAACCGCATATCCTTGCACTCTTATGTAATACGTAATGTTTTTCTCTGGTGAACCGATTTTATAATCATATGTAACCCTTTCATAGTCCCATTGCCCTGCACGTACAAAGTTAGCTTTTTCCATTGCATGGTCTAAGGGCTTCAAATCGATTAAATTGTCTTCAATTCCTGTGTCTGTAATTTTCATACTTTCACCCCATCTAAAATTATCACTAAAACTATAATAGTATGAAATGCGAAAAGATGCAATTTAAAAAGGATATTCCTTGATAAAAACTTTCATCAATAAAAAGAACATGCATATAGTTATAAAAATAGTATTATAAATTCCAAGCAATTTAGGTGGTGTGTGATGAAGTTTAAAATTATAGCAGTAATATTTTTTCTGTTTGTGGGAATCACTTTTAGTGTATTTTATTTTGATCAAGACGAAGAACCGAAAGAAGCTATTTATCATAATAAACTAGTACAGACAACAGAAATTAAAGAACAATTTGCTAAAGACCATACACTTATTGAACAGCAGGATGCGATCTGGAAATATATTAACCAGGATATAGAAACATTCCAATCTGAGTTTGGAGACCCACTGCGAAAAGACCCATCTATGTATAACTATGACTGGTGGATTTATAAAAATGAAAATTATTACATCCAGGTCGCTGTTAAAAATAATAAAGTCATCAGTATATATTCCAATTCGTCTACACTGGATTTCAGACCTTTAAAAATAGGACAAGATGTAGAAACTTTAGAAACCACGTATACGTTTACTAAAGAAATAGAAGTTGATCATCTTAAATTCAAATTATCGGAACAAGACCTTAAACAACGGCCGATAGTTCCATTATCAGAAGAAGTATTTGCTCAATTATACCTGGATCAATTCTCAAACAAACTAGTAGGTATACGAATGTTAAATAAGGAAGTTTTAGAAATACTTAAACCATATGAACTATTTTACTGGGGCAAGTTAAAAGAAGTTGATGCTCCTTCGGAAAGTAAGATGGAAGAAATAGAACTGAGTATAGAGAAGCAGATTTTTGAAATAACGAATGAAGTTCGAAAGGTTTATGAGCTAGAGACGCTAACTTGGGATGATCAGGCAGCTCAAGCAGCTAAGAACCACAGTAAAGATATGGTGAAAGAAAATTACTTTTCACATTATAGTCAAAATGGAGATGGTCTAAAGGAACGTTTGCTAGCTGCAAATGCCTATTATTTAGTAGCGGGTGAAAACATCGCTGCTCATTATATCGATGGCCCAGCGGTGATCCATGGTTGGCTTAACAGTGAAGGACACCGTGAGGCTTTATTAAAAGAAGATTATACTCATTTAGGTGTAGGAGTTTATCAATCGTATTATACACAAAATTTTCTCGGAAAATAGTAAGTAAGTACACAAATGTAGGTAATTCGCATATATTAAGATAGGAAGATCATGAGGGAAGGAGCACGCACAATGAAAAATTCATCTCATACTTCTGTTCAACAATTTAAAACGTTTATTCATGAACACCCCTTATTGATAAAAAAAGTGCGAGAGGGCGAATTAAACCTGCAAGAAACGTATGAGAAATATGTGTTATTAGGTGAAGACGATCCTACATGGGAAAAATATAAAAAAAATGGTGAAGTAAAGGCTGAAGAAAGCACAAGTTCCAGTCAGCTTTATCAAAAGTTATGGAAACACATAGAACACTTAGATGTCAATCAAGTTGAGAATCATATTAATGATTTGAACGGAGCTATCGGCAATATATTAACCTTAATTGACCAATTTAAGCAATTTAGAAGTAATCAAATATCTTCCTCTCCGTCTGATCAGATGTTCAATCGTCCAAAAGATTAGGGGGGGTTTGAATGGAACCGGACACTTATCGATTGATACAGCAGCGCGAAGACATATGGCGTTTTATCAGAAGAAATCCACAATGGTATCGTTATCTAACAAGAGAGCCTAACAGATTAAGCGAACTAGAGTTAGCATCAAAGCAATATTACGGAAAAACATTACCTCAACGGTTGGAAAAAACACAGCAAAACATACAAATGATACGGTTATTAATGGAAATGGCAGGCTCATGGAATGATTAAGAGTCTGCCTCTTTTATTTCTCTTCAATTATTGGTATGATAAAGTAAGACTTCAATCACTAGATGTTTTCAATTCTTACTGATTGTGGGCGAAATTTATCAGAAAGTAAGCGTCTATATTTATCTTCAACTTAGCGTTTAGCACCATGTTGTTGGAGTATTATGGACGATTACATTATGATAAAAATATGGAGGTGTGTCATTCATGTTAGCAACAATGGAAATTGTTGATATTTTAGATGAATCTGAAGCATTAGGTCAAATGGTTATCGAATCAGATATAATGCAGAATTTTAATAAAGCAAAAGAAACGATGGATCAAGATCAAGAGGCACAGGACTTAATTAGTCACTTCACTAAAGTCAAGGAGTCTTATGATGAGGTGGAGCGCTTCGGCAGATATCATCCTGATTATAGTAAAATTATGAAAGAAATTCGTGTAGCTAAACGGGAAATGGATATGCATGAAACCATTGCAGCTTATAAAATGGCTGAAACAGACTTGCAAAAACTACTTGATGAAGTAAGCCAACTTGTTGCTTTTAGTGTGAGTGATAAAGTGAAAGTTCCAATGGATGGTGCTGCGCTAACAGATGGCGGCTGTGGCTGTGGTTCTGGAAGCAGCGGTTGTGGCTGCAAGGCCTCTTAAAGTATAATCCATTTTGAAGTGAGGTATCTATATGATCGTTAAACGCCAAGGTTTAGTAGTTTGGTTTCATCAAATGAAACATGTCAAACACATAAAAAAATTTGGACACATGGTTCATGTATCTAAAAAATTAAAATATGCGATGATATATGTCAATCAAGATCAAATGGATGATACATATCAAAAGCTTATAAAATTACCTTTCGTTACAAAAATTGAACCATCTTACAAACCTTTTATTAAAACCGATTATGAGCAAAAAGTGTTTGATAAAGAAGAAAAAGAATATGATTATAAAATGGGAATATAAAAAAACCTGCAGTTATCCTTTAACTGCAGGTTCTTTTTATTTTCTTCATAAAAAAAGAAAATAAAAAGATAAAGGGAGAGGAGAAACCGGAGGAAGAACTTATGGGGAAATGTAAGTCTTCTCCGAATTTAAGCAACCATAAACGTTGCTGTATTTAAAGTTTGTACAAAGACAGATCGTTTTATACCAATGAATTTGAGAATTTTACTACTTTCGTGCTATAGTAAGGGAGATTTAGAAAAAATGAAGAGAGGGAAAGGCTTTGAGAGTAATTGCTGGTGAATTTAAAGGAAACAGAATACAACCAGTTCCTAATAAAATAACACGACCGACAGGTGATAAAATAAAGGAGTCTTTATTTCAAATGATCGGTCCTTTTTTTAATGGAGGACACTGCCTTGATTTATTTGCAGGTAGTGGGGCATTAGCTATTGAAGCACTCAGCAGGGGGATGGAACAAGCCATACTTATTGATAATCATCCGAAAGCAATAGCTACTATTCATCAAAATATTAACCATTTGCGTTTGGAAAAAAATGTAGAAATTTATCGTAATGACGCCTTTAGAGCATTGAAAGCAATTAAAAAAAGAGATATTCAATTCAATTTGATTTTTTTAGACCCGCCGTATCATAAAGTTTCTTACGATAAGCTAATAGACCGTATTATATCAATGGATATCGTAAAAGATAATGGAAGGATTGTGTGTGAACACGATCCCAGTACAAAGCTAGAGGATAAATTTGATAATTACAGTTTGATTAAATATGAAGAATATAGCAATACAACAGCTATCACCATTTTCCAAAAGGATGTGAACGAGATTGACTAGATTAGCAATATGTCCAGGCAGTTTTGATCCTGTGACGAATGGTCATTTAGATATTATTCGACGAGGCTCAAAAATATTTGATGAAGTCATTGTTGCCGTTTTTAATAATCAATCCAAACAACCACTTTTTACTGTAGAAGAAAGAGTGCATTTATTAGAAGAAGCGACCAAAGATATGGATAATGTTTCTGTGGATTCATGCAGCGGGTTACTAATGGATTATGCCCAAAGTAAGAATGCGCAAGCAGTATTAAGAGGACTTCGCGCTGTAACCGATTTTGAGTATGAGCTGCAAATAACCTCAATGAACAGAAAACTAAATGAAGAGATAGAAACGTTTTTTATGATGACGAACAATCAGTATTCTTTTTTAAGTTCAAGTATGGTTAAAGAAATAGCAAAATATCAAGCGAATGTCTCAGATCTTGTCCCACAGGTTGTCGAAGATGCATTAATCAATAAGTTTCGTTGACTATTTTTGCTTAATTAATAAGATGAGATAAAAAGATAATGCCATTAGAGTGAAGAAAAAGCCGAATTGTTCAACTATTCGATATAAAAATTGTATGTTTTCTAGAGGTGGTTGCTCCCATTTCATAAAAGAAACCATGGTAGAATGGATCTGGTTTTTGTATACCGGTACATATAAAAGTATGACAATAAAGCATGCAAAAACAGCATGAAGTATGCGTGCTAAAAAATAGGGAGCAAAACGGATATCTGTTTCAGCTAAAATGCTAGCCACCTGAGCCTGTACAGAAAAACCATTAAAAGCTAATATAATCGAGACAAAAACTGCTTTTATAAGAATGGAACTTTCCGTCTGTGAAACTTCGTTAGCACCAATTGTAATTTCAAAGAATCCTGTGAATAAAGGAAGTGCCATTTCTATCGGTAAATGAAATAGTTGTAATAAAATAGCTATTCCACCTGCAAAAAAATGTGCCAAATGTATTTCACGCATTATCTCAGTGAGAACAGAAAATAAAATAATAAATCCACCGATAACTAATAGTGTTTGAATGGAGTTTGTAACAGAATCACCCAGAATCTTCCCAAGAGCTCTTTTTTCCTTGATCCTTGCAAGATGTAGTTGTTGAAATGCTTTTGAAATGGAGAAATTTTGAAATCTATAGCTCTTTTTTTCATGATATTTATAAAAACGCATGCATACTCCGACGCAAAAGTTACTCAGGTAATGAGTGATTGCTAATAAAATTCCTAGTTGATGATCATAAAAAAAGCCGATAGAAACGGCACCGATAATAAATAATGGATTTGATGCATTAGTAAAAGTAACAAGTCGTTCTGCCTCTGTTTTAGTTAACTGTCCTTCTTGTCTTAATCGTGCTGTAAATTTTGCGCCAGAAGGATAACCACTTGCCATTCCCATTGTCCAAACAAAGCCCCCTACTCCTGGAACATTGAATAATGGCCTCATAATAGGTTCACAGAGGACACCGATAAAATGTACTACTCCAAAAGCAATTAGTAATTCTGCAACGATGAAAAATGGGAGCAAGGAGGGGAATACTACATTTGCCCAAACTTCCAATCCTCTTTGGCTAGCTTTTAGTACTTCCTGGGGGAAATATATTACCATCACCGCAATAAATACGGAAATGGATGCATAGATAATAGAATATAACTTTTGATTCAACTTTTGCACTCCTTTGGTAGCACTTTTCTGTACCTTTGTTTGAATGAGTAGTAAAATATAGTATGTTTTAAAATAGTTGCTATTTAATATATACGCAAGCTTGTACAGGAAATATTACAATTCATAACGTTTTTATGGAAATCGTGATGTAGAGAAAGAAGGGTATTTATGTTTCAACTTAAAAGCAAAGCACGTATTATAATGTTTATGATTGCTTTGGTATGCATCTTTTTGTTTTTTAGCTATCAATTACCATATTATATCCATAAACCTGGTCATGCCGATCCGTTGAATCCAGTGGTAGCGGTTGAAGGAGGATTTGAGAGTGAGGGAGATATGCATCTTGTTACAATTCAAGGCGGAAGGGCGACTCCTTTTCAATATCTAATGGCGTTAATGAGAGACTATTATGATATATTACCTGTCGAAAATGTATTACCAGATGATATGACAGATCAAGAATACCGAGAATTGCAATTAATGATGATGGAAGACTCTCAAGAGTCCTCTAAAGTTGTTGCCTATGAAGCAGCGAATCAAGAAATAGAGATTGAATACGAGGGTGTATATGTTGTTTCTGTAGTAGAGGATATGCCTGCAGAGGGAGTACTTCAACCTGAAGATGAAATAATAAAAATAGATCAACAAAAGATAAATGAAGCAAAAGATTTAATTGACTATGTGACAGGGAAACAAGCTGGAGATAAGATCGAATTGACCATTCGGCGAGAAGACCAGACTATTGAGAAAGAAATCACTTTACAAGCTTTGGAACAATTGGATGGTCAACCAGGAATTGGTATTAGTTTAGTAACGAATCGGTCCGTGAGTGTCTCACCTGAATTACAATTTTCAAGTGGGGACATCGGTGGTCCAAGTGCCGGATTGATGTTCTCGTTAGAAATATATGATCAATTAACAGAACGAGATATGACAAAAGGTCATCAAGTAGCAGGTACAGGTGAAGTGGATTATCAAGGTAATGTGGGACGAATTGGTGGGGTGGATAAGAAAGTAGTGGCCGCAGATCGAGCTGGTTGTGATATCTTTTTTGCACCGAACGAAAATGGAAGAGCTGGATCTAACTATGAAATAGCCAAAAAAGTGGCGAATGACATAGGAACCGACATGAAAATAGTCCCTGTCGATCATTTCGACGAAGCAGTCAAATACCTGGAAAATCTATAAATTCAGACACTAAACATTCAATTAAGTAGACAAAAACTGCGAAGTAAACTGTTGTAAATTTATTAGCCAAAGTAGTAATTTTGAAATGTTTTATTTACTAGACATCCGCTCCGGCTGCCCACTTCCCTTTTACCACGGGCACAAGTGCAACATCTACTCAAGCAAGCTTTCGTAGTGTTTTCTATGCAGTGGGGTTTTCCCTTCAGCTAACTATTCCAAGCACAGATCGCTTGAAAAAGTGGATCTTCAGGGAAAACATTCCCACAGGAGTGAAAGTGGGCGGCCTACGCTATAAATATATTCTGCAACGGTTGCGACAGTTATCATTCTGAGCTATCTATATGAATTTAATTTTAATAATGAGTTAAATAGTCGAAATTTCAATTCTCGCATTCAATGTAGAATTTGACCTAGCGCAGGCGTCCACTTCGACTCCTGGGGGATTAGCATGATCTGAAGATCCACTTTGAAAAGTGTTTTTCTTTTCAAAGTTAGCTGAAGAGCATGCCCCCCGGAAAGCGAAGTGGGCAAGCCGGAGCGGTTGTTACACAGATTCCTTCATTCAAAATTACCACTCCAGGTACTTCGCAGTTTAGTTTTTATATGATAAGTTTTCGTGCTTTTAAAAGACGCCTTATTCGGGCGTCTTAAATATTGGTTTTTGGTAGGATTGGTTTATTAGTTTTTGTTGGATAGTGGGCGCTAAGATACTATAATATGCATGATCAATCCGATCATCCAATGCCTGTAGCGGATACGGTTTTTTATTGCTTGTATATATACACGTTTTTATTTGTTTTTTGTTTTGGTTCAGCCATTGTTGACCTGTTGAGGACATCGCCAATACACGTATGCCTGGTAACTCTTCTTTATTTACTAATTCTTCAATCGTAATTTTCTTAGTATTTGTTAAAATATTGGCAAATATACGTTGCAAACTTGTCCAAGTATACCTTTTCGTTTTGATTAAATCCATTAATTCTTCAAAGTCACTAGCTTCTCTTGCTTTTTCTATGATTCGATTCTCTAAGCCTTCTTTCATACCATGAACGGCCTTTAATTCCTCATTCGACATCGTTAAAATCCGGTATTTCAGTATAGGGAAATATATGCCCCATTCATGCCATGAACCGTACTTTTCTTGATAATTTTCAATGATTTCTCTTGTGTTATTTGGCACTGCTTTTTTTATATCTTCTTCCTTTTTATGCAATAGATGCTTTCTAATACTTGTTGCACTCGCGATAGAATCATTAATTTCTTTGTCATGATAGTCATTTTTTATTCTCTTTATAGTATAGGGTTCTATTTTTGAATGTAGATCATAAATGTTTTTAATGTATTGAAAACCTAAAATGTTGTTAGGTTTTGTAAAATCAATGGATAGCGTATTGCCACCTATTTTTATAAAAGCTAACTCATTTGCTTTCGGATAAGAATGTCCACTCTTTAAAGCATCTTTTAAATAGGTATCATACTCTTCTTGGTTTGTGTTAATGAGTTGATACATTTGAGTGAAGTCCTGTATATCTCCATGTTCACTGCCAAAACAAATAGAATCAACCTGAAGACTGTCTAAAATATTAATAGCGCCCTTAGCAAATAACTCACTATGCTGCACCGCATAATAATAAGGTAACTCTACGATTAGATCTATCCCTTGTTCGACCGCTATTTTAGCACGACTGAATTTATCGATGATTGCAGGTTCGCCTCTTTGTAAAAAATTACCACTCATTACTGCGATCACGCAATCAGAATCTGTTATTTGTTTTGCCTGTTGAAAGTGATAGTGATGTCCGTTATGATAGGGGTTGTACTCGACAATTAGTCCGCAAGCTTTCATGGGTACCTCCTATAGAAAAAAATGAATTATTTCTGGTGACCTGTTTATGATAAGCATATTGTAGTATGTAGTATAGCATATTCATAAACAAAAGTTTAAAGTGTAAAGAAAATATATTGACAAATAAGCAATTTCCTTTTAAAATATTTCTTGTTGCCTTGAGGTGAATTATATGAAATTATATATCCAAAAACTTAAACAATCACAGGGAGAACCCGTTTCTTTTCAAGAAAAAATTGATATCTCAGATATAGCAAATATGGATAATGATATCCGAAGTATTGAACCTGTTCTAGTGAGAGGAACAGCTAGAATAGATGGTGACGATATTACCTGTGATATTCAAATTCAAGGAACGATGATTCTACCTTGTGCAAGGACGTTGGTAGATGTGCCGTTTGAGTTTTCCATTGATACGGCCGAATCGTTTACCACTTCTATTTATCGCGAGGAAGCTGAAGTACATTTAGTTGATAGTGAGGTGCTTGACTTAACACCTTATATCAAGGAAAATGTATTATTAGAAATACCTTTACGAGTGTTTGCGGAAAAAGATAAATTAGAAGCAAATACAGTCAAAGAGGGAAAGGGATGGACTCTTGTAACAGAAGAAGAAGTTACAGAAAAGGTTGATCCACGACTCGAAAAGCTAAAGTCTTTATTAGATGACAACAGTAATGAGGAAGATAGTAAAGGATAAATCTTTACTTCTCTTTAAAGGAGGTGTAATGTATGGCAGTACCTAAGCGTAGAACGTCTAAAAAAGTCAAAAACCAACGTCGTACTCATAAAAAATTACATGTACCAGGAATGGTAGAATGTTCTAATTGTGGTGAGTTAACAAAACCACACCACGTATGTAAATCTTGTGGACAATATGATGGAAAGCAAGTAGTTGAACAATAATTTGATATGATACTACCAAAAGTAGTGTAGAGGATATTCTCCTTTACACTACTTTTTTTATAAGACGAATTGTAATATTAAGTGCAACACCTAAAAATGTGGCTAAAATAAAACAGCCCATAACGACTTCGTGTAAAATGTAAGTAACCACACAAACACATACACGGAGGTCTGTTATGAGCTACAGTCATCTTACCACATTTGAACGAGCACGTATAGAAACGCTATATGAACAAGGTAAACCTATTCGTACCATCGCTGAAAAACTTCAGCGTTCGCCGTCTACCATTTCAAGAGAGTTAAAGCGTAATTCACAAAAAGCATCCTATAAATCTGAATATGCTCAAGAGAAATATAACGAACGTCGGTTAAATTGCGGCCGTGTCGGAAAATGGTCCACAG
>NZ_FRCZ01000007.1 GCF_900143085.1 Gracilibacillus kekensis | reverse complement strand
AAAAGCCATCTTTCAACATGGTTTCATGCGAAACCATGTATTATCCGGTATTAGCCCCGGTTTCCCGGGGTTATCCCAGTCTTACAGGCAGGTTGCCCACGTGTTACTCACCCGTCCGCCGCTCGTTCCACGAACTTCCTCCCGAAGGATTCCGTTCGCTTCCCGCGCTCGACTTGCATGTATTAGGCACGCCGCCAGCGTTCGTCCTGAGCCAAGATCAAACTCTCAATAAAAGTTGTCTTGCGCACAGTTGTTAAACTGGCTTGTTTCATGTTTTTATCATACTGGTTGTTTTGTTCAGTTTTCAAAGATCAAGTAATAAATGGTGGGCCTGAGTGGACTCGAACCACCGACCTCACGCTTATCAGGCGTGCGCTCTAACCAGCTGAGCTACAGGCCCATTTATATCATGGAGCGGGTGAAGGGAATTGAACCCTCGACATCAGCTTGGAAGGCTGAGGTTTTACCACTAAACTACACCCGCATGTTCACATATTTAATTAAAACCTTCGACTGGTCGGGAAGACAGGATTTGAACCTGCGACCCCTTGGTCCCAAACCAAGTGCTCTACCAAGCTGAGCTACTTCCCGGTCATGGCGCGCCCGAGAGGAGTCGAACCCCTAACCTCTTGATCCGTAGTCAAACGCTCTATCCAATTGAGCTACGGGCGCTTGATAAAAGCGACATCTATTAATATAACACGAATTACGTAGTTAAGTCAATAAGTTTTAAGCATTTTTTGATGCGGTCGAGAGGACTTGAACCTCCACGGGATTACCTCCCACTAGGCCCTCAACCTAGCGCGTCTGCCATTCCGCCACGACCGCTCATTATCTATTAGATATGAATGGTGAGCCATGGAGGATTCGAACCTCCGACCCTCTGATTAAAAGTCAGATGCTCTACCAACTGAGCTAATGGCTCTTGTTGTCTAACAAATCATGGCGTTAGCTCGATCTACTCTAAGAATTAAAATCCACTTATAAGTAGAGAACTTTTATAGAAGCATCCCTGACAGCATCACTATCCTTTATACATTCACAAATCAACAACTTTGTGAAGTATCGATCAAGTTCTAAGAATAGTATATTCGTCCGAAAGACGAATGCTGTAATTATTTCTAACAAAATAAAAATGGCTGGGCTAGCTGGATTCGAACCAGCGCATGACGGTACCAAAAACCGTTGCCTTACCGCTTGGCTATAGCCCAATATAAATGGCGGTCCGGACGGGACTCGAACCCGCGACCTCCTGCGTGACAGGCAGGCATTCTAACCAACTGAACTACCGGACCTATTAAATTTTTAAATAAAGGATGACCCGTACGGGATTCGAACCCGTGTTACCGCCGTGAAAGGGCGGTGTCTTAACCACTTGACCAACGGGCCATGTTAAAAAATAAAAAAATGGCGGAGAAGGAGGGATTTGAACCCTCGCGCCGCTTACACGACCTACACCCTTAGCAGGGGCGCCTCTTCAGCCACTTGAGTACTTCTCCATGGCTCCACAGGTAGGATTCGAACCTACGACCGATCGGTTAACAGCCGATTGCTCTACCACTGAGCTACTGTGGAATAATGAATAACTCATGTTGACGACGTAAAATATATTACATCAATTTAAGACTAATGTCAACTGATATTAAATTTAGTTTCTGTTAAAGTAATAAAAGAAATAATAATTGGCGCTTTTCAAAGTAGCGCCAATATAATTTACCACACTATCATAATCCTAGTCAATAGAATTATAAAAATTATTTTTCATTAAAACTATCTAGCGTTAACATTCCTTTGCACTTTCCACAACGATATTTTTTTATATCCATTCGCTTTCTTCTTTTATATAAATGGTTACATTCTTTACAATAGTAATAATACTTAAAATCATATTCCATCGAAGGCAATGGATTACAATGCCTTGGTGAATTAGTCTCTTTTAATAACTGTTTGAATTCGGGGTCACGATGTTGATAACCCTTTCCTTCAATATGCAGGTGGTAATGCACCAATTCATGCTTAATAATCCCCTCAAATTCTTCATAGCCTAGTTCATTATAATATTTTGGATTTAATTCTATTGTTCTTTTAGCTGGTAAATAACGGCCACCAGTTGTTCTAAGACGGTGATTAAATATAACAATATCTATAAATGGCTTCTCAAAAAATCGTATAGAAAGATCATTTGTTAACTTTTCTAATTCTTCTTGACTTATCAGCGACATAGTTTCACACCTATCTTAACTAATTCATACATTATATCAACATACTTTAAAAGGAGGAATCAAAATGCCTTCTTGGTTAATCAGACAATTGACGGGTGCTTTCCATCAAAAAAACAAATATCAAATTCGGTTGTTAAACCAATGTTGGTTTTTTTATTGTGAAACTGAGAATAACCAGAAAGAGTAAAAGGTACAAGTTGCACCCTTTACTCTAAGTAACACGTAGACTTCCACCCGTAAAATCTCACTATATTATGATTGAATCATGGTTAAAGCTATTCGTTGCTTTTGTTGATCTACCTGGTCGACCCAAACAGTTACTACATCTCCAACAGAAACAACATCCATAGGGTGTTTCACAAATTGATTCGACAGTTTTGAAATGTGAACTAACCCATCCTGTTTGACACCAATATCGACAAACACACCAAAATCAACCACATTCCGAACCGTTCCTTGTAATTCCATTCCGCTTTGCAAATCTTCCATAGATAACACATTCTTTTTTAGTAATGGTTTAGGCAAGTCATCACGTGGATCACGGTTTGGACTAATTAACGCTTTTAAAATATCCTCTAATGTTGGCATACCTATATCTAATTTATTTGCTAAGTCTTTTTTGTTCAAATCTTTTATCACGTTTTTTAGCTGTTCAGATCCTAATTCATTTAAACTAGCATTCACTTCAGCTAATAGCTGTTTTGTAGACTTGTATGATTCAGGGTGAATTGGCGTTCGATCTAATGGCTCTTCTCCTTCTATCACACGTAAAAATCCAATACTCTGCTCATACGTTTTATTACCTAACCTTGGTATATCTTTTAATTGTTTACGATTCGTAAATTTACCAAACTCATCACGGTGTTTCACTATATTGTTAGCAACGGTTTTGTTAAGCCCAGAGACATATTGAAGTAAAGAGGAGGAGGCTGTATTAACGTTGACTCCTACTTGATTTACCGCCGTTTCTACTACAAATGTTAATGATTCTGTTAACCTTTTTTGACTAACATCATGTTGGTATTGCCCCACCCCTATTGCTTTAGGTTCTATTTTCACAAGTTCTGCTAATGGATCTTGAACACGTCTCGCAATGGACACCGCGCTTCTTTCCTCTACTTGTAATTCAGGAAACTCTTCACGTGCTAATTTGGAAGCAGAGTACACGCTTGCCCCTGCTTCGTTGACAATAATATATGCTAAATCTAACTGGTGTTTTTCAATAACATTAGCAATGAATTGCTCTGTTTCTCTCGAAGCAGTTCCGTTTCCGATTGCAATTAATTCAATTGGATATTCGTTTAGAAATTTTATTACTTTTTTCTCTGCACCGGCTGTATCATGCTTTGGAGCTGTCGGGTACATCACATCAACCGCTTTTACTTTCCCAGTATCATCTACTACTGCTAATTTACAACCAGTACGA
Source organism: Gracilibacillus kekensis (assembly GCF_900143085.1). Lineage (GTDB taxonomy): Bacteria > Bacillota > Bacilli > Bacillales > Amphibacillaceae > Gracilibacillus > Gracilibacillus kekensis. The sequence goes on along the minus strand of NZ_FRCZ01000007.1, from coordinate 234,101 downwards.
AATGCTGGATCGACGCCTAAAACATGTTTTCCTTTTAATGGAGGTTGTAATAATAAACTTTTTAAATTTTTTGAAAAGATATCAATCGCCTGTTCTTCAGCTTTCTCCGTTAAAGCTGATCTTATTTCACGTTCTACTGATGGTTGAATAAGACGTTTATAACTATCCTCAATTACTACCTCTAAAAATTCTTTCGTCTGGTTATTACTTGCTGGCTTTACTACCTGCTTTTGAATAAATTCTATTATAGCTTCGACTGGAGTTTCAATTGAAACTTTAAGTACTTCTTCTTTTTCTCCCCGATTTAAGGCTAGAATCCGGTGAGATACAATTTTATTTACTGATTCACTATAGTCATAATACATTTCGTAGATTTTCTTTTCGTCAATATCTGCTTTCTTTGCTTTTGAAAGAAACGTACCTTTCTGATGCGTTAGCTTTCTTATCTGCTCACGGAACTTCGGTTCATCGGCGATCCATTCGGCTATAATATCTTGGACACCCGCAAGGACATCTTCCACTGTATGTAATTCATTTTCTTCAGAGAAAAAATCAACTGTTTCTTCATTTAAATCAACACTTTGCTGGTGATATACTCGTTCAGCTAACTGCTCCAATCCTTTTTCCTTTGCAACCGTTGCTCTAGTACGACGTTTTTGTTTGTATGGACGGTATAAATCTTCTACCTTCTGTAATTGAGTAGCTTTCTCTATCTCTTGTTGCAATTCTTTTGTTAGTTTATCTTGTTCATCAATTAATCGTATCACTTCTTGTTTGCGATCCGCTAATGTATTAACATAATTCCAGGCATCTTGAATATCTTTGATTTGCACCTCATCCAGAGATCCTGTCATTTCCTTCCGATAACGCGCGATAAAAGGAACAGTATTTCCTTCTTCTAAAAGGTTAATAACGCTTTTCACTGATTTCTGATTAATTTTTGTTCTTTCTGCAACATTATTGATTAATTGTAAAAGCTCTTCACTATTTGGCAATGTATTTCCTCCTTCATACTAATCCTACTTCATTTTAACAAAAAGCAGGAAAATAAGAAATGCACAAGCAATTGCACAAAACATTCCCAATTTTTAGATCTAATACTGAGTTGACACAAACTGCTGCGAAGTAATGAAAACTTCATCACACAAAGAATAATGATGAGTGAACTACCACCGCTACGGAAAAATACTCCCTTTCCGGGGGCACGGCGGTCTGCTAACTTTGGGAAGAAGACCACTTCCAAAAGTGGATCTTCAGCTCGTGCTGTTCCCCCAGGAGTGTCGCATTTTCCCTCCGCTTTGTAGAAATATCTGTTCAAATAAGATGAAATAAACTATCATATCAATATTTTAACAGTTACTTTATTTGTAGAACATTACTAAAGCGCAGTCCATTTACGCAGACTCTTGCGGGATCAGCGTCTTCCGAAGACCCCGCAGGAAAAGCGCCCTTTGCTTTTCTGAGGAGGCTGAGGTGACGCCCGCAGAAAGCGAAGTAAATGGACGGAGCTTTTGCATTCCACTCATCAAAATTTCAAAGTGAGCAGTACAATTACTTCACAATTTAGTTTAACGCTCAATAGTTATAAAGATTTATTGCATTAGAAAAGGAACCTCTATGTTATGAAAGAGATTCCTTGTTATATTTCATGGCTATTAATGTTGTATCATCATCTAATTTATGACTATACAAATGTTTAAAAGTATCGGTAATGTGTGTTACTTCTTTATGGAGAAAGTAGGAATTCGATATTTCTTTTGGATCTACACCATCCGAAAACATAATAAAAATTAAATTTTCCTCCAAGGTGTCCTCCACTACTTTAAAAGGGCGATCATACCCGCTTAGATAACCAACTTGTGGTATATTTCTTTTTTTTATGGAATTAGAAGTGATGGTCATTAAACCTATATTGCCAATTGATGAATAGAAATACTGTTTGGTCTTAAGGTTTATTTGCAAAATCCCTAAGACAGCTCCACGTTTGCCAACTAATTTCTGATTACTTTTTTTAATCATTGATGTCACAGTATCATCTATATTATCTTGAATAACATCCATGACAACCTGTGAGGACTCTTTAGCAAGTTCACCACTACCAAGCCCGTCCGCTATCGCACACGTAAAAGTATCATCCGTTTCAGAATAGAAATAACTGTCACCACAATAATAGTTACCTTTTTTTGCTTTTTGAAAGACGGATACTTCAATTTGCTGCTTGCTAGCCATTAACGAATAGCCCCCATATTTTCAGCTTGTAGTGCTTCTCGAAGTTTTTTTAGTGCATGTCTTTGTATTCTGGATACATGCATTTGCGATATACCTAATAATTCTCCCGTTTCTTTTTGACTCATATTTTCAAAATAAGTATAGCGAAGGATTTGTTGCTCTCTCTCATTTAAAATAGGCATAATTTTCTTCAGTAAAAGTTGTCGGTCTACATCTTCATACCCTGATTCCTGGTTACCTATTAAATCTAATATAGAAACCTCACTGCCATCCGAGTCAGCCTCGATCTTCCGGTCAACTGATAATGCATTATAACTTTGGCTCATTTCCATTGTTTCTAATACTTCTTCTTCTGAAACTTCAAGGTAATTTGCAATTTCTTTGATGGACGGTGATTTTTGATTGTTTGTTGTTAAATGTTCTGTTGCTTTTTTTATTTTAGGGCCCAATTCTTTTATCCGTCTTGGTACATGTACACTCCATGTCTTATCACGAATAAAACGTTTGATTTCCCCTATAATGGTTGGAATCGCGAATGATTCAAATGATCTACCTACGTCTGGATCATATCTTCTGATTGCTGCTAATAATCCTAACATCCCTACCTGTTCTAAGTCTTCATAGATCATATTATTTTTTGCATATTTCCGGGCTAAGGATTTCACAAGTTTTTCGTAGGTTAATACGATTTTCTCTTGCAATTCTTCTTCATTAGGATTCTCTTGAAAAGTACGAATCCACTGGTAAACCTCATCCTCGCGATTATTGTGTGGTCGAAATTTGGTCGTCATTGATATCCACCTCATTCTCATGGAGGTATTTGGTCATTAACACGATCACACCGTAATCATTTTTTATTTCTACCTTGTCCATTAAAGCTTCAATTAAGAATAAGCCAAAGCCTCCTTCACGCAAGTCGTCAATGGATTGGTCATTTTCATAAGGACCAATGCCTTCTTTTACTTTCTTTAAATCAAAACTTTCCCCGCGATCAGCCACCATAACTTCTAAACGGTCTGGATATAAGGCAAAGCCTACGGTGACTTCTCCACCTTCTTCGTTTTCATAAGCATGTTCAGTTGCGTTGGACATCGCTTCGGATATCGCCACTTTTAAATCTTCTATTTCTTCATAACTAAAGCCCATCCTGTTTGCGATACCAGATGTACTTAATCTTACTACTCCTACATATTCTGCTTTTGCTGGTACTCTCATTTCAATGAAGTCAAAAGGTTCCATATTATTTTCCACCTCGTACCGTTGAATCGATATTTAGCACACTATCTAACCCTGTAATTTCAAACAGCCGTTGCACTCGACCTTGTAAAGCTACTAATCGTAATTCACTGCCATATTCTTTAGTTGATTTCAATGCACTTATAAATACACCAAGTCCTGTACTATCCATATAATTCACCTGTTCTAAATCAACTACCACAGTTGTATTTCCCATTTTTGTTAAAGGTAATAGAGCTTCCTTTAACTTTGGCGCAGTATAAGCGTCTATTTCACCCGTTAATTTAACTTGCTGTTTTTCATCGTTCTCCATCACTTCAATTTCTAGGTTCAAGATTGTTACCTCCTCGTCATTTACTATCTATTTGTCCGTCTATGTCATTCATATTTGGGGCCTTACAAAACAAAAAATTGTAGTGCTCTCCAAAGCTATTACCCTGTTTTTTGAGAGTGTAAACTTATTTTTTCAAAAAGATAAGTGTAAAATCATCTCTTAAATGAAAATCCTGCAGACGTTCAAAATGACGATAAACTAAGTCAACGGCTTCTTGTGCAGGCAAATGCATATACTTACGAATCACATCCAGCATTTCATCAGGCTCGATAAAACGATCGCCAACCCTACACTCGGTGACACCGTCCGTTAGTAAAACAACCATGTCCCCTACTTCCATCTGAATATCAAATTGCTCATAGGTCGCTGATTCTGAAACACCTAATACAATTCCTTTAGTTTTGATCTCATGAAATTCATCACTTTTTGCACAATAATAAAATCCCGGCTCATGTCCTGCTGATGAGAATTGTAATAAGCCGGACTCCGGATTAAGTAAACCATAGAACATAGTGATAAACATACTTGTATCTACATTTCTTTCCACTACGCGATTTAAATTCTCTAAAATAACATCAGGAGTTCTTAATGAATCTGGAAAACTGTCCAACGAATACTTTATCATAGACATTGCTAATGCTGCTGGGACTCCCTTTCCGATCACATCTGCAATAGCAATTCCTAAATTTTTTGATGAGTCTATAACGAAGTGATGATAGTCACCGTTCATTTGATGTGCTGGTACACTAATCGCACCAATATCGAAACCTGAAATTTCAGGTTTTGTCGTGGACAATAAAGTATCCTGCATATTCGCTGCTACGGAGAGTTCTGATTCAATTTCCCCTTGCTTTTCTCTTAATGACTGAAATTCCTGATATGCTAAACCGTAAGAAATCATCGTCTCTAATAAAAAGTTCATGGAGAGATCGATTTCCTTAGGTAAATTAGGATATAACTCTTGTAATGCCTGAATATGCACATTAATAATTTCTTCCGGGGATATATTTTGTTGAATCGATAATTTACTAAATTGATCTGCTTGATATAGAGACGTTTCGTCCTCTGAATCAATATATTTTTTTAATAAACTTCGGTAATTTTTAACATCTAAGGGTTCCATATCAATACCTCCTAACTGTGTTAGCTACTAAATTCTTTGGTCAAAAAATATTATTGTAATTATAGGAGTATTATGAAAACAAGTTTTTATCAAAATTGCTTCATTTCTATTGACTAACGAACCCATTTTATCGTTGTGATTGTCGTACCGCTCTCCGGTTCTGACACAATATCAAAATAATCCATTAATCTTTTGACCCCAGGTAAACCAGCACCAAGTCCTCCAGAAGTTGAGTAACCGTCTTCCATCACTTTACTTAGGTCAGCTATACCAGGACCTTGATCTGAAGCAATAATTTTCAATCCTTTTTTATTCAAATCCTCTTCTATTTCAAAAGTTACGGCACCTTTGTCCGCATACAAATAAATATTCCGAGCTAATTCAGATATCGCTGTAGCAATTCTCGCTTGATCAACTGTACCAAATCCCATTTCTTTTGCTAATTCTCTCCCCATTTGCCTTGCACCCACGATATCCCATTCTTTATTAATTTGTACTTGTGATTTTGTTTTCATTCTCACTCCTCCAGTTCCTGGCGAAGTTTAATCAGGCCTTGTTCCAGATCAAGTGCAGTTGGAACGTTTTGCATATGGATACCTAAATCGATCAAGGTCATCGCAACGGCAGGCTGAATACCAGTTAACACCACTTTTGCGCCCATTAAATCGGACATTGATACAACGTCACCTAGTACTTTTGCAATAAAGGAATCGATAATATCAACAGAGGTTAAATCGATGACCACTCCTGATGAGCCACTTTTGTGAATCTTACTGAGCAAGTCTTCTTGAAAATCAATTGCCGTTTGATCATCGAGATCGATTTGGATGGATACCAATAAATAATTGTGTAATTTGAGTATCGGTATTCTCATTTAAAAGCACCTCCTTATTTTAGTGAATCAAGCATTTTCGTAATATCTTCATCTTTTGCATCATTTAGATCTACTATTTCCCTATTGGTTATAGTTAGAGCTTTCTTAAATCCTTTACGCAATGAACTCTTTGTTGGGAATTTACTTAAGTCAATACCGAGATTTACAATTGTCTGTGCAATTTCAGGACGAATCCCCACTAAAATACAGGTAGAGCCTATTAAACGAACCGCTTCTGCAGCTTGAATGATATGATGTGCTACCATCGTGTCCACAACAGGAACTCCCGTAATATCTATCAAAACTACTTCTGAATTATGTTTCATTACACCTTCTAATAGATTTTCCATTATTAACTTCGCTCGTTCTGTGTCAATCGTTCCTATTAAAGGCATTACTGTAATATTATCCATTACTGGGATAAGTGGTGCAGATAATTCTTGTAAGGCCAAACGTTGTAAGGAAACGGTATGTTCCCAACTTCCCGAATATTGATTGACTAGTTGATTTATAATCGGTTCAACCCAATCTTCTACAATTTTTAAGATGCGCGAAAATTCATACGTATCTACTTTGTCTGATTGACTTAAAATAAATTCTATCGTCACTCGTCTAAATGTTTGCAAACCATCTGTTATGTAGCTTAATGGCCAACCTAAATTAATCAGACGCTCTGCAAAGTCGTCCATTTCAGCTGTATCACCACGACGGTTAATACTCGAAAAAATGACATTGATAAACTCTTGATTGGTAGAGTGATATAAAGCATCAGAAATATTTGACGTATAATCAGATTTTCTCTTCTCTGTTACTTCGTCTAACCAACTCTTTGAAATCACATCACTATTTTCTACTACAATTCTTCTTAATGCTTCTGGCATTTTTTCAACCTCCGCTATATTTTCTAGTCACTAAATGTTAGTTTACAATATAATAATTTTACAATAAAACATTACATATTACGATAAAAAAATATTTTCCAATAGGAAAATGTCGTTTTTTGCAATTTATATAAAAAAATGCAAGGATGCTTTTTCGTGGGCAAATCTATAAAAATAACCTTGCCTTTTATTAAAAAGCAAGGTTATTTTTAAGATAAAGCATTAGAAATCAGTTAACCCTAAGCTAATTTCCAGCCCTTTATCTATCAATTCCATCATGTTACTGTCTAAATGTGTTATCTTATCGGTTAACCTTTGTTTATCAATTGTACGAATCTGTTCTAATAAAATAACTGAGTTGCGTTCAAACCCATATTTCTCAGCATCTATTTCAACGTGTGTTGGTAATTTTGCTTTCTGGATTTGAGCTGTTATAGCTGCGACAATAACAGTGGGACTAAAACGATTTCCAATATCGTTTTGCAGAACTAATACAGGACGCACACCGCCCTGTTCGGATCCCACAACAGGGGAAAGATCGGCGAAGTATACGTCGCCTCTTTTAACAATCAAAACCTACACCCCACTCACTAAGCGCTCAAGGGTGGTTTCAGCCTCCTCTTCCGCTTGAAAAGCTTCTGAAGCAATATTCAAATTGATTTTTGCCATCTCCATATAACCTCTTTGCATCGATTCCTGGATATGACGTTTCTTTGTTTCACGCAGATACGTTTTTGTAGCCTGGCAAATAAAATCACTTAAGTTACTATCTTCACTTTTCATCAAGCCATCCACCTCATTCAGTAGGTTTCTAGGTAATCTCACGGCAACTTCCTGTAAGTCTTCAGACAAAACCATACACCTCCACCAACATTGACAAGCCTATAATGATAATCCAATACAATCATACCATTCTCAAACAGGCATTGCAAAGGGGTTTTTGATAATTTATCATATTTTTCTACATTATTTCCTCATTATTACCAGTTGTTTACAGTTTTATGTTTCTGGTAACGAAGAATTAACACTCAATTTAATGTATTTTTGATTTTTAGAATGATATTGTCAAACTTAAAATCCTTAGCAGTTTTATATTCCTACTTTTTATTAGGAAGTTACACCACGGTAAATTCGAGGTACTCGATAACTAATCATACAAGCAATCTCATAATTGATAGTATCTAACTTATCTGCCCATTCATCCATCTCCACAACCTCGTTCTGTTGGGAACCGATTAAAGTTACTTTATCGCCTGTTTTCGCCGGTTTATTGAGACGTACCATTAATTGATCCATACAAATCCGTCCGACTATTTCACAACGATCACCATTCACTAATACTTCTGTTCCTTGCAAGGCTCTACGAATTCCATCAGCATAACCTAAAGGAACTGTACCTATCCATTCTTCTTCTTTCGACTTATACGTTGCACCGTAACTAATAGGGGTACCTGCCTCCACCTTTTTCACATGAATGAGTCGACTGTGCAAGGATAATGCTGGCTTTAGATCGATCGGTTTCTCCTTTTTTACCACCGGCGACGGATAAAGTCCATACATACTAATTCCAAACCGAACGAAATCAAACATTTTCTCAGGAAAACGCATGCTTGCTGCACTGTTTCCGGTATGCAATAAAATTTCATGACGCTTCCATGCCTTTTTGAAAGTAGTCCACAATCGCTCAAATTGATTAAACTGTTCTGTAAGCTGTCCTTGGTCTTCTTCATCTGCTGTAGCAAAATGGGTAAAAATTGCTTCTAGATACACATTCGCATGTGAAAATAGAGGCATTATTTCTAATAATTCCTTTTCGGTTCGAACTCCGATGCGCCCCATCCCTGTATCCCACTTAAGATGTACCTTTACGGGGTTTGACAACGACAATTTCTGCACATCTTCTAACCATTTCTTTTGATAACAAGTGACCGTAATATCATATTCAACCGCTACTACAACATCCTCTGGTCGTATCCACCCCATTACAAGTATAGGTGCTGTAATACCTGCCTTTCTCAGGCGTAACGCTTCATCCAAGACGGCCACTGCAAGCCTTGCAGCTCCTCCTTCTAAGGCTGCTTGTGCAACCTCCACATCTCCATGCCCATACCCATTTGCCTTCACTACTGCGTATACTTCTGTATGATTTTTCAATTTATTTTTTATTTGTCCTATATTATATATAATATGATCTAAATTCACTTCTACCCAAGAATCACGGTAAAATTTATCATCCATGTTCATACTCCCTCACCTCTTCAAATCCATCTACTCCATCCATTCATTATAAACCATACTACAAAAATAACCCATAGTACAAAAAAAGCAAATTGCAATAAATAATGTAGTGGTCATTATGACAGTAAATATGAGCGTAACAACCGCTTCGGCTTGTCCACTTCGCTTTCCGAAGAGTATGCTAATCCCTCAGGAGTCGAAGTGGACGCCTGCGCTAATTTGGTATTCTACAACGCTTATCATAAGGAGGCTTATTGGTATTTCTGTCATTTGATAAATTCATTATTTGGAGTAAAAGCTCAAAATGCAACCTGTCGAAGTAAATGTAAAACCAATATATTAGCGGAGGCCGCCTACTTTCACTCCTGTGGTAACTTTTTACCTGAATATCCAATTTTTCAAGCGATCTTTGCTTGGAAAAGTTAGCTGAAGGGAAAAAACCACTGCATAGAAAACACTACGAAAGCTTGCTTGAGTAGATGTTGCACTTGTGCCCGTGGTAAAAGGGAAGTGGGCAGCCGGAGCGGGTATTAAGCACTTAAAAACTTTCAAAATTACCACTATAGTTTTACTAATTAGCTCCTTACACCATTCAGTCAATGTTCTACAACGCAAAAAAGCAGACTTCTGAATCAAGTCTGCTTTTTCTGTTATTTCATTGCTTGTTCTGTTGAGAGAGATTGTGCTACTTCTTTCATTTCTTCCTTCGTTAATTGCTCGCTAGCTAAATAATAATCGACACCTTGATAATGCCACTCTAATGAACTATTCGTTTGGGCACCCATTGTAAATCCTAAATCTACAGGTTCACCGTTGACCATTTCAGGCGATGCAGTGCTTGTCGGGTATACATCCATTGTTTCTTGAACAATCGTAAAATTCTTATTTCCCTCATAGGACAACATCACTCGTTTTCCAGTGTCCGTCTCCATTTGATCCTCTTCCACTAATTCGGCACCAAACAATTCGGACGGATACAAAACCGTTAACTGTTTTGGCAAATCTTCTTGCGCCATTACCGGTACACCGAAAATACTACTTGTCATATTGGTTTCCATGTCAAATGTATTTTCAGGAAGCTCTGGATCAATCTCAAATGCTGTATATTCTACCTCTACCATAACATTCTTATCATGATCCATCACTTGTACTAATGCAGGAGCATACGTTTTCTTATCAAAATAAATCGTTTGATACGGTAGATTGCTATTACTTTCATAACTTGTCTTCGTTTCAAACACGAAATAATTATCAGTGGTAGTAAATGTAGCATCACTGTCATCCGCAAGATCTTGAATTAAAGATTGAAATAAATAAGGCTGACTATTATTGTTTGGCCATTCGCTTTGAAATTTAAAACTTTTATTTAATGCTGGTGTTAACACAAAAACACCTTCGTCATTCCGTAAGATGATTTGACTGCTTTCTTCATCCTGATCATTTTTTAGTAATACTCGGTAATAATCTTTTTTCTTATGTGCAACTTCAATTCGATAGATTTGATCTTCATTTCCTGTCTTTAAAGTCATCATTGCCTGAGATTGATAGGCACTCATATTTTCAGCATTACTTTCTAATTTTTCTACTACATCTTCTTTCGACTTTTCACCACAAGCTGACAAAACAAAAATCAAAAAAACACTTAGTAAAATAACTGTATATTTTTTCATCGCGACATCTCTCCTTTGTCTCATATGACTGGACAAAGGGAACACGATCACACGTTAAGACAATGTACGAAATACTTGCGATAGCCCTTCAATCACATCGGTAGCTAATAAATCGATTTCGGTATGTTGTTTTAGATCAATTAATAAGTCAGCCGCCATGCCATGAATATAAGATCCATTCGCTAATGCTTCCAGAATAGATGGATGTTGCATGATCATCGTTAGCAAAATCCCAGACAACACATCACCTGTTCCACCTTTTGCAAGCCCCGGATTACCTTGATTACTTACCATTTGCGTCCCGTTCGGAGTGGTTATAATGGTATTTTTACCTTTTAAGACAATATATAAGTTATGTTTGATCGCAAATTGTTTAGAAACTTCAAAGGGTGCTTTTTTGATTTCAGAAACAGGCAAATTCGACAACATCGCCATTTCACCATAATGTGGTGTGATGATGAGGTTTGCTCGTTTCTCTGCTTTTTGATCTAAAAAGGTTTTCAGGTGATATAAGCCATCTGCATCAATTACTACCGGCTTGTCTAAGTTCTCGATAAGTGAGGAAAGCAGCTCAGACTTAGCTCTCCCCATTCCCATTCCTACCGCGATAGCATCAAATTGATCAAAAGCTTTTAAATCCTTATCAGATAGTCGATCGATTAAATTCGGTAATACGTGATAAGTGGCTTCGACACAGCCATTAGCGATGATCGATATATTTTCTTTTAATGTGGCAACTGTGATTAAACCCGCTCCAGAACGAAGTGCAGCTCTACTAGATAACAATACCGATCCAGGCATTGTTGGTTGGGCACCAATGATCACTCCTCTTCCATTAGAACCTTTATGAGCATACGTTCCTCTGTTCGGAAAAGAGGCTTGCACATCTGATGTCGTCCTCCATCTTCTCGAGGCAACATCCAAATAGGCTGAAGTGGGGATCCCGATTTTCACTATATCCCAGTTTCCGTAATAGTTACTGGTAGGTTCACAAAAGGTAGATACTTTTGGCGCCTCAATAATATACGTTTGATCTGCCTTAACTGCAATATCCACATCTTCTCCATCATTTGCAGGTAAACCACTTGGAATATCTACTGAAATTCTTGTCAGATCTAATTGATTTATTACCTCGATCATACCCCGAATTGGTTCGCGGATTTCGCCTGATACACCAATTCCCAGAATAGCATCTACCACGAGGTGATAGGCTATTAATCTATCCTTCAATTGATTGGACTCTGTCACAAGCTCGAGCTTGTCTGATTGATTCAGCCACAACTCTTTATGATAGGCAGCATCACCTTTAATTTTCTCATCAGCCACCAATTGAAAAAGAGTTACATCAAAGCCATAATCCACTAAATACCTGGCGATAACAAAGCCATCTCCCCCATTATTACCACTACCAACAACAATCGCTATCCTTTGGTTTATATCATAAGCTTTTTTTATTTGGTGCGCTACTTGTGATCCGGCATTTTCCATTAATAACTTCCCAGCTATACCCCCTTTTTCTATCGCATAACGATCTATTTCGTACATTTCTTCCGCGGTTACGATGTACATCTTGTTCCCTCCTACCCGCACTAAAATAGTATGAGACAACCTCTCTTAATATGCAGATTCGCTTTCAATTATTACTTGAGCAACTGCATACTGCTGACTATGAGAGATTGATATAAAGCATTTTTCATTTTTTAAAACTTTTGTTTTCAAGACAGGAGCACCTGCATAATTGTTGGTAATTTCTATATCGACAAAACGTAATTTCCCAATTCCAGTGCCCCACGCTTTTGAAAAAGCCTCTTTTGCAGCAAACCTTCCTGCTACATACTCTATTTTTCTTTGAGGTGCAGTTAATTTATGTAAACTTTCTTTTTCTGTTTCCGTCAACAAACGATCCAGCATTTTGGGATGTCGTTCCAGTATTTCTTTTATTCGATCTAATTCCACTATATCAATACCTATTCCCTTTATCATGTAATCAACTCCCATTAATAAAAAGTATATCTTAACTTTCACCATAATTGAAACGGATACTTTTACTGTCCTTCTATATTTGTCTTATGCTAAACTATAACCAATTAACATTTAAAGGGAGAATCTTATGTTTATACGAACTGAAAGCTTTAAAGATTTCCTGCAATTTTATCCGCTTGTATCAATTATAGTTGCCGTACAAATTGGTATCTGGCTCCTGACGGCTTTAATACCTGATTTATACGAAGTGATTTATTCGTTAGGAATTGGATGGAATTTAGGTATTAGCCGAGGAGAATACTGGCGTCTGGTTACACCTATTTTCTTACATGCAGGGATAGGGCATATTGTATTTAATTCCTTTGCCTTAGTATTATTTGCCCCCGCTTTGGAACAAATGCTAGGCAAAATAAGATTTTTAGTTGTTTATTTTTTTGCAGGAATTACAGCAAATATTTTAACCTATATTGTCGAACCTGATCCTATGTATACACATGTTGGTGCATCTGGTGCTATATTTGGCTTGTTCGGGTTATATTTATTTATGGTATTTTTTGAGAAACGCTTAATTGATCCACAAAACGCTAAATTAATCCTTATTATTTCTGTGATAAGTTTGGTTATGACGTTTTTCAGAGGAAATATTAATATCGCTGGTCATTTGTTTGGTTTTATTGCTGGCTTCGCACTTGGACCTGTACTGTTAAAAAATGTCGAACCTTTTTCACCATGGAAAAATAAACGGCGAAAAAAAACATATGATAACAATATCGGATTTGACCCCAATCGTTGGAATAAAAAAAGGTATCGTTATAAGCCTTATTTAAGACCGATCATATTAGGAGCATTTATTATCCTGGTTTTACTTGGCTTACTATCTAACTTTTTTTAATGAAATGGAGGAAAGAAAATGATTGCAGTATGGTTATTTACACTATCCGCAGTAGTTGCTGGTTTAGGAATTTTATTTGCATTTAAACGATTGATGAGAGGTTTAAACTATCGAATCAAACGGAATGAATTTCATTATAAAGGTTTACAAAAAGACCAAATTCGTTTTTTTATTCAAATTGCTTTAATTGAAGCTATCCCAATTTTTTTAATTATACTAGGTTTCACGTTTATGGGAGAAACGGATACCTCGATTATCTCATTAATATTTCCATTACTAATAATACTTTCTGTAATTATCTATAGTTTGATGCAAATCCAAAAATCTAAAGCAGAAGTAATGGCAGAAGCAGATAAATTAAATCCTCAGGAACAAAGTTATGTAAGGTCACTATCTTTAATTGGATATATGACCATCCTGGGCATCCCAATCCTAGCAATCGTCGCGATATTTTTAATTTAGTGATTATTTCGTATAAGGGCCTTGGACAGAAAACACGAGTGATGAAGTGAGCGGTGTTGCGCAATCTACGGAAACTGCGACATAGCCTCGTGGTAATTTTGACATGATGTAAGTGTGTAGTATCCGCTCCGGCTTGGCCACTCCCCTTTCCATGGGGTTTTTCCTTCAGCTAACTTTTCCAAGCAAAAACCGCTTGAAAAAGTGGATCTTCAGGAAAAACGAGTCCCATAGGAGTTGGAGTGGCCGCCTACGCTCAATGAGATTCTACAACGTTTACCAACGCTAATATTTTGGTTAATTATTAATAACAATTGCTACAATAATAGTGTTTAAAGCCAATATGAATACTCTTACTTAAGTTGTCGAGTATGTCAAAGCGCAGGCGTCCGTTTTCACTCCTGCGGGATATTTTATCCTAAGATCCACTTTTCAAGCGAACTTTGCTTAAAAAGTTAGCTTAGGGTAAAAACCCGCGTAAAGGGAAACGGACAAGCCGAAGCGGTTGTAAAGCACATATAAAATCTCAAAATTACCACTTAAATTATGTTGTGGTTTTTATCTACTAAGCATAAAAATCCAAACGATATCGTTATCGTTTGGATTTTTAATTATAAAATATTTCTATCTCAGACGCTTTGTTTTTTATCTATTGCCTTTGTTGTTACGTTTGTTTTGGAATTTGCGGTTTCTACCGCCTTGTGGTTTTCCTTTGCGGCCATATCCACCACCACGTTTATCATTTCTGAATTTACCATTATTGCCTTTTCCGCCTTTTTTCACACTAACCGGTTGAACAGAAGAAAGTGTCACAGGTGTGAGTCTTCTTTCTTTCGTCAACATTTTTAATGCTGCTGCCACAACAGTTGCGGAATCATATTCATCTAAAATTTCGCTAGCTGTCTCACGATAATCCTGCAATTCTTTTTTCTCAATTGTCTTAATTAGTTTCTGTACGGTCAGTTGTTGTTGTCCACGCTTAGCTTCATCATAGCTTGGCGCAGTCATTCGTTTCATCTTACTTTTCGTTACTTTTTCAATTAAATGTAAGTGAGGTACTTCCCTAGGTGTAATAAAGGAAATAGCTTCACCAGTTTTCCCAGCACGCCCTGTACGTCCAATACGGTGTACATAGCTTTCTGGATCTTGTGGGATATCAAAATTATATACATGGGTTACTCCCGAAATATCTAATCCACGTGCTGCAACATCTGTTGCGACTAGAATTTCAATACGTCCATTTTTGAATTGTTTCAAAACCGAACTACGTTTTCCTTGTGTTAAATCCCCGTGAATACCTTCGGCACGGAAACCACGTGCTTGTAATCCATCGGTTAATTCATCCACTCTTTTTTTCGTACGACCAAAAATAATAGCCAATTCAGGTACATGAATGTCCATTAAATTCGTCAATGTATCGAATTTTTGTTTTTCATGTACTTCTACAAAGAATTGATCGATATTGGATACCGTCATTTCCTTTGATTTCACTTTTACTTCTTCCGGGTTTTTCATAAGTGTTGCTGCAATATCTCGAATTTCTTTTGGCATGGTTGCAGAGAAAAGCAATGTTTGGCGATCCTCTGGAATAGCTTTTAAGATATCACGGATATCATCAATAAAGCCCATATTTAACATTTCGTCTGCTTCATCCAATACCGCTGTGTGTACATTATCGACACGTATTGTTCGACGGCGTAAATGGTCCAACAAACGACCAGGTGTTGCCACAACAATATGTGGCCCATCCTTTAAAGCTCTAATTTGACGCTCCATATGTTGTCCACCATATACCGGAAGTGTACGTAACCCTTTGAATTTTGCCAACTTATGCATTTCTTCAGATACTTGAATTGCTAGTTCTCTTGTCGGTGCAACAATTAACCCTTGTATTTTACGCTCTTTTGGGTTAATTTTCTCGATCATAGGAATACCAAATGCTGCAGTCTTACCTGTACCTGTTTGGGCTTGACCAATAACGTCTTTCCCTTCCATACCCAATGGAATAGTTTGTGCTTGAATCGGAGTTGCTTCTTCAAACCCCATTTTTTCTAATGCCTTCATGATTGTCGCTGAAATACTTAACTGATTAAAATTTGTCACTATTAACTTCTACTCCTTTTTGCTATATAAATCTCATCTATTATCATTTTTTCGTCGTTATTATCAGTGTATCCAAGTTTCATTATTTACATAAAAAAATTATGTGTAAAAGATAGGATAAGCTATCTGTTAAATATGGCGTTATCGTAGAAATCTTGATCTGTAAACTAAGATACATACGAATAACAATGAAAAAAGCCTTCCTCCATAGTCGGAAGAGGCTTGTAAATGACCACTCAATGGATTATTACATCATAACACACTCTTCCACATTATTCTATATAATATTTCATATCGTTTCAAACAATTTAATTTGTTTCTATAGTTATTATTATGATTTAATCAAATAATTGTTATACTAAGGAAAACGATTGAAGAAAATTCTTAATGTAGGTGATAATGACGTGAGTAAACAATATATCCCATATATAGCAATCCTCATCGGAGTCCTATCCGTTTCTACAGCAGCCGTTTTAGTTAAGCTGGCTGGAGACGTACCATCCGCAGTAACAGCTAATTACCGTTTGCTTTTTGCAAGCCTATTGTTACTTCCATATGTATGGTTTAAGAAAAGAGACGAATTAAAAAGGCTTGCGGGTAGAGAATGGGTTCTTACTATCATAGCTGGAATTAGTCTAGCCATACACTTTATTGTTTGGTTTGAATCCTTTCAGTATACCTCTGTAGCTAGTTCCGTCGTGATCGTCACACTTCAGCCTATTTTTGCTTTTCTTGGAACCTATTTTTTCTTTCATGAAAAATTTTCAGCTGGGACGATTATTAGTATGTTAATTGCGATATTTGGAAGTATCATTATCGCGTGGGGAGACTTCCAAATTGCAAACGAAGCGCTTTATGGGGATTTTCTTGCATTTTTAGGCGCAATCTTCATAACCATTTATTTTTTACTTGGCCAAGGTGTGCGGACAAAAATTTCTGTGATGAGTTATACCTTTATTGCTTATGGTATAGGGGCAATCGTGATCATCTTTTATAATTTATTAATGGATTATTCACTAGTGGGTTACCAACCAAATCAATGGATAATTTTTATAGCTTTAGCCATCGTACCTACAATTTTAGGCCTTAACCTTTTAAATTGGTCCTTGAAATGGGTAAGTACCTCTGTCATTTCCATGGGTATCCTGTTTGAGCCGATCGGTGCTTCGATATTAGCCTTTTTTATTCTTGATGAATGGATTACTTGGTCCCAATGGCTTGGGGGCATGATTGTCATTTTTGGCCTATTACTATTCATCGCCAGCACCAGAAGAACAAGAAGGATGAAAATAACAATCGACCACAGTTAATAAATTGAGCTTTTGACAATTAAATTAATGATTCTCTTAACGGGATATGTGGTGTTGTAGACGGGATAAAGTGATCGCTTGACAGGATATGTCATAATATCCTGTCAAGCAAATGAGTTATCCCGTTAAGCGAGGCAGTTATCCCGTGAAGAGTGCTATTAAGAGATTAAGTGATAAGGACACAGAACAATTAGGTATTTGGTACAGCATTTGCTTTTGTTAAAAATTGATAGACTGCATCGATCACAACATCTTTATCTTCTCCCAGACATATTAAATGTTTGGAATCATGATAATATATAATTTCTGCTTCAACAGGTATTTCTTTATCAAGATAGTGGGCAGATTTATAAGGTACCATTCCATCCTGGATGCCTTGTGCAATAAAAACAGGACAATAGATATCTTTTAAATAAGGTTTTGTGAATTTCATGCATTTTAAAAATTCTCTTGTTGCCTTTATGGGTACAGACCCGTATTTTCTAATATAATGATTATATAACGGATCGTCTTTCAACTTTTTACGTACTGCTTTCTGAGCAAAATTAAATAAATCCAACGTAATCCTCGGTATACTTATGTACTTCCGTGATGTAGATAACAATACTAACTTTGCACATGTATACTTTGCAGCTAAATAGGACGCAATCATTCCACCCATTGAAAAACCAATCAAATAAATATTTTCCTGTTGATGTTGCTTTTTTAATTTTAAGTAGGCTTGTTCAGCTTCATCGATCCAATCTTTGTAGGTAACCTCTAATAAATCCAAATCTCTCCCGTCATCACCCAGGCCATGTCCCGGTAAATTTGGTGTTACCACATGCCAATCTGTTTCTTCTTTCAAATGTATTGCTAGTGGTTCTACTTCATAAGGCCCCCCCGTAAATCCATGAATAATCAGACATGCAGTCATAGCTGTTTGCCCCCCTATTGTATTTATTGCTCTCTCTTTATATTACCTTTTTCTTCACAAACTACACCTATTTACAAATAGAAATCCTTGCCTATTCCGACAAGGAGAAGAGATTCTTATTTTTGAAAGACTTTTAAAAAATTGCCTACATTTTTAACCAATGGTGAGACTTGTTGATACGTATTAGCTAACTGGTTTACAGTTTGAAAAACCTTATCCAAATCCATTTCACCATTTTTATTTTGGAAATAATGTAACATCGGATTATTCTGTTTGCCAAAATTGGAGGGATTAGTAGTTTGAAAACCTTCATAAGGATTAGGTACAACTGGCTTTTTATAATACTGGAATGGCGTCATTGGCAAAGGTGATGTGTATGTCGGTGGTTGATATGGAAACATTTCTTGCGGATAAGGATAGGGATTATTCTGGTAGCCATAATATCTGTGATCCATTTTCTTCCTCCTCTACACAAAGTAAGACATATCCATTAATTAGTGTCCGATTGTCTCAAGTAGATTCAATGCTTATCGTCGAATCTTGAAGTGCGATTATTACGGACGATTACGCCGTGATAAAGTTTTATCTACGATTAGCCTATGCAAAAAGGAGGAAATGGTAACTTAGACTCTCAATAATTTTTCTATTTTTTTCTGTTGAAAACCAAGTACTTGATAATATTCATCGATAATGAGTGCAGGTGTGATATATATATTCTGAGTATGTAATTCATATAAATAATCTTTATTATCTGTCGTATTTTTAATAGAGAAATGAATTTTCATTTTATTTAGAAATTCGATTAATTGCGTAGCTTCTGAACAATTGTCACTAATATAAAGTTCTATTTGTTTTTTCATGAGTAAACCTCCTACAAATTAACCTATTGTAGTATTTTATACCCATTCCAAACAACTTACAAACATTTTCACTTATTCTTTCATGGAAAAATCATCTGCATACATGCCCATTTTCTTTAATAGCTGTATCGCTTCTCTTTTCTCTGTATCATTTAACCCTGCTGTTATAGCCTCAATTTGCTTCCAATGCTCCGGGAAAATATCATTTAATAATTCCTGCCCACTTTCTGTTATAGATGCATATGTTATCCTTCTATCATTTGGACAAGGTGTCCTTTTGACAAGTTCTTTTTTCTCTAATTTATCAACAACATATGTAATGCTTCCGCTCGCCAATAAAATCTTATCCCCGATTTTCTGTAATGGCTGTTCCCCTTGATGATATAATAATTCCATTACTCCAAAATCAGTTGTATTTAAGCCATGATTCCTTATATCTTTCGCCACTTGATCTGCTACAGAACGATATGCCTTTGATAGCACGACAAATAACTTTAAGGAAGGATCTTGTTTCTTGTTTAAATAGTGATCTCTTTCCTGATCCATTTCTTCCACCCTCTTCTCCAATAAATTATGTATGAAACGTATTATAGGCAATCAATAGGTGCTAGTCAATTAATAATGGAAAATTATGTTTTTTTATAATCCAATACGCAATGATTACCACTAAAACGATCATAACAATAGGATAATATATGCAAACGGCTAAAGATAAATAGGTTATAATATCCATTACTTGTTCGAAGGGTTTAGGAGTATACCACTTTTGATTTAAACGTTGTACCCGCTCTTCTACTTTCCTATCCAATAAAAAGAATAGAGACACATACACGAAAGCTAATTGAGCTAGTAATAACAGACTCAAACCCTTCACACTCACCATCACAATTGTTATGACAACTAACACTACAATACTGAGCCACTTTACTATTTGCCAAAACGATTTTGTCAACGTCCCCATATTCCAGGGCAGGCTATGTATCAACTTATCTTTAAATATCTCGCCAAAATAACTGACCATCATTTGAACAAACATAAATATGGATAACGAGATACCGATCCCTTGCAGTAATGGGCCTCGCAAACTTAGAATAACGATGCAAGCTATGATAGCAAATGCAAGATTTCCAAGTCCCTCAATCTCTTGCCGAATACTGCGCAACCATAATTTGCGCATAAGAATGCTTGGTTCTAGATATGGAAAAGGTAACCTTGCTTTTTTTGATTGAAAAAGGGTTTGTACAAAATATTGATTTCGTGGTTTTTTCACCTGATCCATTCTGCTCATCCGATTAATAAAAAACATATTCCATTCTTTTTCATCACTTTTTTCAATAACCTTTCCCCAGTTGACACCTCTTAACTTTCTTTGCCACATCCAGCCATTAAGAAAGAGCAACAAGAGTATAAAAACGATTAGAAAGATAGAGGTATCGTCGAAATATAAAAATAAAATACGAATAATCCCTAAAAAGAAAATACCAGAAAGGTAGATAAATAATTTCCGAAAGCCTTCAATCTGGAAAAAAAACCATTGAGGCAAAACAGTTAATAAAGAAACTGCCATAATCAAAAGATACCATTTTAATATAAACAGGTTGGTTAACGGTGTAATAAGAAAGATGAAAAGAATTATAGCAGAGATGACTACAAACCGGTTGCAATGTGCTCTAAAATACTGATACCGCCATATACTATGTATTTGAAAAGGCAGCGATGTTAATTTCCACTCCGCACTTGTGACTTTTATCCCTGGTAAGTGAAAAGATTGTATAAGCATTCCAAATACTAGACCAAAAAGCATTAACGGCAAAAATGGATCGACGATTTTCTGATATTCTAAAACGAAAGGTTCCATCTGTTTCAACACATCATATAAAATAAAGAATAGCATAAAAAGAAAGAATCCCGTATAAATTGTCGTCGTCCAGTCAAAGGCAACACCAAAAGCTAGTTTATATAATTTTTGTTTCTTGCGTGATCGCCCTTTACGAATAAATCTCATCATTTTAATCGTATCGTTCATGTGACGTTTCTCCTTGATAAAGATCGAAATTCCTTTATGGAACCTTCTTCTTCCACCTTTCCTTTATGAAGCATAATATAGGAATCTGCCATTTCCTCCATTTTTTCAAGTTGATGTGATGTTAATAAGATACTAGTCCCTTTGTTTGCCTTTTCTAGCAGAATCTCTTGTAAATCTTGTGAAGCATAAATATCTAAACCCATAAATGGTTCATCAATTAGCAAAAGTGGAACATCTGGAAGTAGAGCACAAATCGTTTGTACCTTTTGCCGCATTCCTTTTGACAATGATTCAGGATATTCATTCATTTTATCTGCAATTTCAAATTGCTCTGCTAACCGTTTAGCCCGAGCTGTGAACGTGTCTTCATCCAGTTGATAGCTTTGCCCATATAATTGAAAGTGTTGCATCGTCGTTAATTCTGGTAATAAAAACGGTTCCTCTGGAATATAGGACAATTGCTTCTTAAAGTTAATAAAAGACTGGTCTTGATTCACCTGGTTTAGTATAACCGAACCGTCTTTTTTCTCCTGCCATCCCATTATGGTTTTCATAACGGTAGATTTCCCTGCACCATTATGACCAATGAGCCCTACTACACTTCCTTTTGATACATTAAAATTGATATTGTCTAAAATTGTTTCTTTACCTATCTCAACCGTTAATTGCTTTACCTCTAACATGACACAGTACTCCTCTCTCTATATATACTATACGAAAATTGTTAAGAAAAGGTTTCACAAAACGGTAAAGTGAGACTAGAATAAGACTTTCTTTTTAATATCTGTTACGATTCTTCTTGCTCTTTTTTTTCGGCGGCCTCTTCTTTTTTATCTGCTGCTTTTTCCTTCTTTTCTGCAGCTTCTTTTTTCTCTTCAGCTGCTTCCTTCTTTTCTTGTGAAGCTTCCTTCATCAATTCATACCGTTGACGTTGACGATAACCGTAAGTACCAGATAAAACAACCTCTTCTTTTTCTAAACTTGAACCAACCGCACCAATAATGGTTGAAAAGCTCGTTGCCATCCAGGCGATGATAAAATAACTACTAATATCTACAGGTTTTTTTATTTGCGACTCCAACATCTCCATAGGTATTAATAAGGTTACTGCTGACAAAAAACAAACAAATAAAAACAAATAGTATAAGATTACAGCTGTAAGTAACGTTAGAAGTGTAGTAGTATTATATAATCTGCGTGAATAATCACTAAACTCCTCATTTGGTTTTTCCCACAGTTTATGTGCGACAATAATCCAAGTAACTAAGGAAGTAATAGCCCCTAATGATACAATGATCATCCGACTAATATCATAACTATGGCTTAACATCCAAAGGGTTGGGAATATTAAGGCATAAACACCAGTTGTAAATGCTATAATTAGTATTTTCATAAAAGAAGGAAACAGAAGCCATGGTCGGTTTGCTCTCACCATTCCTGTTATCATCCTTATGCTCCCTCTTATTCTTGATTTCACAGTAAAGCGCAACCCGATATTGGATTCATCTTTATCCGTAATTTCTTTCAAAATAGGGGAAAAACGTCCGAATTGCAATTTCCTTTTTATTTTATTATCGGCAGAAGGTTCCGTCAGTTGTTGATTATCTCCATACATTTCTAAAACTAATTGTAAAATAGACTCTCTTATCCGTTTTTTCAACGGGAAAGCACCCAGTCCTGGAATACTAACCATTGAAACCTGTTTTTCTTTATTGGCCGAAGCAACAACTAAGTCTTTACTTTTAAATAGAGGGAGATCGGTGAGACAAACAGCGAAATCCCAGCCCTTTTCTTTTTTTTTGTCATACAAAGAATCGATCACGTCTTTTGACTCTTCTGTTAAACCTGTTAATGGATCTGCCAAAAATTCTACCTTCCATTTCGTATTATGATCGATAGAATCATTTAATGTATTCGGAAGGGTCTTCTTCAATTTTTGTTCCATCGGCTCCGTATACCATGGAGGAGTCACTAAGCCTAAGATGTACTCATTTTCCTTCATACGTCCTATGTCTCTCCTTTCAAACAGTCAAGCTAATAAGAAAAGCGCAGAGCGCCCGCTTAGGAACGTAGCGACTTCAGAATCAACTGAGATAAAGGAATCACGGTGAGCTTGCGAGCCGATGATGACTTATCGTATGGCGATTTCGTGAAGTCGACTAGTTTCTAGCGCTCGGAGCTAGACATGACGCCGCCTATATACTTTCTTTACTAATAAAATAAACGGCAATACTCACGCTGCCTTTCTGATAGGTAACGTTAACAATCATTGGGTGCCAAAAGTCCCCCAATGTTTGAGATCTTCTTTATTAATTCACCTAAAATTTTGAATAACTATAAATAGATTCCCCTTTATTGTAAAAGGAAACCATTTTTATTTTAATTTTTGCTTATCTTGCTACAATAAAATACCCGGTATTTTTCGAAGCTGATTCATCAATCCTACAAGCCTCCCTATCCCACTAAAAAGGAAAGTTCCAAATTCAAACAAAAAAGATGTTTTATTTACTTAATTTCAGAGAATATTGTGAGTAGCATCTTTGAATAAAAAGATACTACTCATGGTTTCGCTGTGGCGTCAGTTAAACAACAAAGAAACAGGAGGAAAAATAATGAGTGATGAAAAACGATTCAAGACAGGAGAAAAGGCCCCACATGCTGGGATTTATAAAGTTGAGGAACTAACAGATGGATATCAGAGTGAAGATTTTTATAATGACACTATTATCAAGTTAGCCGAAGGAGAAACATTCCCATCCTCACCTGCCGAAAATAAAAGTGCCTGGTGGATCGAAGTTAATCAAGAGCTTGAGAACGAATAACTATAACAGATGAATTGTTTACGCAGCAAATAATCCTATTGTGCATAAATGAAGGAGGTTGGATAATGATAGCTGAGGATGGGTCACATTTATTAACAAAAGAATTACTGGAAAATACAACACATCTTCCTGCATGGTTATATAACGAGTATCAGACATTTGAGAAAATTGTAACGAACCCTACTTTTCCTTGTTTTTTTGGCATGACTGGCCAACGTAAGGGCGAGTTAAGGTATGCATATATTTCACACGCAGATTGGAGTACACTACCAAAAGCTGTGGAGCAATTTTTGAAATTGTTTAACTCCCCTGAAGCAAAAAGACATGGATTATTTATTTTCGTAGAACCTGAAAACGAAGAGAAATCGATTGAATATTATCGCTCTTATTTTTGGAATGTTTTACAATATCTCCATGCTAATGATTCTGTGCCATGGCCTCATGGAGCACCTAAAGATCCTGAACATTATTTATGGGATTTTCATTTTGGTGGTGAACCTATCTTCGCCTTTGGTAATGCGCCAGCATATAAACAAAGAAAAACAAGAAATTTAGGAAATAGTCTTATTATTGGATTCCAGCCACGTAAAATTTTCAAAGGATTGGAAGGCACCGAAAAAGGCGGGATAATGTCAAGAGAAAAAGTAAGAGCAAGAGTGGAAAAGTGGGATAACTTACCTAAACATCCAGATATAAGCCACTTTGGAGACCCAACTCATAACGAATGGAAGCAATTTTTTATAGGAGATGATATCCAACCAATAAAAGGCTCATGCCCCTTTCATCATAAAGAGTCCAATTAATTCAGCAATTACGAACCGCAAGAAGGATCAAAGTCTCACCCGATCCTTTTTGTGGTAATTTTGACATGGAAAATAGGTGTAACACCCGCAACAGTGGTTTCCTGTATGCTATATTTCAAAATGGCTACTCTGATCACTAATGCATTAATACCGCGGGTTTTATGCTTTCTTTCCTTATAAAAAAAGAGACAGCTTTTATACTGTCTCTTATCCTAGTTCTTGTTGTAAGAATTCTTCTACATCATCGGGCGATTTGGTATAGGCACTGTGGCGGTGTGCCTGTTTTTCGCCATTTTGGAATATGAGTAAGCTTGGTATCCCCATAACTTCGAATTTTTCTGCCAGCCCCTCAACTTCATCACTATTAACCTGGTACCAATCATATTGTTCATACTTATCTAATATATCACCAATAAACATATCCATTCGCTTGCAATCCGGACACCAATCCGCATAAAACTTAATAATGACTGGTTCTTTGGAAGCAATAATTTCATTAAATTGATCTACTGTTTTAATTGCTTTCATTTAAAATAACCCCTTTTTATCTATTTGCACTTCGAATCAAAATTAGCATGAACACTCTTCACACGCAACTATTCTGTTTAACGATACTCTATTTTACCCAACAAATAAGCAAAAAGTAAGCCACCAGAAAAGGTAATGATACTTACAATTGTCCCCATCACATTCGTGGGCCAGCCTGGGAATATAACAAAGACGGAGCCTATTACCATGCCTATTACAACTGCATAAGTTGCTATCGGAAATGCTCCAAGAAAATAATGAATCACTTTACTCATTAATACTATACCTAACAGTATACCTGTACCAACTGTTAGTATAACTATTATATCTAAGTTTTTAATTGCACTTATGATGGTAGTATAGGAACCAATTACATATAAAAGGAAGGACCCGCTAATACCAGGCAGAATCATGGCTGCACTAGCGATAAAACCAGAACCAAATAACCAAAAGTAGGTAGTTGGTGAAAAGTTTGTTACCGGTGCAGGCTCACCCGTTTGAAAGAATGCCATCGAGCCAACTATAGCAATCCCAATCATAACTAACAAAAAATGCTTTGCTTTAAACGTTTTTTTCGCTTCTGATTTTTGAAAAAGAAAAGGTAACACACCGATAATTAACCCTAAAAAGGCAAATTGCGTTTGTTGAGGATAATGTTCAAATAACCATTCAATCAAACCTGCTAATAAGAAAACGGCAGTTAATATTCCTATGCCTAGTGGAATCAAAAACATTAAATGCTTTTTATATTCTTTACCAAAAAATCCATTGATCGCTTCAATTAACCGATCATATATCCCTAAAACTACTGCTATGGTACCCCCACTTACTCCCGGAACCACATCACTTGCTCCCATTAACATACCACGGTATATATTTCGCCATTCCATCTCTCATTCTCCTTATTCGATAAACTTTAAATTGTCTAATTTTTGTGAGAGGTGCTTCTTCATTTCATCAAGATACACTAATGCATTTGAAAGTTGATCGTCACTCACGTCTTTTAAAGGGAACACCTCAATATCTCTTAACGTTTCACCAGATCTTTCAAACGAAACAAATGTCGGTAAAAAGGAAGGTGAATGAACCTTTATATTCGAATCCTGTTTTGAGACTTTGAATTCAAGAATACCACCGATTCTCCGGTATAATTCATACTGTCCAGACAGGAAATTCCCTAAGGAATAGGCCACTAATACCTGATTTCCATCCTTACCTTCCAACCACTCCATTGGTTGCAGAACATGAGGATGGTGTCCAATAATAACATCCACTCCAAGATCTGCCGTGAACTGAGCCAATTCTTTCTGCTCTTGATTAGGTGTCCGTTGATACTCCTGGCCGAAATGATAACTGACAATGGTAACGTCTGCTAGATTCCGCGCTTTATTTACTTCCTTTTCAATGACTTTACGATCAATCATATTTACAAGATAATCTTTACCATTCGGAATGGGAATCCCATTTGTTCCATATGTATAACTTAAAAATGCTACAGAGATCCCCTCTTCTGTTTCAATCACTCGTAGCTTATCTTTATCGGCTTCACTTTTAAAACTTCCAGTATACATCATATCTATCTTCTCGTAATGTTCAATCGCGTTATGGATGGCTTGTTCGCCTCGATCTAATGTATGGTTGTTTGCCATAGTTACAATGTCAATTCCCACTTCTTTAAGATTATCTCCTAATTCAAATGGACTGTTAAATTGAGGGTAGTTCGATAAACCGATCTCTTCCCCACCCATGATGGATTCCTGATTTGCCATCGTTATCGTTGGTTGCTCTAAATATTTCGCTACTGGTTCAAGCATAGGGTTAAAGTCATAATTTTCCCCATTCCATGCGTCATCATAAACCCTGGAATGAATCAAAAGGTCACCAATTGCAGCGATTGTGATCTCTGCCTGTAAAGAGTTAAGATACGGACTCTCTATCTCTTTCATTAACAGATCCTTTCCACTATTATGATGGTTTTGACTATCAAGTTGATTCGACATTAAACAGCCTGTCAACATCGGGAAAATCATTAATAACCATAAGATGCGATACTTCATCGTAATGCGACTCCTCTTCAAAAGCTTCCTCTATTCTATCATAAGTTTGACATACTGAATGTAAAAAAAATGAAATGATTTTCTTTTTTTGATCGTCATTAACTATTGAAAAGAAAAGGAGGAGAATTTAATGATTGAAATAAATAACATTCATCAAACATTTATCTTAGGAAAAAAGCAAAATGAAACACATTTACACGTTTTAAATGATGTTTCTTTATCTATAAAAGAAGGAGAAATTGTAGCAATAACAGGAAAAAGTGGATCAGGTAAATCTACACTGTTAAATATTATTGGCGGGTTTATGAAACCAACGAGTGGCACGGTTCATATTGGAAATACCAATGTTACTACATTTAGTGAAGGTGAATTTGCTGATTATCGATTACAAAACATCGGATTTATCTTTCAAAACTTTCAACTTATCCCTAGTATGACTGCTTTTGAAAATATTGAGTTGCCATTAGTTTTAAAAGGACTAAACGAAAAAGAAAGAAAGCATATAACGGAACAAACATTACAAAAGGTAGGATTACTGGATTATAAAAGTCATTATCCGAGTGAACTGTCTGGTGGTCAACAACAACGAATTAGTATCGCTAGAACATTAGTGATGGAACCTCCTATTATCCTGGCTGATGAGCCTACTGGAAGCTTAGATAGTGAAACAGAGGCGGACATATTATATTTAATTAAAGAATTAAATCAAGAGCTGGGCATTACTTTTTTAATTATCACCCACGATGAAGAAGTTGCTCGTGTTGCAACGAAACAAATACACATCCATGATGGGCGTATCGTAAAGGAGGAAACGATTCAATGAACCTTAAAGATCAATGGAGATTTGTGAAAAGTAATATGAGAAGAAGTAAGTCACGTATTTTTATGACAGTGCTGGCAACTGCAATGAGTGTGGCTTTTCTAATCGTTTTAGCTTCTGTGGGGTTTGGTCTCCATAGCACCTTTATTCAGGATTTGCTAGAGGATCGAACCGTTACAAAGATAGAAATTGCCGGTTTAGAACAAGATGGTAATGTCCAGCCCATTACAGACAAGGAAATTAAAGAAATCGAAGCAATAGATGAAGTAAAAGCTGTGACAAGGCAGCAAAATCTTTATCAAACTCCTAATTATACATTGGATAACTATTCTTCTCAAAACCAGACGGTTGTTGCTCATTTTCCATCTGAAATTGAAGCGGGATTGGAGTTAACAGAAGGCAGACTTCCAGAAGGATCACACGAAATTGTAGTCGGTCACCATTTTCTAAATCATCTCGCACCAACTGATGTGGAAGTTGATGATTTATATGATGAAAATAATGTGATTAAAGAAAAATTTCAATATGATGAAAATTTAATTGGTAAGCAAATCGAAATGGAGGTTGCTCAATACATTGAAGGCAAAGAGCAAAAAGAGTCGATTACACTAACGATTACAGGGATTGTTGAGCCTCCTTCGAAAGGATGGATGGAAGATCAAAAAGTGTATACGACAGAGGAAGTTTTAAATGAAATTGAATCCTTTACAAATACACCTCGCGGAGAAATTGTCATGCCTGATCAGTCCCAACCTGCATCGATTCCAAAAGGCTATGATGCGGTGTATGGATTTGCAGATAGCATGGATGAAATAAACAATATATCAGAAATATTAAAAGAACAAAATTATTTAGTATATTCTGTTGCAGATGAAATTAAAAATATCAATCTGGTCTTTACAATAGCAAAAATAGGATTGATTTTCATTGGAACTATCGCGATTATCATTGCCTCGATTGGGATTTACAATACGATGACAATGGCGGTAACCGAAAGAACACCAGATATCGGTATCATGAAAGCAATTGGAGCACATCCCAAAAAGATTAAGCAAATCTTTTTACTAGAAAGCAGCTATATTGGTTTGATTGGTGCAGTAATTGGTACAGCTGTTGCATATATCATTAGTATTCTACTCAATATTACGCTACCTATAATTATTGAGTCCGCATTGGAAGAACAGTTACCTGAAGGGTTTCAATTTTCAAGCATACCATTATCATTAATTTTAATCTCCGTTACGATTTGTTTATTAGTAACGATCGTATCTGGTTTAAAACCTGCTAAAAGGGCTACGCAAATTGATGTACTAAAAGCAATGAGAAGAGAGATATAAAGAAAGGTATATATTTTTTTGCAAAGAAGAAGGGGGCATTGATATTAGAATAATTTTAAGTACTTTACTTTTATTATTTTTATTTTTCAACGCTTGCCAACCTAAAGAATATCAAGGCGAATACACTGAATGGTCTACTCAATCAGATAATACGCCATTAAAGGATAGGTTAGAAAATAATGATATCCCCTTTAAAGTTGAAGGTGATACCCTACTTATACCTGAAGATGCAATAGACGATGCTGTAAAATGTGGCTCCTGACAGTCAAAATACTGAAATAGAATAATAACCTCTCAATTACGTGGAGGTTATTTTTTCTTATAAGTGACTATTTAGTCATCTTCGATCTCGTATTTCTCACGTAAGGAGTGAGGTGCCATTTTGACCATTTGCTGTAATATTAAACCGGCAATCATGATATCATCAAATATACCAAAAAGAAGTAAATAATCGGGAATTAAATCAAACGGGAAAATGATATAGCCAAATATTAATAACAACGATGCCATTTTTGCAGTGACCCTCACTTGTTTCGAAAGGAAGAATTCTTTGAAAAATGGCAGCGATTTACGAAAATGAAATAAAAATTTTAATCTGCTAAAAAACCTCATAAGAAAACCTCATCTCTTTAATATATCTAGTATCATAATACCCTTACACTACAAAAAGAAACCATATCTAACGTTACCTTTACGAATACATTTTCCTCCAACTTGCATATTTTAAATATGCAAGATAAACTGCTCCATCTGCAAGAAGAAGACGAAATTTGCAAGATAAAAATCCCAGCAAGTTAAATCTCGCTGGGATTAATCACAATTTTATGCATTTTTCTTCTTAGATGCTTTTTCTCGTTCGCTTTTGTTTAATATTTTTTTACGAAGACGGATTGATTCTGGCGTTACTTCACAGTACTCATCATCATCTAAATATTGAATCGCTTCTTCTAATGACATTCTGCGCGTTTTACGAATGGTAGATGTTTGGTCTTTATTCGCTGAACGTACGTTGGTTAGATGCTTCTCTTTTGTAATATTAACGGTTAGATCATTTTCTCGGTTATGCTGACCAACAATCATACCTGCGTATACTTCTGTACCTGGATCAACGAAGATTATCCCGCGATCTTCCAAGTTCATAATGCCGTAAGTAGATGCTTTTCCGTTTTCTAAGGAAACAAGTACACCTTCGCGACGTCCACCAACTTGCCCTTTGGCAAATGGTGCATACTCTTCAAATGTATGATTGATAATTCCATATCCACGCGTTTGGGTCATGAATTCTGTTGCATAACCAATCAACCCACGTGAAGGGACTTTAAATTCCATACGAACTTGGCCTGTTCCATGGTTGACCATGTCCATCATTTCCCCTTTACGTGCTCCAAGGGATTCCATCACAGGACCTGTATAGTCTTCCGGTACATCAATTTGTACCCTTTCTACAGGTTCACATTTTACGCCATCAATTTCTTTAATGATTACTTGTGGTTTCGAAAGTTGCAATTCGAACCCTTCTCGGCGCATATTCTCTACTAAGATCGATAAGTGTAATTCACCACGCCCAGAAACAGTCCATGCATCTGGAGAATCTGTAGGATCTACACGAAGACTCACATCTGTTTCTAATTGTGACAATAGTCGCTCATCGATTTGACGTGAAGTAATATATTTACCTTCTCTACCTGCAAATGGACTATTATTTACAACAAACGTCATCTGTAACGTTGGCTCGTCAATTCGTAAGATTGGTAATGCTTCTTGATGTTCTGTTGGACAAACAGTTTCGCCAACGTTGATATCTTCCATACCAGCAACCGCAATAATATCACCTGCTTTTGCTTCTTGGATCTCAATTCGCTTAAGACCAATAAAACCGAACAATTTACTAACACGGAAGTTTTTAACCGTACCATCCGTCTTCATTAAGGATACTTGCTGTCCAACTTTAATCGATCCACGGAATACACGACCAACACCGATACGTCCTAAATAGTCGTTATAATCTAGCATCGTTACCTGGAATTGAAGTGGTTCTTCTGCATTGTCTACAGGAGCTGGAATTTTGTCAATGATCGTTTCAAAAATTGGTTCCATTGTATCCTGCTGTTCTTCGTCTGGAAAGCTTGACGTTCCATTTAATGCAGAAGCATAAACAACTGGAAATTCTAATTGTGCATCATCTGCACCTAATTCGATAAATAAATCTAATACTTCATCTACAACCTCATCCGGTCGTGCATTAGGACGGTCAATTTTGTTCAACACAACAACAGGCTGTAATTTTTGCTCTAAAGCTTTCTTTAATACAAAACGTGTTTGAGGCATACATCCTTCATAAGCATCAACAACAAGTAGTACACCGTCTACCATTTTCATAATACGTTCTACTTCACCACCAAAATCGGCGTGGCCAGGTGTATCTAATATATTTATATGTTTATCCTTATAATCAATGGCTGTGTTCTTCGCTAAAATCGTGATTCCACGCTCTTTTTCGATATCATTGGAATCCATAGCACGTTCTGCTACTTGTTCATTTTCCCGAAATGTTCCTGAGTAATGGAGTAATTGGTCAACTAACGTTGTTTTACCATGGTCAACATGGGCAATTATCGCAATATTGCGAAGGTCTTCTCTTAATTGCGTCATTTCATTCTCTCCTCTTAATGATACGTTCATTTTTTACAACTTATCTAGTATACCATAATAGTCATTAAATGTTATCATTAATCGTTATTTTTTTCATAATTGGGAAAGATTATGCTAAATTTCGCCCCACCATTTTTGGCATTTTCTGCTTTTATTGTACCACCAGACCTCTCCACGATCGCTCTGGCAATTGCTAGACCAAGACCTGTTTCTCCACTATTTCCTTTTACAAAGCGATGGAATAATTTTTTAATTACATCCTCATCTATTCCTTCTCCATCATCAATAACTTCGAATCGCAGCTCATTATTTACAGTGAACACAGCTAACTCCACCTTATTTCTTGCATGACGTATCGCATTTGTCACAATATTCATTACAGCTTGTAACATTTTTTCCTCATCAAAAGTTAATGTTTTATCCTCTACTTTTGTTAAGGTCACTTGAATATTTTGGTCATTTGCTATTGGGATAGCTCGTTCCATTACTTTCTCAAGAAATGTTTTGATACTAATAGTCTCCGCTTGATAGATATCTGCCTCACTGTCAAGTTTAGCTAAGAGAATAATTTCATTAATGATTTTCTTAAGACGATTGATCTCAGCGACCATCACATCTAAGCCACGATCTGCTTCCTGTCCCTCAAAAATTCCATCTTTAATACCTTCCGCATAACCTTGGATTGTCATTAAAGGCGTTTTTAATTCATGGCTGGCATTTTGAAAGAAGTGGTGCTGGGATTGAATGAAACTGTTTAATTCATTTGCCATTTCGACGACACTTTGTTCCACTTCTTTAATCTCACCAGTTGCTTTGATTTCTTCCATGTCATCAAATTGGCGTTTTTCAATTTTTTTTAATTGATGGCGCAATTTCGTTAATGGCGTTACTAGTTTGGTTGTTAAGTAATGACTTAATAAAACTGCTACAGCTATTCCGATTAAAAAGATAATAAATAGACGATTTACCAAACTTCTCTGGACTTCCTGCAAATCATCCAATGGTGTTAACAACACTAATTGCTGGGTAACAACAGGTGAATAAAAAGGGATAATAGAAACAACATAGCGATCATCTTCCCCTTGCCATAATGGTTGGTCTTCATTTGTCAGATCATGCTCCGCGATCCACTCATCTAATTTGTCCATATCTGGAATCGATGAAAAGATCACACGCTCATTACCTTCATCATAAGCAAAGACCTGCAAATTATATTGTTCTAACATTTGCAGTAACCTTTGAACATTTGTTGTGCTATTTAAGTCTTGTGACAAAATAAAATTAACAATCAATTCCCCTTTATCTTCTAATTGACGTTGTTCATCTTTAATTAACATCTGCAACATTTGCGAATAGATCGTAATACCTGCGACCGTCATAATAATAACTAATAAAGTCGTAAAAGCTATTGTTAATTGGTATTGTAATTTCATGTTTGTTCTCCGTCATATTCTAAGCGGTAACCGTGTCCCCACACGGTTTCGATCGGTAAATTGGCCATTTTCTTCCTTAATCGTTTTACAAGATCATCTACTGCTCGATCACTTCCGAAATAATCGTTACCCCATACTAATGTCAACAATTCTTCTCTCGAAAAAGCACGATTGGGTTGTTTCGCAAAAATTTCTAACATTTCAAATTCTTTTGAAGTGACATCAATTTCTTGCTGTTGCCATTTAACAATGCGAGCCGCTTTATCGACTTCAAGTCCACCAAGTTCAATAACACTGGTTTGATCGCTCTTTTTAACAGGGTGTGATTCAGCACGCTTAAAGAGACGCTTTATCCTTGCCACTAGTTCTCTTGGACTAAATGGTTTCGTTAAATAGTCATCACTACCTAACTCTAAACCAAGTATTTTATCGACTTCCTCATCTTTTGCTGAGATGATAATAATCGGAACTTCACTTATTTGTCGGATTTTTTTGCATAATTCATATCCGTCCATTCCAGGAAGCATAATATCTAAAATCCACATATCTGGTTGCCCTGTCGTTGCTAATTCCCACGCATCCTCTGCTGTTTCCATGAGTGTCACCTGATAGCCTTCTTTTTTTAGATATGCATTCACAATATCTCGAATATTCGGATCATCTTCTACCATATATATTTTTTGGTGCATGTTATCTTCCACCTCTCCGTATCTTTCTTTTATCACGGTGTATACGTCCGTTATACCCTTAAAACAGATTTCTTCAACAAATAATATATGTGAGGGGTAACGGACGCTAACTTTCTGATAAGTTTCGCTTTATCATATTTTCGCACATTTATCTAAAAAAATTAAGTAATGCTATATAATTAGCTGATTTTACACATTTTTTATACACTTATCCCGTTAATATGCCATAAATGGTGGGTAATATAGTAAGTGAAGTTATTAATAACAAATTTTTTAAAAAGGTGTGAATAGATATGAGTCAAGAATTTAATCAAGAACACACTCCAAAACCAAAAAAGGAAAGAAATACTTTCCCGATGTTAATGAGTGGTGTAGCTGGAGGTATCATCGCGGCTTTATTTACAGGTGGGATTTTCCTGACGCAATTAGATGATAATCAAAACACTGCTTCAGAAAATACAGTAGAGACTGAAGAGACAGCTGAAAGTCAGCAATCTACTGATCAGGAAGCAGTACCCACTTCGAATCTATCTACCGAGAATACAAACTCTATTTCCGGAGCAGTAGAAAAAGTATCCGATGCTGTAGTTGGAATATCGAATGTTCAACAAGTTAGTCTATGGGAAGAATCAGATGCTGCAGGAACTGGTTCAGGTGTTATTTATAAAGATGATGGTGAAAACGCATATGTCGTTACCAATAATCACGTAGTGGAAGGTGCTCAACAAGTGGAGGTTATTTTAACAAATGGTGAGCATGTTCAAGCTGAAGTATTAGGTACAGATGCCTTAACGGACCTAGCCGTTTTACAAATCCCTAATGATCAAGTAACGACAGTCGCTGAACTTGGTTCTTCTGATGAATTGACGGTAGGTGATACAGCGATTGCGATCGGTAATCCTCTTGGTACGGAGTTTGCTGGATCGGTTACACAAGGTATTATTAGTGGGTTAGATCGTGCTGTCGATGTCGATTTAAATAATGACCGTCAACCAGATTGGACAACAAATGTCATCCAAACAGATGCTGCGATTAACCCTGGTAACAGTGGTGGTGCATTAGTTAACTCGAATGGTCAATTAATTGGAATTAACTCGATGAAAATTGCACAAGCTGCAGTAGAGGGTATCGGTTTTGCTATTCCTATTAGTGATGCAAAACCTGTCATGGAACAGTTAGAAACAGATGGTGAAGTTGTGCGTCCATTCATGGGCATTAGCGCTGTCGACTTATCAACGGTACCTGCTCGTCACCTTCAAGAAACGTTAAAATTAGAAGAAAGTGTGGAAGATGGCATTGTTGTTGCTGATATTGAATCAAATTCTCCAGCAGATGAAGCAGGTCTAAAACAATATGATGTTGTAACAAAAATTGATGATAAGGAAATCAGTTCTATGCTTGATTTAAAAACCTATTTATATCGAGAAACAGAAATCGGTGATGAAATTACTGTCACTTTCTATCGAGAAGGAAACGTACAAACTGCAACGATGACATTAGATAAACAGGAAGATTTGTAAAGTGAGATTTCATCTAGATAATTATAACCTAGGCTAACGCTAGCCTAGGTTTTTTATTTACCATGATCAATACAATATCTAGTGGTTGGAATAGCTAATAAGCGATCTTCTGAAATTTCTTTTCCACACTCCTCACAAAGATGATAAGTACCTTTTTTAATTGATTTTAATGCATGGTCAACTTCTTCTAATTCTTCCTGTTCATGTGCTTGTAACGTGATATCTTTTTGCCGGTCATATAATTCGGTTCCCATATCTGCAGGATGATTGTCAAAACTTGTTGATAATTCTCCAACATCTGCATCCAATGGTTTACTTTCATTTACACTTTCTGCATTATCCTTCTTTAATTGCTCTTTTCTCTCATTTAAATAACTTTTACATTGCTCTAGCACTTCTTGTTTCATGTTGATCCTCCTTTTAGTCCACCTATTCCCATTATTTAATCAATAAAAACAACCATTAGTCTCTATCGCTTTTTTCTGATACAGTATAAGAAAAAAGGAGAATGATGATGACAAAAACTATTGGTTTTATTGGTTCAGGTGTAATGGGGAAAAGTATGGCAAGTCATTTAATTGATGCAGGATATCACGTACATCTTTTCACCAGAACGAAGGATAAAGCGCTTGAACTCTTAAACCAAGGAGCCATTTGGGAAGTTACAGTAGCTTCCCTTGCAGCAAAATCAGATATTATCATTACCATGGTTGGTTATCCTTCTGATGTTGAAAACCTTTACCTTGAAGAAAACGGTATTATTAATAACGCCAAACCAGGATCCTATTTAATTGATATGACAACATCCGACCCGCAATTAGCAGAAGAAATAGCAAAAGTTGCTGAAACTAAAAAGTTACACAGCTTAGATGCCCCTGTATCTGGTGGTGATATTGGAGCCAAAAGTGGAAAATTAGCCATTATGGTTGGTGGTACACAACAGGATTTTGATACGATGTTATCTATCTTTGAAATAATGGGCGAAAATATTGTATTGCAAGGGCCGGCTGGAGCGGGACAACATACCAAAATGGCGAATCAAATTAATATAGCTTCGACCATGATCGGTGTATCAGAGTCGATTATGTATGCAAAAAAAGCAGGATTAGACCCTGAACGAGTGCTAAAAAGTATATCAACAGGTGCTGCAGGAAGTTTTTCTTTATCTAAATTAGCACCCCGTATGATCAATGGCGATTATGAACCAGGGTTTTATATCAAACATTTTATTAAAGATATGAAAATTGCCCTTACCAATGCTAAAAACATGGGAATACAAACACCTGGTCTAGCTCTATCACTTGAATTATATGAAGAATTGGCAGACAAAGGATTAGAAGACGAGGGGACACAAGCTTTGATTAAATGGTTTGAGGGAGAGTTGTAATTATTAAACAGCTATTAATAACGTTAATATTTATATTATTCGTAGTTGCATGTAGTGGTGATGAAGATTTACTAACATTAGATGAGAAAAATTCCATTCATTTGCTTGCTGTGCAGAAAATAGAAAAAGCTACTTTAGTAGAATCATCTCAGAAATTTGTAACTGATAAAACTAATATATCAAGTATTTTGAATGCTTTTGAAGAAAACACCGATCAATTCAAAGAATATACGGATCCTATTTCTAACAAATTGCAATCAGAAAGTTATTATTCATTAGCTTTTTTCAAGGGAAAAGAAAATGAAACACCCCAGAAAGGTACATATGCTATTCATTTATTTGATGATGATACCATGATTTTTACAGACGTGACTAAAAATAAAAGCTATATTAATCAAGATCCTAATGACGATTTATTAAATATCTTTAAAAACATGATTTCAATACCTTAGCGTGATGTTGTTTCTGCCCTAAAAACATGATAAAATAATTTCTTGCAAGATTATAAAAGTACCAACCAACCTAAAAACATTTATATCTTGCAAATATGAATTGATAGGTGGTAGAAAAATGGAGACAAAAGAGACGTACCAAGTATTATTGTATTATAAGTTTGTGACAATCGAAGACCCAGAAACGTTTGCCCAAGAGCATTTGGATTTTTGTAAAGACTTAGGTCTAAAGGGACGAATCCTGATTGCAGAAGAAGGCATAAATGGAACTGTTTCTGGTACAGTGGAACAAACAACTAAGTATATGGAAGAAATGAATAATGACCCGAAGTTTGCGGACATGGTATTTAAAATTGACGAATCGGATGGTCATGCATTTAAAAAGATGCACTGCCGTCATCGTCCGGAACTTGTTACGCTTCGTTTAGGTGAAGAAGATGTCGATCCACGCGAAAAAAATGCCGACTTCTTGGACCCAAAAGAGTTTTATGAAGCAATGCAAAATGAGAACACAGTGATTTTGGATACTAGAAATGATTATGAATATGAACTAGGCCATTTCCGTGGTGCCATCAATCCTGATATTGATAATTTTCGTGATCTGCCTGAATGGATCGAAGATAATCGAGAACAATTAGAAGGTAAAAAAGTATTAATGTATTGTACTGGCGGAATTCGTTGCGAAAAATTCGGTGGTTGGATGAAAGAAAAAGGCTTCGATGATGTTGGACAACTTCACGGTGGTATTGTTACTTATGGAAAAGATGATGAAGTACAAGGTGAACTATGGGATGGTCAATTATATGTATTTGATGAACGTATCTCTGTTCCTGTTAACCGTAAAGAACATGTAGTGGTTGGCAGAGATTATTTTGACGGTGAGCCGTGTGAACGTTATGCCAATTGTGCCAATCCTGAGTGTAATAAGCAGATCCTTTGTTCAGAAGCAAATGAACACAAATATTTGCGAGGATGTACACACGAATGTCGTGTTAGCCCGCGTAACTTATATGTGAAAGAGCAGGGTCTAACTGAAGAAGAGATACAAGCGAGGTTAGATCGCATTGCGGAAGAAGACGGTGTAATTCAATAAATAAAATAGATATATGGTACTTCGCTACAAAAGCAGGAAAACTTTTTTCGGAGATCATTTAAAGAAAGAGCCAGCCCCAGTGCTAGCTCTTTTTTTAGATTGGAAACCTATGTTACAACCCGTTGTATTTCCTCTTGATGCAAAAATTAAAATATTTACATTTTCACGTAAATTTCTCCCAAAATCTAACCAAACAAATCTTTTTCGGTAATCTGATCTTTAATTTTGTTGGCACACCTCATACAAATCATTTCAACATTGTCCAACTCAAATTCTTTTCTAGGTAATGTTTGAGATTTATGATGGCTCGGTGGCAGCTTCCAATTAACCCAGCACTTTTCATTCGTTTGAATATTGTTATTGCAATACTTACAGCTAAAGTCTCTTTTTGTTCCAAACACTTCTTTTAACAAACCTCTCACTCCCATGTTATGCCCAACTTTCTTAATAAAGGTTGAATGTTTTTTGATCTACCTAATGTGTTCCTTATATCACCATTAAGTTTCCTTTTAACCCAGAACTTAAAATGAAGATAAAAAAACAAGGAAATAAACAAGAATAAAAGTGCCAATGAATATCATTACATATTAATACGTACTAAATTAACTGGAACCATCTAAGAAACTGAAGCTAAGGAAAATATTTTCACAAGTGGGTTTATATTATTAAATTATGTTAATATTCTTGCTCCTTATAACAAAGAATAACAAAATAGAAACTACAAACCAAAATAAAAATTTAATATCTTTTTAAAAATCTTTATCCTCCATAGAAAGTCACTGGTTTTAACCTTCGTATTTTTTGAGCATATTTTTCTGACAATCTTTGACTTTATGCTATCCTTCTTGATAAGGAGGTGATGGTGTTATGTCAATCTATGATTTAAAAGTCCAGACACCTAAAGGCGAAGAAAAATTAGTAAATGATTATAAAGCCAAGGCAATGATCATTGTAAATACAGCAAGTAAGTGTGGTTTTGCTCCACAATTTGATGGGCTACAAGAACTATATGAAAAATATAAAGATGAAGGTTTGCAAATTCTCGGTTTTCCAAGTAACCAGTTCATGAATCAAGAACCTGGTTCAAGTGAAGAAGCGGAAGAACATTGTCGTATCAATTATGGAGTCAGCTTCCCTATGTTTGGAAAAACAGAAGTTCGCGGAAAAAATGCACACCCTTTATTTCAACACCTAACAAAAGAAGCACCAGGTATTATTTCTGGATCCATAAAATGGAATTTTACCAAGTTCCTTATTGATAAAGAGGGTAACGTAGTAAAGCGCTACGCACCTAAGACAGAACCTAAAGACATAGAAGAAGATATTAAAAAATTACTTCAAAAAAGCTAATATTGAAAAAGTAGCGTGTTCATAGCACGCTACTTTTTGTTATTATCCTATATTTTTCAATAAGTTAGCCATTTCAATCGCAGAAACAGCTGCCTCTGCCCCTTTATTACCTGCTTTTGTTCCTGCACGTTCGATTGCTTGTTCAATCGTATCAGTGGTTAGAACTCCAAAAATCACTGGAATGCCTGCATCCATCGATACACTTGCCACACCTTTGGAAACTTCACTACTTACATAATCAAAGTGTGGGGTAGAACCACGAATAACCGTACCTAGTGTAACAACCGCGTCATATTTGTTTGTCTCTGCCATTTTTTTTGCTACAAGTGGTATTTCAAAAGCACCTGGTACCCATGCCACCTCTACATCTTCAACAGCGACACCATGACGACGAAACGCATCTTCTGCACCACTCAATAATTTTCCTGTAATGAATTCATTAAACCTTCCTACGACTACCCCTACTTTTAAACCTGTACCAACTAAATTTCCTTCATACATTTTTGTCATTTCTAAATTCCTCCCCCATTTTGATGGTTAACATGTAATAAATGATCTAATTTATCTACTTTCGTTTGCAAATATTTTTCGTTATTTTTGTTGGATGGTATTTCAATTGCTTTTCTTCCTACTAACTCTAACCCATACTCTTCCACGCTTGACAGCTTACGAGGGTTATTCGTTAACAAATGAATTTTACCAACTCCTAGATCTCGCAAAATTTGGACACTAATTGCATAGTCCCGTAAATCATCTGGAAATCCGAGCTGATGATTGGCCTCTACCGTGTCATAGCCTTCTTCCTGTAGTTTATATGCTTTCATTTTATTAATTAAACCGATACCACGTCCTTCTTGCCGCATATATACGAGGACACCGCGTCCTGCTGTTTGAATCTCTTCTAATGCCTTTTCTAATTGTGGTCCACAATCACATCGTTCTGATCCAAATACATCACCTGTTAAACATTCGGAATGAACACGAACTAATGTCGGTTGATCTGGTGTTAGATCGCCTTTATATAAAGCAATATGTTCTTGGCCCGTATATTTTTCAGTATAGGCTACCAATTTAAAATCACCGTAAGAAGTAGGTAAATTGATTTCCGTTTCCTTGACGATTAATTGATCATAACGCTTGCGATACTGTATCAACTCTTGAATGGTAACCATCGGCATATCGTGTTGCTCAGCTATTTTCTCTAAATCGGGTTGGCGTGCCATTGTTCCGTCTTCATTCATGATCTCACAAATAACAGCAACCGGCTTCGATCCAGCTAAACGAGCTAGATCAATTGCAGCTTCGGTGTGGCCTGTTCGTTCTAATACTCCTGCTGTTTTGGCGATTAAAGGAAAAACATGACCAGGACGTTTGAAATCATTGGCAGTCGTTGTCTCATCTACCAGCTTTTCAATCGTCAACGCTCTTTCTTGCGCACTAATTCCCGTGTGTGTGGAATGAAAATCAATACTTACGGTAAAATTAGTCCCATGATCATCCGTGTTGCGAGCTACCATTTCTCCCAGTTGGAAGCGGTCCGCATAAGCTTTCGTCATTGGAGCACAAATTAACCCGCGTCCTTCTTTTGCCATAAAATTAATCGTTTCTGGCTTAGTATGTTCAGCTAAAGCGATAAAGTCGCCTTCGTTTTCCCGATCTTCATCATCAACGACAATGACGATCTCCCCTTGTTTTAGTGCTTGAATTGCTTCTTCTACTGTTCTTTTCACTGTCAGCACCTCCTTAAAATCCGTACTGTTTTAGTTTTTCTTCTGTTATAGCTGATGGTTGGTTATTGCTTGATTGAAGGAGACGCTCCATATATTTGGCTAGCATATCGAATTCAACGTTCACAATATCTCCTTGTTGCTTGGTGCCCAGTATAGTGGCTTGCTGCGTTTCAGGAATCAGCGAAATCGTAAAACCATTATCATCGACACCAAAT
This sequence comes from Gracilibacillus kekensis, assembly GCF_900143085.1. Lineage (GTDB taxonomy): Bacteria > Bacillota > Bacilli > Bacillales > Amphibacillaceae > Gracilibacillus > Gracilibacillus kekensis. The sequence goes on along the minus strand of NZ_FRCZ01000007.1, from coordinate 192,079 downwards.
ACAGTGAGTGAAGTACCATCGACTGAAACCGAGCCTTTTAATGAAATATAGCGTGTTTCGTTCACACTGATATAATAATATTTAGCATTATCTTCTAGCCATGTTCTTTCGATTGTTCCAACTGCATCAACATGGCCTGAGACAAAATGGCCTCCGAATCTGCCATTAGCATGCATTGCCCTCTCAAGATTGACGGATGATTGGCTTACAAGCTTTGCTAATGATGAGCTACGAAAGGTCTCCGGAATTACATCGACTGTGAACCAATTTACACCAAAGTCTGTAACGGTTAGACAAACACCATTCACCGAAATACTATCACCAACCGCTACATCTTCGGTCACTTTTTTGCCATGTATTCGTAATTGTAATGCTTGGTTTGTCTGTTTAATCGATTCAATTTTCCCTTTTTCTTCTACAATTCCGGTAAACATTAGCCTTCCTCCTTTAGAGTAGCTGTAATCTTAAGATCTTCTCCGATTTGTTCAATCTGTGTAAATGTGAGGTCTAGCGCACTCTTCATCCAAGTTGGAGAGTCACCACCTATAACAGATCGTGCATCTTGCCCTCCCAATAGTTTTGGCGCAATATACCAATGGCATTCATCGACCAGGTTTTCTTCTAAAAAGGACCGATGTATGGTTGCACCGCCTTCGACATAAATCGATTGAATCTTTTCCTCTGCTAAAATTTCCATTAAATCGCTTAGAATTATTTGAGCTGTCGCCATTTGAATGACTTTAATATGTGGATACTTTTCCTGAAAACTTGCTTTGTCTGCTTGTTTGCCACAAATAATCCATGTATTGGTGTCATTTTTTAATACGTTGTAATCGTCTTGAATTGTTAATTCCGTATCTAAAATGATCCGAATTGGACTTTTTCCACCTTGAGCCAATCTTGTTGTCAGACTCGGATTATCTTTTTCGATAGTTCGCCGTCCTACTAAGATTGCATCATGTTTATGGCGCTCTTTATGAACATCCTCACGTGCCTTTTCAGAAGTGATCCATTTACTATCGCCCGTGACGGTTGCTGTTTTACCATCTAATGTTGTCGCTGCTTTAAGCGTAATAAATGGACGCTTTTTGTTTTGATTATGAAAAAAGTGCTGGTTAATTCTTTGGGCTCTCAGCTCCCCAATACCAATCTCCACTTCGATACCAGCCTCTGTTAATATTTTTACCCCTTTTCCCGCAACCTTAGGATTTGGATCAAGACAGGCAATATAAACTTTTTTTACTTTACTTTTGACAAGGAGCTCTGCACAGGGGGGTGTTTTGCCATAGTGTGCACAGGGTTCAAGTGTGACATATACTTCCGCACCCTTGGCTTTTTCACCCGCTTGTGCTATGGCATGCACCTCTGCATGTGCTTCTCCTGCTTTGAGATGTGTTCCGATGCCTAACAGTTCTCCATTTTTTACAACAACTGCTCCTACAGAAGGATTTGGACTCGTTTGCCCGATTGTCGCCTCCGCCAAATTCAATGCAAGATCCATCCATTCTTCTTTTGTTCTCAAACGATCATCACCTTTTATCTCTAAAATAAGAAAAGCCCTAGGTTCATATACCTAGGGCTTGGTTGAATTAATTCATAGTGAAAAACTTGGTTTTGTAGTGTCAAAAATGCCGAATACACAAAGTACGCCTTTCTGTATAGAAAAGCCACTACTCCACCAATTCCTTTTCCCATCCAGACTTTCACTGTCGGCTTTGGATTCACACCAAATCCACCTTCACATTTAACAAATGATCCGGGTCACGGACTAAAAAAGCTACTATGCTTTTATCACCGTCGGTCGGGAATTACACCCTGCCCCAAAGGAATATATATCGATATTTAATTATATGTAAAAGTATATAGAATTTTTGTTGGATTTGCAAAATATTAGTTTTGGGATTTTATATCAGTATATGTTAAAATTTGTATTAAAAGGAGTTGATTAATGCATGGCTAAATTACAGAGATCTTCCGCTGACCTATCGATAGCTGGAGTATGTGGGGGGATTGCGGCTTTTTTTGAAATAAGCTCATTAGCTGTTCGGATTATTTTTCTTCTTTTGCCTGGCAATCTGTTGATCTATCTGATACTTGCTAATACCCTACCTGTTAGCCCAGAAACCTTGTAATGAAAAGGAGCAATGCAATGATTGTAAAACATTTAGAGAAACCTTATGAATTAACGATTTTAGATGCTTTGCACTTGAGGATAAGTTTTTCAAAGAAAGAAGAAACGTATTATCATAACCTTCTGCTCGGTTATGAAGGAGAGTTAAGGTTAGAACAGGCTTTACAAACGGGTTTATCAGATTCCTTTTATGTATTAAGTGACTTGCGTTTCGAAATTGGTACTACTTCCTTTCAAATGGATTCACTTCTATTTACTGGAGAAGAATTGATTTTACTGGATGCTAAAAATTTTCCTGGTGATTATAAGCTTTCCGATAAACGCTGGTTTAAGCTGCCGAATAAGGAAATTAGCAATCCCCTTTTACAACTAAAGCGAAATGAAACTTTAATGCGGCAACTGATGGAAAAACTCAACCGTAATCTTCCAGTAGAAAGTTATACTGTTTTTACCCATCCAGAGTTTACCCTCTACCAGGCTCCAATTAATCAGCATTTCATTTTTCCCACTCAAATATCTCGTTTTATCTCATCCCTAAATGAAAGACTGCCAGCAAACTCTTCACAGCTAAAATTGGCGCAACAACTCATCTCTTTAGATATCGGCGCCTATCCACATCCACAGATCCCTAAATTTCATTATGATCAATTAAAAAAAGGACAGCGATGTTATGAATGTAGAGGCTTGTCTATGAAAATAGAAGGAAGAAACGCTGTTTGCTTGCAGTGTCATAGCAATGAGCAGGTACATGAAGCAGTATTAAGAAATATTCGTGAATTTCAGCTTCTCTTTCCTGATGAAAAGGTGACGACTAATATCGTTTATGACTGGTGCGGAAAAGAATATTCACAAAAGAGTATAAAGCGATTTATGGATAAAAATTTCAAAGCAGTCGGCTCCCATAAATGGATCCATTATGTTGACTACAACAATCTTACGGACACTTTGAAGAATTAACACGATTTTTGTCCGTAAGAGTTTCGTCCTCACCTAGAATTCGTACTTCTCGCTCTAATTCAACATCAAATTTCGCTTTTACTGTCTTTTGAACCATTTCAATTACAGAAATATACTCTGTTGCAGTGGCGTTACTTTTATTCACGATGAAACCGGCGTGCTTTGTTGATACTTCTGCTCCACCAATACCTTTTCCTTGTAAATCACTATCTTGAATCAGTTTCCCTGCAAAATATCCTGGCGGTCGTTTGAAGACACTTCCACAAGATGGGTATTCTAATGGTTGTTTGGATTCGCGTTTATAGGTGAGATCATCCATTATCGCCTTAATGTCCTCATACTCTCCCGCTTCTAAGGAAAAGGTTGCTTCTAAAACGATATAGCCTTTTTCGGCAATATTACTTGTTCTGTAATCCAAGTCAAAGTCCTCAGCTGCCAGTCGATGCACATCACCTCTAGAATCGACAATAAGCGCACTTTCTAAACAGTCTTTTACTTCCCCACCGTAAGCACCCGCATTCATATAGAGCGCACCACCCACGGTTCCTGGAATGCCACATGCAAATTCTAATCCTGTTAAATTTTCTGACAAAGCAAAGCGAGAGGCATCAATGATTCGTGCCCCACTTTCTGCAACCACTTTATTTCCTTCTCTACGGATATCCAAAAATCGTTTCAAACTCAAAACTATTCCCCGTATTCCACCATCTCGAACAATTACATTCGAGCCATTGCCTAATAAGGTAAAAGGAATATCCGTTTTATTTGCATAACGAATCAGCTCTTGTACTTCTTCGACATTAGCGGGCGTTACAAAAAAATCAGCTTTCCCACCGAGCTTGGTATACGTATGATTTTTTAAATGTTCATCTATTAAAATATGTTCTGGATTTATAATTTGTTGTAGTTCTTTTAAGATCAGTTGTTTATTCATTTGAGATCAATCCTTTAATTTTTATGGCACACAATTAATCTTTATTATAGCAATAACAAAATATGAACTGCAAACGCAAAAAAAGTTAGATCTCTTTTACCAAGAGATCTAACGTTACCAGTTAACCCATAAGGGCTACCATTAGCGCTTTTTGTGCGTGTAATCTGTTTTCCGCTTCTTCAAAAACGACAGATTGAGGACCATCTATAATCTCAGTTGTAACCTCTTCCCCTCTGTGTGCCGGCAAACAATGCATAAAAATCGCGTCATCATGAGCATGTGAGAATAATTCTGTGTTCACTTGATACATTGCAAAAGCTTTTTCACGCAACTTTTGTTCTTGCTCTTGCCCCATACTTGCCCATACATCAGAGTAAATCACATCGGCATTTTTTACTGCTTCGATCGGATCATCTGTGATCAAAACTTCGCTTCCATCTGCAAAACTTTTGGCATGCTCTGTAATTTCACCTTTCGGTTGGTACCCGTCTGGAGCAGCTATTGCAACATCGATTCCCATTTTTGCACAGCCGATCATCAAGGAATGTGCCATATTGTTCCCGTCACCGATGTAAGCAAGCTTTAAACCTTCTAGTTCACCTTTTTTCTCTTTAATCGTCTGGAGATCTGCTAAAACCTGACATGGGTGATAATCATCTGTTAAACCATTGATGACTGGGATTGTTGCATTTTCGGCCAGATCTTCTACATCTTTTTGAGAAAAGGTACGAATCATAATACCATCTAAATATCCTGACAACACCTTTGCGGTATCCGAAATCGGCTCACCGCGTCCAATTTGAATATCGTTTGAACTTAAGAACAATCCAGTTCCACCTAATTGATAGATACCCGCTTCAAATGAAACACGGGTACGAGTCGACGATTTTTCAAAGATCATTCCTAATGTTTTACCTTTAAGTGGTTGATACACTTCACCGTTTTTACGCTTCTTTTTGATTTTCGTTGCAAGTCCCAGAAGATATGCTATTTCAGCCTTTGAGTAATCTGCAAGTGTTAATAGATCTCTTCCTTTTAACTGTTCTTTAAAACTCATGGCATGGTATGCTCCTTTTTATTCAAATCGGTTTGTCCTTTACGATAACTCTGAATCGATAAAGGAGACTCTAATAAAACTTTTGTTGCTGTCAAATAAGATGTTAACGTATCGTTTGCTGTAAAGTGAATCGTATCTGAACGTAATGCTGCTTCTCTCAATGTCACGTGGTGATCTTTTTCACCGGTACGATGTGTATCAACAATGAATGCATATTTTTCATCGAGACAGTTTTTCTCTGCCGTTGCTAAATCGACTGTTTCGGCAACCGTTATTTCATGTTCAGCTAATAATTTTGTCGTTTCCTCATCTGCTACTACTGATACATCCAATGCTTTTAATTGGTGTATTAGTGAAGAATCTAGTTTGGTTAAGGATAAGAAAATTTTATCTTGGCTTTTTAATCGTTTCAAACTGTCCTCTTTCCAGCCGAATGCTTTTGCCATCGCTTGATCTACCGTTGAGCCTAACCCAATTGCCTCTCCTGTTGATTTCATTTCTGGCCCTAATATTGGGTCTACACCAGGCAATTTATTAGTAGAAAAGACAGGCATTTTCACTGCATAATAGGGAACATCTTCATGTAAGCCAAGTTTCCAATCTTGATTACCAAGCGTTTCTCCCATTTGCACACGAGTTGCAAGATCTACCATTGGTACACCAGTTACCTTGCTAGCAATTGGTACTGTACGAGATGCACGTGGATTGACTTCTAATACATAAATCGTTTTGCGATCTTCACTTAGTACAAATTGGATATTCATAATCCCTTTAACATTCAATGCTTTAGAGATTTTTTGAGCATATAATTCGATTGTCTGCTTGATTTCTTTCGTTAAATTTGGTGCTGGAAAAATAGCAACACTATCCCCTGAATGCACACCAGCTTTTTCAACATGTTCAAAGATCCCTGGAATTAATATATCGGAGCCATCACAAATGGCATCAATCTCTACTTCATATCCTTCAATATAACGGTCGATAAGTAATGGGAAGATTCTATTTCCTTGAGCATTTGCTTCTAAATTGGCAAGATACTCAGTAAGTTGATTTTCATTGTGTAAAATCACCATTCCTTGCCCACCAATTACATAAGAAGGACGCATAAGGATTGGATAACCGATCTTCTTAGCCACTGTTTTTGCATCTTCCACCGCCATCACTGTATCACCAGGAATATGTGGTACATTTAATCGTTGTAATAGTTGATAAAATAGATCCCGATCTTCAACAGCCTCAATCGCTTTAAGATCAGTGCCGGCTATTTTGATGCCAGCTCTTTCTAACCCATCTGCTAGATTAATAGCCGTCTGTCCGCCAAATTGAACAAGTACTTCTTGTGCTTTCTCTTTTTCGATGACATGCAACACATCTTCAACAGTTAACGGCTCAAAATATAAGTGATCTGCTGTATTGAAATCCGTACTCACTGTTTCCGGGTTATTATTAATGACTACTGCATCAATTCCTTGGCCTTGTAAGGATTTCGCAGCATGAACGGAACAATAATCAAATTCAACCCCTTGTCCGATTCGGATTGGACCTGATCCTAAAACAACCATTCGCTTGTTGCCTTCTAAGGCCTCTACCTCATCCCATTCATTCCAGGAACTATAGAAATAAGGTGTTTCCGCAGAAAATTCTGCCGCACATGTATCGACCATTTTATAAGATGGTGCCAATTGTTCTGATTTTATTTTTTTCTGGATATCCGCTAGGTCAACAGATAATAATTTGGATAGAGTAATATCGGAAATTCCAAACGATTTAGCATCCTTTAAATCTTGGGCACCAATGTCTTTCCATTCTTTTGCCTGGATTTCTTTTTCTTTGTTAATCATTGCTTCTAATTCATATAAAAAGTAGTTATTGATTTGTGTAATATCATGAATCTGATCTACTGTCATTCCTCTTCGTAAAGCTTCTGCAACGACGAATAACCGTTCATCTGTTGCCTGGTCCAGAGCTTTATGGAGTTCTTGTTCTGCTAATTTTTCCACTCCTGGCAGGTGTAACGAATCAAGACCAATTTCCAATGAGCGTATCGCTTTATTGATTGCCGTAGGGAAATTACGAGCTAGAGACATCACTTCACCTGTTGCCTTCATCTGTGTACCTAATAAGCGATCAGCTTGGGTAAATTTATCAAAAGGCCAGCGTGGAATTTTAGCTGCGATATAATCAATGGCAGGCTCAAAACTGGCATATGTATCACCAGTGATTGGATTAATTACTTCATCAAGGTGATAGCCTAATGCGACTTTCGCAGCAATTCGAGCAATTGGATAGCCTGTAGCTTTTGAAGCTAAGGCACTGGAACGACTTACCCGTGGGTTTACCTCGATAATAATATAATCATCGTTTTCAGGATTAAGCGCAAATTGAATGTTACATCCACCAATTACACCTAATTCACGTATCACTCTGACAGAGGAGGTACGTAACATTTGATACTGACGATCTGTTAACGTTTGTGATGGTGCAACAACAATACTATCTCCTGTATGCACACCAACTGGATCAAAGTTCTCCATATTACAAACGATAATACAGGTATCATTGGAATCACGCATTACTTCATATTCGAGTTCCTTCCAGCCTTTTACACTTTGTTCAATTAAAACTTGGCTGATTGGACTATAATGGAGGCCATTTTTTACAATTTTACGGAGTTCTGCTTCATTATCTGCAATACCTCCACCAGCTCCACCTAGTGTATAGGCAGGTCTAACGATCATCGGATAACCGATTTTACTAGCAAAGTCGACCGCTTCATCGATGGAAGAAGTAGACAAACTTTCGGCAACAGGCTCCTCAATATCCTTCATCATTGATTTAAAAATTTCACGGTCTTCCCCTTTTTGAATGGTTTCAAGCGGAGTTCCAAGTAATGTAACATGATATTTCTCCAATACGCCTGCTTCATCTAATAAAACAGCCATATTCAAACCGGTTTGACCTCCAAGTGTCGGTAAGACCCCATCCGGTCGTTCTTTTTCGATGATCTTTGTAATCGACTCACAAGTAAGTGGTTCTAGATACACTTTATCTGCTATATTTTCATCTGTCATAATTGTTGCTGGATTATTATTTACTAAAATAACTTCTACGCCGTCCTCTTTTAAGGCAAGACATGCTTGTGTTCCAGCGTAATCAAACTCTGCTGCCTGCCCAATAACGATTGGGCCGGAGCCAATTACTAATACTTTCTTTATGTCGTCTTTCTTAGGCATGCTGTTTCTCTCCCTTAGTAATAAACTGCTGTATAAAATCTACGAATAAATGGTGGGTATCAATCGGACCTGGATGTGCCTCAGGGTGAAACTGCACCGTCATCAAGGCTAGATTTTTATGCTTTAAACCCTCCACGGATTTGTCATTAACGTTGACGTGTGAAACATACCAGTTTTCCATATTCACGGAATCATAATCAACTACATAGCCATGATTTTGCGAGGTAATCATTACTTTTCCTGTCTGTAAGTCTTTGACAGGATGATTGCTTCCTCTGTGACCATAAGGTAAACGTTTCGTTGTGGCACCATGTGCTAGTGCAACAAGCTGATGACCTAAACAGATACCCATTGTTGGAAAGTTTTCCGATATTTTCTTAATATTACTGGACAGATGGGATAATGCTTTTGGATCTCCAGGTCCATTTGATAATAATACACCGTCTGGATCGATAGACTGTATTTCAATAAAAGTTGTATTATATGGAACCACTGTCACATCACAACCCAATTCTAATAGTGAATGTGCAATAGAATGTTTATAACCAAAATCCATCACAACTACATGTGGGGTAGGATAATTTGCCGGGTTTTTCGTCTTATACATTTCTTTTTGAGTTACCGAAACCGTTGAAACAATATCCGAGTTTACTGAAGTATTCGCCGGTTTTTCACTAGGCTCTGTTGTGATTTTCCCGTAGACTTCTCCATGCTCACGAATAATACGGGTTAAGGCTCTTGTATCAATATGTGAAAGAGCAGGAATCTCATGCTCATCTAACATTTCCACTAATGTATTGGTTGATTCATAATGTTCTGGATTATGACTTGGTGTAGCTACTATAAAGCCTTTTAATGATGGCTTAATGCTTTCATAATCGATTCCGTTCCATCCGTAATTTCCAATCAACGGGTATGTCATGGTTACGATCTGACCTGCATAGGAAGGATCTGTCATTACCTCTTGATAACCAGTCATTGCGGTATTAAAAACGAGTTCTCCTTCTGTCTCTTTTGGTGTACCTAACCATTGTCCTTCTAATACATCGCCGGTGTTTAAAACAAGAAATCCTTGCATTGTGCCTCTCCTCCAGTATCTAACAATATTTATATTGATTTCGTTTGATTTTTCATTAATTGTTTATAATTATACTACAAAACTTATATTTATGCATTAATTTTGCGAAAAAATTTGAATTTTAAAAATCAAATCCTGACCATATGAGAAACCGAGAAAGCCTAACCGGTCCTTTTAGTGGTAATTTTGAAATGAAAAATAGGTATAACAACCGCTCCGGCTTGCCCACTTCGCTTTCCAAGGGGCGTGTCTTCAGCTAACTTTTGTAAAGAAGTTCACTTTACAAAAGTGGATCTTCAGATCACGCTGATCCCTTAGGAGTTGAAGTGGCCGCCTGCGCTAAATAATGCGCTACAATAGGTGTAAGCAGTGATATGACGACTTTTATTTCATAGTTGTTAATAAAACTCTACAAGCTAGCTGTCACAAACGTTGTAGAATCGCTTTATAGCGTAGGCCGTCCGCTTCCACTCCTGTGGCATCCGTTTTCCCTGAAGATCCACTTTTTTGAGCGGTTTGTGCTCGAAAAAGTTAGCTGAAGGGAAAACGCCACGGCATAGAAAACACTACGAAAGCTTGCTTGAGTAAATGTTGCACTTGTGCCCGTGGTAAAAGGGAAGTGGACAGCCGAAGCGATGGATTCTTATACACTATATTTCAAAATGGCTACATTGAAAATGCGTTGATACTACGGATTATATATTTTCCTTGCTTAAAATTAAAAACGCAACTGATCACCATCAGTTGCGTTTTACTCTTTATTTTAAGACATTTACTTTTTCTGCATGAACTTCGATCCATTCTTTGCTATCCGCTAATCTGCTAGTCGCTTGTGTGATTTGATCTTCGACACGGTTCTTCGCTGTGCCTCCGACAACATCACGAGCATTCACGACAGACTTTGGTGCTAATACATCATAAATGTCTTCATCAATTAACTCGGAGAAGCTTTGAAAATCTTCTATGCTTAAATCTAATAAATATATATTCTCCTGGATACAGTGTAATACAACCTGACCAACAACCGCATGTGCCTCACGGAACGGTAAGTCTTTATTCACTAAATAATCTGCTAGATCGGTTGCATTTGAAAAGTCCTTCGCAACTGCTTCATACATATTATCTTTTTTTACATCCATCGTAGCAATCATTGGTGCAAAAAGAGCAAGTGCTCCTTTCAAAGTCTCAACAGTATCAAACATACCTTCTTTATCTTCTTGCATATCTTTATTATATGCAATTGGTAAGCCTTTGAGTGTCGTAAGCATTCCCATAAGGTGACCATACACGCGGCCTGATTTTCCTCTTACTAATTCTGCCACATCTGGGTTTTTCTTTTGCGGCATCATACTGCTACCTGTACAAAAAGCATCATCCAATTCAACAAAATTGAACTCAGCACTTGACCATTGCACCAACTCTTCACTTAATCGTGACAAGTGCATAATAGATAGTGATGCATTGGATAAAAACTCGACAACAAAGTCACGATCACTTACCGCATCTAAACTATTTTCCACAACACCATCAAAGTTAAGTTTGTCTGCCACATAGTGACGATCAATTGGAAAAGTAGTACCCGCCAATGCACCGGCGCCCAGTGGTGAACGGTTCACCCGCTTAAAGCTATCACGAAGTCTTTCAACATCGCGTTCAAACATCGATACATATGCCATCATATGATGGGCGAACAACACTGGTTGAGCACGTTGAAGGTGAGTATAGCCAGGCAAAATGGTGTCTAGGTTTGCCTGTGCTTGCTCTAAAAGCGCCTCTTGTAATTTTGTCAATAACTCGATCAACGTGACAAGGGAATCTCGTAAATATAGGCGCATATCTAGCGCTACTTGATCATTTCTACTTCTCCCAGTGTGTAATTTACCACCAACAGCACCGACCTCATCTATTAGAAGTTTTTCGACGTTCATATGAATGTCTTCATTAGCTTCTGTTAATTCTGCTTCTCCTGCTTTAATTTTAGCTGCAACAGTTTTCAAGCCTTTTTTAATCGATTCCGCATCTTCATGAGGGATAATTTCACATTTTGCGAGCATCTCGACATGCGCTAAGCTTCCTTGAATATCATATTGTGCTAATTTTTGATCAAAGCTGATCGATGCTGTATATTCATCCACTAATTCATTTGTTGGTTTTGTAAATCGTCCGCCCCATAGTTTCATTGTTTCACTGATTCCTTCATATCAATTTTTGTTTTTTCCATAATTTTTGCTTTATCCGCGTGAACATTATTCACTGTTGAATGCACTTTTGTTGGTAAGCCCCAAAGCTTAATAAAGCCAAGTGCTGCTTCATGATCGAATTCGTCACCTTTACTGTATGTTGCAAGGTTAAGGTCATATAATGAATTCTCTGATTTACGTCCAACCACGAACGCTTGCCCTTTATATAGCTTGACTCTCGCTACACCATTTACATATTTTTGTGTTTCTGTGATAAATGCTTTTAATGCATCTGTTAATTGCGTGAACCATAAACCATCATAGATTGCTTGCTCTAATTGCTGCTCCACAACTGGCTTGAATTTTGAAACTTCTCTTGGAAGTGTGATGGTTTCAATTTCTCTATGTGCTTGAATAAGCGTAATCGCAGCAGGCGCTTCATAAATTTCACGTGATTTAATCCCTACAAGACGGTTTTCAACGTGATCAATTCTACCGACACCATGTTTACCTGCAATTTGATTTAATTCTAAAATTAATTCATGTAAAGGATACTCTTTACCATTTAATGCAACAGGTTTCCCTTGTTTAAATTCAATTTCAATCATTTCCGGTTCCTCTGGTGCATCGATTGGGTCGACCGTTAATTCAAACGCATCTGCTGGAGCTTCTGCCCATGGGTCTTCTAATACACCACATTCATTGGCACGCCCCCAAAGGTTTTGATCGACACTATATGGGCTATCTAAATCGATTGGAATTGGAATACCATTTGCTTGTGCATATTCGATTTCTTCGTCTCTAGTCATACCCCATTCACGAACAGGTGCTTCAATCTTCAATTCTGGATTTAATGACGTAAAGGCAACATCAAAACGGACTTGGTCGTTACCTTTTCCTGTACAACCATGCGCAACTGCTACTGCGCCTTCTTTTTCTGCAATATCTACTAATACTTTTGCAATTAACGGACGAGACAAAGCAGATACCAAGGGATATTTATCTTCATACATGACATTTGCTTGCAGGGCAGGTAATACGAAATCTTCAGCAAAAAGTTGTTTGGCATCAACTGAATAAGATTTGATTGCTCCTACATCAATTGCTTTGTTTTTTACAAATTCTAAATCTTTACCTTCACCTACATCTAAACCAACTGCTATTACATCATAATCGTATTTGTCTTGTAACCATTTAATCGCAACGGAAGTATCAAGACCCCCAGAATATGCTAGTACTATTTTTTCTTTTGCCATATCAAAATCTCTCCTTAAGTCTATTTTATAAAATGTGAATTTATTTGTTTTGATTAATTATGTATTATTATGCACTATTTAGTATATTAATTCAACCTTTATCGTGAATTTTTTTATTTTTTTCTAAAAAACAAAGTGTAAAGTCTATTATGCTCACATTCCTGTTGAATTGTTCATGGTATACATTTGATTTATTACAAGCTTTCAAAATAAAACTTGTTTTATCTTTACAATTATTCACCAATTAAATATACATAATTGTGAATAAATATGAATATCACTCTTTATTGTAACCTCCTGTTTTAACAGACGTCTAATCCTTTAAAAAGAGGGGGTCGTTCTTTTGAAAAAATTTTCTTATTTATTATTAGTTGTATTATTATTAACTGCTTGCTCCAGTGACGGTGGTAGTGATGAGTCATCTGATGCTGAACTTGTTATGGAAGATAGTGGTGGTCAACCAGGACTCAGCAACAATCAAGCAGAAATGAATGATAGCAAAATGGAAGAAGTAGAAAGCATAGAAGAGGAATCTTCTGAAACAGATAATGTTGAAGATGTTGAAAGCGTAGAGGACAGAAAAATCATTTATAATGCCAATTTCCAACTAGAATCAGAAAGCTTTGATGACATGATCACCTTTCTTGAAAATCAAACAGATTCTTATCAAGGATATATCGTAACATCCAATTATTCCAATCATGAGGAAGAGAAGCAACGTTTGGGTTCATTAACTATCCGAATACCAGCTGAACGATTTCAGGACTTTATAGCTATGGTTGAAGATGGTAATCTGAAAATACTCGATAAATCTGTCAGTGGCGAAGATGTCACAGAGCAATTTGTTGATTTATCGTCGCGATTAAAATCGAAGAAGGTAGTGGAAGAGCGTTTGCTATCTTTTATGGAAGACGCGGAAAAAACCGAGGATTTATTAAAAATCTCAAATGACTTAGCAGATGTACAAGAAGATATTGAACAACTAACAGGGAAAATAAAATATTTAGAAAACCAATCAGATTTTGCGACTATTCACATGGAATTAGTCGAAAGAAAAGTTGATATGCCTTCTGTCCAAGACGAATCGTTAACAACTTGGGAAAAAACACAAGAACAGTTTTTAAAAAGTATACAAACATTACTATCTATTGCTTCTGCTATATTCGTATTTTTAGTAGGTAATGCCCCTGTTTTAATTCTGCTATCAGTTATTGGAATTATCATATATTTTTCCGTTAAAAGGAATATTCCAAAAAAGGATTCTTAATTTAAATTGATAGATAAAAAATCCAAACGATCTCGAATTGTATTCGAATAATCGTTTGGATATTCTTATGTTTCTTTTTCCCAACTTTTTTTAAATAGTTAATATTGTTCCATATTTATTTCTTGTTTCGGCTTTCGTACTAAGCCCATAATACCAGCGATAATATAGAAAATACCCGCAAAGATCCCCGCACCAAATGTAATGATTGTTGTTAAAACACCTATTACTAACAGAACAATTCCTGCTACTTTTGGTTTCTTATTTCCTACAAAAAAGATTACAGCAATAATTCCAGCAATAATCGCAACAATGGATGCCACTAACAGCATGGTACCAATAGAGCCAACACCACTTAGCACCATTTGAGCATCTGCCACGTCACTGTCTGTTAAGGCGGGATCTTGTTGAAGTATATCCTGCATCATCTCGCTATCTCCATCCAGCATCCGGAATAATCCACCGAACACTGCACCAATTAAGTACACAAATGCTCCAATAATACTTAATACGATTTCTACTGTTCTCTTCATTTTCTCTTCTCCCCTTATCTATTAATTTCCTGCAACATCTCGTCTTGTAAAAGACAACCATGAAACAAGCAAAAAGATGACAAAATAAACTGCTAAAACGGTTATAGAAAACCCTAATGTCATACTGTCAATTACAGGACTACCATCCCCAATATATTGCCTTAAGTTCGTATTTGCAAACAAAATATATTTTGCCCAATCGTAATCTGACAAGAAACTGATGATCGTATTTCCAGTAAACATTAAGAAAATAGCTAACCCGATAGCCATCGCACTATTTCTAAAGATCGTGGATATCATAAAAGCAAAAGTTGCCATCATAATTAAATTTACCATATACAAACCATATTGGGTAATAATTTCTGAAAAAACAGAAACCTCTTCTATACCCTCCGTACCCATCTGAACAATATTAGGATTCAAACCATTCATTCCAAAGAAAATTAAGCCAATTAATAAACTGATGAGAAATAAGAATATTTGCATCGAAATCGAAAACAACAAAACAGTTACAAATTTTGAAAATAGAATTTTCGTTCTTGAAATAGGCCGAATAAGTAAGAGCTTAATGGTGCCCCATTTGAATTCATTTGAGACAATACCTGCTGCGATAATAATCGTAAATAAGCTGATAAGCATTGCCAAACCTGCATTTTCCAACGTAAATTGCCAAGCATCATATGGATGCGGTTTTATGTCATTTTCTAAATAGTATTCATTTTTTGCTATTTCAGAATCAAAAGCAGCAAACTCCATTTCTTCTTGCGCTTCTTTTAATTCTTCTGTCTCTGCTGTTACTTGTGCTTGCCAATCATCACCATATTTTTGTTCATCCGCTTCACCAAAGAAGACTACAATCAGAGATGCAATCAGCATAATAGCAAATAAAATGATGTACATTGACCAAGTACCCATACGTGTATAAAGTTTGATCTGTTCATTTTTAATTAAAGATAAAAAATTAAGCAATTGTGTTCTCTCCAATCAGTTCAAAGAATTTATCCTCCAGGCTACTACGCTCTAAAGCAACCTCATATACTTCTATATTCTCCTCGACCATTCTTTTCACTAGATTAGGCACATCATTCTTTTCTATTTGTAACATTAAAATAGATTGTTGTTCGCTTACTTCCAAACCTAATTGATCGCGCAACACAGTCATAGCTTGAGCATTGTCGTTTACTTCTAATTTCACTGTAACATGTTGGTCATTTTCCTGTTCTTCATTGACCTCTTCTACCGTAACTAATTCTCCATTTTTAATGATTCCGATCCGATCACACATTAATTCTATTTCAGATAACAAATGACTAGAAACGATGACAGATACTTTTTCTTGCTCTGCTAAATTTCTTATGTACTGTCTGATCTCACGTATACCGGCTGGATCTAGTCCATTGGTTGGTTCATCTAAAATAAGAATAGATGGATTATGTAATAACGCTTGTGCAATACCAATTCTTTGTCTCATTCCTAATGAATATCTTCCAACTTTCTCATGAATGGCTTTTTCTAAACCGACTAGCTTTATGACTTCTTTGATACGTTCATCTGTAATCCCTGGAATCATTCGAGCATAATGCTTTAAATTTTTCCACCCAGACATAAATGGATACATTTCAGGGTTTTCTACAATTGCACCTACATGTTGTATCGCACCTTTAAAATCATCTTTTATACTAATCCCATTGATTTTAATATCCCCTGATGTGATTTTCATTAATCCCACCATCATTCGTATTGTTGTTGTTTTACCTGCACCATTGGGTCCTAGAAACCCAAAAACTTCTCCAGAGCGGATCGAAAAATTTAATCCTTTAATAATTTCTTTTTTGCCAATAGTTTTATGGACATTTTGTAACTCCATTGAAATATCCATTGGGCCACCTCCTTTTCATTCTCCACTTATATACGTTTAATAACATTATATGGTTTCATATTTTCTTGTAAGAATTTTGAATGATTTTTATTCGGACTGCTGTAGACGGGATAAGTCATATCCCGTCAAGAGGTGATATTAGCGCGCTTTTTCATATGGTATCGTTAAACACTGAATCCAAGCATCCATTTTCATTGGCTTTTGAAATCTGATTTTTTCCTTAATGCTCCGTGCCTTACCGAACCTACGCCTTTTCCGAATGAGAGTGAATGCTGGATAGCCGCATGGACAAATTGTTTACTTCTATGAATTGCTTGTATCATTTCTACACCTTTTGCCAATTCTGCTGTGAGGCATGCCGCAAATGTACAACCCGCACCACTTGTATGAATGGTATCAATCAATGGCATCTCAAATTTTTCTAAAGTTTCACCATCATAAAAAAAATCGATTGCTTTTCCATCCACTTCGCCAGCTTTTAGCAATACAGATTGTGCACTAAGCCCATATAATTCTTTTGTCGCACGTTCCAGATCATCTATTTCAGAAAATATATTTCGAGCTAGAAGTTTTTCTGCTTCTAAACGATTAGGTGTAATAATTGTTGCTTGGGGAATTAAGTATTTTTTTAATACTTCTATTGCATCGTCCGCCAATAACTGTGAACCCATTTTACCAATCATCACTGGATCAATTATTTTAGGAACAGTGGGAACCCTCTTAAGTAGTTCACTTACTTTTAAGATAATATCCTTCGAAAAAAGCATCCCTGTTTTCACCGCATCCATGCCAACCATTTCACTGATTGCATAATATTGAGCTTCGATTTCCTCAATATCACGGATAAAAATCCCTTCTTGAGTTCGTGAATTATTTGCTACCGTAGCTGTAATCACACTCATTCCATAAACATCACGTTCCTGGAAAGTTTTAAGATCTGCTTGAATCCCAGCACTCCCTTGTGCTGCTGCACCTGCAATTGTTACGACACGTCTCATAAAAACACCTCGATGTTAGATAGCAATAAAAAACCATATGATCATAATTAATTGAATAATTATTTTCGCAAAAGTGCCACTTAAAAAACCTATTAACGATCCGAGCGCTGCTTTAAAAGCCTCTTGGGTTGTTTTCTTCTGTATTAATTCTGCAACCACCACTAAAACAAAAGGTACAATAATAATACCAAAGGGCGGGATAATAAATGAACCAACAATTACACCGACCGCAGCTAATCTTTCCCCTGTCTTACTGCCACCAAATTTTTTCACAAAATAACTATTAGCAACGATATCGGCAAAGATTAGTATCAATGTCCAAATTATCATGGCAATCCAAAAGATCCAACCGATATTTTCAGCAGTCAACAAAAATTGATAAAGGAAAAAGCCAATCCAAATTACCAACACAGACGGAATAATAGGAAATACTATCCCTATAAAAGCTAACACAAAACAGGCTACAATTAGTACCCACCAGACGATTTCCATTTAAAAACCCCATTCCTATGATATGAAAAGATCTTACAGGGAAAAACCTGTAAGATCAAGTATCTCTATCACGCGCCCCCGAATCGGCAACAGTATAAAAACTGGCTTTCTTTATTGTTCAGCTAAGTAATCTGCATACGCTTTTACATACGGAGGTAAATCTGGGGGACGGCGACTCGATATGATATGGCCATCTGTTACAACAGCTTCATTACTCCAAAAGCTACCAGCGTTTGTCATATCATCTTTAATACCTGGTGTGCTAGTCACTTTTTTACCTCGTAAAATTCCTGCAGAAATCAAGACCCAACCAGCATGGCAAATTTGTCCGATCGGTTTTTTAGCTTTATCCATGTGACGGACCATATCCAATACTTCTGGATATCTTCTTAATTTATCTGGCGCCCAGCCACCTGGAACTAAAATTCCATCGTAATCGGTTGCGTCTATGTCTCCGAATGCATAGTCTGACTCGGCAGGCACACCGTATTTTCCGATATACTTTTTGTTTGCTTCTAATGCCACCAAATCTACTGTTGCACCCTCTTCACGCAAACGTAATATAGGATACCATAATTCTAAGTCTTCAAAATCCTCTTCTACTAAAGCAATAACTTTTTTATTCTCAAGACGCAAGAGCAGTTCCTCCTTTATTTGTTGATAATGTTAGTGTACCAAAAAGGGCACCTTATTTTCGAATGATCACCATTAGGAATGCAAATTCGCTTGTTCTAAAAATTTTCGTACTGTTTTTTGAGGATCAACAGCTTGACTTATAGCAGAAATCACCGATACACCGTCCGTTCCCGCTTGCATTAAACGATTTACATCGGCTAATTGTATGCCTCCAATAGCTACTAGCGGTGTTGCACCAACTTCTTTTCGAATCGCTTGAAGTCCCTTTTCACCAATCGGTTGTTTCGCATCCTCTTTTGTATTCGTACTATAGATAGGTCCTACTCCAATGTAATCTGCGCCATCTTTTTTTGCTTGTATCGCTTCATCCTTATTTGTTGCCGAAACACCAATGATCCAGTTGGGGGGACAGATTTCTCTTACTTCACCTATAGACATATCATCTTGACCCACATGGACACCATCTGCTGCAATTTCCAAAGCCAAGTCGACATCATCATTGATAAGAAAAGGCACTTGATACTTTCTACATAAACCTTTCATTTGGATAGCCAGTTGTTTTTTGGCATTGCCAGTAAGTGCGCCTTTTCCTTTTTCTCGAAACTGAAAACAGGTAATACCGCCTTTCAATGCTTCTTCCAAGACATATAAGGGTGCTTGATCCGTGTTATTACTGCCTAGAATAAAATAAACTTGTAGCCACTTTACATTCATATCTTTAACTCCTAGTTATTCGTTTTTTCTCATTAATCGTTTTTTCATCTACTAAAAAAAGTTGATCCAAAAAAGCTACTTGAAAACTGCCTGGATTCTGGTGTTCCGCAGCCGCCAATTCTGCTGCAATACCATAATAACTGATTGCATCACTTATAGCTGTTTGCACATCATCACTAACCGCTAAAAACGCCGCGACCACTGAGGACAATAAACAACCGGTGCCTGTTACTTTTGTTAATAATGGATGTCCATTTGCAATGAATGTAATCTGGTTTGCATCAATAATAATATCTTGAGCACCTGTAATTGCCAGGGGGCACTGAAGTTTGGTAAAAGCCACTTCCGCTAATTGTTGTACATCAATATCTTCCGCTCCATCCACACCTCTTACTTTGGTTTCTACACCTGCTAAATTAGCAATCTCTCCAGCGTTTCCTCTTATGCAGCTTACTTGGACTTGATCCAGAATCTTTAATGCAGATGCTGTACGAAACTTAGTTGCCCCAACGCCGACGGGATCTAAAACAACGGGAATTCCGGCTTGATTGGCAGATTTCCCGGCTAAAATCATCGCCTCTACTTGGTCTGATGTTAACGTTCCAATATTTAACACCAGCGCATCTGCTTTTGCCGCCATCTCTTCTACTTCTTCTTTCGCATTCGCCATGACAGGTGAAGCACCAAGAGCATATAAACCGTTAGCAGTGAAATTCATGACAACTTGATTGGTAATGTTATGAATAAGTGGTTGTTTGCTTCGAACTTTAGTAATTAAATGACTCATTCCATGTCCTCCTCATGATTAGGCACACCTTTTAATCTGTATCCCCAATGATTAGTTGGTCCATTACCTTTGCCCAATTCTAACGAATACTGAATTGCATCGGTAATATACTCTTTTCCAATAGCTACTGCATCTTTAATCAATTTCCCTTTAGCTAATTCGGCCGTTATAACTGCAGAAAAAGTGCACCCTGTTCCATGTGTATGTTTTGTATCGAAACGGGCATCTTTAAAGTAATAATATTCTCCTCCATCATATAAGACATCTATAGCCTCACCTTGTAAATGCCCCCCTTTTACCACTGCCGCTTGTGCACCTAAATCATCAACAATTACTTTTGCGGCTTTTTTTGCATCTTCCTGATCCTTGATGGCAAAGTCAACCAATATTTCTGCTTCAGGTACATTAGGAGTGACGACAGTAGCAAGCGGAATCAACACATCGCGAATTACCCGTCGTGACTCTTCTTCCATTAGAGAATCACCACTTTTTGCTACCATTACCGGGTCAATGACATAGGGTATATTTGTATTAGCTATTTTTCTTGCTATTAATTTCATCATATCTACAGTTGCGATCATCCCTGTTTTAATACCTTGTGGAGGAATATCCTTAAGCACTGCGTCTAGCTGTTTTTCTATAAAGTCAATACTGAGGTGTTGGACTTCTTGAACTCCTAACGTGTTTTGCGCTACCACAGATGTAATCACACTCATTCCATATACTTCACGCTCTTGAAATACTTTTAAATCTGCTTGTATTCCAGCACCACCTGTCGGGTCTGTACCAGCTATCGTTAATGCCGACTTAATATTACTCATCTTCCAACTCCTCCTATTCCCTCAAAATTTATAATTCACATAATTAACTACTTATCATATCTAAACCGCAAGGCTACTAAAATGTTCTTCACCGGATATCTACTTCTCTTGACGGGATATCCTCTGCGCTTAACGGGATAAATGGTTTGCTTAACAGGATAAATTGACTTATCCCGTGAAGAGAACATTATATCCCGTTAAGGCAATGGATTATCCCGTCTAAAATACCTCATAATGATCAGAAAGTTCGCATTCTAGTTAATATTGAAAAAAGCCGCTCTCAGAAAAGAGAGCGGCTTTTTGTTTTAACAAAATAGTGATGTATTTATTTACACCATCCGACTCCACTTTCCTACGCTGGGGTTAACCAGTTCAGGTTCAAAGGGATTAAGAACATCATTCTTATCTCAGCTACTTCTGTAGCACCCCTAGCAGATTTATATGATTATGTACAAATTAAACATTTAAACTAAGCACTGTCAAGGAACTCTTTATTTTCAGTTGATAATTCCAATCGAATCAATTGGCCAAATACGCAATTTAACGTCCCCAATAACTGCCTCTTCATCAATAAAACCAAACTGACGACTATCCTTACTCACTCTTCTGTTATCCCCTAAAACAAATAATTTCCCCTCTGGCACTTTCTCATGTCCTGTAAGATCTTTCAGAGTAAAATCATTCGTTAATTGATCACCAACAGCTAAGGTCGATTTAGATTCATTAAGGTAGTGTTCTTCGTAAAGAGTACCATTAATATACAACTGATCATCTATCATCTCGACACGATCACCTGGAAACCCTATTACTCTTTTCACGTAATTATCATTTGTATCTGGTGCTTCGAAAGCTATTTCATCAAAACGATCGATATTGCTAATTTTACTGAGTATGATCCGATCTCCATCTTCAAGGTTTGGCATCATAGACTCACCTTTTACTACAGAAGGAGTAATAAGGAAATGCCGACAAACCAAAACAATGATGACCGCAACTAATAATGCCTTCATCCATGAAAGCAGTTCTTTTACATACTTATTTTCCATACTTGACCTTCTTTCATTCTGATTAACTTTGCGTCTGAATTGGAATATGTTATTCTATTAAAATGCAATATCGATTAATTCCATCTTACTTATTTTAGCATATATTGTATTTCAGTTGTTAATTATAGCATAGAAAAAAGGTGAAAGAATGAAGGCAAATAGATTTCCCTCATGGTTATTTATAGTAGGTATCATTATCTTGGCTTTTAACTTGAGACCTGCAATCACTTCAGTGGGACCAATTATCGGCACTATCCGTGAAGATTTAGCGATTAGTAATGGGAGCGCAGGTTTATTAACAAGTTTACCTTTGATAGCTTTTGCTGTTATGTCTCCACTGGCACCGAGGATAGCAAATAAAACCAGTAATGAGAAAGCTTTACTATATGGATTACTTACCCTGCTAATCGGCATTTGGGTTCGCTCTACTTCTCTAATTATCCTATTGTTTATCGGAACGATTTTGATTGGAGTTGGTATAGCAATTATTAACGTAATATTACCAAGTTTAATAAAAAATAACTTCCCATCTAAAATAGGTGTAATGACTGGTGTATACACTACCTCTATGTCTATTTTTGCTGCTGTTGCATCAGGATTAAGTGTTCCATTAACAAGTGGTTTAGGTATGGGATGGAAATGGTCTTTAGCTAGTTGGAGTTTATTAGCGATTATCGGTATTGTTGTATGGTTAATTTCTATGAATAAAGGAACTAAAAATAGAGATCATGGATTATATGAACCAAGTACCTTAAAGCTTTTAAGATCTTCTGTGGCATGGCAAGTTACCATTTTCATGGGGCTTCAATCATTTTTATTTTATGTAACGATTTCCTGGTTAGCAGAAATTCTCATTTCAAATGGTTTTCAAGCTTCCAATGCAGGCTGGTATGTTGCTTACATGCAATTTATTAGTTTACCTGCAACCTTTTTTACTCCTGTTATAGCTAGCAAACTATCAAATCAGCAACCGGTCGTATTAACGTTTGGTTTATCGGGCTTTGTCGGTTATAGCATTTTATATTTCCAGCCTGGTATAACAGGAACAACCATCGCTATTACACTTATCGGCATCATGCTTGGTGCTAGTATCAGCTTGGCTTTGGCTTTACTGGGATTGCGAACCACTAACGGGCGCCAGGCAGCAGAATTATCTGGAATGGCACAATCCTTTGGCTACCTGTTAGCATCGTTTGGTCCTATTTTAATCGGTTTTATTTTTGATGTTGCAAATAATTGGAATAGTTCTATTTTAACTATATTATTAATTACGTTTATCATGACGCTTTTCGGATTAGGAGCCAGTAGGAATCGTTATGTTTTACCAAACGGATCGGATAATACTGTAACAAAAGTAGAAATAGGAGTATAATTAAAGTGTTAAGTACAAAAAGAAGGGATCTAATCATGAGAAAACTGATTTTTTTATGTTTGTTGATTATCGTCTCTCCAATTTTCTTACTTCCGCAACAGGAAAGCCAGTACCATCACAACGATTTTGCTATCGATAGCAATACATCTATTTATAATAATCAGGACCCAGAAATTTTTGATTCGTTTACAGATGGCTTAGTTACTAATGCAAGTCACCATTTAATTAGTTTTTACTTATTAGTATTAGTATCTTTCGCACAATTAATAAGAATTATCTGGCTATTTTTACATCCTGTCTTTTATCAATCGAATTATCTGATCACTCGTTCCTTTTATTGTCATTGAAAGCAATATAAAGGAGGGATTCTGTATGTTGTTTCGATTTTTTATGATTGGATTATTCTCATTTGCCGCATTAAGTGTATGGCTTTATCAGGGAATAGAAGTAGCTCATGCAATAACTGATTACTTTAAACATAAGTCTTAATAACAAAAAGCACGACATCGCTACAGATGCCGTGCTTTTTCTATACTTATACAGCTTTCGTATTTAATTCAACATCAATATTTCCTCTTGTAGCTTTAGAATATGGGCAGAAATCGTGAGCTTGTTTCGCTAGCTCTTCTGCTTCCTCTTGTGATACACCTTTGATTTCTACGTTCAGTACTACCCCAATCTTAAATCCACCATCACTTTCATCTTTTATTAAACTAACCTCTGCAGTGATAGAAGAATCGATATCTTTCTTTTGTTTAGATGCCATTAAGTTTAATGCACCATCGTAGCAAGCAGAATATCCTGCTGCAAATAACTGTTCTGGATTAGAGCCTGTTCCATCACCATCACCAGCCGGGTTTACTAAATTTAAATCAATTAACCCGTCATCCGATTTAACATGACCGTCACGGCCACCTTGCGCAGTTGCTTTTGATGTAAATAACTTGTTACTCACTCTATCCACTCCTTTTATAAAATTAGAACATATAGAAAGGTTCTATAGTAATTATTCTACTAATACTATTCCTTTTCCTTCAAATATTAAACATTTATTACGGAAAGAACTATTGAGAGTGAATAGTCGTTGAAGATTGCAGTATTTGTTCTGCATTTTCGATTCTTTCTTGTGTCGGTGTTTCCACACTTTTCAAAGGATACTCTAATCATTAAACCATTCCCAAGCATTTGCACGCTGATCCATTCTCTCAATGCTTTTCACCTTTATTATCTCCTTAGATTCCCCTTGTTTAATAGTGAGCATGTTCGCGCTATATTTATATTCGATCTTTTTTGAGTTGTCATGTGCATCATTGAACATAATTAAGCTTTTTGTACAGAGTCAAATTTCGTTCACAATTACTTCCTTTTACATGAAAGCAAATTACTTTACACATACTGATAATATTGCGATATTTAATAGTAGAAAAAATTTCAAGGAGGCTACACATTGCAAAACTTTATCTTCCAGAATCCAACAAAATTATATTTTGGAAAAGGACAACTCGAACATTTACAGAATGAACTTACTAACTATGGACAAAATATTTTACTCGTATATGGCGGAGGCAGTATTAAAAGAAACGGCCTATATGACCAAGTCATTGATTTATTAAGGAATGAAAATAAAAATATATTTGAACTAAGTGGTGTGGAACCAAACCCTAGAGTGACAACTGCACGAAGAGGTATTAAAATATGTAAAAATGAAAAGATTGATTTCATTCTGGCAGTTGGCGGAGGTAGTACGATTGACTGTACCAAAGCAATTGCAGTTGGTGCAAACTCTGATGAGGATATTTGGGATATCGTAACCAAAAAGGCTAACGCTACTAGTGCCCTGCCATTTGGAACAGTATTAACTTTAGCAGCAACAGGGTCTGAAATGAATCCAGGATCAGTTATTACCAACTGGGAAACCAAAGAAAAACATGGCTGGGGAACTCCCTTCACATTTCCAGACTTTTCAATACTTGACCCGGCCTTCACCAAAACGGTTCCAAGAGACCAAACGATTTATGGGATGGTCGATATTATGTCCCATGCGTTAGAGCACTATTTCCATCATGAGGAAAACACATTGCTCCAAGATAGAATGGTCGAGGGGATCTTACAAACAATGGTGGAGACAGCCCCTAAATTGTTAGAGGACCTCGAAAATGAAGAGCATCGCGCAACTGTTTTATACAATGGTACAATGGCATTAAACGGTATGGTAAGCATGGGCTATCATGGGGATTGGGCAACACATAATCTAGAACATGCCGTATCCGCAGTCCACGACATTCCACATGGTGGCGGCTTAGCGATCCTGTTCCCTAATTGGATGTATCATGCAATTGATGAAAATGTGACACGTTTTAAGCAATTAGCGATTCGCGTCTTTAATGTAGATCCTGAGGGAAAGTCTGACAAAGAAATAGGTCTGGAAGGGATCGATCAACTTCGAGCATTCTGGAACTCCATCGATGCACCTGCTCGTTTAAGTGATTATGACATTGGAGAAGACAGCGTAGAAGAAATGGCAGACAAAACAGTGATTGCAAACACTGAGTTTGGTAACTTTAAAAAATTGAATCGTGAGGATGCTGTAAGGATTTACAAAGCTTCATTATAAGTAAGCTCAATCAGTAGGATTTTAAAGCTTAGATAAAAAGAAGAAAAGGATACTTAACTCTTAAGTGTCCTTTTCTTCTTTATTATCTGATTCTTTTTCCTCTGGCAATGGATCAATGGTATGTTTGTAGCCATAGCCTTTATTTAAAGTCATAATAGACAATGCCAGAACCGCTATTACGATCACGATACAAACAATAATAACTACCCACATCTAGAACACTTCCTTTTTTAAACATAATCATAATTATAACACAATCATTATTTGTGAAACATTTCACAAAATAGACAAAAAGTAGCCTGATTGGATTCGTGAAATAGTCAATATATGTATTCTTTAGTTTGGTCGTACTCAGAAATCATTTCTGAACTACGACCAAATTTTTTCGTGAATATTTTTTTCATATTTTTTAACTGAACCACCCAAACATATTTGCTTCTGCTACATAAAATAACATGTAGAATACACTCTAATTTAAAGGGGTTAAGAACATGGAATATCATAACGTGTTAGTAAATAGGAAGAAAAAAGCTAGAAAGAAAAAATCATGTAGCTGCAGTAGCTTCAAAAGAAAAAATACATCAAGTGACAATTAAATCAAATAGGAAATCAACACTTCAATAATCGAGGCTACTCCAGCAATTGCTAATATGATAATAACGGGAATAAATATCGTAGAAAAATAATGAAATCCAACAAATAAAAAAATGGCAGACCAAATGCCCACACACCAATGGCATCGCAGCAACTCACCAATCCATCTCTTTAAGCCATTGCCTTTAAACGTGACCGTTTCTTCTATCGTTCCATCGGGTAAGTCTTTCTCTTCCACCTCAAAAAAAGGTGCTCGAATAAATGCCGTAATTTTATCAAACACAATTAATCTCGTAAATCTAAAGCTCGCAAGTGACAATAAAACAAACGATAACCATGTAATCATTTGGGCACCTACCTTCTTTAATACTCTCCTTTCATACTATTAAAAAGTCCTAAAAAAGATGATAAAAAAAGATCTGATGGATGCATCAGATCAGAATTAAATCATTTGTTATCTAATTGTTTTTCTACCATATCACCGATCCATGGCAGTTTGAAGTATTCTCCTTGATACGCTTTTACCATTAGGAAAATCCATAAGATCAATTGAACTGGCATTAGAATTATTCCTACAAACCAACCAAGGATTGGCACCGAAACTGATATAACATATAACACTGCCAAGCCTACTGAGACAAAAATAGATTGCAATGCGTGAAACTTTACAAAGCGATTTTCTTTCTCAATTAATAAAAAGATGATACCTGTGATAAACCATAGTACATATGTTAATAAACCTGCGACATTCTGATCTAATCCTGATGATGTTTTTGTACTAGTTGAAGCTTGTTCCTCTTTATTTTCATTCACTTGTTCTTCTGACATCTATTACCCTCCTCTCCATTTTCATTCTATTCCTCAAATTTTAATTTTATCATCTTTCCGAAAATTTACAATATTCTAACAGTTAATTTTTGTTATAATTGAGAAATTTACTATAAATAGATGCTAATATCTGCTGAAATAACATTCCAACCACTACCGGAACTGCTACTGGTCCAGGAAAATACTGAACAGCTATAACGGCTCCTGCACTAATATTTCTCATCCCACTACTAAAGGTTAAAGAGATAACATCTTGATCTGATCGTTTAAGCCATTTAGCTATCATCCATGCTAAGAAATATCCACTTGCAGCAACAAAAAACATCGTGACTGCCACCTTGATTAAATGAAAATCTATTTTTATTAGGTATTCTGCGACCTCTGAGCTATTAATCATAATTACCGATGCTAAAGCAACTTTAGAAAACGGAGCAAGTCGAGGACTCCACTTCTCATGGATTTTGCCATGGGACAATTCATGTAAAACCATCCCTAAAATTGATGGTATAACAATCATAACAATTAATCCTTTCATCATTGCCCACACTTCTAAATCAACCGATGCCCCAATAAATAAGGATAAAGACAGAGGTACTATAAAAGGAGATAATATCGTATCTATTAAGATTATCGATAAAGTTAATGCAATATTCCCTTTATTTATTGAAACCCAAATAAAGCTTGTGATACCAGTTGGAATAATCATCGCGAGTACAAAGCCGATGATGGTAAGTGAATCGCCACTAAACGTAATACTACCTATTAACCAAGCCCATAATGGCATGAGAATATGTAGTATTACAAGAGCTATCACGATCGATAAAGGGTGAGATACCACTCGATATAACGCAACAAAGTTCAAACTCAAACTTCCCGCGAATGTCATAAAGGCAAATATCCAAATCACCCAATTGTCAAATTGCGTAAAATACTCAGCGAAAATCACACCTAATATCACACTGAAAGGTGCTATAAAAGGCATAATTTTTTGCAATAATTGATTAAAAGCACTCCACATTATTGTTTTCTCCTAGATGGTTATTTCTTTTTTAATCTTGGTCTTTTCTCAGACCAATCAACCTCAACAGCTAATTCAAAGAAGTCAGATAAATTTTCAGAAGTAATCATTTCATTTGTTAATCCTTGTTTGAATACCTGCCCCTCTTTTAACAACAATGTTTTAGTGAAGGTTGGTAATATTTCTTCGATATGATGGGTCACATATATAATAGAGGGACCGTTTTCTTCCTGACTTATATTTTCAATAGATTCTAACAATTGCTCTCGCGCAATGAAGTCTAATCCTGTTGTTGGTTCATCCAATATTAATAATTTCGGATCATTCATTAATGCTCGTCCAATTAATACCCTTTGCTGTTCCCCTTGTGATAAGGTTCGGTATGGACGATTCGCATATGAGAAACAATTTAGATCTTTTAATAGTTGTTGTGCCCTTTCTCTCATAACATCTGTCGGTGTTTCATATAATCCAATGGAGGCGAATGCACCGCTTAATATCACTTGGTAGGCGCTATCTGTTCCGTAAATACGTTGTTTTAATGTAGAAGAAACAATACCTATTTGCTGTCTTAATTGCTCACCCAGTATATCTTTCCCGAATTGTTTGTTTATTACTTTCACTTTTCCTTCTGTCGGGAAGTAATACGCACATAGCATATGTAATAACGCTGTTTTACCTGCACCATTTAATCCTAACAATGCCCAATGTTCCCCTTTTTCTATTTGCCAATCAATGTCCTTCAGGATCCAATTACCCTCTTTTTTCAAGCTAACTTTCTGTAAATCTAATACCATACAAATTCTCACTCCCTTATCTAATTAGTATACACTCGTATATTGGAAATTTCTCGTTATCGATTTCAGGAATTGTTAAAAGGTCGTCTAATAAAATGTAAAAACTGATTATTCTTCCTCTAAGGTATTGCAGCACCTTCCTGCGTATCATATTGCTCTTCTTGCAGATTTCCTCTCCTTATTGTATTTCGTGCTCCTCTTCTTGCAGATTCACTCTCCTTCTTGCATTTCGCACTCTACTTCTTGCAGACTTCCTCTCCTTCTTGCATTTCACACTCCTCTTCTTGCAGATTCACTCTCCTTCTTGCATTTCGTGCTCCTCTTCTTGCAGATTTCCTTCCCTTCTTGTATTTTAAGCTCCTCTTCCAGTACCCCATTCGAATCTGGATAATAAAAAAATTAAATAATTTTCCAATTCACTATTGAAAATGATTCTCATTATCGTTATAATATAATTAATCACATAAGTGATGAAACATTCCCTTTACACATATCTTTTGTTACCCCCAATCAACAAAAGTTTCAAGGATGTTTCCCAATCCATAAGAGAGCAACTATTCGTTATAGATTGCCTCTCTCTTTTTTTACAAATTTCTTAATTAAAATTATTTTAAATAAATATTGATTTTTATTAGATTTGTATTATAATAAAATATGTACTATTAATTAAAGGAGAGGTGCTTTATATGAGTCAAGAAAAAAAATACTTAACTACTGCCTCTGGCGCACCTGTAGGAGATAATCAGAACTCTATTACAGCTGGACACAGAGGACCAACATTAATCCAAGATGTACATTTATTAGAAAAATTAGCGCATTTTAACCGTGAAAGAGTACCTGAACGAGTTGTACACGCAAAAGGTGCGGGTGCACATGGATATTTCGAAGTTACAAATGATGTTTCTAAATATACAAAAGCAGATTTCTTATCTGAAGTTGGTAAGAAAACACCGATGTTTATTCGTTTTTCAACAGTCGCAGGGGAACTTGGTTCTGCAGATACAGTTCGTGACCCTCGCGGTTTTGCAGTGAAGTTCTATACAGAGGAAGGTAATTATGATTTAGTTGGGAACAACACTCCTGTATTCTTTATCCGTGATGCCATTAAATTCCCTGATTTCATTCATACGCAAAAACGTCATCCTCAAACACACTTGAAGGATCCAAATATGACATGGGATTTCTGGTCATTGTCACCAGAATCACTTCACCAAATTACGATCTTACACTCTGATCGTGGTATTCCAGCGACCTTACGTCACCAAAATGGGTATGGAAGCCATACATTTAAGTGGGTCAATAAAGATGGTGAAGCATTCTATATTAAATATCACTTTAAGACAGATCAAGGAATTAAAAACTTAGATGTAGATCTTGCAGATAAATTAGCTGGTACAAATCCAGATTATCATACAGAAGATTTATTTAATTCTATAGCTGAAGGTAACTATCCATCTTGGACATTAAAAGTTCAAATCATGCCTGAAGCAGATGCGAAGAACTATCGTTATGACCCTTTTGATGTAACAAAAGTTTGGCCACATTCCGACTATCCATTAGTTGAAGTGGGTAAAATGGTATTGGATCGCAATCCTGAGAACTATTTCGCTGAAGTAGAACAAGCGGCTTTCTCTCCTGGACATTTTGTTCCTGGAATCGAGGCATCTCCAGATAAAATGCTACAAGGTCGTTTATTTGCTTATTCTGATGCTCACCGTTACCGCATTGGTGCGAACCATGAAGCATTACCAATCAACCGTGCAAAAGCCCCAGTGAACACTAACCAACGTGATGGATATATGCGTTTTGATGGTAATAGTGGAAGCCAAATTAATTATGAACCACATAGTGTCGATGGTGCACCAGTTGAAACACCAGAAAACAAACAAACACCATTTGAAGTATCCGGATTCGCTGATAGTGTTCCATATGATAACGAGGATCACTATTCTCAACCACGTGCATTATTCCGTGACATAATGGATGCAGATGAACGTGATCGCTTAATGCAAAACTTTGCTGACCACATGAGTGGCGTTACACAAGATGGTGTAGTAGATCGTCAATTAGAAAACTTCTATAAAGTAGATCCAGAGTTAGCAGAAGGTATCGCTGCTAAATTGGGAGTAGAAGTACCTGCACATCTTAAATAAACAGTTTTTTTAAAAAATTTATTGCAAGAAGTAAAATCCAAACGTGTATCGAACTATTTTTGATACCGTTTGGATTTTTTCACTTGAATAAGTTAATCTTAACGAATGAAAATGTTTTGTTTTAATTCTTTTTTAAAAAAATAAATATTATTGGTTTCATTTGCAAATAATTAGGGTATTACTATATTGATTTTTGATTAGCAAATTTTGCACATTTGAAAGGATAAATGACAATATCGAAGGATTTATAAATTTATTCTAATAGAATAGCTCTCATCAAAACAGAAGAAGATTAATACAGTTTAATCAGTCTATAAGCGATTTGAAAATCTTTCAATATCCCTATATCATATAATATGTACTATTTGCGCAAAGAATTATTGCCAAATAAGAAAGGAGCAAACTGTGATTAGTAACGAAAATAAAAATACTCCATCCGATGATGTTGTTTTTTCACAACCAACGAAACATGATGGAGCAGCCATGTGGGAATTAGTAACAAATTCAACATTAGACACAAATTCTCCTTATAAATATATTTTAATGAGTGACTATTTTAGTGATACTTGTGTCGTTGCAAAACAAAATAACCAAGTGGTTGGCTTTATTACCGCATTTATCCCTCCAAAAAAGCAAGATGCTGTATTTGTTTGGCAAGTAGGAGTTGACGCATCACAACGAGGTAAAGGTATTGCATCGAAAATGTTGCATTATTTATTAGAAAGTGATGCATGTAAAAATATTCAATTTGTCGAAGCAACAATAACACCAGACAATAAAGCATCACAATCATTATTCCAGAAACTAGCGCGTGACTTTAATACTGAATTCACTTCAAGCGAATTCTTCACCAAAGATGTTTTTCCAGGTGATGAACATGAAGAAGAATTGAAATTTATTGTTGGGCCTATTAAAAAATAATTTTGTCGTAATATTTCAACTTTTTTAAAGTTGGATATTCTATTCGATATATAAAACAAATTAGGAGGAACAAATAAGATGAGTAAAAATCTAGATATTATTAATCATCATGAATCAGTAGTACGTAGTTATGTTCGTAACTTCCCAACCGTATTTACAAAAGCGAAGAAGCACAAAATGTGGGACGAGAATGGTAAAGAATACATTGACTTCTTCTCTGGTGCAGGTGCACTTAACTATGGACACAATGATGATACAATGAAACAAAAACTAGTGGATTATATTATGAGTGATGGTATCACACATTCATTAGACATGGCGTCTACTGCGAAAGCAGAATTTTTACAAAAATTTGATGATGTAATTCTTCAACCACGTAATCTGGACTATAAAGTAATGTTCCCTGGACCAACAGGAACAAACACAGTAGAAAGTGCATTAAAATTAGCACGTAAAGTAACAGGCCGTACAGATATTATCAGTTTCACTGGTGGATTCCACGGTATGACTATTGGTTCCTTATCGGTTACAGGTAACTCAATGAAACGTCAAGGTGCTGGTATTCCACTTCAAAACACTGTAACAATGGCATATGACAACTATGTAGACCATGATACTGTGGTTTATCTTGAAAGATTTTTAGAAGATAACGGTAGTGGTGTGGCCATTCCAGCTGCAATGATTGTAGAAACGGTTCAAGGTGAAGGTGGAATTAACGCTGCTCGCTTTGATTGGTTAAAACAAATTGAGGAAATCTGCCGTCGTTGGGGTATTCTATTAATTGTCGACGATGTTCAAGCAGGTATTGGAAGAACTGGAACTTTCTTCAGCTTCGAAGCTGCAGGAATTAAACCAGATATTATCTGTCTTTCTAAATCATTAAGTGGTTATGGACTGCCATTAGCGGTAACATTGATTAAACCTGAATTAGATATCTTTAAGCCAGGTGAGCATAATGGTACTTTCCGTGGAAACAACCATGCATTCATAACAGCTGCAGCAGCACTTGATTATTGGAAAGATGATTCATTTGAAAAAGAAATCCATGAGAAATCTGAAATCATTTATAACTTCCTCGAAAAAATCGTTGAAGATTATCCTGAGCTCGAAGGGGAAGTTCGTGGTCGTGGATTTATGGTCGGAATTGCTTCAAGAGTCGATGGCTTATCTGAAAAAGTAGCGGCGCGTTGTTTCGAATTAGGACTTATTATGGAAACAGCTGGACCAAACGATGAAGTATTCAAATTATTTCCACCATTAAACATCCCTAAAGATGAATTGCAAAAAGGTCTAGATATTATTGGAGAAAGTGTTAAAGGATTAGTTAAAGATCCCGTTGCTAACTAATTAGTGATCGGACTACTATATACAACAGAAAACACAGGAGGCATTATCTTATGAAAGTAGTTAAACTAGAAGACATACTAGGAACTGAATATGATGTTGATGGAGGTAACTGGGTAAGCCGTCGTCTTATCATGAAAAAAGACGGCATGGGCTACTCTGTTAACGATACTATTATTAAAGCTGGTACAGAAACACATATCTGGTACCAAAATCATCTTGAGTCTGTTTATTGTATCGAAGGTGAAGGTGAAGTAGTTACACTTAGTGACAATAAAGTATGGCCTATCACAAAAGATACGTTATATGCACTAGACAAAAATGATGAACATTTACTTCGTGCAAAAGAAGATATGAGAATGATTTGTGTATTCAACCCACCACTTTCAGGTAAAGAAGTACACGATGAAAATGGTGTATATCCTGTAGATGAAGATTAATTAGCAACTTAGTGAGCATACCCCATTTTCTAAGTTGACATAACAAAATATTCTTTTCGAAAAAGTTCCCTTTTACTTGGGGAGCTTTTTCTTTTTGTATATACTAATAGTATAGAATGACAAATAGAGGTGTTTTGAATGGCAAAAAAAGATGTTGATAATTATCTGCAAGAAGGAATATATGGACCACTTGAGCTTCATCCAGATCAAAAAAGAAAATATATGGGTACGTATAGAGAAAGAGTTATATTAGCATTAACTCAGGGGCAAGTACGCGGAGAAAAGGGATTAGAAGAACTGGAACAATCAATCCAATCATTCCCCCAATCAAGCATGCTTATGAATGGTAATATGAATTTTAGATTTTTCAAGTCTTATCGTGAAGTCGCGAATAAACATAGCATTGATTATACATCTGTAACAAATCGTGAAGCAGAAAGTGAGTACGGAATTGTGCTTGCCGCAAAAACGGCAGTAGACAAAGAGGACATATTCCTCCCCGAAGAATCAGAACAGAAATCAGAAGAACCGAAACAGAAAAAATCCTGGTGGAAAAAACTATTGGGTATTTAACTTCATTTGTTCATCCAATCTTATAACAAAAAGGCAGGGACATAACTATTGTTTCAACTTCAAACACGCGAATGATGTAGTATGGATCGTTGCGCAATAACGGAATACTGTGCAATAAATAATGCAGTAATCTTGAGATTGTTTTAAGTGGTTAACAACCGCTCCGGCTGTCCACTTCCCTTTCCGTGGGGTTTTCCCTTCAGCTAACTTTTCCAAGCAAAAACCGCTTGAAAAAGTGGATCTTCAGGTAAAACATTACCACAGGAGTGAAAGTGGGCGGCCTACGCTAATATAATGGTTCTACAACTACTGTGACAGATATCATTTTGAGCTTTCACTCCAAATAATGAATTTTTACAATGATAGAAAAACCAATAAGCTTCCTTATGCTAGTTATGCTAGCGTTGTATAACATTAAAATAGCGCAGGCGTCCACTTCGACTCCTGAGGGATTAGCATGATCTGAAGATCCACTTTGAAAAGTGTTTTTCTTTTCAAAGTTAGCTGAAGAGCATGCCCCTCGGAAAGCGAAGTGGGCAAGCCGGAGCGGTTGGTACGCTCATATTTACTGTCATAATAGCCACATCATTTTATTGTGTAATATATTTAAAATCTTTTGCCCAAAGCTTATCCTTCTTTATACGTTAATATTAGTTGCTTCTAATACTTTTACAAACCGTTTCATACCTTCTTCAATTAAGGTTGGTTCTGAGTTGGTAAAGTTTAAACGCAGTGTATTCTGTTCAGGGTCGGATACATAGAAAGGTGCTCCTGGTACGAAAGCTACTCCCTCCTTAACCGCTTCGTTCAACAGATCTGTTGTGTTGATTGCTTCAGGTAATTTCACCCAGAAGAACATGCCACCTTTAGGCACAATATATTTTAATCCATCAATTTCTACTGAATCGAGCAATTTTTTCATGACAAGCATCCGCTCATAATAGGTTTCCCTGATCGTTTGAATGTGCTGATCAATATCAAAATCATTAAGAAGGTGTACGAGTGCATGTTGGCTAATTGAATTGGTATGAAGGTCTGTCGCTTGCTTAGCTTGGGCCATAATACGAATGATTTGATGTGGACCAACGATCCAGCCTATTCGCATAGCTGGCACAACTGTTTTAGAAAACGTACTCGTATAAAGCACTAAATCATTGTCATCTAAAGATGCAATCGATGGTGGTGCTTCTTTTTCATCGAATTGCAATTCACCATATGGATCATCTTCAAAAATAACAACATGGTATTTATTCGCTAATTCTAACAATTTTTGACGTCTTTCCAATGACCATACTTTACCAGTTGGGTTAGAGTAAGTAGGTACGACATAAATGCATTTTGGTTTTAAACTGACTATTTTTTCTTCTAAATCTGCTAAAATCATACCATCATCATCTGAATCTACTGCAACTACATTCGTTTCATATGAGTCAAATACTTGTATAGCTGCTAAGTATGTCGGATTTTCAGTTAAAATAATATCACCTTTATTGAACATGACACGCGAAAATAAATCAATTGCCTGTTGACTTCCCGATGTCACCAGGATATTTTCAGCTGATCGGTTTAACCCTTTTTGTTTCATCCGTTCTGCTAATAAGGCTCTTAACTCCGCTACACCTTCTGTTTCACCATATTGAAGTGCCTTATTATTTGTGGTTACAGCTTTATGAAAAGCCTTATCAACAGCTTCTACCGGAAATAAACTTTCTTCGGGTAGCCCACCTGCAAAAGAAATAATATTACCTTGATTAATAATCTTTAAAATATCTCTTACTGCTGAAGACTTCATATATTTCACACGTTCTGAAAAACCATACTTCATCATGTATTCCCTTCCTTCTATTGTTTAGAAAAGACAGTTACTTTTTTAAAAAAGTAACTGTCTGCCAATATCCTAACCTAGTATTGCTCGATCGTTTTCCATTTGCGTACCACGGATTCGTTGGAATTCATGTAATAATTTCTCAATTGTTAATTCCTGCTTTTCTTGACCGGATACTTCTAAAATAATTTGACCTTTATCCATCATAATTAAACGATTTCCAAGGTCTAATGCTTGTTGCATATTATGTGTCACCATTAAAGTTGTTAAGCCGAATTGTTCAACGACTTCACCAGTTAAGTTAGTAATGAGCTCAGCTCGTGAGGGATCTAGTGCTGCTGTATGTTCATCTAACAAGAGAATATTTGGTTCAGTGAAGGTTGCCATTAATAAGGAAAGTGCTTGACGTTCCCCTCCAGAGAGCAAACCAACTTTAGCGTTTAATCTATTCTCTAACCCTAGATGTAAAGTTTCTAGGTGCTCTTTAAATAGCTTCTTTCTTTTCTTACTAACTCCTGCTTTAAGTGTGCGTTTTTTATTACGGGCATATGCCATCGCAAGGTTTTCTTCAATTGTCATCGTAGGCGCGGTGCCTGCCATGGGGTCTTGAAAGACACGACCAATCATACGAGATCGTTTATATTCTGGCAGCATTGTCACATTTTTATCATTAATTTTTACTGTACCGATATCTGGTTTTAATGAACCTGATACCATATTCATTAACGTCGATTTACCCGCACCATTACTACCGATTACTGTAACAAAATCACCTTTTTGCATTTCCAGATTAATATGTTGTAATGCTTTCTTCTCATCCAATGTACCTTCATTAAAGGTAATGGAAATATCCTTCATATTAAGCACTATTACCCTCCTCTCTGCTAGACAACATTGCTCGTTTTTTACGTTTTCGATTTGCCTCTTTACTCGAGGCAATTATTTTAGGTGTGACTAGTGCAACAATGACGATAACCGATGTGATTAACTTGGCATCTCCTGTTTCCAAAAATTCTACTTTTAAAGCCATTGCTAAGACCCAGCGGTACACGATTGCTCCACCGATTACAGCTAGCGTTGTACGTGCAATTGTTTTTGTTCCAAACAATGCTTCACCAATAATCACAGATGCGAGCCCGATCACAATCATACCAATACCCATACTAACGTCTGTAAAACCACCCTGTTGAGCAATTAAAGCACCAGATAAAGCAACTAACGCATTCGAAATACCTAGACCCACAATCGTTAATATGTCTGTATTAGCTGAAAAGCTTCTGATCATTTTTTCGTTATCACCAGTAGCTCTTAATGCTAAACCAACCTCTGTCTTCAAAAAATAATCCGTTATAAATTTAATCGCTAATGTAACTACAATCATAATAATAACAATTGCCCATGTCTGAGGGAGAATCCCTATTCCCATAGACGTAATCATATTGTTTAAAAAATCATCAATCCCTAAAGCAGCCCAAAAACCTTCAACTTGATTAAACATAGTGGATTCATTTAATAAAGAAACGTTTGGTTTACCCATAATCCTCAAGTTAATCGAATAAAGAGCGATCATCATTAAAATACCGGACAGCAGTGGATTAATCTTCCCTTTCGTATTCAAAATTCCAGTAACTACACCAGCCAAAAATCCAGCCAGCACAGCATAAATGGTTGCTAAGACTGGTGGTACACCATTAACAATCGAAATAGCCGCAACTGCTCCACCCGTAACAAAACTTCCATCTACCGTTAAATCCGGGAAATCTAAAATACGAAATGAAAGATAAACACCTAATGCCATCAAAGCATAAATAATACCCGATTCTACAGCACCAAAAGTTGAAATAAAAAAACTATCGAAACTCATTATAAACTTCCTTTCCTTCTCCACATCCATTCATAGAAAACTCCGACACTTACCCCATTTGATTAAGTAAAACTACAATCAGTGGGAGTTCTTAACTCCCACTGATTGTTAACGTTCGTTACTGCCACCACTTCGCTTCTCAGTTTAAGCTCGAATTTTTAAAGAGCGGTATTACTAATGGTTGCTCTGTGATAAATGTCGAGGATTCAAAAGAACGATTACTCTTCTTCAGCTGGTTCTAATAGTTCAGCATCTTCATCCCAGTCTTCATGCCATTCTACACCTTGTTCTTCTGCTGCTTCTTCATTAATAAATAACTGCATGCTTGGTGGCACTTCTACAGGAATATCTGCAGTTGTTTTCTCACCTGTTAGAACCTCAACTGCCATTTCGCCAGTACGGTAACCTATCGTATGATAATCAATTCCAAATGTAGCAAAACCACCACGAGCTACAGAGTCCGGTTCACCTACTAACATTGGTATATCCTGTTCTTCAGCGATTGCTACTACTGTCTCTAATGCGGAAACAACTGTGTTATCCGTTATGATATAGAACACATCCGCTTCACCAACTAATGAAGTGGTCGCTTGTTGTACTTCAGAGGTATTACCTACTGTTGCTTCTGCAGTGGATAGGCTTGTTCCTTCTACCGCTGCATTTACCGCTTCAATTTGTGCAACAGAATTGGCTTCTCCAGCATTGTAAACTAATCCGATCGTTGAACCTTCGAAATAAGTATCGATAAATTCTACTGTTTTTGCAATAGAATCAGGGTGCATATCTAATACTCCGGTAATATTTTCACCCGGCTGATCCATTGCTTCAACAAGACCGCCTTCCACTGCATCCGTTACAGAAGTAAATAGAATTGGAATATCACTTGTTGCATTTAATGCACTTTGCGCACTTGGAGTAGAGTTAGCGAAGATTAAGTCTACATCGTCTGCTACAAAGTTATTAGCAATCGTGCTTGCATTATTTTGATCGTTTTGTGCAGATTGAAAATCATATTCAGCTTCTAAACCTGCATCTGCAATTGCTTCTTTAAATCCTTCGAAAGCTGCATCTAAAGATGGATGCTCAAGAATTTGTGTTGCACCTATCTGGTAGACTTCGTCAGTTGATGCCTCTTCTTCACCATTTGTTTCATCTGTTGTTTCTTCTGTTCCTTCGTCATCCGAAGAGCCATTTGTACCTTCATTTTCATCACTTGTTCCACATGCTGCTAAAACAAGGACACTGAAGAAAGTTATAACAAATAATAATAGTAGTTTCTTCATTCCCTTTTCCCCCATTTTCTTTGTATTTGAAATTTTCAAACTTTTACGAACCATTATAGCACATGTTACTTCACATAGGTATAGATTCTAGTGAAATATTACTTTGAAATAAATGGGATTGCTTGCTATTCTGGATAGTCTAATGCAAACTACCAATAGAATCGTAATGAAAAGAGTGAGTTATATGAGCAAAATCATTGTAGTTGGTGCAGGTATCGTTGGTGTATCTGTTGCTTATCAATTATCTAAATCAAACCATCAAGTAACATTAATTGATGCTGATTTTGAAGGCAGAGCAACTAGTGCTGCAGCTGGTATTATCTGTCCATGGGTTTCCCAACGACGCAATAAGGCTTGGTATTCCTTAGCATCTAAAAGCGCCAAATTTTATCCACAATTAATACATGAGTTAAAAGAGCAAGGCATCGAGGAAACTGGTTATAAACAAGTAGGAACCCTTGTTGTGAAAGATGATGAGAAACGTTTAAATAAAATAGTAGAAATAGTAAATAAAAGAAAAGAACATGCACCAGAAATAGGTGAAATTAAGTGGCTTAACACAACAGAAACAAAAGAAAAATTCCCTTTAGTTGCTGATGGTTATTTTTCTTTATATGTAAGTGGTGGAGCCAGAGTCCACGGGGAAAAACTCAGACAGGCATTATTAGCAGCATGCGAAAAAAATGGTGTGACGTTTGTTACTGGAGAAGCAAATTTTATTGACAACACGATTACGGTAAAAGGTGAACCATTTACTGCAGATAAGATCGTTTTAACAGCCGGCGCTTGGTTTACAGAGCTGGTGAAGCCGTTAGGAATTCAAGGACAAGTGAAACCACAAAAAGCTCAAATAACTACCCTAAAAATAGAGGAGGATACCAGTGATTGGCCTGTGATAATGCCACCTGGTTCACATTATATGGTTCCATTTGAAAATGGCGTTATATCTGCTGGCACGACACATGAGGATGATGCAGGATTTGATACAGATATAACACCTGGTGGCATACATCAAATTTTTACTGATACCTTTAATATTGCCCCGTCACTTGCACAAAGCAAGTTATTAAAAGTAGAAGTTGGTTTCCGACCTGTAGCACCTAACTTTTTACCAGTATTCGGTGAACTGCCGAATCACCCAGGAATGTATGCCGCTAACGGACTAGGATCTTCAGGTTTAACCACTGGTCCATTTATTGGAAAAGAACTAGCTAAACTTGTGGTAGGAGAGCCGTTGGAAGTAGATGTAAAAGACTTCCCTGTTTCAAGTATTCTATAACGTATTAAGTATGTTTTTTTCTTCACGGGAATTGTTACCTTTTCCCGTCTAGCCAGCACTTATTCCCGTTAAGAGAAAGGGAATTCCCGTCAAGCGATGTTCAATTCCAGTGAATAAAAAGAAGTCTTACTTACACTGAGAAAAACCGGGAAAGCCCACCCGGTCCTTGTAGTAGTAATTTTGAAATGGATAATAGATTTAACACACGCTACGGCTTGCCCACTTCGCTTTCCAAGGGGCGTGTCTTCAGGTAACTTTTGTAAAGAAGTTCACTATACAAAAGTGGATCTTCAGATCACGCTGATCCCTTAGGAGTCGCGAAGTGGCCGCCTGCGCTAAATAATGCGCTACAATGGATGTAAGTAGTAATATGGCGACTATTATTTCATAATGTTCATAAACCTCAACAAGTTAGCTGTCTCAAACGTTGTAGAATCACTTTATAGCGTAGGCCGTCCGCTTCCACTCCTGTGGCATCCGTTTTCCCTGAAGATCCACTTTTTTTGAGCGGTTTGTGCTCGAAAAAGTTAGCTGAAGGGAAAACGCCACTGCATAGAAAACACTACGAAAGCTTGCTTGAGTAGATGTTGCACTTGTGCCCGTGGTAAAAGGGAAGTGGACAGCCGCAGCGGTGCGTTGATACCGCGCGGGTTATATGCTTTCTTTCCTTACAAAAAAAGATGCCAATCTATCATCAGATCGGCATCTTTTTTATTATTATTGATCATTACGATTAATAAAATCGGTTACGGCACCTAATGATGAACAAGAAACATTGTGTGCATATTTTCCTAAAACACCACGTTTATATAGTTCTGGTGCTTGCCAGTTGGCACGGCGTTTTGCTATTTCTTCTTCAGCAACATCCATAGAAATTTCTTTTTGTTCTGAATCAATTGTGACCATGTCGCCTTCTTTTAAGAATGCGATTGGACCTCCAGACTGTGCTTCTGGTGCAATATGTCCTACTACAAGACCATGTGTACCACCGGAGAAACGACCGTCTGTTAATAAGGCAACAGATTGTCCAAGACCTTTTCCAACTAGAATAGCTGAAATGGAAAGCATTTCTGGCATGCCTGGTCCACCTTTTGGTCCTACATAACGGATAACCAGTACATCACCTTCATTTATTTCATTATTCATAACGGCGTTGGTTGCCTCTTCCTCGTTATTGAAAACACGAGCAGGTCCTGTATGGCGCTTTACTTTGACACCAGACACTTTCGCAACCGCTCCACTTGGAGAAAGGTTTCCTTTTAACACGATTAACGGACCATCTGCACGGTATGGATCACTTAAAGGATGAATGATATCCTGATCATCAGAAAGAACTGGTGCATCTGCATAATTTTCTGCAATGGTCTTACCAGTAACAGTTAGACAATCCTCATGTAAGAAACCATTATCTAATAATAGTCGCATAACAGCTGGAACCCCACCGATTTTATGTAGGTCTTCCATTACATACTTACCACTTGGTTTTAAGTCTGCTAAGTGTGGTACTTTTGCTTGGATACGATTAAAGTCATCCACTGTTAAATCTACTTCTGCTGCATTGGCAATTGCTAATAAGTGTAATACCGCATTGGTAGAGCCACCTAATGCCATAACTGCAGTAATTGCATTTTCAAAAGCTTTTTTTGTTAAGATATCTTTTGGATAAATACCTTTTTCTAACAAATGATACGCTGCTTCCCCTGCTTTTTGACAATCTTCCCATTTCTCTGGAGATTCAGCTGGGTTGGAAGAACTTCCTGGTAAACTCATACCAAGTGCTTCAACAGCTGTTGCCATTGTGTTTGCTGTGTACATACCACCACATGAACCAGCACCAGGACAAGCATTACATTCAATACCTCTTAATTCTTCATCATCAATGTCACCATTGTTATGTTTACCGACACCTTCGAAAACAGATACGATATCCAGTTTTTCACCTTTACGGTAACCTGGTGCAATCGTACCACCATATACGAATACTGCTGGCACATCGGAACGCGCAATCGAGATTAAGCAACCAGGAATATTTTTATCACAACCACCGATTGCAACATAGGCATCTAGATTCTCTGCGCCTACTACTGTTTCAATCGAATCAGCAATTACATCACGGCTCGGTAGTGAGTAACGCATACCAGAAGTCCCCATTGAAATACCATCGGATACGGTAATGGTATTAAAAATCATTGGTACCCCACCAGCTTCACGTGCACCTTCTTTTGCTTTAATTGCTAAATCATCCAAGTGAATATTACATGGTGTAACCTCACTCCATGTACTCGCAATCCCAATCATCGGTTTTTTAAAATCTTCATCTGTTACCCCTACTGCCCGTAGCATCGCACGGTTTGGAGCACGTTTTGCATCATCAAACACTTTACTTTTGATACGTAAGTCTTTCCCCATTCCACTTTTTCCTCCCAACTATATTTTCTAGCATCAGAACTAGAATTTCCTATATTTTAAATTTTCTAAAAAATTCAGATTGAGAAATGCCTAACATTACTTCTCAATAATGATATAGTATCATATATTTAGAAATTACGGAATGATTCATATCACAAAATAGAGGGGAATTAAATGAAAGTTCGCATAATTTTTATACTATTGTTACTAGTTATCCTAGCATATCTCTTTTTTCAGTATCAAAAATATAGTAATCGACCTATGCCTTCTTCTTTACATCCGCTTGTAGAAGAAGCGAGTGACGCGTTAATCGATCAAGCGGAACAAAAAGGAATCTCTATCATCATTACTGATGGCTTCCGCTCTATTGAAGAACAAAATGAAATCTATCAGCAAGGACGAGAGACAGACGCAGAGATTGTTACCTATGCAAAGGGTGGAGAATCTTATCATAACTACGGATTAGCAATAGATTTTGCCTTACAACCTCGTCAAGGTGAGGTAATCTGGGATTTAGAATATGATGGTAATGAGAACGGTGAAAGTGACTGGGTGGAAGTTGTTGATATTGCAAAATCATTAGGGTTTTCATGGGGCGGGGACTTTGCTCGTTTTAAGGATTATCCACACTTGCAAATGGATTTCGGATTAAGTATCACCGAACTAAAATGGGGTAAACGACCAGAAGATGTGATCGATTAACCCCTATAGATGACCGTGCTATATAATTGCTCTGTT
Organism: Gracilibacillus kekensis; assembly: GCF_900143085.1. Lineage (GTDB taxonomy): Bacteria > Bacillota > Bacilli > Bacillales > Amphibacillaceae > Gracilibacillus > Gracilibacillus kekensis. Next base: position 148,031 of record NZ_FRCZ01000007.1, on the reverse strand, counting down.
ACCGTTGGATCAATAAATTTATGTGCTTTATTAATTGCTGTTATCGCCTCGGTATATCCGGAAGCAATCAAATTCGTTTTACCATCGTACTGTACAATATCACCTGCAGCAAATATGCCTGATACATTGGTTGCCATATTACCTTTTACTGTAATACGGGCTTTTCGTGTTTCAATTTCCCATTTATCAAAAGGTGTGGGTTCTAATTCTAATCCATGAAAAGTAAGAATTTCTTCTGCATCGATTATGTGCTTTTCATTCTCACTATTGCTTATTTCGATCGCTTGTAACCTATCATTTTCCATGAACAAATCAGTGAAGGCTGTTTGAAAATGTACCTGTACAGAACTTTTAAGCAAAAGATCTAAATCGTTCTGTTTAACTTGATGAAACGATGAGTCTGGATTAATTATTGTCACGGATTCTGCTTTATCTTTTAAATACAAAGCCCAACCTACGCCTACTTTATTATTGGAAGCGATCACTACTTTTTTATCCGCATATTTCTCACGGTTCATTAAATTTGTAGGAACTTGCTTGCGAAAAGCAGGATAAGGTAGCGCATGCCAGTCGTCAGATCGCTTGGTATGAAAAGTACCTGAACCTGTTGCAAGTAAAACCGATTTAGATAAATGACGATCACCGCTACTCGTTTGTAAAGTGAAATGCTTGCCGTCATTGTCAATCGTTTCTACCCACTGATCGGTTAACATAACTGGTTGGTGACGCTCTGCTTGAGCAATCATTTGTTGTACTAAGTCTTCACCAGATATAGCCGGAAAGCCTCCGACATCATATATTAATTTCTCAGGGAAAAACTGCATGACTTTACCACCAAATTGTGACTGTGACTCAAGTAATTTCACTTTCATACCACGCATCGTCGCATAGTACGTTGCAAATAACCCGGTCGTACCACCACCAATTATCGTGATATCAAATAAGTCTTGATTATCCATTATTGCACCTCTAACCTGTTATTAATCGATTTGTCCGTTTTAATGAGGATATATCTTTTGCTCCAATACCAAACATTACCATTTGCAACTCTAATTCACGGACTTTCATCCATTCTATCACATTTTCCGGTGAGTCAATTGCTTCTTTTAATATCGAGCGAGCAAACCCTACATAATCTGCTCCTAAGCCAATCGCTTTAGCTGCATCCAAACCGTTACGAATACCGCCACTTGCAACTAAAGGGCTCTGTGGTAAGACTTTTCTTACATCCTGTACACATTCTGCTGTTGGATTTCCCCAACTAGCAAAAGCTTCTGCCGCTCTTTTCTTAATGGTCTCTTTGGATCGCAACTTTTCAACCTGACTCCATGACGTACCGCCCGCTCCAGCCACATCGATAAAATCAATACCTGCATTCATTAATTGTTTGGCAACTTCTGAATCAATACCAAACCCTACTTCTTTGGCACCAACCGGAATCGATAATGCGTTAGTCAATTCTTTAACCTTTGGTAACAGGTTGTAGAAATTAGTATCTCCACCTGCTTGAATCACTTCTTGAATAGTATTGAAATGCAATACAAGAGCGTCTGCCTCCGTCCATTCAATGATTTGTTTCACTTGATCAATGGTTACACCATAATTTAGTTGGACGGCTCCTAAGTTTGCCACAATCGGGATCGTTGGGGCATATTCTCTTAGTTGGAATGATTGTCTATATTGCTCACTTTGTAACATAACGCGGGTAGATCCTAAAGCAAAAATCCAACCTTGTTTCTCTGCAGCAATTGCTAAATTACGATTAACTGATTCCGCTAACGCTGCTCCACCTGTCATTGAACTGATAAGATAAGGGGATTTGATTTGTTTTGTGAAAAAGGTGGAGGACATATCAATTGCGTCAAAATCGATTTCAGGTAAAGCGTTGTGCTGAAACCTAAAACGATCAAAACCATTTGTTACCCCTCGTCCAAGTGATTCATCTGTTAAGCTATAGGTAATATGTTCGCTTTTTCGTTTATGTATGTCTTCTGTCATAAGCCGATCCCTTCTCTAATGGTTGTTTCCCTAACTAATTAAACGAAAGGCGTCTGTTTAGTTAGTTTTTTGCAAATATACTTAATAATGCTATAGACCTTTAACATATTTTAAAGTAAAGAAAAGCCAGATAATTATAGCTCTTTTGTTCTCAATACTTTCATTCATTATTAATAATAGTTTATCATAAATCGTTTATGTATCACTATTCGTAACTACTTGATTGACATATATTCTTTGCCTATCTACCGGGAGATTGTTCGTTCTTTGCAAGAAGTAATGGATCTTGAAAGAAATAAACCTACTTTGGGTATTACAAATGATAACACCGTGATAAAATAAGGAGGATTAAAGAAATTAACAGATTGATTAACGAAAATGGAGTGATACACTATGAGGCAATCATTGATTGATCGACTAGTAACGTATGCACAGATAAATACCCAATCGAATGAACAAAACAACACATGTCCATCTACAGAAGGCCAGTGGGAGCTGGCACATCTTTTAGTTGAAGAATTAACGAAGATTGGCCTGGAAGACGTCCATGTTGATGAACACGCCTATGTGACTGCCACTTTGCCGAGTAATACGGATAAAGAAGTACCTATCATCGGTTTTCTAGCTCATTTAGATACAGCCACAGACTTTACGTCCGAAAATGTGAAGCCTCAATTAATCAAACAATACGATGGTAAGTCTATTGTTTTAAATAAAGAGAAGCAAATCATCCTTTCACCAACCGATTACCCTTCTTTACACAAATATAAAGGTCATACATTAATGACAACCGATGGCACGACTTTGTTAGGTGCTGACAATAAAGCAGGAATTGCTGAAATTATCACAGCGATGGATTATTTCATTCAACATCCCGAAATCCCACATGGTACGATTCGTATTGCCTTCACTCCTGACGAAGAAATCGGCCGCGGTCCTCATAAATTTAATGTCCAAATGTTTGGGGCTGAATTTGCTTATACAATTGATGGGGGGCCTATAGGAGAATTACAATTTGAAAGCTTTAACGCGGCGGCAGCAAAGATAACAATAAAAGGAAATAATGTACATCCTGGAACAGCAAAGGGCAAAATGGTACACGCTACCAAAATTGCAATAGACATTCAGATGCGTCTGCCTAAGGATCAGGCACCGGAATACACCGATGATTATCAAGGCTTTTATCATCTACTCTCTTTTACTGGAGATACAGAAGAGGCGAAGATGTATTATATCATCAGAGATCATGATCGCCAAAAATTCAATAAAAAGAAAGATATGCTTCAATCAGTTATTCAAGAAGCACAGAAAACGCATGGCGAGGATAAGATTCTATTAGAAATGCAGGATCAATATTATAACATGGCTGAGAAAATTGAACCTGTTAAATACATAGTAGATATTGCTGAACAAGCAATTCGAGAAGTTGGTGTTGAACCGGTTATTCAACCCATTCGCGGTGGTACAGATGGTTCTCAACTCTCATTTATGGGATTACCAACACCAAATATTTTTACAGGTGGAGAAAACTTCCATAGCAAATACGAATTTATCTCGATTGACAACATGGTGAAAGCCACGGAAACCATCATCAAAATAGCAGAAAATTTCACGAAAAAGCGAGTCAGCAAGTGACATTATACTAATAAAATAGAGGTAACTTTTAAATTAAAACACGAACGAGGCAATATGTATTATTGTGCAATAAAAGGAAACTGCGCAATAAATGATGTAGTAATTTTGAGATGATGTTTGTGCTTAGAAACCGCTACGGCTTGTCCGCTTCTCTTTCCGTGGGGTTTTACCTGAAGATCCACTTTTTTAAGCGTTCTTTTCTTAAAAAAGTTAGCTGAAGGGAAAACCCCACGGAAAGGAAAGTGGGCAGCCGGAGCGGATGTTTATCAGACAATACATTTCAAAATTACCACTTTGGCTAATAAATACACATAAGTTATTGCGTAGTATGTTCCTACTACACATCAAAATCCAAACGATTTCGAAGGCCTTTTCAATTCGAATCGTTTGGATTTTTATATTTATAGAATTCTTTTGTTAAAGACTCTTTTTCATTAGAGTAACAAACTTAGATTATTGACATACACGATCTTATTCTATAGAATACATCCCATGACCGATAAGTCACTATTTTGACTAAGTAGTCAAAAGGGAGGGGTACAAATAGTTAAAAAGGCAGAAATAAAAGCTGTTGCTATACATCTTTTTTCAGAAAAGGGGTTCTCAGAAACATCTGTACAAGAGATTGCACAACAAAGCGGGATCTCTAAAGGTGGATTTTATACATACTTTTCTACTAAAACGGATTTAATACTGGAAATGATTAATGATTATCATGATAAAGTCATTGACAGTTCAAAACATATAGAAACGTTAAAGGATAACGATGACCTCGCTTTATATATTCAATTTGAATTAGAAACCTGGATCGATCATCAAGCCTTCTTTCATGTGTTATTCAATGAATTTGCCCCTATAAGAAATAAACAAATCACAAAAAAATTGGAAGAACTGCGGGTTAGTCTAGAGCATAACCACCGTGAAATTTTTTATCAAGCATACGGCGACAAGATAAAACCATATGTAACAGATTTGCTCGTTATGTTTGAAGGGATTATGAAAGAATACCTTATATATATGTCTTTACATCCTAAAGATTACAGCACCATTAACCTAAGTAAATGGATCACAAGTAATATCAATGCTATTGTGCAGCATTTCAATGATAAAGAACCTTTTTTACAAGAAGAAGATAGTGAATCCATCTTTCAAGTGATAGAAACGATCAAAGAAACAATGAAACAAAAGCAATTAAACGATAGTAATAGATTGCTAGAAGCCCTCTATCATATTGAACAAGAAATTGAAAATCGTATAACAAATTCGGTAACAATGGAAGCCATGTTGCTTTACTTAAAACGGGAGCCTTCCCTTTACCCTTTTGTTATAAAATTAGATAGGCTTAGCAAACAGGAGGACAAAGAAACATGAATCAATCTACTAATATTAATATTGAACCAAAACAACGAAATTTAATGGTTGCGGTAATGCTAATCGGTGCATTTGTCGGTTTACTCAATGAAACACTATTAGCAACTGCATTACCTAGTATTATGCAGGACTTTGGTATCGTTGAAAATCAAGTGCAATGGCTAACTACAGCCTTTTTATTAACAAACGGGGTAATGATCCCGATCAGCGCTTTTTTAATTGAACGATTTACCACACGTCAATTATTTATAACAGCATTAAGTATATTTGCTATTGGGACATTTATCGCATCGATCTCACATACATTTGAACTCTTACTAACAGCTCGAGTTGTGCAAGCGTCTGGCTCTGGGATTATGTTGCCGTTAATGATGACCGTTATGCTTAAAGTGTTCCCAGTGGAAAAGCGGGGAGCAGCAATGGGTATGGCAGGTATCGTTATTTCCTTTGCACCAGCGATCGGACCAACACTCTCTGGATGGTTATTGGAATTCTTCTCATGGAGAGGATTATTCTATGTGGTCTTACCGATTGTCATCATTGCAATTATTATTGCAGCTATTTTCGTTAAAAATGTAACAGAACAAACCTATCCGAAGATCGACATTCTATCGATTCTATTATCATCATTTGGTTTTGGTGGTTTATTATATGGTTTTAGTAGTATTGGTGGTGGACATGGTGCTGGTGAGGTTTCAACTGAAATAGATAGTGTTGCACTTGCGATAATTATTGGTGCTGCGATCATTTTGACCATCTTCATTCTACGACAACTAAAATTAAAGAAACCTATGTTAGAATTTCGAGTATTTAAGTATCCAATTTTCTCACTATCCTTGATTGTTACCATGATCGTATTAGTGGCCTTAATCGGTGCGGAGACCATGTTGCCATTGTATATGCAAAATACGAGAGATTTTTCCGCATTAGAATCGGGCTTAATGTTGTTTCCGGGAGCGGTTGTAATGGGAATCATGTCTCCTATTACCGGTATGCTTTTTGATAAGTTTGGCGCAAAATGGTTGGCCGTTACAGGTATGCTGATTGTTTCATTGACTACTTTTCTTTTTACGAGCTTGACAATCGATACAGCATATAGCTTTTTAGTTGTGATTTATGCGACCCGTATGTTTGGCCTTTCCTTAGTTATGATGCCTGTTATGACAGCTGGTTTAAATCAGTTGCCACCTGAGTGGCATCCACATGGAACGGCTATGGCAAACACGATGCAACAAGTATCCGCATCGATTGGTACAGCTATTTTGATTACGGTAATGACGACTGCAGCAACGAATTATCAGCCAAATCAGACTGCGTTAGAAGGTTTAACAGAATCAGAAGCAATGAATCAAATAGCTACCAATGCAGCAATGGATGGTTATAATGCTGCGTTTTGGCTTGCAACCATCTTGTCTGTAGTTGGACTATCTTTATCATTTTTCTTAAAAACCAAAGCAAAAACAGAACTAAAATACTAAACAAAGAGGTTGTTGACGAGTAAAGTCCATTACAGATATCTCGTCAACAACATTTATATCCGCATCACCCTATACATTTCCACACGTCCCTTTCATGAAAGCAAAATAGAACTACCTATTTTTTACCTTTTATTTAAAAATATATTCCATATCTCGTAAATCATGTTAAAATAAGCAATGTATGCTGAATTTTGAGGAGGATGGAAATAAATGAATGAAAACACAAATAAACCTTTAGGATTTGGAGAAATATTAGATCAAACATTTCGCATTATTAAAACACGATTCAAAACACTTTTTATGATCACCTTTTTAATAATGGTACCAGTATTTGCATTACAAGCACTTATACTTAGCTTGTCTGGTCGTGACTTAATTACCAGTTCAGATCCTGGACAAAACCTGCTTGACCAAATCGTAACAAATGCTGATTCTTTCGCAAATTCGACCGTCCAAGAAGATTTTACTAGTATGTTTGTAAATCTCATCCTTATTTTTGCAACACCACTAATTGCAGGTGCGATTATATGGACCGTTAAACTAACTCGTGAGAGTAAGGATACCCTTTTTGCCAAAGATATGATAAAACGTGCAATGCCGCGTTATTGGCCAATGTTTTGGAGCACACTTTTAATAGGTCTTATGTTGTTTGGATTTATAATTATTGTTTTTATGCTTACTGGGCTCTCGAGTATTATGTTTATGTTCATCGATCCGATTTTTGGCGTTATTATGATGTTTACCATTTCGACATTGATGTTTATTGGAGTAGGCCTTTTGTTTACTAGATGGAGTTTATATCTGCCAGCTATTTTATTTGAGAAAGTAGCACCAGGTCTATCTAAAAGCTGGCGTCTAACCAAAAGACAAACATGGAAATTTTTTGGACTATTTCTTGTTCTATTTATCATAACAGGAATCATAACCACCGTATTACAACTTCCTTTAATATTTTTAGGAAACAGTGTTTTATTCTACTTATTAACTAATATTATTTCTATTGTAACTTCCATTGTAACTATCGTTGGTTATGCAGTGATGTACTTTGACTCTACCACAAGACGAGAAGCTACTGACCTTAAAGAAATGATTAGTGAATACGATGTGACTGAGCGATCTTAAAGGAGATTATACATGTCATCTTATCAAAAAGAACGAGAGCAATTAATAGAAATCCTTAGTAAAAGAGAATATCAAATTTATTATGAAGATAATCGTAGTTTCGTAGAAAAATCTTGGGATGCTATTAGAGAATGGCTTGCAGATATTCTATCAAAAGTTTTTGAATCCTTTGATCCGAGTACTACAGTAGGCAATAGTATTATAACGGTCGTATTGATTGTGATACTACTTGCTGTAGCAATCGGTATCGTTGCAATTATAATGACGGTCACTAGAAGAAAACGACTTAAGAATCACCAACCTTTTGCTTCTAGTAATCAATTACAATGGGGTTATCAAGAGCACTTGAATGTGGCGAAACAATATGCGTCAGAAGAAGAGTATCGTCTTGCAACACGTCACCAATTCCTAGCATTCTTACTGCTTTTAAACGACAAAAGCTTGTTAACAGCGAAATTATGGAAAACAAACTGGGATTACTATGATGAGTTAAAACAAACCGAACATGCTTTAGCACAGGATTTTTATCAATTAGCTTTATTTTTTGATAGATCCACATACGGTGAACAACAAATAACGGCTGAAGATTATCAACAGTATCAAGCTAAAATCTTAGATTGGATAAATTCCATCGCTCAAAATCATCCATTCGATAAAGAAATAGGTGAACGATAATGCTCGGTAAACGAACATGGATCGTAGCTGTCGTCTTTTTTTTGATTCTGATTCTGGTCAGTGTATTTACACGCAATAGTACACCTACACCCTATCCACCTTACCTGGTTGAATCACCAGCACCAACAGGTTTAAAAGGTTTCTATACATATTTGAATCAAAATCAATATCAAGTAGAGGATAGTGAATCATTACCAAATAAAACAAGCACAGGAGAAGTACGTTTTTTATTAAATCCACCTATTTATTCTGAAAATAGTGTGGAAAAGCACTACCAAGACTATTTAAAAAACGGTAATACGATCATATTAGCAAAACAGAATCCAGACAGCTTATTTGGAATCGAAACAGAGTATGCCATGGAAGCCTTTTTTAACGAAGAAGATCAAACTTTGGAAGTAACTCACCAGAATCAATCATTTGATGTTCTTCACGATAGTACACATCGAATTGTATTGCATGAAGATGACCGTGTTTTGCTAAAAGATGAATTTGGAGTGTTAGCCATAGAAAGAGAACTTGGAGAAGGCTCTCTAATAGTGCTGACAGAACCTGATTGGCTTACAAATGGTCAAATCACGAAGGAACAACACCTTGACGTCTTATTCACGATCCTTCCTATTCAAGACATGGAAACAGTTATTTTTGATGAATATGGTCTAACCGATTCTGGGGGACTGGTTTCGCCGTTTGCCTTATATCCAAATTGGTCATATATCTTACTAGTTCAAGGGATTATCGCCACTATTTTTCTATTATGGCATCAAGGAAAACGGTTCGGTCCTATTACAACAGTCAGAGAAGAAACCGTACGCTTTAGCGATGAACGTTTAAAAGCTCTAGCAATATGGCAATTAAAGGGGAAAAACTATCAACCCTCCATTAAGGACCAGCTCGATTATTTGCAGGAAGCTATTCGTCAACGATATGGGATTCCTTATTACAAAAGTTGGCAAGATCGTTTAAATAGTATAGAAGGAAAATTAACGAGCATGTCAGCCATAGAATTAAACCAAATTGCAAAAGGATTTGAAACCATTACCGAGCAACAAACGTTAAATAAACAAGAGTTCCTTAAATGGTCAGGTGAAATCGATAAAATCAGAGAAGAGGTGGAGACAAATTGACTTCAACTATTACATCTTTATTAGAAAAGTATGAAGAAAAAATTATTGGTCAACAAAAGAATTTACGTTTACTATTAACGGCTGCTTTAGCAGGTGGTCATGTCTTAATAGAAGGGGTACCTGGTACGGGTAAGACACAAATGGTTAAAACACTGGCAAATTTGTTAGATAGCAGTTTTAACCGAATCCAATTTACTCCAGATCTATTACCTAGTGATATAACTGGGAGTTCCATCTACAATATGAAGGAACATGCCTTCCAAACATTGAAAGGACCTATTTTTACAAATGTCCTGCTGGCAGATGAAATTAATCGAACACCAGCCAAAACACAGGCAGCTTTATTGGAAGCAATGGAAGAAAAACAGGTAACCATTCAAGGTGAAACTTATAAATTACCCAATTTTTTCTTTGTAGCAGCTACCCAGAATCCAATCGAATTTGAAGGTACATATCCATTACCAGAAGCACAGCAAGATCGTTTTTTCTTTAAGTTAAAAGTAGATTTCCCAACGCTTGAAGAGGAAACATCTGTGTTGCAAATGGTAATGGCAGAACAAAGTAATCCTCAAGACATAACAGCCATCTTTACAAACGAGGCTTTAGCAGAGGTTCAAAATGCCATTCAAAAAGTGCACATTAGCGATGAAATAGCCGACTATATTATGAAAATGGTTAGAAAAACGCGAGAACTAGAGCATATTCAATATGGTGCTAGTACGAGGGCAGCAATCGCCATCGCTAAAACAGCACAAGCCTGGGCATACCTTGATAATCGTGATTATATTACACCAGATGACGTTAAGATTGTTGCTGTACCAAGTCTTCGTCACCGTATCCAACTATCTCCATATGCAGAATTGGAGGGATCTGATATCGATGAAACGATTCAAGAGCTTGTGGGATCGATTGCTGTTCCGCGATAAAGGCATTATACCAACCAAAAAATTATTACTTTTATACTGCCTGTTCTTTATTGCAATGCTTGTTTTGTCATTTTGGCAATTCTCATGGCTATTTCTTGCGATAGCAACTATTCTCATGATTGCACTTTTGACGACAGATATCTTTTTGTTACCCAAAAAGATAGAAATAGCAGTAGAAAGAAACGTCGAAAAGGAAATGGAACGTTATCAGAAACAAACCATTTCGATTCATATTCACAATCGTACAACAGATGATTATTTCGTACGCATAAAAGACGGAATACCTACATCGTTTCAAACAATATTTCCTCAAGGCCAGAAGATCCCAGCTGAGCAAAAATTGAGGGTTACCTATGAAGTCTTTCCTCAAATACGAGGAGATTATCTCATTGATAAGTTATATTTGCGATTCAAGACAAAATTCGGATTATGGGAACGGCAAATAACCTATACTTTACTAAATCAAGTAAAGGTTATTCCAAATTTATCTGAAGCCAAACGGTATTTAGCAAGTGCTCAAAACTATTTGTTGCATGAGGGGATAAAAATCCGAAAAATGCGCAGTGGTGTTGGAGAATTTTCTAAGGTTCGAAGTTACGTCGTTGGGGATGATCCACGAAAGATTAACTGGCGCCAATCTGCGAAATTACAAGATATGATGACCAATGAATATGAACCAGAACACGGAAAGTATCTAACGATCCTAATTGACTGTGGTCGAATGATGGGTGTAGAGCTTGAGGAAGGAAATCGCTTAGAGAAATCTGTAGAAGCTGCAATAACACTTGCAACAGCCGCTTTACATAATGGCGACCATGTATCGGTTATTGCCTTCTCGAAAGAAATCAAAGCGGTTGTTCCTGCTGGCAGAGGATTGGAACACCTTAATACTATTCTTCAATCGATCTATTCTGTAGAGGTTGACGCACAAGAGTCTAACTATGCTTTAGCAATTCAACACGCTCAATCGATCCAGCGAAAACGAAGTATGATCTTATTGTTCAGCGATGTCCAAACATTTGTTAATGAAGATTACCATCTTTTTTATATGAAAAAACTACGAAAGAAACATCTTTTTGTGATGATTGGTATTGAGGATCAACTACTTCATGAAAAAATAAAAAGAAAGCCTACCAGTGCTCTAGTTACCATGGAAAAGAGTATTGCACAAAAGCAATATATCTATCAAAAACAAGTGATGCGAAAATGGGAAAAGCATGGTTTACCCATGCTCGAAGCTCCTGCAGATCGGTTAGCAGTGACGTCTGTATCCCATTATATTGAAACATTAAATCGCGGATTGTTGTAACCTTCTTCGTTGCATCAGAAAATGCCCAGCAATCATGTAGGCTAACAATCCAACAGCAGTTATAATTGCTACCAGATATTTCATTTCTAAGGAGATATCCGCAGGTGTGATATAACCTTCGATGATACCAGCTATTACAAACAACGGAATTGTACCTAATAAGAGTTGAACAGAACGAACGGTTTGTACTTTGAGCTGGTATCCTCTCGAATATTTTCCTGGGACAAATATTTTGTAACCCATTAATAAGCCCGCACCACCTGCAATAAAGATGGCTAAGAGTTCAATTATTCCGTGAGGGACAATGTAGGCCCAAAAGGAATAGGAATTACTATAATTCCAGAATAGTCCCGCTAATGCACCAATTAATATACCGTTATAGATTAATACATATACTGTAAGGATCCCGAAAGTTATGCCGCCTGCAAAGGCAAGAATCGCTACTCGTATATTGTTAGTCATAATCTCTACTGACATAACCGGTGCATCAACCGCTTGAGGGTTTTCTCCTAATGACTCAGGTTCAACAGATTGCACCATTTCTTCCGGCAAAATCCCGTGTAGATGTGCGGGATTATCGATTACTGTAATAAAACTCGCTAGGCCTCCAATGAAAAAAAGAAGCATCGCAATGATGATCGCCTTCCATTGTTCAAGTAACAGTCCGACAAATTTACTTGAAAAGAAATGATAGGCTTGCTTCCAAGAGGATTGTTGAGATTGGTAGAGTACATTATGTGCTTTTGCTACGATCTCGTTAAGGTAATGCGTAACATCTTCATCAGGAAAATAAGTTTGACTATAAGATAATTGTCTGGCAACCTTTTGATATGTATGTTGGAATTCTTCAATTACTTGATATGTTTTTTTCTTTTGTAAATTGGTAGTAAGAATCTCTAACTGCTCCCAATCTGAACGATTTTGTTTAATAAATTGATTGATTTGCATAAAATCACCTTTTTTTCTAGCTTTTTACTATATTATACTGAAAGACTACGTAAATGAAAAGAACTTAATAAAGGACAGAAAGAGGTCGAATATGGAACAGGAAAAATTAGGAGTTAAAACACCGGAATACGTTTCCCTACAGTTTCAATTAGCTGGATTAGGATCAAGGTCTGCCGCACATATCATTGATTATGCTATTATCATGTTCACCCAATTTTTGATTATCCTATTTTTATTGTTGGCCTTTACGAACAGTTTTACAAACTTCTTCGTGGGCTCTGGTGAAAGTCTCATATTAGCTATTGTTCTAATCGTCATATTTATCCTTAATTTTGGTTATTTTATTTTGTTTGAATATTTTTGGGGTGGACGAACCATTGGCAAGCGAATGATAGGAATTCGTGTCATTCAGGAAAATGGGCATAATATCACCTTATTGTCAAGCATTATTCGTAATTTTGTAAGGATCATAGATATGTTACCCGGTGCTTATGCTGTAGGTATTATTCTTATTTTCGCTCATGATAAACATAAACGTTTAGGGGATATTACTGCTGGTACCATTGTGGTACATGAAAAACAAAAGAAATCCCGACAGAAACCTCTCGATAAATATATAAGCGATAAAGGGTTGAGAAAAGAAACATTGCAATTAGAAAGTGTTCATCTTAAACAATTTTCCCAAAAGGATTGGCATCTATTACAAACCTATGTACATCGCATTGTTGATTTACGCACACAAGAAAAAGATCAACTAACGATGCAGGTGAGTAAGATTTTATTACCTAAAGTAAAGGATCAACTAACGAATAATGCATTAAATGATGAAGACTGGCTGATCCTACTTTACCTCCACCTAAAAGAAGAGTGGGAATACTAAAAGAACAGTGGAAATGAAAGTAGGAGAGTGAATTTGCAAGAAGAGCAGCCCGAAATGCAAGAAGAAGAGCGAATCTGCAAGAAGAACAACCCGATATGCAAGAAGAAGAGCAATTCTGCAAGAAGCAACGTGTTATTCCATGAAACACACTTTTATATAGTGTGAAATAAGCTAAGACTTGTAAAAAAACGACTTTGCTTTGTGTTAAAGCAAAGTCGTTTTTGTTTAATTATCGTAATAAATTGGTGATCCTGGACCAAGATCGATTCCGAGGAGCATCCATACTACTAACATTAATGTCCAAATGATAAAGAAGAAGATCGAGTATGGGAACATGGTAGAAATAAGTGTACCGATCCCCATTTTCTTATCATATTTTTGCGCATATGCAATAATTAATGCAAAATATGTCATTAATGGCGAAATGATATTTGTCGATGAATCGGCAATACGGTACGCCATTTGAGTTAGTTCTGGTGAATAACCTAATTTCATCATAATCGGAACAAATATCGGTGCCATCATTGCCCATTTAGCTGTCGCACTTCCGATAAATATATTAATAATTCCTGCGATGATAATAAATACAATCAATAATGGAATACCATTTAAACTTATTGTATTTAAAAACTCTGCACCATACACCCCAATTAACATACCTAAATTGGATTCCGTAAAATATGCTACAAATTGACCAGCGGCAAACGATAAGATAATAAACATTCCCATTGAACCCATCGTCTCTGATAAATGGTTTGCAACATCTTTATCATTTTTTACATTTTTCGTTACAATTCCATAAACGACGCCTGGAATAAAGAAGAGAATAAAAATAATCGGAACGAGCGAACTCATAAATGGTGATATAATTATTGCACCATCTTCTCCACGTAATGGGGCATTTTCAGGTACGATTAATAAGGATGCTGCAATCACACTGATCAAAAGTGATAAACCTGCATATCGCAAACCTTTTTTCTCGATTTTAGATAATCCTGTTGCCTCTTCTTTATAACTGCCGGTATATGCTCCTAACCTTGGCTCTACGATCTTCTCTGTTACAAATGTTCCGACAATCGTTAATAGAAATACAGAAACAACGGTGAAATAATAGTTCATCAAGATATTCATCGTTTCGGCGTATGCTTCTCCTTCAGCACCAATGGTGGCAACAGCAGCCATTGTCATCTCTCCAAGTAGTGGCTCTAAAGCTGTCGGTACCAGATTGGCACTAAATCCGGCAGATACCCCTGCAAAGGCAGCAGCTAAACCAGCTAAAGGATGACGACCTAAAGCGGCAAACAATACAGCCCCTAATGGTGGCAGTACAACATATCCAGCATCTGTTGCAACACTAGACATAATACCGGCAAATACTAATCCGGCAGTTATTAGAGATTTTGGTAACGATAAAACAAAAGCACGCAAGCCAGCACTAATAAGGCCGGTACGTTCTGCCAAGCCTATCCCTAACATTGTTACTAACACGACACCGAGCGGAGCAAAATTGATAAAGTTATCAACCATACTTGTAAAAATGTAAGCAATTCCCTCCGCATTTAATAAGTTTTTCACTGTGATCTGTTCTTCCGCATTTCCTGGATGTTGAACAGATACACCTGTTGAGGAAACAATCGCAGACGTAATTAAAACGATAAATGCTAATATAATAAAAAGTGTTACTGGATGCGGTAACTTGTTCCCTACGTATTCAATTCGATCAAGACTTCTTTGAAATAAGCCTTGTTTTTTCTTGCCTTCCATATGATATTCACCCTTTATATATAATTAAATTAATTTTCAGAAAATTATCTAAATTTTCTAGCAAACCAAAATCTATTATAAGGATTTATCATACAATTTCATAGAGTAATTAAAAAAGTTCTAATTTTGAAAATATTCTAACTTCTTATCTCCCACATTACCTTCATTCTTTCAAAAAAAACGTCGATTCAGTTTGAGATGCCGTACAGTTCGAAACGATCGGATTTATGGAGTATTACAGATTAATTTGCTGAGAAAAGGGATTAGATGTGTTTCTCTGTACAACACTTCTACCATTTTTCTAGGTAATAAAAAGCGTGATCTGCCCTCAAGCAAACCTTATTATATTAACCATTATTCACGATTTTCATATCACGACGAGCGCTATAATTTCTTTGAAATATAGCACCCTTTTACTATCTACAAAATTCAAGACTAGCATCAATGATATTTATCATATTCGTCATCATAGTTTTCATAATCAACTGAGAACCCTACATCAGAAAAATACCAAGATTCTTCAATAGGTTCCAGTTCAAACATTAATTCACCTTCTAAAGTATTACTGTGAAGAAATACATTACCAGATACGTCTTCTTCACGGAAAGAAATCAAATGCAATCCTCTTACAGTAGATTGAGGCCAATGTGTATGCTCAGCGTTCGCCAGAAGCTTGTATTTCTCTAAAAAATTCATTTGTTCATCAAATTCGTCATCATCATTATCTTTTAAATGAATATCTGTAGCTGTGTTAATGAAGCTATCTGAAAGTTCTTCATCATCTGACCAATCATCAACTGGTTTTGAAGTTAAATTTATAGGATAAAAACTAATGGGACGATCCGTAGTATTGGTAATTTCCAACTCTACCAATAGATGGTCAAAAGAGTCTACTATAAAGTATCTTTCATGTAACTCTTCTGGAATTTGGGAAACATAACCGGCTGATATGAATTTAATTTCCAATCCGTCATATCGTTCTTCGACAAAATCCGTAAATACTTCCTCACCAATAATGTTATACTTTTTGCCATCAAGATTGGAGCCCTCCCCTTTTTCTTTATCAGTCCCACTGGATGAATCAGACTCACCTGATGCACAGCCTACTAATACCCCCGTTATTAGAATCAATAAAATCAAACTTCTGCTTAAAATCTTCATATAACTTCTCCTTCTATGTATTCTTTACAAATTCTTTATTCTAATGGCGCAATAGTTATACTATCACCATCAGCCAATAGCATTTTTCCGTTGATAATCTCAAAGAATAAACCTTCAGCATTCTGGTTTTTAAGTCCGGCAATCTTATCTTTTGCCAGCACTTCCCCTGTATCAATATTGATTTTGTACCAATCGGTTCCATCCGATTCCATGAATGGATTTAAAACTGCAGTATATAAATAGTTATCATGAATTGCTGCAGAATAATGATACTTTTCCCCATCAACAGCTACTGCCCAATTAGGCTCTAATGTTTCTTTATTTAAAGATACAATATACTCCTTTTCTTCATTCCAATTTTCGTGAGCCATAAAAATATTTTCCTCAGTCACATGCAGAAGGTGTGTTGTTGTACCAAAATCAGCAGCATTTATTAACTCACCAGTATTTTTATCCAATTCCATATAGGCTGAATTTTCTAACAGAACGTACATTGAATCTTCTATAAATATCGCCTCTCTTGGAGAAACCTCTACTTGTCTATAAATATTGTTTTCTCCTAATTCTAACTCCCAAGACAATTCCCCGGAGTCGATGTCCAGCGCATACAAAGAACTAAATATCCCTGAATTCCCCATATATAATATTCCTTCATCAAAACCTAGTGTTCTAATATCTCTTTTCTCTCCTATAATATCTTCCATATTCAGTACATTTTCCAATGATTTTGTAGGAAGGTCAAAGATATAAATGTTTCCTACGATCCCTGTTACTCCTACAAGTTTATCTTCGTACAAAAAGGTATTAGAAAGAGGAGAATCAGTTGCTTTTACTAAATCCTCTGTTACCGTATCTACTACTTTTTCGGTTTCAGGATCCATAAAATGCAAATGAATTGCTTCGTCTTTTGCCTGTAAAAACACTAAGTTGTTATCATAAGAAACCATTTGAGCATCTGATTCGACATCAATTTTTTCTGAATATGAATTATCTACCGTACGAAGTGCATAAGTATTCATATAATATGTGAAAAATGCCTTGTTTTCAACGAATGAAATTGTTTTATTAGAAAAATTCATCAGGTCAGTAGTGTCCCAATCTAAATTCGAATTTTCCATTTCCATCGCATCTTCATTTAACAAATCGCCATCCATAATTTCCTCATAAACACTATCAACACTAATGTCCTTAACATTTCCATTGTTATCTTGGTTTTCTGTTTCCTTCTCTTGTTGTTCTTCATCAGATTTCCCTTCATCTTGTGATCCATGATTTTCTGTATCTTCGTTATTCAACTCAAAATTATTTTGTTGGTCATCATTCTCTGTTCCTTCAGTATTGTTTTCTTCGCCATTTGTCCTTTCGATACTATCATCACTACATGCCATTAATATAAAACTACAGACAAATAGAGTGACAATTACCATTATGTATTTATTCCTCATTATTCCACACCTTTTCTATTCATTTTTCGAAAACCTTATCCTTATCTAGCATTTTCCGGTAATTACTCCCTTATATTCATATTATATTTCGAATGTGCTAGCTGTTTAAGAAAAGCAACTGTAATACATCCAAGTCGCGAAATGCTGTTGTCGTTTTTCCTGTTCCAAAATGGGATTTTACCATTACATTCATAATAAAAAGATATTACTTTAGGATTAGCTGCTCATTATGCTGGTATTAAAAGAAGATTTTTTCTGTTGGATTCTATGAAGTGGCACCGAAAAAATGATAAATTACGCCATAATACTTTATATTCAAAGGCTTTTCGGCATTATTGGAAATGATTACTACATTATTAAAACATACTTACAAAAAATTGAAATAGGAAAATGGATTTGTTTTTATATGAGTAATTGGACTTATATTATTTATTTAATTAGAACTTTTAGACCTTTTTTGTTTTTTGGCGAAAAGTGATAATGTGCTTACATTTGCATTGTGGTGGTAAATTAATCCAATAGGCAAAAAGTCATCAATTTTTTGAATACACAACATGACACCATGACACTTTTCATGTGTAAAGCAAAGAAAACAACAAAAAACCTCCTGAATAATTCAGGAGGCTCTATTTTATCTAGTCCGGTTTTCTTAACTAGTGTATTATCTGATTTCTTTTCCAGCCATAACTGGTTGAACTTGCGCATGTGATGTTTCTAAATTCATCTCTACTTTTAGTTTTTTTCTACGTGAAGTGATTTTTTCCACGACAGATAAAACTAGAAAAGTAAGCAGAATAGTTAAAGAAACCATGTATAAAGATGTCACCATAGCCAACTATCCCCTTTCCTTAAAAAAATTCTTCATTTATTAATGAATTTAACTATATAGTACCATATATTCTTAATAAGTAAATAGACTTTGCGAAATTCTTTTAAATTCTTTTAAATTCTCTCCATTTTCCTCATATACTCTAAATTCGAATCTAAATATATTGATTAAAAAAAGCGATCCTATCACGTTTTTCATAAAAACAATGAATAAATATTCAATAATTTTTGTAATATTCTGAAATTTTGAAACGTATTTATGATATGATACGTATAGACAAACATACCATAATAAAGGGAGTGTGATGAAGATGAACAATCATGAAATTGACTATAAGTTGCACGGAGATGATATGCAATTTGTCGAGGTTGAATTAGACCCACAAGAGACCGTTATTGCAGAAGCTGGCGGATTAATGATGATGGATGATGACATCACGATGGAGACGATATTTGGAGATGGATCCTCTAATCAAGGTGGAGGATTTGTAGGCAAATTAATTGGTGCAGGTAAACGAGTGATTACTGGGGAAAGTTTATTTATGACTACCTTTACCAATCAAGGATCCGGTAAAAAGCATGTGTCCTTTGCCTCTCCTTATCCAGGCAAAATTGTTCCAATGGACTTAAGTGAAATGAATGGCAAGATTATCTGCCAAAAGGATGCCTTTTTAGCTGCAGCAAAAGGAGTATCAGTGGGTGTAGAATTTCAACGTAAAATTGGTGCAGGCTTCTTCGGTGGTGAAGGGTTCATCATGCAAAAACTGGAAGGTGATGGGCTGGCTTTTGTTCATGCAGGAGGAACGATTCATAAACGGGAATTACAACCAGGGGAAAAACTTCGTGTGGATACAGGGTGTCTTGTTGCAATGACAGGTGATGTTGATTACAACATTGAATTTGTTGGCGGGGTTAAAACCGCATTGTTTGGTGGTGAAGGTATTTTCTTCGCAACCTTATCAGGACCTGGTACGGTGTGGGTACAATCACTACCATTTAGCCGATTGGCAAGTAAAGTATTTGCTGCTCTTCCTGAAAAGGGAGGAAATAAAGGTGAAGGCGGAATTGGTGGCGTCTTTGATTTATTTAACAAATAATACAAATTACTCCCTTAGTTACTGTTATAACTAGGGGAGTTTTAATCTTTTAACATTGCTTTAATTCCCGCAATATTAATACCTTGGTCTATCAACTTTTTTATTTGTTTTAATCGATCAATATCATGTAACGAAAACATTCTTCGATTCCCTTCATTCCGCACAGGTGAAATCAATCCCTGTTCTTCATAATAACGAATTTGTCTGCCACTAAGCTTCGTAAGGTCTTTCACAACACTGATCGGAAAGGTGGCCATATGATCTGGAATATCATGATTCAACTCTTCTCTCTCCTTTCAGGTTAAGACAAGCTTGCAATATGCGTATAAATATCTCTTAAATTGGTAAATCCCATCTCTTCCACTTTTTTAACATTTTCAGACCATAATTTCGCCGTCGCTGCTGCATCATATAATGCATGATGTCTTCGGCCAATGTCTACCCCATAATGATCACACCAGTCATCTAAAGTAACATACGCACTGTCAGGTGATACTACTTTCATCAAAAAAGTTGTGTCTATGAGGCGGTGTTGAAAATTCGATTTTAACGCCGTCCAACTAGCATGTTTCATAAATTGTTTTTCATGACTAGAATGATGCGCCACTAGAGTATCACTTCTTACAAACTGAAAAAATTGTCTTAACACTTCAGGTAAATCAGCGGCTTGATTTAATTCGGATGCTGTGATCCCTGTCAATACTTCAATTTCTTTTGGTGGGGGTAATTCACTATAAATGGTTTTATAGAATAATTGATTATTTAATATATCTGCGCCTTTCATTTTAACGGCACCGATCGAAAGAATACGATCACCATTATATGGATAAAAACCTGTTGTCTCAATATCAAACACAACTGTATCTAAATCCTTAAAGGGTGTATTAAGTACATCCTTTTGCTTTAACTCTCGTTGCAAGTTACGCATATACGCAATTTGTCTTGCGTCTGTCTGACTTGACACAGGGTTTATATCGCTCATTTTTCCTGACATCTGTTTGATAAAATGAAGCATTTGATTCATTACCATTTAGAACACTCATTTTTTAATGATTTTTTGGTCTGACTAAAAAGTGCTGAACCCTTTTTCATGTATTGCTTCAACTCCTGTTTATCGCTTTTGGTTAATTGTTTCAAAGGAATATAATGCACTTCTTGATAATTATTAGCCTGCTGAGCAAAACGAAACTTAAATTCTAATAAGCTCTGAAATAATGATTGATATTGTTCTAAATACGGATATTTCCTCTTTAAAGTGGTAAAGCGATCTAATGTAGGTGCCTTTGTTGCTTCATTTGTTATAGCTAACAATCTAAGAGAATTTATATAAGGGAATAAGGTGGTTGTCTTAATATTGATTTGTCCCATCATTTGTCCTGATGGTTCTGGTAACAATTGTCCAAAAACCCCGATTCCTTTTCTAATAAAACCGACATTATCTATTAATCTTGATACAACTCCAGGATGGTCTTTAATATAAGAAAAGATTACTTGCTTAATCTCTGCTAAAAAATGTTGATTTCCAATTAATACACGGGAATCAAAGAATGTTAAAAAGTGCCTAAGAGATTGCCAGTTCGCCTCTTCAAGCCATGTGGTTACTTGTTTCTTCCAATCCGCTACTGAATTGGTCCACATTGATTCAGAAGCCATAACTTTACCTTCACAGCGCTCATAACCTACTATTTCTAAGCCTGAAACAATTTCTTCTCCTAATAATAGAAAGTATTCTTTTTCACCTTGATTACCATCATAGATGATGCCATGATCTTGATCACTCCAGATTGACTGCTCACTTCTACCGGCACTACCCATTAGAAAAAAAGCGAAGGGAGCAGGGACTTTTCCCTGCTCTTCTTCTACCTTCTCCATTGCAAGCTGAACGGTTTGTTCCATTACCTCATCATGTAGTGCATTGAGCTGACGATGATTTACTTGCTTATGGATATGTTGCTCCCGATATTGTTTAATTTCTTGATAACCCATGTCGGAAGTCCTCTCCTTTAATTGAGAAGTAAACATTTATTTTGCCTGTTCCTCACTTGGATGTGGAATGTTTTCAGGATAACCATAGCTACCGTGCTCACTTAAGTCAAGGCCGATAATTTCTTCTTCTTCAGAAACTCGTAGACCACCCATTACTTTATCCATTACTTTCAGAATGATGAAAGATACGATAAATGCATAAACACCACTAGCTGCTACACCTAAGACCTGAACACCTAACTGTTCTAATCCACCACCATAGAATAATCCTGGTTGACCCCAATCCATTCCTACAGATAATTCATTTGTGGCGAAGAAACCTGTTGAAATTGTCCCCCAGATACCTACAGTTCCGTGAACAGATAGTGCAAAAATCGGATCATCAATTCGAGCACGATCAAAGAATTTCATACTACCAACGACAATGATACCACCAATAACACCAATTAGAACGGCTGCCCATGGCTCAACAAAACCACAAGAAGCTGTAATTGCGACTAAACCTGCTAAAGCACCATTTAACATAGTTGGAACATCTGCTTTGCCTGTTAGAGCCCAAGCAACAAATAATGCAGCAACTGCACCTGCTGCAGCACCTAGTTGTGTATTTAAAATAACATATCCAAAGAATGCATCCGATACCCCGAATGTACTCGCACCGTTAAATCCGAACCAACCTACCCAAAGTAGTAGAACTGCTAATGCTGTATATACTTGGTTGTGTCCAGCTAATTCGTTGGATGAACCATCTTTATTATATTTACCAATACGTGGTTTTAAGATAACTGTAGCTGCCAATGCTGCCATTGCACCTGTTAAGTGTACTACTGTTGAACCTGCAAAGTCTTGTTTTCCATGATCAGCTAACCAACCGCCACCCCAGATCCAGTGTGCAACTACTGGATATACTAAAGCTGAGAATAATACCGCAAATACAACGTACGCTGACAATTTTGCACGTTCAGCAAAACCACCGAATGCAATTGTTAAAGCGACTAACGCAAACATCATTTGGAACATAAAATCAACTGCTGGAGATAATCCGTCTCCACTAAAGGATGTATCACCATAAAAGAAATTTGATAATCCAATGAACCAGTTTCCTTCACCGTAAATAAATCCATAACCTACAGCCCAAAATACAAGAGATCCAATTCCCGCAGTAAAAATTGTTTTACCAGCAATATGTCCGGCATTTTTCATTCTCGTTGAACCAGCCTCAAGTAGAATAAATCCTCCAAGCATTAATAAAACTAAGAAAGTACCAATAATGACCCATAAATTATCCATAAGTACAGTTTCCATAATGTTTTTCCTCTCCTTGTAAATAATATTAACATCAACTGTTAAATATAGTGTAAGGCGATTTCAGAATATTCACAATTTAGATGTTAGATTATCTAACAAGGTTTTTAATAAGGATATTTTTTCGATTTATTTACTAGTAAACTGCATTATTTATTTGAAAGTAAGTGCTTTGCAAGAAGAGAATAATAAGAGAGCTTCAGCCCTTATAATAAAAGCCCTTTTCTTTGTATTTATTTGTATTTGAAAAGGGCTTGTTTGTTTATCACGAAGCATTGGTTCTGCAGGATTAATGGAATCTAATTTAAAGAGATAAGTTTCGATTCAATCAGCGGAGGTTTTTTACCTACCACTGATTGAATGAAGTCTCATTTTATTTGATTTCTTCTAATAATTCATATGCTTCCTGATCAGTTTGCGCACGCAATAATTCATCTCTATATTCATCATCCATCAACTTACGTGAAAGCATTTGAAGTATCTTCAAGTGGGCATCGCCTTCCGCATGTTTCGGTACAGCAATCATAAAGATCAATTTTGCTAAGGAATCATCTGCACTATGCCAGTCCACTCCATCTTTTTTAATACCGAAAACAACACGTGGAGCTTTGACAGCATCTGATTTACCATGAGGAATTG
Organism: Gracilibacillus kekensis; assembly: GCF_900143085.1. Taxonomy (GTDB): domain Bacteria; phylum Bacillota; class Bacilli; order Bacillales; family Amphibacillaceae; genus Gracilibacillus; species Gracilibacillus kekensis. The sequence goes on along the minus strand of NZ_FRCZ01000007.1, from coordinate 124,337 downwards.
CTACATTCATACCAATACCTGTAGAGCTCTCTTCCTCACGAGCTAATATTGCTTCTCTAAAATCATCTGATGATGTCAACGCATTCTCACTGTCTAATTTTGTTATCAATTCATCAATAACACTATCTCTTGAAGTCGCATTTAAGCTTATATCAATTAAATTTATATTCGTAATATCTGTTAATTTCGTGATGTTCTCTACTTTTTGTGCAGATGTTTCAGTCTCAGTTGTTTGTTCATCTGAAGCCTCTGATGTTTCTTCATTTATTGGACGATCAACATCCTTCTTCAAAAACTTAATCATAAAGGCTGTCACAACGGCACCGATAATAATTGCTACAAAAAACATCAAGACATTATCAACTGCACCTAATATTCCTACGATTGGTCCACCATGCGCTACTCGATCCCCTACACCACTTAACATCGCGATTACGGAACCTGTCATCGAACCAACCATAATACTTGGGATAACACGCAAAGGGTCTTGTGCGGCAAATGGGATCGCACCTTCTGTAATCCCAAAGAAGCCCATTGTTATCGATGCTTTACCTGTTTCTTGTTCTGCTTTCTCAAACTTATTTTTAAATAGTAAGGTTGCTAATCCTAAGCCAATTGGCGGAACAGCAATCGCTACTGCAATCGGACCCATTATTTCATAATTACCTTCCCCGATCATAGCAGCACCGAATAAGAAGGCAACTTTATTTACAGGACCACCCATGTCAAAGGAAATCATTGCACCAAGTATAAGTGCCAATAATATAGAACTTGTTCCTTGCATTCCTTGTAACCATCCAGTAAGTGACTCAAACACTTGTGCAACTGGTGCACCAATTAATAATACAAATAAAAGGCCAACTACTAAGGAAGATAACACTGGAATAATAATAATCGGCATGATCGGTTGCATCATCTTTGGAACTTGTACTTTCTTGATCCATAGAGCTACATACCCTGCTAAGAAACCAGCAATGATACCACCAAGAAAACCTGCACTTGCTTCACTTCCATAAAAACTACCGTTCGCTGCAATATAACCACCGATCATACCAGGCGCTAAACCAGGACGATCCGCAATACTGTAAGCGATGTAGCCTGCTAATATTGGTACCATAAAGCTAAATGCTGCTGCACCAATTTGTTCGATCGTCTTCCAGAATGAATCTTCAGGGATGGCGATTCCACCTTCACCCGGAACACCACCAATCGTTAAAGCAATCGCAATTAACAAACCACCAACAACGATAAATGGTACCATAAAGGAAACACCATTCATTAAATGACGATAAATTGGATTTTGTTTTGTTGATTCCGAAGAAGTAGGCATCTTATCCTTGTTACTGCTTCCTCCTCCATTAAAAACGGGTGCGTCCTCACCTAATGCCTTTTCAATTAAGTTCTTTGGATTACGGATTCCTTCTTGAACACCTACCGCAATTAATTTCTTACCAACGAACCGATCTTTTTCAACTGCTTTATCTGCTGCAATAATAATTGCTTCCGCCTCTTCAATTTCAGCTGATGTTAATTCATTTTCAGCTCCGATTGATCCTTGTGTTTCTACTTTTATATCAATATTCATTTCTTCCGCTGCTTTTTCTAAGTTCTCCGCAGCCATATACGTATGCGCTATGCCATTCGGACACGAAGTAATCGCTAATACTTTCATATACATTCACCCCTCTAATTTGTTTGTTAAAGGTAGTATACCCTGATTTTCTTGTTTCAAAATCGCGGATTATTACCAAAACTTCTGGTAAAAAGGAATTATAAGAAAATCGCAGAACGTCCGCTTAGAAACAGCGACTTCAGAATCAACTGAGATAAAGGAATCACTGAGAAAAGCGAACCGATGATGACTTTCACCTAAAGGCATAAGGGCGACTAAGCCTCTGATTTCACCACTCGGCAAGTCTTCTTTATCATAGGGCAATTTCGTGAAGTCACATAGTTTCTGTGCTCGGAGCTAGACATGGCGCCGCTTATACACTTTCTTTAATTATTTAAAAAGTCTTCATGCATATATCTGCATAAAGACTTAATCCATCAATGATAACAAGGAATGAATATCTCTTTCTTTTGTTAGTTTAGCTATCTTTGCTGGGTTACCTGCCAATCTTGAAATTTGATGAAATAATCGTCTCCGCTTTTCGGAGGATTCTTGTTTTAATGCAAGGAACAGTACAATTGAGACCGATTCCGTTCCCCATGTTATCGGCTCCTTTAATGTTGCAATCACTATTTTTGATTCTTTCACAAGATTTGGATTACCATGCGGGATAGCGATACCCCCTCCGATTGCAGTAGCTGCTGCTCGCTCACGCAATAAAGCTTGGTGACCATAATCCGCTTCTACTAGTCCCTCATATTCTAATCGCTCTGATAATTTTTCGATTATTTCAAATCGATGGTCTAATTGGAGGTGAATAAACGTATATTTCTCCTCCAGATAACTTTTCAATACCGAAGCATTTTCAACTTCTGTTTTGCTTTCCATTGTTAACATCTTTCGCAATTTAGCTTTATCTTTTTCGTTAAACAAAGGGGTAACCGTAATATATGGTACATTTAACTCATCTATAGGTACTGTCGATACGATCAAATCTACAGAATGTTCCATTAAAAAATCATCGAGTTTATTCTGGGGTAAGGTTGCTACAATCTCAATCTCTTGAAAAGTCGTTGCAATTTTTGATCGCATTATTTCAGAAACGCCAATTCCCATATGACAAACTACTATTATTTTCTTCAAATTATCTTGCTTACTTTTTAAGCGTTCCATAGAAGCTTGGTATTGCAAGGTTAAAAAGGCTACTTCATCTTCTGGTATATCATATGGTAATTCACCTTTCATGTCTTGTAATACATTTACCAACGCGTCAAACATAAATGGATACATTTGTTTAATATCCATCACCAATGGATTTTGAACTGGTAACGTATATTTTAACCGATTGATTACGGAATAAAGATGAATCTTGAGGCCATCTTTCAGCTTAGCGTCATTATAAAATGGTACTAACGCTAATATGCTAATGCGTTTGGTTAACTTTTCCATAACCTGCTCAGCCTGCTGATCAACCTCAATATCATAAGGGTAATCGCCATCTTGTTGTCCTCGAAATTTCGCTCCAATAAATTGCATGGTTAAATATCCGATTTCATGTTCCGGCAATTGCATGAGAAAACTTTGCTCGATTTCTTTCACAACTTCTAACATCCATTGGTATTCTTTCTTATCTGTGATTAATTTGAACTGATGATCACTTAATTCCATAAGGTGCCTCGTCTTAGTTCTTTTTATCATTACTAGGGTATATAGAATTAAATTTTTGATACTTTCATCGGTTAACGGCATACCGTATTTATGAATAAATTTTGAGAATAATTGCTCTATTATTTTCACTTCATATTGTGCAAACTGGTGGTATAAAAAAGAATTGGCTATTTCCAGTGCTTCTCCATTATATTCATCTATATGTTGTAATGCATATCGAATGTCTTTTTCTTCCGCTTCGACGACAATACCTACTTTTTGTTTTTTAATAAGTTTCACATTTTTCTTTGTTAACCATATTTCTATATGATCCATCACTTTCTTCATCGTTGTTTGAGAAACATAATATGTAGCAGCTAGGTGTTGTAATGAAGTGCTTTCATGAGTGAGAAGATCAAATAATATCTTCATTTCTTCTTCTTTTTTCAGTACATTTCTTTCTGAAGTGCTATTAGATTGGATAGATGACAACAACTCTTGTTTCTCATGTTCTTCGATCTCAATCGATATACCTACACCAGGTTTTCGGACAAGGCGACCATTACTACATTCTGTTATAAAGGATTCGATTACTTGCAAATCATTTCTAATTGTTTTTTCAGAACAGTTTAATTCCAATGCTAATTGTTGAACTAATAGTACTTTTTTCTCCATTAGTAATAAATCTCTTAAAATTTGTTTTTGTCTCTCCCTCATAAAATCACCACCCCTAGACTCCATTTAACTTTACTACACATCTATATCTACCGCAATTTAATGATTTTACGTATTAAAAAAACCGGGAAAGACCATCCGGTTTATGTAGTGGTAATTTTGAAATGGAAAATATGTATAACAACCGCTCCGGCTTGCCCACTTCGCTTTCCAATGGAAAACGCCACTGCATAGGAAACACTACGAAAGCTTGCTTGAGTAGATGTTGCATTTGTGCCCGTGGTAAAAGGGAAGTGGACAGCCGAAGCGGTGGATTCATATACACAACATTTCAAAATAATTACTTTAATAACAAATGCCTTGATACCGCAGATTATATACTCTCTCTTTGCTTACAATAAAAAAGCCACTACCTAAAATTGTAGTGGCTTCCAAAATTATTATAATAATTGCCCAAACACATAAGTTATTAAGAACCATAAAATTCCGAAAAATATGATCAAATAAGTAATATACTTAATTGCCGCAACGCCAACTTTACTAGAGTCTGTTTTCTTTTCTTTTTTTTCAATTTCGACATCTTTATTTTGATCCATTACAATTCTCCTTTCTGTGGTAACTTACTAATTAAATACCCAAAGGAGAAAAGTATAAAACACGCTCGAGAAAAGATAGGTGAAAAGCATTAGAATTCAATCTTGCTATTGCTAAGATTATTTCGCTCTAATTTGATCTTGAAAACCAATTTCTTTATGGGATCCATCACAAAAAGGTTTGTTTTTTGATGCGCCACATCTGCATAAAGAGAATTTTGGCTTTGTTTCAAATGGGTTTCCCTCTGCATCAACCAGTTCAACATCTCCAGTAACTAAAATCGATCCATTATCTCTTACTTTTAATTGTACTTTGTTATTCAATTCTTCACTCATCTTTATTACCCCCTAGCTAAATTTTATCGATTCTTTTTCCTTCTGTCTATACTATTTGCTGTATAAATTATTATGACTTTACACACATTAAAGTGAAAGGTGGGATCAAGAATGGAAAAACAAGAAAATATTCATTATTTTGACCAAGCGTTAGAAGATTACAAACGTGGCACAACGAGAATGAAACAACACTTACCTGAAATGACAGAAGGTTATTTTCATTTTACTGAAGAAGCATTTAAAGCAGGTACTATCGATAAAAAAAACAAGCAATTAATGGCTCTAGCAATAAGTATCTATGCACAAGATGAATATTGCATCATCTACCATACAAAAGGTGCAGTTGAGCACGATGCAAGTGAAACCGAAATCATGGAGACATTGGCAATTAGTGCTGCATTAGGCGGTGGAGCTGCTTTCGCTCAAGCAGTCACCCTGGCTATGGATACATATGCATACTACCAAGAAAAGCTCCATTAAAAGTAATCGAGTACACCTTATATTTTATACACAAAAGAAGTAGAGGAGGATTTCTCTACTTCTTTTATAATTGATAAGGTGTTTCCTGATATACATAATAGTTGAGCCAATTGGATATTAGCATATTCGAATGTGTCCGCCACTTTAATTTTGGAGTTTGAGTTGGGTCATCATTTGGATAATAATTTTCAGGTAATATAGGATTTAACCCTGCGGCACTATCACGATCGTATTCCTTTTGTATCGTAAAAGCATCATATTCCGGATGACCTGTAACGAAAATTTGCTTGCCGTCAGTAGACGCAACCATGTATACTCCTGCTTTTTCTGATTCACTTAAAATTTTCAACTGAGGTATTTTCTCAATATCACTTTTTCGAATATCTGCATTACGTGAGTGCGGGACTAAATACTCTTCATCAAAGCCACTCAATATTTTCTCTCTTGGGTCATTTAATGTATGTGTATAAATACCAGATAATTTTTCGTCCATAATATATTTATCAATCCCAAAATGATAATAAAGACCAGCCATAGCACCCCAACAAATATGGAGAGTTGAAGTAACATTTGTTTTACTCCATTCCATGATTTGAGACAACTCTTCCCAATAAGTTACATCTTCATATTGTAATTTTTCAATGGGTGCTCCCGTAATAATAAGTCCATCGTATTTGTTCGCTTTCACATCATCAATCGATTTATAAAACTGTTTTAAATGCTCAGGTGAAGTGTTTTTAGAAGTATGTGTGTTAGTGTGCAAAAGTCCTACATCTATTTGCAATGGACTATTTCCTAACAAACGTAATAAATGGGTTTCTGTTTGTTGCTTTAATGGCATTAAATTTAAAATTAATATTTTTAAAGGCCTTATATCCTGAGTAAATGCCCTGCTTTCATCCATAACGAAAATATTCTCTTCCTGCAATTTGCTCTTCGCTGGTAATAAATCCGGTACTTTAATAGGCATTTTATGTTCTCCTTTTTTGTAGAATAACCTTTTATTTAAAATCGACACAATACAGTGAGACTTTCCTAACTTAGATTCTAATTAAAGGCAAATCTTTTGATCGTTTACACCGTAATAAATACAATTCTACCTAGTTCATCAATTAAAATAAAGAAAATTGTTTTAAAATTCAAACATTATTCAAAAATCTAGATTATATGTTCAAAAAGGATGCCTTCCTTCAAGGCATCCTTTCTTTACGACATCCATTTAGGGGGTGTGTTTTTTCCCCAATATATTTCAGCTAACGGGAAATGCGCTTCAAATCGATCGTGCTCTAGATGATAATGGAATTGAAAATAAAAACCGTCTTGTGGTTTCTGAACTCTATTCACATGAAACCTCGCAACATCTTTTTTCTCTTTCGCATTGTACAAATTAAAAATTCGTTCACCGTACCCTGATGACGGATCCTCTGCAATCATCAAAAACTGACTATCTTCTTCGCCGATTGCACGAAATAATTCATCAAGTACTGATTGCAAATTTGGTAGCACAGATGTATCTAAATCGGTGTCAATTTTCGTTGAAATTTTTTCACCTAGTTTTACAAGAACTTGCTCCTCAGCTTGCTTTCTTAACTCTTCTAAATAGAGTTGATTTGAATCTTCTGGAGCAATAACGTCGTCTCTCGTTAAACTAGCATCTTCATCACTTTGTTCGGTTTGTAGTGATCGATCTTCACTAGGTTCTATTTCGCCCTTGTTGACGTCCGAATCGGCTTCCGCATCAAGATATATTGGTGGTACATATAGACCCAATGTTAAGATAGTTACTAATAAAACGGTTATTTTTTTCATCCATAATTTCATCTTAACCGCACTCCCTCACATCATCTTATTAAAAGTTTATCATGTTTTACAAATTTGTCCATACATGTGAGAGCATTTTTATTGTTTTACACAATTTTTACTTATGTTTGAGATAATGACTGTCTTGGAATCACTGGTTGTTCTGCCCCTATAACATTTCCATTAAGTTTCCTGCTAACTGTTACTACTGAATCTCCTAATTGGTGGAGTCTTTCTTTTATCGTTTCATCTGCTAACTGTTTGTTTACAAAATGGTCATTATGGGCGTATACATTTCCAGGTAATGTATATGCTTTAAAATAACCAGCTAACGGCTTTAATTGATGCTCAATCGCTAAATAATGATGGTACGTACCACCTGTAGCAATAAATGCTAGTACCTTTCCTCTCAGCGCGGTATTTGGTATTAAATCAAATACATTTTTTAACGCACCTGGTATCGATCCTCGGTAAATTGGTGTTCCCACAATCAATGCATCTGCTTGAACTACCTCTTCTATTAACCGTTTGGAATCTCCTTGATATTCAGATGGATCACGACCATCGCAAAAATCTAAGTGATAGTTTTTTAAATCTATTAGGTTCACATCTACCTCTGAATGTGATTGCTTAATATGACGAACAGTTTCTTTTACCGTTAACAATGTTTTTGACAAAGGAGTTAAACTTCCTGCAATTGCCGCTATCTTCATGATAGGACACCAGCTTCTTTTAATTCCTTCTCTTTCTTTTTTACTAATGGAATAACTTCTTCGCCAAACCGACGTAAATCCTCTTCATAATGGAAGTGGCCAGTTAACACTAAATCCACACCAATTTTTTTCAATTCAATGATGCGATCGGCGACTTGTTCAGCTGTTCCTATTAAACCTGTTTTAAAACCATCATTATATTGTACAAGATCTTCTTTTGAAGAATTGGCCCACATACCTTCTTTTTCTTTTGTGGATTGACCTGCTTCTTTTACGGCCTTTTGGAATCCCTTAACTGCATCATCATCAGCATTAGAGACAATGTCTCGCAATAATTGAACTGCTTCTTCCTCTGTATCGCGTACAATTGCGAACCCATTTACCGCGAATTTTACTTCTCTGCCTTCTTTCTTAGCTAATTCTTTAACCGTATTAATTTGTTTTTCAAATCCATCTAATGTATTACCATTCATAAAATAAAAATCTGAAACTCTTGATGCCATTTCTTTGGCTGCCTGGGAATTCCCCCCCTGAAAGATAGGTATATTCTTTTCTGGTTTAGGTTTCATTGGCGCATGATCGATCGAATAATAATCCCCTTCAAAGTTGGCTTCGTCTTCCGTAAACATCGCACGTAATACACGAATAAATTCTTCTGAACGCTTATAACGCTTGTCGTGATCGATCCACTCTTCACCATAAGAAGTAAATTCATCTTTTAACCAACCACTTACAACGTTTACTGCAGCTCGACCGTTAGTCACATGGTCTAAAGTTGATAGCATTTTAGCATATACAGCCGGGTGCCACAGACCTGGTAATACCGCTGCAATGACTTTTAGGTTTTTAGTTACTGCACCTAGAGCTGTCGCTAGCATAATGGCTTCTAGCTGTTTGTCTGCACCATAACTTGCAAAAAAACGCGTTTGTAATAACCCATAATCAAACCCTACTTCTTCTGCAATTTGTGCATATCGTTTATTGGCGTCAAAACTCCAATCCGTTCTTTGTGGCAATTTCGAAACAACTAATCCTCCACTTACATTTGGTACCCAAAAGGCAAATAATAAATCGCTCATCCTACATTCTCCTCACTTTTTATAAAAATTAAAAAAATCCTTCTCTATCGTTAGAGAAGGATTCAACAATTGAATTCAATAATACATAATCAATCTACGTGAATCTTCTCATCTTTAGGATCTATTAACAGATCCTCTGAAATTGGCACCGGGCACATTTGTGCTGGTTGCCGAGGCTTCGCAGGGTCAGTCCCTCCACCTCTCTGGATAAGAAAATAATTCGTTTATGAAGTTGTTGAAAAGCATAACATATCACATTTAAAAAGGCAAGTTGATTTTAGAATTTTCAGATTATTGTATAATTTACATGGTGAAAGACAGAATAAGAATACTGTTGTATTGTAAGGTGGGACAAATATGGATAAAGATCATCTGGATAAAGGAAAGCTCCTTGAACATGATTTCGATCATGCTGTACCAGAAGAAATAACGAGAGATGTTGCTTATTACCGAACAATTCTTTCCAATGTGATTATGATTGGTGCTCCGAATGAAGACTGGATTTTAGTGGATGCAGGTTTAAAAAGATACCAGGGTAGAATACTACATGCCTGTGAGGAGAGATATGGCACAAAACCACCCGCTGCTATTATTTTAACGCATGGACATTTTGACCATACTGGGTCAGCGAAAAGATTAGCAGAGCACTGGCACGTTCCGATTTATATACACGAAAAAGAAATGGATTACGTAACAGGAAAAAAAACCTACCCTCCAGGAGACCCTACAGTAGGTGGCGGGATGATTTCTTTATTATCAGGTCTATTCCCTACGAAACCAGAGCACTTAGAGGGACTTGTTACTGCTTTACCAAAGGATGGGAAAATTCCTCAATTAGAAGGTTGGCGCTATGTAGAAACAGCTGGTCACACTCCTGGACACATAAGTCTGTTTCGTGAAGAAGATCGTATGTTAATAGCTGGTGACGCTATTTCTACGGAAAAACCTGAATCATCACTTGCTGTCTTTTTCCCAATTCAACATGTATTTGGACCTCCAGCATACTTTACTCAGGATTGGATGGAAGCGGAGAATGCAGTGAAAAAGTTAGCAGATCTAGAACCCGATTATATAATAGCCGGACACGGTTTGCCGATGCAAGGCGAGACAATGAAACAGGAACTCAAAAAATTAGCAGAGAATTTCATCGATCAGGCCATCCCTAAACATAAGCGTCATTAATAGATTTTTCAACCATTTTAAAAAAAGATTTCTCTTGACTGGATATGTAATGCTGTAGACGGGATAATCATTTGTCTTCACAGGATAAGTCTTTATATCCAGTGAAGAGCAACGATTATCCCGTCAAGCGAAGGAGTTAACCCGTCAAGAGAAAAACATACTAACAGATCTAATTCTATTCTTTGTCATATTCTTCTGGGTTGATTGGTTTACTATTTTTAATAAAGAGAGATAAAATTAAACCTGCCAATGTAATAATGGATAACACTAAGAAAGCTGTATTCGCCCCAGTGATGGCTGGATAAGCTGCACCGCCCTCTTTGGCAATCGATTCTGAAGTTGTCATTACGGTAACGATGATTGCTGTACCAACAGAGGCAGAAACATTTCTTAACGTATTGTCCATCGCTGCACCATGTGCGATTAATTTTTTTGGTAACTGATTTAAACCAGCCGTAGCTGCAGGCATCATTACCATCGAAATCCCTAGCATTCGAATCGCAAAAACGACAGTTAAATAAGTAATTGAGGTTTTGTCATCCAAGATAGTATACAAGAAAGATCCAATTGTCATTAAAAAGAATCCTATAATCGAAAGCCATCTCGCTCCTATTTTGTCAAAAATTCGACCCGTGATCGGAGACATAATTCCTGTTATTATAGCACCAGGCAAAATAACCAAACCTGATTGCACTGCTGCAAAATCCCTTGCTTCCTGCATATATAATGGAATTAGTGTTTCCACTGCAATTAATCCCATAAAAGCAATCATACCTAACGTAACAGTTAAAGGGAAGATAGAGTATTTAAAAACTCGAAATTCCAACATCGGATGAGCTAATTTAAATTGTCTCAATATGAACCATATAAGCGATATGACACCTACGATTAACACAATAATCGTAACAGGTGCACCCCATCCATTATTTCCCGCACTAGTAAAACCGTACAATAAACCTCCAAAACCAAAGGATGATAATATTACCGAAGGAACGTCTAATTTTGGTTTGGATACTTCTGTAACATTTTTCATTACAAAGTACGCGATAATAATATCGATGATGGCAATAGGTAAAATTATGTAAAACAGGACCCGCCATGAATAATGTTCAGTAACCCAGCCGGATAATGATGGACCAATAGCTGGGGCGAAAGAGATAACTAAACCTACTAACCCCATAATACTGCCCCGCTTATTCACAGGAAAAATCATGAGAAATACGGTTTGCATTAATGGTAACATGACACCTGCACCAGCAGATTGGATCACACGGCCCGCTAATAAAAATCCAAATGTTGGAGCAATAGCTGCCACTAATGTACCAATTGTAAAGACAGTCATCGCAGTAATAAACAGTTGTCTGGTTGTAAAACGATCTATTAAAAAAGCTGTCACAGGAATCATAATTCCATTAACAAGCATAAAAATAGTTGTTAACCATTGCGCGGAGTTCGCTGTAATTCCCATTTCATTCATGATTGGAGGAATAGCTGTAATCATTAAGGTTTGATTCAAAATTGCAATAAACGCACCAGCTAACAATAAAGCAACAATAGTTCCTCGCTTCTGTATAGATGTAGACATTTTCTCACTCCCTGGGTGCAATTTATTTCTAGTCACGAAAGATATTGTATGCTTTTTCCACTCAAAAAGCAAAAAATGAGACTGGAACATATATTTTATATTCTTAACTTCAAACACGAACGATATAATATGTATTGTTGCGTAATATCTGGATACTATGCAATAAATGATGTAGTCATTTTGACAGTAAATTCGTGCGTAACAACCGCTACGGCTTGTTCGCTTCCCTTTCCATGGGGTTTTCCCTTCAGCTAACTTTTCCAAGCAAAAACCGCATGGAAAAGTGGATCTTCAGGTAAAACGAGTCCCATAGGAGTTGAAGCGAACGCCTACGCTAGTTATAGTGCTACAATAGATGCAAGAGTTTAAATAATGACACTATCGCATAATGTAGATAAAATACTAAAGAAAGGTCAAAATGATAGTTGTAACAACAGTTGTAGTATCCATATAGAGCGAAGGCGTCCGTTTTCACTCCTGCGGGCTGTTTTTTCCCTAAGATCCACTTTTAAAGCGAACTTTGCTTAAAAAGTTAGCTTAGGGCAAAAACCCGCGGAAAGGAAAACAGGCAAGCCGAAGCGATTGCAAAGCACATATAAAATTTCATAATCACCACTCAATTACCACTTCAGCTATGTCGCAGTATCTTCCTTATACGCATTAAAATCCAAGCGATCAAAGCACTAATCGTATGGATTTTACTCATTATTAAATTCTTTTATCCAACCTCATTTTAACCAACCTTTTTCGTTTACTTTTGCTATAGCTTCCATTCGATTATCCACCTCTAATTTATCTAAAATCACAGATATGTAATTGCGGACAGTACCATTTGTTAAAAATAGCTCTTTTGCAATAGCCTTGGTCGTTTTTCCTTCTATTAGAAGTTTCATTACCTCTATTTCTCTTTGAGTTAGCGGGTTCTGTTCAGAAAAAGCTAGATCCACTAATTCTGGTGAATAAATCCGTTTTCCTCTCATAATTTGTCGAATGGATTGCGCCAAATCGTCACTCGGACTGTCTTTTAATAAGTATCCACCTACTGCCGCTTTTCTTGCGCGTTCAAAATAACCAGGCCTGGCAAAGGTTGTTAAGATAATAACTTTACACGGATGATTTCTTAAAATTTCAGCTGCATCCAATCCTGTCTGCACAGGCATTTCAATGTCCATTAAACAAACATCGGGATTTTCCTTTTCCACTAAGTTTATGACTTCCTCCCCGTTGCTTGCCCTTCCGACTATTTCCATATCTTCTTCCATATCAAGCAGTGCACCTAATGCACCTAAGAGTAATTGTTGATCTTCAGCTAACACAATTCGGATCACAACTGTCCCCCCTCTTCGATTTGCATTAATACTTTTGGCACGGTAATAAAAATAGTAAACCCGTGCTTGTCACTATTAAACTCTAATGTACCATTTGCAAACTCTAACCTTTCCTTCATTCCATTCAATCCATTTCCATTATTTATTTCTTTCAAGTCCCCAACGCCGTCATCCTTTACAGATAATTGAATTTCTTTATTGGTTTCACTAATTTTAATCTGACAACTTGTCGCCTGACTATGCTTTACCACATTGGTCACGGATTCTTTCAAGCACATACTTAGCACATTTTCTAAAAATAGTGGAATATGCTCACAATCTGCTTCCATTTCCATATTGACTTCTATATTTGCTGCTTGTAACAATTGCTTCACATGTTCCATTTCATCAACCAATCGAACGGTCCGCATATTTGAGACCATTTCGCGAACTTCTTTTAAAGCTTGCCTTGCCGTTTGCTGCACATCCTGTAATTCTTTAATTGCTGCTTCTTTATCTTTTTCGAGCAGTTTAGAAGATAGTTCACTCTTTAAGCCAATCATGGATAATTTCTGCCCTAAAGTATCATGCAAATCTCTGGCAATACGATGACGCTCTTCAATAATTGCTAATTGAGCAATTTTTAGGTTTGCATCTTCTAATTGGCCTTCCAATTTCTCTTGTTTGAAACGGTTATAGCGATTAATCGGAATTAAAATAACACCTAATATTGTCATGATCAGAAAAGGAATTTGACTTAAAAATAAGGAATAATTCAAAAAGAAGCCTGCTGTGATTGCTCCAATTGTCGTTACTAGATGAAGGACATACATAGTGATGAAACCAGCTTTTCTTTTGATATTTCCAATAAAAAATGCAGTAAAAAGTGCAAAATAAACATAGCCAAATAAAATAGACATCACGATATTGATCACAAATTCAATACTAATACCAATATAGACCAGTGGCCCACGTGAAGTAAATGACATCCAATATACGCCAAAGAACAATAAAGTCGCAGCAATTCCAAAGCCTATTTCTATAATAGCAGTTGATCTGAAAATAAAATAAAACGGCAACACACAAAAAATAATCCATATATATAAGCTAAGTCCAGTATTTTTCGGGAAAATATGATACCAATGTTGCATCTCTTCCACAACCTTCCATTCTCATTATACCAAAAAACGTTAAAAACCCCCATCCATTTGGGACAGGGGATTGTTACAGTGTAAATCCGTAAAACCCCACTTTAAAGTTCGAGCACTAGCAAAGAAGCTCAGTGGGGATTAAACGGACGCTAACATAAGTTTTACTACCAATCAGAGAGAGTTTAAAACTCCAGCCGATTGAAATCTCACTTTATTATTTTAAGAGCGAATGGTTTGCGATGGCTTCGCTGTTGGTATCGAGATTTTTGTTTTTGTTCTTAGTTTTTTCTTCATTTGTTTAAAACTGATAAACGTTTTTTGCTCTTCATCATACAAGCGGAAACGAATCGATTCCAAGCTTGTCTTCAATGTAATTGTTGTTGCCTTTTGGAGTGGTGGTGTTTCCTGATGAGCCTTTTCCAAAGAGTAGTTTGGAACCCTTGGTGCTAAATGGTGGACATGATGATAACCAATATTACCTGTCATCCATTCTAGCCATCTTGGGAGTTTATAGTACGAACTGCCATCTACTGCAGCCTTTACGTAATCCCATTCTGATTCATTCTCAAAATAAGAGTCCTCGAACTGATGTTGTACATAGAATAACCAGATTCCTAATGCGCCTGCGATGTAAGCAATTGGAAGTTGCACTAAAAGAATCGCTTGCCAACCTAACGTCAATACTAAAACGGTATATACAATAACAAGCATGATATTGATTAAATACGTATTCCAGCGCTCTTTCTTTCTAGCGTCCTTACGGTTCACACGGTTTTCATACAAGAATAAAGAAAACGGCCCTAAACCAAACATAACGAATGGATTTCGATAAAGTCGATATTGTAACCTTTGCCATTTACTAGCTTCTTCATATTCTTTAACCGTCATGATCCAAATATCACCTGTGCCACGTTGATCTAAATTACCACTCGTTGCATGATGAATCGAATGTTCTCTTTTCCATTTCTCAAATGCAAAGTGGGTAAGTACTCCTGTCACAGTTCCGATCACGCGATTTAATTTTTTGTTTTTAAAAAAAGATTGATGGGCACAATCATGGAATATAATAAATGTTCTAACCATAAAGCCTGCTGCAATAACGGAAAAAGCAAGACTTAACCAAATGGATATTGATAAACTTTGATAAGCAAAAAACCACAGAATGAAAAATGGTGGAATCGTATTAATTAATTGAATAATACTCTTTTTTGTTTGTGAAGTTGCATAAGGCATTACATCTTTTCGTAATTGAGCTTGTTTTTGTTTACTCATCTTCATCCCTACTTTCGAAGCTTTCTATACTTGAAAGTTTACGCCAAATGGACGAATTTTATAAGGCACAATTGTCAGGACTTTTAGATGACATTTGTCATGTTTGGAGGTTATATTTTCCATGTACAACGAAACAATAGTGTTTTACCTCTTTATGTTTGCAGATCTCTTAGTAAAGTCGACGTCTTGATAGTACGTATTTTTCACTAAAATGTTTGGGCCCAGACATTTTACTGCAGGACAATGACAGTTTAAGGATTTTGCTGTTTTGGATTCCATCCACTTTTTATATGATGTTAGTAATGAAGTATTTTGAATATTACCAAGTGATGGCTCTTCTTCATCACCAAAATCCGTAACAATAACTTCCCCTGAAAAAATGTTGACGTTAAGTCTTGATCGACCATCTGGATCATTTCTTACTGTAACATTTTTCTCTTTGTATAAACGCTTAAGAAAAGCGAGCTCCTTCTCACTCTTATTACACGGATAAAAGGGTAACGTCCCAAATAACATCCATATCGACGAATCACGATAATCCAATAACCTTTCAATACCTTCTTGCATTTCAGCTAAGGAAAGTGTTTGTAAATCACTAGCAAAGTCAACCGGGTACATTGGGTGGATTTCATGACGGACACATCCCATTTCAAGCACATGATCATGGATTTTTTCCAAATAAGGAAACGTTCTCTTATTCAGCATCGTTTCTGCCGACACCATCACACCTTCAGCAGATAGTCTCTGTGAATTGTCTACCATGCGTTCAAAATATTTCTTGCGGTTTTCCTGATTCGGTTTCCTATCCATGTTTGCAAAACCCGTGGTCGCAAATTCCTCTTCTGTCCCCCAGTTATGAGAGATATGCAATACATCTAAATAAGGAATTATTGCTTCATAACGAGAATATGGCAAAGTTAAATTGGAATTAATTTGCGTTCGGACACCTCTGTTGTGGGCATAACGAAGAAGTGGGACTACATAGTCACGAACCGATTTTTTTGACATCATCGGTTCTCCACCAGTTATACTCAAAGTATGTAAATGGGGGATTTCGTCCAATCGTTTTTTTATAAGTTCAAAAGGTAGTGCATCAGGATCTTTATCACGCAACGTATAACCTACTGCGCAATGTGCACACCTCATATTACATAAATGTGTTGTCGTAAATTCTATATTAGTTAACGTCATTTCACCAAATTGTTCAACATCCATATAGGCTTCCCATGGATCAAAATCAGGTGTAATCGGGCGTTTAGCTTTTTCAACGAATGGCATGTTGATATACTTCCTTTCTTTGCATGAATCTTAACCTATTGTATCAAACATCTGTTTAAATTTCGCTAAGGTAGACAGTACTAAGTTTATTTTATACCTTTTGGGGTATGTTAATTATTAGAGAATATTGAGATTAGGAGGCGATATTATATGAGTAAAGTGAAAGTAACGACAAACGATATTGCTCGAAAAGTCATAGAACAAAAATCCATGTATTTATTAGATGTGCGAAATGAAAGTGACTTTGAGGAGTGGAAAATTGAAGGGGAAGCTTTTGAGTATAAAAATGTCCCTTTTTCTGAAATTAAAGAGGGTGTAGAACACTTAGCAAAAAAACTCCCAAAAGATAAAGATATTATCGTAGCTTGTGCAAAAGGCATCTCAGCACAAAAAACTGTTGATAAGTTAGAAGGAGCAGGATTTAATAATGTATATCCTCTAGAAGGCGGCATGCAAGCCTGGAGCGAACATCTAGAACCAGTTAAAGTTGCGGACATTGAAGGTGGTGCAATTTATCAATTTATTCGTCTTGGTAAAGGCTGTTTATCTTATATGGTGATTTCAAATGGGGAGGCAGCAGTAATTGATGCAACGAGAATGATTGATACCTTTAAAAAATTTGCTGACGATAAAGATGCTGTCATTCGTTATACATTAGATACTCACTTACACGCGGACCACATTTCTGGTGGACGAAGGCTAGCGAAGGAAACAAATACCTCTTATTATCTCCCACCTAAAGATGCAACAGAGATCACGTTTGATTATCAAAAATTAGAAGAAGGCACTTCCTTGTCTGTAGGTAATGCAAAAATTGAGGTAAAAGCGATCTATTCACCTGGTCACACAATAGGGTCTACATCGTTGATTGTAAATAATGCATATTTACTTACGGGAGATATATTATTTATTCAATCAATCGGAAGACCCGACTTGGCAGGGAAAGCAGACGATTGGGTTGAAGATCTACACGACACCCTTTACGAAACATATAAAACTTTAGATCAAGAACTACTCGTTTTACCAGCACATTACGCTTCTAATGATGAAATGAATGAAGATGGTACGATTGGCAAAAAATTAAGTACACTATATCAAGAAAACGATGGTTTAAATGTAAGCAGTCAGGACAAATTTAGAAAAATGGTCACAGAAAACCTGCCTCCTCAACCGAATTCGCATCAAAAAATACGTGAGACGAATATGGGGAAACAATCACCTGATTCAGAAGAACAAAGAGAAATGGAAATTGGTCCAAATCGATGTGCCATTTCCTAAGATTATATAATGACAGCTATCCCGCTGTCATTTTTTATTAGCCTAAAGATTTACTTTTAAAATATCATGACACTCTGACTTTAATCAATTGTAGACTTCCTCTATATTCAGCAAATTATTAGGTCGTGAACTTCCGTTTTTTCTACTTAGTATTTGACGAGATAACGCCCTTGCTTCACAGGATCACTTGCCCCCGTCTATAAGCCTCCTTTTCCCGTGAATGGAATTCAATTGTATGTAATTTTTTATCAATGGAGTTTTAAACCTTAAACTTCAGTGAATGTAGTAGATAAGGAGGAATTCATCTATGGTAAATACTTTAGTTTGCATTGCAATTATTTTTATCGTTGCAAACCTTATCTACTTTTTTCGTAACAAGACTTACAAGAAAAGCTCTTTCAGTACCGCGTTATTTATGAAGCTCTTTTTTGTACTTTTAGGCATCACCTTCGGATTTGGCCTTTTGTATTATGCTTTATCGTTTCAAGAAACTGTTGTGGTTCAAAGCTTGTCTGATAATGCTCCAATAGAACACAGCTTCGGCAACATGCTATATTTTAGTGGTGTTACCATGCTATCTGTAGGCTACGGGGACATGCTTCCAATCAATGCAGCCAGGTTTTTCGCACTTGTTCAAGCCTCAATCGGTATTTTATTACCTACGGCTTACTTTATGAAAGCATTAGGTAAATCTCAAGATGACGCTTAAAGAATCCGTGATTTTATTTAGTCACTTTCTGTGTACTTCCCGATCAGAATTATTCGTATTTATATCTTCATCATTTTGTAACCTTTCTGAACGCCTTACCGTCTATATTTTGAAAATAAAATGAGAGGGTGGTATTCGAATGAAAAATGTGAAGAAATATGTATTAATTCTTTTTTTAGCTTTCATAGGATTCTTTTTTTACACCTCAGACATTAGTGCAAATGAACGGGAGGTCACAGTTAAACCAGAAATTAAAGAAGACCTTATCCAAGTTCAATCAACGAAATACATTAAAGAAGGTAACGCATCGATACGAAGAGTTAATTCTCGAACAATGGGAAGTAGTTGCAATACATCTAGTTATTCTTCAGTCCAACAGATATCGTGTACGATCAATCTCCAAGTAAAAAATAAGTCTACTGGTCGTTGGACAGATACTGGTCAAAGTAAGAAATTTTTGAATTATTACTCTTCTTATGTAAGTGGCAGTGTCAACTTTGCTGTTCAAACGGGATATGATTATCGCATAAGAACTCTTCATACAACATCTCAATATGGTATTAAAGAACAGTTATCTGCTGTAACAGGCCAAATTAAATTCTAAAATAAGAGAAATGCTCAGAGCGCCCGCTTAGAAACGTAGCGACTGGAGCTAGACATGACAATGCTTATATACTTTCTGTTCTTAAAGTGAAAAGGAGTGTTCCAACAGGAACACTCCTTTTTATTCGATTGATTCCGCAATTTTGATCATATCTTTTTCAGGAAGTTTACCTTCTAGCAGCCAATTCATCTGTGGCGTACTCCAAATTAATTGCTTGCTATTATCTTTAAATTCTATAAAACGAGCTTCTCCACCATCTAAATCAACTATTTTCACATTCGTATCTTCATTATCTACCACTTTTGCACTAGCAAAATCATTTGGCTGAAATGTTTGGGTTAAAACAACGGTTTCGCTCTGGCCATTCTCATAATAAAGTTGAACCTGATTTTTTTCGGAATCTTTACTAACAACTTCTACATATTTCAATTGATAATTATTTGGGTTAAAAGTAGGTTTGGCAATGTAAAAATTCGTCTCTTCTTGTGCTTTATCAAACGACATTTCCGTTCTTTCTACTTCTATTTCTTCTGTTGTAATCTTATCTAAATCCGGCAGGTCACTTGACGAAGGACTTTCCCCATCTGTTGTAGTTTGGCTTATTTGTGTTGTATCTCCATCTGTCGTTACAAACATTTTTACAAACCAGTCAAACGCCTGAATTTGATTGGAACTCGCAAACACGGAACCAAATATAATAAGTGCAAATACTGCAACGGCTAATAAACTCTTTTTAGGAAATAAGCGTTTTTTTGTGCTACTTGTGTTCGTTAGACTGGCTTTTATTTCCCTCCAGTTTTCTTCTTTTGAAAGGTGGGCTGGTGCGGGTGATTGATAATCTTCCTTTAGCCAACTTTCCCAATTATTTAATTTGTTAGTCACTGTTTTTCACCACCAATCCATTGTCTCTGAGGATCATTTTCGACTTTTTCCTTCATGGCGTTGCGCGCACGATGAAGTCTTGTTTTCACGGTACCTTCAGTTAGATCCAAATTAGTTGCAATTTCCTTTATCGTCAATTCATGTATATAACGTAATAGCAAAACTTCGCGATACTCCACCTTCATCTCACGTAATACATCATTAATTTCCTCTTTTACAAAATTGGATTCTACTAGGAATGAAACATCAGGATCTTTAACTTGGGTATGCCGTTCTTGTACGGTAATATCATCTGTTAAAAATTCATTTGTTCCTTTTCGTTTTCTAAGAATATCGATGGCGGTTCTCGTTGCAATTGTCGAGAGCCATGCGCCCATTCGACCCTTATCATCTAAGTTGTGCATGTGTTTATAGGCTTTTACAAAAGTTTCCTGCAATGCATCTTGTGCTAAATGACTGTCTTTTGTAATAAAATAAACATCGCGATATACCCTTGAATAAAACATATCATATACTAGACGGAACTCTTCTTCAGTAGGTTCCGTTTTTCTGAAAAATTTTTTCAACATATTATCCGCACCTTCTTCTATCAGTCATACAAATTATAACATTTTTCCTATTTAAATAAATAATTTTAGAAAAATTTTCAAAATGATTAGGCATAACTCACTTTCATTAAATCAGAACGAAAAGATGTGCTAACGGTAAAAAACATAGATTTAATTTTATAGATATTATATTCTTAATGCATACGGACACCTCCTGATTATGGAAATGGAAAAAAAGTCATTAACAATATCTATGATTGACTTCATCAAAACTTTTATATAAACTAATAAACAAATAAACGAAAGGGTGACCCTATTACAATGAAGTTATAATCCTATTTCTCAAGCTATATTTTCATAAGACTTACTACCTGTATACAGGGAGTAGTGCGTCTTTATCGGAAATATACGGAATAGGATTGGTACTTTATATAGGGAAAAATCAGTGCTCATTTTCGCGTTCGCACGTTTTTACACCCTTTTTTCGGTAGCCTCCTATTCCGCAATGAATTCAGGAGGCTTTTTTTAGTCTCCTCATAACTAGGAGCGATGTGTATGTTATTAGAAATAAGTAATGCTCATTTAGCCGTTGCTGCAAGGACATTAATAGAAATTGATCACCTGGAAATCCATAAGGGAGATCGTATTGGATTAATTGGAAAAAATGGTTCAGGGAAGACCACCTTTTTGCAGGCAATCTTAAATAATGAAATGTTTGAGAAAGGTGAGGTTAACATCTTCACCACTATCGATTTACTACCGCAGCTTAAACAACAAATTGGCAGCAAAAGTGGTGGTGAGATTACACAAAACTATATTCAACAAGCTTTTACTCTAAAGCATGAACTTCTCTTGGCTGATGAACCTACAACTCACCTGGATAAGCAACACATTGAATGGGTGGAAAAAACTTTCAAGCATTGGCAAGGTGCCTTTGTTGTTGTCTCCCACGACCGAAGCTTTCTTGATACAGTTTGTAATAAAGTCTGGGAGTTGGATCAACAGCGAATTACTGAATATAAAGGAAATTATCAGCAGTATCAGAAACAGAAGAAGCTAGAATTGTTACATCACCAAACGGAATACGAAAAATACCAAAGTAAGAAACAACAACTAGAACGAGCGCTCCGTCTAAAAAATGAAAAAGCAGCTCGTGCTACTAAGAAACCTAAGAATGTGAGTACATCTGAGGCAAGTATCACAGGTGCCAAACCATACTTTGCAAAGAAACAAAAGAAATTACAACAAACCTCAAAATCAATCGAAACAAGATTGGAGAAACTTGAGAAAGTAGATAAACCATATGAGGAAAAAGCTTTAAAAATGAGCTTACCCCAACAAGAAAAAATTTCTGGAAGGACCATAATTAGGGTCGAAAATTTAGATGGTCGAATCGGAAATATTACGTTATGGGAAAAGGCTAATTTTCACGTTAAAGGCGGAGATAAAGTAGCGATTATCGGTAATAATGGAAGTGGCAAAACAACACTTATTCGAAAATTACTTAATCAATCCAATGAAGTCCAGTTCTCCCCTTCATGTCAAATCGCTTACTTTAAACAAGATTTATCAATTTTAAATAGCGATACCAGTATTCTGGAGAATATAATGGCAGATTCCTTGTATAAGGAAACACTGATTCGGACAGTGTTAGCAAGACTCCATTTTTACCGAGAGGATGTCCATAAAAAAGTAGATGTGTTAAGTGGTGGTGAAAAAGTGAAGGTAACATTAGCGAAAATATTTCTAAGTAATAGTAATACTTTGCTATTAGATGAACCAACTAATTTTCTGGACATTGAGGCGACTGAGGCATTAGAACAACTCTTAATTGAATATGAGGGAACGATTCTTTTTGTCTCTCATGACCGTCGTTTTGTAGAAAGGGTCGCAACTAAAATAGTGGAAATTAAAGAAAAAAAGATGATTTCATTTGATGGAGATTATCGAGAGTATCTCCTTAACCGAATGGTGCCAACTGAGCATGACGATACGAAAGATAAATTATTAGCTGTTGAAACAAAGATAACAGAAGTACTAGGGCGATTAAGTATAGAGCCTTCTGAACAATTAGAAAAGGAATTTCAAGATTTATTAAAGAAAAAACAGCGTCTATCCAATCGGAGGAATAATGAACAATAGAAGGATAATGCGACATAACCTGATGGAAATTTTGACATGATGTATGTGTGTAATAACCGCTACGGCTTGCCCACTTCGCTTTCCAGGGGGCGCGTCTTCAGCTAACTTTGTAAAGAAGATCACTTTACAAAGTGGACCTTCAGATCACGCAGATCCCCTAGGAGTCGAAGTGGACGCCTACGCTCAGTGAGACTCTTCAACGATTACAAATGCTAACAGTTTGGATTTTCACAAAATAATTGTTTAGGTCATTAAAAAATTGAAGAGTACCTTAAATATGGTGAATAAAGCCATCATAATTATTCTTGCTTAAGTTGTAGAGCATACACAAGCGCAGGCGTCCGTTTCCACTCCTGTGGGATGTTTTTACCCTAAGATCCACTTTTTAAGCGAACTTTGCTTAAAAAGTTAGCTTGGGGTAAAAATCCGCGGAAAGGGAAGCGGACAAGCCAGAGCGGCTGCTAAGCACTTATAATATCTCATAATTACCACTATAATAGTGTCGCATTATCCTGCTTATCTGCACTTTTAAAAAACCCGTACGATGGCAAATTCTAATAGAAAGTGCGTAATCGTACGGGTTGAATTTTTTGAAATATATTCCGTTCGGTCTTCCTTAACCTTTGTTCTTATTATAAACGTCAAATCCAACTGCGATTAGTAGTACCATACCTTTAATCGCTTGTTGCCAGTCAATACCGATACCGATAAGAGACATACCATTGTTCATGACACCCATTACGAGACCACCAACAATCGCACCAATTACAGTACCAACACCACCAGCCATCGATGCACCACCAATAAATACGGCAGCAATCGCATCAAGTTCTAACATGTTACCTGCAGCAGGTGTTGCCGAATTCAAACGTGCCGCAAACATTAAGCCTGCAAGAGCAGCTAATACACCATTGTTAACGAATACCCAGAAAACTACTCGTTTCGTTTTTATACCTGATAAATCAGCTGCTTTCTTATTACCACCTGTCGCATAGATGTGACGACCCATAATGGTATTTTTCATAATAAATGTGTAAATGACTATTAATACAAATACAATTATTAATACTGTCGGAATTCCTTTATTTAAAGCTAACTGATATGCAAACCAATTGATTGCCAATAAAAGCATTGCAAGTTTTGCTACCGTTACCCATAATGGAACCACTTCAAAATCATACTGTATTTGTGTTTTTCTTTTATTAAACTCTAAGTACACTAATACTAATGATAATATAATGGATAATACAATCGTGAAAATGTGTAAATCCCCTGATCCAAATAAGTCTGGCACAAAACCACTACTTATTTTTTGAAATGATTCTGGGAATGGCGCCAGAGATTGACCATCCAATAGCCATAGAGTTAACCCTCTAAAAATAAGCATTCCCGCTAAAGTAACGATAAACGATGGTACCCCTATATAAGATATCCAAAAACCTTGCCAAACACCGATTAGAGCACCTGCTATGATAGCGATAATAACTGCTAACCAAACTGGTACATTCATATTAATAATTAACACACCGGCAATGGCACCAATAAACGCCACAACTGAACCTACCGAAAGGTCAATGTTCCCTGTTATGATAACAAGTACCATTCCAACTGCTAATACTAATATAAAACCATTCTGTAATATTAAATTTGTAAGATTTAACGGTTTAAAATTAATCCCGTCTGTTAAAATGAAAAATAGTCCAGTTATTAATACGAGTGCTATAATCATCCCATATTCGCGAATATTATTTCGAAATAAATTAATTAGCGTTTGCATCACTAGTTCCCCCTGTTCCGGTCATATAGCGCATCACATTTTCTTGATTTGCTTCTTCACGCTGTAACTCTCCTGTTATTTTCCCTTCATTCATCACATAAATTCGATCTGATAATCCTAATACTTCAGGAAGCTCAGAAGAAATTACAAGTACTGCTAATCCTTGAGCAGCTAATTCATTAATTTGTGTATAAATCTCAAATTTGGCACCAACATCAATACCTCTGGTTGGTTCATCCAAAATTAAAATGTTTGGTTCTGTAAAAATCCATTTACTTAATACTACTTTTTGTTGATTCCCACCACTAAGATTACCCGCTACTTGTTCTAAGGAAGGTGTTTTAATATTTAATTTTTCTCTTAAACTTTGCGATTCTACCACTTCTTTATTTTGATCAATAACGCTAGATTTAGAAATTCGCTTTAAATTCGATAACGTTATATTTCGCTTAATATCATCTATTAGATTCAAACCATACGTTTTTCGATCCTCTGACACATAGGCAATGCCCTGTTCGATCGCTTGACTTACTGTATTTGCTTGAATTTGTTTTCCATTTTTATAAAGCTCTCCACTAATCCTTCTTCCATACGATTTACCAAAAATACTCATCGCTAATTCCGTACGTCCAGCACCCATTAACCCAGCAATACCGACAATTTCACCTTTTTTTATTGATAAGTTGATATTATCCAATATTTTTTGATCATGATGTTGTGGGTGAAAGACATTCCAGTTCTTCACTTCGAATATTGGTTCACCAATAGTTGCAGTTCTTTTAGGAAAACGACTTGTTAGCTCTCGTCCTACCATCCCTTTAATAATTCGCTCTTCCGACACTTTTTCCTCTTTAGTATCTAATGTCTCAATTGTTTTACCATCACGTAGTACCGTTATTGAGTCCGATACATAGGATACTTCATTTAGCTTGTGGGAGATTAATATAGAGGAAATACCTTGCTCTTTTAATTCCAGTAATAATTTTAATAAATTCTCACTATCTGTTTCATTTAACGCAGCGGTTGGTTCATCTAAAATGAGAAGCTTTACATTTTTGGATAACGCTTTTGCTATTTCAACTAGTTGTTGCTTCCCAACACCGATATCCATTACTGCTGTTTCAGGTGAGTCTTTAAGTCCTACTCGTTCCAATAACTTTTTTGATTCGGAGAATGTTTCCTGCCATTTCATCACTTTTCGAGATTGGCGCTCATTTCCCAAGAATATATTTTCAGCGATAGATAAGAATGGACTTAATGCTAATTCCTGATGAATAATAACAATGCCTAGATTCTCACTTTGTTTAATATCTCTAAAATGACATTCTTGTCCTTCAAAAAAAATCGAACCATCATACGTACCGTGCGGATATACTCCGCTTAGAACTTTCATAAGCGTTGATTTTCCTGCTCCGTTTTCACCTACTAATGCATGAATCTCGCCTTTTTTTACTTGTAAATTTACATTATCCAAGGCTTTCACACCTGGAAATGTCTTTGTAATATTACGCATTTCTAATATATGATCAGACATTAGCTTCACCACCTTCAAAATCGATTAGGAATGAATTTAGTGGTGACCGAAACCACCACTAAATTCTTTTTCCATATAATTTGCAGAACTTATTCTAATTCATCTTCAGAATAGTAACCACTGTCCATTACAACTTCTTGATAGTTATCAATATCAACTGATACAGGTTCTACTAGATAAGTAGGAACAACTTTTACGTTGTTATCATATGTTTCTGTATCATTTACTTCTGCTTCCTCACCGTTTAGGATCGCTTCTGTCATATCAATTGCCACTGCTGCAAGATCACGAGTATCTTTAAATACAGTTTGTGATTGCTCTCCAGCAATAATGGATTTGATCGATGCTAACTCTGCATCTTGACCAGTGATTACAGGAAGTTCCAGATCACCAGATCCATAACCTACACCTTTCAATGCTTGAATAACTCCACGGCTAATACCGTCATATGGTGATAGTACTGCATCTACCGTTTCTCCATCTGAGTATGAACTACTTAAAATGTTTTCCATACGAGATTTCGCAGTGTTACCATCCCAACGCATTGTTGCCGCTTGTTCAAATTCAGTTTGCTCACTTTGAATCACTAATTTACCTTCGTCAATGTATGGTTGAAGAACACTCATAGCACCATCCCAGAAGAAATACGCGTTGTTATCATCTGGAGATCCACCGAATAATTCGATATTAAATGGTCCTTCTTGATTTGGTAGATCTAAAGCTTCTTCGATGTATGATGCTTGAAGCACACCTACCTGGAAGTTATCAAATGTTGCATAATACGTTACATGCTCACTTTCCATAATTAAACGGTCATAAGATACTACTTGAATACCTTGGTCGTTAGCTTTTTCTAATACATTTGTTAAAGCGGTACCATCAATCGATGCAATAACTAATGCGTCTGCACCTTTTACGATCATGTTTTCAATTTGCTCGATTTGCTTGTCTACATCATCTTCAGCATATTGTAAATCTGTTTCATAACCTAATTCTTCTAATTGCTCTACCATGTTGTTCCCGTCATCTACCCAACGCTGAGAAGATTTTGTTGGCATTGCAACCCCAATCAAACCACCTTCAGATTCTGAAGCCTCTTCTCCTCCGTCATCTGTGCCACCATCTGTAGTATCATCTCCACCGCAGGCAGCTAAAAATAAAATAAGACCAAATAATAGTGCCAATAAACTAAATTTCTTCATAAGTGTAACCCCTTTCAAACCTTTTATTTTAAATCTCTTGCTTGTTTTATACTTTACCACCATTCCCATTGTAAGGCTTTACATAAAATTAAACTGTTTTTATAAAATTTTAATCTAAATGTAATTTCTTTGTAATATTAAAAGTTTTTTTATTTATACAGTGACAGTGAAGTGAACAAAATAACGTTATTATATCTCGAAAAATTTGCCTTCACAGGATAACACATGTCCTTGACGGGATAATACTCTCGCTAGACTGGATATTGCGGCTTATCCCGTGAAGAGATCACTATATCCCGTGAAGACAATCAGATATCCTGTCTACAACATTAAATATCCCGTGAGGAGAATCCGTTTTTTACAAAAAATTTTAAAAAAAAGCAACAATCGTTAATTTACTATAACGATTGCTGCTTATATTGCTTTGGTGTTATGCCGACTGATTTTCGAAAGGCTGTACTGAAATAATGTTGTGAGTCATAACCAACTCTTTCTGCCACTTCTCTTATGCTAAGATCAGTAGTCTGCAGGAGTTCCTTGGCTGCACGCAAACGCATATGGGTGAGAATTTGCACATATGATTTACCAAGTTCCTGTTTAATCATTTTACTTAAATATACCGTTGACACATGTAATGAGGCTGCTATAGCTTCCAATGTCATATGAGGATCACGGTAATGTTTCCGAATATACTGCAATGACTGCTTAACCAGGGGGGACAAACGCATATATTGGTTAAGTTCTTGTTTTGTCTCTTTATATTGTACGGTGATATTTGTTGGATCTAATGATATGTATTTTGAGTAAATACGTTGTTCTAATCGTTCCATTACTTGCTCTTCTATTTCTATCGCTATATCATAACGAATCGCTTTCCATAAAAATACGGTAATAAAATGAACATCCTCTATAAAAATAGCATGTAGATGTTCAGCCATTATCTCACTCAACACATCCTTAATCGCTTGTAACTGTTGCTGTCGATCTGCTTCTTCCAGCAAGTTATGCTCTGCTTCTCCTTCAGCCCATTTAAGCATTATAAAAGAGGTTGGCGGATCATGGGGTAAATTCAAAAACTGCAATTGTCCAGCAACTTCACTCTCTTCCAATCTGCCTTCTATCCAATCAAGAAAAAAACGTTGGCGGAGTTGCTCATGGTTTTTTTCCACTTGAGAAGAAGCTTGATGCAAATAATCTTCTTCTTGTTTTTTCATTTCTAATTGTTGCTTCGTTTTGACTAAAATTTCTTCTAATTTATTAGGATTTACCGGTTTTAATAAATAATCTTCTACTTGCAGACGAATCGCTTCTTGGGCATATCGGAAATCGTCATATCCCGATATAACTACCATTCGACACTCTGGCAACTCCTCTTTAATGCGCTTCATTGCTGAGATTCCATTCATAATTGGCATATTTATGTCAATTAGTAATATATCTATTTTATGTTCTAGCGCTAATTCAATCGCTTCTTCACCATCTTCAGCCTCTGCCATAACTTCCATACCATAATCAGACCAATTTACTGACGATCTTATTCCATCGCGTATTATAAATTCATCATCTGCTATCAAAACTTTCCACTTCGCCATACTTATCATTACTCCTTTTCTGGATCAGGTTCCTTTATTAAAGGTAATAAGATCGTAACAGTCGTCCCGCTTCGTTCTTTGCTTTCTAGCGATATTCCATATTGCAATCCATGCGTTAATTGGATTCTTGCTTGAACATTTAACATGCCATAACCTTTTTTATCTCGTGTTTCTTCAGGTTTTTCAGTCCTGCTAATTGATTGAGCCAAAGCCTCACGCATTTCTAATAATTGAGCATTTGACATGCCTTGCCCATCGTCACTTATTGTTATAACAATACGTTGTTCAACCTGTCTCGCATCTATTAAAATATGTCCAGGGCCTCTACGTTCTTTAATACCATGATAAATAGCATTTTCAATGATTGGCTGTAAAATAAATTTTAATACCGGCAGGTTCTGAACTGAATCCTCGACATTAATCTTATAATTTAATTTATCCCGATATCTCGTTTTTTGTATTTTTAAGTAGCTTTCAATATGTTCAATCTCTTCTTTTAACGTGATCACGTCTCGCCCCTTACTCAAACCGATTCGAAATAATTTAGCTAAAGAATCAACAACCTCTGCTACATCATTTGCTTTTTGTTTTCTAGCCATCCACTGAATCGTGTCTAAAGTATTATACAAAAAGTGAGGATTAATATTTGCTTGTAAACTACGAAACTCTGCATCTCTTTTTTGTCTCTCCTGTCTTTCAGTGAGATGCATTAATTCATTTATTTTTGCTAACATTGCATTAAAACTTCTGCCTAGTAAGCCAACCTCATCATCTCTTTTTTCTTTATACCTTACTTGAAAGTTCCCACTTTCCGCTTTCCTCATAAATGACATTAATTGGACAATGGGTTTGGAAATAGAATGGGAAAGAAAATAAGATACCGGAATACCAAATAACATGATAATAAAAATAAATACGACTAAGTAAAAGTTAATTTCGCGTAAACCAAAAACAGTTTCATCTGCTGGGAATACACCAATCGTTACCCAATTAACAAAAGGTGATCGTTGATAGATAAATTGAATTTTCTCTCCATTTATTGTTTTCGAAAAATCCCCGGATTGCTCTTCACCTATCCATTTAATTGGTATATGTTCTATAATCGGTTGTGTGGGCTGATAAATATTTTTACCATTTTCATCTACAACCATTAAGTATCCACTTTTACCTAGTGTGACATCTTTTACTGTTTCTGCAATTACCCGTAATTTTAAATCTATTAATACCACACCTTGTACTTCTTCTGTAAAAGGATCGATTATGGCTCTTACTACAGTAACAATATCATCATTCTTGTAATCAACTATTGATGTTAAGCGTCTCCCATCAGGGCGTCCGATTATTTTAAATATACCTTTATTATCTACTGCTTCTTGATACCAAGAGGCTTCTGTTAAATCCATAATCGATGGGGCATATAGCTCATTGCTAATATATTCGCCTTGATGATTAACCACCATGATCCCTGCTACTTCTGAGGAGACAGCCGTAAAATCTCGCAAAAATCGTTGTATTTGATATCTGGTATCCGATACATCACTTGGATCATCTTCC
Organism: Gracilibacillus kekensis; assembly: GCF_900143085.1. Classification (GTDB taxonomy): domain Bacteria; phylum Bacillota; class Bacilli; order Bacillales; family Amphibacillaceae; genus Gracilibacillus; species Gracilibacillus kekensis. The sequence goes on along the minus strand of NZ_FRCZ01000007.1, from coordinate 93,805 downwards.
GTATTCGCTAAAAATAGTTGAACATCATCGTCATTGGCAATCATATATGTATGACTTTGGAGATTGCTAATATAAAATTCAAATGTTTCATTTACTTTATCTATTAACTGGATGGTATTATCATTCACTTGTTCTTCCATTACACGTTCCACTGTCCAACTTACTAATAAAGCTAAACAGAAAATAGGCAAGATACTAATAAGCAAAAAATGTGATATTAACTTATAACGAATAGGAAAATTATTAATTTGAGTCCAGCGCTTCACATTCATCCATCCATTCTTTATCACATTAACTTCCTGATAGGTTTCACTAATAATCAGTAGGTTCGAACACTACCACTGATATTATTCGACAGGATAATACTCATTCACGTTATCCTTCGTTACCACTGTTATTCCTGTATCCACATAGCGTGGTAAATTTGTTTCTCCTTCTAGTTCTCCAGCAATATCATGTTGCAAATGAAACAAAAATTGTAATGACCAATATCCCATTTTCCATGTACCCTGAGCCATTGTAGCTGAAATAACGCCTTCATCAATCATATCTAAAGTTCCTTTATCCGTATCAAAACTTATAATATGTAAATCTCCTTTTTTTTGCAAGTCTAGGACTGCCTTGCCAACGCCCACTCCACCATTTGCTTCAGAGGCAAAAATACCTTTAATATTAGGGTGTTCTCTAATTAACTCCTCTGATACTTCCTTCGATATCATCTGATCTCCTCGACCATCCTTAATATCTACTAGCGTCATATTTGGATAGTCATTTTCAATTGTTTCTCGAAAGCCTTGTGTACGCTCTTGATGATTTAATTGATTCGGATGGGTTACCACCCCTACCTCTCCTTCCTCATTTAATAACTCTGCCATTTTATGGGCTGCAGTAACACCTGCGTAATGGTTATTTGTACCTAAAAAGGCATATGCTTTACTGTCAGGAGCATCGGCATCGAACATGACTACCGGTATACCTGAATCAACTGCTTTATTTATAACCGGATTTAATGCTTCTGGATCCATGGTTGAAATAGCAATACCGGAAGGATTTTTAGCAATGACTTGCTCTAACACCGTTATCTCTTCATTTACATCGTATTGAGTAGCACCTCGGTATTCCACTGAGACATTTAACGACTCTGCTGCATCTTCAAACCCCTTTAATGGTCGTTTCCAATAATCAATACCTGCTTGAAAGGTAACCATCACATAATTTTCATCAATTGTTCCTCTTAGCTCACGATCTGACCATTGATTATTCGTAGTTTCTTCCGATTGATATTGATAAACATATACTACGAACAGTACAATTAATATTAAATAAGCAAACAATAATTTCCTCACGCTGTAACCCCTTTCAATTAAGTGGATAGTAAGGGTAGTGAAAAAGTAATGTAACAATTTCTCTTAAAATTTCACTTCACTAATGTGACTTACCTGATTCAATTGTACCAAAATTGTATAGCAATTCATAAATTTCTTCAACACAAAAAAGATAGACAGTTTATTTTTAATCGAAATAACTACCTATCTTGTTACACATTTTGTCCAATTAACAGGGTAAGATCTATTGTAATGGCAGAAAACTCTTCTTGTTGTTTTTTCCCCCAGGTTAATGGGGTCATATGCCATAATTGCCCTTGAAGACTTTGTGGAACTTTCCATTGGTAATTAATTGTCTCCATTGTTACTGTAGAAAAATGCTTATTAAAATGCTCTATTGTCTCTTGATTGGAATATGACTCCACTTTATCTGTTAATTGATCTCTCATCTCTATTAAGTAATTCTTATTTGGAATGACTTTTATTACCGCTCCTCCGGGTGAAACTATACGACTAAATTCCAAGTAATTTGCTGGCGACAAAATATTCAAGATGATATCAAATCGATTCATTTGAAATGGGCTTTTTGCTAAATCCGCCACAGTCCATAGAACATTATCATGGTATTTAGCTGCAGTTATAATACCGTCCTTTGCAATATCAATACCTATTCCTAGTGCCTGAGATCCCATCCCATCTAAGATTTTCTTCAGATGTGAACCTTCTCCACAGCCAACGTCCAGAATCTTAAGTTTCCCAGAAAACTGCTGTTTCAGCCATTCCGTTATTTTATCATGTAACTGATCATACATTCCTCGTTGAATTACTTCATACCTTGCTTCAAACAATGAACGATCATAATCAAGTGGGGAGGGTTTCCCATAAAAGTTTACATACCCTTTTTTGGCAAAATCAAATTGGTGACCATCGTTACAAGCGACGGCTGTGCCTTCAAGATGTATATTTTTTTGACAAATCGGACACCAAAATAATGATGCTTGCTCTGCCATCAATTTTGCCGCTTTTTCAATTTTTTTCATACAACCGCTCCATTTACTTTTATTAGACTTACTACTCTTGAAGTTTGAACCTTAATCGTATCTTTATTTAGATTTAATTGCAAATAGAGCAGCGTAGACCATGATCAACCTCGAACTAACTTATTTCGAAGACGGTTGGAAGACCATTCCACTATTAAAATTAACACCACTAAGCCAATCAAAATCGAACCTACTTCATTCCAGCGATAGGCATTCATAGCAAAAATCAAAGGCGCTCCTATTCCTCCTGCTCCTACTAACCCTAAGACTGAAGCTTCACGCAAATTCATATCGAACCGATAAATCATAATGGATAAAAACATCGCAAATAGTTGCGGGATAATGCCATAACGTATTTTTTCAAAAGTGGTACAGCCAATCGAGGTCATCGATTCTAATATACTTGTATCTAAATCTTCAATCGCATCTACATATAGCTTTGCTAACATGCCAATTGAAACTAAAGCAATGGTTAATACACCTGTAAACGGCCCTTGTCCTATCACTCTTATGAACATTAACCCGTATATTAATGCCGGTACTGTGCGGATAGCAATTAATAATAACCTCGTTATAAATGAAACAGGCTTCGGTACGATGTTTGATGCTGATAAAAAGGCTAACGGCACAGCCAAGAAAGAACCAATAATCGTTCCTAAAAAAGCAATTGCGATTGTTTCCACTAATAGATATAGCACGCCTTTGTCACTTACATTTAATAGTAACTCTAAGTCTGGCTGAAAAATGCCCAATATAATATTTTGAGCAATCGCTAAGCCACTTTCCTCAATATTATTAATATTAACAGCAGTTAACGACCAGATAAACAAACCGAATAAAATAATGCTAGTCGTGATTAAATAACGATAATTTCTAGGTGAAGCATATAATTGCTTTTCAACTACATCCATTCTTTTACCCCCTTTACATTAACCTTTTTCGAAAATGTTCGCTGACTGTCTCAATAAGAAAGACAGTGATGGCAAGCATAAGTAAAATCATTCCGACACTGGCATAATCACGCCAACCGATTCGTTCATTCAGTAATAACCCTATACCACCAGCACCAACATATCCTAAAATCGCCGCATAACGGACATTTCCTTCAAAACAAAATAAAGAGGTAGATAAAAAATTGGGTAATACTTGCGGAAAAATCGCATAGCGGAATGCTTGTACTCTTGTCATACCAATCGACTCCATCGCTTCAAATGCACCCATGTCCGCATTTTCGATTTGCTCATATAACAGCTTTCCGACGTAAGCTAATGTAAATAGAAAAATTGCAACTGTACCAGCCAACGTTCCTAAACCAAATATAAAAGTAGCTATTAAGGCGGTCACCAATGTGGGCAATGTTCGTAATATACTAAGTAAAATCTTGGTTACATTAACAATCCATTTACGTTGAATCAGATTCGAAGCTGCTAGATAAGCAGCTGGTACTGCTACAACAGAGCCGAGTACCGAACCTAACAGTGACATTTTTATCGTATCCATCAATGGTTGCCATAAGTGGGGGAGGTACTCCCATGTAGGTGGAATCATCTCTAGAACTATGATGAAAAATTGAATTCCTCTTTCAAACAGTATTTTTAATTCGAAATCCGTAACTTCTATCGAATAAATAAGCGCAATGAACAATACCAGTATTACAAAAGGTATAGGCGATCTTTTTTCCATAACCTTTTTTCCGTTAGGTAATTCCATTTGTTTTGGAGGAAATAATTTATCAAACATAAGCATGTTTCCCTTCAAATTCCGTTGTTCCTTCTGCTACTTTACCTTTGTAAATATGATCGAGTACTTCTTCTGTTACTTCCGATGCTTTTCCATCATAAACAATTTGACCTTCTCGTACGCCAATAATTCGTTCCGCATACTCAAGCGCCATCTCGACATGGTGTATGTTCATGATCAGGGAAATATTCATATCTTGATTAATCCGTCTGAAATCATCCATCACTTGTTTGGAAGTGACTGGATCTAGAGAAGCTATAGGCTCATCGGCTAAGATAATGTCTGGATTTTGTGCTAATGTTCTCGCCAATGCTACACGCTGCTGTTGTCCACCGGATAGTTGATCTACACGTACATACGCCTTATCTAAAATACCGACTTGATCTAAAGCAGTTAACGCCTTTATTTTTTGTTCTTTTGTAAAAAGACCTGTTACTTTTCTCCACAAGCTTAATTCTGGCACAAAGGAGACTAACACATTTTTTAACACGGTGGTCCGCGTGACAAGGTTAAACGATTGAAAAATCATGCCAATCCGTTTGCGATATGTTCTTATTTGCTCTCCTTTTAGTGCTCCTACCTGGATACCATCTACAATTATTTCTCCTTGGGTTATATCATGCATCCGATTAATACAACGAATAAAGGTAGATTTACCCGCACCTGATAGACCTATTACTGCGACAAATTCACCTTTATCGATTTTTATATTAATATTCTGTAATGCTTTGACGTTATTTGCATAAGTTTTTTCAACATCTATAAATTCAATCATTTTTATGCTCCATTCTTAATATCCCTTTTTTACTTAACATGGCCCATTCTAGTAGCTAGCTAAAAATGAGATTAGGACATAATCAATTGTCTACACAGCAAATACGAACGATACAGCACTTTTCAAAGTGGATCTTCAGTTCATGCTAATCCCCCAGGAGTCGAAGTGGACGCCTGCGCTATTTTACTTGGCTTAGGAGTTCCAAATGCTAGCTGGTACAAACATTGTAGAATTACTCAAATAGCGGAGGCCGATTGCGAAGACTCCTGCAGGAACAGGGCGAGCTGAAGATCCATTTTTCAAAATAAAATAAATTTTATTTTGAAAAATTAGCTGTAGCCGTCCCCGTGGAAAGCGAAGCAATCGGCCGGAGCGCTCTGTTAGCACTCTACTCATTTCAAAATGACCACATCAGTTTATTGAATAGTCTTTTTCAACTATGCATAAAAGTCCAAACGAGTCTATCCTAATCGTTTGGACTTTTGTAATTATTAATTTTTTGTCCCAGCCTCATCTGTTTTATTTTTAATTTAAACTTTGCACCATTTCTTGTGCTTGGCGTTCATTGTCATAGTCAGAATCTTCTGCTTTCTGATAGCCTTCATGATTGTAAATTGAAATGACTTCTTTTCCTTCCTCTGTTTCAGAAATATTCAAGAAGGCTTGTTGGATCGCTGCTTTTAAATCATCATCCATTTTATCGGAGTTTTTGCTGACACTAATCGTATCGTTATAGATACCAGGCGTTACACCGATCACATTTGTTTCATCCCAAATCGATGCCTCGCGTCCGAACTCACTTTCCCATGTTTCTTCATTATCACGACGGGCATCTGCATAGGTCACCATTACATCAATTTCACCGGCAGCCAAACGAGCAAAGGCACTTCCATAAGAGTCAGATTGCACAACATTGTCTAAATCTGTAATTGTTTTATCATAATTATCTTTTAACCATAACGCTGGATAGATGTAACCGGCAGGAGATGAAGATGACATTACTGCCCATGTTGCACTGTTAACATCGTCAAAAGTAAGCTCTTCTCCACTGTTCACTTTTTCTGCTAACTCTTGTCCTTTATCAGATGGTCCTGCAATCATTAAAGCACGATAATAAGTTACTTGTTCATCACTAGCTTCTGTTGGTTTATTGTCATTCCAATCCTTCGCACTATCAGAATCATTATTTAAGCCAGCACGAGTTGACGTTAACACAACTTCTGCACCATCATCATAAAGCACATATGTACCACCCGGAATTAAGCCAATATCTGTTGTGCCTGCAGACAATGCTTCCCCCACTGCTTCATAATTGGTACCTACAGTAATATCCACTTCGCCAATGTCATAACCAAGTGTCTCCATTTCTGTTTTTAATAGATCTTTTAATGGTTCCGTTGCCGTAATAATTTCCTCAGGTTCACGTGAAGGAACAAAGCCTATAGAAAGTGTCTCAATTTCTTTGTTACTCGTTTCTTCCTCTTGGTTTTCCGTCTCTCCACCTGTATTATCTTCCGTTTCTTCTGTATTGTTTTCGTCTGCTTCTTCAGCCGATCCTTCTTCTGATTCACCACATGCCACTAAAACAACAGCAAACAGCATGGTTATAAGCAAAAACCAAATTTTCTTCATTTTATATTTCCCCCTGTTAAACTCAAATTGAATCTACCTTTTTAGTTTAATAGAGGTTTATTAAGCTTGTTTAAAAATGAAGTAAAAGTTTCGTAAAGTCGTATAGAGGAGATCAAGAAGTATTTATTATATTTTATTAATAGTAACCTTGTGATGGGAAAAATATATAATATGAATAATATATCTGTAGTTCTATCATTTTATATTAGAATAGATCAATTTTACATTCGTTTAGATCATTGTCATGATCAAACAAAATATAGTAACTTTGTATTTGTTCATAGAGTTTAGCATAGGATTTGTAATTCACTGACTGCTGAAAGGTGGGGATAAATGACCTGAGGATGAAAGTATTTTCGTGTTCGTGAGAAAATAGAGCTATTACAATAAAAAGTAGGAAGGTGAAAAAGTTGAGGAAGATTTACTTGCTGACACTATCTTTTTGTATCATTTTTGCAATGGCTCCAGGCTCCGTTATAGCATCTGAGAAAACAGAACCCGCACCTCCTGGATATGATGAATATCAAAGTGGAATTCCTCATGGAGAAATGAATATGATAACATATTATTCTACTACAGTTGGAGTTAATCGTAATGCATTGGTTTATACTCCTCCAGGATACTCACCAAAGAAAAAATACAATGTTTTATATCTTCTGCATGGAATAGGTGGGGACGAAAATGAATGGAATGACCAAATGAACCCTCAAAACATTCTTGATAATTTATATGCGGAGAATAAACTAGAACCTATGATTGTTGTTTTTCCAAATGGTCGGGCAATGGAAGATGACCGTCCGATTGGAGATATCTTTGATCCTGAGAAAATTGCAGCATTTGAAAGATTTGAAGGCGATTTACTAGATGATCTTATCCCACATATAGAATCAGAATATCCAGTTTGGAAAAATCGCCATCACCGTGCATTGGCAGGGTTATCTATGGGCGGGGGTCAATCATTAAACTTTGGATTAAATCATTTAGATACCTTTTCCTGGGTTGGGGCATTCTCTGCAGCACCAAATACAAAAGCACCAGAAGAATTACTTGTAGATCCAAAAAAAATATCTAAGCGTCTACATTTACTTTGGTTATCATGCGGAGATGAGGACAATTTACTATCTATTAGTGAAAACTTCCATAATAGCTTAACGGAAAATAATATCTCTCATAAATGGTATGTAGATCAAGGTGGACATGAACCTGCCGTCTGGAGTAGCGGACTATATCATTTCTCTCAACAACTTTTTAAGAAATAGAAAACAGCATGTTGTATATTAAGTATTATTGAAACCGCTTTCTAACCTAAATTACTGAGGAGGAATTTTTATGAACAAAGTAAAACGGTTGTTTCTTTTTCCAGGAATGTTACTGTTAGTGGTGATAACTCTTGTGTTCACATATTCGATCAGCAATTTTGCTGATGTCTCTGCAGCAGGCAAAGGGAGTCCGTCAGGTAAACCAAATACGGTACCTGCTAAAGTACCAGTAGATAAGGACGGATTTGATGAACAGGGAAGAATGGTGGCCTATTTCGGGTCTCCTCTCATTGACGGAGAAGTAGATGAAGTATGGAAAAAGGCACCTGAGGTTACACCGAATCATGTATCTACTGATAGTGCATCGGCAACATTTAAGGCGTTATGGGACGAGCATGCGTTGTATATCCTTGCAGAAGTCCAAGACGAAAATTTATCCGTACAATCCGATACGCCATACATGCAAGATTCAATAGAAGTTTTTTTAGACGAAAATAATGATAAGTCTCAAGAATATGGGGTAGATGACTTGCATATCCGAGTAAACTATGAAAATATGCTTACCGTGGATATCGGCAATGTCGAGGATTATTTCAGTTCAGCCAAAGTAACGGATAATGGTTATGTAATCGAAACAAGAATTGCACTCAAAGATATTCCAGAGAACGGAAAAGTGCTAGGTGTTGAATTGCAGGTAAATGATGCAATCGAATCAGAGAGAGCAGGAAGCATTAATGTTTTCGATTCAACAGGAAATGCCTGGAATGATACAAGTCAATTTGGTGAGATTGTACTGGCTGGCAAAAAAAAGAAACAGGTTAGCGGGTTGAATCCATATGACCTCATTAATTTGGTCAAGAGTACGCTTGAAATGGATTTTACGCTTTACAAAAATTCAAATATAGTTACCGATGCCATTGGTAATATTACTGAAAGTACACTAATCAATAACAAAGTCACTCAAAGTCAAATTGATGAACAATACGATGCATTAAAAGATGCTATTAGCCAACTGGAAATGACAGAAGAGGCAGCAAATGAAAAATATTTCGAACCGGTTCCAGATGAATATCGAATGGAAAGTGATCAGCCGGGGACCATTCAAACATTACAATATGCAACGCCTAATTTAGATAATGGGACAGATGATAAGAAGCTAAATGTATACCTCCCGCACAGTTATGATGCAAATGATTCGAGCAAAAAATATAATGTTCTTTACCTAATGCATGGGGGCGGTGAGAATGAGGACCTCATTTTTGGTGGACCAGGTGAAAGTAAAGAGTTGATGAAAATATTGGACAACATGATTGCAAATGGCGACATTGAACCTCTTATTGTGGTGACGCCTACTTTTTACGGAGGAAAAAATGAACCCGAACATTTCCACGAAGAGTTGATTAATGACATCGTTCCATTAGTGGAGACCGAATATCATACCTATGCCGAATCGGCAAGTTTGGATGATTTACAAGCAACCAGAGCACATCGGGCATTTGGCGGTTTCTCTATGGGAGCAGTAACAACTTGGTTTACATTTACAGAAGCCCTGGATTATTTCAAGTATTATATGCCTCTAAGTGGTGACAGCTGGGCACTAGGTTCCAATGCTGGTGGAAGCAAGCCGGTGGAAACAGCTGAATACCTTGCGGATGTTGTAAGAGAATCCGGTTATACACCTCAGGATTACTATATTTTCAGTGCCACAGGCAATAAAGACATTGCGTACCCGAACTTGAAACCTCAGATCGATGCGATGAAAGAATTAACAGATGTCTTTAACTACTCATCTGATACAAGTAAGGGCAATTTTTACTTTATTGATGCTGATGGTGGGACACATTCATGGTATTGGCAAAATCAGTACATTTACGATATACTGCCAGATCTTTTTGAAAACGAAGAATAAGGCCCGTTCTTTCCATATTTTAGTTACAATTACGCATATGGTGGTTTCAACATATACAGCATTTTGTTGGAATACGCCTATGCGTCCTCTTCTTACTATTATAATCGAATCGACACAGTAATTAAAAACAAATCTAGATAAAGGAGGTCAGCCGATGGAATTAGAAAAGATAATGGAAGTTTATGTGGAATGTTCAGAGCCAATGGAAATTGGAGATACACCTAAAGGATTTCTTCGCGTCATACCAATTGTAGGAGGGACCTTTGAAGGATCGGCGATTAAAGGAAGTGTCGTACCTGGCGGAGCAGATTGGAACACAGTTCGTGAAGATGGCAGTACTGAAGTCTGGGCAAGGTATACCTTGGAGACGGATGACGGAACATTAATTTCCATTATTAACGAAGGAGTCCATGGTAGTAATGGCGAAGATACAATCTGGACACACCCCAGCTTTTTGACCCCTATAAGTAGTCGGTACTCATGGTTAAATGAAAAGACTCTGATTGGAAAGTTAGAGCCGCTACAGGTAAATGAAGGGCTAGCAGTGAAACTTCATTTTTACTGTTTAGAATAGATCACCTGATCTACGCATCGATTAACTAAATCCAACTCGAAATAAAATATACATGGTTGAATGGATCCTCTCTCTTAGAAAAATAAGTTCAAGAACTATGTTTTTGGTATCCTCTTGGAGTTTTTCCTGTCATATGCTTGAATTGCCTGTAAAAGTGTTCCACATTTTGATACCCGCATTGTGAAGCGATTTCTTCGATGCTTTCGTTGCTATGAACTAAGTATTCTTTAGCTAACCGAATTCGATTGTCGATTACGTCATCTATACAGGAGATCCCAAAAGTTTTTTTGTATATCGACTGCAGATATCCTGGACTAATTCGGAGGTAATCTGCCATCTTTGAGACCGTCCAATCTTCCCCCGGATTATTTTGAATCATGGTACGAATTTTTAACAGATTGTAGTATTGGGGAGAGATGTCTCCATGAAAGTACGATTCCATTAGTTTATTAAATAATGTCTTCAACAAATAGTCTATGGAAGATTTTTTGTAATCTCGATTGAAGTTGTGTTCTATAGATAATAGTTCAAATAGTTTGTGACAGTAATTTGGATCATTCAGGGAAAAGGGATGGCCGAATGGCAGCGGTGAATCCGTTATATAAGGGGCATCAGATTCAAAACGAATCCAGTCATTAATGAATTGATCCGTGCAGGCTCTGTAATACACTTTCTGTTTAGGACGATAGAGAATGGTGGTGTATGGCGGATACTCCTTAATGTCACCATTCACCCAGAATTGCGCGGGGGTCTTCGTGATGACAAGAAGCCAATGATATCCCTCTGGAACATCAATAACAAAATTACCGTTGTGTGCCCTATTGTGTTCAACATAATGTATCTGTGTCATCCGTATGTACCTCCTCCGCAATTATTGTATATATTATATCATTCCTTTAAAATATACAACATGCTTTGGAAGGATTAATGAGGATTACTCGCTGTTGAGAGTTTTCTTTGTATTAAAAAATCCGAACGACCACAAATCCCTTTGAATTTGCAACGTCCGGATCACTTTTTTGCTAACCGATTAGGCAATTATTCATATTCTTTTTCAAAATGCTTTGTGCTTCTTTCTGTATCAATATGGCGTACCATACCCTCAATTTCTTTTCTTTTATCTTCTAAAAATGGCGGTAAGGAAAGTTTTTCGCCTAACGTTTCATAAGGCTCATCCCCCATGAATCCTGGTCCATCTGTTGCCAGTTCAAACAAGATTTGTGGAGCTACTCTTGTATACAACGATTTAAAGAAAAAGCGATCGACATATCCAGATGTCTGAAGACCAAAACTGCGATAATGCTGATCCCATTGATGCAATGTTTCCAAGTCGTCAATACGAAAAGCGGCATGATGGACTGTACCATAACCTTGCTTAGCCATTGGTAGTACCACATTTTCTTCTACTATCACTTGAGCACCATTTCCGCCTTCTCCTACTTCGAACAAATGAAAAGAGTCTTCCTGATCTATCTCTTTAAACATCAATATTTTTTCCATAACCTGTTTAAAGTACTTAAAATCCTGAATACGCACTGTAATAGGACCCAAACCTGTGATAGCAAATTCTAATGGGATCGGTCCATTTTGCCACGGTGTACCCGAAGCCACTCCTTCATTGTTTTGATCTGATATTAACTGATATTGTTGATCATCAAAATCAACAAACGAAAGCACTTTTTTGCCGAATTGTTCTTTTATTCCATTATGATGCACATTTAAGCGATTAAATCGCTTAACCCAATAGTCCAGCGCAGCATCTGAAGGTACTCTAAAAGCCGTTCGGTAGATTTCATTTGTTCCGTGTGATCCTTTTGGAATCCCTGGAAAATCAAAAAAAGTCATATCCGTACCCGGGCTACCTTTATCATCCGCAAAGAACAAATGATAGGTTTGAATATCATCTTGATTTACCGTTTTTTTAATCAAACGCATGCCAAGTACATATGTGAAAAATTTATAATTTTCTTCTGCGCTACTAGTAATAGCTGTTACATGGTGCATTCCTTTTAATCCGTTCATACACTCATCTCCTAACACAGATGTCATCTAGTTTGAATTCGAGATAAATATAACAAATCCCATATAAAATAGCAATTAAAAGGTGTCCCTTAAGAAAGCGACCACCTTATAAGGTTACGAGACTAACACACCCGCTTCACGAAAGAAAAACAAGCTAATTGGGTGTAAACAGAGGCTAATACCCTATACACTAATGATCAGCAGGTCAAAACCCCTACTGATCATTCTCTCACTATATTATTTCCACCATTTATCAAAAACTGTTACTGGTTCTTCTCGCTTATGTCGTGTTTTCGTATACCAATTTTCAATCGTTTCAGCTTGCTCTTCGTTTACACCCTTACCTTCTAAATAATCATCTATCGCCTCGTAACTAACTCCTAGTGCGACTTCATCAGGAACCTGTGGTTTATCTGTTTCCAAATCTGCTGTTGGTACCTTTGTATATAAATGTTCCGGACATCCTAGCATTTTTAACATGGACCTGCCTTGTCTTTTGTTTAAGCGATATAATGGTAAAATGTCAGCTGCGCCATCTCCATATTTCGTAAAAAATCCGGTAACTGCCTCTGCTGCATGATCTGTACCTATTACAACGCCATCACACGCTGCTGCTATATCGTATTGTACTTTCATTCTTTCACGTGCTTTGGTATTTCCTTTGACAAATTCGCTAATATTGCCGATTTCCTTTTCAACTGCTATTTCACTGGCATCAACCGCTGCTTTAATATTGACGCGTACTACCCTGCTCGGTTTGATGAAATTTATGGCATCAATACAATCATCTTCATCGGCTTGCTCCCCATATGGCAGACGGACCGCAATAAATTGATACTTTTCTTCTTGTTGATCTGCATTCAACTCATTGACTGCCGTTTGACAAATGTAACCTGCCAAAGTGGAGTCTTGCCCTCCTGAGATACCTAATACAGCACTTTTTAAAAAAGAGTGTTTACTTAAATAAGCTTTGACAAATTCAACACTACGACGGAATTCCTGATTAGGATCAATGGTTGGCTGGACTTTTAAGGCTTTAATAATTTCTTTTTGTAATGCACGCACATTAAAGACTCCTTTCTTTACTCTACCATTTGTTTTACTTTTTTCTTGATATTGCGAATGAGATTCATTTTGTTTTCCCAGCATGCTTCACTTAAATCAACTGGGTACTCTTCCGGCTTCATGGTTCGTTTGTATTCTTCCCATAACAAGTTCATATTACTAGTCGTATAGTTTTGAATTTCCTCCAGGGATGGACTTTGATAATTGATCTTACCACTCACAACCACATCTTCATGTAAATTCTTTGCGGTAAAATTAGTTACAAACTTACTTATATATGTATGCACTGGATGGAACATTTTCAAACGTTCTTCTTCTTGAGGATTTTCATTTTCTAATGCAATATAGTCCCCTTCTGAATGTCCGTTTTCATTATTAATAATGCGATATACCTTTTTACTACCTGGAGTTGTTACCTTCTCAGGGTTAGCCGAAATTTTTATGGTATCAATCATTTCATCGTTGTCTTCGATCGCTACTAACTTATAAACCCCACCAAGCGCCGCCTGATCAAAAGCGGTAATTAGTTTTGTACCAATTCCATAAATATCGATTTGTGCCCCTTGCGCTTGTAAGTTTAAAATGGTGTATTCATCCAAATCATTGGAGGCAATAATCTTAGCATCTGGAAAACCTGCATCATCTAACATTTTTCGTGCTTTTTTTGATAAATATGCCATATCTCCACTATCTAAGCGAATCCCAAGGAAATTGATTTTGTCACCAAATTCTTTTGCGACACGAATTGCATTTGGCAAGCCCGACCGCAATGTATCATAGGTATCTACTAAAAAGACACAATCTCTATGGGTGCTTGCATATTTTTGAAAAGCAACATAATCATCACGGTATGCTTGTACCATCGAATGAGCATGTGTACCTGCAATTGGTATGCCAAAAAGTTTCCCTGCTCTCACATTACTGGTGGCAGAAAATCCTCCGATATAGGCAGCTCTTGTCCCCCAAATGGCAGCATCCATTTCATGTGCTCTTCTTGTCCCGAACTCCATTACTGTATTATCTCCTACCACATATTTAATTCTTGCCGCTTTGGTGGCGATTAATGTTTGGTAATTCACAATGTTAAGTAAAGGCGTTTCAATTAATTGCGCTTCTGCCAAAGGCGCCTCTATTCTCATTAAAGGTTCATTTGCGAAAACAACCTCTCCTTCTTTCATTGAGCGAATGGTACCCGTAAAACGTAATTGTCTTAAATAGTCTAAAAAGTCATCCTCATAGCCGCCGATTTCCTTTAAATAGCTAAGGTCACTTTCGGAAAATCCAAAATTCTCGATAAAGTTCAATACACGATCCAATCCTGCGAAAACAGCGTAACCATTGTCAAATGGTAATTTGCGAAAATATAGTTCAAATACTGCCTTTTTTTGTGCTTTGCCATCTCGCCAGTATGTTTCTGCCATATTCACTTGATAGAGATCGGTATGAAGCATTAAGCTATCGTCTTCGTAAGTCATTGTTATTACCCTCCAAATTCTATTACCTTTGCTCCTAAAGTATGTTTAAAGTGTCCCAGTGCCCACTCATGTCCTGATGGGTTAAAAGAAGCGATCGCATCTTGATAAATAACAATGTTATATCCCTTATTATACGCGTCCACAGCAGTATGTAATACGCAAATATCAGAACAAACACCAACCAAATGCACTTCATTAATTCCTCGTTCTTTTAGTTTAATCTCTAAATCGGTTCCTGTAAAAGCAGAATACCTCGTTTTATCCATATAATATACATGTGCCTCATTTTCATACTGGTGATAGAGAGTCTTCAATCTTCCGTACAGATCCCGCCCCTTGGTATTTCGAATATTATGAGGTGGAAAAAGTTTCACTTCTGGATGATGTCGATCACCCCTCTCATGAAGGTCGATTGCAAACACAGTAAATGCTCCCTCTTTCACAAAGTCTTCCGTAATAGCGATAATTTTGTCCTCAATTTGTTGTCCTGGTTCCCCACATGTTAATGCACCATTATCCGCGACAAAGTCATTTGTATAATCAATATTAATTAATGCCTTGTTCATCAAGTGTCATCTCCATTCATCCATTATCGTTTTTTTAAGGTAAGCTCGGTGTGATTAACGTTCTTTATAACTGTTAATTATAACAAATACCTGAATAATTGTCAGAAAAATTTTACAATGACTTTACTTTTGTTAAGATAAAGAAAATGCAAACATTGGGAGTGTGTAGTAAATGCAACCAAAAGTGGTATTAGCAGGTGGAACTGGATTTATTGGAAATTATTTAAAAAAACGATTTACTAAAAAGGGGTATGACGTTAAAATCATTGCGCGTAAATCCCCAGCCATTAAGTGGAATGAACAAGAAGCGATGGTCGAAGCTTTAGAAAACGCGGAATTGGTCATTAATTTAGCAGGTAAATCAGTTAACTGTCGTTATCATGAAAATAACAAAAAAGAAATTATTACTTCTCGAACAGGGACAACAAAGCTGCTTGGGGATGCCATCAAAAAATGCGAAAATCCTCCAGAGTTATGGATTAATTCTAGTACTGCAACAATATACCGTCACGCCGAAGATCGGCCGATGACTGAAGAAAACGGGGAGATTGGCACAGGCTTTTCTGTGGATGTAGCTACTAAATGGGAAAAAGCTTTCTTTCAATTTTCGTTACCAAACACGCGTCAAATTGCACTGCGGATTGCGATCGTCCTTGGACCTGACGGTGGTGTGATCACCCCATATAAAAACTTAGTTACCTACGGACTTGGCGGTATCCAAGGGAACGGAAACCAAATGTTCAGTTGGATACATGTGGAGGATTTATTTCAAATTACCCAATTTCTAAAAGAAGAAAAACAATTGTCAGGTGTATTCAACTGTTCTTCTCCAAATCCAATTCCAAATCATCATTTAATGCGGGCATTACGCCAACATCTAAATCGCCCGATAGGGTTACCAGCTCCTGCCCCATTATTGGAGCTAGGTGCAATTTTTTTAAGAACGGAAACGGAGCTTATTTTAAAAAGCAGGTGGGTTCTGCCTAAACGATTAGTAGATGCAGGTTACACTTTTCGTTATACGACAATCGAACAAACAATAGAAGACATACTTTAGTTTGAAAGTGAGACTTCAATCAGTAGAGTTTTTACCCCCACTGATTTTTAGCAAAACTTATCAGGAAGTTATCGTGATAAAGCGAAATTCGTTTACATCGCACACATATTTCTTGTATAATAGAAATAGAATATGGAGTGAGTGCGAGGAATTCTCCTCACACTCATGTGGTTTTACTTGGGTCGTCGCTTGGCAGAGCGATGATCCTTTTTCATATGTCTTTTTAAGTTCATAATTGCAGTTGTTAAATTTAGACAAGCAACCGCAATGCTCACACTTAAAGCAACCAACGTTAGTACCACTTCCATATTCCTCACCCCCTTTCTTTCGAGAGGGTTGTCTTTAGTATAACATAAAATAGAACAAGTGTTCTACTTAAAGTTTAAAAAGTGGACTTTTCTCCTAGAAAAGTCCATTTTCTTATAAGTTATTTAAAAAAACTCGAATAATATCCGTGCCTGCTATAATGGTACCTAACGTACTTCCCAAGTTTGCAAACACGATAATTAAAAGAATTCTCGTCACTTTATTATGCCAGAAACCTTTTACCGTATGTACATCATCTGATAAAGATTCAAAATCAGATACGTGCGGTTTTTTTACCAGTGCCTGAACAAATCCGGCAAACCAACCCGCCGCCATCAGTGGGTTCAGTGATGTAATGGGAGCGGCTACTAATGCGGTCAATACCGCTAACGGATGGCCCATGGCAAGAACCACACCCAATGCCGAAAAGCCACCATTCCAGACCAGCCAACTCATCACCTGTTGCCAGCCTGAGACAGGATCAGATAAAAAAGTGTAAGCAATTAAAGCAATAATCACCACTGGAATCGACCAACCTATAATCTTTGGTGCTTTTGACTTCGGTGGCAATTTCGTTAGTTTTTTCAAATCCTGCTCTTTATGAATTTCTTTTGTTATCCCCGGAACATGGGCAGCACCTAGAACAGCTACAATTTTTTCACCTGGTGCTTTCTTAATCTTCTGTGCTAAGTATTGATCCCGCTCATCAATTAATGGTTTCTTTAAACGAGGAAAGGCCTCGGAGAATTCACTTAACACACTATCAATCGAATCTTGTGTTTTCATCTTTTCTAATTCCTCTTCTGTAATGGATTCCTTAGAAAAGACACCACCTAATACTTGCGTTAATAACATCATTTTCCCTTTCAACCCAATACTTCCCCAGATCCGGGCAAATGTTATTTGAATATTGCGATCCGCTAACACTAATTCTGCCCCTATCTCGTCTGCAGATTCAATGCCTTGAATCATTTCTTGTCCAGGCTGAATCCCAAACTGTTTTGCCATTCGTTTTTGAAAAGAGGAAATTGCTAAGTTCATTAACAATAGCGTTGCTTTCTTTTCTTTAATGACTTGAAAAATGTCCATATCCTTCCACTTACTGCCATTCACAACCGATTCATACCGTTGTTTATCAAGTTCCACACATACCGAATCCGGCTGTTCTTCTTCAATTACTTGCCTTACTTGCTCAGCACTTTGTTTGGAAACATGTGCTGTACCAATTAATATGTATTCTTTTCCATCTAGTTCGATTCTTGTTATATTTTGATTTTCATCTGTCATGACAGAAACCTTCCTTTTTTAAAAAGAGCTATAATCATATAGTATATATGATTCTGTATAAAAAGCATACCATGATATGATGAATATATATATTTTCAATAAGGCGTGATAATCAATGAAGAAAAGCAATTTAATACTTGCAAATATGAAAATTTTTTCAGAGAACACGGTCATTTCTAAAGGTTATATTAAAATCAAAAGGGGAAAGATTACTGAAATCGGGGAAATTGACGACTTAAATAATCAGGATAACTTTACCTTAATTGAATTGGACCGGCATTTTAAAGCAATCCCAGGTTTGATCGATATTCATATTCATGGTGCCAATGGATCGGATGTGATGGATGCTACTCCTGAAGCAATCCATCACATTGCCACAGCACTACCTCAAGAGGGAACCACTTGCTTTTTGGCAACGACGATGACACAAAATGAGGAAAATATCGAACACGCCCTCCAAAACGTGGCTAGCTATATGAACCATCAAGCGGATTCAATACAAGCTGAAGTTTTAGGAGTTCACTTAGAAGGTCCCTTTATTAATCCAGAAAGAGCAGGAGCTCAACCGAAGGAACACATTCAAGATCCAAACCTATCCTTGTTTAGAAAATGGAATACTTTCGCTAATCAAAACATTAAACTAGTCACGTTAGCTCCAGAGCAATCGGATGCATTGTCCTTGATTCATTATTTACATAAAGAAGGTATTATTGCTTCGATCGGACATTCAAATGCCACTTATCATGAAGCGTTAACAGCAATCGAGCACGGTTTATCGCATGTCACACATTTATATAATCAAATGCGAGGATTTCACCATCGTGATCCAGGAGTAGTAGGTGCTGCTTGGCTTCAGAAACAATTAACGGTTGAAATTATCGCAGATGGATTACATGTGACACCTGACGCTATACAAATAGCTTATAATCAACTTTCCGCTAACAGATTAATTCTTATTACCGATTCCATGCGTGCTAAATATTTACCTGATGGCAGTTATGATCTTGGTGGTCAGACTTGTACCGTTCAACAGAATATGGCGACATTAAAAGATGGCACATTAGCAGGAAGCACTTTGAAGTTAAGTGAAGCTTTTCAAAATATAATGAACTATACTAATTGCTCCATACAAGAGGCAATCCAAATGACTTCAGTAAACCCTGCAAAGAAATTGGACATCTTTGATCGAAAGGGAAGCCTTGCCATTGGGAAAGATGCTGACATTGTTATTTTAGACGAGCAAAACCAAGTCGTGATGACTATATGTAAAGGAAATGTTGCCTTTACCGAATTATGTAAAACACCTTAATAATTGATCAAGGGAACTAATTTCGGCATATGGTTTTATACTGGTTTCATTCCTGATCATTCGAGGATTGAACCATATGCCCTTCATATTGGCCTTTTGACAACCGCCAATATCTTTTTCAATGTCATCTCCAATGAATACTGCCTCTTCCGGTTGTACATTAAGCTTATTTAACGCTAAATGAAATATACGTTTGTCAGGTTTACTAAATCCCGCTTCTTCAGAGATAATTATAGTTTCAAAACAACTACTTAAATTAGTAGTTTCTATTTTAGCTTTTTGTCTCTGAATGGAGCCGTTTGTTATAATTGCAACTTCCACATGCATTTTTATAGTGTTAACGATATTTATAGTATGTTGATTGATAGAAAAGCAATAAGGAAAATGACTATTCCAAAAATTTTGAATGGAAGTGCGTGGCAATCTATATTTAGGTGGAAATTCATCAAAGAATGGTTCCAAAACTTTTATTTTATCACCACAGCCGTAACTTCTTTTATCATATTCTTTGAATTTTTGCAGCATTTTTTTATTTGTTGAATGTTTAACACCTTCATAACACGTTTCATAAATAACGGAAAACATTTTTTCCACCGCTTCATCCCTATTAAGCAGGGTATCATCTAGATCAAATAGCATCGCCTTGAAGTCACTCAAATAACGTCACATCCTTTCAATAACTCATAAGTAAGTAAAATAAAAATTTTAATATTATTTATAAAATTCGACCCTTACTGTTACATGATCCTTGTTGCTAATCTTCATCTATATCATTGTTAAGAGAAGAGCTTTTACCTTCTTTAAATTCAGACTTCTTCTCGAAAAATTGACCTACTATCGAGCTGTTAATACCTCTTTTGACTGCAGTTTCAATAACTACATAAAGAATAAACACCCCAAAAATATACAAAATGATAGATAGCATAATAGTATTGATAAGAAATTCCCCCCGAAAAATAATGAATTCCCTATATTTTACCACAACAGATAGTTATTGGACATCCTGCCCCTAGCAATAAGTGCGTTACTCACATCTAGAAGTGATCTGTTAATTTTAAGACTATTTACAAAATGTAATTTTTTTATTTTTCATTGAAAGTGTACCAATTCTTCTTTTGTAAAATTTGTAATATACGAAATGAGAGAGTAACAATTTGTCACAATAAAAGAGTATTTTCAGCTTGTCAACAATATCATTTATTTATTTTTATCCTTTTCTACCAATAAAAGGTGATTATTTCATATAAACCGCCTTTCCTGCAGAGTTAAAGTCGAATTATTTAGATGTTAGTAATATCATCCAGAATTATTACAAAAAATCCATGATATGATAGATTTAAGTCGAAAAGAAAAGGAGTTTGTAGCATGATTAAAAAAATATTCATTAGCAGTTTATTTATGGGTATCTTATTAGTGGGAACTGGTTTTTCATCCGATTCAACACTTAGCGCCAATCACCATGTCTCTAATCAGCTTATCCAAACAATTAAGATTGAGAAATTCACAGAATCTAACATTCAAAGTTTAATAGATAAGTTTATCGCAGATGTATCGAAAAAGGAAGAAACAACAAGAGAAAAAAATTCTGAAAAAGAAGCTACACAAGAGGAAGAAACAAGTGAGAAAAAACCAAAGGAAGAGAAGAAACAAGAAGTAACACAACCAGAGCCTAAGCAAAAACAAGACACACCAGAACAAGAAATTTCAGAGGAAAGACCAGCTAGTCAAGAGTCTGAAAATGAAGGTAATATAGAGCCAGAAACAGAAGCAACACCAACAACAGAAGTAACAAAGAAAGAAACAAGTGAAGAGCCTCAACAAACCACAGAGGTAAGTCAATTCGAAAGACAGGTAGTAGATTTAACCAATCAGGAACGACAAAAACAAGGGTTACCAGCCCTTAAATTAGATAAAAAATTGAGTCAGGTAGCCCGTCAAAAGTCAAAAGACATGGCAACTAACGGATACTTCAGTCATAATAGTCCAACGCACGGATCGCCTTTTGATATGATGCAACAAGCAGGTATTAACTATCGTACTGCTGGAGAAAATATTGCAAAAGGACAACGTACGCCTGAAGAAGTCGTCTATGGTTGGATGAATAGTGAAGGACATCGTGCAAACATTTTAAATGGAGACTTTACCCATATTGGTGTTGGGTATGTCGAGAATGGAAATCATTGGACACAACAATTTATAGGAAAATAATGAAGTAATTATATTTCTGACAAACACCCTAAGTTCAATTCTAGGGTGTTTGTTTGGTCTGAACAGAAAGCCATTCCTTCAATTGACTTTTATTGAAATAGATATTGCCATTTAAACGAATATGCGGAACATTGGAGTACTCAGATAATAGCGTTTGAGCATCTTCTTTTGATATACCTATATAATGATGGACCTCTTTCTCTTTAATTAACAGTTCGTCTTCTTCATCAAATACATGGGTTAAAGAATTACTAGAGTCAGGGTTTTGAAAGTTTTCAAGTCCTCTTCCAATGAAATAGCCAGCTGTTGCAATGCCTAATGCTAAAATAATTACATTCATTCTCTTCCACGTTTCCCTTTCTTGAGTAACCAGATGCCTACCCCTAGAAATAATATCCCTATTAATATCAAACTATAAATTGGTACAGTTACGGATGGGCCAAATTCCGGCATGAAGTAATAGATACCCAGAAATACACTAAATGGCAGGATACCGAATATAAAGCCGGACAGTATAAAATCCAAAATCCGATTCATATTTTTGAAACAGGTCCATTTTAAATATTCGATACAGAAATAAACTACTGCAAATACGATTCCGACCGACAATATAGAAAGAACAGCACCGCTTCCTAAATAATAGGTTTTAGTGCCTTCCCATCTGCCAAAACCATAATACATCACACTTTGAATTAATCCTGTAAAAAGCATACTTACACCGAAAAAGTGAAATAGACCCATAAAAAGCAACTCTACTCTTTTTTTCGTCAAGCTTTTAGGTAATTCATCAATAATCTCATCAGCATATTGCTTTGGATCTTCCCCCACTAAACCCGAAATATCATTTCCCTGTTCTTGCATAATCAGCATGTGGTCTAACAATTCCATTAAAATTTCTTCTGTCTCTTGTTCTGATTTTTGATAAGCAAGACGAATATATATCAGCATATCTTCGTAAATTTTCTTGTTTTCGTTATTTAATTGCTTTCTTTTCTCATTATTTTCCGTTATCAGTGAATCAGCATTCATTTCTATCCCTCCTCTTTCAATAATTGATCTACTGGCAATTTTAGGCGTTGCCAGTTCTGTTTAAATTGCTCCAAGGCATTTTCTCCCTCTGTTGTAAGCTTATAGTACTTTCGATTGGGGCCATTCGCAGACTTTCGCATTTCGCCCTCTATGCATTTTTCTTTTTGTAACCTCAATAATAGCGGATAAATAGATCCTTCACTTACATCTAATCCATGTTGCTGTAATTTCATTGCTAATTCATATCCGTAGACTGTTTCTTTAGAAATAATTGCAAGTATACAACCCTCTAGAATACCTTTTAATAACTGACTTCTTATCGTCATAACGCTCTTCACCTACCTTGCATTACATGATAGTAAATAAAAAACAACAAGATTTAGTATCTTGTTATACAATATAGTTATATTATAATTTACTTATTATTGATATGCAAACATTAGATATGATAACCACCTACCATAGACATGCCTATTAATTCTGTTTTACTTTATTTTTATGATTACAATCATCACCCTTAAGTAAAACACCACTCGTGTTTGTTGTTTTTTTATTAAATATAAACATATATTCCATTATGTCATCAAGTTCAAGTCGTTTAATACGGATAATATCTACTTGACACTTTAACAATTCCTCTTCTATATCAGGAAGCTGATTGGTTATCACTTGAAGCGGATGTTCCTCGACTTTCCAAATCCTTGGGTCGTTCTTTAGTTGATCAGGCAATGAAGAAATCCAAAGTCTTGCCCATAAATGACGAATCTCATCTTTCTCAAAGAAACCCTTTATTTTCCCATCATCCAATATACAGATATAATCACACATCTGTTTCACTTCATCTTGTATATATGTAGAAATAACAATGCTATTCTCCTCTTGTTCCATAAAACTTTTTAAATCTTCTCTCATTCTGCGCTGAGATAGCATATCCACATTTGCAGATGGCTCATCCAATAATAGTAGTTGTGGGCGATGTGCCATAGCTAATACAAATTCGACTTTTTTCTGAGTACCAAGTGAACAATTTGCAAACTTCTCTTTACCATTAATCTCGTACCTGTTTAATAAATGTTCGTAATAATCCTTCTCCAAAGTTGTATACCAATGACTAACAAACTCCGCTAATTTATTAACCGTTAGCTGACTAAATGCATGATATAAACCGCTGCCTGCAAATCCAATTCGGTTCTTCACATCCACTACCTGTTTCTGCTCTTCTAATCCGAATAATTGAACGTACCCATTATCAGGTTGAGCTAGCCCCATTAACGTTTTAAACAACGTACTTTTGCCAGAGCCATTCGCTCCTACTACTGCGACTACAGTCCCTTTTTCCACCTCAAAATCAATTGGTCCTAAGTGGAAATGTTTATACTCCTTTTCCACGGAGTTTACTTTTATTACAGGATTCATCTGATGATCCTCCCATCATTTTTGATCACGAAAAACTTTATCACATATTTCTTTAATCTCTGTTATGGTATAACCCATTAACTTCGATTCCTCATACGCTTTTTTAAATGTCGTATAAATGACTTCATCCTTTATTGATGTTTTAATTTGCTGATCCACTTCTTTTACATAAGTACCTTTTCCTTGAATGGTTTGAATAAAGTCATTATTTTCTAAGTTTTGATATGCTCTTCTTGTCGTGATCACACTGCAGGATAGGTCATTGGATAATGCTCGAATAGAAGGAAGGGCAGCACCCGCTTGAAGCTGACCACTGACAATTAATGTTTTGATCTGCAACTCTATTTGATAGTATATTGGTTCTTTGCTATCTTCAGATACTTCAATCGGCAGCTTCATACGTTTCTCCCCTTTCCGTTAGATAAAATCTCTTGTAAGGAGCCTTTTCTTAAGCATCCTTGAAATGGTGACACACCCCAATACACCTAAGATAATAGTTGCTATTACAATAATATTGGAATACCTGGACACAAGCAAAATACTCGCTTCAACGACCCCCATATTCCAAATGTTACTACATGCAACTCGTACCAGGACAATGACAATTAAGAATAACAAAGGAAATATATATAACACTCTACCATTTGTCCCAAATTCAATATACGTATTAACACTCCCTAATACAAGAGCATAACCAAACCAGGTAAGTGCAAATCTGAGAAACTGACTCGCCTCAACATTATAAAAAAAACTATCTGGTAACATTAAAAAAATGATTGTATAAAAGGCACTCGACATTATTATAAATATAACTAACATGCTAAGGATTCTACTTCTTATTAACACATCCATCGAAATTGGTAAGGATCGATACAAAGCCATTCTTTTACCAAAGGGATCTTCTTTGATCGTACGCAAACTTAAATATGGTCCCCACACAAATAAAGCAGAAAAAGAAGGCGTAACTCCTAAGAAAATAAGATCTAACAAGAAAGGATTCCAATAAAGCGTTTCATTGCTATACATCTCACGAACAAGAGCATCAAGTTGCGGAACGGTAAAAAAAGCGATAATGATCGTGGCAAGAAGCGTTAATAGAATACCTGGAAATTGAAAACTCAACTCCTTCTTGGCTAGCCACCATGAATCTTTCCACACCTTTATCAACCCCCTTTCTTTAATTTCTACTTACTCGAAAAACTGTTCAATAAATGGATTATCTATTTGAAAGATGTCTACACCGAATGCTGCTAGAACTGTCAGTAATATACTCCAACCTGCAACACTTATTGTTATCCATAAAGTAACATTCCTCTTCGTCCCACCAAAAACCAAGCTTAAAAATGCCGACAAATGACTTCCGATTAAGAATGGTCCTATTAATGTTAAACCAATTAATCCATACTTTTTCCACAGCTTTTCTGCTCTTTCTGCACGTTTGCCTGATTCGTCTTTCTTTTTCTGTCTCCATTGTTTAATCATTTCTATAAAGATAATTACAAGATACACGGTAGCCAAATTTCCTGCAATTGCTAATAATAGTACCGGAAGAGGAGACAAGCCCCCAACTACTGCAATAGGTGTTAGATAAATTGCTTCTACAAAAGGTGTCGCCGCTAATAAAAATACCAAAAGATACGCCCAAATTAAATCCATGAACTCCATTTTTCCACCTCAAATTGTTATAGTGTTTATATCAATATATACAGTATAACATTTTTGTGAGAAGGTCAAGGATATTTTGAAAAAATTGTAACCACGAATGAAAATCCTTCCATGGTTACAATTTCTTTAGCATATTCGATACAAAATTCTTTCATAATCAGCATATTTTTGTGAATTTTCTTGTATTCATTATTTAATGCTTTCTTACAAGTCTTGAATGTTTTATTTAATAGATATTCATATTACGATTCTTTCCCTTCATGATTTGGAACACACCATAGAGTACAAGACCAATCGCAACTAGACCGAGCATCCACTGTCCAAATGGCTGCTGGGCAATTTTCTGAAGAGCACCGTCTAGACCTGCTTCCACTTGTAAGTCTTTGGTGAATCCGGTTGCCATAATAAAGAAACCTAAGACAAGAAATGTTATACCTCGAGCAATCAATCCGATTCTCCCTACTTTTTTACCTAGCTTTATTTCTTTTTTGCCCATTTCATGAAACTTAAACTTATCGACAAACTTCTCCTTGTAGCCATTGATTATTTCGTTTATCCCGACAAAAGCTATTACTAATCCAATACTAAATACAATCCATTCCCCAAGGGGTAAATCCAATATGATACTGAGCCAGCTGGAACTACTAGAGCTTTGGTTAGAAAGAAGCATAGAGAACGACTTGTACGCTAACGATAAATAGATACTCGCGCTTACGAGATATGTAATTCTCATAATTACGTTTTTTCCTTTATTGTTTTCTCTTGAAGGACCTTTGAACAATTGCACAATCTTCCATCCACCATAGATTATTAAACCAATAGCAATAATCCAAACCAGAACATTGCCAAATGGTTCATTCGCGACAGCAGCAATGGCGCCAGACCCGTCTGTTGTTTGTCCGCCAACTCCTAAAGCAGCCATGACCGATAGGATGCCAACCAATATATAAACGATGCCCTTTGCAATATATCCGCTACGA
This sequence comes from Gracilibacillus kekensis, assembly GCF_900143085.1. Taxonomy (GTDB): domain Bacteria; phylum Bacillota; class Bacilli; order Bacillales; family Amphibacillaceae; genus Gracilibacillus; species Gracilibacillus kekensis. The sequence goes on along the minus strand of NZ_FRCZ01000007.1, from coordinate 67,166 downwards.
GCTATAGCCCTTAACCATGGTTTTGCTTCATCTGTTGCTTTTTTTGCTTTTTGTTTTGTTTCCGAATGATTGGACATTTTGGTCGTTACCTCCAGCTAAAAAATTATGATTATTTTCTCATATTTTTCCCTGAAGGCAACAATTTGAAACGCTAATGCTTTTATAAAAAACTATACACTAACTTTATAAGTATCATAGGCAAATCCAATATTGTATCCTTTATTATTATAATAGGTTGCTATTTTTTTTAATTCTAAATAACCCAATTGATCTGCTTCTTCAATGTGCGTTAAGATAACCTTCTTTGCCTTTAACTGATCTATGATTTTAATTGTTTCCTCGAAAGTTGCTTCTTCCTTCAGAACCGGGTGGTCTGCTTGAATCTTCCGTTCACCTGAAATAGGATGATATTCAAATACCCCTGTAGGCAATATAGCAATATCCACTTCTTTTAATTGTTCACTCGGCTGCCAATTATTTAATTCATCCATGGCAATCAGCCCCTTTTTACTGCCATTGTCCAAAAGATAGGCATATACATATTCTTCTGCAAGTCGTATAGGTTGAATCATTACCTCGTCGACACTAATTCTATCGTCATCTTGTAATTGCACTACACGAGCGTATCCCTGCCGTTCCAAATGGGTTAGATGTTTATCAGTGCCAATATATGTAGCAAAATCTTTTTTTACTTGCTCTGGTAAATAAACATTGATGGCCTCAGGATGCTCTGGATGATGAATCCAGTCCGCTGTAATAGATTCAATCACTCTTATCCCCATTACATGGTCTGGATGCCAATGCGAATACAGAATCCCATTAATTTGATTGAGAGATGATCGATTTATTTGCACAGTGATCTCTTCTGGTGTATCTATTAATAGATTTGGTCCATGAATAAAAATACTAGGTCCTAATCTACTAAAAGGAACACCTTTTTCTCTTGCTTCTTTACAAACATCACAAGTACAGAGTGGTCTTGGAGTGGTCATCGCACCAGCTGTTCCTAAAAACTCAATTTTCATACTTTTCTCCTCCATTCCATTTAGTTATCCACAATTCTATTTCTCTTAAGTCTGTTATGGAAATAATTCCCTCGTAATTAGAAGCACTTTTCCACAATACATTCATCCCAACTCTCTTTGCTGCGAACACATCATTTTCTAAATGATCGCCGATAAAAACACTTTGTTCAGGAGACACCTCTAACCTATCCAGTGTCCGTTGAAATATGATGGGATCAGGCTTTTTAATACCTTCCGATTCAGAGATGAGAATCTTGTCAAAATAGGATGTTATTCGCAATGCTTGGATATTGTTCATTTGAAATTGCTCTTTACCGTTTGTAATCAGTCCTAATTTGAATTGCTGCTTTTTTAAGTTTTCTAACATGGGGATAAGTTGTGGAAAAGGTATACAATGATACTTGAAATATTGGATATAATCTTCTAAAAGTTGTTCTTTAGTTAATTCACCAATACCAAACTCTTTGATTAACTGTTCATAGACTTTATCCTTCCATACATACCCATTATCATCTAACGTAATAAACCTCTGCATATATATTTCTTTCGGAATATGATTTAATGACTTTCTTAATCTATCATACTGATGGGAGATAAACTGTTTTACGGATTGATCCCTATCTAATAATGTCCCATCTAAATCAAACAATACTGCTTTAATCACGTTACCTCTCCTTATTATTCCATAATTTTCATATTTAACTGATTATAACATGCTCACTGCGGGTATCATGATAAAAAATAGATCGATTTGTATCGAAAGGAGTTACCAATGAATAGACAAAACAGCTCTGAAAAGTCAGCTAATTACACAGCTAGAAACATATGGTCTGGTATATTATTCGGATTGGGAATTGTTGCCTTTATCGACGAAACCGTTTTTCATCAATTATTGAATTGGCATCATTTTTATGACAGGTCAACCACAACCGCAGGATTATTTTCTGATGGATTATTTCATGCGTTTAGCTGGTTTGCTACAATTGCAGGACTATTTCTATTTGCTGACCTCAGACGTCGTGAGAAATTTAGGCGTTATAAATGGTGGGGTGGCATTTTATTAGGTGGAGGAATTTTTCAACTATACGATGGAATTATTCAGCACAAAATCATGCGCATACACCAAATCAGATATGTGGATAACATCATATTTTACGATATAATTTGGAATGTTATCGCGATTCTGTTGATAATACTGGGGATAACTTTGATTAGGAAAAGAGGTAACAAAAAGTATGCATCATCAAGTGCATAACAATGTATTCGGTATTGGATCGCAAGTCATTCTCATGATGCCTTTTTTAGCGGGAGTACTTATTTATTTGCTGGCTATTTTTTACTCTTATCACAAACAAAGAAAATGGTCGATTTTTCGAAGCATATGTTGGGTAACTGGAAGCCTAATAGCCATTCTTGCGGTTATTGGACCGCTTGCAGAGCAGGCACACAACAATTTCACTATACATATGCTTGTTCATTTATTTCTAGGAATGCTCGCCCCCCTGCTTATGGTATTGGCTGCACCGATGACCTTATTCCTTCGGGCACTGAGTGTTAAACAAGCGAAAAGGCTCACAAGACTATTAAGAAGCATGCCATTTCGTGTTATTACAGATCCAACTGTAGCTAGTATTTTGAATATTGGCGGGCTTTGGATTTTATACACAACCAATTTATTTGCACTGATGCATGAACATCTATTTATATATCTGTTTATTCATGTACATATTTTTTTAGCAGGCTATGTATTTACTTTATCCATGATTTACATAGATCCGACACCACATCGAACCAGTTATATTTACCGTTCTATAATATTAATACTCTCTTTAGCCGGCCATGGCATTTTAGCAAAATTCATATATGCAAATCCACCTGCTGGTGTAGCTGCCACAGAAGCAGAAAAAGGCAGTTTGTTAATGTATTATAGTGGAGATGCCGTGGATATCGTGATCATATTTGTGCTCTGCTTGCAGTGGTATCGTGAGACCAGACCAAACACGTACCCTTTTGCAACACAGAAAGGTATTTATTTATTATTCTAAAAGAATGTAAACATTAGGATCTTCAAAAAATCAGCTACTTCATGTAGTAAGCTCCCCACTTAAATGAAATAGCATAGGTGAAGGCTGCATCATAGTATAGCGGAATCTTAAATGTTGTGAATGTATGGTATTTTCTAACAAAAAAGAAAAGCTGATCAATAGAGAACTTACCTCCATTGATCAGCTTTTCTATTTATGCTAATTCTTCTTGTACCTTTTTTTCCTTTTCTTTTTGTTCTTTTGTTTTCCACAACTGTCCGATTTCTTCTAATGATTTATTCTTCGTTTCTGGCACGATGGTCATAACAAAGAAGAAACATATAACATTAATCACCGCGAACATCCAGAATGTGAAGGCACTGCCCATATTATTAATAAGCATTGGTGTAAATTGACCAATCGCCCAATTCGCACCCCACAAGAATATTGTCGCAATCCCTACCGCTTTAGCTCGTAAATGGTTCGGGAAAATTTCTGGAATCATAATCCAAGGGATAGGTCCCATCGACACACAGAACGCTGCTGTAAATCCAGCTATAAAGATAATTAAGAATATTCCTGCATTGGGAAGCTCTAAATAAAATACAGAACCTATTAATACCATGAACACCGCCATCAAACTAGACCCAATTGCCATCAGTTTTTTACGGCCTAATTTATCAATTAATAACAACGCCACTATCGTAAAGACTACCTGTACACTACCAATGATACTTGTAGCTAGAAATTCTGTATTATTCTCAAATCCGACACTTCTAAAAATGTCCGGACCATAGTACGTTACCGCATTCATACCGATTACCTGATTAAACAATGCTAAGAAAACACCTACACCCATCGCCATTCTCAGACCCGGTTTTAGTAATTCTTTTGCGGAACTACTTTGTTCCACTTCGATCGATGCTTTTATTTCTTTTAATTCTTTTGCTGCAACTTTTTCACCATTAATACGTTGCAAAATATGAAGTGCTTGTGCCTCGTCCTTTTTCTGAACTAAATAACGCGGACTTTCCGGAATAAAAAATAATAGGATTAAAAAAATAATCCCTGGGATCGTTCCATAACCTAGCATCCATCTCCAACCAAGTTCAAGACCCCATTCATAGGTTCCACTGTTTGCTACACCATAATTAATATAGAAGGTAGCAGAGATACCTAAAATCGTAAACAGCTGATACAACGACCCTAAACGACCTCGAATCGCCGGTGGTGCACACTCACTAATATACGTTACTGATAATGCCGAAGCAAAACCGATACCTAAACCACCTAGAATTCTAGCTAATACTAATGTTGTTACGTCAATTGCAAAGGCTGAGCCTAGTGCTGAAATGATAAAGAATATTGCTGACACCATTAAAAGTTTTTTACGGCCAAATCGGTCACTTAAAAAACCTGACAGCGCTACCCCTGTAACACCACCGATCATAACACAGGAAATAACCCAGCCTTCCATTGCCGGACTTAAATTATAGATTTCCTGCAAGTAACCAATTGCACCTGAAATAACTGCTGTATCAAAACCATATAATAAACCAGCCATTCCAGCTGCTGAAGCGATTAAGATAACATACCAAAGTGAATGTTTCTTTTCCATGATGATAATCCTCCCATATAATTAAATGTGATATCGTTTTCTTTTTACTTTTAAAGTTAATAACTCTCTTTTTATACGCTTTCATTAACTAAAAAGACGTTAAACTTTAAACTATAACCAATTTATCATGATTAAACTGTAATAGAAGGACAACCATCTTCACTATTTTGTTAAATGCTAGATTATCTTGTTATCGTTTAATTAATCAGGAGACTGGGCAGTATGTTTATTTGAATTGCAGTAATTTTGAAAGAGATTTAGTGCGTACAACCGCTACGGCTTGCCCACTTCGCTAGATAGAATTCTACAATGGATGAAAGAGTTCAAATAAAGACTACTATCGCATAATGTTTACGTAAATACTTATAGAAAGATCAAAATGATAGCTGTGACAACAGTTGTAGAATCCATTCAGAGCGAAGGCGTCTGCTTTCACTCCTGCGGGATGTTTTTACCCTAAGATCCACTTTTTTAGCGAACTTCGCTTAAAAAGTTAGCTTAGGGTAAAAACCCGCGGAAAGGAAAGCAGACAAGCCGAAGCGGTTGCAAAGCACATAAAAAATCTCATAATGACCACTTGAGTTATGTCGCAGTTTGTTCCTAATACGCAAGAAAATCCAAACGATGTTAATGTCTATTCGGATCGTTTGAATCTTTTTTAATGCTGGTTTCGATATTCTGTAGGACTTATGCCGAATTCCTTTTTAAATACTCTACTAAAATAATTGGGATCTTTATAACCAATCGTTAATGCTATTTCCTTTAGTGGCATATTATCATCCAGTAATAATGTTTTTGCTTTCTCTAGTCGATAGGAAGTTAGATATTCTACAAACGTGACTTGGAAATGTTCTTTAAATAATTTACTAAAATAATAGGAACTTAAACCAACTTTATCTGCCACTTCTTCTAGCCTTAACGAATGGCTATAGTGTTGTTCCATGTATTCTTTCGCTTCCAACAATAACCCTCTTACCCCTTTCGAGCGCCAATCACTAACCTGTTTCATTACTGTAGACAAGTGGTACTTGGCTGCTTCCTTTATTTGCATGGTTGTCTCGAATTGGGTAAAGGTCATTTGAAAATCATCCTTGATTCCTAATTCCTTGGTTGTTCTTGTGAGCACAATAAAAAAGTTTTCAATCGATTTTTTTATAAGATGGATTTTGTACTCCGTATTCTTTTGAATCCATTGGAAATAACTATCAAACCGTTGCATACCTGTTTGATAATCTCCTTTTTTCACGGCTTCTATTAATGCTTTTTCTTCTTCAAAAGGGAGAAGTTCTTTCCTCTTAGATTCGAGTTGATCCGTGTAAATGAGATACTTAGCTCCATTCTGACTTTGTACCAGCTCTAATGCATAGATGGCCTGCTCATATGACCTGGAAAATTGCTGCAACTCAGAAACCATTCCTCCCACTCCCACATGTAACTGACTATCTGTTAAGTTCTTTAAAGTAGCTTGAATCACATCTCTGACAAATTGATCTACTTTCATATTTTCTTGATTACATTTTACAAAAACCGGTACTTGAAAACCGGTAAGTGGGCCTATAAATGCCGCATAGTTCGTCTCTTCTAAAGCTTGTTTTAAGGCTTGATACCAGTTAATCTTTTGTTGTCTACTTATTTTAGACTTGCTGGTGGTAAATGAAAAGACTGCGACAGCCCCTTTAGTATTTTGTAAATCCAACCATTCTTTCCAATCCTCTGCTTCAAATTCATGAACATGGTCCATCATTAGCGTTAAGATAAATTCCATTTCTACTAATGAACTCGCTCTTTCTAAGCGGTGGTTGGTGGCTACTTTTTCTTCTGCTCGCACTTTTTCCTGTTCTATTTCCTCTACCATTCGATCGTATGCTTCTAGAACTTCCTTCACTTTACTTGGCTTTAGTAAATATTCTTTAATACCAAACTTCATTGCTCTTTTTGCATATCGAAACGTGTCAAAAGCGGATACCATTATACATTTTGTCTGGGGCTGTTCAGCAAGTATCTTTTCTATCGCTACTAAACCATCAAACTCTGGCATTTTAATGTCCATAAAAATAAGATTTGGCTGATGTGTCAATGCTAATTCGACAGCTTCTCTTCCATTTTTCGCCTCCGCTACTACTTCAAAATCAGAGCGATTTCTGCCTAATATCATTTGTATCCCTTCGCGTTCAATCGCTTCATCATCGACTAGCATTACTTTAATCATGGTGTTTCTCCTTTCGGTAATTTGATCATTACCTTCGTTCCTTTTCCCATTTGAGAAAAAATCGATATTTGAGCGTCTTTATTAAATAGATTCAACCGATCGATTACATTACGCATGCCAATCCCTGTCGAATGTCCTTTGTTTCCTTTTTGGGTACTTTCATTTTCATCATTCATAAGTCGATCAATTGCTTGTTGTTCCATACCTACACCATTATCGACAATTTCTATATAAACATCGTCTTGTTCACGGTAAATTCTAAGCGTTATCTCAGCACCTTCTGCCATTTCTTCTATGCCATGCATGAAGGCATTTTCAATAATTGGCTGTAAAGTCAGACATGGAATTGCAACTGACAAGCAGTCTTCTTCAATCTCTTGATGGAACGTGACACGGTCACCAAATCGGGTTTTTTGTATAAAAAAGTACTCATTCACAATCATGACTTCATCTTTTAAAGTGGTATCCCTTTCCAAATCACCAATGTTATACCGTAATAAGGCAGACACTGACGATATTAAATCACTTGTTCGCTCTGCCCCTTCAATATAGGATGTTTTTGAGATCGTATTTAATGTATTAAAAAGAAAATGAGGATTAATTTGATTTTGCAGACTCTTCAGCTCCATTTCCTTTAATAACTGTGCGAGCCTTGCTTTTTCTTCTATATCACTTACAGATTGTAAAATATTGCGTTTCATCTGATTGAAGGTATCTGTTAATATTTTCAATTCGTCTTTTTGTGAAACCACGACATCTTCACCAGCATAATTCCCTTTTGAAATCTCTCTTGCTGCACTTGTTAAACGATCAATCACTTTCGTAATACCATTGGAAAACCATAAAGCATATAAAATACTCAAAATAATGATCGAGATAAAAATCGCTGTGCCCATATTTTTTGTATCTTGTACTCGTTGATCTTCTAAAGCAATTAAATTTTGATACTGGGTTAGCTTCTGGTTAATTAACTCTAACGTTTTTTCGTGGATATAAGTTGCTGTATTATCTGCTTCGTTTAACGAAAAGGAATACTGTTCTACGTCATCCTGGTCCACTCCATACACCGTTTGATCGCTATGTTCGACAAAACTTTTAATTAAGTTGAGATAATTTTGCTTAGAGACACTATCTTCTGCAACTTCATCATACTGTTTTTGCAAACCTGCTAGTTCTGCTTTATCTTCCTGATAATAGTTTAAATTCTCCTCGATTGGTTCATGTACATAGATTTGTAAAGATTGATACGTTTGATCGGTAGTGTTGGTAATTTCATTTAATAAGAAATAATATTCAGAGCTTTCATCATGTAATTCTACAATTTGCTGTGCACTTTGTTCTCGTACAAAAAACAAAATGACAACAAGTACAAGGATGGCTACAAAATAAATCAATAGTTTAGTACGAATTTTGATCACGGGAAATCACCCGCTTTCTGAACTTGATCCAAATCATTCTTTCTTACAACCGAAGCTTCTGTATGATAAACATCTTGAACAGACGAATTTTCCAAGATGTCTATCATTAGTTCGATACTTCGGTACCCCATTTCATAAGGTTTTTGTTCAATTAATACATCAATTTTATCTTCTTGAACTAACTGAATATTCTCTTCCAATGTATCAAAATTAATCATATATAGATGATCCATCTCCAAAGACTCCGCCGCGGCTACCATCCCGATTCCGTCTAACGCACTAGTCCCATACAATGCTGTAATATCCGGATAATCTGTTAGCATTTTATGAGCCTTCTCCTCTGCTACTACACGAGTAATATTAGATTCTTCAATGGCAACTATTTCAATTCCATCCTCTTGCTCCACAATATCTCTAAATCCTTCGACACGCAATTGATGATGAGCATTACTAAAGCTCCCTGTCACGATACCAACCGTCGCTTGTCCATCCGTATCTTTTACTAATGTTCGACCTGCTAACTGACCTGCCGCATAATTATCTGTCCCGATATAGGTAGAACGCGCACTGTTCGGAGCGTCCGTATCTACCGTTATCACAGGTATCCCTTGATCGACAGCTTTATTAATCATCGGCAAAAAGTCGTCATTTAACGCTTGTACAATAATTCCATCCACTTGTGATTGTATGGCAATGTCCAGCAATTTAAGCTGCTCCTCTGGATTAGAACGTCGTGGGCCTTTATATTCAACAAATACATCATAGTTCTGTTCTGTATCCTTCGCACCTTCTCCAACCAATCGCCAATAGTCATGATCCATCTCTTCACCAATTAATGCAAAATGATAAGCTGGACTATCCTCTTCACTTGTATTAAGCGACTGTGGATTTGACTGGTATTGTTGTGACTGATTGTAAAAATATATCGATAAACTAACTGTAATCATTAGACATAGTATTAAGATAGAATAAATAAACTTTTTTTGGTTCATAATTATCTCCTTCCCTTAGAAAAAGTCGATAAGAATAATAATAGCATACCCCTATCATATCTAGAAATTAATAAATATTGAATGTTTATACTCAATAGAATTGGGAATGGTAGATTGTGTAATATACTATAAATATGGAGGGATTTTCATGAGTAACCAAAACTATCAAGATCTATTAGAAACATTACATGATTGTATGACAGCCTGTAACCATTGTTTTAATTCCTGCTTACAGGAAGATGATGTAAAGATGATGGCCGAATGCATTCGACTCGACCGAGAATGTGCCGATATCTGTAGCTATTTAGAATCTGCAATATCAAGAAATTCTCCATTTATTAAGGAACTGGCAACCGTATGCGCAAAAATATGTACCGCTTGTGGGGAAGAATGTAAAAAGCACCAACACGATCACTGTCAAAAATGTGCGGATGCCTGTTTTAAATGTGCGGATGCCTGTAAGAAGATTTCATAATATTAGATGAAGGAGCGTGAAAAAATGCCTTGGGATACAGAGGATTACCCTAGCTCTTTAAAAAATTTAGATACTGCTGTACGAAAAAAAGCGATCGATATTGCGAATGCAATGATAGACGAGGGATATAAGGAAGGACAGGCGATTCCAATTGCTACAGAACAAGCAAAAGAATGGTATAACAATGCATCAGACAAAGAGATCAATCAAGTCAAACAAATGAGTGATAACGATTTACGTTCGCGTGACGAAGATTCACAATCCAGCCGGCCAGAATTATTAGACAAAGGGGAACATGTAATTCCCTTTGAGGATGGTTGGGCTGTGAAAACGCAGGATGCTAAACAAGCATCAGATGTTTTTTCAAACAAGCAAGATGCTATTGATCGAGCAAGAGAAATAGCATCTAATAAGCAAACCGCTGTAATCATTCACAAAAAAGACGGTTCCATTCAAGAAAAACTATAAAAATGATAATTTAAGATGAAATGTTTATATAATCCAATTAAGGGTATTTTTTGAATAAAACAAACCGAAAGGAGGCAACTCTAATGGCTGATAACACTCAAGGTAAGAGCGGTGAAAATCGCAAAGAAGAAACAAACAAAGAATATGGCCGTCAAGGAAAATACGCAAAAGGGAATAAAAAGAATAGTGACAATGATAATAACTAAATAGCGAAGAAGGCTGACCAGAGGCATCTCACCCTTTGATCAGCCTTTTTCTATTATCTTATTTACATATAACAATCCTATCGATTTGTGCTATGCTTATTAAGTAGACGAACTTAACTAATTATGAACATTCCTGTTTTTTTGTTTCTTAAAGTTTGCCGCTCACAAAAGCAGGATCTAAACTAAAAAAAATGGAGAGTGCAATAGCATGAAGAAGTGGACAAAAACGATTGTGATCCATGCACCTATCGATCAAGTCTGGAACTATTTTGACGGATCATTGGAGAATATGCAGAAAATGATGCCACAAGTAGTGGATCATCAGCCTATTAAAATAACTGAGGAAGGTGTAGGAAGCATCTATCGCCAAAAATACCAAGAAGGTAAGCGCATCGAGGAATATGAGGTTGAAACGATTAAATACAAGAATGAGGATCAGGAGAAAGAATTAAAAATACAGTTCAACCTTGCTAATATGTTCGACATTTCGGCTCATTACACGTTAGAAAAAATAGACAGTGAAACAACCAAATTTACATATTCGACAACAAATAATCCTCTAAAATGGTATGTGAAACCTTTTTTACTGTTTGCTAGTGATAAAGTAGTGGTGAAATTCCTAGATAGAGTGAAACATATCGCAGAAACAGAGTATACAGGGGGAAATAAATAGATGTCTAAAGAATCTGTCGAACAATATATTGAAAAACACCCTAAAAACATTCAAGAAATAACTGTAAACCTGCGTCAATTGATCCTTAATACATCTAGTGAATGGACGGAGGAAATAAAGTGGGGGATGCCTTCTTATAGCATTAATAAAAATATTTGTTACCTTCAAGCTTCAAAGAATCATGTTAATCTGGGTTTCTATCATGGAGCACAATTAGAGGATCCTCACAATTTATTAGGAGGAACCGGTAAGCAAATGCGCCACATCCGTGTGAAGAAGATGGAAGATATCGACGAAGATTCGCTTAAATTATACGTTAAAAATGCTATTCAACTTGATCAAAGTTAAGAGGACAGGCAAATACCTGTCCTCTTACTTTTAATCTGTATCCGATACTTCTGCTTTTTCTGTTTTAGTGCTTGCTAAGTTATTCTTAATTTTTGATTCATTGTGGGATGCCACATTGTCTAGCATCCCTTTTAGGTCCACACCAGATACATCTTTTAATGTTTCTGGTAATTGGCTCATCAGTTTGGTAACATAACTACTCATTCTGGTAGCACCATCACCTTCACCATTGCCATTATCAACTACAGTCACTTTTTCAATCGAGCTAACTGGTTCTGCAATCTTCGCAGCAAAATCAGGAAGCATCTTGATAATCATCTCGAGAATAGCTGCTTCTCCGTATTTCTCCATTGCTTCTGCTAATTTTTCTTTTGCTTCTGCATCCGCTAAACCTTTTTGGCGGATTGCATCTGCTTCTGCTTCCCCATCTAAGCGAATTTGAGCTGCTTCTGCTTCTGCTTGTTTAACTCGTGTAACCTTATCTGCCTCAGCCTTTTGCTCTGTCGCATAACGTTCCGCTTCGGCCTTCTTAGAAATCTCTGCTTCGTATTGACGTTGTTTACGTAATACTTCTTTTTCATCGATTTCAATTTGTTTATTTTTCTCAACAAGCTGTATCTGCATTTCTTCTTGTTTTACCTGTTGTTCAGATTTAGCACCTTGCAATTTATAGGCCATATCTGCTTCCGCTTTAGCGGTATCCTGATCTCTTTTATATGCAGCCACTTTCAATTCCTTTTCTTTCGTGGACTCTGCGATTTGTGTCTCGCTTAGCAACTCTGCACTCTGACTTTCTCGTTCTGCTGATGCTTTTTGAATCCGAGCATCACGCATCGCATTTGCTTCTGCAATTTGAGCATCACGTTTTACTTCGGCAATACGAGGTTTACCTAGTGCTTCAAGATAGCCATTTTCATCTTGGACATCTTTGATCGTAAAAGAAACAATTTGCAGACCCATTTTCTTAAGGTCAACCGCTGCTTGAGTTTGCACCTCTTGCGCAAAACGTTCACGATTTTTATAAATCTCCTCAACCGTCATCGTCCCTAAAATAGCTCTCAGATGCCCTTCCAATACTTCTTGTGCTTCCTTACGAAGTTCGGAATTATCTTTTCCAAGGAACTGCTCACCTGCTGTTGCAATTCCTTCTGTTGTACTTTGTACTTTGATAATTGCTGTTCCATCAGCCATCACCGGTACACCATTTTCGGTATAAACATTCGGTGTGGAAATATCTAAACTGTGCGAGCGTAAACTGATATTCTCCTTCTGTTGAAAAATCGGTAAAATAAAAGCACCGCCACCACGAACTATCTTAATTCCACCACCATCTTCTGTTCTATGTACATTTTTGCTACCTAAAAAACTACCTGTTACGATCATCGCATCATCTGCACCTACTGTTTTATATCGTGCAGCAAAAAGAATAGCAAATGCGAGAATGACGGCTACAATAACACCGACTACTATTAAAATATCCATCCTATTCCTCCTAGCAAAATTATAATTCTTCTAATTCAGATACATATAGAAGCTGATCTTTCACTTCAACAACGACAATTGTTTTACCTTGCTTAATTTCTTGTCTATCAAAGCTGAGTGCTGTTTCATGCCTGCTCCCCTGTGAAGAAGGGATTAATACTTCCCCCATTCCAGTGGCAGGAATCGTCGTGATCACTTCTCCAGTTCTTCCTTTTAAATCATTCACAGAAATCGAAGTAGAAGATTCTGCATTCGACATCGGGATCACTAAGAAGTGATAGATTAAAATATAAGCTCCTATTCCTGTTAATACGCTTATCAACAACACATAGACAGGATTCGTTTGTGAATATTTCGTCCATAATACACCTGAACCAGCTACTACAGACAATGTACCGAACACTAATAAAGGATTAAAAAATTCTCCTAAACTATCAAAAATACTATCTAATATACCATCAAGCATATTTCCTAAAAATATAGAAAGAAGTGCAAACCCTAAACATGTCCATAAAAGTATCCAGTAAATATCTAATACTTCGATATTTTAACCTCCCTTCTCCTATATATACGATTCAAAACTACAAAAGGTTCCAATTAAATGTTATTTACGACAGATTTACCCATTTACTAGATTATATTTAACTCTTTGAAATTTATGTTATTGCTACCTGATTTATTCTTAACAAAAAGCGAACTTTTCCAAATAAGCAAAGTTACATGCAAGAACAGTGGATTAATTCAAAAAGTAATGACCGTTCAAAATAAATCGACAAACTTTACCAAGGTCTACCAAAATTATTGACAATCTAGTAATTTTCTCTATAGTTTTAATTGGTTGTTAATTTTGTAGGAGGACTTCCATGAATTTCTTTATATTTATCTTAGCTGCCATCATCGTTATTCTAGCAGCTATTCAACTTAACAAATATGGTGATGTAATTAATCAGAAATCTTCAATGAGTGGTGCTATGATAGGCACATTATTAATTGGAGGCGCGACCAGTTTACCAGAGCTAACTACTAGTCTCACAGCTGTTTATATTGATAGTCCCGATATTGCAGTTGGTAATATGCTTGGTAGTAATGTATTTAATATTTTGATTCTCGTGGTATTTGACTTGATCTACCGACATAAAAGAGCATTTAATTCGGTTGATTCAAAAACACATCTCCCTATTGCCAACACTGGTTTTGTCATGACAGCATTATTAGCAGTAGCGATCTTTTGGAGCAATTCGCCAAGCCTTTTTAATATCGGTATTGAAATGTACTTGCTTGTCATTATTTACATTCTAGTTATGAAAAGAATGGATAGTGAAGAGGAAGAGATTGAGCAAACGTCAAATCTCACGTTAAAACAAGGAGTTATTCGGTTTATTATGGCAGCATTAGTCGTTTTTATTGCTGGGAGCGTGCTAACGATCGCAGGTGACGCCATCGCACAACAAACCGGTATGAATGCTAGTTTTGTAGGTAGTTTTCTAATCGCTGCATCTACTTCTCTACCAGAATTAGTTACAGTATTTGCTGCTTTTCAAATGGCAAAGTATTCGCTAGCATTTGGGTCCATTCTAGGTAGTAATATTTTCAACCTTCAATTATTAGTTATCACGGATGTTTTTTATCAAAAAGGAGCAATCCTGAATATAGCTAGCATGTCGAATATTACAACTGCTATACTAGGAATGTTGATGATTGCTCTTACGATTTATTCATTACAACGTCCATCAATTAAAAGAATGATAGCCTACGCTATCCCCTCGGCTGCAACAATTATTCTATACTTTGTTGCTTCGTATGTGATGTTTTAGTTTTCTTAAGATAAAAAAGAGCTGATGGTCAGCTCTTTTTTATTTTATTCAATAACTAACATATCGTTTTCATCAAATTTCCATTCATCGCTATACGCCACTTCCCAGTAATAACCGTCAGGGTCCATGAAGTAACCGCTATACCCACCCCAGAAAACCGTTTCTGGAGTTTTCGCTACTTGGCCACCATGCCGTTCGACTAAATGCATAAAGTCATCAACTTCTTGTTTGGACTTCATATTAATCGCTAGTGTCATCCCTCTAAAACCATCGTTTGCGATTTTCGGAGGATCATCTTCATTAATATCTTTTGCTAAAGCTTCAACTTCAAATAATTCGAGTTTCGTCCCGCGATTATTAAAGAATACTACCGGGGCATTAATGGAAGCACTTGTTTCAAAACCAATACTTTTGTAAAACTCTATTGCTTGCGGAATACTTTTCACACCTAAACAGATCAAATTAATTCGATTCATATCATCCCTCTTCCTCTCGGTTCCAAACCATAGTGAATTCAGTCACGCCTGTTTCAACTTCGTTAGCTTCCTGTATAACACGAAAGCCGTTCTTTGAATAAAAACGAACTGCTTGCTCATTTTCCTTATACACATGCACGGTTAATTGATCTGATAGTTGTTTTACATATTCGAGTAAAGCCTTTCCAATTCCTTGTTTTCGAAAAGAATGCTCTACAAATAACCCGGCAATATAAACATCTGATATCCCAATAAAACCAACTATTTTTTGTTTAGAGAATGCCACATATAACATAGCTTGCGGTAGTAGTTTTCTAACATTTTCCTCTTTTGCCAACCAGTATTCCTTGCCTACAAAGGCATGGGCTTCAAGATTTGCATTAAGCCAAATCTCCATTAATTGATCTAATTCTTCCTCATTCGGATCTACTCGCTTTATCATGCTAAATATCCTTTCCAATTTATACTGTGAGATATTTAGACTCAACCAGGCATCAAGCCACCTCTCTTCACTATATTATTTTTGTTTAACTGCCTTTATAAGTAGCTATCCATTCATCCACACTTACCTTCGATGCCAATTCTCCTAATAATTCATAGGGAATCTTGTTAGGATTGGTAAAACGAATGCAGCTTTTTCCCATGTTCAGCTTTGTTGTCATATGTTTCGGATATTCCTGTTCGAACCATTTCAATAATTGTTGATCCGCATAGATCCCCATATGATATACAGCGATGTGATTTTTCTGTGCAGCTATACTAAGAAAAGGTAAAGGGGTATTCTCTTCACAATGATACCCTTCAGGAAAAGTTGATAAAGGAACAACAAAAGAAGGCATCCCATATTGTATGGTGTTCTCAAACCCATCTGGAATATGTTCATTAATTGTTTGATACAATTTTGTAAAGGCATCATGCCACTTTTCATCTTTATCTTCTAAATATTGATTGATACTAGCTGCTTCCATCAACATTCCTCCTTGCATAAAATTTTGTTAATTTTACTATATCATACATATATAACTAAAAAGGAGTTTTTCCTTCCCTATTTGGGTAATAGTATATAGATAGATATGTTGAAAAGGAGATATAAAAAAATGATTACTTTTGAAAATGTAACCAAACAATTTCCTGATGGTACCACTGCCGTGAATGATGTGAATTTTGCCATCAAAAAAGGAGAATTCTTCGTCTTAATTGGTCCTAGTGGTTGTGGTAAAACAACAAGCCTTAAAATGATGAACCGACTCATTCCTTTAACAAAAGGTACCATTTATGTAGATAATAAACGAATAAGTGATTACGACATTAATGAATTAAGATGGAATATCGGTTATGTATTACAGCAAATAGCACTCTTTCCACACTTAACGATTGAAGAGAATATCGCGATCGTTCCTGAACTAAAAAAATGGAATCAGGATAAAATCACAAAACGGGTCTCCGAACTATTGGAAATGGTCGGCCTTGATCCTGACACTTACCGGAAACGCAAACCTAGTGAATTATCTAGTGGCCAGCAACAACGAATCGGTGTCATCCGTGCACTTGCAGCAGATCCTGACATTATTCTAATGGATGAACCATTCAGTGCATTAGATCCGATAAGTCGAGAGAAGCTTCAAGATGATATCATCGATTTACAGAAAAAAATCAATAAAACAATTGTATTTGTCACACATGATATCCAAGAAGCTTTAAAACTTGCTGATCGAATTTGTTTAATGAAAGAAGGGGAAATCGTGCAATTAGGAACCCCACATGACTTTCTTACAGATCCCGCCAATGATTTTGTTCGTGATTTTGTTGGTTCTTCGAAAAACATTGGCGATGATTTCCGTTTAGAAAATGTACTACAACCTTTAGCTGATCAACCAGCACCTAATAACCTCAGAATCGATGCTGCAACATCCTTAGAAAAAGTGTTAGCTATTTTATCAGAACAAGAAGAAGTATATGTAACCTCAAATAATGAGATTATCGGTAAATTCAATCGTCAAATGTTGATGCATTATTTAGCTACGTCTTTCAACGAAGGTAGGGAAACACATGTCTAATTTTGTGGACGTTTTTCAAACAAGACAAGATCAGTTATGGCAAGCCTTATTAGAACATATTCAAATTTCTTTTATCGCACTATTATTTGCTGTACTTATATCGATTCCATTAGGGATTTATTTAACGAAACAAGAAAAAATTGCGGAACCGATCATTGGTGTAGCAGCCGTGCTGCAAACGATTCCTTCTCTAGCATTACTCGGTCTTTTCATTCCCTTATTTGGAATCGGTAAAGTTCCTGCCATTATCGCATTGATCCTTTACGCATTATTACCTGTTTTGCGCAATACCTATACAGGGATTAAAGAGGTCGACCCTTCATTAATAGAAGCTGCTACGGCGATGGGTATGAATACCTCAAAAAGATTAATGAGAGTAGAACTACCACTTGCCATGCCTGTCATTATGGCGGGTATTCGAACGTCGATGGTATTAATTGTTGGAACTGCCACTCTTGCTGCACTGATTGGAGCAGGTGGTTTAGGGGATATCATTTTATTAGGGATCGATCGCAATAATACTTCTCTGATTATTTTAGGTGCGATTCCAGCAGCATTGTTAGCCATATTCTTTGACTTACTCTTACGAAAAATGGAGACATCTTCTTTCAAAAAATCGATTATTACATTGGTCATTATCACTAGTCTTTCCCTCCTGTTTCTTGTTTTACCTAACATGCTAAATAACGAAAAGGATACGCTAGTTATCGGGGGAAAGTTGGGGACAGAACCAGAAATTTTAATTAATATGTACAAACTACTAATTGAAGATGAAACAGATCTAAACGTAGAATTGGAACCCAGTCTCGGTAAAACTTCCTTTTTATTTAATGCATTAGAATCAGGTAGCATTGATCTATACCCGGAATTTACCGGTACTGCATTATCACAGTTCTTAAATGAAACTGCGACAAGTAATGATGAAGAAGAGGTTTACAAACAAGCACAGGCTGGTTTATTAGAAGAATTTGATCTGGCCTTCTTACAACCGATGGAATTCAACAACACCTATACATTAGCTGTAACACAAGAATTCGCTGAACAATACGACCTGGAAACCATCTCAGATTTAAAAGCTGTGCAAAATGAAGTGCAAGCTGGCTTCACCTTAGAATTCTCTGATCGAGAGGATGGTTATTTAGGTATTCAAGACTTATATGGTTTAGAGTTTCCAAACCTTACAACAATGGAGCCGCAGTTACGATATTCTGCCATCGAGGAAGAGGATATTAATTTAATTGATGCTTACTCAACAGACAGTGAATTAAGAAGATACAATTTAAAAGTACTGGAAGATGACCAAAACCTTTTTCCTCCATATCAGGGTGCACCACTACTACGACAAGAAACGATTGAGCGTTATCCAGAGTTGGAGGAGGTACTAAACCAATTAGCTGGCAAAATTAGTGATGATCAAATGAGAGAAATGAATTATCATGTAGCAGTTGAGGGTGTAAGTGCTGAAGAAGTGGCAAATAGCTACTTACAAGAAGAAGGCTTACTAGAGGACTGATTCATATCAGTCTTCTCTTTTTGCATGTTACAATGAATAGGGAAGGTGATATATATGAAAAAAGTATTTGATCATATCGGTGTTGCTGTTCGTGATTTAGATTCAAGTATCGATTTTTATATAAATATATTGGGCGGAGACTTAATTGATCGTTATCGTAGTGAGGCAATTGGTGTCGAAAGTGAAATTGCAATAATTGACGTAAAGGGGACACGCACTGAGTTATTAATGCCTACGAATAATACTACTTCCCCGATTGCTCGTTTTATTAAACAAAAGGGCAAGGGCGTCCACCACATTGCATATCAGGTCGCAAACTTAGATAAGGCAATAGCTGAATTAAAAGAAAATGGTATACGTGTGATGGAAGATACTAGACGTGTGAATAAACATGGCAGGCGTCTTATTTATTTGAACCCTGCCGATACAGAAGGAACGATTATTGAGTATTGTGACTACTTAGAAAATTCGGAATTACATGGATAGAGGCGAGATTGGTATTTTACTATAGGACACTAGAAGATTAAGAAAATAGAACAAGTCGGTCAATGGATGATCGTCTTGTTTTATGGGGCTTGTCAAGAAAAGTGTGTAAGTCATTCCAAATACTTTAATACACGGTCCTTGAGGTGGTCATGAATTAATAACTGGTTCATCACCATGGCCCATTGTTGAATATGGCCACCTTCCCATTTATCTTCTAGTTCTTTCGTTCGTAAATATAAGACTTTTAATAGGGCATTCTCGTTTGGGAATGCTCCTTTTTGGGTAACTTTACGATAGCTGGAGTGAACACTTTCTACGGCATTTGTTGTATACATGATTTTACGAATGGCACTACCGCAATCAAAAAGCTGTTCCACATGAGAAAAATGACGTTTCCACACATCAATGGCTCCAGGATAAGAAGACCACTGTTGTTGGAAGGTTTCAAAGGCACTGCGACAAGCTTTGAGACTGGAGGCGCCATATACTTTTCTTAAAGCAGCTGTAAAAGGTTTGTAGTCTTTACTTGGTACATATTTAAGCGAATTGCGAATAAGGTGAACAATGCATCGTTGTACCGTAACCGCTGGAAAAATGGCACGAGCACCTTCTTCCAAACCACTGACGCCATCGATAGATAGAAAGAAAATATCTTCTACCCCTCTTGTTTTAATCTCATCAAAGATTTGCATCCATTTATGCTTACTTTCGGTTTCATTAAGCCATAAGCCAAGTATCTCCTTTTTGCCTTCCATGGTGTAGCCTAACATCGTATAAACCGCATATTTCTTCGTTTCATAGTCATTACGAATGGTAGCGTAAAGGCAGTCCACAAAAACAAAAGGATAACAAGGTTGTAAAGGCCTTGTTTGCCATTCTTCTAATTCTGTCAACACATGATCGGTCATGTTAGACACCATTTCATGAGACACAGAAAACCCGTAAATATCTTCAATGGTGGAGGAAATATCCCTCTGGGACATACCACGGGCGTACATGGCAATCACTTTGTTTTCAATAGCTGACACATCTCGCTGGCGTTTGGGAATGACATGTGGTTCGAATGAACCGTCTCGATCTCTTGGTACTTCTAGTTCCACTTCTCCAGTTGATGTTTTGACGGTTTTCTTTCCGTATCCATTACGTCTTTTTTCGGTCCTTTTATTGCCTTTTTCATTGGAGGAGTAACCTAAGTGATGGTCCATTTCGCCTTTTAACATGGTCTCAAACATAGGTCCAAAAATGTCTTTTAATGCATTTTGCATATCTTCTACAGTCTCAGGTTGATACTGTTCGATAATCTTGTTAGCTAAATCTACGGAGTTAGGATCTCTTTTTGGTTTCCCCATTTCAAACACTCCTTTAGCTTTATACTTTTATTCTAACAAATAAAAAACTGTGTGAGTAAGAAACCGTACGCATTTCTTACTTACACAGTTAATATTACACTCCCGGTATTCTCTTTTTCCATAAAGTACTCGCAATATAATCACTTCTCGTTTTCTTTCATTAACTAAGTAAAAACCTATATAATGATGAATGATTAATTTTCGATAACCTTTTTGCAAAAGTGTTTTATCTTTAACATAACTTCCATGAAACGGGAAATGTACTAGTTTCAAAAAAATATTTTCCATTGTCTCCATTAAATCGTCAGCGGCTTGTTCATTGTATAATTCTTCAACAATATAACGATAAATTCTCTCCATATCCTCCTTTGCTGCAGCAGTGATTTTCAATGAAAAGCTACCTTTTTCCATATTTATTCCTTAATTCTTCAAAAACTGCTTCTGCTTCGTATAATGAATCGGTTGTTTTTAATTGTTCCTCAGCTTTGGCAAGCTTTTCATACAGTTCTAATCTTGCTGTTTGTTCTTCGTATACCTCCATGCTCATTAGTACCATGTCACCATACCCATTTTTTGTAATAAATATTGGTTCCTTACTTTGATGGCATAATTCTGAAATTTCTGTTGTATTTCTCAAATCTTTAATCGGTCTTATTTCCGGCATAAAATCTCCTCCGTTCCATTTCATTACATAATTATAGCATAATTATGTTATATCAGAAAGACAGACCTCTTATTTACGAAACCCTCAATACTTTTTGCTGCCCCACAAATACACGGATCATTACGGCCGTTTCCTGATAAACTCTTCTTAAATATTTCCGGCAATTTTGTCCTTGTTTTTTGTTTTTATTGGAGATATACCAACCATAAAAGTTAAAAATAATAAGACTAATAATCCCACCTTTTTTTACCTGGCTTTCACTCTAAAATCCCCGCTAATACATCCGGATAATCCGTAAAAATTCCTGTCACACCCCATTCTAATAATTGTCTCATTTTCTCGGGGTGATTAACGGTATAAGCATGAACCAACAGCTCAGCCTCTCTTAATTCTGTGATGCTTTTCAGATCTAACGATTTATAATTAATCCCAACCCCTACTGCATATTGTTTTACCGTGTTTAGATCTTTCGGTGGTTGTTTCATTAACTGGATCAAAGGAATCGATGGATCTTGGTTATGAACCTTTTGTAAAGCTTCGGCACTAAAGGATTGTATAATAATGGAACCTTCTCTTCTATCTTTCCCAAGCAAATTATGAGCAGATAAAACCTCAAGCAATTTATCAATCATCTCAGGATAAAGCTTTGGAGCTTTAATCTCTATATAATAATTAGCTTCATTGCCAAAATGCTCAATAACCTCGGTTAGAGTAGGTACTTCTAGATGATCAAAACTTTCTTTCGCTATACTGGGATTTTTCTGATTAAACCATGAACCAGCGTCTAGTTCTTTAATCTCCTTTAATTCCATTTCACTGACTAACTGCTGATGATTTGTTGTTCTTTCAAGACTTTGGTCGTGGATCGCAACAAGCTCACCATCGGCACTCATATGTAAATCTATTTCTAAATAATCCGCCCCCATTTTTTGGGCATATTCATAAGATACTAACGTATGTTCAGGCGCATGAGCCGAAGCACCACGATGAGCGATATTTACAATGCGCTCTGGAGATAACAGAGATTGAGAGCGATCATTTTCAAATCCTTTCACGCTTGGCATTTCTTTTGAGCTTGACCAATCTGTCATATAACCAACCAATACAAAAAGTAGCAACAACAAAAGTATCCACTTTGAAATTTTTTTCATAATCGACCACCTTCTCCTTCCCATTATACGGAAGCCTGTTCTCAACTGATAGAAAAAGTACAATTCTTAACAAAAACTAAAACTTTAGCAAATGTTTAACACAACTTTATATTCTCTTAATAAAATTTCTTTATACTATTTTGATACAGGCATGCATATTGTTTTCATGAATACAAACATTGGGGGATTACGGATGAAAATTTTAATCACAACCGAGTGTTATCTTCCTGTTATTAATGGAGTCGTCACATCCATCGTTAATTTGCGAAAAGAATTACAAAAGATGGATCATGATGTACGCATTCTGACACTGTCTGCTAAGAATAAATCTTTTCAACAAGATGGCATCTATTATATGAGTTCGTTAAGTATTGGAAAAATATATCCTGGTGCCAGAATTTCGTTATCTACCCATCATTCATTTCTAGAAGAGATTTTAGAATGGAAGCCTGACATTATTCACAGTCAATGTGAATTTAGTACCTTTCGTATTGCAAAACACATTTCTAAAATGTTAAACATTCCTATTCTACACACCTACCACACTGTTTATGAAGATTATACCCACTACTTCTCACCCAATCATAAATGGGGCAAAGCGATGGTAGCTCTATTTAGTAAAAAAATATTAAAACATGCAGCAGCTATCATAGCACCTACTAAAAAAGTTCACACCCTCTTACATGGCTATGGAATAGAACGACCAATACATATTGTTCCTACCGGCATTAATTTACAGCAGTTCTCAAATGCTAAAGAGAAACATTTTATTTATGATACTTATAAAATCCCTTCTGATCATCAATTACTTTTATTTGTAGGTCGTCTCGCGAAAGAAAAAAATGTAGAAGAGATATTAACTTACTTCGCCCAATTGTCTCAACCAAAGCTAAGCTTATTAATTGTAGGAGATGGACCACATCGCGATTATTTACAACAATATGCCCAAAACTTATCAATCGAAAACCAAGTATTTTTTACAGGGTTAATAGAACCTAACGATATCTCCTCTTATTACCAAGCTGCTGACTTATTTGTAAGTGCATCAAACAGTGAAACACAAGGTCTGACCTATATAGAAGCATTAGCTAGTGGCCTTCCAGCTATATGTCGAAAAGACCCCTGCATAGAAAATGTAATTACAAATGGAGTGAACGGTTGGCAATATGATGATTTTGGTGATTTTAAACATGCTGTTGATCGACTATTGGGAGATCCAATGCTTTATCAACAATTTTCCAATAATGCAAGACAAGGAGCCATTCAGAATTATTCTTCAAAGTCTTTTGCTGAAAAAATGGAAGGTATATATATCGATACGATTGCATCATACTATTTTAAAATGGAATATATATACTAAATGAAAAGAAGATCTCTTTTAAAGATTGGATGGCACTTTTTAACTGCTCTAACTTTCGTCGCATCGATATGCTTTATCATATATGGCTTTGAGCATGATCTCTATTATTCCGAGCAGGCATTAGACAACTTTCTTGGCCAATTTGGATTTTGGGCACCAATTCTATTTATTATTTTCCAATTTATGCAGGTGATCCTGCCTATTGTGCCTGGTGGAATTGGTTGTCTGGGAGGGATATTAATATTTGGGCCAGTCATGGGTTTAATTTATAACTATATAGGTATTTGTTTAGGTTCTATCGCTACCTTCGCGATTGCCAGGAATTACGGGACTTCTTTTATTTCATTTTTTGTTAGTAAAAAACTTCGGGATAAATATCAGCTATGGGTTAACCATCACAGATTTCACTTTCTTTTCACATTGGCGATATTTTCACCAATTGCTCCTGACGATTATTTATGTTTTCTAGCAGGAACAACAAAAATGACCTACCAAAAATTTATCACAATTATTCTTATCGGCAAGCCACTTCCAATCATTATTTTTAGTTTTGGTCTCGAATGGATCTTCAAACATCTCGTATCATGGATCAGTTAATGGAGGATGAATATGAAAGTACTCTTATATGCCGGCTCCTTAAAGTTAGTGGATAAAAGTGGAGTGGGCCAAGCGATGAAGCATCAAAAGAAGGCACTAGAATTAGTAAATATTCCACATACGTTAAATAGTAAAGAGGAATATGATATTATCCACCTTAACACCATCTTTCCCAACGCATTATGGATGGCATGGCTGGCAAAACGCCGAAAAAAAAAGATTATCTATTATGCGCATTCTACCATGGAGGATTTTCGTAATTCATTTATCGGCTCCAATTTATTAGCACCTCTTTTTAAGAAATGGATAACGTTTTGCTATAACCACGGAGACATTGTAATCACACCAACAGAATACTCTCAAAACATATTAGCTACCTATGCTATCAAACGTCCGATCTACAATTTAACGAACGGTATAGATACTGCCTACTTTAAAAAGACAAAAAGAGGACGCCAACGTTTTCGCAAAAAATATGATATAAGTGAAGAAGAGAAAGTCATCCTATCTGTTGGACATTATATGGAGCGAAAAGGGATTATCGATTTCGTAAAACTAGCAGAAAAAATGCCAACCTATCAATTTATTTGGTTCGGATATACAAATCTACATTTGGTTCCAACTAATGTGAAGCGTGCTCTTCAACACAAATTACCTAACCTTCACTTTCCTGGGTATATTTCAAGACAAGAATTATCTGATGCTTATGCTGGCAGTGATTTGTTTCTTTTCTTGACTCATGAGGAAACGGAAGGGATAGTTTTATTAGAAGCATTAGCCGCTAAAATACCCATATTAATAAGAGATATACCTATTTATAAGGAATGGTTACAGAATGGACAGACTGTCTATAAAGGAAGGACAATAGAAGACTTCGAGCAAACCAGTAAAGATATTATAGAGCAACGATTACCTGATTTATCTGAAAATGGATTCCAATTAGCTCTTGAACGGGACATCAGAGTGGTAAGCCATAAATTAATGGAGCTCTATCAATTATAAGAGCTCCATCTTTATTGCCACTTATCAATATATTCTCCCTGATAATCCTTTAATCGTTGAAGAAGTTTTTCTGGTGCGTTTTCTATTACAACTAAATCTCTGTATGCCGGTTTAACAAAACCTTGCTCGATCATATGATCAAATAAGGTCATAATCGGATCATAATAATTATTGATATTAAGTAAGGCACATGGTTTATTGTGGTAGCCAATTTGCGCCCATGTGAAAACTTCAAACCACTCTTCTAGTGTTCCTGTACCACCCGGTAGTGCGATAAAGCCATCCGCATAATCTGCCATCATCGCTTTTCTTTCATGCATTGTGTTCACCACATGCAGTTTCGTTAGTTTATCATGGGCAATTTCCACATTGCTCAGCTTTTCTGGAATGACACCGATCGCTTTGCCACCAGATTCTAAAACTCCATCCGCAACAGCTCCCATACAACCAACATTTGAGCCGCCATATACTAAATCAATGCCTTCTCTTGCTAAGAGTTGGCCTAATCGTTTTGCTTCCTGAACGTATATCGGATCGGTTCCACAACTTGATCCGCAATACACTGCTATGGTCTTCAAATGTACGTCCCCCTATCTTACTTTCTTTCAGTTCCTGTTCTCTAAAATTGTATGCCTAAAACATCTTTTAATTCTTCAAGTATTTCATGATGAGCAGTAACAGTAACTAACGGGTGGTCAGGATTATTTATTTGGTCAAAATTAAAGATAATGGTACCATCATCCATCACTTGAAAAGCATACTGATCTCGTTGCTTCTCCGTACCATTTTCTCCAATAAAACCGAACCGATAATAGTTATCCTGATTTTCTAGTTTCTGAATAAATTCATCAGTTGTGATCCTTTTTGCCTTTAATCCCTCTACTATTGTTAACACTTCTCGGATTTTTTCTTGATCTTCTATCGGTTTTGTTAATTCTCCTGAACTGTAGTTATTTTCTATTTTTTGAACATAAAGAATATTTGCAAAATCCTTATCCTCAATTTTAACGGTTTCTTCTTCATTATTACAAGCACTTAAAAAACTTAAAAATAGGATAGAGAAAATCAATATTTTTCTCAATTCGGTGATGCTCCTTCCATTTCTATAATGGATAGTCCTTTTTCTTGACACGGAATAACCGCCCAAAATACCTCCACTGCAAAATTCGAGTATAGAAAAAGAAGCTAAGTGGAGGATAACGGACGGCTAACATCCTGATAATCTTTAGTAGGAGTCTTAAACTCTTACTGATTGAATTCTCACTGTATGTATACCACATATTTGCTATGTTAAATGTTAATACTACAATAACCTCTATTAATAAGACGTTTTAATAGGTCTGTAGGTTTCATTTAAATCTATTTTTTTCCATTCGAATATAAGTTACAAGGTGGATTATTTAACTTTTCTACAGATAGACATTAGAATAGAAGTTGAAATATATTAGAAAAGGGTGAAGCATGTGAAAATTTTAGTAGTTGGCGCGAATGGCCAAATTGGAAAGCATCTAGTAAAACTCATTCAAGAAAATGAAAACTTAGAAGCAAAAGCAATGATCCGCAAAGAGGAGCAAGCTTCTTATTTTAAGGATTTAGGTGCAGAAGTCGCAATTGTCGATTTAGAAGATGAAATCGAAGAGATTGCCAAAGCGGCTGAAGGCGTAGACGCAATTGTCTTCACTGCTGGTTCTGGTCCAAAAACTGGTAAAGATAAAACCCTTATGATTGATTTAGATGGTGCCGTAAAAACCATCGAGGCTGCTAAAAAAGCAAATGTAAAGCGCTATGTAATGGTCAGTTCCTTTGATACAAGTCGTGAAGCAATTCAATCTGCACCAGAAGCATTTGCACCATATGTGGTCGCAAAACATTATGCAGATGATTGGTTAAGAAACACGAACTTAGATTATACGATTGTCCACCCAGGAGGATTAACGAATGATCCAGGTAAAAATCAAGTACAGCTGGCAGAAAAAGTTGAGAGAGGACAAGTTCCTAGGGAAGATGTGGCAAGAGTTATTGTAGCAGCACTTGAGAATGATTCAACCATCGGCAAAGCCTTCCAAGTGGTAGAAGGAAATACATCGGTTGAAGATGCTATTAAATCGGTATAAAGTGCTAAACTTATCGGACAATCCGCATTGTTAAAAGATAGAAGGTCCATTTTGCACTCAAAATGGACCTTTTTTGATTCTATTATGACTTTAAATAGCAAAGTGAATGATAAAATTTAATAAAAACAAGAATGCTATGACATAAAGAGTGAACGATACCCTTTTCGCATTTCCTGTACTTAATTTTAAAATCACATATAAGATGAACCCAATTGCGATTCCGTCAGCAATGCTGTATGTGAAAGGGATCATGACGATGACAAAAATCGCAGGAAAAGCTTCCGATAAATCACGCAAATCCAAATTCCTGATATTTTGGACCATGAGACCTCCAATAATGATCAAAATCGGTGCAATGGCATTGGCAGGAATCATTTGAATATAAGGTATAAAAAAGGTCACCCCTAAAAACAAAAAGCCGGTTGTAATGGTCGTTAACCCAGTTCTTCCGCCAGCCGTAATTGCTGCAGTTGTCTCTGCGGTAGATACAGTAGGACTTGAACCAAACATACCAGACAACATGATAGAGATACCATTTGCCTGGAAAGCTTTATTGAACTTTTCCGGACGATTCGTCGCTGCGACGTGACCATAAGTCAAACCAATGTTTTCGAACAAGACCACCATTGTAATCGAAAAGACAGCAATTAAAAATGGCAGTGATGTCCACTCTATAAAAGTAAAGGCTCCGAAGACTTCTTGATATCCCTCTAATGAAAAAGAATTGTTCGCTTTTTCTGGTAATACACCTAAAACAAATCCTACACCTGTTCCAAGTAAAATCGTCCATAAAAAATTCCCTCTGACGTTACGCATAAAGAGAACAAACGCAATGACCAACGTTATGATCGTTGCCAGGACCCGTGGATCACTAAAGTTACCTAAGGCAATGATCGATTGATCTCCTCGTTCGACCAGATGACCATTCTCCAAGCCAATCAGCATTAAAAATAAACCAATACCGATAATAATCGCTTCTTTTAATGAGTCAGGTATCGCGTTTTTAATGATGTCCGTTAAGGTTGAAAATGCGATTAGTGTAAAGATGAGACCTGAAATAACAGTAACACCCAGCGCCTGTTGCCACGTTAATTCCATTGACTGTACTAAAGTATAGGTAAACATCGCGTTAATTCCCATACCCGGAACAACGAGAATGGGTGCATTCGCCCATATTCCCATAATCAAACAGCCAACAAACGAGGTTAGGATCGTACCAAGAACAGCTCCTTCAAGAGGTACACCTGCTTCTGATAAGATAAGTGAATTCACAGCAATAATGTAAACTATCGTAAAAAAACCAATCAAGCCTGCAGTCAATTCTTGTTTCACACTCGTATCATGTTGCTTTAATTGAAATAAATCTCTTTTCAAAGTAATTCCTTCTATTCAGTTTTCCCTCTCCCTGCCCACTCTTAAAAAAGAGCCAACCTTTATTCTAATATAATCTAAGAAGATGTCAAGATGTGATCATTACTCCGCAGATTGTTCATATTCTTCAATAAACTGCTTCACTTCTTCTATTTCCACCGAAGAAAAAAGTGGTTCAATCTCTTTTGAAGCGGCAGGCTCGTATACAACAAAAAGTGGATAAGTAAATACAATTGGCAAAGTTATAGGCTCCGCTTTAGCTTCATCAAAACTCATAGGACCAGACTGGCCAACCGATGAATATTGCCACAATTCTTCTTCCGGGTGCTCCTCAAAATACTGAGCTAAAGCTTCCTCAGAATGATCAAAATCTCGATAAACCACTAAAATTCCTAATTTTTCATGATAGTTTGGCTTTTTATCAGACTGTTCTTTTTTCTTATTTCCGAATAATCGAAACATTGATTTTCCTCCTTGTAACTTCATTTAGTGAGGGCTCTTCGCCGTTTTCCTTTCTAGAATCTTAAAGTGAAAGAAATATGGACGATTATCCTTGATGAGAAAGGTGCTTGGATGATAAGAGATTCGTTTCATTTTTTCTCATTTTCATCTTACCATATAGCGGCTTGTTATTTAGACAAATTCCTTAACTTATAGATATGACGTTGTATCTGAGGGGCTTGTAACGGCCCTCCATGTCCCATATAAAACTTCTGATTACCAGATTGCAGCAACTTTTGTAATTCAATTGAAACGAGATGTGGATTTTCTTCAAACGGAGGACGTTTTGGACGATTTTTCATCATTATCCCTCCTAGTAAAATACCAGAAGCTATCAAATCTCCAACCAATGCTTCCTTTGAATCAAGTTCAACTGAAATAGATCCTTCAGTGTGTCCTGGAGTATGCCTTGCTATTCCTCCCACTCCGTAATCACTCAAATCAAATACTTGATCTTTACTTAACAAAATATCCGGTGTGAATGCTGTATAAGGTCGGGTATTTAGCGAGGTCTTCTGAAACACTCGTCCAAACCACCCAGTAGGACAAAAAGTCATTGCAGCCTCTTGCTGAAAGTATTTAACTTCATCTTCATGAGCCAAAATTGGGGCATTAGACAGATCTCTCAGTTTAGCAGCTGCCCCGGCATGATCCATATGGGCATGGCTAATAATAATTAACTTAATATCTTGTAATCGTAAGCCTCTACTTTCTAAGATCTGGATAATCTTCTCTTCACTTCCCGGCACCCCTGCATCTATTAGAATACAACCTTCAGGTCCCTTCAATAAGTGGGCATTTAACATTTCCATCGGCAAAATTGGAATTCGAATAATCTCAACCACATTCATACTACTCATCCTCCTCTAAAAAGATACCGAACGGTTCGGTATCTAAATTATTGTATATTTATCCCTGCTAAACAAGGCATATGTTAAAATAAAAATATTAATTTCTGAAATAAATGCTTTTTTTAAATTAGCTTCGTTATAAATGGAGGGGTTCCAATGCGAAAAGGTGAAAAAACCAAGCAGCATATTATTATAAAATCAGCTGAACTATTTAATAAAAAAGGTTATGCAGGATCATCCATGCAGGATATTATAAATGTGACCGGCTTAACCAAAGGGGGCATTTACAGAAGGTTTTCAGGAAAAGATGAAATCGCGATAGAAGCCTTCCAGTATTCGGGAAACAAATTAAAAGAGATGTTTGTTGAAGCTGCCAATAAAGAACATACTGCCCTAAAAAAAATTATTGCCATATGCAGCGTTCATATGGACACCGTAAACAACCCGCCGATAGTAGGCGGATGTCCATTATTAAATACAGCTGTAGAAAGCGATGATGCTTATCCATCCTTGCGACAACACACCGTAGGGGCATTCGAGGATTTCACATCTTTCATTCAAACCATTCTAAATGAAGGCATAAAATCCGGTGAATTTCGTAAAGAAATGGATACAGAATCTGTAGCATCTTTCATCGTGTCTGCATTAGAAGGTGGAGTAATGGCAAGTAATTTGATGAAAGAAAATAAGCATGTTGAAGTTGTTATCACTCAATTAAAGGTTTTATTGCATGCCTATCAAAAAAGAGAGTAACATGGTGGACACTAAAAGATGTAAATTTAGTACTTAGAAAAAAACTGAGGTTTATCACCAAAGATCCACTAAAGCAAAAAACTACAATAAACTGTAACTTCCATTGCAGAGCAGAATAAAGAATATAATTAGTATTTTAGGGGGGAGACATTCGAGCTTCCTTCCAAAACCCAAACACCTCATATTAGTTATTCGTCTTTATTACTGATTATTTTAGAGTTTTTCAATCTTCAACGTACCTATCTCTTTTAGCAGGAGTTGGGTGAAGATTAATGTTAATAGATAGACAACAACCGGTTCACTTGTAGGAAAAACCGAGATAATTAAGAAAAATAACAATGTAGCAATTATAATTAGAAACAACAAATACAGCAAAATACTTATTAATCTTGTCATATACAAACTATTCCTTTCAATAAATTCTATTATATAGCATTCTGTAAAGCAGCCGCTAAAAAGTTAATGTGTAAACTGTCTACATACTATAAAACAATGAGCCTCCCATAATAGATGGTTACCAAAGTTAAAGCTAATAAGATAATTGTCTCCATTTGTCCACCTGTCTTAAATGTTAACGGAAAACGTATAGTAATCTGGACAGGATAAAGGAGTTTTATTCCATTTTTAGTTGCAGCATCTAACACTAAATGGCTAATCATTCCCACAAGGAGGCCCGTAATAAAGGATTGATTACTAATAAACAATGATAATACGACATACATTAGCACCAAAAACAATAAACTATGTGTAAAAGTTCTATGACCAAAGATAGTATTAACTACTCTGGAAATGAGAGGGATCCTCCTGCCGATTTTACTTCCTCCATGACATATATCAGGTATTATTCCTCCAATTGCGCCAGCGATGATAAACATCGCTGGTTCGTATGTATAAAAGTGGGATATTGCGACAGTTGAGGCAATTCCACCCATAATATGTGTTTTTCCAGTCATTCAAACTCTCCTCAAAAAAATTTCTACTTCAATATATTCAAAGATATTAATTATTTTATGTATTTCCCTCAATTAATTTTACCATTCAATCAACATTCTACTAAGAAAAGTTCGTCGAATAATAATTATATATGCTTTCCTAAAAACGTACAAAAGCCCTCTTCCATATTTAAAGAGGGCTTTTATTTGTACATTTTAAGATTAATAGAATCTTTTATAACTAGAAAAATGTTTCTTCCAGTAAGAGTTATTTAAGCTAACTATTTCAACACCTTTAGAACCGGCATGAATAAACTGGTTGTCTCCCAAATATATACCCATATGGGAAATACCCGATTTATAGGTTCCTTCAAAAAATACAAGATCTCCCACTTTAGGTGTATTCACATAATAAGAGCGATCATAGTACCCGGAACTAGAATGACGTCCCATTTCTTTACCTGCCTGTTTATACACATAGTATATGTATCCACTGCAATCAAATCCACTTGGTGTCGTGCCACTCCATTTATAACCTGTTCCTTCCAAGCTTGTTGCTACTTCAATTAACTTAGATATATTGTAATCTATATCCGATGAGTGCTCTTTTTCAGCCTTCTTATTATCAGAGGATCCACTTTTACCTTGTGTTGCTCCTATATTTAACTTTTGTCCGATATAAATTGTATCTGAGTTTAATTTATTCCATTTCTTTAAATTAGATACCGTTACACCATAATTCTGTCCAATATGAGAAAGTGTGTCTCCAGATTTCACCGTATACACAGTGGAAGAAGAACTATTCTTTTTCTTATCAGAACTGGAATTTGAGCTAGAGTTACTGTTACTACTACCGGAATTATTATTTGAACTCGGTTTTTCCACAACAAAAACATTGCCTGGGTAGATTAAGGTAGTATTTAAATTATTCCATTTCATCAAATTACTAAGAGAAATATTATGCTTAGAAGCAATAGCACTTAGTGTATCACCACTCTTAACGGTATATTTACTCGCACTGCTACTAGATGATTGTTTTTGACCATCATTGTTGCTTGTTTTACTTTTATTCGTATTACTATTACTTGAAGATGTATTTGTTTCTATCACCTGGTTAGGATAAATAATATCTGAACGTAATTTATTAATATCAATAAGCGATTGCACACTTGTATTATATTTCTGAGCTATTTTCCATAATGAGTCGCCGCTTTGAACTTTATGGGATGCAGCCTCCATTTCATCTGCCCCTACTACCGCTGTTGCAATTGCAGCACCTAATGTAACTGTCATAATTGCTTTTTTATTTGCCATTCACTATGACCTCCTGTTAATTAATGGTTTCATATGGATTGAATTATTTAAAATCTAGTTCAGAAAGTTTCATAGTTTAAGAGAATTATTTGCAAATTGTTAACCCAAATCCTCATATAGGCATATTATATAACCATTCTGCAAAAAATGATATATAATAGTGAATTTTGTTGTAAAAATTTATGTAGTGCAAAAGTTGTATTACGATAATATACTTACCCAAAATCTCACTGACACAATTATACCTCGAATCCGTTATTATATAACCGTTATTTATTATTATCCGAACTCATTTAGACTTCTTCTGTAGGTTTAACTTGTGAATGATGAAGAATAATAAAGATTTTAATATGACTTTTATTCACGATTACCTCGTGAAGTATTTATATACATAATATTATATAATTATTTTAAATCATTCTTCATAGTTGTTATTCATACCTTATGTAAATAAAAAAGATTGAGAGACATTTCGTATCTCTCAATCTTTTCACTACTTTCACTAATAACCTATCAGAATATCCTTTATGATATTTTTCTTTGATATTGTTTGCTTCTGTAAATAAGTAGCCATATCATTTACCATCGATTTCGGCCCTGCAATCAAGTATTTACCATTATTACTATATAAAGTAGCTAACGTAGCTAATTCTTGTTGAAGTTGCTTTTTTGTTTCTATATAGGCAATACTAATGGAGGTTTTTTCGCTAATATTTTCTAGTTCTTCTCTGAATACAAAGTCCTTGTTACTATCGCTATATAACAAATGAATGTCATGCTTTTTTCCAGTTCCTTCTGTCTCTAATTGTTTAAGAACCGATCGAAATGGAGTTATACCAATTCCACCAGCTACAAGTATAGTAGGCTGTTTCTCTTTTAAGTAAAATGGCCCTACAGGTCCTGCCATTTTAATACTATCGCCCTGTTTTAATCCTAACATAGACTTCTTAAAGTCACTTGGGGCATCTGACACTCTCATCGTAACTTGAATAACATCTTCATTTGGTGCAGATGCTATACTGAAGGCTCGTGTATGATCTTTAATTTTCTGATGTGTGATGGTAAATAAACCGTGTTGACCAGCCTTCCAAATATTATCTTCTGCTTTCTCAAATAGAAATGTATATATGTTTTCCGTCTCCTGAATACGTTTGATAAATAATAAGTCTCTCTTTTTAAAGATGGAAAATACATCTTGTATAATCGCCAATAGTATCACCCTTTCGTTACATTACTTTCTCCAAAAAGTCGTACAATTCGCTTTATCCCACATGTTAAAATCGATCATTTTCTCAAAGAACGTATAATCTATTTCTCTGTTCCAAGGGATGCGTATAATTTCTTTGGTATAATCATAATTTGCCTTTTGAATATCTTCCTCAATATGCTTTATTGCTATATTTTCGGGTGCGACAGCTAAATGCTTCTTGGATACACTAAAACCAATAATAAATGTACCATGGTCGGTAAACATTGGTTGGTTCCATTTCAATTCAGTTTCTAAATTCGGATATTTTTCTGTAATCCAATTAAATACCTCGGCCATTCTATCTCGGTGTGTTTCATGATCTATTCCTGCTAAAAATTCCGTAAAAACTGCCATATGGACCCCTCCAGAATTATTATTAGATTAATCTAACATATTTTTAAGTTCTTCCACCTTATATACCCAACCATATTTAGCCCCATTGTATGCTTGATCTTCTTTTGCAAATCCTGTTTGTGCAAGATGTAAATGTGTTGTGTCACCTTCTTGTTTCAACGTCCATGTAATAACTGTATTGATTGGTCCTCCTATCCAGGTATAGGATAAAGTATGGGGTTCCTCCACTACTAACACTTCACTATCCACCACTAAGTCAATTTCTTCATTCCAGAACTGGCATTTATGCCCGACAATTGGCTTAAAGTTATTTTCCATCACCCATTTTGCTAGTGTTTCAGACTTCGTTAAGGCATTCCATACTTTGTCAATTGGACTTTTAAATTGAAAATCTAATAATACATCTGCCATTTATTATTCCTCCAATATATTTTTAAGTATTGCCGCTCTCTCCTTCCAAAACTTTTCATAAAAGGAAAGCCAATCTTTCACTTCCTGCAAAGGTTCTGGATTTAGACGGTACTTCGATTCTCTACCTGATTTACGATGTCTTACTATGTCTGCTTCTCTTAGAATCATCAAATGTTTGGAAACAGCTGTTCTGCCCATTTGAAAATGAGGCGTTAATTCATGCAAAGGTAACTCTTTCGAATCTGCCAAAATCCGTATTAACTGCCGACGGGTTGGGTCTGCTATCGCTACAAACACATCCCGTTTTTCATCTGTCTTTTTCAACATGCTACCCTCCTATTCGAAACCATTTGGTGTCTTTTATTATACGACACTAAATGGTGTCTAGTCAATTTGTTAGTCTCTTTAAAATGAGACTCATACTGGCTGATTGCGAAAATTTACAGAATGTACTGATATGTTATAGTTTTTACTGGCAGATAACACCAAAATAATTGACAAAAAATTTTCGATGATTTTATTGCTAAGGAGCTCCTAACCCAAGAAGAATTTTCAGGCATCAGCGAGAATATGATACAAGCGGTCTCCTTTTTCAACCAAGATATTGCACAAAAGCTTCAAGATCATCCAACAGAAATATTAAAATGGGTGACCCAAGTGCAACTTTCACCAACACCGTTAGCTCGCGCTGCATTTTGTGAAAAAGTATTACGCAAAGAAATGGAATTAGGAACAGAGCAGTATGTCATATTGGGAGCAGGTTTAGATACCTTTTGCTTTAGACATCTCCAATTTAAATACAGCTTAGAAAACTATGTTCGACCATCCAACTACACAGGCATTTAAACGAAAAAGATTAGCTGAAATGAATTTTAAAATCCCCGATCATCTTCATTTTGTCCCTATGGACTTCACGAAGAAGTTTGCTGAGCACAAGCTTATAGAGGAAGGATTCGATACGAACAAAAAAACATTCTTTAGTCTTTTGGGTGTCACTTATTATTTAACGAAAGAAGAAGTATCAAGTATCATCAATCATCTATTTACCAAAGTACCACAAGGCAGCTCGATCGTTTTTGATTATGCTGATGAAAATCTTTTTACAGAAAAGGGACTCTCCAATCGAGTAGAAAACATGCGTAAAATGGCATCAGCAGGTGGAGAAGAGATGCAAGCTTGTTGCTCTTATAATGAAATGGAGCACTTGTTAGAAAAAGCAGGTTTACTCATTTATGAACATTTATCTCCGAAGTCAATTAATGATTCTTTCTTTAGTAATCGATCGGATCATTTGACTGCGTTTGAAACCATTCACTATATACACGCTGTTAAAAAATAGTTTGTCTTTGCGTTTCCGCTCTTTCCTTAAGGATTAAGCGGTTTTCCATTTTTATATATAACAAAAAAGAAAAGTAGTAGTCGACTCTATCTGATACAATTAATGAAACCTTATCGACTTAGAAATCGTATATAAAGGAGAGAGGAGCTATACTTATGAAAAGAATGGCGCTATTATTTATTTTTGTTT
The DNA here is from genome assembly GCF_900143085.1 of Gracilibacillus kekensis. GTDB lineage: Bacteria > Bacillota > Bacilli > Bacillales > Amphibacillaceae > Gracilibacillus > Gracilibacillus kekensis. The sequence continues at coordinate 30,381 of NZ_FRCZ01000007.1, read as the reverse complement.
TTACGATTATTTTACTGCCCTTACCAGTCTTTGCTGTTGATTTCTCCATTGAAAATAGTGAAATCAATGCTTACTTACAGGAGAATGGTGACGTAGAAGTGTCAGAACAACACACCTATCAATTTGATGATGATTTTAATGGCATAACTCGCACACTTATTCCAAAAGAAGAAACACAAATAATAAACTTTGAGGCTTCTGAAAACAACGAGATTTTAGATGTCGAACAAGAGGAGAACCTTTACAAAGTGTATCGAAGTGGTTCAGATGAGAAAATCACAGTCGATCTTTCTTATACAATTTCGAATGGAGTCGAAGTATTCTCTGACTTAGCACAATTTTATTGGCCATTCTTCGACACAAGCAATGAATCTACCTATCAAAACATGGATATATATGTCCATCCACCTCAATCAACTGAGGAGGTACTTGCCTTAGGTTATGATGAAGCGTATGGTACTTCAACTACAAATTCTGATGGCGTCGTCCATTTTGCGATGGGAGAAGTAGCTAGCGGGTCAAACGGAGATATTCGGGTAGCTTATAATCCTACACTATTTCCATCGGCTAGTCTTATTGAAAATAACACTATACGGGAGGAAATTGCTGCTGACAAATTACGGTTGGAAGAAGAAGCAGCTGCATTTAAGAGTAGACAAGAAGTCTTAAATCTTATTTCGCCTTATATTGTAGGTCTTTTTACTATATCTTTAATCGTACTATTTTTTAGAACACGGAGCATCAAGAATAGGAGATTATGGGAAGTAGAACGCAGCTCTTCTCCATCCTATTTATTACCCAATCAAGAAATGAGCTTACCCGCTACCATGCTTTATATGAGAAATATGTATGCAAATAGCGATTTTCTATCTGCAGCTTTATTAGATCTTGTCAGGAAGGGATACGTAAAACGCGAGGATGATAGTAACTTTACTGTAGTGGATTCTAATACAGACCATCCGCACGAAAGCATACTCATCAATTGGCTTTTTTATAAAATAGGAGAAAAAGAGGTCTTCTCTCTAACTGCACTTGAGTCCTATACGAAAAATGAAGACAATCATTCAACTTACAACAATGACTTTCACAAGTGGATAGAATCTGTAAAAGATGAAACTAAAGGCTACGACCTGGTTGATAAACAAAAAGGGTTGCGCTGGACATCAGCAGTAGCAGGTATTCTCCTTATTCCATTTATTATCATTCTGGGTGTTCATTCGCTTTTCATGTGGATGTTCTTTTCCATATGCTTAAGTTTAACCTTATTGGTATTCGCAGCTATCTATCAACCTAGAACCGTTCAAGGACTTAGAATTAGACAGCAGTGGAAAGATTTCAGTTCCAATTATGATAATATCGGTGAAAAGGAGTGGAAGGAATGGATGAGTGATACACAAATGCAAGCATTTATTTATGCTCTCGGTACTGGTAATAAATCGATGCAGAAAAAAAGTGAACAGCTTAGCAAAAGGTTGTCACCAACTGTTACTACTGATACAAACACACAAACTATTGACATTGTGATGTTCATATTGATAGCAGGTACAATTAACAATCAATTCGATCAAGCAAATTCAACCGTTTCAGCTTCCACAAGCAGTAGTAGTGGTAGCGTTCCCGGTGGAGGAGCCGGAGTTGGTGGTGGCGGTGGTGGTTCAGGTGCTTTTTAATAGTAAGAGAATTGCAAAAAAATTGAGGTTCTTATATGAAGACTGTTAGCCTAGAAATCCTAGATTTGTCGATTAAATCATTGGAATCAACTTTTAATAAACTTTCAAATGCTTATATAAGCTTGACAGAAAAAGGATCAAACACATCTCTTGTTCAAAAGAGACGGAATGCAGTAGAAATTGGATTAAAGAGCCTAAAAGCTACTTGGTATAGGGATGATTTTTGCTATGACGAAGAAATCATATTAAATGCTAGAGATGTTCTACAGAGTTTCATTCCATCTATAGAAAAACAAATAGCAAAAGCTAAAGAAGGCAGTTCTCAAAAAACACTAAATGAGCGACGTATAACTGCACTTAAACTGGCAACCGAATCCTTGGAGAACCGTCTTATATAAGACGGTTCCATTTTATTTTTACACAATATCACCATTAAAATTTGCCTTTTAAATTCTTTTCTCTCGTAAGAAATTGCTAGGACGTGGGAATTCCCTATATTTATTGCTAGCTGTTATTTTCCCTTTGACAAATAATCTTCCAATTGATTAAAGGTGCCTTTAAATCCATCCTTAGTCATCTCTTTTGATTCCTCAAAGACTTTACGCTCTTTCTCGGTTGGAGATACTGGAACCAAAGTCACTGTAAGTGTCGTAATTTCTTCATCCTCCATAAACTCCATAGTAGTCAAAGTCTCCAATGGCCAATTTTCGTCAAAAGGTGCACGAACGATATTACCTTCCTCATCAGAAAAGGCACTAGTGTAAATGATTTTCTCTGGTGCAATAATCTCACTGTATACAAATCTAACCCACATTTTAGGTCCATCAGCAGGCTTCTGGCTGTAATGAAATACACCGCCAGGGCGGAAATCTGATTTAGAAATCTCAAACGTCCATCCTTCTGGTCCCCACCAGTTTTTTAAGTGTTCTGATTCAGTAAATGCCTTAAAAACAAGTTCACGTGGAGCACTAAAAGTATGTGTGATTTCAATTTGAGCTGACATTGTATTCCTCCTATAATTATATTATGTTACATTTTTAATATACCATTACAGGAATATTCCTGTAAAGGAATAATTTATTCTAATAGGTTTGTACTAGCCAAGAACTTCCTCGTTATTAATTATTTCCTGTAATATAACCGAATACGTGATAGAAAAAAGACCGAAAGAAAAAGAAAAATTCTCTAATCTTCCAGTCTTCAGTCTCATTGATTTTTCTATGCTAAATTCTCTCTTCATCTTCAGAAAAATGGTGTTTGCATCTCGATTAATTTAGAAAAAAAGTTAAGAACATAGAAATACTACATCATTTTATTTTAGTTCCTCACATAATGGGTGGAATGTAATTTTTCCATATGCGGATTGCGAATTTTCGAAAATTGCAGGTCCTGTTTTGGTCCTTTTTCCCATGATTTATATACAGTAATTGATGATTTAAGATTTTGCTCTTTGGCAAACCTTTGCAATAACTTCAATAAATGATTCATCTTCCCTAAATTTCCTGATGCCACACGTTCTAAATATGAAATCTTCTTCATTCTCCAGTCTTTTACTTGTTTCTCTGTTAGTCGATCCATTTTCACCAGAAGATCGACCGGGCTGATATACCCTTTCTCTTTCAATAACACGGGTGCATCACGATAGACGCTTTGTTCAATTTTTTTCTTACTCATTTAACACCCTTCTTTACATTGATATCCCGATTTAAAATGATGCATTTCAAAAAATGCTTGTCGTATTAATTTCAAAATGTTTCAAAGCTATTGATAACCATATGTATCTTCTTCATCCAATTTTAAGGTATGGTTATTTATAGTTACTTTATGATCATTTTCCCATTCCACTTCGACTTCTTCTGCATTATGCTCTAAATAAATTCTTTTTTTAAACCAAAGTGGACCGTTTAATTCTCCCCTTATACCAAAAGAACCAGCTGCACCTGCGTTAAAACGGTAGAAATCAATTGAATACTTGTTATTATCAGAACTTACTGTCTTTATGTACTCATTCGCTCCCATTGATGAAAAGAGGAGTGAAAATGATACTATTAAAAATAATCCGATCGTTGTCAATGATGACAATATTACGGTTAGCCAGCTTCTTGTTTTTGTCCATCCGGTTCTTTTATCAGTCAAACCGAAAACTCCTAAAATTAAGGCTAACAAGCTAATTATTAATAATATATAATTTGGTGGTGCAATGATCCATCGGTGATTCAAATTAGAATACAAAGAATAACCTGTTAATACCAGACAACTAATTATTAAACAAAAAGACCAAAAGTTATAATGTTTCCTCATCCTTCTCCATCCTTTTAATCTAAATTTTAAAGTAAAAAAAAACTCTCACAAATGAGAGAGTATATAGGTCAGTTAGTGAATGCTATTGTATTTAAAAACAATTGATAAAGCGGTTTAGTAGTGATAACAGATTGGATCATCGCATGCATGTATTCTTCTCTGTCTACATTTTCGTACTGCCAATTGATGCTCCTTGACAAAGCAAAAGCGTGTATGAAAATACGAATTGTCCGCCCATTTCCTTCACGAAAAGGGTGTAGTAAATTAAGCTCTGTTTTAAAATACGCAAGGCGATCTGCCGCTTCTTCAATAGATCTCCACACAGGCTCATTAGTTAACTCTTCAAATAAGTCAGCGGCATAACTGGCAATATACTCAGCCTGGCAAAACCTCGTGTTTCCTTTCGCTAACTGCACATTGCGATACTCACCAGCAAAATGATACACATCCTGAAACAAATGAAAATGAAGTTTTTTAAAGGCCTGCTCCGAAAAAGTCTCCCAAAATTGCTTTTCACGAACGATCTCTGTTGCTCGAGCTGCAAAAGCCATTGCTTCCAAGTCTCTGAGTTCCTCAAAGGAAGAGACACCAAAACGATTATTTTTCAATAAGAATTGATCATTATCTGTTGATTTGTATTTATCCATTTTGATATATTTCCTTCAAAGCACCAGCTGTAATCTGTTGTCCAGAATTAATAAATTCCAACAACCTCTGCTGCCTCTTAGATGAAATATCCAATTCCTCGATATGCAAGTTATGCATAATTCGCCTAAATTCAATCGAATCCACAGTTAATTTACGCATGACAAGCTCCCTTCCGAAAAGATCTCACTTCCTTATTATACCACAAAAGAGCGCATAATAACAGTGTATATAAGAGCCAAAACTTATAGGTTTACACTATTCGGAGTTTCTTTTTACCTTGGATATTTTACATTCAAAATTTCCCCTTACATATTTACTTCACCAGTTAATTATTATTAACATGACGGACACAGCCAAAAATACGGACGCCGGAATAATTTTACTTAATGGATCTTTTACTCTAATATGTGTGATCATTCCAACCATCATAGTAACGCCAAACCATAACCCTGCTATGACTAAAAACCAAGGCAGCCAAAAACCAATAACTAATCCTACGACTCCCACTAACTCTACCCAACCGGTAACTACTCGAAACCACTGGGGAAGCTTAAGGTTCTTAAAAATATCCATCTGCAGCTGATCACCCATTATTTTCTGTATGCCGATACTTAAAAACACTACACCGAGTATACCTTGCAGAACATATGATATAACCATAATATTCCCTCCAAATAATTTGTTTTTCAATATTATAAATTCGGCAAATTACATCTCTCCGATATTTTCGGCTGTAATTATAGACAGAAAGACACTGAGACTTCCCACCACACACAGCACCACAAGAACAAGATTAAAATTAAGGTTAATCATTTGTGAGAGATGTGAGTTCATCGCAACAACCCCACAAATCACAGTTGGGACCGTCGCTCTTTTCCATATCCCAAGATAGAAAAGTGGGATAAAACTATTCACAGTAATAATCAATGAACGAAAGATCATTTGACTAAAAAAAGTGATAATATCTGAACGCGTCAAATCACCATTAATAATTGGGTGTATTTGATCAATTACATAAGTGGTAACACCTGTTAACAAATAAGAAGCCATAGTAAGAAGAAATACTAACAACGCAATGAAAATTATCTTCGCTGCAAACAGTTTTTGCCGACTAAACGGGTAACTAAAAGACAAAGAAATCGTTTTATTTTTATATTCATCAATAAAAACCTGATTGATCAATGATGCCCCAAATAAGATAGATCCCATTTGAATGAACAAGTTTAGCTCTATAACTGCAGCATAGCTCTGACCAAAATCAGCACTGACTGCTTCGATAAAGAACACGGGCAAAAACATTAATATCAGTGGATAGCAAATCATTTCACCTATAACTGATTTTTGCTTGAGCTTTTTCCATTCTAATCGCATTAGTTTAATCATCCAGATCCCCCCCATTAATTTGCTGATAAAAATAGTCTTCAAGCGAATTGGAATGTTTTTGTATTTCTTCAATTCCAATATCATGAAGAATAAGCGTTCTGGAAATTTCGCTTTGGGTATGTGCCATATCATAAATGCGGATTTTACGATCTTGAATGATTTTCATATTCGAGATGTGGAGATCTTTTTCAAGTAAATAAACAGCGTGCTTCACATCCGTCACCACAAGTTCGATATAATCGGAACGCTCTTTCCGAATATCATTCAGAGTCATCTCGTTTAACAATTTCCCATGATGAATCACACCGACTCTATCAACGATTTGTTCTAATTCCCCTAATATATGACTTGATAGAACAAAAGTCATACCATATTCCTTATTCAGCATTCGAATTAAATTTCGCATATCTTTAATCCCAATTGGGTCCAAACCATTTGTTGGCTCATCTAAAATGATCAGTTCTGGTTTTGTTATGATCGCTCTTGCAATCCCGAGTCGCTGCTTCATTCCAAGCGAAAAATCTTTTACAATCTTGCCTTCAATTCCTTTTAAATTTACCAATAATAATGCTTGGTTTATGTCTTGTTCATCATAAAACCCTAAATACTCACAATGTAGCTTCAAATTATCAAAAGCAGTTAAATGTTCAAAAAATACTGGATATTCGATAATGCTCCCAACTCTTGTCAGTATGGATTTATTTTTTTCTGTAAGCTTCTCGTTAAATAATAAAATTTCTCCTTTTGACGGACTTGTAATCCCCGTTAGCATTTTCAATACCGTTGTTTTACCGGCTCCATTTTGTCCTAAAAAGCCGTAAATTTCTCCTTTTTTAATATGAATATTTATATTAGACACAAGTTCCTCTTCTTTAATTTTTTTCGTTAAACCATTCGTTTGAATGATGTATTCCATGATTTAATCTCCTTTCTCCCTACTACTTCTATCATAAAGATTAAAAACAATTTTTTTCTTTCTTTTTCCTTACAAATTTCTTAAGTTTTGCTGATTATAAAAAAGAGGTGCTCCTGATGAACACCTCTCAGTATAATATCTAATATGTTATTCGCTTAAAAATGCACGTGAATACTGTTTTTTCAAAAGGTTTACTGCTTAGCAGAATCTCACCATTCATGGCTTCGGTTAAGCGTTTGGTAATACTTAATCCAAGGCCACTTCCTTGAAATTCAGGATTTCTTGCATCATCCAATGTATACAGCCTTTCGAACACGCGATCAAGATGTACTTCAGCAATACCTTTGCCTCGATCCCAAATATCTATGGCGATATTTTCACCAGATTCCCGGATAGTTAATCCGAATATACCACCGTCGCTTCCATAACGAATTGCATTTGAAATTAAATTGCTCAAGATGCGATTTAACGCATCCTCATTACCCAGAATAAAATGATTTTGTTCCGGAATGTCTACTTCTACTTGAAGACCTTTTGATTGCAATAAATGATAATACTCCAAGACATTTTTACGGCAAATTTCGTTGATTGATAATCGCCTGATCGGAAAATCAGCATCTCCTGACTCTAGTTTGACAAGGTCAAAAAAATGGTTTATTAAACGAATGACACTTAATGTCTTTTCATGAAGGCGATCTACGAGCTCACTTTGCTCTTCTTTCGACATCTTGTCATTCTTTGTTAACTTCTCGATATATCCTAGAATAACAGTTAGAGGCGTTTTTAAATCGTGTGACATGTTAGAAAGCATTTTTTTCAAACTTTCTTTTGTTCTGACGTTATCTGCAACCATCTTTTGGTTATAAGCTAAAAGGCGATTCACTTGAATAAGCATCTGTTTACCAGATTGCTGATTCGTTTGCACAAACACTTTCTCAGCCGTTTCCTGCTCGATGATACGAGCTATATGATCACTTATTTGATTAAGTTCACGATCGGTTTTTCGTTTTGATAAATATTGCCATCCTATGATGAATAGCAAAATGATAATCATTGCAATTAGTAAAAAATTCATACCTTACTCCCCTAATTTATAGCCAATTCCCCAAATCGTTCGTATATATTGCGGATTTGATGGATCTTCTTCTATCTTTCCACGCAGTCTTCGAATATGAACATTGATGACATTCTCATTGCCAAAGTAATCATCTTTCCATATCAACTGGTATATTTGTTCCTTCGTAAAAACTCTGCTTTGATTCGTCATAAAAAGCTTTAATATATAAAATTCCTTCGATGTAAGCTGAATATTTTTCCCGTTTACTTTTGCAGAAAAAGTATCCAAGTCCAGAGTCAATGCTTTAAATTGAATTTCATTTGAATAGGGATGCACTACTTCTGGAAGGTATTGTGTAGCTCTTCGAATGGCAGCTTGAATCCTTGCCGTTAATTCAATAACGGAAAATGGTTTGCTTATATAATCATCCGCACCAAAACTGAGACCTAACGTTTTATCTACGTCACTTTCTTTTGCTGAGATAATAAGTATCGGAACAAAGCTTGTCTCTCTAATTTCCTTCAAAAACTCCATCCCATTTAACTTGGGAAGCATCAAATCTAGCAATACAAGGTCAATTGTTTTATTTTCAAAAAAACAGAGTGCCTCCTCTCCGTCAAAAGCAGTAAACACTGTGAAATTTTCCTGTTCTAAATGACTTGTAACCAGTTCACTTATTTCCTTGTCATCTTCTACAATCAATATCTTCTTTTGCATATTCAAGTATTCATTCCTTTGCGATTATATACTGTTAGCGAAAAAGATAGGTAAAAAAACTTTTATTTCAACTAGTCATCTTGTAAAAAATTTGATCATTCTGGATTTGTTATCTCATTATTGGCCCGTTTGCTACACTATCATAATCGAGTTATTAAGGTAATTATATCAAAAATATACTACTTACGTGAACTACTCCCACCACTTACTACCCTTTCGAGATGCTTGAAGTGGGGGCTTTTTGGGTGTTCGCCACTTTTATTAGTTTATTAGCTTACGAAATGAACCAAGCTAACCCTCTTATTCCAAGAGGTCATCTCCTTTCATGTTTAAATCTTTCATCACAACCGCATCATAGTTCGGTTACGAACTCCTTAGGTTGTTGGTGAAGGAAATTCTTACATTGGTTAGCGACTTTCTCTTGCATTTTCGATACTCGAATACGTTATTTATTCCCATGGGAAGAGCATTTCTTGCATTCTTCAATCTCGCAACTACCATAAATTCACCATCAACCGTAATCAGCGCAAATAATACAAAAAATCACAGCCTCGTTTATCTTTGATTTACTTACTAAAAACCCCTGCTGAGTATTATTGACCCTTCCCCCAAAAAGTGGACATGTTGATAAATGATTTAATAAAAAAAAGAGAGTATCCTCAAAAACCGTTAAGCTTTTGGTACTCTCTTTTTCTTTTTACATATAAGAATAACCGCGTAATGAATTTATGACTCGATCAAAGGCTACAGATCGACTTTCAAAGTACCCATTCCCTTGGCGACTTCAGGATCGTGGTACGATAAGAAAAGACTTTCCTGTGTATCTAAGGTGGAAATCTTCTCGACATCTTCCCCGCTCAGCTCAAAATCGAAAATATCGAAGTTTTCGATGATCCGTTCTTTATGCACCGATTTCGGAATCACAACGACATCGCGCTGAACTAGCCAACGCAGCACAACCTGTGCAACAGATTTGTTGTGTTTTTCCGCAATTGAGATCAGCACCTCGTTGCTGAACATATTGTTGCGTCCTTCGGCGAATGGTGCCCACGACTGGTGCTGCACTCCCTGCTCTTTCATAAAAGCACCACTCTCAATCTGCTGGTAGAACGGGTGCGTTTCAATCTGGTTGATGGTGGGCACGACTTCGTTATGCACAATGAGATCCATTAGACGGTCGGGTAGGAAATTACTGACACCGATCGCCTTGATCTTGCCTTCACGGTAAAGGTCTTCCATCGCGCGCCAAGCACCGTAATAATCGCCGAATGGCTGATGAATAAGGTATAGATCGAGATAGTCGAGCTTCAGTTTCTGCAGAGACTTTGTAAACGCCAGCTTGGCACTCTCGTAGCCAGCATCCTGAACCCAGAGCTTGGTTGTGATGAACAGCTCTTCGCGCGGTATGCCGCTTCGCTTTATCGCGCGTCCGACCGCTTCTTCGTTCAGGTAACCAGCAGCAGTGTCGATCAAGCGATAACCGGCCATCAGTGCTTCATATACCGCATTCTCACATTCATCAGCATCGGGGACTTGGTAAACACCGAAGCCGATGATCGGCATTTTTACTCCATTATTCAAAGCAATAGTTTGCATGGTAATTCCTCCCATAGTTCAAATATTAAATGCAAACGGTCGCCGTACACATCTCGCAAATCGGGCGCCACGACGGAGATTGTGCCTACAGTCAATTTGCATTATAATAAGCTTACCTCCTTCGTGTTACACGAAGGCAAGTTGTTTTAACAAATTTTTTCCAAGGAGGATTGCACATGCATATGGTAAAAGAAGCCGCCCTCATAACGGGACTCACCGAGCATGCTGTTCGTTTTTACACGGATAAAGGACTAGTGCCAAGTGTAAAGCGCAATAAAAACAACATTCGGCTGTTCGACGAAGAATCGATCAACTGGTTGTATGGTGCAAAGTGCCTCAAGAAGACTGGGATGCCGATAGAAAACATCAAAACGTACGTTGATCTCTGCCTCGAAGGTGATTCGACCGTCCCAGAGCGTTTCGCGCTTATGATGGAGTATAAAGAAGTGGCGCAAATTCAGCTCGAAGAAGCCAAGCAGCGCCTCGCACATTTGGAGGAAAAAAAACTCCAATATCAGGCTATTCTAGAGAACCGCATCCCGGACACAACCAACCCCAGCAAATGGGAAAAAAAATCGGAATGAAAAGGCCAATGGATTCATGAACGGTAACTTTGTTTATCCATAACAGAGGAAGGACTGAAAGGAGATAGAAAAAAGAACAGAAGAAAAAGGATAACCTTCTCTTCTGCTCTAAACCTCTATAAATCAAGTTTTTTTCGATGATGAACCACTTCAATATCATGCCACTTTTCTCACAAATCTTCTCCAAAAGTCTCTCTCAAATGCTCTTTCCTTTCTCATTCACGGAAAAACATTAATACTTACGGAAAGAGATTAAGACTTATGGAAAAACATTAATTGTGGGTGACACCTAACACGGAGAATGAAGCTTGGCAAACCCTCCCAGATACAGATCACGAAGAAATCATTGCAGATTATAAAAATAACCCTTCCTGTATCAATTATGACCTTTTGCGCGAGCACATAGACAAATTAACCATCAATGTTGTAGACGATGATGACATAGCATATTATGAATTAGTCTTCAATGGTGACTCTAACATATATCACCAATTAATTTCTCAAAGTAATATTGATGCTTCAGCAGAAGAGCAGGCTTCAGTCAATGATTTTACAATAACAGTGAAACTCGAGAAAGATACAGGCCATCTCATCGATTTCTATACAGAAATGTATGGAACCATGGATTTTGAGGGAAAAGATATTAACCTCTTTGAAACCATGACTTACTATGTTGAAGGCATTAATATATTTGAAAATGAGGATGAATATTTTCTAGTTCCAAACGGAGTCAAAGCGTATATTGAAAGTGAGGATGAATAAAAAACACTCCTTTAAAAATAAGACTAGATTGTGGGGCGCGGAGTTTGAAAAATGTTTGTATAATAATTACTAGTTTGTTATCTCTAGTTGTGTTATTAATTGCATGCCAGCCCAAACAAGCGGAACCATTTATAAATGATGAAGCAACGAAAAAACGTGCACATGAAATAATTAAAAAAGAAGCAAAAACCAAATTCGGAATCTCTCTAAAACCTACAACAATTGGGTATGCTTCAAAAGGAAAATCAACAAATTACAACAAAATTTATGTAAACTATACAACTGTTGAGAAACCAATATACAGAGGAAGGGGGGGTTATTTTTGTTGATACAGAAAAAAATCAATGGAAATTAACCGAGGTTAATCATTTAGGCTTGAAGAAAACGCAAGGGTTGGTCACTATTGGTTCGAGGATATTAGAGCATTTATTAGCGAACAAGCATAAGCCCTTATCGAATCAATTGGATGAATACATCGCCTCAAAACCTAAACTTGAATGGGATGATGATTTCCCCTACACTCACTCAGTTTTTTTCAAAGCTGCTCCTCCGGATGATGAAAAGATAAATAAAGTTCTAAGTCTTTATGGCAAAAATAAATTTGAAAACCTTTCGCCTGATCAAGCCAGTAAGTATGTGGACATGTTCAAACCTAACACCCCCGAACACGAGACAAGAGGAATTCACCTCCACATTTTGAAAATAGGTTCAAATATCATTCCCAATCGTTCCATACTTGTATGGTAGTATTCTTAGAAATAAATGTCAAGGAAAATTTTTGTTACTGGAATTATATTGGGATGGGATGGGATGGGATGGGATGGGATGAGTGTATTTCGCTAAATCTATGAAATTATCAATTGAAATTTTCTATAAATGACATGATTTTTTGCAAGATGACCAGTGTAGTAAAGGCAAAGTGGATTATTTGATTAGTTTAAGTTTGTAATAGGAGAGAATGAGCGTTTTACGTTCAATGGTCTTCTTTCTGGTACAAAGTAAAAATGCGTTTCATTTATACTTTTTTTAAAAGGGATTTCATTGAACAATTGAAAATAAATCTTCACACCTGCCTTTTATTGCAGAAACTTCTAAAGCATTGGTTTTATCTTCAACCGCAGATGTACTACTGATTCCAGATAATAAAAAAGTTAAAGAAACCTCCTGATATCAATGGTTCCCTTAAATTCTGAAGCATTTTTTCCTCTCCTTTTAATAAATTCCTTATAAAGGGAAAGGGACAAAAAATCCCTTTCCCGCAAGCTAAAAATTTCCTATTGCTGATGTTTTTATTACCTTGAAATTATCCAGTTATCATCTTTTTGGGGTTGACCATTGTTTGTTAAGTAAAATCTGTCGATTGTTGCTTCATCTTCTCTTGCCCAAATGTTTAAGTTATGCAAGCCAACTGTATCAACTGGTAATACTCCTACTTTAACCTTACTTAAAAAGGATCCAAACATCATAATCTACAGGATGATTAAAATTAATCTTTTAAGAAAGTTCTGGGCTATTTTCACTAAGATTAATAGTACCATCTTTTCATTTCGTTGGTTTCAGCTGAACAGGCTCACTCTTGGCGACTACAACATCGTTCTCAGTATAGCTGATATAACCCCAGTAGGTCTCATTATTGGTCAATCCCTTGATGTGTACACCCTTGGCTTTATAATTGACGTTATCATACTGTTTATACGAGCCATTTTTACCAGTCTCAGAGAGAGAAAAGGTATAACCTTTTCCATTTGCGGACTTGATGTCAAAGCCAATATGGGCCTGACCGTTGCCATTTTTAATTACACTCGATGGAATGTTATCCTCACTGTTAACACCCTCTGGCCAATTTACAAGAAGTGAATCAGGATCTCCGTTGTCCCCTACCTTCTCCACCTTAATCCAGTTGATTGAGAATGCGTTACCACCACCGCCACCACGGATGGCAATGTTACCAATCAGACCATCAGCAGGTTGTGAACCATCTAGTTTTATTTCAGTAGTTAGAGTATAGCTTCCCATATTAACCATACCACTGTTGAAATATGCAGGTATATGCTTAGCCACATCGTTGGCAGAATACTGATACTTATTTACGTTCGCTCCGTCAGCACTAGTATAGTTACCATTTGAATTATCTTTTATCCAACGTACACGAATCGAGCTAGTACCTTTTGCGGTGTAGTTGAAACTTAAACGGTATGTGGCGTCTTTTTCAGGAGTGAAAGCGACTTGTCCGTCCTCATCTGTTGTGGACCATGGCCAATAGGATGTGTCATTACCTAGTATAATATTTGCTCCGGACCAAGCATCTCCTTTACTCGTATCATATACATAAACACCATCGATTTGCTTTTGTTCTTCATCTGGATCTGTTTCTATATATTCGTGGGTTGCAAGAAACTCTTCAGGGTATAGAATGCCAAGCAATGCTTTTTTGGCATGCCCATCATAGTCATAAGGCATAGCAAATTCGCCACCCTTCCAGCCATCACGTACATCTCTCACGCCTGCGAGTTTTACTGTTTCTATAACCTTTGAATTTCCTGTAGTATTGGCTGGACCTGAAGCATAATTTCTATAAATTTGGATCAATTCAGCATACTTCATCCCCTGATTATTTTCATTCTCAGGAGTCAGTTCGCCAGGTGGTAAAGCAATGTCCATCTCAGTAACATGAACTTTGACTCCCGGGAGTGTCGAAAACAGTTTGATATTTTCTTCAACGTCTTGGACATTGGTGGCAAGGTTGTAGTGTCCCTGCATACCAATAGCTTCAATCAGAGGTTTACCATTTGGACGGACATCTGCATACCGCTCATTAATATCTTTTACCATCTCGTAAACAACGCGAGCTTTTTCAGGAGAATCAAGGCCAAAATCGTTATAAATCAGTTTGACATCCCATCCATTACTGTCAACGACCTCGGCTGCTTTCAGGAAGGCTAACTCTACCCACTCCCATCCTAGAGCCATATACCAGCCTTCTCCTTTGTCTAAAGACGCTTTCCAATCGTCAGGGTCTGAAGTTCCGATAGCTTCGTTTACAACATCTATACCTTCAATGTGACTGCCGTAGTAGCCAAGTACATTCTCAATATGAGTATTGAGGTTTTCCAGAGCCGTTTCTCTATCGAATACACCAGGCTGGTCGTATCTAGCTGGTGGTGCGTCCCACATCCACGTAGGTGTCTGTGAATGCCACGCGAGAGTATGTCCATAAAAAAGCATATCTGGGTTTCTATCAGAATAGGTTTCCATCGCGTTATCCGCACTAGTGAATGTAAAGATGCCTTTTTCTTTTTGAGTATTCTCAGGTTTCATCTCATTGCCTGGTGTATATGAAGCGTAATTGTAAAGCAATCCCTCAATCTCACCTTTACCAAAGATACCGAAGGAGAAGTAATCTTTATATTCATCCTTTAGTGCTGGATAATTTTCATAAGTCAATCCTGTGGGAGGTAAGTCATTGTTGGTATTCGATTTGGCAGTTAACAAGTCTTCATTTAAGATTGATGCCACTAGCAATATTGACAAGGATAGCAACAAAGCTCGTCTAGAAACGGCTTTTTTAGACAATGAAACCAACTGTTTTAGAGATAATTTAGTTTTCATAAGTAGTTTTCCTCCTTTAATAAGAATTTTTACCCATTTTATTTTAATTGGGATTTATTAACATTCATTCCAATGGTACGCACACCAGCGTGAGTAAGCGTTTTCTATTTTGATAAATCAACACTTATGTTTCCTCCCCTCGTTTATACTTTTATATGAATACTAGTATACCAGTTGCGTAAGCGATTTCAACAAGAAGTTAAAAGATATTTTATATTAGTGGCGAAATCTCAATATATCTTGAATTGCTATTCAATGTTTGTTTTACGAAAAAAAAATAATCACGTGGAATTATTTGTAAAAGTGGGTTGGATTTAGGGAGGGAAAGAGATTAACTGGGGACAGATAGATCATAAAGTGAAAGAGAATATGAGGAAATCAACTATTGATCAAAGAATGAGAAACTATTTCTATTAGCTATAAAGAAATTAGTTGAATGTCTCCACGTAACTCCCTCTTACAAAACCCCAAAACCCACCCAATCCCTTACCCCACATACACTCACACCCTTTTCCAACCCTAAATACTCGCCTTTTATTTTAACTCGGTTTTACAAAGAAAATCATTATTTCTAGTCGAAATTAATCAAAAATCAATCGAGAAAGATTCGAGAAATGGAACTAAGTTTTACAGAGTAGATGGGAGAATTAAGAGAATAGATAAAGGAATCATCACTTTTTTTATTCTCTCTACTTCATATTTTTACACACAATTACGTTTTTTTATATCTCCAACCATTGTCACGCTTGGTTTCTCATCCTTTCCGCCAAACAAAAAAGAACCGAGAATCTGTACAAATAGTACGTTCCCGATTCTTCTTGAAATATTACTTAAAGCCGATATATAAACGGAACTCGCTTCTCCTTATTTGTAAAACTTACTTACATTTTGTAAAAAGAGTTACATTTTTGTAAGAGAGAGTTACGGGGAGACATAATAGAATTTAAGTTTTAAGTTCAAGAGCGAATTTACTAATGATAATATCAAACAAAACATTAATAAAACCTAACAAACATGAATAAACATGAATTAAAAAGTTGCCAAAACGGAATAAAAATGAAAATATAGGAATAGATAAAGGAATAAAAAAGCATTTTGGAGGTAATAGAATGTTTTCTGACGAAAGAAGGCAAGAAATTTTAGAACTTTTAGAGAAAAATGGTCGGGTTTTAGCAAAAGATTTATCAAAATCTTTTAATGTGTCCATCGACTCTATTAGAAGAGATTTATCTATTATGGAGGAGCAAGGATTATTAAAAAGAACACATGGAGGGGCTATTCCTTTCCCCGCTGTTAGACAAATGGCACAACCTCCATCTAAACGTTATGGGGAAGGGAGTATCTACCAAAACGCAATAGCCAAATTAGCATCTTCTTATATAGAAGAGAACCAAACTGTGTTTATTGGTGGAGCATCAATTCATTATGTTTTACTCAAATATTTGCCTAATAATTTCCCGTTCACTGTAATTACCAATTCTGTAGAAATTGCCTATTATTTAAGGCATATAGATAGTATCAAAACCTATCTTATAGGAGGAGAGGTTAAAAGTTCGGGTAACATAACAGATGCATTAGCAAATGAATTTGCCCGACAATTCACAGTTGATCTATGTTTTGCGGCGGCAGGAGCATTATCGTCAAAGGATTAAGTACAGCAAATCCAGAGGTCTCGGTTTTTCACAAAACTGTCTATAATAATTCGATCAGGATAATAGCCTTAATAGAACATATGAAATTTGGTGTCAATATGTTTTCAGGTATGTATCCAGTGAAGAAATTAAACATGATCATTACTGATGAAGAAACAACAAAAGAAAATATAGAGACGATAACAGCACAAGGTGTGAAGATAATAGTGGCTAAAAGGAGAGAAGGATAATGTTCTATAGGAGAAAATATTATTTAGTAAAAAGTGAGTTTGCAGAAGAACTTAATACACATTTCATTAATACAAATATGCCGAACCAGCTTAAACATGGTTCACATTTAATTGGTCGTTGGATGAAGGCTAACAAAGACAACACCACAGAAATATTTGCCATATGGGAATATGATAGTTATGAAGATTACTTAAATATTGAAGCTAAAATAAGAATGGATGAAGCTCATGTTGCACGTATAAAAGAATGGTATGAACAATATGGTGGAAGAGACCATGTGTTAAAGGAATATATACTGGATGTGAAAAATGAAGCTATAGAGTCAACAGTATAACAAGGGTAGTTATAAAGACCAACTTCAATAAATTAAAATGAGGTGTGTGAATGAAATTTGCTGTTAATTTTTCTAAAGAAGCGGAAAAGTTGATAAAAAATAATGATGTACAAATAGATATGTTTAAATGTCCAAACTTTAGCAAGGAATTGATTATCCAAGCTGAGAGTTCCAAACCCTGTTACGTTCATTCTGGTTTATACGCTGGAAGCGGTCAAATTCACACAGTTAATTGGGATGTTATTGATGGATTAAGAAGACATACGTGACAGTATGCCAATGACCTCCAAAGATTAAGAGTTAGCATCTTGGGTAATTAGGAGATTAAAGGATGGATATTGACAAAAACCTTGAGTGGTAGCTTTAGAGTATGGGGGTATCTGTCCCGAAATTAATTGGCGCTCTGATGAAGAAATATTATGAAAACCAATTCTTACTCTTTATAATATAGTAAATAGTTAAAGTAAGTTTTGCTTTGGATACAAAAATGAGCTTAGGTTATAAGGTCATTTGGGTTTCCAAAATGGCTCAACCTCTAATGTAGTTTCTTGGAAAACATCATTAACAGATAATGGGTATTCGGATTATCGTATGGAAAGCATCTATGGTTAAATAATAGTTCTTAAATCCGTAATTCGGATAACTGTGTGGAAAAATATTATTACAACCGTAACCACGTGTTCTTTTCGAACATCAATTACAATTAACCAAAGACTTGACAAAGAATAAATCTGAGTATAAAATGACCTAACGGTCAATTATGACTGTTAGGTCATTTTATTTCGTGGAGGGGAAAATGTCTATTAGAATGAAAGAGAAATTCAACCAAAGGAATGAATTAATCTTACAAAAAGCAGAGAAGTTAATAAAAGCCAATGGCTATCAAAATATAAAGATGATCGATATTGCTGAAGCCTTAGACATCGCAAAAGGTACTCTTTACTTGCACTTCAAATCAAAAGAAAGATTGGTTTTCTCAATAGTAAAGCCCAAAATAGCACAATTTCTTAAATTCGTAGAGGATATATCTAGTTGTGACAATACAGCGAAATACAAAGTAATAAATATTATCCAAAAAGGATATAAAAGTGATTTTTTTGATTTTGTTTTAGCAAGTTTTCCTGATATGGGAGCAGTGTTTAGTGAAGATCACAATAAGGAGTTATCTTCTATTCAAAAAAAGATCATTGAACGTTTCGAACACGTAATAAAAGAGGGAATGGAAAGCAAACAGTTTGATAGTAAAGCTCCTTCCAACTTCTTGGCACTTCAACTTATGCAATTATTTGATCCACTTGTGTACAATTCCCAAGTTACTAAAGGGGATATGAGTCATGAGGATTTTGTTCAAATTTCTACAGGCTATTTTCTAAATGCAATTAAATGCGAAGGAGATAAAAAATTATGAGTTATGCAGAAATTAAAACAAAGACTGTTGAAAAAGTTATTTCGGAAGAACAGTTTTATACTCTAAAGGAATCTTTAGTTCAGTCATACCTATTTATGGATGAATTTAACAAACAGGAGGTTAAGGAACTTTTACTATACGTTTTTAACATCAATGAACAAGAACTTATTGAACGTTCTTCATCTTTCCTTAAACATAAATCTGAAAGAGCAACACAAACTTTTACAATAGAAATCGCTGAACAATGGGTTGAAAAGTCGAATATAAAAGATATTCCCTCACTACTTGGATTGACTCATACAAATATTGAAATTATTGGACCTAAAGGGTCGGTTAGTGGAAGTCATCATCTAGCGGATTGGTTAGATCGAGCAAACCTTAAATTAGTTACGGTAAATCGATTTGCTAAAGGGCATGATATTGTTCTGGAACAAAAAGGTACATGGTATGAAGATAATGGTGAAATAAGAGGACAAGCCACCGTCTATACTTATATGAGAGTAACAGGGGGGAAAGTTGCTTTTATAGCACGTTATGATAATAAAATAGAAGCCTTTCATATGAGTGGATTAAACGAAGAAAATATAATTAATTAACAAAACCACCTATGTAGCAAGACTAGGAAGTTTTATATGGTGAATTAAAAGGCTGAAAATAATAGTTTTTATAGACAGCTATTGGTACAAAGATTCTCATAAAGAAAAGGGGAATGATGTTAATTAACTTGCTTAATCTCCCAATTTTTAGATCCTTAATATGCAGGAGAGTGAGAACGATTATCGTTTTTTGGTAGAAAAGACATTCCCCCTCTCCCTCTTATTGTCCAAAATGTGGTACCCTTGCAAACTTATATAAACATGGTAAGAAACAACAGCTATTTTTCGACCTGCCAATGCACGCAAAACGTGTTGGTATTTATGTCAATCGCCAACGATATAAATGTAGGGAATGTAAAGAAACATTTTTTGAAAATCTGCCAGATATGGATGTCAATCGTTCTGTAACTAATAGGCTATTAGATTGGATTCAAGAAACAAGTCTTGAAAAAGCATTTACCAGCGTTGCAGAAGAGATAGGTGTTGACGAAAAGACTGTACGAAACATCTTCAACGATTATGTTGCTGAGCTTCAAGCCCGAACAGATTTCAGAACCCCTAAAGGGCTTGGTATTGATGAAGTACATCTGCTTAAGAACTACCGTTGTGTCATTACAGATGTTGAAAACAAGTCGGTAATTGATATTTTACGAAAACGCAATAAGGATATGGTTATCAGTTATCTGTATAAACTCCAAGACATTGATAAAATAGAGCTTGTAGCCAATAGTATGGCATAACCTCATTTTAAAGAACATAAAAAGAATCCTTTTTGAAAAAAGATTGATCAAAATGGATTCTTTTTTTGTGAATTAGCATACATTTTTTATTAAAAAGTTCGATCCTTTTATAGCTGTGTTCTTCCATACTCATGTCTAATTACAGAAGATCTCGTTATTTTATTTACTAACTTAAAACATTCCTAGTTGTTCCATAAGATTTACCCCATCAGAGGACACCCAATAGTCCTTTATCAATCCGTCTTTCACAAATAAAATATCCATACCATTGAAGCTCATTTTTTCTCCAATTTCTGCCTTGGCACCCTGCATGCCTCCTTTATAAGATCCTGTGAATTCCCAACGTGCTGATACGTATGATTTGTCTACGATAGGTCCTACTTCAATCGTCATTTTCACATCCTCAAAGAATGCGCAACTATCCATAATGATCCCCTTTAATGCTTCTGATCCTTTTATTTCATCCGAAGTTTTTCCGTCAGTTCTTGCCTGATGAACCGTGCAATCAGCAGATGTTATTTCCTCAAGTACAGAAACATCCTCATTCCAAGCTTTTACCCATAATTCATAAATCTGCTTTCCATCATAAACCTTCAAATCAAACTACCTCCTTTGCCTAATTTTATGTTGTTATAGTTCAATTCGATAAAAATTAGTCTTTTTCCTGTTTTTTAAAAATAAATAAGAAAAAAATCCTTATTACTTCAGAAACGCGTCCTATTCTAGAAGAGTGCTAGCTTCCCATACCTTACCCTTTTTGGGCACATTGAACTAATCGATTAACTTCAATATTGCTTCCTGTAATCAATTTTATCACTTTTCTGCCCTCTTGCAAAAGAGTCATCACGGAATGCTACAATTTAGGATGCAGCTGCGCCTTCTATCATAAACTGATGCTTTTTTGCCATATAGTATACTGCTGTCCCCCCCCCCAGCCTGTTACCTACCTCGCGAAATTAGTATCCCAAAAAAATCAATCTCTTTCCCTAACCAAATCACTCTCAACCCTGTTTTCCCTTTTTCTAACAGGTAATTAAGTTGTTCCGTAAGTTGGAGAAAAAGAATGCCTCTTTCTTCTCATATCTTCTCTCTAAAACCGTTGGGTTTCTGACGGTATTGATGAAATTGGGATTGAAATACTGTTTGATTAGGTGCTACTCGGAAAATAATAGAAGACAGATTGAATCCATTGTTGGCATGGGTTTGAGAGGGTTAGAGAGAGATGAGAACCAAAAAAAAGATAAGAAAAAGGCTGAACCTTGATGGAATCCAGCCTGTGTTTCTTATTGAATTTTTATTGATTTGGTGTTGATTTTGTATCGAAAAAATAATGAATCGGAGCGGTTTTTTGATGCATTTTTCTACTCATTTTTGCTCCTATAAAATTCATTCACGAACGACTTTGTTGCCCAGGGAACGAGAAAGTTTTTGCGGAACAAGTGACAATTATCCATAAACATCATTTTATTCCACTGTAACAGACTTCGCTAGATTACGTGGCTTATCTACGTCACAATCACGGTGAAGTGCCGCATAATAAGAAAGTAACTGCATTGGTATTACACTTACTAATGGAGTTAATAAATCATGCACTTGCGGTAGTACAAAAGAATCTGCATCCTTCTCTAGTCCTTTCATACTCACGACACATGTGTTAGCTCCACGTGCTGCAACTTCCTGAACATTTCCACGAATGGAAAGATTGACACTCTCTTGTGTTGAAATCGCAATGACAGGTGTGCCTTCTTCGATTAAAGCGATCGTACCATGCTTTAATTCTCCACCAGCAAAACCTTCAGCTTGGATATAGGAAATTTCTTTTAATTTCAATGCCGCTTCCTGGACTACATGATAATCCATACCACGTCCGATAAAGAAGGCATTTCGCGTTGTTTCGAACATTTCTTTCGCAATACGTTCAAATTCCTCTTTTTGATCTGTTAGAGTTTCCATTGCACTTGCTACAATACCTAGCTCTTGTAATGGATCAAACGATAAATCAATGCCTTTTGCTCTAGCACTATCTACAGCTAGAATAGCTAAAACAGCTATTTGAGCTGTATAAGCCTTGGTTGAGGCTACTGCAATTTCTGGCCCTGCATGTAAATGCAAAGTATAATCTGATTCACGAGAAAGGGTTGAACCAGGCACATTCGTAATGGTTAATGCCGGGTGCCCTAAAGCTTTTGTCTGTACTAAAACGGAACGACTATCTGCTGTTTCACCACTTTGTGAAATAAACACAAATAATGGTTTTTCAGATAAGAGTGGCATATTATAAGAAAACTCACTAGCAATATGCACCTCTACTGGAATATTGGCTAACTTTTCAATAAATTGTTTTCCAACTAAGCCAGCGTGATAACTTGTTCCTGCTGCAATAATATAAATGCGATCCGCTTTTTTCATAGCTTTACGAATATCTTTATCCAATTTTATGGTATCGTTTTGATCTTGATACTCTTGAATGATTTTACGAATAACAAAAGGTTGTTCGTCAATTTCTTTTAACATAAAGTGTGGATAGGTTCCTTTCTCCGTATCAGCTGCATCAATTTCTGCTACATAGGATTCACGCTCGACTACTGTTCCATCCAGTTTTTGAATCTCTACACTGTCACGTTGTACCAACACCACTTCTTTATCTTCAATTTCAACATAACGATTCGTCTCTTTTAATGTCGCCATCGCATCACTTGCGACTAAATTATAGCCGTCACCTAAACCAACAAGTAAGGGACTTTTGTTTTTAGCAACATAAATAAGATCTGGATTTTGATTATCAATTAAAGCAATCGCGTAAGATCCTTTTAAGATAGAAAGAGCTTTACGGAAACCAGCTAACACATCATTCGTCTGTGCAACAAATTGCTCGATCAACTGCACCACAATTTCGGTATCTGTTTCACTTTTAAGAGAAACACCAGTTAAAAACTCATCACGAATTTCGTAATAATTTTCAATGACACCATTATGCACCAATGTAAAACGGCCAGAATTACTCTGATGCGGGTGTGCATTATCTTCGCTAGGTTCCCCATGTGTCGCCCATCGTGTATGACCGATCCCCATTGTTGAGATTACATCATGATCTACCTTATCTCGTAAAGCCGCAATTCTACCCTTTACTTTAAAAACATTCATACCGTTATCGTTTAATAAAGCAACACCTGCTGAATCATATCCACGATACTCTAATTTTTCTAATCCATTTAGTAAAATTTCCTTCGAATCATTTGCTCCAATATAACCTACAATACCGCACATAGCGTTGTTTCCTCCTTATAATAAGGGGCAAACAAATAGCCATTATTACCTTTCAAGTAACAAGGGGCGATTGTCTGCCCCTTTCTCGTGTTTGATTAATTTGGCATCTAGTCTTTATTCTTGTACAAAAAGTTGCCTTTTTGCTTTCGAATAAACACATTCGGTTGAGATGTACAACCGGGAGGCATCCGCCGATCAAACTCGATAAACCTCCTCCTCGTCAGCTATGATTGTTTCGGACGTCATAGCCCTGGCGCTTTACAGTAATATACTTCGAAGCTCCTTCCTTTATTTGAGTGGGTCATTATTTGAAATGACTCTATTTATTTTACTTTAAAAGCTCCTTTTAATCAACATATAATCTAAAAAGGACTTACTATAATACTATGCATTTATAATATATAAGTGAAAAAAGAAGCTGCGGTATCCACAGCTTCTTTTTTATCCTTGTTCTTCCATTCCCATTACTTGCTGGATCACTTCTACTACTTCATTCACATAGCGATTACAATCTTCTAATGTAGGAGCTTCGACCATGACTCTCACTAGTGACTCTGTACCAGATGGACGGACTAATACTCGACCTTGTGAACCCATCTCTCCTTCTACTTTATCAATGGCATCCAACACGGTTTTATTCATCATTACTTCATTTTTCTTAATAACTTGAACATTTTTTAATACTTGTGGAAATTTCTCCATTTCGTTTGCTAATTCGGATAACGGTTTTCCTGTTTCTTTCATTACGTTTACTAATTGCAATGCCGATAACATGCCATCACCAGTAGTATTATAGTCTAAAAAGATGATATGACCTGATTGTTCACCACCAAGGTTATATCCGCCTTTTCGCATTTCTTCCATCACATAGCGATCGCCTACTGCTGTTTTGTTACTTTTCATTTGATTGGCTTCTAGTGCCTTATAAAACCCAATATTACTCATTACCGTTGAAACAACACTGGAATGGCGAAGCATTCCTTTTTGGTTCCAATATTTACCGATGATAAACATGATTTGATCACCGTCAACAATGTTTCCTTTTTCATCAACTGCAATTAATCGGTCTCCATCTCCATCAAAGGCTAGTCCAATATCTGCACCTTTGTCCAAGACAAGTGCCTGAAGTTTCTCAGGATGTGTCGAACCTACTCCATCGTTAATGTTTAAACCGTTGGGTGATGAACCGATCGTTGAGATATCTGCTTCTAAATCTGCGAAAAGGTGTGAAGCAAGTCCTGAAGTTGCTCCATGTGCACAATCTAGAGCGATATGTAAACCATCAAACTCATTATCAATCGTCTCTTTTAAGAAATGAATGTATTTTTGACCACCTTCAAGATAGTCGTTGACCTGACCAACGTGTTCCCCTACAGGTCTCGGTAAATCATCAGTTCCCTTGTCTAGCAAAGCTTCAATTTCTTCTTCTTGTTGATCCGATAATTTAAAACCGTCCGATCCAAAGAATTTTATACCGTTATCTTCTACCGGATTATGTGAAGCGGAAATCATAACACCTGCTTGTGCTTTCATTACTTTAGCTAAATAAGCTACTCCTGGAGTAGAGATAACGCCTAGTCTCATTACTTCTGCACCAATTGATAGAAGACCTGCTACTAAAGCACCTTCAAGCATCGTTCCTGAAATGCGAGTGTCACGCCCAATAAGAATTTTTGGTTTTTCCGATTCTTTTGTTAGTACATAACCACCAAATCGTCCCAGTTTAAAGGCTAATTCGGGTGTTAAATCTTTATTGGCGATGCCTCGGACACCGTCAGTTCCAAAATATTTTCCCATTTTCTAATTCTCTCCTTTTACGATACTTACTATCAGTCTGCCATTTATGTACTATTCTTCTTGTTCGATGTTTACTGTTACTTGCTCATACTCTAATTCTATTTCAACACTTTCTTCCAATTCCTGAGGTCTGGTGAGCTCTACGGGAACTTGATGTTCACCAGGGGTGAGACCCCCAATATCAATTGATAATTGGAGATCATCAGCTGTAAAATCTGTTAAATCAGAAGGATAACCTCGCACAGTTAGATTCATACTTTCTGTACTTGGCTCCACATAGGATACTGTAAATCCCTCTGATTCCCCTACAACATTAATGGCAACATTCTCTAATTTCTCTTCTTCTATAGACTCGATATCTACATTAATCGTTACAGTTTCTGTCCCTATCTTTCTTATATCTGAGGAAACGTCTAACTCTACTTCCATTGTTCCACTTTCTGTGATTTCACTTAAATCAATTGGTTTCGTTACAATTTGGTCTAACTGTGCTAAATAATCTTCCGATGCATAAACCTGTACTTCTTCTGTTTCAGTTTCTAAGCTATTTAAACGTAATCCTTCAGGTAATTCATTTGTTGTTTCAATCGATATTGGAACTTGTTTATTCGGATTGACCATATCAACCGTCACTTCTACGGTAGGAGGGTCAATTCTAACATTTAATTCATTTCCTTCGTTATCATATACCTTGATAGGAACATTCTCAATTGTTTGTGTTTCATTAAAGCCTTCCACGTCCACAAAGCCTTTAATAATCGCAATATTATCTACGATACTTTTTGAACTTGTCACCGTTATTGTTTGCGGGTCAGCAATAACATTTGCAACTTCAAACCCTGCTTCTACCTTATCACGGTTAACAACATCTATAGTGACATTAAATTCTTGACTTGCTCTTTCTTCGATAGATACTTCTATTTCTTGAGGTTCTATATAGACATTGAGCCGATCCGTAATCCCTGAGTATTCAAGGGGTACAGTATGTGTACCAGGTTCTAACCCTTCTAAATTAACAAATACATCAAAATTTCTTTGTAATTCCGTTGAAGTGACGATACTTACAGACCCTTGTAGCGTAACTTTGACTGTTTCAGGCACACCACTTACAACATATTTTTCTTCATCTATTTGTGTTTGAACCGGCACATCCTCAAGAGCTTGTGTTTTATTAGTGATACCAAAGGGGTTTTCAAAACCATCATCATTTTCATCAACATTCTCATCAAAGGCTACAACAACAAAAAGTAAAACGGATAATAACAAAGCGACAACTCTAATTACCCATGGCTTTTCTAACCATTTATTCATTTCGCTTACCCCTCCAATTCCATGCTTTTGTCGTAGAGGTTTTAAATTTATTCACCAATTCCGTCTCCAATATTTCTGACAGTTTTTCTGTTGTCAAATTACGGTGTAACTCACCATTTTTCGTACAAGAGATGTTCCCTGTTTCTTCCGATACAATAATGGTTACGGCATCTGTAACTTCACTAATTCCTAACGCTGCTCTATGACGTGTTCCTAATTCCTTTGAGATAAATGGACTTTCCGACAAAGGTAAATAACACGCAGCCGCTACTATCTCGTCACGGTTGATAATAACTGCTCCATCGTGTAAAGGTGTATTTGGTATAAATATATTCGTTAATAGCTGATTGGTTAATTTTCCAGTGATCGGGATACCTGTTGAGATATAATCACCCATTGCTGACTCGCGCTCAATCGTTATTAATGCACCAATTCGACGTTTCCCCATATATTTACAAGATTCCACAATAGAATGAATCGATTGATTTAATTCTTCTTCTTCAGATGCAGTGTTTCTAGAGAAAAAGCTTCCACGTCCTAATTGTTCTAAAGCTCGTCTGAGTTCTGGTTGGAATAAAATAATAATTCCTAATGGACCCCACATAATAACTTGCCATATAATCATGCGAACCGTACTTAATTCAAAGAGAACACTGGCCAAGTATAATGTAACAACAACAAAAATACCTTTCAAAAGCTGAATGGCCTTTGTACCTCGAATAAGCATTAATAATTTATATAAAACATACCAAACAATTGTAATATCTACTACAACTTTCAAAATTTCCAGTAAATTCAAGTCACCATTAAGCATGCAAACACAACCTTATGTCCATCTAAATCCTCTTCCTATTTAGTATTGTAGTTATTTATCATTATAGCATATAAAGTGAGACTTTTGAGCAGTGGGAATTTTTTATTCCTTACTGCTCATTAGCGAAACTTATCAGGAAGCTTATCGTGTTCTCCTCCATTTATTTTTTACATTATATGGATGAGAGGAATTAAAGACGTTTTTGTACTATGATTATGTAGTTAAAACGTAACAAGAAACACTATTCACTTATATTGTGTGCACATGACTTTATAAATATTTTAAAACAGTGACTCTTTTATATAAAATACAGAGTCACTGTTTATATTAATCTAAACTAAAAACACTCTCGACAAGGTCTTTTAGTTTATACCACATCCAGTTAAATACTTGATCTACTTCTTTAATTTCACCTGTTACCTTACCAGCAGAAGCAGAGAGATGCTCACCATTAATTAAGATAATATCACCTAATACCTCTCCTTCTACCTTTACATTCCCATTTTTAATCTCTAAGTCATTCTCGATAACGACTCCTTCAGGCACAATTACAGTATCATTTTCTACAATTAAATTTTGACCTTTAGGGTAACTTAATTGCTGATCTTGACTCCAAGCAGAGAAAATGCCTGAAAACATAAAGACAAAAAAGATTGCTGCTGCTGTTAAAAACGGATGGAACTTCATCCACCTTTTAGCTGACATACGCTTTTTTTCTTTTGGTAATTGTGCCATTACGTTACTTGTGAAGTCAAGAGTCGGCTTTAATTCTATATTTGCAGTAACCAAAGCTACGGTTCTTTTAAGTTCTTTAAAATGTTTTTGACAAGCTTCACAGGACTGTAAATGGGAGCGTAACGTTTGTTCCTCTTCTTTCGATATATCACCATCTAAAAATTGATGCATTAATTCAATAACTTCTTTATTACATTTCATTTCACTCACACCCCTTATACATGGCGAAGCCTTTTCCTTAGAGCTTCTCTTCCTCTATGAACCCTAGTCTTCACTGTCCCCACGGGTATTTCTAAAATTTCACTAATTTCCTTAAGAGATAATTCATTGATAAACCGTAATGCGATGATCGTTCGGTATTTTTCAGGTAATTGCATTATTTCCTGTTGAATATAACTTTGCATTTCTAAACTTTCTACTTCTTCTTCGGGTAAAGCTTGGTCAGCTGGCAACTGTGCATACATATTCAAACCATCTGCACCTTTTATTTCTGCATCAAGATAATAATCGGGTTTCTTTTTCCTGATTTTATCAATGGTTAGATTCGTAGCAATTCGATATAGCCAAGTAGAAAACTTTCGATTCTCGTCAAAAGATTGAATATTAATATAAGCACGTATAAAAGCTTCTTGTGCAATATCTTCAGCTTCATGACGATTACCAATCATTCTGTAACAAATAGCAAATACTTTATTCTGGTAAAACGACACAATATCCTCAAATGCCGATTGATCGCCCTTTTTTACTAATTTTATGTTCTTTTTTATTTTCTCCTCAATCATCTAATAACCTCCGCTACTTTTGCGGTTAATATATTTACGTACAACCACTACTTAGGGTTTCATTTAAAATAAACTTTTTTAAATTTTATTTTCCATAGCTATTATATCAAGAATCCAGATATATTTGTTGTGGAATTACATTTTTTTCAGATAATAGTAAATAGGTTCCAATCAACCCACTGATTTTATTCATTATACGAAGACTATTGTAAAAATGTATCTATAATTAACTTCTACTCATCATATAACAAGAAAAAACGTATCCAATGCAAATAATTTGGCCATTAAAAAAAGCCGTTTCTTTTCTAGAAACCGCTACTTGTTATATATTATATGAATATGAGTGGTGGAGCCTAGCGGGATCGAACCGCTGACCTCCTGCGTGCAAAGCAGGCGCTCTCCCAGCTGAGCTAAGGCCCCTTTACTTATTCATTATTAATAATGGTGAGCCATGGAGGATTCGAACCTCCGACCCTCTGATTAAAAGTCAGATGCTCTACCAACTGAGCTAATGGCTCTTAAGAAAAGTTTACAAATGTTGCTTATGATTTATAAAATAAAAAATGGCTGGGCTAGCTGGATTCGAACCAGCGCATGACGGTACCAAAAACCGTTGCCTTACCGCTTGGCTATAGCCCAACAAAAAAATATTAAACGTTCAGATTTAGTTTATACACTTTGAATAAAATTATACAATGGTGGAGGGAGTAGGACTCGAACCTACGAACCCGATGGGAGCGGATTTACAGTCCGCCGCGTTTGGCCAACTTCGCTATCCCTCCATGTATTCATATATAACTAAATGGTGCCGGCCAGAGGACTTGAACCCCCAACCTACTGATTACAAGTCAGTTGCTCTACCAATTGAGCTAGACCGGCTTGAATGGTGGAGGATGCAGGGCTCGAACCTGCGACCCCTTGCTTGTAAGGCAAGTGCTCTCCCAGCTGAGCTAATCCTCCGAAATACAGGATGTACAAGTGCATACGTTGCACAAATATTTTTGATGGGGCGAGTAATCGCAGTCCCAGGACGCTGTGAATTTAGTATGCCATCCTTAATCTGGTTTAATTGTTGTTTGGTGACCCGTACGGGATTCGAACCCGTGTTACCGCCGTGAAAGGGCGGTGTCTTAACCACTTGACCAACGGGCCAAAATTCATAAAAATAGCAGAGCTTCCAGCCGGACTTGAACCGGCGACCCCTTCCTTACCATGGAAGTGCTCTACCACTGAGCTATGGAAGCAATTGGCTCCACAGGTAGGATTCGAACCTACGACCGATCGGTTAACAGCCGATTGCTCTACCACTGAGCTACTGTGGAAAGTTACACATATGATACTTCTCAAAGCAATTTTTGGTTGCCTGGCAACGTCCTACTCTTGCAGGGGCGCGAGCCCCAACTACCATGGGCGCTGGAGAGCTTAACTGCTGTGTTCGGCATGGGAACAGGTGTGACCTCTCCGCTATCGT
>NZ_FRCZ01000001.1 GCF_900143085.1 Gracilibacillus kekensis | reverse complement strand
CTGTGGACCATTTTCCGACACGGCCGCAATTTAACCGACGTTCGTTATATTTCTCTTGAGCATATTCAGATTTATAGGATGCTTTTTGTGAATTACGCTTTAACTCTCTTGAAATGGTAGACGGCGAACGCTGAAGTTTTTCAGCGATGGTACGAATAGGTTTACCTTGTTCATATAGCGTTTCTATACGTGCTCGTTCAAATGTGGTAAGATGACTGTAGCTCATAACAGACCTCCGTGTATGTGTTTGTGTGGTTACTTACATTTTACACGAAGTCGTTATGGGCTGTTTTATTTTAGCCACATTTTTAGGTGTTGCACTTAATATTACAATTCGTCTTATAAAAAAACGCAATAAAAAAGAAATTCGGAATCAAGGTACATGTTATACTTTTGACAATATGAAAAACATATGAAGGAGGATTTTTATGAGTTCCCATAAGGTGATCATAGCAGGATGGTTTATCGTTGATCCAGCACGAATTAACAATTTCGAGTTTTGGCAATCCGAAGAAGATTTGCAAGCGTTTCGTGCTGTAGCAAATCCCCCAAAAGAAATTACTCCAATGCTACGTGTAGAAATGCAAAAACATGAAATTAATAAATCCGGACTGCCATTTTAGGTAAGTCTTAGAATAGCGATACATCTTCCTCAAAAGGAGGTTCACTTATCCAAAACTGTGGACCTTATTACAACCACTCTGTATATCACTCAATGAATGGAAGCTTTTAACTAGTAAAATCAAAATTATCAAGCTGTGAATGTAGAATTTAAAGGGAGGTTAGAAGTTATGAATGATAAATCGAATAAACCAAGAATTGATTCTGCTTCGAGAGTTATTAAAGCGTCACCTCAAACGATCTATAAAGCGTTCGTGGACCCGAATGCCCTCGTTTCGTGGCTTCCTCCGAAGGATATGAAAGGTCATATATACGAGTTCGATGCTCGGGATGGTGGAGCTTATCGAATGTCATTAACTTATGTTGATACGGATCATTCACTACAAGGAAAAACATCAGAAAACACTGATATAATCAAGGGGAAATTCTTGGAGTTTGTCCCAAATAAGAGGGTCGTACAGTTAATAGAATTCGAGTCCGAAGATCCAGTTTATTCTGGTGAGATGATCATGACGTGGACTTTAACAGCTGTTCCCAAAGGCACCAAGGTTTCTATTGATTGCAAGAACGTACCCGAAGGAATACAAAAAGCTGATCACAAAGTTGGTTTGTCGTCTACCCTAGAGAATCTTGCAGACTACGCTGAACGAATCTAATAAGGAAGTAATCAATCAATTAGAGAATTGACCAATCTATAACAATTTGACACTTTATCGAGGAAAAACGACATTGGTTTCTATTGAGCCATAATGAATAAACATTGCTCTCACAACGTCTTAGGTTGAGGACTGGAAGATAAAAGACTTTCTTTTCCTTCAGTCTTTTTTCTGTTAGTGAAAAACAGTATAAATGCTCGTCATTTTCAAAAAATTGCATGCCAAAAAATGTTGGAAGTTATATGAAAATATAGTAATTCTCCAGTTGAAGAAATTATTAGGGAAATGGATGAAAATTTTGTAACCGCTGTCGATTTAGTCGCGATTAGTTCGTCGTATAAATAGAAGCGGAATTACCCACATGGTTTTAAATCGGTATACGAAGCTTCACAAAAATAAAGGAGGTAAACACAAATGAAATTTATGATGATTGTCAAGGCTACAACTGATTCAGAAGCGGGAGTTATACCACCCCAGGAACTTATTGATGCTATGCAAAAATATAACGAGGAATTGGTAAAGGCCGGTGTGTTATTGGCAGCTGATGGCCTGCAACCTACCTCAAGCGGAATCCGCATTTCCTATCCGGAGCCCGGAGAAAAACCTAAGGTAACAGATGGCCCTTTTACTGAGTCAAAAGAATTGATCGCAGGATATACGCTAATTGAAGTGAGATCAAGGGAAGAAGCCGTTGAATGGGCCCTCCGTATGCCGGATCCCCACGGATATGGACAAGGGGAAATTGAACTCAGACAGGTGTACGATGTGGAGGATTTTATCGATAACCCTGAAACACTGGAAAAAGAAGTAACACTTCGTAAACAAGTTGCAGAGCAAAAAAAGGCGTGATGACGTTGACCCAAACCCATCGAACCATTGAAGCAATATGGCGAATGGAATCGGCAAAGCTAATTGGAAGTTTAACCCGTATGCTAAGAGACGTGGGTGTTGCAGAGGACCTTGCTCAGGATGCTTTGGTAATTGCCTTAGAAAAATGGCAGGAGATCGGTATTCCAGACAATCCTGGTGCTTGGTTGATGACAACGGTTAAGCGGCGTGCGATTGACCTTATGCGCAGGAAAAAGTTGCGAGATCAAAAGCATGTGGAGATTGCCCGCGAAATGGATTTAAATCATGAGGAAGATATAGATCAGACTTTAGACGGGGAAATCGGTGACGATCTCCTTCGTCTGGTCTTTATGACTTGCCATCCAGTGCTATCACAAGATGCCAAAGTTGCCCTCACACTTCGACTGTTATGTGGACTTACTACAGCTGAAATCGCACGTTCTTTCCTCGTTGCTGAATCGACGATTGCCCAGAGGGTGGTTCGGGCCAAAAGAACCCTTAGGGTTGAGAAGGTTCCTTTTGAGGTACCTCCTAAAGGGAGACAACGAAAAGAACGTCTATCTGCAGTACTTGAGGTGATTTACCTGATGTTCAATGAAGGGTATTCAGCAACCTCTGGGGACCAGTATATTCGACCACTGCTATGCCAGGAGGCACTAAGACTCGGACGCGTACTTTCCGAGATCACACCACATGAATCAGAAGTTCACGGACTGGTTGCTTTAATGGAGATTCAATCCTCGCGTCTTAAAACTCGTGTTAGTGCTACGGGTGAACCTGTACTTCTGATGGACCAAAATCGGGCAAAGTGGGATAGACTGCTGATCCGTCGTGGATTAGCGGCACTTAAACGAAGCCAGACGCTTGGAAGTACACTTGGTCCATACGCCTTGCAGGCTGCGATTTCTGCTTGTCATGCGGAAGCTCCTACTGCAGCCGATACCAATTGGATCCGTATCGCGGCCCTTTACGAAGCTCTGTCCAGGGCAACTCCATCGCCGATCATCGAACTAAACCGAGCGGTTGCCATATCAATGGCTTTTGGACCCGCTTATGGACTACAGATCGTCGATGAGTTGAGTGCAGAACCTTCCCTAAAAGGATACCATTTACTCCCTAGTGTTCGGGGCGATCTCCTGTTCAAGCTAGGGCGGTGCGAAGAAGCCCGTAAAGAATTTGAACGTGCAGCATCAATGACCCGTAATGACCGTGAGAAGGAGCTTTTACTGAATCGGATAAATGAATGTGAGTACCGAGGTACGAATTAATGTTTTTCAACCTTGTCGATTATAGAGTTCCTTGTTCGTCGTTATAGTAGGGAAGGGTTAGGAAAATTGAGCGGGTGAAAAGGTCATCTTCCCACAAGGAGGAAAATAATAATGAGATTCTTGTTGATTGTTAAGGCAACAGAGTTTACAGAAGCAGGTATAAGGTATGGTAGAAAATATACCGATGCAGTAAATGCGTATAAGAAAACATTAGCTAGAGCAGGAGTGTTGCTTGCTGCAGAAGAACTTCATTCTAGCTCCAGCGGAATCAGGATCTTATATCCATCACATGGTGGAGATCCTGAGATAACGGCAGGACCTTTTCTTGTAAGTCAAGAGCTGATTGCTGGATATACTCTGATTGATGTAAATTCAGAGGATGAGGCAACAAAATGGGCGCTACAGATGCCTTTTCCAAAAGGGTTCGGAGCATTTGAAATTGAGATGCGGAAGCTAAAAGAAGAAACAGAATCTGTACAAGACCCTATAACACGAGCTATGGAAGCCGAATTAGAAGACCAAACCAACATCTGAAAAAATATAACTTTCTTAATTCAATGTTAATTTTTTAAAAGGCTGAAGATAAATGTTCAATAAAAGGATGAACTTTTTAAATAAGTGCCTTCGTCCAAAAATGGACAAGTTTATTAAGTAGCATAATTTTAACGATAAAGATATTAAAATAGCAAACTAGTAGCAAGGGGATATAAGTAATCAAGACATTATGAGTATATACAATTTTTAAAAACAAATAGAAAGGATGTATGGAAATGGAAACGTTAAAGCTATACACCATCTCGGAGAATGCAAGAAATTGTTTAGTTGAATACAAAGGAGGCAACTGCATATGAGAAAAGTAGTTCTAAGAATGAATGTATCTCTTGATGGATTTGTCGCGCCAACTAGTGGAGCGCATGACTGGGTCTTTCGCAGTTTTGATGATGAGTTGGAAATGCATACTGTCGAACAGCTATGGCAAGTGGGTACGCACATCATGGGAGGAGTGACCTATCATGACATGGCAGAGCATTGGCCATCTTCGAACAGTAAATTAGCTCCTGCTATGAACGAAATCCCAAAAGTCATTTTCTCAAATACACTGAAGGAAACCAATTGGAATAATTCACAGGTGGTACACGGTGATATTGCAGAAGAGATTTACCGCTTGAAACAACAACCTGGCAAGGAAATCATGGCACATGGAGGTGTGAGGTTCGCACAATCTCTGTCTCGCCTAGATCTTATCGATGAATATCGATTGATTATTAATCCTATTGCATTTGGAAGTGGGTTACCATTATTCAAAGACTTACCAGATGCACACCTCTTAAAGCATCTAAGTACAAAGGTATTTAAAAAAGGAGCCGTCCTTCATACTTATCAACCAATAAGGAGCGTGGAAAATCAATAAAAGAGAAAGTTTGCCTTCAACTCGAGATAGCCTAAGCACTTAAGAAAATGGTTAATGCCCGAGTTGGAGAGCTTACTTTAACTATTGGGCATTGAATTAGGCTCATTGCAGTTACTTTTTGAATAGATAAGACTTTTCAGAGATTCAGATTTAAAGAGTATAACTCCCCTATATATAATTTTTCTTTCAACATATCCCCGTATTCATTGAAAAACCCAGTATATGATGTCTTTCGCGAGCAGAGGGGTAAGAGCTCTGATCTCTGAAATATTTAACAATCACTTCTATTATTGATAGCTCTATTTTGCTGACTTACTAATCTCTCTTAACTAGCCTTAGTTTACAATCTCTTTAGTATTTTCCTTCAAAAGAATTTTCCTTATTTGGAAATTTCCCTTGAAGGAAAATATAAGATGTGGTATATTATCTTCAGATAGTAAAGAAAGGAGGGGAGGTATGCATGAACGCCGCAACTTTCAGTGCTTTGGCTGAACCCAATAGAATGAACATTATTGAATTGCTACGAGACTTTGGAGCTCTAACTGTTGGGGAAATTTCCAATAAGCTAGACTTACGAATGCCCCAGTCTTCCAAACATCTTCACGTTTTGGCTAAAGTAGGACTTGTTAGCGTGAAGGCTGATGCGAACAGACGGATCTATTCCATTCGGCAAGAATCGTTTGTAGAGATGGACAAATGGTTAGAATCATTTATCCGAGATAAAGAAGAACAGTTTGATAGATTTGAAAATCTTTTAATGAAAAAACAAGCTATTGAAAAGAGCGACCACGACGAGCCAAGATGATGTTTCTCAAATTTAAAGTAGAGGAGTAGATAAAATGTCAAAAACTCGAATTATAGCTGAAAAAGGAACGCATGATGTTGTCATCTCTCGAATCTTTAATGCACCTAGGGAACTCGTCTTTAATACTTATACGGAACCAACTACAGTCCCTGAATGGTGGGGTCCTAAAAGATATAAGACAACAGTGGATCAAATGGACGTGAAAAAAGGTGGCATTTGGCGATTTATTCATCAGGACGTTGAAGGGAACGAATATGCATTCAATGGCGTCTATCATGAGGTCAAGTCACCTGAAAGGCTGATCAATACCTTTGAGGTTGAAGGATTTCCAGATTTTGTCGGGCTTGTCACAATTAACTTTGAAGAAATGCCTGATGGCAAGACGAAGTTCACCGAAACTACAGTTTATCAAACAGTAGAAGGTAGGGATGGGATGATAAAAGCAGGTATGTCTGAAGGAGCAATGGAACTTTTGGATCGACTAGAAAGATTGT
Source organism: Gracilibacillus kekensis (assembly GCF_900143085.1). Classification (GTDB taxonomy): domain Bacteria; phylum Bacillota; class Bacilli; order Bacillales; family Amphibacillaceae; genus Gracilibacillus; species Gracilibacillus kekensis. The sequence continues at coordinate 1,198,859 of NZ_FRCZ01000001.1, read as the reverse complement.
TGGATAATCTTCAGCTTGATAGAAAAGGCGGAAATCATTCATGAAACCACCTGTACGTGAAAATGCAATGAACCGACTAGACATTTTCGAAGGGGAATGGGAACTGGAATTGATTCACCCGGATTTTCAATCCATTTTAGGACACACGTCGTTTACTTGGATGGATGGCAATCAGTTCATGATTCAGAGTGCGAATGTAAATCAATCTGAATTTCCAAGCAGTATGATTGTTTATGACTACGATTCAAACACAGACACCTATATACAGCATTATTTTGACTCGCGAGGTGTTGCTCGTTTATATAAAATGAGTATTAAACAGAGGAATTGGGAACTATGGAGGAATTCATCTGATTTTTCAACGTTGGATTTGTCTCAACGATTTTGGGGTGAATTCAACGCCTCCTACGATACAATTCAAAGTACGTGGGAGAAATCATTTGATGGTGAAAAGTGGGAACATGATTTTAAGATCATATATAGAAAGTTGAAATAGATAAAAGCATAGGAAATGTAACTGCCAAAAGTGAGCACTTCAATTTCTTAAAGTGAAAACTACTGAAAAAATTATTTTCCAAGGAGGAATAACGATGACGACAAATCAAAATATCGTTCCGCATTTATGGTATGACAAGGAGGCGAAGGAAGCGGCAGAGTTTTATGCTTCCATTTTCCCTGATTCCAGAATTACGAGTATAACTCCACTTGACGACACACCATCTGGCGACTCTCATTTAGTCTCTTTTGAGTTATGGGGACAAAAGTTCTTGTCCATTAATGCAGGACCTATTTTCAAATTTAATCCTTCAGTGTCTTTCATGGTGAACTTTGACCCAAAGAGCGATAAAGAAGCGATTGAAAAAATAAACATGGTTTGGAGTAAGTTGTCAGAAGGTGGCACAGTATTAACGCCGCTTGACAAGTATTCCTTTAGTGATAAGTATGGCTGGATTCAGGATAAGTATGGTTTGTCATGGCAGCTAATTTTAAAGAATACTGAAGATGAAGAGCGACCTACAATCATGCCTTCGCTTATGTTTGGCGGTGATCAATACAACAAAGCCGAAGAAGCGCTCCAATATTATTTATCCGTATTCAATAACGCAAAGAAGGGATCAATCGCCCGTTCTGACAAAGAAGGAGCTGTAATGTTTTCTGATTTTATGCTTGAAAATCAATGGTTAACCGCTATGGACAGCGCGGAAAATTATGAATTTCGTTTTAGCGAGGCAATCTCATTGACGGTATATTGTGATACACAAGAAGAGATCGATCACTACTGGAACAAGCTATCCGCAGTTCCTGAATCCGAGCAGTGTGGCTGGTTGAAAGATAAGTACGGAATGAATTGGCAGATTGTACCGAGAGAAAAGGAAACAATGATGACGAGTGGCACACCAGAGCAAGTTGCACGCGTTACACAAGCAACATTAAAAATGAAGAAACTTGATCTTGCCGAGTTACAGGAAGCTTACAAGGGTTAATGAATACTGTTCGCTGATTGCAAGCATGGAAGCGTGGAATTGGTCGAACAAATGTAAAAGGAGTCAAGAGAAGTACTTTAATAAAACTATATTTATTGATTAAAGAGGATTTCAAATTAAATGGCAGCGATTTCAACTGCGACTTTGGGGGCCTCATGAAGCCGAGCGGGGTGGTGTGAGTGTATTCCTCTGGTGTCTCCACACTTATCCCACAACGGACCGAGAGACCGACATTCTTTTCGGGATATACAACTGGCTTGACATGACGCCGTTCGGGCGACAGGAGGAGGGTATGGCCGCAAATCCCTCGTTACGTGTGGTTGCGCCTTCATGACGAGTACGATCACTCAAAAACTCGGACTGCCGTTGTCATTCGTGAGAGGGCGACTCGTAAGAGTTTCATATTTCACTAGTGCCCTCGTTTTATGATTTGCGACGTGCGAAACCGTCTTAAGTAAGCTTAAGACGGTTTCATTTTCGGATTATAGTGTGGTGTGGAAAAACAAGATTATTTATTAATTACCATATCGTCATAAAATGGTTTATCATGCGGAAAAAAAGCATTTGATTTTTAGATTGACATATTTTAGGGGGAAGTATACAATGAAGATGTATTTTACATTTAGGAGGATTATTAAAAAATGACGCATTATATGAGACTTCGTTTCCCAACTTTGAACCAGTAATTAAATACGTTCAAAGGCTCTGTTTTGTGCTTACAGAGTAAACGGGATATGTCTGTCCTTTTTTAATAATCTTCATTTCATATAAAAATATATGCAATGTTTAGAAAGGCGGATTGTTCTGCCTTTCTTTATTTTTGTATAATTTAACCTTTCTTTGTTTACACCAAAGACCGGTTTATTTGCTGACGACTCCTAACAGCTCCCTTATTAAATAAGGATGGGTCTCTTTCCCTTTACACTCAAATCACAAGCAGAGGCTTGTGATTTTTTTATTTTTGAAAGGAAGATGAAACATGACCCAAAAGAAAATTAAGAGAATGAGAAAAAATAGTCGTAGGAAGCTACCAAACTTTTCCGGACAACATTTGATGCATAATAAGAGACAGATTCATGAGATTGTAGGTCATGCAAAAATTAGCCTAGATGATTTAGTTCTAGACTTAGGCGCCGGGAAAGGCGCTCTAACATCGGTTATGAGTAAAAAAGCAAAAAAAGTCATTGCTGTGGAATATGATGGTAAGTTTGTAAATATTTTAGAACAAAAATTTATTCATAATCCAAACGTTAAGGTTGTTCATCAAGATATTTTGAAAATTCACCTGCCTAAGGAACCATTTATTGTTGTTTCTAATATCCCATATTCCATTACAACACCAATAATGAAAATGCTTCTAAATAGACCTACAAGCAATTTTCAAAGGGGAATTATTGTTATGGAAAAGGGTGCAGCGAAAAGATTCACATCGAATTTTGTGAAAGATTCATATGTGATTGCCTGGAGAATGTGGTTTGATATCCGGTATGTTAAAGGGATTTCAAGAAAGAATTTCACTCCTATGCCAAGTGTGGATTCCGCTATGATTACTATAAATAGAAAGGTTAAACCGATGGTAGCCTTTAAGGATTATAGAAACTTTTGTGGATTAGCCGATTATGTTCTTAAAAATCCCCAATTGTCTATTGATTCAGCGCTGAGAGGTGTATTTACACCACCACAAATTAAGCAATTAAAAAGAAATCTTCGAATAAAGAATGCGATTTCAGTTGCGACTTTAACTGAACAGCAATGGTGCTTCATATTTGAAACAATGGTGAAGCACGTTCCAAAATTCAGATGGCCCAAGATAAATAAAGCAAAATCAAACCATTTTTGAAGGCTTAAACAATAAAAATAATGAGTAGATTTATTTACTCTTAGATGATCCCATCATCACCGTAGCCTAATTCCAGTCTTACCTTGACGAGGAATTAGGCTATATTTTCGTTCCTTAATAACGGTTTGATTACATTTGACTTAATGCACAGATCGCTCCGGCCGGATATTCAATTACCGCAAAACTGCCGCACCCTGACCCACTTGGTTCACGCAATACTTTTCCACCATGTTCAGATCGCTCACCTGGAAATAGACCATCCATATAGGAGGCAATCCTTCATTGCTACCAGATTGGTGGCAAATACCGGCGACAGGTGTACCATCCTTCGAAATCATTCTTTGACGGTTAAGTCGGCGGAAGCAATTTTTCCTTCGAGTTCCATGTCATCCATCCCCCTCTTTGATTGATTTCCTTTTTATTATATCGTAATGAGATACACTAGATTTCTCCTGGATTCCGGTAATATGAAAAACCTGTTCAAAGTATTTTTTCATTAATAAACTTGAAATCAAGATCAACGGACCAATACTTAGCCTGGGCCGCATCTTAAGATCAATACTTTCCCTTATATGTATGTTTTGGTCAAAATTCACATTTTTACAATAATATGATTTAATAGACTCATATATTGGGCAGCATCAAGTGCTGTTTTGGCGTAGAAAAATCAATATTCCAATAGATTGGAGGAATGAAAGTGAATGAAATATTAAAGAAATATATGTCTCAATTTACCTCGCTAGAAGAAGCAGAACAGCAAGCAATTATTGATAGCTTAGATATTGCTGAGGTGAAGAAGGGAACAGACCTGCTCAGACAGGGTGATACTCCCACCAAATGTTATTTTGTTTTGCAGGGATGTATAAGACAATATTCACTGGACGAAATGGGAAAAGAAACGACATCCAATTTCTACACAGAAGAACAGGCTATTTCCCTGTTCAATCATGATAAAGAGGCAACCTTTTCTGCCTACACCTTCACAAGTGTAGAAGATTCCATTCTGGTAATTGGTGATTTAGATGAGGAAGAAGAAATGTATGACAAGCACAATCAGTTAGAGACGATGACAAGAAAAATGATGGAGGAAGCATTTGGTCAAGCTCAAGATAATTTTGCAACCTTCATCTCTTTGTCACCAGAGGAACGCTATCAATCCGTTTTAGTGAAGCGACCTACATTAATTCATCGGGTGCCCCAACATCAGTTGGCAAGTTATCTAGGCATGACACCCGAATCGTTAAGTAGAATTAAAAAGCGTGTCGATCATCGTACTAGTTAGGCCCTGATTAAGACTTTCCCTCCTTTGAATAATAACCATAATCCGAATCCTAATTCTCCAGCGATCATAGGCAGAATAAATATAAATTCTAGAATGGAAAGGATACTATCCAAATCTGGAAAAAAGGTTATACACAGCTGGATAACGATATAACCTAGAGATGCAATGAGTAATAAAATACTAATAATTTTTGGTATGACAGACGATTGAAATGCAATGTAACCAACGATTAATAAATGAAAGCCAAAAATAATCAAACCAAAATTCCACACGGCATCAAAAGTCTGTAAATAGAACATGGTGTGGAGTGATGTTTGCTCAGTACCTATTAAGCCTTCCTTACTTGTTAAAAGTTGCACCATTAATAAATGCAGGATAGCAATGGCTAATATAGCCGTATAAATTAACCGAAACCATCCACCAAGTAAGGAAAGGGATTTATTAATGGGTCTTAGTACAATATAAAATCCCCAGGAAACTACAATATCTGTAATAAGAATAACCAGCCAACAAGCAATCCCAGCTTTAAAAAGGAGTTGGGAATTTGCGATAAGTTGATAGGTTGAATTAGGATCCCCTTGTACAATAAGTCTTTCATTCACAAGTCCCGTAGAAAAAAAAGCAGCAATAGCCATTATTAGTAAAGATAGTCCAGTGATAAGTGTCACTAACCGTTGGTTCTTAAAGTCATTCGTAACCATTTTTTATATCCTCCTTCATTTTACTCGTTTTTTGTATTTTAATTGTTTAAAAAGAATCCCGCATTGACTTAAGTCAATGAGCATTCATAAAAATAATGATAAAACAAAGAAAACACAATTTTTATGTGTGGGGGGATGATAAAATATGAAAGCAATTGTTTATAAGAAGTATGGCACAGCTGATGTTCTGAACTTGAGAGAGGTGGATAAGCCGATCACTGGAGATCATCTGGTGCTAGTTAGAATTCATGCTGCATCGCTGAATTATGGGAATCTGTTAATGATAAAGGGAAAACCGTTGGTGGCTCGACTATCATATGGTTTATTAAAACCAAAACATGTCATACCAGGCGGTGATATTGCGGGGGAGGTGGAAGCGGTAGGTAAGGATGTGACACAATTTCGTGCAGGTGATAAGGTATTTGGAGATTTAGCTAATTTTGGTTGGGGCGGCTTTGCCGAATATGTATCTGTTTCTGAACATGCATTATCGATAAAACCTGGCAATCTATCCTATGAAGAAGCGGCTGCTATACCCACAGCTGCAGTAACAGCTTTACAGGCCTTACGAGATAAGGGTAATATTCAAGCTGGCCAAAAGGTGCTGATTTATGGGGCATCTGGCGGGGTAGGATCCTTCGCTGTCCAGATTGCCAAATCATTTGGAGCAGAGGTAACAGGGGTTTGCAGTACAAGAAACACAGACATGTTACGAAAACTTGGAGCAGACCATGTGATGGATTATACGAAGGAGAGCTTTCACTCCAATAAACAAAAATATGATCTGATTCTTGCCGTAAATGGTTACCAGCCGCTTTTCAGATACCTACATGCTTTAAGTCGAAAAGGTACCTTTGTTCACGTCGGAGGATCAGGAGTACAGATGATACAGGCCATGATGCTTGGACCGATTATTTCCAGGATCGCCACCAAGAAAGTGAAAAGCCACGTCCAACAACAGAGTCAATCAGATCTAATTTTCTTAAAAGACCTTGCAGAAGCAGGGGAGATAGATCTCTTTATTGATAAACATTTTACATTAGCTGAAGTCCCGGAAGCCTTCCATCATTATGAACAAGGCCATGCTCAAGGGAAAATAGTGATCAAGATTTAACATCGCTGCCACCCTTTTTTTCCTTGCCAATTAAACTGCAATCTAACCGGTGAGGTATGGTTAATCCAAATTCTCTTTAGGTTTTACCTTATGCTCTCTATTTTTTACTTCAGTAAATAGGTTATCTGAACGATCTGTATCAATTTGAGGTAATGAATTAGACGAATTGGATGTGATTAGCGATTTCAACATCTCTATATCCTCTTTGGTAGCGTATTGTTTCTCCGACTTTAACATATATCCTAATTGACCGTTCGGTTCGATGGTAGCCCATTTTAAATCGGTAAAATGCTGGATGTTTTGTTGTCTCAGACGTACTTCCAGCATATCAACCGTTAACCGGAGCTTCCTCAAATTTTTCTCATTAATTTGGCCGTTTTCGACTACTATCAGCGATTTTCCATAAATGAGTGTCTCAAGCATATTCGATTTGATCACGATATATTCAATAAAAAGAAGTGTACTGACCATTAGAAAGGTAATCACCATTGTGATCCAAATGTTCCTGTCACCAACAGGTTGAATAATTAAAGAACCAACTGCTATCATCATAACTGTCTGCGCAACCGTAAGCTGGGAGATTGATTTTCTTCCAGCTAACCGCAAAATCAAGACACCACCTATTACAACGACAATAGCTTTCCATATGAAATGAAAATCCATATACATCCCCTCTTTTCCATAATTGCTAAAATATAGGCTCAACCCTTTGTCTATTGTGAAGTATACCGTTTACTTTATTCTTCAAACGTCATCATCCACTGATCAATTTATTGCTTTCGCTTTTTCCTGGTTTCCACGTTTTCGATCGTATCTCCATTAACGAGCTGATACAATCTGCTTTTAGGCTCATATATTTGTTGAGATGGCCATAGTCCATGATGCCCGGAGAACAGATAGCTGACTAAACAAGCAACAAAAAAATACTCCAATCCCTTTCCGTCAAATATCTCCATAGCTAAGAGGAAAGCGGCTATAGGAGTATTCGCTCCCCCGCAAAAAACAGCGATTAATCCTAATGCAGCAAGGAATGACAAAGGTAAATCAATGAATGTGTGTAAGGCATTCCCTAATGTTGCCCCAATAAAAAATAAAGGAATTGCTTCCCCGCCAAAAAAGCCACTGCCAAGAGTTATCGCAGTAAATACCAGCTTGGCCAGAAAAGCGAATGGTGGAACATCTTCTGTAAATGATTGCTCCAGCATCTGTAATCCCCGGCCATTATAGTCCTGTGAACCAACCATCCATGTTAATAAGACAATGAGGATACCTCCCACAAAAGCTCTTTTCATATGATTCTTTTTAAAAATGTTTTCAGACACTTTTTCTATTCCATGTCTCAACTGACAATATAAAACACTTATGAGGCTAAAAAGGACCGATAGAAGTATAATAATTATAAAGGTGATGATAGATTTTTCAGGCAAGGTTTGAATGATAAATTCTTCATGTTTATGTCCCCATGCAGCTGTAGTGATATAGTGACCAACAAAGCTTGCCATGAGACATGGCACAAATGCCTCCAATTTCAGTTTTCCTAAAGCAGCCATTTCCATGCCAAAAACCGCACCAGTTATCGGTGCACCAAAGGCTGAACCAAAACCGGCACTTATACCGCTCATCATTAAAATTTTCTTATCGAGATTATTCACCTTGAAAAATCGGTTGACCGCTGAAGCCACACTCCCTCCCATTTGAACAGCAGCACCTTCTCTTCCGGTGGAACCGCCAAATAGAACAGTAATAAATGTGGCGAGATAGACAACAGGACCCATTCTCAGTGGTACCTCTTTTTTTCCGTGCACAGAGTCTATAACAAGGTTATTAGATTTAGCCATGTCGTTATTTGTATGATTCAAATACACCTTTCCATAGTTCATATATATATAACCTATTAATAATCCTCCAAAGGGAAGAAGGATAATAAGCCAGTCTCTTTTTGCTCGTATATCATCCCCTAGATAATCGTTTATTTCTAAAAGTAAAGTGGTGGTTGAACCTACGACTATACCAATGATGCCTCCAAAGATAATCCAGGAAAACAACACTGAAAAAAAGTTTTTATACTTCAATAGCATCCATACATTCGCCTCTTTTCTTTCTCTCGAAGTAAGTTAAGTTTATTGTTGCCTGTTATTTTTAAATTATTTAGGTGAATAGCAATAGCTAATAGGAAAGCCGCTAGATATCCAATACTGCTTATTATCTCATGTGAAGTTCCCGGCATATTCTTTCTACCTATTCGAAGCCAAGTTACAGCTTTTTGAAAGTTCATGTTTAGGAAGGGGTGATGAAAGGAATTAACGTTAATATCTTTTATAGTTGGAGAACTCGTTCTATGACTTATCTACAGGAGGCACATGATGAGATTTGCAGGTATAGGCTGGCTTAGTTATGTTAGCTGCTTTATGCTGTGGCATTAACGGGGGAATTTCCGCTATATTAATGGGATCGGAAAGCCGCAAACCACCTTAACGAGCGCTTTACTTGCATTTTGTCTCATCCTTTTTCTTTTATTAGGGATCATAGGGGCTGGAATTCCATTTGTAATTTATGTAGATGGAATTCGCAGAACTGCACCCTCAACCGCCTAAATGGCCGTTATGGTAGAGCCGATCACCGCTTTATTATTTGGTGTGCTGTTCATTGGAGTTCACCTAACCATTATTCAAGGTTTGGGAATGACGCTTATCCTCCTTACGGTCACCCTACCTGCTTAGTGTGAAGCAGTCCGACTAACTACAAAGGACAGTAACAAGCGTCCCTGACTAAGGATTTAATCTTGCGGGGAAGGGAGTTACCTTCTCCCTAGGAAAGAAGATGAAAAGAATTGCTATTTAATCGACTCCTTGATTTAGCACTTGAAAAACAAAAGTCCCACCAGCACAACTGGCGGGACTCTATTTATTGATTCATTGAAACTTTTCGTTTACCAATATTAAATTGCTTTGGTTGTATAGCCTTCACATTCGTCCGATTTGCCACAAATTCTGGTCTTGCCGACACATCTGCGAATGGTTCCACTAATTTATTTTTAATACTGTTAAAGACAAAGAAGACATTACTGCGTGGCATTGGTGAAATATTTCCATTAGAACCATGCATAGTATTGGATTCAAAGAATAATACAGATCCAGCTGGTCCTGTTGCACTGTCAATTCTTCCGCCTTTTTTTAATAACCAGTTAATGCTATCATGATCTGGAACACCAAGACTTTGCATCTTTAATGACTGTTTAAAATGATCCTCTGGTGTTTCCCCCACACATTGTACAAAGTAGTTGTGAGAACCTGGAATTAATAATAATGGACCGTTATATGAATAATTATCGGTTAGAATAATACTGCAGCTAACTGCACGCATATTAGGCATGCCATCTTCCATATGCCATGTTTCAAAGTCTGAATGCCAATAAAAGCCTTTTCCTTTAAAGCCAGGTTTGAAATTAATTCGAGACTGGTTTATGTAAACCTGACTTCCTAATAATTGTTCGGCAATATTGACGATACGTTGATCGGACGATAAATCCTGAAAGAATTCATCATTGTTATGGATATCGAATACGGAACGAATTTCGTCTCCACCTGTTTCTCTAATAACAGAAGGAGCATCAGAGGACTGATTGTCATGCATATTCCGTTGTAACTCCTTTTGTAATACCTTTACTTCTTCCTCAGAAAAGAAATTCTGCTTAAATAGATAACCATTTTTCTCGTAAAAATCTAATTCCTTTTGTGGAAGAGGGCCGTCCTCTGGTGTAGAGTTGTGAATAATGGGTTCCTTTCTTTCCAGAATAGAAGGCATGCCTTTAATTCTTGAAGGATATAAATCTTTCATAATTCATTCACTCCTTGTCAGATATTAGATTTTACGGTAAGTGTTTACCCTTTATAAAACGTAATAAACAATTAATAATAAAATAATTTCTTTTAGACTAAAAAAAAATTAACGGCAAGTTAAAGGCACTCCTAAAGGCTTGCCGGTACTTTTTGGGAGATGCTTTTGGTCTAATGTTCATTGTCTTTTGGAATCGGAAGGTGTGGAAGGATTATACAGTGATAACATAGTATTAAATGATGAAGTATTCCTGTTCTTTGTACAACCTATGCTATACTTAAAAGAAAAGATTAATGGGGTTTTATGATGCAAAAACGACTATCTGATAGTGTGGCAGATGATTTAATGTCGATGATTACGATAGAGAAAAGGTTTCTTCCAGGTGATAAACTTCCGAATGAAAATGAATTATCAGAAGAACTAAATATCAGTAGGACAACACTTCGTGAGTCTATCCGTATATTAGTTACCAATGGCGTGGTGGAGATTAGAAGAGGAAAAGGTACCTATATAAAAGATAATATTGATCTGGAAAACTTAGAATCTTTAAGCTTTCTTACCGATGCTAAAATTAATGCGAAGGACTTATACGAGATGCGCTTAATTTTTGAACCAGAAGCAGCTTATTATGCAACAATTCGAGCGAGCGATATGGAATTAAAGCGTATTTTAGAATATGGAAAACAAATAGAACAAAGAATTAAATGGAAAGAAGATCGGACCGATGTAGAACAAAATTTTCATAAATCGATCGTAAAGGCAACGCATAATGAGTTTATGGAAAAGTTAATGCCCGTCATTTATCAAGCGATCGATAAGGGCGTGATTCTCTCTCAAAAAAAAGAGCTCGCTATTAAAGATACGATAAATGATCACAATATGATTATGGAATTTATGAAAAATCGCAATCCAGAAGGTGCAAGAAGTGCAATGAAAATTCATATATTGCATGCGATGGATGAATTAGGAATTAAATAAGAGTTAAATGGAGACATGCTGGTAATTGCCAGGATGTCTTTTTATTTGCTTTAGAAAAGAAAGTTTCAGCGATGAAGTAGTTCAAAGAAGGGAAAATTTTTGGCACTCGCTAAAAAACAAGACGTATACCAAGCTTGTGTAAACATACAACTAACTTGACAGCAGACAACATACAATATAAAATACATTAAACAACAATGGAGGGTGTGAGTAAAAATGAGAAGAAGTGACACGATTAAAATGGGAGTAGATCGTGCTCCTCATCGTAGTCTTTTGTATGCTACGGGGAAAGTGAAAACCAAGGATTTAGGCAAGCCGTTTATCGGCGTTTGTAACTCTTATATTGATATTATTCCTGGTCATGTCCATTTACGGGAATTTGCCGAGATCGTAAAAGAGGCGATCATTGAAGCTGGCGGTATTCCATTTGAATTCAATACGATTGGGGTGGATGATGGCATTGCGATGGGACATATCGGTATGCGCTATTCCTTACCAAGTCGGGAACTAATTGTCGATAGTGCAGAAACCGTAATAAATGCACATTGGTTTGACGGAGTATTTTACATTCCGAACTGTGACAAGATCACACCTGGTATGTTAATGGCTGCTGCTCGTACAAATGTACCTTCTGTATTTGTTTCAGGTGGACCAATGGAAGCTGGTACAAGTTCTAGTGGGAAACAATTATCCTTGTCATCAGTTTTCGAAGGTGTTGGTGCTTATAAATCGGGGAAGATGACAGAAGAGGAATTTAAAGACATTGAAAATAATGCTTGTCCCACTTGTGGGTCTTGCTCGGGAATGTTCACTGCGAATTCAATGAACTGTTTAATGGAAATGTTGGGCTTAGCATTACCTGGAAACGGTTCTGTTGTTGCTACAAGTGACAAACGTAAAGAATTGATTTTCGAAGCTGCGAAGCATCTCGTGCGCATGGTGGAAGAAGATGTGAAACCTCGAGACATCATAACAAAAGAAGCGATCGATGATGCATTTGCATTGGATATGGCGATGGGTGGATCTACCAATACCGTACTGCATACACTAGCTATTGCAAAGGAAGCGGGAATTGATTATAACCTCTCAGAAATAAATAAAATTGCCGAACGTATTCCCTATCTTGCGAAAATTATGCCGGCATCTGATATCTCGATGGATGATATAAATAAAGCTGGTGGGGTAAGTGCTATTATTAATGAGCTAACAAGAATTCCAGAAGCGATTCATCCAGACCGTTTAACGATTACTGGAAAGACAATGGGTGAGCTTGTTAGCGAGTATAAAATTACCAATAATCAAGTGATTCGCTCGAAAGATAACCCATACAGTCCTGTGGGTGGATTATCGATTTTATACGGAAATATTGCCCCAGAAGGAGCGGTAATAAAAGTAGGCGCTGTTGATCCTACTATTAGCGTGTTTGAAGGAGAAGCAATTGTCTTTGAGTCTCAAGAACAAGCACAAGAAGCGATAGATAATGGTGCTGTAAGAGAAGGGCATGTGGTAATTATTCGTTATGAAGGTCCAAAAGGAGGACCAGGGATGCCAGAGATGTTAGCACCCACTTCAGCGATTATGGGACGTGGGTTAGGCAGTAGTGTAGCACTTTTAACAGATGGTCGTTTCTCAGGTGCTTCCCGTGGTATTTCAATTGGCCATATCTCACCCGAAGCAGCTGAAGGTGGCCCCATTGCGTTAATTGAGAATGGCGATACAATTAAGATTGATTTGCCGAATAGAACATTACACGTAAACCTATCAGATCAACAACTAGAAGAACGAAGAAAAGAACTAAAACCCTTTGAACCAAAAATAAAAAACGGCTGGTTAGGTAGATATTCCAAACTAGTAACAAACGCTTCAAATGGCGGAGTGATGAGTATATGAAACACGGGGACGGTTCCACCGTTTCACAAAGCTGGAGACATTGGTGTCTTCAGCTTACTTTATTGTTAAGGATACTATTTCCATGCCCGCTGTTCCATTTTCAAAACGCGCCTTATCTTAACAGGTCAATTTTGTACTCCTTTTTGGTCAATATTGTTTCTCTTATTTTCTGGGGGAACCCTTTATAATGGATTTAGAAAGCGTTACCAATTAAGAAAGAAGGTGGTGTGACATATGAGAACTGAGGTGGATGTAGATGGGGCTTATATGGAAAAGAGAAAAAAGTCAGATGTGAAAGCAAAGCGAATGTCACGTATTAAAAAAATACTAACATATGCTGCGTTTGTTGGCCCTGCACTACTATTCTTTTTGACGATTCAAATTGTGCCTTTTATTATGGGAGTTTCTTATTCCTTTACATCGTGGAATGGTGTTAGTTCGGCGGTGGAATGGGTTGGTTTAGACAATTATATAAAGATTTTTACCGATGATTCAAAATTCTTTAATTCCTTTGTATTTACAACGAAGTTTATGCTGGCTGCCGTATTCATTAGTAATATTATCGGATTTGGCTTAGCTTTATTGTTAAATATTGCACTGAAAACAAAGAATATTCTACGAACTGTATTTTTTATACCTAACGTCATTGGTGGACTGCTCTTAGGTTTTATTTGGCAGTTTATCTTTATTAAAGGATTTGCCTCCGTTGGTAATTTAACTGGTTTATCTTTTTTTAATCAACCATGGTTAGGTGATGAAGTGACTGCTTTTTGGGGGATTGTCATCGTGTTTGCGTGGCAAATTAGTGGTTATATGATGGTTATCTATATTGCAGCATTGCAAAGCGTGGATAAAAATTTATTAGATGCAGCTAAAATCGATGGGGCTTCGAGTGTGCGAATGTTAGGTAGCATCATTATCCCATTAATCTTACCGGCATTTACCATTTGTTTCTTCTTAACGATTTCGATGGCATTCAAAATATTTGATTTAAATATCTCCCTGACAGGTGGAGGCCCATTTAATTCAACTGAGTCTGTTGCCATTAATATTTATCAAGAAGCCTTCCAAAATAATCGATATGGATTAGGAAGTGCAAAATCGATTCTATTTTTCATCGTCGTTGCCATTTTTACCACGGTACAGGTTATGACTACTAAGAAGAAGGAGGTGGAAGCATAAATGGATGAAAAATATACTACTAAGACATTATTGATCGAGCTTTTTGCGATATGTTTGGGAATTTTATTCCTTATTCCTTTTTATTTCGTGATTGTTAACTCCTTGAAGGGCTTCTCGGAAATTTTACTTGATGCTGCTGCTTGGCCAAGAGAATTGATGTTTAGTAATTATGCAGAAGTATGGGAAATACTGAACTTTCCAAGAGCCTTTCTAAATTCTTTAATTATCACCGTGTTCAGTATTATTGGTATTGTCCTCATTAGCTCAATGGCAGCTTGGAAGATGGTCCGGACGCCAGGGAAAATTAGTTCGATCCTATTTATTCTTTTTGTTTCTGCAATGGTGATCCCATTTCAAGCCGTCATGATTCCGCTGGTAAAATTAGGTGGTATATTAGGGGTTATGAACAGCATACCCGGGATTATTATGATGTATTTTGGTTTTGGTGTTTCGTTATCTTTATTTCTCTATCACGGATTTGTAAAAACCATTCCTCTTGAAATAGAAGAATCAGCTAAAGTAGATGGCTGTACGCAATTTGGTGTGTTTTGGAGAATTGTATTTCCGTTGTTAAAACCAATCACTGTAACCGTTGTCATTTTGAACACATTATGGATATGGAATGATTATTTATTACCGCTTTTAGTGTTACAGGATGCTAGTTTAAGAACGATTCCATTAGCAACGAGTTCGTTCTTTGCTCAATATACGAAGCAATGGGACATGGGGTTAGCTGGCCTCGTGTTAGGGATTACGCCAATTATTATTTTCTTTCTGTTTTTACAAAAACATATTATTAAAGGCATTGCAGCTGGTTCGATTAAGTAAGCTATATTCTTTTGTATCGAGTTTGTTGCAAAAGATTTATATAGTAAAATAAAAATATCAAGGAGGTCAATAGTTTATGAAACGTGGTTTATTTTTATTTCTTTCTATGTTATTTGTGGTTGCAATTATTACAGGGTGTTCGTCAAGTGATTCAGGTGGGGATGACACAAGCAGCGAAGGTGAAGATACAAACACAGAAGAAGAGACAGAGGAAAGCACGGATAATAGCGAGGAACAGGTGACACTTGACTTCTTCCAATTCAAGGTGGAAATTGCCGACCAACTAGAAGAAATGATTGCGGAATATGAAGCAGAAAATCCTAATATTAAAATTAATCTGGAAACAGTAGGTGGTGGTGCTGATTATGGTGCTGCTTTAAAAGCAAAATTTGCTTCAGGAGAAGAACCTGATATTTTTAACAATGGTGGATTTAAAGAATTAGAGCTTTGGAAAGAACACTTAGCGGATCTTTCTGATGAGCCATGGGTGGATAATCTTCTCCCGATCGGAAAAGTCCCAATGACAGATACAGATGGTAAATTGTATGGAATGCCAGTAAATTTAGAAGGATATGGCTTCATTTATAATAAAGACTTATTTGAACAAGCAGGAATTGCAGAGGCTCCAACTACACTTACTGAATTGAAGGAAGCAGCACAAAAGCTCGAAGATAATGGAATCACGCCGTTTGCTGCAGGATATGGTGAGTGGTGGGTAATTGGTCAGCATTTATTGAATATTCCATTTGCACAGCAAGAAGATCCTGATACCTTTATTGAGGGATTATATGATGGAAGTGAAACATTTATCGGTAATGAAAAGTTTGAGCAATTTAAAGAAGTAATTGATACAGAAATTGAGTACGGTAATGATAACCCAATTACGACAGATTACAATACCCAAGTAACGTTATTTGCCTCTGGGGAAACAGCGATGCTTCAACAAGGTAACTGGACAGAAAATATGATTTACGAAATAAATCCAGATATAAATATGGCCTTTTTGCCGATACCATTAAATGATGAATCGGAAGCAGATCGTTTGCCTGTGGGAGTTCCAAACAATTGGGTATTAAATAAAGACTCAGAAAATCTAGATGAAACAAAAGCATTTTTAAACTGGATGGTATCATCTGAAGTAGGTCAGCGCTATATAACAGAGGAATTTGCGTTCATTCCTGCTTTTGATAACATCGAACCAACTGGTTTAGGTGCATTAGGTCAATCGATTTTAGAATATTCCAAAGCCGAGCAGACGATTCCATGGACATGGTTCAGATGGCCAGATGGCGCGAATCAAGAGTTTGCTGCTAAAATTCAGGAATATGCTTCGGGAAGAATTGAATACTCGGAAGTGGTTGAATCTTTCCAAAGTATTTGGGATGATATGAAATAAATAATTCTCTTTCTATATAAGGAAGTTTAGCAAAGCATGTCCGCTTCTTGGGCATGCTTTTCAAATGATATAGGCATTGGATTACGGTTATTGTATACTTTATATAATTCTTAACAAAAATGGGGGGATTGATCTTTATGATAAGGAACAGTATTAGAAATAAGCTCATTGTACTTTTGTTAGCGATTACTATTATTCCTTTTGGTACCTCCATTCTCATTACTTATTTTTATACCAAGGAATCTCTAAAGGATCAATTTATCGAAGAAAATGTCAATCTTTTGTATCAAGGTGGGCGTAACGTCGAGAGCTATATCAATGATTTAAAAGATTTAACGATGTCTTTCTATAATAATCCCGATTTTATGAACTATTTAAAAGGGCATGGAGAAGATGATCGTTATCTAACATTAGATACGATAAAAGATGTAATGGTGACGATTTTATACGCGGAAAGTAATATTAACCGAGTTACTATCACGTTTCCTAAACAAGAAAATGAGTTGCAGAATGTTGTTTCGGTATCAAAGCAATCAACTCTTGCTTTCTCATCTGCTAGCAATCATCAAGACCAGGATTTTTTTGAGAAAGCGGATGCGAATCCGTATTATATGTATATTGAACCAGCGCGTCATCATAATGTAACTAAGCAGAACAAAAAGGGGAATTCTATCACACTTCATCGTTCACTAAAAGATGCTCCGCTTAATCGGCAATTGGGATATATGTCGATCGATATTGCCCCCAATAAATTTCTAAATCTTAGTGAAAATTTATACAATAAAGAATCAGAGGAATTTTATATCTTAACGCAAGAAGGAGATAGCATTTTTAGCTCAAACCAGCAGGTGACAAACAGCTCAACTCATCCTGAATGGTTTACATACTTGTTAGAGACAGAGGAAGATAGTGGCACACTGGATTGGGATGAACCGTCTTTTCAAGGGGTGATGGTGTTTAATAAACTTCCAGAATCGTCAGGAGGATGGATTTTAGTCAAACAAATCCCCTATACATCGCTATTTCAAAGTGCATTAAGTGTGGCAAAAATCAATATTTTATTTGGAATCATTGGATTAACTTTAGTCATTTTAGCTACACTGCTAGTATCTTTTAAAATTACTTTCCCAATCAGGGTACTCTTACAAAACATTAGTCAAATTGAAAGGGGAAATTTGGAGGTTCAATTTCAATCCTTAGGTCATGATGAAATTGGTTTGTTGGGACACCGTTTTAAAAGAATGATGGGGAGAATAAATGATTTAATTAACCGTGAATACAAATTAAAATTAGAAAATAAAACGAATCAGCTTAAAGTTCTTCAATCACAGTTGAATCCACATTTTTTAAACAATGCACTTCAATCGATTGGAACGCTAGCATTAAAAAACAATGGGCCACAAGTATATTCCCTTGTTACCCATTTATCAAAAATCATGAGATATGGCATGCATATAGACGAAGACATGGTTCCGTTAATGGATGAAAGAGATTATATTCAAGCATATCTACTCCTGCAACAAGAAAGGTTTGAAGACAAATTATCCTTTGCTATCGACTTAGAAGAAGGCATATTGGATAAAAAAATACCGAAAATGCTGTTACAGCCAATTGTCGAGAATTATTTTAAGCATGGATTTGATAGTCGGGATAAGGTAGGAGAAATTCATATTATCGGAACAATTGAAGCCGGTAGCCTTACAATTGAAATTAAAGATAATGGCATAGGTGTATCTGAACAAAGGATGAAGGAGATCTATCAATGCATTTATAGGGATGACATAAAAGATGACAAAGTGGCCAATATCGGATTAAAAAATGTGTACAGTCGATTAAAATTATATTATGGCGATCGTGCAAATTTACAACTTCAAAATCAGAAATCTGGGGGATTAGCAGTCACAATTCAACTTCCTATAGATACGGATGGTGATAAAAATGAAGGCGATTATCATTGATGATGAAAAACATGTGAGAGAAGGCATTTTGTTATTAGCAGATTGGCATTATGTTGGTATAACAGAAGTACTAGAAGCAACCGACGGGGAAGAGGGGATTCAATTAATTAAAGAGCATAGGCCTGAGATTATTTTTACGGATATGAGTATGCCAAATAAAGATGGAATCACGCTATTAAAATGGATCCACAGTACTGGAATGGATAGCAAAACGATCATCATAAGCGGGTATGATGATTTTCGTTATATGAGAAGTGCCCTTTTCTACGGGAGTTTTGATTACATATTAAAACCAATCGATCGAAATTTATTAAATGAAACGTTAGAAAGGGCTGTTCACAAATGGCAGGAGCAGGATGAGGATAGAAGGTCTTTGTTAGAAAAAAATCAAGTAATAAATGAAGTCAAACCACTTTATTGGGATCGGTTATTCACAGGAATAATCGAGCAAAAAGACCTCTCAATTGAAACAATTAAAAAAGTGCAAAAAGAATTTAGGCTTGATATAAAAAATGCAAGATGCACCCTAGCTATTCTACCTGTTCCTTGGTTGTTAATGAAAAAATTTAATGGAGATCGAGATGTTGTCTTTTTCGCCTTGTTAAATATTGTCAATGAAATCGTTCGTAGCAAAAATAGTGGGATCAGTTTTCGCAATGTAAATAAAGAAGATGAAATTATTATTTTATTATGGAATACACCACAAACCAATTTTGCCTTGGAAAAGATCTATGACGCTATTTATCAATATATTAAAATGAAATGTACGATTTTTAAGGGGGATGAGACGACCTGTGTCGCTGATTCGTATCGAAGTGCATCCAAGGTGCTACAGAACTATCCTTTATTGGCAGGTGAAAAGAAGGTGGTTACAACCAAAGAAATGAATCAAAAAGGTAACCTTCATTTATTAGATTATGCACAGGAACTGAAATGGGCATTGCAACGAGGTAGTACGGATGAAATGGATGTTATTTTGCAAAAGTTATTTGAAAAGTTAGAGACAAGTCACAATCTTTCATTTGAACAATTAAAGATTTGGGAAAATCAATTTCACTTACTGCGGAAAAATTGGCTAGAAGAATATGATATTTCTGGTCATGCACCTATTGACCAAGGTTGGAATTTTTGGGAGGAAGATGGCACTTTTTCGTTTGAGAAATTTAAAGAGGAGAAGCAGAAAGAATTTTATGATTTAATGAATCTGCTAGAAAAAGTACATTACCAAAAGGAGAAAACGAGCATTCAAGAGATTGAGGCGTATCTAAAAGAACACTATTATTTAGATATTAAGTTACAAGATATTGCAGAACATTTTTTTCTTAGTCGTGAGTACATCTCAAGAAAGTTTAAACAAGTCTATCATGTTACAATTACCGATTATTTAGCCAACATTCGAATCGAAAAATCCAAAGTACTATTAGAAAATCCACACTTAAAAATATACGACATCGCATACGAAGTCGGATACAAAGACGAAAAATACTACAGCAAAGTATTCAAAAAAATCAACGGACAAACCCCAAACGAATACAGAAGGGATGAAACACGGGGACGGTTCTAGTGTTTCACAAAGCTGAAGACTGTTGTGTCTTCAGCTTACTTCATTGTTTTAAAGATGTTGCATTTATCCATACTCATCATCGTCAACTGTACCTATTATATCTAAATCGGGTTTCATCATTAGAATAGTCATAGGCATTCTTCATATTTTTCAAGATGTCATTACGAAGTATTGTATAGTTTTTCCTCTTTACCGTTTTTAAAACGATCCACCATATACTCACTACTTTTTTCAATATAAATTAACCGCAATAGATTACATATACATTACGGTATACATGTAAACAAAAAAAGTGTACATTGCTTACGGAAAGGGTTTACAAGTATACAAACATGTAAACATACTGCGGTAATAACACGTGTGCGAATGTTGTATACATCAAATACAAAAACGTATACAAATTTGCTGCTTTTCAAAAAGATTACGATTATCTTTCTTTTCAACTAAAGGCATTGATGAAAGCCTTTATATCAACTATCCTTTGTCTAAGACTTTTTTATAAGTAGAAGTCTGAATGTAAAAGATAGGAAGGATGGAAACATATGAGTCAATCAAGAATAGCAGCAATTGATGTAGGTAATGATTCCGTTAAGGCGATATTTGGAGAGATGGAAACTGAGTTCAATCTGCCAAATATTATGGCCAGAGATACGGAAGACCGTCCTGTAATTGGAATTGAAGAATTAGACCAAAAGGATCCAATAGAAGGGTTACATATTCGTATACATTCGCCTGCATTGAAAGAAAACAATGCGATCTATCGTGTAGGCCATTTAGCGGCAAAAGCAAGCAATTCAACAGAGCTTGATCCAGGTAGCAGTAAATCCCAGGAAGACCAAACGTTAGTCATGCTCTTTGCGACGATCGCATTAGATGCAGCAAATGCCTTTAAACTAAATAGTAATCAAGTAATTGATGCCAATTATACGTTGGGGACAGGTTTGCCTTTACGTGAAGTAAAAGAAGGAAAAGATGCAGGATATCGCTCCAAGCTGATCGGTTCTGTTCATCAGGTCGAGTTTTTAGTTACACCACAACACCAAGGCAAAAAAGTGAACATAAAATTTGATGAAGCGAAAGTATATCCTGAAGGGTTTGCCGCATTTATCAATCTTGTGATGGATCAAGATTTAAAAATTATTAATAAGAAATTGATCGATAAACAAATTTTAATTCAGGATATTGGTGGTTTATCAACAGATATCGCAGTAATTAAAAACAGAACCGTTGATGATGATAAAGCTCAAGGGTTTAATTTGGGTGTATCCGAGTCACTCGAACATATCCGTGAAGATATTTTCTCGAAACATGGTGTAGAATTAGACAGTCGTCGTGATGTCGTGGACATTATTACAAGAAAAAATGACCGTAATCATATAATGGTAAAAGGAAGCAGAACGAACGTCCATGAATCCACAGACAGGATTTTATTAGAATTAGCGAAGAAACAATACCGACTGCTGCGCAATGTATGGCAAAAAAATTCCCAAACAGAAATCTGTTATTTTGTTGGTGGAGGATCGAACGTATTAAAAGAATACTTGAAAACATTAAATAATAATTTAGATGGATATAACATTGAATTTTTTGAAGATGAAAAGGAAAGCATATGGATGATGGCAAATGCGTATTATAAACTGATCGCAGAACATATAAAGAAGTCTGGTAAGAAGGAAGAGAAAAAAGTCTCACAACAATCATAAGGTGATCACATGAAGAAAAATAACCAAATCGATAGAGGTCAAACGATATCATTTCGAATCCCATCAGATACTCCAGATTATATACTAAAGGAATTGCAACGTTTAAAAGAAGTAGAACGTCGTAACTTTTCCAGTAAGATAGCTGAGTTTGCCCTGAGAGGTGTCAATGAGGGAGCTTCGAATGAGCAGGAAACAATTACGGTACCTCTTCCTAAACGTCTAACGAAGGCACAACGTAATTGGGTGAAACATGAACATTCGGAAGCGTTGTTAGGAAGTATCATGTATCAACTATTAAATGATCCGGTTCGCTCCACTTCATTATTAGCGTCACTAAACAGCAATGCAACAGACATCGATGAAGCACTCTATTTACAGGAAGAACCTCCAGAGGAAGTTCATGAGCAAGAACCTTTGAAAGCTGAAAAACAGAAAACACCTCCAAGTAATCAAGAAACAGAAGATGAATTAGACTCGATCGATTGGAATCAAGCATTAAGTCAAAAACGCAACACCGAAAAACCAGAAGAAACAGAAGAAGAAGACCTCAACGACCTCTTAGGAGACTTTTTGGATAAGATGAATAAATGATTGGATGCGACATGGGGACGGTTCTCGTGTTTCATTGCTGATATAGAGTAACAAACCTAGGTAGAAGGATTAGTTTCTACCTAGGTTTTTATATATGATGGTTATCGATAAATAAAGCGGTCGAAAGTTCCCCAGTTTTCTTGTCTTGCAAGTTGTGGATAGGCAGACATAAAGTTAATGATGAGGGAAGATTGATTTAAGTGTGGGTGTTTGTTGAATAAAGCTCTATCTCCGTATCGGATAGCGGTTAAGGCAAGAGGTAATTCACGTATAAATATTTCATTACGTTTTGTGGCTGCATTTATGTCATATTCGCCTTGATCAATATAGAGATAAACACAATAATAAAGGGTATTTCCACTCCTGTGTCTCCATTCACCTAAGACTTCATCTCTCATTTCATTTATATTTTCCCAGGCATACTGAATGCCAATCGTTAAAAAAAGCTCTCCGGTAATATCAGAGTGTGTAAGGGTGTATTTTCTAGGAATAACGGGTGTTGTAGCTGTGACACCACCAGTGTAGATAACAAATAATTTTTCGGGATTAAAATCACTCAAGTAACCAACTCCTATCTGTTCATTAGTTAATAAATATGATCATTTTCATTTTTTCATACTTAAAAAGTAATGGTGGGTTAGCCTTTAAGTGGTAATTTCTTACCTTATTCAAATGATTGAAAAGTAGTACAAGTAAGCGAACACCCTCCAAAGGAAATCCAAAGTCCGTATCACTTACCATTATGTTTTCAATAAATGGAAAAAAGTTATTATTATACCAATAAATAGAAAATATTCCCTCCGTTATGTTATAATTAAGTATCTTTTTTATGGTTGGAGGAATCTGGATGAATCAAAAACCTGGTTTAAAAAAGAATCGAAAACTTAAAAAGAAAAAGGTGCAATTACCTTTTCGTTTAAATATATTGTTTGTAGTGGTGTTCTTGTTGTTTTCACTATTAATTGTTCAGCTAGGTGTGGTGCAAATTTTAAATGGGGAAGAAGCACAACGGGAAATTAACCAGACAGAAAATACACCTAGCGAAAAGCCTGTACCTAGAGGGAAAATGTATGACCGTAATCATAATATGATCTTAGATAATCAGGCTGTTAAGTCGATCACCTATACACCACCTAAAAATGGTGATTCTGCACATTTTCGCTTAGAATTAGCAGGGAAACTAGCTTCCTACATGACCATTATAAAAGACGAAGAAGAATTAAATGATACCATTAGAGAACGTGATAAAAAGGAATATTGGTATTTAAAAAATCAAGAAGCAGTAGCAAAGCGTTTGACAGAGGATCAAAAAAATTCAGATGCAAGTGACCAGTACCAGGCGCAATTAGACTCTATAACAGAAGAAGATTTAAATAAAGTAGAGTGGAATAATTCGTTGCTCAATACATTGGCAATAAAAAAGGAATTGGATGCAGCGTATGAGCTTTCTCCACATGTGATTGTTAATGAAAATTTGACGGATGAGGAATATGCACAGGTTGCTGAACACCTCTATAACCTACCAGGTATTGACGCCGTTATTAACTGGAAAAGAGACCAAAAGTATGATGATACACTCAGTTCTTTCCTTGGTAATTTAACATCCGCTGATGAAGGTATTCCAAAAGAAGAGAGTGATTTTTATCTTGCGAATGGTTATACATGGAATGATCGTGTGGGCACGAGTGGATTGGAGCAACAATATGAACATGTTTTAAGGGGACGAAAGGAAAAAACACTCTACACAACAGATACCAGTGGGAATGTAACTAATGCTGAAGTCGTGGTGGAAGGGCAAAGAGGAAAAGATCTAGTATTAACTTTCAACATGGACCTCCAAGAAGAAATGGATAAAATCGTCGAGGATGAACTTAGAAATGCGATTAATCATCCCGTTAACAACAATGGTTATTTAGAGGATGCAATGGCAGTTTTAATGAATCCTCAAACTGGAGAAATACTCTCATTATCCGCTATTCGATATGATCGAGATAATAAAGAATATGTAAATAATGCTTATCGAACCATTTATGATGCACATGCGCCAGGGTCTTCGATAAAAGGTGCAACAGTTCTAGCCGGTTATGAGGAAGGCGTCATCGATATTGGTACCGTGTTAGATGAATCACCTATAAAAATTAAGGGATCTGGAGAGAAGTCATCCTATGATTATTTAGGTCCTAGTTTGAATGATCTTCAAGCTATAGAATTATCGTCAAACGCTTATATGATGCGTATAGCTATACGCATCAGTGGTGCCACTTATCGAGAAAATGAACGATTATACAATTTTAACTTCGATGCGTTCGATACAATGCGAAATTATTATAGTCAATTTGGTCTTGGAGTAAAAACAGGTATAGATTTGCCATATGAAGCAAAAGGAGTTATTGGTACGAATCCAGGGGCAGGTAATTTTCTGGATCTCTCTTTTGGCCAATACGATACATATACAGCACTGCAACTAGCACAGTATGTGTCGACAATTGCAAATGATGGTTATCGGGTCAAACCCCACTTAATGAAAGAAATTAGAGAGCCCAATATTGAAAATGAGGAACTCGGTAAGATCCTTCGATTGAAGGAAACAGAAGTACTTAATCGTATCGATATGGATGAGACGTATGTTAAACGCGTTCAAGAAGGTTTTAGAAAAGTATTTACAAGCGGTACAGCAAGTAGGGCGTGGAGAAACTACCCTTATGACGTAGCAGGAAAAACGGGTACTGCACAAAATCCACAATATAAGGATGGCGAAAAAGTGGCGGAAACTCATAATTTAACGTTAGTAGGCTACAGTCCAGTTGAAAATCCTGAAGTAGCCTTTGCTGTTGTAGTACCAAAAAACGGAACTGGAAGTGGACAATATTCCGTTCATCATGAAATAGGGAAGCGGGCAATAGAAGCCTATTACGAATTAAAAGACAATTCTGAAAACAAAGATGGAGAAGATGAATAACAATATTTTTAAAAAAGGAGATAATCTCTTTTTTTTAGCTGTGGAGCTTATTTCTACTCCAATTTTTTGTCTGTAACATGTTTTCCAGGTATGGTTATTGCTGAATGAGCTGAATAAGATTGCCACAGGTATCGTTGAATACAGCGATTGTGATATTGTCCATATCTGTCGGCTTCATCGTAAACTGTACACCATTCTCCATCAATCGCTTATATTCTTTGTGAATATCTGTAACACCAAACATTGTTACCGGTATTCCATCAGCAAATAACTTCTTTTGATAGTCTCTGGCAGCTGGATGATCATTCGGTTCGAGTATAAGCTCTGTTCCGTCTTCTTCCTCTGGAGAAACAAGTGCTATCCATCTGTATTCTCCTGCAGGAACGTCATGCTTTTTGACAAACCCCAATTTGTTTGTATAAAATTTTAGTGCTTTATCCTGATCGTCTACAAATATACTTGTCACAATAATCTTCAAAATTTTTCCTCCTTTACTATTTTACTGACGTGTTCCTATTGATCTGGCTTGTGGATGTAATCCATGAAACTTTGATATTTTAAATATCATTCGTCTATCCATTGTTGAAGCAAATTTTTTAGCGGTTCATTGTTAAATATAAGTACTCGATACTTCCCCCTTCTTTTCGATTTTACAAGCCCGGCATCTTCCAATGCAGAAAGATGCTTTGCTATCGCTTGTCGTGAAATGGATAGCTTGTGCTTCATAATGAGGCGTGCCGTAAGTTCATACAAGGTTAGCTCGTTTCGTTCAGATAGCTCATCTAATATAAGCCTTCTGGTTGAATCACTAAGTGATTTGAAAATTGCGTCTTTATCCCAATTCATATTTTTATTATATGCAACTTTTTGGTTGCTTGTCAAGGTTGAGCAACTAAAAAGTTGCATATAATGTCAGAATCTTAAGGGATTCAGGTTCTTCATGTTTAAACAAGGGTAAAAGTGGAAAATGACTCATATAATTTCCTAATACAAGGAGGAGTATTTAATGAAGACATTAGAGCAAGCGCTTAAACATAAAGTAGGTTATGGTACGGCACCATTGGGAAATATGTTCAGAGACGTGCCAGAAGAGGAAGCACAGGAAACGATACAAACCGCCTGGGATCAAGGGATTCGCTATTTTGATACGGCCCCTTTTTATGGAGCAGGATTAGCAGAAATGCGATTAGGTGAGGCGTTGTCGAAATATGATCGAGATGATTATTTGATAGGAACCAAAGTCGGACGTTATATGACAGATGAAAAAGAAGAAAAGGAAGGCATATTTCAGGATGGCCGGAAAAATAAAATAATTACAGATTATACAGAGGAAGCTACCCTCAAATCGATTGAGCAAAGCCTAAATCGCTTAAAAACAGACCGATTGGATATGGTGTACGTGCATGATATTTCCCCGGATTTTCATGGCGATGAATGGCTTGCAAAATTTGAAGAGGCAAGAAACGGGGCCTTTCGTGTCTTAAGCCGCCTTCGTGAAGAAGGAGTGATTCAATCATGGGGAGTTGGTGTTAATACAACCGAACCCATTGAACTGGTGATGGATCTGGATGAAGCTCAGCCTGATGTCTGTTTATCTGCCACTCAATACACGCTTTTACAGCATGAACATGCCTTAGAGCGCATGATGCCAAAAGCAGAGGAAAAAGGTGTAGACATCATTGTAGGAAGTCCATTTAATTCTGGGGTGTTGCTTGGAGGAGATCATTTTAATTATGCGAAAGCCGATGCTGAGATAGTGAATAAAGTAAAACAGCTAAAAGAAATTGCTGAAAGTCATAACGTAAACTTAAAAGCGGCAGCATTACAATTTTCAACAACACACCCAGCAGTGAAAGCAGTCATTCCTGGCTCTACTCGCCCAGAACATAATGCAGAAGATGTAGCGATGATTAAAAAAGATATCCCGCAATCCTTCTGGAATGAATTAGTGGACAAAGGCTTTATTTCAGCCCAAGCGCCATTACCGACTAAATGAAACATGGGGACGGTTCTACTGTTTCATAAAGCTGAAGACTTTTGTGGCTTCAGCTTATTTTATATATATTGAAAATATTTCCATATTTTTTCGACAGGTGCGTGTCACCTGTCGAAGTTAAAATAACCATTATGCTTTTTTATTAACTTGATAAGAAGAAGAGAAATTCACTGTGTTTTCAATTGTATCTCCTACAGGGCAATGAGCTTCAAGGAACTTCACAAACTCCGCTACTTTTTCCTCCGATGCATTGGTTTTGATAAAGTAAGTTGCTCGAATATCCGAGTAACCTGGACGTACATTTGCTTTATCAAAGAAACCATCTAAATTGATATCACCTTCTAATTCCACTTTGAAATCTATCAGATCAATATCAAATTTTTCTGCGTAGGTACGTGCCACAATCGATTGACAGGATCCTAATGCAGACAGTAAAAGTTCTACTGGGTTCATTGCTTCGTCCTTACCGCCTAGTGAAGCTGGTTCATCTACTAAAACGCGGTGCTGCCGTGCAGTATTCTCCACTAAATATTTTTCCTTTAACTGTGAACTTGCTTTAAATGTTTGAATTGACATGTGATTCTCTCCTTTTTCAATCAATAGTTTTTTTATCACAACTCAATCCATAATAAAACCCCTTCTCGCAAAGAAAGAGAAGGGGTTGCTTATTCGGATGCAACGTATCTTCTCATCTTTAAGCATATCTATGCTTCTGAAATTGGCACCTTGCTTATCATAAGCGGTTGCCGAGAGTTCTTAGGGTCAGTCCCTCCCTCTCTCTGGATGAGTTGTAATGAATATGAAATTTAAGTAAATATATCATGTAGAAGAAAATCTGTCAATCTCCTATTTTTCAGATTAAAAAAAGATAATTATCACGTAAAAATCATAAAAGTATGCACGAAAAATTATCGGGACGATGTAATCACCTCTTCATGCAACAATGAAATTAATTTCTAGCTAACCCTCTTTCAAATGCTGCTAAATGGTTTAATGAAGCATTCCGAAGCTGAGTAAAAACAGTTCTAACATCATTAGGAATATTTATTGATAAAAATCTCTCATACATAGCTATGTTGTCTATTTCTCCTTGAACACCTGCTGCATATGCAGCCTTAAGGTTTTCCGGAGTTGTCACAAAGGATGCCGAAATATCATTAGGTAATGGTACTTGATAACGTTCGAAAAGTGGTAATAATGCACTGATATGTCTCAATTCAGCTTCTCTAATTCGTATAAAAGTAGGAACGTTACCAAAAGTTCCAATAATGTTATTATATCTCGCCTGGGCCAGGTACTCATCTTGAATAGCGTAAATCAACATTTGAGATAAAGATAATGAAGGAGCATTTAAAGCACCAATAGCACCATAATCCTCCATTTGCCTTTGAGCAGATTGTGTTGATGGATTTTTTGACTGAAAAAATAAAAACCATACCGCATGATTTTGCTCATCTGACGCCGCACGTCCGAAGCTCTCCTTAATAAAGGTGTGCTCTGCTTTATCTGAGATGTTTAAATAAAAATCTACCGCCTCTTGCTCATCTTTAAATGCAAACTCAATACCCGCTTTATAATTGTCTGGACATTGCTCGCTGATTTGATAAGATGGAGTGCTACCTGTTAGATGATAATAAATGGTACTAAATTCTTCGAGATGTCGTTTTTCATCATTCTGTATCTCCTTTATTTTGTCCCTCTCATCTTGTGTAGGTGCCATCTTCGCTAACTCCTCGTAACAAGCAATAGCACTATACTCAGCATGAATTGCTTGCTGGATATCTGTTATTAGCTGGGTATCTGCTACACTTCGATAAAAAGCATTATCATATAGTGAATTGGAATACATCGTTATCCTCCCTAAGTTGAATAGTCTGTATATCTTATGTATTTGAAATGGGTTAGTGTGCATGGGGAAGGGAATTAACCAGCTGAAACATGGGGACGGTTCTACTGTTTCAAAAAGCTGAAGACTTTTGTGTCTTCAGCTTACTTTATAAATAATTGACTTATTTCCAAATTTTCATATACTTTTTTCTGTACTTATCATCGTCAACTGTATCTATTAAATTTAGAGCGGTTTGTTTAATGCTTTCATCATTAGAATAGTCATAGATATTTTTCATGTTTTGCAGGATGTCATTACGAATTAATGTATAGTTTTTTTCCTCAGTTCCATTTTCAAAACGGTCCACCATATACGCCATCACCATTTCTTTTTGAGACGGTCCAGCAATTGCGACTTTCCAAATAGATTGCAAACTGTGTCTAGCAGTTACGAATTTTTTATCGTAAGTAACTTCCCACAACTTAGGGAAATCCTTCATCATTCTCATTTCTGGGTCACTTTTTGCTAAATTAGCTAAGTATTGTGCTGCACGAGAACGCTGATGGCTATCTTTATGAGCTAAATCCTCTACCAGTTGATTCCATACCTCATACGCCCAATCTACTTTTTGTTCCGTAGCATTTAAAATGGTTTGATAGGCTTCATATCGTTCATCTTTACTGCCTGATTTTGATTTTTCGAATTCCAACTCCATTTGATTATCCATATACTTCACCTCATGTTCTATAGATTTGCGAGTAAAACGGTAAACTTCAATCACAAAGAGTGAAACACTAGAACCGTCCCTATGTTTCACTCAGCGAGCCGTTTACGTGCTGATCTTTTGTCATGACGAACTGGAATATGTTCCATGGCTTTTGCTAAACCGTATTGTGGCATGTTTCCATAAATTGATTCATACTGCCCTTGTTTTACTTTATATGTTTCATGGTAAATGCCAACTGCTGGATTGTCACCAACTTTTTGATTAAAGTTTTTCCAGGCCTTTAGGTGGTTACTCCCTTTTGCATAGGCAAGCAGCTCTTCGGTTGAGCGCCAATATTGAATCATCACTGTTGTACGAAGTCCAAAAAAGCTCTCCATCGATAGAAATCCAAGCTCCGTCTTGTTTGTATAAAGCTCTTTAATCATGGAAGGCATTGCATTAAAAACAGGGCCCCATTTATGGACAGCCCATCGCTTGTTAATGCGCATCCCAATCAGAAAAACAACGAGGTCTTGTTCATTTTTTGTCGTAAACCTGCCACTGAAAATTTCCTTACTCATTTTCGACTCCTCCTTTAGATCGCTTTTATCGTCGCTTCGCACCAGTCAATTGCGGCAACGGTAGTTCGCTTTCCATAGTCCAATGTAAATAGCCAATACTGTGCATTCGGATCGTTTTCATGATGTGTCTGAATAGAATGGGCGATAGCATGATAGGTCTGCAGACGTTCTTCCAGCTTGCGTTTGTAGTCTTCTAATTGCATACGATTTTGCTCTGTAGACTGGTGTTTACCGAAAAACAATTTTAGCAGCACTTCATTTCGTTCCACTGGAATTTGTTCAATTGGTTGTGAGAGCCAATTCTTTAATGCATTCAATCCTTTTGGGGTAAGGTCGTACTCCTTTCTGTCAGGCTTTCCATCTTGCTGAGTATTTGTAACTGTAACAAGTTCATTCGCAGTAAGTTGTTTCAATGTAGGATAAATCTGCCCATAGCTGATCTTCCAGAAGTGGGTAAGACTTTGATCCATAAGCTGCTTTATGGCATATCCTGATTTGCATCCTGTTGTAAGAATTCCCAAAATTGCGTAAGTCGTATTATTGTATTCCTTCATGAATTAAAATCATCCTATCTAGTTGATATATATCATTTAGATATATTATATGTCATAAGTATAAAAAAATGAAGTGCAAATTAAGTTTTTTTAAAAACACTTTCTCATGAGAGAATAAGTGATGCGCTTGATCTATTACATAAAGCGACAATAATGTTCTCAGACTTTGTCCAGATACACTCCAATTAGTGAACGAGTTTTTTAAAATAGAGATGAATTTTTCATAAAAAGATTGAAATTGTTTAAGTAATAGTTTAATATCATTAGTGAAACCGTTTTCCTTGTGTAAAACGTTTTTTTGTTACTCATTTACTAACACGTGTTAGTAGTTTGTTAGTAAATAAAAAGACATATGAGTGAACTACACTTTTTTAAAAAAATATCAAATAATTACTTCTGAGAACTCCAAGCAAATAGCGACAACCTCTGAAAATACAAAATGCCTGATATTTCTAAAGCCAATAATCCATTAATAAAACCATTTTTAAAATATGCCATTTAAGGAGGTGATGGGTTTTCACAATCTGCATTGATAATACGTTAGTAAATTATTAGGAGGATAGGTTAATGATGAAGTTTAAAAAAATCAGCATTGTTTTACTAGCGGTTATTCTTATTGGTTCTAATTTTAGCTTTATCGGTAGTGTTTCCGCTAATACTGCCGAAACTAATTCCGACGACTGGAAATTACGGTGGTCTGACGAGTTTGATGGTAACGAAATAAATATGGATAACTGGAGTTATGATGTACCTACAAATGGTAGATGGAACGGGGAAATACAATCTTATACAGAAAATAATGCTTTTATTGAAGATGGATCTCTAATCCTTGAAGCGAGGGAAGAAGAGATCACAGAGGAAGATGGGCAAACATATGACTACTCTTCTGCGAAACTCATTACCAAAGGCAAACAAAACTGGACATATGGGAAAGTGGAAGTAAGAGCAAAAATGCCTACTGGGCAAGGGATTTGGCCAGCTATTTGGATGATGCCAGAGGATGAACCATTTTATGGCACATGGCCAGTAAGTGGTGAAATCGATATTATGGAATTGTTAGGACATGAACCAGATACTGTACATGGAACGGTCCACTTTGGTGAACCGCACCAACAAATTCAAGGCACGTACACATTACCTGATGGACAAAGCTTTGGTGACGATTATCATGTGTACAGTATTGAATGGGAGCCAGGGGAAATTCGATGGTATATCGATGGTGAATTATACCATACTGCCAATGACTGGTTTACCAAACACAATGACAATGCGGATGAATATACGTACCCAGCTCCGTTCGATCAAGATTTCTTCTTAATTATGAATATTTCCGTTGGTGGGGGCTGGCCTGGAAACCCAGATGAAACAACCGTTTTTCCACAACAAATGGCTGTCGATTATGTAAGAGTTTATGAGAAAGATGAATACCCAATTCATGAAAAGCCGATTAATGAAGAGGAAGACCAAGTGAGAGAACCTCTTGAAGATGGCAACTACGTGTATAATGGGAGCTTTGACACAGATGACCCTGAGGTAGACGGTGTAGAAGGAGTTCCGAATACGGATTATTGGACATTTTTACAGGATAGTAGTGCTAATGCTAGTCTTGCTGTGAATAATGATGCATTAGATGTAGAGATTGAATCAGGTGGGGATGTTGAACATGGTGTACAGTTACTTCAAGCTCCTATACACCTGGAAAAAGGAGCGAGGTATAAAGCTTCCTTTAAAGCAAAGGCAGAAGCAGAAAGGCCTTTAAAAGTAAAAATCGGTGCAGATGGAGATCGCAGCTGGGTCGATTATGCTGGTCAAGATCCATTCACGATAACGCCTACTTGGGAAGAGTATGAATTTGAGTTTACCATGGAACATGCAACAGATGTAAAAGCCCGGTATGAATTTAATATGGGACTAAACGACAGTAGTATTTCTTTTGATGATGTCAGGCTAGAAAAAATTGCAGATCCAGAACCGGTTGATCCTTCAGAAACAGTAAGAGATCCACTTCCAACTGGTAACCATATCTATAATGGAACGTTTGATCAGGGTGCGGAAAGAATGGGATATTGGGAATTCACCACCGATCAAACGGCAGAGGCAACGAAATATATTGGAAGTGCAGTAAACGAAAGAAGATTTGAGACTCGCATTAGCGATGGTGGTGACAATGCAAGTTCTGTACAGTTAGCGCAAAGCGGCTTCCGATTAGAAAACGGTAGACAGTATCAATTGACGTTTGATGCAAGTGCAGAAACAACAAGAGATATTCAAGTAGCTTTTAAGAACGCGGACACGGAAGTAGTTCATGAGGAAACGATTACGTTAACCTCCAATACCGAAGCACATACCGTAGATTTTACGATGGAGGCAGAACACGATAATAATGCTGAGCTCTACTTTAATATGGGCGGTAATGAAAGCGATGTCTATATTGATAATGTATTTTTGAAAAAACAGCCATTAGAACAGGTAGAGGGTAATCTTATTAAAAATGGGATCTTTGATGGACTCGCTAATTGGAGTGCCGAAGCCTATAATCCTGGTAAGGCAAGTTTTTCAGTAGATGAAGAAGGACAAGGACAAGCAGCAATTACAGATATCGGAAGTGCCGATTGGAATATTCAATTATTTCAACAGGGAGTTGAAATCGAACAAGATGCGACATATGAAGTATCCTTTGATGCAAAATCAACCGTTGATCGACCTTTACGTTTGCAAATCCAACATAATGGAGAAGAAGATAACGATTGGACAGGCTATTTTGACCAAACGGTATCCTTAACAGACACATTGGAAACGTACACGTTCACTTTTGATATGACCGAACCAACCGACGTTGCAGCTAAATTCGGTTTTGCGTTAGGGAAAGATGAAGAGGGGTTAACCCCATTAGAAGCACATGACGTAGTTATTGACAATGTTTTATTGAAAAAGGTAGAAGATGAGGACGAAGATACAGACGAACCAAATCCAGAGGAATCCGTAATTACGGATGTGAATGAGTTAGAATTGGTTGATCACGTCTACAAAACAAATACAGCAACCAAAAAGACAGTGGTAAGTAGAGAGGTCATCGATCAACTAGATGAAAATGCCACGATTGAATTTACGTATCAAGGAGTTACAGCTACAGTACCAGTAAGTACGTTACAAACCGGAGAGGATATCACATTCGAATTTGGTGATGTATCCGACGAAGTGAAAACGAATAATTCGGATGCCGTCAGTGAATTGTATGATTTCCGATTAACTTCAAATGGAGAAGCGATTGATTTTGATGAACCGATTACACTTACATTCACAGTGGATCCATCTAAGATATCAAATTGGGATAACTTAAAAGTAATCTATATTAATGATGATGGAGAGAAAACAGACGAGGTCATTCAACCTGCTTCATATGACAAAGATAACAAAAGAGTAGTTGCTGAAGTATCACACTTTAGTATTTATGGAGTATTTGAAGTGGAAGATACAGAGGAGCCAGTTACAGAAGATCCAGAAGCAGAGAATCCGGGCACAGAGGACCCAGTAACTGAAGATCCAGAGACAGATAAAACGAGTAACGCCGGGTCAGAAACAGACGAAGATAGTGAAGAAACGGAAGCTGGAGACACTCAAGGCTCTAATGATAATGACAGTGAGACCTTACCAAATACAGCGACTTCGCTATATAACTATCTATTAATTGGTCTATTAGTGCTTGCAGCTGGTGTTTTCTTTTACGTTAGATCAAGAAAAAAAGTAACAGATAAATAGTAGCAAGATCATTCAAATCTTAATTAGGAGTGATGACAATTAGAGTGAAAAGTATGATTCGACTGGTAATTCTGACGCTATTAATGATGTCTTTTACGATGGTAACTTATGCGCAAACCGTGTTAGCCGAGTATCATCCCTTTGACAGCCATGATGGGCAAAACTGGCAGATCTCGGATGGCTGGAGGAATGATGATCCTTTTTTCGGATGTCACTGGAGTGCAAACAGAGTTAATTTTAATGGCGGAGAAATGGAATTATCTCTTCGTACCAATTATTCGTACGAAGCACCATATAACTATGAGTGTGCAGAGTATGCGACAAGTGATTTCTATGGGTATGGTTTGTACGAAGTATCGATGAAGCCAGCAAATGTATCGGGCGTAATCTCTTCTTTCTTCACATACACTGGTCCATCTTACGGGGCCCCTTGGGATGAGATTGATATTGAATTTCTCGGAAACGACACGTCCAAGGTTCAATTCAATTACTACACGAATGGTGTCGGAGGAAATGAAATAGTGCACGATTTGGGTTTTAATGCTGCCCACAGCTTTAATACCTATGCTTTTGATTGGCAAAAGGACTATATTAGCTGGTATGTTAACGGTCAGTTGGTTGCTACAGCTACTGATAATATTCCGACTAACCCGAGTAAAATCATGATGAATGTATGGAATACGCACGGTATTGATGAATGGGCAGGCCCTTATTATGGAGAAGACGCCAATTCTTCTTATGAATGGGTTCGATATACACCGAATAGCGGAAACCAGTCCCCTTCACCTGCTCAGGATTTTCAGTTACAGGCATGTGATTTTACCGATTCAAGCGGAATAACATCATGGGAATGTGGCGTAGGATCTTTTCACTCTGGTAATTGGATTAAATTTGATGACGTGGATTTAGCTACAGGATATAATGCTTTCGCTGTCAGCTATGCATCACCGGAAAGTGGTAGTTTTGATATTAGAATAGGCAATCCAAATGGACAAACTATTGGAACGGTAGACTATCCTGCAACTGGTGATTGGTCCACCTATCAATGGAGCGGCACTCCGTCATTAGATGTTTCGGCACAGGGAACACATGATATATTTATCGTGTCTACCAGCGGTGCTGCAAATCTTGGTGAGTTCTGGTTTAAAAACGAATAAGTAATGTTAGCTACATGTTAGATAAAAATAAAAACGGAGGCTGTCCAAGAGGTTTTTATAATCTTTGGACAGCCTCTTTTAAGAAAATAGAAAAATAAAGATCTCTTTTTTGATATAATGGGATAAATAGTAATGATTAGGTGGAGAATGTATGCGCAGTGAAGACTTAGCAAAGCTTCTGGGCTTATCCAGAAGTACCATATCAAGAGTAATTAATAATTATCCAGATATACCCCAGGCAACTAGAGACAAGGTGTGGAAAGCCATCGAAGAACACAACTATGCACCCAATGCTTCCGCACGTAATTTAGCTGGTGTAAAAAATAAAATGATAGCCATCATTTTATTAGATATAAACGATAATGAGGAGCCACATCATGTGAAAACGACAGAGGATACGATCATCCATGATAACCCATTTTTTTCTCCAGTTGTGAACGCTGTCAGTGACCAGGCGAATAAAATGGATTATTATGTCCTTGTTTCGATTGCCTACTCCAAAAAGGATTTAAAAAAAGTACAAAATATTTTTCATCAAAAAATAATAGACGGTGCCATTTTTGTAGGGACACAGGAAGCAGAATATGAGCTGATATTTAATCTAATTGAACAAAATCATAAAATTGCCATGATTGATACGAGTGAAGTGTATAACACCGACCACGATGCGATTTATATAAATGCGGATAACTACGAAGGTAGTGTCAAGGCAGTATCGTACTTATTGGAACTCGGCCATACTTCTCTCGGTATTATTACTGGGAACTTAAAAAAATTGTCTGCCATCGAAAGATTGAAAGGCTTTGAACAAACGCTCACACAACATGGAATCGAAAGGCATAAGGATGCTATTTACCATGGTGATTTCACCGAGAACAGTGGGTACGATGGGGCAAAACATCTATTGAGTGGCCCCAACCCTCCAACAGCTATTTTTGTGAGTAATGACACGATGGCCATTGGTGCCTATAAGGCAATTAATGAACTAGGACTACGCATTCCAGAAGATATATCGATTATTGGATTTGATAATTCCTTTTTTTCACCTTATCTAAATCCTGCCTTAACAACCATCGAGATTTCCTTTTCCGATATAGCAAAAAGAGCCACCACACTTCTGATTGAATCGATTGAACAGGAACAACAACGCAGGATTGTGGAAAAGGAAGATGCTACTCTTATTAAGAGGGAGTCTTGTAAGGCTATAAAGTCTATGTAGTAATGATATATAGGCAATTACACACATTTCATCCTCTAAGAATACAATGGGTAAAAACAGGAGGGGATGGATGATGATGCCTTATACATTTCCAGTCGATATAGAAACACATAAAATCAGTGACGGTTCCAATAAAACCGTTTTTTACCCCCAAGTGACAGCATTACACAATCAGCAATTGGAAAGGTTGATTAATCATGCGATCATCGATCAAACTCAACAGCTGATCAACGAACAAATAGGGAATATGCCAACAGAAGTGGAAGAAATGATTGGATTATATGAAGTGAAAAACAATCAGCGTCAGGTACTGAGCTTGTCACTTTCCAATTATACGTATCACTACCAGGCAGCACATGGGATGACATTTATCAAGTCGCTCACATTTGATTTGGAAAAAGAAAAGAAGTGTGAGCTGAGTGACTTATTTAAGCCGGGAAGTGCTTATGTGGAGAGACTCTCACATTTAGTCGCTCAACAAATAAAACAGCGGGATATCCCACTTTTGGGTGAATTTACGGGTATTCGACCTGATCAAGACTTTTATATGGCGGACAAAACGCTTCTGATCTATTTCCAACTATATGAACTTACCCCCTATTATTTCGGATTTCCGATGTTTCCAATTTCAGTATATGATCTCCAGGATATTATCGTTGAAAACGGCCCACTTGGCCGGTTGGCTGTAAACAATTAACTATGAAACATGGGGGACGGTTCTACTGTTTCATAAAGTTAAAAATATTTAAATACTCTTTTCTTTATAAATGGAAGCATCCACGAACAGTGAAACACTAGAACATTCCGGGACCAGTGAAAAGTAGTTGTTCTTGAAAAATTACGATTTTTAGAAGGACATAAAATGTCTCACTGTCTTCCAAACGTTGTTTAGAAACGATCCTAGAGCCTTATTTTTTCTGTGTAAAATTTTGTTTAAGTAAATCGGACTTTTTCACCGGTCTCGAACCCTCCCTACGTCTCAATATATTCAGCAAGAATTTCTTTCATATATGCGTTTATGTTTTGATTGATTTTCATGCGTTCGATAAGGTTAAATCCTTCGGTAAAGAGGATTAGCTCGACTTTTTTGCCGTTGTTGTCTTCTACGTATAAGGCTTGGTTTATAATGAATGCTGTTGAGCCACCTTTTGCTCCAAAATGGGCATACTTTTCTCGATTGGATTGGTGTATTTCCATTGGCCATTCCATTATATCGCGAAGGATTTCTTCTCCTTCTGGCACTGTTGCTGTATTGTTTGAGATGGCTTGCATGACTTTCCCATAATCTTCAACCGTTGCATTCGGTAAACGATCAGACCAAACTTTCTGCAAATCCATAGGGACAGAAACCGTTTCATCAAAAAAATCAGATTCTCCTTGTTTCAACTCATCATGAATCTGCCAAACCAATTCTCGGTATTCTTCTAATGACATTGCCTGAAGCATATCCTCTAATTCTTGGTCACTTAGATTTCCATCATGTTGATGATTTAAGTATACAGATGTCAATAGAGCGGATACCAGTGGATATACAGGATCATGATTGTCTAATTCCAAGGTTTCTATGACACGGTTAATAGATTCGGCGCCTAACTTTTCTATTAAAAAATCAGTATTGGCATTGGAACTGTAATGAATCATTCCTTTGGCCACTTGATGGAGAGAAATTTCACCGTTTACGATTTGTTCAGTAACTCTCATGTCGTCTAACCACGCAGGATGTGCCCCTCCATCGGTATTTTCTAGGTAATATTTTTCTAGTTCGGATAATGGTATTTGTTGATCAGGATCGATTGTACCCTCTGTCACCTGATTGGCATATTCTATTGCTATGACAGTCTTTACTACACTTGCAAGAGGTCGTTTTACGTTAGCTTGTTGGCTGACAACCGTTTCTCCATTAACATTAATCTGTATGGATGCTTGTTGAGGGTTGTTGTCTATGTATTTCTGAACATAGTCTGGGTCATCGTGAAATAAATAATACGCTCCCGCAGCAAGAAGAAGTAAGACTACTCCAGTGATAATAAGCCCAGCTTTCGTATAAGTTGATTTGTCAGTAAGAAAACTAACGATCACAACTAGGATGAGCGGTACTAATGGAGGAATTTGTAATAGTTCGATTGCTAATATGACAAGGATAATGGTAGCAGTTACCACAATCGCTTGAGTAATTTTCCACTTTGTTCTATTTTTTGCAGATAAAAGTGGTAATGTTGATAATAATATAAATCCGGCAAAAACAATCCATAAAAAAGGATACATCTGTACAATTCCTTTCTAAATTTAATAACAAATAGAGTGTAGGATCATGAAAAAACTAGTTAGAGAGTGTTAATGGATTCCATTTTCAGAACTCCGTCATTCTATTACGTTATGACACTGGGATGCTGATAATTGGTCATCATTTCCAAATTATAACCTAGATTTTGGAACCTAACAATAATTTTAATTAGCTCTCATCTAAAGTCATAATTTATCTTTTGACTCTTTTCTATCAACAGGCAATAACATCCGAATAGTCGTTCCTTCCCCAGGCTCACTCTGCACGCTGATCGATCCATTGTGTAGGTCTATCAATTGTTTGGAAATTGCTAATCCTAGACCTGTGCCGCTATCTAAATCCGTTGTATTGGTGCCTCGATAGTAACGTGTGAATAGGTGCTGTAAGGTATCTTTATCCATTCCTACTCCATTATCTGTAACTTTTATGACAATTAAATGTTGTTCGATCAGTTCGGTCGAGACCGTAATAATTGTGTTCGGCGGATTATATTTCAAAGCATTTGCGATCAAATTATCCATAACCCGTTGAAACCATTTCGGATCAAACGATGTAATAAGTTCGGTTTCTGTAGGTTGAAAACGAAGCTCTTTGTCATTATAAATGGAATTATTGAAAAAATGTAGAAAACTTCTGCGAATACATTCATTGATATCGGCAAGCTCTTTTACCATAGATAATTCCTGGTTTTTCAACTGATAGGTTAGGTTCAAGTCATGAATTAGATCCTTCAAGTATGTTGATTTTTCGCCAATAATAGTGGCGAAACTTCTAATTTCTTCTTCACTCCAAGAATAAGTATCCGATTCCATCATATTTGCATACCCTTGGATGGAAGCGAGGGGTGTTTTTAAATCATGTGAAATGCCACTGATCCATTCCTCTCTTGACTGAGAAGTACGCTTACGCTCGAATTCACTTTCTTTCAAGATCGTTGTCAATTGTTTCAAAGTAAATATTAAATCCTGATAGAGATGATAATTTCTTTTTAATTTTCCATGCTTATTTAACAAAACAGGTTGTCCTGTTTTTGGGTTTACAGGCTGTTCATAGATACCTTGTCTTAAGTTTCTCAGCCAGTTCATAAAGGTAACTAATGGAGAGCTGAACTTATGGGCATACCAAAGCGTAGCAAATAGTAAAAATAAAATTACAAGTATAGTAATGACAATAACACTATTATTGATCGAGCCCTGAACATTGGTTGCCAAGCTGGAAGGAACAGGTGCTTTTCCTACAATTAATCTAAGCTGGGAAGCTTGATGGAAATAGCTTGTTGTATTCGTTCTATGTTGACTGGAGTTTGTGGCTAGCAAATCTTCCGTATCATAAGCAGAAGGAGCCTCTTTTCCAAAGCTATCTAGTACGGTTCCTGAGCGATCAACAAGGATCGTCCAACCTTCATAATTATTTAAGTCTTCTTTCTCGGATAATGAAAGCTCTAACTTCTGATTCTCCCAATTTACATTTTTCTGTATAGCTTCCAGACTGTTTGCTTGCCAGTCATGTGTGCCAAATACGACATAATAAGTAGAATCAGTGAGCTCCTGTAACTTCCAATATGTAGTAATATCGAACTGCTCCTGAGACAAAAAAGTCTGTAAATCGCCTGCTTCTAGATTTTCAGGAGCTTGAAAGCTATTAATAATTTTCCCGTTTTCCGTTAAAACAGCAAGCCACCCGTCCTGTTCCTCTACTAATACTTTTAAATCGTGCTCATAGCTTGCCGTTTCCCCTTTTATTTCTACTCTAGATTCAATATATGAGTCACTAGCCTTTGTTAAATCATCGAACGTTTCCGTTTGTTCAAAAAAATATCCAATTAACGCAAAAATGGTTCCTGTTAATACAAAGAAAAAGAAAAAGAGTACAAGTAGTTGAACGAGGAATTGCATGACAAACCTTTTATGTGTTTTCATGCAAATCACCGTCTGGTACAAATTTATAACCAAGTCCTCTAACCGTCACGATGTAGTTAGGCTTGCTTGGATTTTCCTCTATTTGCTCTCTAAGTTTGCGTATGTGAACCATTACTGTATTGTCTTCTCCTAAGTATTGATCTTTCCATACTTGCTCATATAGCTGACTTTTACTAAATACTTGATTAGGATGTTCGCAAAAAAAGACTAACAGGTTATAGACTTGCGCTTGCAGCATCACCTTTTTTCCGTTAATCGTAACCTCTGCTGTTAAGGTATTCAGGTGTAAGTCGTGATATTTATAATACGTTGTTTGTTGCTGGGGAATTCTTTCATGATTTCGCCGTAAATGTGCTTTCATCCGGGCCACAACTTCTAATGGATTAAATGGTTTGGTAATATAATCATCCGCTCCTACGGCAAATCCAGATAATTTATCCAAATCTGTTGTACGAGCTGTTAAAAAGAAAATAGTTGCATTGGAGGTAGCCCTTATTTTGGGACATGCATCGAACCCATCCTCACCAGGAAGCATGACATCTAATAAAATGATGGCGTACTGCTTGTGTTTACAAAGTTCTACTGCTTCCTCGGCGGTTGTAGCTGTATCAATCTGCGTGAAACCTTCTTTATTTAATATGGTTTGAAGCATTTGTAAGATTGCTTGTTCATCATCAACAATTAATATAGGTGACTGTTGCATAGTGGCACTCCTAAATGTAGTATTCTATATGATTATCATACCATTTCTTGAAAAAATGAGTGGCTAATTAAGGAAAAATTAAGGTAGCATTTCATTGATGTTAAGGAAGTGACTATATAATAGATTTAGAAAAGAAAGAGGAGGAAGTAAAATGCTTGCCATTTGTAAACGAGAATTTATTCAATCATTTAAAGGGATTAAATCGATTATTGTGATCGCGATCTTTTTAATAACAGCCTATTATTCAGCTGATTTTTCCAATTTGTTTCTATCATTAAGTAATGATTTTACAAGCGAGGAAAAGGAAGTTATCCATACCATTGGAATTTCGATTTTGAGTATGTTTTTTGGGATGCTGTTTGTGATGGGACTTTCACACGATACAGTGAACCGGGAAATCCATGAGCGGACGATTCGATTTTTAGTTACACGTACTTCACGTGCATCGATTATTTTTGGGAAATTTCTAGGGATCGCGCTATTTTGGTTTGTTTGCTTACTGACTTCATTTGTGATCATCAGTATATTTGTCCGAGATTTTGATTTTATTATCTTTTTTCAATCTACAAGCTTGGCAGTCTATTATAGTGCATTTACTGTGTTAATGTCTGTGCTGCTGCCAAAACCAAGTCTTACCATGTTTTTAAGTATTGTTATTGGGTTAGCGTTCCCTATTTTTAACGGCTGGGTCACGTTAACTTCTAATGGATGGGTAAGCTGGCTAAAGTATGTCTTACCATTCTATTATACAGAAGATCAAAACTTTGAATTTCTTGTCATTCTATTATTAGCTGGGGTTATGATATATATCGCATTACTTGTATTCAGAAGGAGGGAATGCTAAATGTTGGCTATTGAAACAAAGCAATTATCGAAATCATTTTGGAGAAATACAGTCGTAGATAATATTGATCTGCAAGTTGAAACAGGAGAAATATTAGGTTTTTTGGGTCGGAATGGGGCAGGAAAGTCGACATTTATTAATATGTTAACAGGAATTATTCAACCAAGCTCAGGTTCTTATAATTTGTTAGGAGTAAAAGGGCCGAATGATACTATTAAAAAGGAGCTAGGCGTTATGCCTGATTACTCCTCCTTATACGGATCAATGTCAGCAATAAAGCATCTTCATTATCTAGCGGACGTCTCAGGTAAGCCGGTAACTCGTCAGCGTTGTATCGATGTGTTAAAGCTTGTCGGACTCGAAGCACACGCAAATAAAAAGACAGCAAAATTTTCATTCGGGATGAAAAAGAAGCTCGCAATAGCTCAGGCAGTTATCCATGACCCGCAATTAATTTTCTTAGATGAACCGACCTCAGGGTTAGATGCAGAATCGGTTATTCATATTCATCAATTGATTCGACAGTTACATCAACAGGGAAAAACGATTTTTATGACCTCGCATAATTTAGATGAAGTAGAGAAAGTTTGTTCTCGGATTGCTATTATGAAAGATGGAAACATTAGAAAGATGGGTTCAATGGAAGAACTCCGGGCATATTACCAATCCACCATTACGGTTACGATTAAACACGCACCGATTCGATCTGCAGACTTGGACACGATGCAAAAATGGCTCCAGCAAGCAGGGAATCAATTAGATATGAAAGACTCTCAGTTCACACTCCAAGTAGAAAGTGAGAAAAAAATTGCCGAAATCATACGCGCCCTAGGTACATATAAAATAGATATATACCGAGTCGACGTCGAAGAACCTTCACTGGAGGAGATTTTTTTAGAGGAATAAAGAAACATGGGGACGGTTCTCGTGTTTCAAAACAAGTTTTTGGACGAACAGACTATACAGAAATTAACGATAACGAATAAGAAAACCTCTATCCTTTCTGATCAGATTGGGTAGTGGTTTTCTTCAATTCATTGACATAAGTCTTGCATCCATTCATATATCTAATGTATACTACTTAATAAATCGTAATTATTACGATTTATATTTTGTTTTAGTGAGGAGAAAAATACATGAGCGATATGTTATATGATGTTTGGTGGCAAGATACAAGTAACGGAGAACAATCAATGGAAGAGGACCATTTGAAGGGCTGGCAGCAGACTATCGATGAAATGGAAGAACATTCGTTAGAAGGGAAAGTGATTTTGGATTTTGGTTGCAATCAAGGAGGATTTTTGCGCCATTTATATAACTATTCCCCCTATAAAAAAGCAGTCGGAATCGATTTAGCAAGAGAATCTATCAAGGTTGCCAATCAAAGAAAGGGTGACTTGCCAATTACTTATGAGGCTACTGCTCAAGTAGAATCGTATGGACAAGCTTTCGATCTGGCATTTAGTACCTCAGTTATTTACTTGATGGAGGATTTATATGCACATGCCAGGCAAATAAAAGACGTGATGAAGCCTGGTGGAATCTATTATGCTACGTTTTCGGATCAAAGCAAGAACCCTAGCCTAAATTATATGAAAGCACAAATTGATAGATTTGGGACGACACCAATGCAGTTACATACGCTTGATGATATAGCAAAGGCCTTTATTAGCGAAGGCTTCACAGTGGAAATAAAAAGAGTTAAACCGAAACAA
The DNA here is from genome assembly GCF_900143085.1 of Gracilibacillus kekensis. Classification (GTDB taxonomy): domain Bacteria; phylum Bacillota; class Bacilli; order Bacillales; family Amphibacillaceae; genus Gracilibacillus; species Gracilibacillus kekensis. Next base: position 1,154,287 of record NZ_FRCZ01000001.1, on the reverse strand, counting down.
TTTATAAATGTAAATCGAAATAGTGAATTTTATCAGAGCGTGTCAGACAGAATGATGTCTGAATATGAGAGCTCTTACTTGCTTCGTTTTATCGCACCAAAAAAAGGAGAAAACAGATGAATAAAATAGTTAGAACACTTGTACCAGTAATTTTAGCAATTATTTTTATTGCAGGATGTTCAGAGGGTAATGTTACAGGTAATGCAGAAGGTGCAGCGGAAGTCATTACGGTAGTGGATGTGCTGGATAGAGAGGTTGAAATAGAAGGAACCGTAGACGAGGTATATTATGGATTTTATTATGAAAATTTGTTAGCTGTGGCTGGACCAGATATTTTTAAAAAAGTGAAGGCCACCTCCTTATATGATACGGAGGGTTATTTCTTATCACTATCGGAAATGTATCGGGAGCATGTCGAAGGTTATGCCGATATGGTCGACATCGGTTCGACCCTGCAGGATAACTTTGATGTCGAAAAACTTTTAGAAGTAGATGTAGATGTGGTCATTCTGGGAGCATACCAGTATGATATGTTAGGAGATTCGATCTCAGTAATTGAGAATGCAGGCATACCAGTGGTTGTGATTGACTATACAACAGGAAGTATGGAGTTGCAGGTGGAATCAACAGAAATACTAGGAAAAGTATTTGGAAAAGAAGACCGGGCAAACGAATTAATAGATAACTATCAGTCTAATTACAGGGAAATAGAAGAACGCTTGGAAGCTAGCTCAGTGAAACCAAAAATATTCGCGGAATTTCATACAACTATTTCTAGTTATAAAGATATTGGTACCTCAGGTGGAGAAGGAAGTTTCCTAGGCAACTATTTAGAAAAATCGGGCGGGGATAACATTATGGTTGGGTTTATGGAGGATAGTAATAAGCCAACGATTGACCCTGAGTATTTATTAGAGGAAGATCCAAGTTATCTGGTGTTTGTCGGTGGAGAATCAAATGGAGCAAGTAAAGAAGGTATCATTCTTGGCCATCAAATTACAGCTGAAGAGTTAGTCGATTCAGCGAAAGGTATATTAAAGAATCGACCAGGTTGGAGTGAATTAGAAGCCGTCAAAAACAATCAGATATATGTGATAGATGATGCGATCGCCCGTACATTAGCTGATTATACGATTGTTCAATATTTAGCTAAAGCTATGTATCCTGAAGAGATGACAGGCATCGATCCCTTGGAGAATCTCAAGCAATATTATGGGGAATTTTTACCAACTTTACCATTAGAAGGAGCTTTCTTCTACCAATTACATGCAGACGAAATACAATAATAATAGAGCTATTAAGGGTAAGTGGGAGTTGGAGAAATGGAAAGTGTAAGTCAATACAGTCAAATTATTCGTAGAAGAAAACAATTCTTATTCATTCTGGCTATTGTTTTTGTCGTCATTTTCATCATAGATATAATGGTGGGTTCTTCTTCATTGACAATGGTTGAAACGGTTAAGATTATATTCGAAGGCCCGAAAGAAAATGAAAGATATAATGCAATCATATGGGGCATTCGTTTGCCAATGGCTCTCACCTGTGTATGTGTCGGGGCATCCCTTGGATTAGCAGGCGTGCAAATGCAAACGATATTAAATAATCCATTGGCGAGCCCCTATACTTTAGGGGTATCATCTGCTGCCGGATTTGGCGCAGCATTTTCTATAGTGTTTGGTTTCCCTTATTTGTCACCGTCATGGATTAATATTCCTGTGTCTGCCATGATCTTCTCTTTACTGGCAAGTGCCATGATAGCACTTGCCAGTAAACGAATGGAAAATAATGATACGAAATCTATGATTCTTTTTGGAGTCATTATGAATTTTTTCTTTGCAGCTCTCCAAACATTGATGCAATATATCAGTAACCAATCCCAAACGACAGAAATTTTACATTGGCTGTTCGGATCTTTGGCAAAAGCAAATTGGTTAGGAGTTCTCATATGTTCCAGTGTCTTCCTCATTATTTTTTTAATATCTCTTCGCTATAATTGGCAGTTGACGGCGCTCTCTGTCGGTGAAGACCGTGCCAAAAGCCTAGGTATCCGAACCAATAAGCTGCGGATCATCGTTTTTATTTTATCAGCCTTATTAATAGCTGCAGCCGTTTCTTATGTAGGGTCGATTGGTTTTATTGGATTAGTTGCACCACATTTTGCTCGCACATATATGGGTGAAGATCAAAGGTATTTAGCTCCGATGTCTGCTTTTTTTGGTGTCATTCTGTTGTTGACGGCATCCATACTGTCCAAGATCGTGATCCCAGGTATAATCATTCCAGTAGGGATTATAACCAATTTGGTAGGTGTAGGATTCTTAGCCTATTTAATGCTAAGGAGGAAGATTTAATGCTTGAGTTAAGAGTAAAAGATGTAATGGTTGAGTTGGATAAACATATCATTATTGATAGCGTGAGCGCTCGTTTTACAGAAGGAACAGTAAATTCCGTTATAGGTGTTAATGGGGCAGGAAAAACGGTGTTCGTGAAGGCGATCGCAAACCTCCTTCCCCATCAAGGAAGCATCTCAATCATAGATAGAGGGAGAGAATTAGACAGGAAGAAAATCGCTTATGTACCGCAAATGACAGCAATCAACTCAGAACTCACCGTTTTTGAAATGATTCTTCTTGGAAAAGTATTGCATTTAACCTGGAGAGTAGAAAAGGAGTTATTGAGGGAAGTAGAGTTATTACTAAATAGAATGAAGTTATCACAATTAAGTAATAAACGATTCTCGACGTTATCTGGTGGGCAAAAACAGATGGTTATTATGGCGCAATCGATCATAGCTAAACCTAAAGTATTACTTTTAGACGAGCCCACGTCTGCTTTAGATTTGAAGCATCAGATTGAATTGTTGGATATGTCCAAAGAGTACGCAGAAGAAAATCAAGCGATATGCTTGGTTATCATGCATGATTTGTCATTAGTGTCCAGATATTCGGATACAGTCGTTGTCCTACATAAAGGCACGCTTTTTAAACATGATTTACCCAAACATGTTATGGAACAGAATCTGCTAGAGCAAGTGTATGGAGTAGAGGTAGAAGTAACAGAAACCAAGAAAGGATTTAAAGCAATAACACCACTGAATGTTTCTATAAGATAAAAAGAAATGAAAGCTTATAAAAAAATAGCTTCAACCATAGAAAGTTGTTGATACATCTCAAATTCAATTTTCGCCCTAATTTGGAAAGGTGAGAACAAATCTATATAATGGTAGTTAATTCAGAATCAGTTAAGGAGAGATAATTTGACTAATAAACCTCTTTTTGTAGTTGGTGTAATGATACTTATTGCAGTTTTACAGTTTGGGTTAAATGTAAGGTCGGGTTATATATTCGTTTTAGCAATTATTGGTGGATTATCGATTGGAGCAAGTTTTAACAAAAGGCTTATCTCTTTTTGAAAGAATTAGGTTAAAGCGTACTGATTAAAAATAAATTGTACAATAGAGGTGTAAGTAATGATAAATAATACAGTTACGAAAGTATTACAGATCCGACATCCAATTATCCAGGCCCCTATGGCAGGGGGAGTAACAACATCTGAGTTGGTAGCTGAGGTTTCGAACTGTGGAGGCCTTGGAATGATCGGAGCAGGCTATATGACACCAGGTCAAATGGAAGAGCAAATTAGAGAAATAAAAAAATTAACGCAGAACTTTTTTGGTGTGAATCTGTTTGTTCCTACCGAATTTAAAGTAAATGATAATGAAATTAAAACAGCTAATCAACTACTAAATCCTATTCGCGCAAAATTGAATGTACAGGATGATAACAAGGAAATTCCGGCATCTAAAAAAATGGTTGAGACCTTCCATCAACAGGTGAAGGTCATTCTTGAGGAAAAGGTTCCTGTTTGTTCCTTTACATTTGGAATCCCATCAAGTGAAGTAATAAATGAATTGAAACAAAATGGAACTGTAGTTATAGGTACAGCAACAACGGTTAATGAAGCAGTTGAAATCGAAAAATGCGGGATGGATATGGTAGTGGTTCAAGGAAGCGAAGCAGGTGGACATCGTGGGAATTTTTTAGAAGGTCATCAAGAAAGTCAAATTGGTTTATTTTCACTTGTACCACAAGTTGTAGACAATGTAGGAATACCTGTGATTGCTGCTGGAGGAATTATGGATGGAAGAGGGTTACAGGCTGCGATTTGCTTAGGTGCAAAGGCGGTCCAAATGGGAACAGCCTTTTTAACTTGTATGGAGAGTGGCGCTAGTGAACTACATAAAGATGAAATTCTCCATACACCTGAGGATCAGACAGTATTTACACGCTCCTTTTCAGGAAAATGGGCAAGAGGAATAAAGAATCGTTTTATTTCAGAGCTGGAAAATAGAGAAGAATCACTACCAAATTTCCCCGTGCAAAACAAACTCACAAAAGAAATTAGAAAAGCTGCTACCCAACAAAATAATCGCGAATACATGTCAATCTGGTCAGGACAAAGCCCAAGATTAGCCAAAAAACAAACAGTTAAATCGCTTATCGAAAGCATCGTGAAGTGAAACACGGGGACGGTTCTCGTGTTTCATCCGAATAGTTGAAGGAGGATTTATTCATGCAGACAATCGTAATTACTGGAGCAAGTGATGGTATTGGTGCGGCATCTGCTCGTCAGTTAAAAGCTAAAGGTTACAATGTCGTAATTATAGGTCGTTCCAGGGAGAAAACCGAAAAGCTTGCAAAAGAACTTCAAGCTCCATCTCATTTAGCTGATTACTCACGATTGGCCGATGTGAAACGACTTGCTTCTGAGTTAAAGCAATATAATCATATTGACGTATTGGTAAACAATGCAGGCGGGGTAATGGGAGGTCGAGAATTAACCGAGGACGGATTCGAAAAAACATTTCAGGTGAATCATCTGGCGCCGTTTCTGTTAACGAAATTACTTATGGAACAATTGATTGAAAGTCAGTCAAAAATCATCCAAACTTCTAGCGCTGCTGCAAATGCGTTCGGAAAGAATTTTGACGTAAAGGATCTTAATAACAAAAAGAATTATGCTCCACTGACAGCTTATGGTTATGGTAAATTGGAGAACATCCTGTTTACTCGTGAACTAGACCGACGCTACCGGGAAAATGGAATCTCAACCGTAGCCTTTCACCCAGGAGTAGTCCGTTCCAACTTTGCGAGTGAGACCAATCATTTCATGCGGTTTTTCTATCACACTCCTCTCAAGTATTTGATCACCATAAGTCCGGAGAAAAGTGCCCGCATGTTAACAGAGCTTGTCGAGGGAAAACCGGGTACCGATTGGCAATCAGGAGAAGTCTACTCAAAAGGCAGGCCAATGTCCGTCGCATTTAAAGATGATGGCACAGTAGCTCGTGAACTATGGGAGCGTAGTGAAGAGTTAGTGAAACACGGGGACGGTTCTACCGTTTCATAAAGCTGAAGACTTTGTATCTTCAGCTTACTTTTTTGTGTTTACAGTTAACAACTGTATTTATTAAATATAGAGCGGTTAGGTTAAGGGTCACATCATTAGAATGATCAAATAGGTTTTTCATGTTTTGAAGGATGTCATTATGAATTAAGGTCTTGTTTTTTCATCTCTTCCATTTTTCAAAACGATCTGTCTTAGATCGCCAGTATTAGTTTTTCGAAAATTCAACTCCATTTGAGTAGCCATAACAATACTTTATGTTCTATACATCTTTTAGGAAATCTGTAATCTTAAACCATGATGAATGAAACACTAGAACCGTCCCTGTGTTTCACAGTTTAAATCGTAACTGCCATTTTTAGTAAACGATTTGCAGAATCCTTCACTTCTTCCATTCCTGCAGTGATGATTTCCTGTGCTTTATCAGGCATTGCATTGTGACCTTCAATAATTACTTCATCGATAATTTCCATACCGAAGATGCCACCAAATACGTTACGCATATAGTTAACCGCCATTTCCATTGGAGCCGCTTCTGGTGCGGAGTAAACTCCACCGCGAGCGTTTAGAAAAATGGCTTTTTTATCTGTCATTAGTTGAATCAGGTTGCCTTGTGAGTCATATTTAAATGCGAATCCTGCAGCATAAACATAATCAATGAATGTTTGTAATTTAGCCGGGATTGTTAAGTTCCATAATGGGAATGCGAATACGACGACATCTGCAGCTGATATTGCATCCATTGCTTTTTGTTTTGCAGCTAATAGACGTGATTCCACGTCAGTTAATTCTTCACCATTTTGAACCTTGCCAAAAGCGTTAAAGGCATCTTGACCGAAGAAAGGCGTGTCTTCTTGATACACATCATAAGTTGTTACGTTTACATCTTTACCTTCTAATTCTGCCATGAATGTTTCATACATTTTACTAGAGATTGCCTCTGTGGAAGGGCGATTATTTGCTTTAACTACTAAAATATTCATATATAAAGAAAGCTCCTTTTATGTCTATTTGGATAAATGCGAACCTTCAGTATAAATTAATAAAACGATCGTTAAAAGTAGGCACTTTAAAGTTATTTAGTTTCTTTAAGGATACTATTAAGGCGGGATATCGAAAAAATTTGGAGTATTATATGAAATGCTAGGTGAAAGATTGCCTCATCCAACATTTTTAATAGATAAGCGAAGTGAAGTTAAGTAGAAGATGTGCTTCTTTAAATAGATACGAAAGAAGTACGAAAATTATTGGAAAAGATATGAGTAAACCAAAAGGCTAAGCACTTAATGCTTATCCTTTACCTAGTATAAACAAAGCAGATTAGTTTGCTTAATTTCTTGTTTAATAATTAACTTGAACTTAACAAAATCCTTGATTGAACATAATATTGTTTTGATAGTTTTAAATGGAAGGTTTTATTAAAGGAGGGTAGGAAAAAGGTAGCTAAAAATTAAAAATGGGAGGAATTACATTGTTGCAAAAGCTTTCCAAATGGATGGTTGTATTCGTTTGTAGTCTGTTTATTTTTGTCCCTGTGCTTAGTGCTGAGAGTCCACTAGATCCTGCGCCAGAAATTAATCCTAGTAGTAGTTCAGATAATAGAATGTCTGTCTTGTTTGATAACACACATGGACAAACTGCTGGTGCAGCAGACTGGGTAATCGATGGTGCTTTTTCTGACTTTGCTGAAGCGATAGCAGATGAAGGATATTATGTCAAAGAATTAAGAAAAGAAGGTAGATTTACGTTAAATGATCTCTCAAGCTATGATGTATTTGTTATCCCAGAAGCAAATATTCCTTTTTCCACTCAAGAGCAACAAGCGATGGTAGATTATGTTAATCAAGGCGGAAGTATTTTTTTCATTGCCGATCATTATAATGCAGATCGAAACAAGAACAGATGGGATTCTTCCGAGACGTTTAACGGCTATCGACGTGGTGCGTGGTCTGATCCAACTCTAGGTATGAGTCAAGAGGAAGAGGATTCTTTCTATATGGAAGATGTTGCTAATTCAGATTGGTTAAGTGATCATTTTGGTATGCGTATCCGCTACAATTCAATAGGTAATGTCCATTCCGATGTTATTGTGTCTCCTTCACAATCGTTTAATATCACGAGCAATGTCAATACAATGACGATGTATGCTGGCTCTACAATAGCTATTACCGACCCCAATAAAGCAAAAGGTATCGTTTATATTGAAGATACAAATGAAGCTTGGGCACATGCTGTTGATCAAGGTGTATATAATGGCGGTGGAATTGCGGAAGGGCCATATGTAGCAATTGGTAAATATAATTTAGGTAAAGTGGCAGTTATCGGTGATTCTTCTCCGGTGGAAGATATTACTCCGAAGTATGCAAGAGAAGAAACTGGTGGCACCAAAACGACCTATGATGGTTTTAATGAATTAGATAATGGTACTTTACTCGTTAATTTGATGAATTGGTTAGCAACACAAGAAAATTATACTTCGTTTGACCAGGTAAGTGGTCTGCAATTAGATCAAACAACTTCATTATTAAGCATGGAAGATCCTGTTTCTTCAACCGAACCAGAGTCGGAGCCGTGGGATATGCCAGATGCAGGATATGACTGGTGGGATCGTTCAACTTTTGCAGCAGGTTCTTACGGTTATGAAGAAAGTACCGACCCAGGTGATCCAAGCGATCCTGCTGATGGTGTAACAGAAGATTTTGAGAGCGGTAGTAAAGGAGCTTATGCAGCGGCTAATGTTACGTTAGCATCTGGTTCATGGCACTTTGACAATGCGTTATTAGGCACGTTATCATCGGACAAGAAGAATGGTATACAATCTACCCGCATTCGTTCAAACGGATCGATAACGATGAATTTTGATGTTGATGGAGCAGAGAGTGTCACGATTGAACATGCCAATTTTGGGAATGATAGTGGTGCGAATTGGAGTTTAGAAAAGTCAACAAATGGAGGAACAACATGGACAAGTGTAGCAGGTCCTTACACAAGCGGTAGTACACTTGCCACTGAAACCATTCAAGTGAATGAGACGGGAACAGTACGATTCCGTATTGTAGTCGACGGAACATCTGGAGAGCGAATTAATATTGATGATTTTACAATAGCTGAACCTACTGATGCTCCATCTTCGCCCTTTGAAGATTTTGAGAGTGGTAGTAAAGGAGCATATGCAGCAGCTAATGTTACGTTAGCATCTGGTTCATGGCACTTTGACAATGCGTTATTAGGCTCATTATCATCAGACAAGAAGAACGGTACACAGTCTACCCGTATTCGTTCAAACGGATCGATAACGATGAATTTTGATGCCGATGGAGCGGAGAGTGTCACGGTAGAACATGCCAATTTTGGAAATGATAGTGGCGCAAATTGGAGCTTAGAGAAATCAACTAATGGAGGAACAACATGGACAAGTGTAGCAGGTCCATATATAAGTGGTAGTACACTTGTCGCTGAAACCATTCAAGTGAATGAGCCAGGAACAGTACGATTCCGTATTGTAGTAGACGGAACATCTGGAGAGAGAATTAATATTGATGATTTTTCTATATTAAATGATTAATTAACGAAGATGCTAGCTATCCACAAGCTAGCATCTTTATTTTGTTATAAGGTTTACGGTACTATATTAATTTGTGTTTTTTATCAAAAAGCCAAACACTTAAATTTACTGGATATTACCTTGGAAATCATCAGTTATGGTGAATTAGCTACTTTCTAATATACAAGTTAAAATATCGTGGGAATGAACCCATGTTTTGAGTTAGATGTGATATACTAAAATTTTGATAATATTCCCTTTTGTTCAGGTCGGCTAATCACTGAACAAAAGGGGAGTAATGCTTATGAATAACGACTATGGCTATACTATAAAAAGGAGGTGAAATTATTATGGGTTTAGTCTCTAGTATATCTAAGGAAGCAAAAGTTAGTGCTCTCTTATTGTTTGTCCCTTTGTTAATAACAGTGATACTTTTGTTTCCTAAGCATGAAGAATATATTGCTACTGGGGACATTGTTCCTGTGGAAGAATTAGGTGTAAGTGGGAGTGTTTATTTTACATACGTAAACTTAGGGGTTACGCAAAATATCTATGAAAAATTAACCATACAATATTCCTATGATGAGATCGAATTTATTCCGTTGGATTCCTATGAACATGAAAACTATATTTATCAACTAGAAGAGATGGAATTTTCTAAGGACGAGGTCGTTAGTAATGCAGTTCATCTTCCAATATTTGAACAATCACAGAATTCTAATGAACTACTATATAACAAGATGAGTAACATATTAGAAAACTCTTCCTCATATGCCGGAGACTCTTTTGGTTTAATGTTAACAATTGGATTATATGAAGAAATGTATAAGAAAGACTTTTCGAAAAATGGGTCTTACATAATTGCCGGAACCGGAACAATCAACCCAGATTACAGTATTGGGGAAGTAGGGGCAATTCGCCACAAGTTATTAACTGCAGAACAAAATAATGTAGATGTCTTTTTTATACCGGATAACAAAGATTCTTATAGTGGCCAAAGTAACTTTGAAGAAGCATTAGAAATTGTAAAAGAAGAAAAATTGTCATTTCAGGTTGTTCCAGTGGCTAAGTTAGACGATGCAATTTCCTATTTAGAAAATTCTTAAGATTAGAAAGGTGGAGAAATCAATTGAAACTTAATTCGAAATCAATTGGTAAAATATTGAGCGTTTTTTTATGGGGAGTTATTATACTAAATGGAGTTGGACTAATTAATACATACCTTTTCGCATTTCATTATAACATTTACCTAAATATTATGACATTTGATCACTTCATCAATATATTTTTAGGTGTTAGTTTCTTAATCTTAGTAATTTTGTACTTAATTTGGCTTTATAAGATTCATATTGATTTAAACCATTTTTCTATCCAGTATCCTATTTCTCCATTAGCGGCTGTACTGAGGGTAATTATTCCAATTTATAATTTGTGGGGAATGTGGAATGTCTATTCAACGATGGCAAAACAACTTGACTTGAGATTTGATACTAACACCTTAGCAAATCAATTAAGATTATTTATCCCTTTCTATTATTTTTTAAACATAATCTCTAGAGGAGTATCAAGTTCCCTGTCCAATTCTACATCAATAGGAGTTTGGTTAGCTTCCTATACAGTTGATCTCGTTCTAGTTATTTTTTATCTATTGATGGTAAAAACTATTACTAAGGCCTTACAAATTATAGCTGGTGAAAGTGTTGGTAAGACTAACGAAATAGAATTGAAACCGAATGAACAGGCGAAAAAGGAGACAGTTTAATTTGGGAATTTTTTGTATTTGAGTGGTGAAAAAACTTAAAGAATAATGAGAGAAACAAAATACGAGTCATTTTCTCAAAACATCTAGGGCCTTTTTTTCCATTTTCTAAGGAAAAAGGGTGTCTATGGAGGTGATTTGCATTCAAAAGCACTTTTCAGGTATAACGCTCCACATTTCTGAAAAGAGCATTGAATTAACATGAGTAAATATGGTGGAAGACGTGCACTTTAAATATGTTTTTCTTCTGTTCTTTAATATCTAAAAACCGTGCGTATTCTAGATTGGACTTTAACTCTTGCCTTTTTGATTACCATGATGCTTTTCAAATCCCTCAGCTTGATATGGAAGTAATTATGAAACTATCTTTAATTTGGGATCTAATGTACGCTAACGAGATTCCCCACGTAGTAGACTTTGATGAAGTTGCTAATTTTGATTTTTAATATCACTAACTAAGTCTCTAATATTTTTATTAGAGGCTTCTTAATGATGCCTTGCTTGAGAACAATCAATTGAAATTAAATCTTTTGGTTAAGGACGGAGAGTCACTAAATTTTGGTTGATACAAGCAAACTCACCATCCTCTTAACGTTAAATAATAGATTAATTGTACGTTATTCATACGCTAATTGGATTTAATAGTGTATAATTCATACGTTATTTACGAGGAGTAATAACATATATAGCGCATGCCCTTTTACAATCTATTCAATTGTTTAATAGCTTTGCTTTGCAATAAATGTCCTTCATGCGTGAGCGACTGGTCTTTCGAAGGGGGTGACCGTCTTAAAGACTATATAACGTAATCTGGAGCACTCTTTCGCTTGTATACAGAAGCATTATTTCCGAAAAAATTTATAAACATCATACTCCATATTATTCAACGCAGTAGTCCACCTTAACCCAGAAACCTCTGCTAGTAGATCACGATAGTATCCCCAATTCAAGATGTGAATATTTCTCAGTCTTTCTTCAGGAATAGTGATTAAATTCTGCGTATTGTATGCAGGCTTATGGACATTAATCAATAATTTTTCTGCTAAATCAATTTCTTTTGACCATTGATTGTCTAAAGAGTGGATTCTCCTGCTATTTTGCCACAATAAATCTGCAAGTTATTAGGATCACTTGTATCCCACCACCATAGTGCTTGTGCTAATCGTTTACCTAAAGTTTGTCTATCAGCTTTCCCAATATATAATAAAATATTGGATCCATATACATTATGAGATCCATAGATTTGATAAAATTACTTTTATTTGATCAATCAACAACTCATTATTATTTCACATTATATATAAAGGAATTACATCCTATATCTATGTAGTGAATAGAACTTATGAATAAATAAAGTATTGACTATAAAAAGAAAAGATATTATAATTCAGTTAATCGATTACGTAAACGATTACAATAAAAGGTGTTGGAAGTGAGTATATGGTAAGCGTTAACTCGAAGAAAAATATAAGAATTAAAGATGTTGCTGAAAGAGCTAATGTTTCAACAGCAACTGTATCACATGTGATTAATGGTACAAGATATGTCTCTCCCAAAGTTACTGAAAAAGTAGAACAAGTTATGCAGGAACTAGATTATCGTCCAAATTCTGCTGCTAGGAGCTTGAGAAGTACGAAAACCAATACGATTGGATTTTTGATTCCTGTAAAAAAAGATGATACTTCTAAATCATTTTTTATGTCAATTGCTGAGGGTATAGAGGCGAATTTAAATAGTAAAGGATATAACTTAATATTAAGTAACTCTAAGGAAGATATGCAAGAGGAAATAAACAGAATGAAAATGTTCAATACCCAATTAGTCGATGGATTAATACTAGCACCGACAAATGATGATTTTGACCACATTCAAGAAGTATTAGACAATCAATTCCCTATCGTAATGATAGATAGGTTACCTATTAATTATGAAGGTGATTATGTATTGGTTGATAATTTCCAAGGAACATACGATGGTGTGACGAAATTAGTGACTTCAGGCTATAAGAAAATTGGTTTTATCAGTTCTGAGTTAGGTATTACTACAACAAATGAAAGATTTGAAGGCTACAAACAAGCACTAAAAGATAATCATATTCCGTTTAACGACAAGTTTATTGAATTAGGACTATCTTCTTTTAGCTCAGGTTATGAACTGACGGAGAAGCTCATAGCTAATCAAATTGATGCCTTATTTATTGCCAATAATATTATGACAATGGGTTCTGTTAAATGTATTCAAGATAACGGTTTGAAAATGCCAAAAGATATTGCTGTGATTGGATATGACAATTATGATTGGACTAAAATAACTACACCTCCATTATCTGTAGTAAACCAACCAGCATTCGAAATCGGGTATAAAGCTGCTGAATGTATTTTGAATCGTATAAATAATAAAAATCAAGAAAAAGCGAACCATATCAAATTGAAAGCTCAGCTTAAAGTGAGAGAATCTATTTAAAAAGGTTTTTTCACTCTATTATTTAATCGATTACGTAATCGATTAAATAAGTGCATATAAAAAGCAAATTGCTTTTTTATATAAATATTATAATAAATTTGTGGGAGGATGAAATTAATTGAATGTATGGAAACCAAATAGTGCGTTTGGAACAACATGATGTTATGCACCTTGATATTTGCCTAGGTGATGGTCGGAACACAAGCATTGGGATAAATAAAAATACATTTTACGGAGGTTAATCATATGAATAAGAAATTATTATTTCTAATTACTTTATTATTTGTTGGTTTGTTGTTATCAGCATGTGGTGACAATAACGATAGTACATCAAATGAAAGCAATGACGAAGGAGAAAACAGTGAAAATGAAGAAAATAACGAAGGTAAAAAATTGACAGTACTAGTTGAAGGTGGAAGTCCAGCAGAAGCAGTAGCTGAAGAAACACGTGATTCTTTTAAAGAAGAAACTGGTTATGATGTGATTATTGAATCTGTACCATATACAGGTGTGTACGATCGAATGAGAACCGAATTAACAACAGGGTCAGGTGCTTTTGATGTTGCCACCATTGATACAATTTGGCTCCCAGCACTTTATGAAGGGTTAGAACCTATCCAAGACATCGTCACGGATGAAATAAGCGCAGACCTATTTCCAGGTTTAATTGACGGTGCAACAATTGAAGACAATGTTTACGGATTACCGACATGGACCAATTCTAAAATTTTATTATATAGAAAAGATCTATTTGAAGACGAAAACAATAAAAGCGCATTTGAAGCTGAGTTTGGTTATGAATTAGCGCCACCAGGAGATTGGGAACAATACAAAGATATTGCAAGCTTTTTTGGTAATAATGAAGATTATCCTGAACTGTATGGAACTAGTGTTTTTGGTGCGAGTTCAGGTGATTCAGTAGCAAGTTGGTTAGACCACGTAACACAAGCGGGAGCAGATAATTTGGTATTGGATGATAATGGAGAAGTGATAGTTAACGATCAATATCATGTAGATGCATTAAATATGTTGAATGACTTAGTTTCAACAGAGGGTTCTGTTCCTGAAAATACTTTGGAAACGGCTTCAGCTGAAACAGCAGAATTATTTTATAACGGAAACTTAGCAATGATGTTAGCATGGGGACATTTCTATGTACCAGCAAATGATCCCGATACGTCTGATGTAGCTGGGAAAGTTGGCGCTGCTCCAATGATTGCGGGCGAGGAAGGCATTGGTGTTGTACCGGGACCTTGGTATCAAGTAATTCCATCTTCATCTAACAAAAAGGATATGGCTAAAAAGTATTTAGAGTTTATGTATGAGAAAAATGAACTGTATGCAGATGCTTTAGGCGTAGCAGCAAGACAATCTGTGTTTGAAGAGTATGGAAAAGAAGAAAAATATTCTCATTTAACACCATTGGCTAAAACATTGAACGCTGAACAAACTCAAAATCGCCCCTCAACTGATCAATGGCAAGAAATTGAAAGTGAAGCGTTAATTCCTGCAATACAAAAAGTACTTGGTGGAGAGCTTACAGCTCAAGAGGCCTTAGATGAAGCAAATGAAATAATCGAAGGAATTGTAAATTAAAAAAAAGATGAAAAAGGATAGGTTAACTTCCTATCCTTTTCTCAATCAAATCATCATAGAAGGAGAGTGATTATATGACAAAAGAAGCAAAAGTATCCTTTTTATTCTTCGCACCAGCAGGTATTTTCATGCTCATCTTCTTACTTTTTCCTGTAATGCTTTTAATAAAAGATAGTTTTTTTCAAGTAGATATGATCTCACAAGATTCAGGAACCTTTGTAGGTATAAGTAATTATATAGAATCTATTACATCGGATCGTTTTTTGGGGGCAACAACTAATACACTAATTTATGTTGTTGTTGCAGTAAGTGCAGAACTATTGCTAGGGTTATTTTTCGCTATGTTATTAAATACTGGCTTTAAAGGCCATGGTTTTGTTAGAACAATTTTGTTGAGTCCATTAATGATTGCGCCATTAGTTTCAGGTTTAATATGGAAATTTATGCTGAACAGTCAATTTGGTATTGTTAATCAATTATTATATGACTTTAATATCACTTCGAGTAGAAATGCAATTCAATGGTTATCAGATGATAGGACGGCATTACTTTCGACTATTATTGCTGATATTTGGTTGACTACCCCATTTATGATGCTAGTACTGCTCGCTGGCTTACAAGGAATTCCAGTTACATTGTACGAGTCAGCAAAAATAGATGGTGCTAATAAAATCAAAACATTTTTTTATATTACATTACCATCTTTACTTCCAGTACTGGTTGTAGCGATTTTAATAAGAACTGTGGATGCTGCCAGAACATTTGATATTGTTTGGGTTTTAACGCAAGGTGGACCTGCTAATTCATCGGAAGTGTTAAGTACCTACATGTATAAAACATTAACTAGATATGGTGAAGTTGGTGAGTCTAGCGCAATGGCAGTGCTGTTTATTATTCTTCTATTGTTACTTAGCTCTTACTTCCTTATAAGTATGTTTAAAGCAAACAAAAAATAGAGAGGAGATGTAAAATGGAATCTTTAACAAATACAACTCAAGATAAAAAATCACTGTTTCAGTGGATTAGAAAATATAATAAACAGTTTATAGGTATTATTACAACCATACTAGCACTGTTGTTTATAAGTCCATATATATATATTATTCTCACTTCTATTAAGCCATCTTCAGAAGCAATCAGTAATTCTCCAACTTTTTTTCCTAGAGAATTATCTATAGAGAATTATATTTCTATGTTTAATCAGATGCCAATTTTAAGTTACTTTTTTAATAGTTTTATTACGGCTTTTGTTAGTACGGTTTTGTCTGTTTTCTTAGGTGCATTAGCAGCATATGGGTTAGCAAGGTTTTCATCGAAGTTAGGAAATGTATTTCTTTTAATCACCTTATGTATTCGCATGGTCCCTATGATCAGTATTGCGATTCCGATGTACATTATTATTAATTCAATGGGTTTAATAGATACTCATGCCGCCTTAATTATAACCTATACAAGCATAAATGTTCCTTTTGCAATATGGCTAATGATGGGATTTTTTAATAATATTCCGAAAGAATTTGATGAAGCGGCAAGAATAGATGGATGTAATATTTTCACATCTTTTTTAAAAGTAATATTACCAGTATCTTTACCCGGTTTGGCAACTACGTCAATATTTTGTTTTATGCTAGCATGGAATGATTTTTTATTTGCTTTACTATTAACTAGCACAAATGCTAAAACAGCTACCGTTGGAATTTCTGAATTTTTAACTGCATATAACCTAGATCTTGGTCCCATGACAGCTGCAGCGGTTAGTTTCAGTTTACCGGTAATGATATTTTCCATATTAGTTCAAAGATATATTGTAAGTGGAATGACATTAGGATCTGTTAAAGGATAGAGAATTTATTGTTACATCAAAGTAAAGGGGACAACTTTATGACACAAAATCATAGTGAACAAGTTAATCAAGCAACTAAGTATATTAAGCAACAGGAAAATAAAGTGGGAAATACAAAATATCGATTGAATTATCATATGATGCCACCTGTAGGTTGGATGAACGATCCGAATGGACTGGTTCAATATAAAGGTGACTATCATTTATTCTATCAACATTATCCTTATGAACCTGTGTGGGGGCCAATGCATTGGGGGCATGCAATAAGTAAAGATTTAGTGAATTGGGAACATTTACCCGTAGCATTAGCACCTTCTGAATTTTATGATAATGGTACATTGGATGATCATGGCTGTTTCTCAGGTAGTGCAATTGAAAAAGATAATGAATTGTATTTAATTTATACGGGGCATTCTATTGAACGTGACCCTATGCAAGTTCAGTGTATAGCTAAAAGTGCAGATGGTATACATTTCACAAAGGAAAGTCAAAATCCTATCATTGATCATTTTCCAAAAGATGGTTCAAAGGATTTTCGTGATCCTAAGGTCTGGCAATATGATAATCAATATTATATGGTAGTAGGTTCTAAAAAGGATGGGAAAGGAAAAGCTCTCTTTTATCAATCATCTAATTTAATAGATTGGACATATAAGGGTGTAGTAGCTGAGAGTAATGGTGAACAAGGAGACATGTGGGAATGTCCAGACCTATTTCCATTAGAAAAAGAACATGCTCTTATATTGTCTCCGATGTATGGGGAGAAAAATGAAAAGCCTATTATTATTTTTGGTGAGATGGATTACAAAGCCGCAAAATTCTCCCAAGAAAGAAGTATGCTCTTGGATTATGGTCATGATTTTTACGCCCCTCAGACATTGAAAGATGAAAAAGGAAGACGAATAATGATGGGGTGGATGGACATGTGGTTTTCAAAGCGACCATCTGAGGAGGATGGTTGGGTTGGTGCTATGACCATTCCTAGAGAATTAACATATAATCATAACGGAGTTTTTATACAACAGCCAATTGAAGAATTAAAAGCCTTAAGAACGGATCATCATCACATTGAAGATTTTGAAATACATGGAGTGAACAGGTTTTCCAAGTTCGATGGCATTGCAACTGAGTTATGCATGGACTTTGATATAATTAATTCAGATTCACCGGTATTTGGTCTACATTTAAGATGCTCTATAGATAGATCAGAAAAAACAATTATTAAAATAGATACGATTAATGAGGAAGTTATTGTGGACTTAACATTAGCTGGTAAAGGAGAGAGTGGAGTTTATAAGGCACCTTATAATATTGAAGCTAACGGGAAATTGAACTTAAGAGTATTTCTTGATAAGACATCAATAGAGGTATTTGTGAATCATGGAGAGCAAGTTATAACAAATAGGATATATCCTGACGCTTCTAGTAAAGAAGTAGATTTATTTGCTGAAAAGGGAAAAGCAAGAATAGTAAAGGCAGATAAATGGTCTTTACGATCCGTATGGAAAGAATAAATTATTCTCTTATAGGAGTTTCATAGAATTGAGTGAAAGAAAAGGAGCAAAGTTGTCATGACGGAGAAATTATTAGGCTCGATTGAGGCAGGAGGGACGAAGTTTGTTGTTGCCGTGGCGGATTTCGATTTCAATGTAAAGGAAATAACACAGTTTCCAACGACAACACCGGAAGAAACGCTTGCAAAGGTGATTAATTTCTTTAAATTCTTTGAGGTAGCGGCTATTGGCATTGGTTCCTTTGGTCCGATTGATGTGAACGTAGATTCGAAAACATATGGGCATGTGTTAAATACCCCTAAAGAGGAATGGTCTGGATTTGATTTTTTAGGAACCTTAAAAGCAGCCTTTGATATCCCGATGTATTTCACCACGGATGTAAATTCTTCAGCTTACGGAGAGTATACAAAGGGTTCTGCGAGTGGTGCTGATTCGGTGGTTTATTTCACGTTAGGTACGGGTGTTGGTGGTGGTGCTATACAAGGTGGGCAGTTTATAAGTGGAATCGCTCACTCTGAAATGGGCCATGCGACGGTTATTGCGCACCCTGAAGATGCGTATGTGGGTGGTTGTCCTTTCCACAGCAATCATTGTTTTGAAGGACTTGCTGCTGGTCCAACATTAGAAGGGCGAACGGGGATTAAAGGAGAAAAAATCCCTCGAGATCACAAGGTTTTTGATTTTATCTCTTACTATGCAGGGCAAATTGCCTTTAATACTTTCGTGAACATGGCACCAGAGAAAATTGTGTTCGGTGGTTCTGTCCTCCAAGAAACGGATATGGCGAAGGTTCGCGAATATTTCAAACAATTTAACAATAACTACGTTGCCACACCAGATTTAGAAGATCTCATCGTTCGACCAAGCATCAAAAACAACGGCTCCGCAACGATTGGTAACTTTGGGTTGGCCTTAAAGGCGTTAAAAGAATAAGTGGATAGTCGCTACCTTCCACGAGCTTTTTCAAGAATTCGTAATGCATTACTTCCGGTTATATCAAGGCAAAAGTAGAATATGAATAAACATTAAAAGGATAGGAGGATTTCATTATGACTAGTAAAAATTATTATGACGTAACGGATTGGTCTGTCGGTAATCCGTATGAGGATATTGGAGAGGTAATCAATAGCATTATAGCAGATATTAAAAGTAGGCAAACAGATACAGATGTAAATAAAGGCGGAAAGCCGGGTGCGGTTATCTATATTCCCCCAGGCGATTATCATCTTGTCAATCAAGTAGTTATAGACATCAGTTATCTTAAAATTATGGGTTCTGGACACGGGTTTACATCTTCTAGTATTCGTTTTAATACTTCTGAGAATGAATGGGCGGATATGCATGAGTTGTGGCCGGGAGGAAGTCGCATACTCGTAGATATTCCCCCAGAAGTAGATGAAGAGGAATATAAAGGAGCTGCATTTTATATTGAACGAAGTGGAAGTCCTCGAATAAGTTCAGTAGAGTTTTCTGATTTTTGTATCGATGGTTTGCATTTTATTGAAGATGGTTCAGTAGAAACAGCTCCGGAAAACACATACACTAACGGGAAAACGGGTATTTATGTTGCAAGTGCTTGTGACTCATTTAAGATTACAGGCATGGGGTTTGTGTATTTAGAGCATGGAATTACTATTTATCATGCAGATGCACTGACAATACATGATAATTTCATAGCTGAATGTGGTAACTGTATAGAACTACGAGGTTGGGGACAGGCTTCAAAAATTACCGATAACTTGATAGGTGCCGGTTTTAAAGGATATTCCATATACGCTCAAAATTTTGGTGGACTTTTGATTACAGCGAATAATGTTTTTCCACGAGGTGCGAGCAGTATCTATTTTGATGGTGTGACACGGTCTAGTATCACAAATAATAGACTTCATTCATTTTATCCAGGAATGGTCGTACTCAAGGAAAATTGTTCTGAAAACCTTGTTTCTTCCAATCACTTTTTACGTGATCATGAACCTTGGACACCTTTTCTGGGAATAGACAATGGTTTAGATGATGTGTATGGTCTCCTTTATATCAGTGGTAATAATAATACTGTAATTGCTAATCACTTTTCTAAAATAGTTAATACTCAGAATATCAAGCCGTTAGGTGCAACCCCAGTAATCATACGTATTGTTTCAGGTAACGGAAATTATATTTCTAATAATCATGTTGTTGCAACGGATGTTCATGCCAAAACAAGTGATTCTTGTTTCTCAGCGCAAGTAGACGCATTGTTGACTACCGAATCATCAGAGCCGCTTACTGTAACAACAGTATTGGTGGAAAAAGACTCACTTCAAAATACGATTCTTGATTCAGGAAGTGATGCACAGATTGTTATGGACAAGACTGTAAATGCATTCAGAGCTACACCAACACCAGGGTCATAAATAATATACTCAACTGAATTATTTCGTTTGTCATTTAATTTTTGGGGTGCTTCTTAGCGATGGAAGTACCTCTTTTTCTCATATTTATAAATATTAAGATCACAAAATATCACCTAATAAGGAAGCGTGTTAGCTTATTTTAACAATCTATAAAAGCCTATATAAAATCCCCAACCTCACCTTTATAAACTTCCTTCACATGCCAATAGATAAATTCTTCCTTTGGAAAATAGCTTTGTTGCAACGGCCTGTGCAGTGGTTGCTTATCATACCGCTTCACATAATCATAAAACGTCTCATTTCCAACTGCTTGTTCTGAGACATGTATTTGATGATCATGCGAAATAGCAACTACTCCTCTGTCGAATAATTTATGATGCAGAGAGCATAACGCCAATCCATTTTCCTCTCTATCAGGGCCTCCAATGTTGTGCCACTTGATATGCGCCGCCTCAAGACCAATCACTTGTTGATTAAGTTTCACTTGAAATCCACATATTGCACATTGATGCTGATAGGCACTTAGAACTCTTTCCCTAAATTCAGGATCTCTTTTTCTTCGTCGATAATACGTTAATTGTAAACCGACTGCTTGTAAAATTTCATTATGTAATGTTTCAGGGAAATGTAGCTCTAATAATAGATTAGCAATTTGATCAATAAGAGCACCATCTGTTTCTAGAAGTTGATAGACCTCCGTGGTAAACCCTCCTGATACATGGTAGTCTATCAATGCCTTATTAAATGAACTACTCATCAGAATCGGTTTATCCAATTCCCAGATGCCATCGCGCTCTAGTCGAACAAAAGGCTGTTCAGGATGATAAGATTTCCGTTTCGGACCATATTCGATTAGTAATTCTACTAATTTAGGCCTAGCATTGGCGTATAAAAAATGCTTCTGACGAGTTAACTGCCATTGCCCTAATGCATATAAAATCAGTAGTGGTTTATGTGGTGCTCGTTGATCTCCTTTTTTCCAAACTGCCAAATGTGATATGCGCTCTAATAATTCAGCCTTATTCACAGGTGAGTCCTCCTATTACTCCTACTTAAAACCTTTAACATTCCAAAGCTTCCACTATCAAATTCTACCTGATCTAAACACAATATTCCTTGAACCGTCACATCACTATTCAATAAGTACCTTCCTTTACGATCCTTCACCAAATAAAGATACTCAACCAGTTCTTCTAACCCCGTCGTTGCATACTCCACCCTTGACGTATTCTTTACTTCACCAATGGTCAGCTTCGTTAATTTATTGGTAGTTTGATCATACGATTCAATAAGGAAATCTGGCCTTCCTCGCCATAAATGACTAGTAACATTACGCCCAAATATGCTTTGTACTAAATCTTTGGTTGCTTCTAACGATTGATATTTTTGCTTTAGATATGGATGCCCACTACCTTCAATTTCACTGGTTGGAATATGAAAAATAACAGAATCAGAGCCGCTTGAATCGTGGTACAGGTGATGGATATGAGAATCATCCTCCCATGTTGCTACTTTATTGTGTCCACCGTCCATTAGATGTAATTGACTCTTTTCCGTATTTTGCTTAATGATCTGAATAATCCAATATAGTTCAAATAAGACATCCTGATTTTCTGGTGCAATAAAGGTTTCACGGAGTAAAATTTTTAAATCCTCTTCGTTGTACTGACCTTTTATTATTTTTCGATAGGATACTAATAATTGGGCTGCTTCGCGATATAATCTATTTCTGTGATTCTGTGTTTTTTGAACGGTGCGGTCACTAACATGTACTGAATGGACTCGCTGTAAATATATGTTGTGTTTAAATGCGTATTCTATATTGGATTTTAACTCTTGCCATTCTGAGAACCATGCAGCCTTTTCAAACCCCTTCAGATAGGAATCATGAAAAAGAAGTCTGTAAAGTATCCCTAGTAATTCCTTTAATACTAGATTTTCTGGTGTATCATAAGATCGAACACTTTCATTCGTTGAAAAGATGGTCCGATCTATATGATTTCTAGCTAAACGACGCTTGGTGGTTTCTGCCCAATCAATTTCTCCTCTTACTTCCCCGATATTTGTTTCTGTACGTGTAGCTGTTGTGGTTTTAAATTGCTTGAGTAAAAAAGGTAATTTTTGAACAAAATGCTTTGTTTCCTTTAATAATAGAAAACGTATCGTTAATAATTGCTGCAGATTAGAGATGTTGACATTCGTTTTGGATAAAAAGGAGTTAATTCTTACATTTCCTGATTTCAAATAACCATGGAGAAACCCAGAAATCTCCTCTAAAATTTCCTCTTCTTTTTCCCTCATTCCAATCCACCAGCTTCAAAAAAGTCATTCACAAAGTCAGTTAGATAGTCTTTATCAATGATGGCGTCTGTTTGTTCGTCAAGTTTAGTGATAAATTCATTCATTTTGTATATTGGTAACCCTTCAAACTGTGGCAACACATATAAGATAATCGCTGAGGTAAAATCATCATTGAACTGGGTATGTTTCGCAATGTCTGAAACGATAGCCGGTCCAATTTTTCGATAGTTATTAATTAATTTCCATATACTCGTTAATGTATCAACATTTGGATAGGTATCCATGTTCCAAGCATCTAAATACTGTTGAACTAAGCTCGGCGTAATATTTTTCGGTATGGTAACGGGAATAAAAGCGAAACGACGCATAAACGCATAACTCATTTCGTATAAAGAAGCTTTGTCAACTGTATTCATCGTTGCGATAATCCGCCAGTCATTCGGAATGACATAAGTATGATCATTTGTTTTAAAATCCTTTTCCTTACCTTGTGGTTTCATCACGATAGAATCACCACTTTCTGACTCAAAAGGAAGTGTAATTTCATCCCCTGTTAAAACAGAAAATAACGAACCAAACGCTTTATCGATATCTGCTCGATTAATCTCATCAATAATCAACCATTTATTTGTTGGCTGATTGGTAGTTGTATCCTTGACGCACTTTAAGAAGATTCCTTCATTAAAATGTAAGTTACCTTCTTTGTCTGGCATATATCCACCAATCGTTTCATAAGTTGACCAATTAGAAGATGCCGTTACCATCGATGTTTGAACCTGATACATGTCGCAAATTTTGCTCGCTAGCTTCGATTTCCCTGTGCCTGGAGGACCTGTTAAAATGATATGTTTTCCATTCTGAATAGAAGTCATTACTTGGTTAAGTAGCAAATCCACATTTTCAAATACTAATCCTTCCAGTTCTTTTTCAATATTCTCCATAATCAAAGGTCTATCAATTTTCTGCTCGTTCAATTCGTTGTCTGTATCCTGGGGTGGGTCTTGTTCAGGTTTTTTCTTTTGCCAAACCTCCGCAATTTCAGGTATTCTATAAAAATCAATTTGCCTATCTGGATATTGCTCTTGAAGCTTTTCTCTGATAATTAAAAGTTGTTCATCTGTATCCTCAACGGAATCATCTGTTATATATTCAGAATATGCCTTTACGATCTGTCCCTTATTGCCCCAACTAGCAATCGATTCGAAGTATTTAGGTAGCAACAAGTGTAAAAATATATGTAGTATTTGGACGCGCTTGCCAAGGCTTTGTCGCATTTCATCCGCATGTCGTTTCAATTGTTTTGGATCATGTAAAATTTCTTTTCGAATATCTAATGAGAGTCCTTTTAGCTTTTCTACAGCTAAAAATAGAAAGGATATTTCAAAATACTTGCTAGTATTATAGAAAGTACCAGTAGCCCCTAGTCCGTCTTTTAATGCCTCAAACACTTTTAAAGAAGGATCAAGTTTTATTCTTCCCCATGAAGCGATCATTTCCAGCTTTTCCATCTTCGTTTTATAACTAACAGATCCTTTATAAGGAAACAAATAATAGATAAACATTATTTCGATCGCAAATTTATAGACGCTTTCGGCTTCATTTTCTAGCTGTTTTTTTAACTTGTCATCGAAACTGTTACCTGAAGCGTCTGGGTTTTCTATAAATATTGCTCGAAAGCGGTTCATATTTTGCTCGGTCCAAATGTGTTCTCCGTCCCAAATGATGGACTTATTATCTAATAAACACTCATTTTTCCATTTTTCTGCTGTGTTATAGATTATTTTTCTGTCGTCTGTATGACTTTCATAGTATATTGCCATGGTTTCACCCTTTTTGTTGTATTATAGTATGTGTTATACATAATTGTACCATTTTTATAGGACTTATTCCTATGTTCATATCGCTGAATTTACTATTGCATAAGTGTATTATGAATTTTGAGACCTTATAAATTATAGGCAGACTAAGGAGGTATTCATAAATTTAGAACAAAAGAAAAATCTTACTTGTCAATAATAAATAGGTCAAATAAACTATACGGCAATGGATAAATAGTATATACTTTCTGTAAATACTAACTTAAATTTAGGTGATAACATGTCTAACTTAATAAACAAATTACAGCAATCCTATCATAAAGGTCTTATTGATAAATACTCGAATTACAATGGTAAATTCAAGCCTGAGCTATTATTAAATAATGAACAAAAAAAGCAAAATGTACTGACATCGTTAATAGATGAGTTAAAAAATTGCCAATCATTTTTATTTTCTGTTGCTTTCATTACCGAAAGTGGACTGGCAACTTTGAAATCACATTTACTAGATTTACATAATAAAGGTGTAAAAGGTAGCATTCTTACTTCTACTTATCAGTACTTTAATCAGCCTAAGATCTTTCGTGAATTACTCAAATTAAAAAATGTCGATGTGCGAATTTCTGATGTAGAGGGCTTTCACTCAAAAGGCTATATTTTTCAACACGAAGACTATGCCACTTTAATTGTCGGTAGTTCTAATTTATCTGCGCATGCTTTACAAGTGAACTATGAATGGAATATCAAGCTGACCTCACATGATAACGGAGAATTACTTGATTATTTTCAAATGCAATTTAATGAACTGTGGAATACTTCAACACCATTAACGAACGAATGGATTAACCAATACCAGGAAACATGGGAACAGCTTCAGCCGCAGAAGGTTGCTGAAATGCCTTCTAGTTATAACAGCAATAAAGTAGAAAACGCATTGACCATAGAGCCTAACAGTATGCAAGTCCAAGCATTAAAAGGTATCGAGGCCATTAGAAACCAGAACCAAGACCGAGCTTTAATTATTTCGGCAACTGGTACTGGGAAGACCTATTTAGCTGCTTTTGATGTGCGAACAGTAAGGCCTGAGCGGATGTTATTTATCGTCCATCGTGAACAGATTTTGCAAAAAGCAAAGCAAGATTTTATGCAGCTTTTAGGTGGAAATGAAAATGACTTTGGGATTCTTTCAGGAAGTAGTAAACAAATTGATCGGAAATATGTTTTTGCTACCGTTCAAACTATTTCAAAAGAAGACACGCTGCAGCAGTTAGACAAAGATCTGTTTGATTACATATTAATTGATGAAAGTCACCGAGCGGGCGCTACTTCGTATCAACGAATTATCGATCATTTTAAACCAGAATTTTTGCTAGGAATGACCGCAACACCTGAGAGAACGGATGGCTATGATCTATTCAAGCTGTTTGATTATAATATAGCTTATGAAATTAGACTCCAAGAAGCATTAGAAGAAGACATGCTAGTACCTTTTCATTATTATGGTGTGACCGATTTAGAAATTGATGGAGAGGTAAAAGATGTTACGACCTTTAATCAATTAATATCAGACGAGCGAGTAACACGTATTATTGAAAAAATAGATTACTATAGTCACTCCAGTGATAAAGTAAGAGGTTTAATGTTTTGCAGTACGAAAAAAGAAGCCAAGGCTTTGTCAGAGCATTTTAATCATCGTGGTATAAAAACAGTAGCTTTGACAGGTGATGATCTACAGGAAGTTAGACAGTATCAAGTAAACAGACTTGAAAATGGTGAATTAGATTATATCATCACTGTGGATATTTTTAATGAAGGTATTGATATACCTGCGATAAACCAGGTAGTTATGTTAAGGCAAACAGATTCGAGTATTATTTTTATTCAACAGTTAGGTCGAGGATTACGTAAACACGCTACTAAGGAATATCTTACAGTTATAGATTTCATAGGAAACTATCAGAATAATTTCTTGATTCCAATTGCTTTATCTGGTGATAATTCGCAAAATAAAGACTCGATTCGCCGGAAAATGATTGATACTAGTTATATTAAGGGTACTTCTACCATTAATTTTGAAGCAGTGGCAAAAGAGCGAATCTACCAATCGATTCAAACAGCCAATCTTATGCATATGAAAGTATTAAAGGATGCTTATCAAACATTAAAAATGCGAATTGGACGCATACCTTTATTACGAGATTTCTATGATCATAACTCGATCGACCCAACAGTGATTGTAGATAAAAAAGATAATATGCTAGATTTTCTACAAGCAATGAAAGAAGAAGTAGAAGCAATTCCAAAGCATGCGCAGCAAATCTTAACTTTTATTTCGAAAGAAGTTCTACCAGGTAAAAGAAAACATGAAATAATCCTATTACAAAGCTTGGTGAAATCAGGTTCCTTGAGTAAAAACACATTTATCGATATGCTCGTATCAAAAGGTTTACCAGTAGATGATCAAACCATACAATCTATCGAAAGAATATGCGGTTTGGATTTCTATACAGAAGCAGATCGAAAAAAATATGGAAATGAACCGATTGTCGAGGTGTCAGGTGAAGGTTATACGTTATGCGAAAAGGGCAAGCAGTATCTCAATCAATCATGGTTTGTTCAATTAATAGAGGACGCATTATATGTTGCAGAGAAACGATCAGAGAGATTTGAGTCAAAGGGATCCTTAAAAAGGCTAGAAAAATACTCCCGTAAAGATGTTTGTAAATATTTGAATTGGGAAAATGATGAACACTCTACCATGTATGGCTATAAAACAAAGCATCAAACATGTCCGATCTTTGTTACATATCACAAAAAAGATGATGTGGAAGAAAGTGTTAACTACGAAGATACTTTCAAGAGTCCTGAAGTCTTACATTGGTACACAAGAAGTAGAAGGAGAAAGACTTCTCAAGAAGTGATCGATATTATCGAAGCAGAAGAAAAAGGTATAGATATTCACGTTTTTGTGAAAAAGGATGACGATGAAGGAAATGATTTTTACTATCTAGGAGAGGCAATCCCTGACCAATCATCTGTGGAAGAAACAAAAATGGCTGGAAAGAATGGCGAAGAGCTGCCAGTTGTTACAATGGATCTACATTTACAGGAAAGTGTCGATCAAGCTATCTATGATTATCTACATGAAGATATCGGTTAATAGAAAGAGCACATTCATTTTATTGATGTGCTCTTTCTGTTTGCTTGATTAATGTTTCTACAGCAGGGATATCTGCAGGGGCCCAAACAATGGAATCAAGGTTTTCTTTTGGTAACCAAAGTAACTTAGTATGCTCCGTTACGATAGGTGTTCCCGAAACAATTTTTGCATCTAGCGCAATTAAATTTATAATGAAGCTATCGTATTCATGTGTATGATCATAAATGACATCGCCAGCTTTTATAAAACATTTCATTTCTTCCTGTATTTCACGTTCTAATGCCTCCTGCAAATTCTCGCCTTTTTCTACTTTACCACCTGGAAACTCCCACTTGTTTGGAATTGACATATCATGCGATCTTAATGCGCATAAAATCTCCTCTTGATCGTTTTTTATCACCGCCGCTACTACTTTAACTTTCTTCTTCATATGAACCCCCGATATTTATATTTGTCATTCATTTTAGCATGGAATGGATAGAACAGCTAGACTATAGTGGAAAATGCTCTTAGAACGTTTACTAGGAACTGTTTAATGAGGATTTATAAGAGAAGGAATTGTGTGAGTAATTATTTAATATTCACATTAATTTGAGTGCTTTTTTTGCATACTTCTAATTTCAATACGCAATTAGGTCAAATATTATCATAGCCCAACTGCTAAATTAAGAGGTATTTCTAGCTCTCAGCAGCCATTTATCGTAAGGAACAGAGAATCCATATAATCAAACGTATGTTCATGACTATTTTGGTATACTAAAAAAGGGTAGTATACTTTAACGTAGGGTAAGATAATCCCATCTTTGAAAGAGGGGATGCTTAAGCGCATGTATGCATCTATTATGGTGATTTTTGGTTTTGGAGCTTACTTGATTGCATTGCTTGTTTTGTCATTTTACTGAATCAATAGAAAATAGACCTCCCTATATGCCCAACAAGTAACTAGGGGCCAACCCTTTTGTTTCTGCTCTGCCATTTTCTACACAAATACTTCAGCGATTATTATGCTTCACAATCTAATAGTAACGCACCATGTGTTTCTGTTACTCCACCTAGTATAAAAATCATCTTGTTCTAATAACTTTCTACGTTTGCATTCTTTAATTTCGAAAAAAAATCTTTTTCTCATTTTAACACGCTCAAGAATTCAGTGCTAAAAAAGTAATTTTGTGAATCTTTATCTTCAAAAATTTTACTTCTTTTTAAAAAATAGAGACTATGGTATGATGAAATAGGAACTATATGAATGGGGTAAGGGATGATATTTTTATATGATTTCAAGTAAGCTTTTAGATAATGTTGGTTTTTATACAAAATCCGAAATCGAGAAAGTTAAATTTTTAATTTATTTTCAAACTAATAGTGGTATAAATGAAGTGTCACTGGATGAAATATGTGAAACTTTTGTCGAATTAGGATTAGCGTCACCAAACAAGTCCCGCTTAAAGACAAAGCTGAACAAATCTAAACTTTTTGTTAAGGGGAAAAGGGACAATCATTACAAGCTACACGCAAGTTTATATATGGCACTTAAAAACGACATATCAATTCCTTCATTAAGTAATTTTAATGAAATTGAATCATTTAATTCGGTCTTAGATAAATCATCCTATATAAACACCAGGGGTTATCTTGAACGATTAGCTAAACAAATTAATGCTTCATATGAAAATAACATCTTTGACGGCTGTGCTGTACTTATGAGGAGGTTTCTTGAGATACTATTAATTCATACATATGAAAAATATGGTATTGATTCAGAAATAAAAGATAGCTCTAATAATTTTAAAATGTTATCCGATATTATTAAAAATGTGAAAAACAATACCACGATATCTCTTTCCAGAAATACCAAAGAATGTTTAGATATTTTTAGAGAATTAGGCAATTTTTCAGCTCATAAAATATACTTCAATGCTAGAAAAAATGATATAGACCATGTAATGCTTAACTATCGAGCAACTATTGAGGAATTACTATATAAATCGGGTATAAAAAAATAGGGAGGAAAAGTAATGGAAAACGCTAAGGTTAAAATTAACGTTCAAACAGGTGATATTGAGCTTGAAGGGACGGAAAAGTTTGTAACAGAACAAATGAATGACTTAGAAACTACGGTAGATATAATTGCGCAATTACTTAAAAATGAGCCTGAAACCTCTGTAGAAGAATTTGAAGAAAGAAAAGAGCAAGAACAAGAAAAATTGGCTAAAGTCGAAGAAAACACGTTGGATACTAATTGTCCAATGGGTGAATTTTATCAGAAATTTAAAGAGGGGCTAAATGATCTAGATAAGGCTCTAATCACTGCATACTTTATCCAGAAACAAAATCCTGATAATGAATTTAAAACTCGTGAAGTATCTGAAGCATTAAAAGAGCATGGAATTAAACTTACAAATCCTTCCACTTCATTAAATAGATTGTCTGATAAGAAATATATCTTTCTAACAAGAAAAGAAGGGAAAAAATTAAAGTATCAAAGAGTTTCTGCCGATGGTGTTGAATGTTTGAAAACATTACTAAGATAATTTTTCTACTTTATGATTGACCGGTTCATTGATAAACATAATCTTTTCCATTTTCATAGGATCCTTATCAATATAATTATCATGTCTGATATTGACTTTAAATGAATCTGGCAGTTCTTTTTATTTCTTTGTATTGTTGACGTAGAAAAACCTATAAAGACCACAAAAGGAGTATCATCATAATGAGTAGAATTTGAATCTGGCGGGGCAAACACATAAATCGAGGTTTGCTCCTTATATTAAGTTTTCTTTATATGACTCTCTCGCAAGCATCACCTCGGCCATCTGGCTTTAACACTTCTATCAAGTCTCTAAACTTCACCTCTTAATCTCATAACGACATGACACTATTCTTGTCCACATCAATATTCTCATCATTCCATTGAACTATGTCTTTCTATAAAGGGGTGTACTTCTTCCTCTTTACTCGACCACTTACTTCTTTATCAGAAACATCCTTATTTACCAGGTCAAAAAAGCAACTAGGTCGTGGACTTCGCCTGCATGATGATAAAGAATGCTTAACGGTACTTGATTTTATAGGACAAGCCCATAAGGAATATAAGTTTGAGGATAAATTTCGAGCATTAATTGGACGCTCTCGTCATGCGATTAAACATTATGTAGAAAATGGATTCTCTACTTTACCACGAGGGAGTTTTATTCAATTAGAGAAGCAGGCAAAAGACTATGTGCTTAGAAATATTATGACAATTAAAAATTCGAAGCAAAATATCTTGATGAAGTTGGAGAACTTTACCCATCACACAAGTCAAAAGTTAACGCTCGTCAATTTTTTGGAATTTTATCAACTGACAGCTTATGATTTTTATGGTCGGAGTGGAGATCGTTCCTTTTACCGTTTGCTAGTAGAAACTGGACTATATAATGACTTTCATTATGATAGGGAGAAAGATATAACGAAGCGTCTTCCATATTTATTACACATTAATTCAGAGCACTTGTTAAGCTTTTATTTGCGGTATTTAAAGGATGGGGAAGTACGTAATCAAGAAGAGCAATTCATGCTCAATATGTTATATTACACTATTTTCCGTAAAAGTCCTGAAAAATTGGAAGTTGATTCGATTGCAGAAGGTTTACAAGAGGTATTAAGAAGCAGTGAGATGAAGAAAGAGATCCAAGCCATCTTCACGTATAATTACCAACATTTAGAACTAGTGGAAAAATCACATGATCTACCTTTCACTACGCCATTGCGTGTTCATTGTAGTTATTCCACCGATCAGGTTTTGGCTGCTTTAGGTTATTATAATGAAGAGCGGCGTACTGAGTTTCGAGAAGGTGCCATCCATCTGAAGGATAAAAAAGCAGATGTCTTTTTCATCACGTTAAATAAATCGGATAAAGATTTTTCGCCTTCTAAGATGTATGATGATTATGCTATGAATGAGTGGTTATTTCATTGGCAATCCCAAAGCAGAACATCGGTTACTTCTGAAACGGCTAAACGCTATATTCATCATCGCGAGCGCAATCATCAAATCTTGTTGTTTGTGCGAGAATATCGACAAGAGAATGGCTATGCGGCTCCGTTTACTTTCTTAGGCACTGCTGAGTATGTAAGACATTCTGGAAGTAAACCGGTTAGTTTTGTTTGGAAGCTTCATGAAAAAATGCCAGCAAAGCTTATTGTTCAGGCTAATAAGCATATTTTATAAATGACGGCTTGATTAGTGGTGTTGGTATACGTCTGATAATCATTATAGTCGCTGTAATAAAAAGGTCTTCCTCGTGCTATGAGGAAGACCTTTTAGCTTTCATGATTTTTTCTACAGCAGGTATATCTGCAGGTGCCCAAACAATTGAATCTAAATGTTCTTTGGAAAGCCATATTAATTTAGCATGTTCGCTTGCTTTAAGCGTACCTTCAATAATGGTAGCTTGGATGACGTGTATATGAATAATAAAGGTGTCGTATTCATGTGTATGTTCACAGATGATCTCACCGGTTGTTATTTTACAATCTAGTTCTTCTGATATTTCTCTTTGTAATGCAACATGAGCAGTCTCATCTTTTTTAATTTTTCCTCCAGGAAACTCCCATTTGTTCGGGAGGCTCATGTGGTGGGAACGTAAAGCACAGAGAATTTCGCGGTTTTCATTTTCAATACAGGCTGCAGCTACTTCTATTGTTTTTTTCATTAGGATCCTCCAATGAGAATGTGAATAAATAATTTATAAAATAGAATGAATGTTCGATATGGTTATGGTATACTAAAAAATGGATAATGTTCTTTTAGGGTAAGGTCGGCTAATCCCCTTTGGAAGGGGGTGATGCCTATGAGTATGTATGAAAGTTTCATGGTACTATTTGGATTCGGTACCTTCTTGATTGCATTACTCGCTTTGATCGTTTCGCTGATCAATAGAAAATAGACCTCCCTATTTGCCCAAGAAGTAACTAGGAGAGGTCTATCACACTCGATAGCCGATCCCTCTGGGGGAACCGCTTATCCATAACCCGTAGTATCCGCTACGGGTTATATTATATGCATTTCTTACCAAAATTATAACATATCGATTAGTATTTGTCATTATGGCTAAAGTGATACATGGTGGTGGTTCGATCCTCTTTTTAAATGTGAAGCATTCGCAGTTACCCCATGAATAAAATGTTTGTTTCAACTTATATATTCTATTGTCTATCTTATGGTAAAATATGTATGAGTTAATTGTTTCTTCAGAAAGTAGGGTAATAGATGAGATAGGAGTGAGGATATTGCAGCGAAAAACTTACATTTATACTATTTGGGGTGTTATTGGTTTAATCGCTTTTATTATAATAAGTGTTACCCTTTATTTGAATAATGAGCAAGATGATTTTGTTAGCACAGAGGATATAAATTTTAATGTATTAAACGTTGAAGAAAAAGGAGAAAATACCTTTTTCATAACTGCAGAGATTATTAATAATAGTAATTTTGATTTAGAAACCAATCATATATATATAGACGAATTAAATCATGCAACTCAGCAAGAAACTTCCTCAACAATATCAGGGAATACAAATAGCTCTTCCAATACATTAACTGTGGATGATGAACAACCAGCAGCTATTCCCGTGATAAATCATAGAGGGAACTTTAACAGTATATCTGCAAATAACTCCATTGAAATAGGCTTTGAATATCAATTGGAGGAACATGGCACCGATGAGTTAATTATATTATTTCGCAGTGATGAATATCGAGATGATAGAGATGCGTTGACAAAATACTATACCATAATCACTACAAGTACAGTTATTAATAAGTAGATTGAAGTTATCAGCAAGATAGGGTTTTAACCTTTTAATAGTGACAAACCAAAAGCAGAACATCCGTTATCTCTGAAACATTACAATGCTACATTTCTTCCACGCAAAATCTACATGTAAAATGTCAGCAAAGTTGATCATACAGGTGAATAACGACCAAATCTTATTAAGGGAGAATTAATCTTGCATTCGTGTGCCTTCAATAATGGTAGATTGAATGACGTATATATGAATAATAAAGGTCTCTGTATTCCCACATTCACTCGGTACCTTCTTGATTGCATTGCTCGCTTTGATCGTTTCGCTGATCAATAGAAAATAGACCTCCCTATTAACCGACAAAGTGAGTAGGTGAGGTCTATTCGTATGTCGATAGCCGATCCCTCTGGGGGAACCGCTTATCCATAACCCGTAGTATCCGCTACGGGTTATATTATATGCATTTCTTACCAAAATTATAATATATATTGTCATTATGGCTAAAGTGATACACGGTGGCGGTTCACTCCTCTTTTTATATGTGAGGCATTCGCAGTTACCCCCTGAATAAAATGGTCATTTCAACTTATATATTCTACCGTTTATTTTGTGGTAAAATATGTATTGGTTTATATTTCCTTTAGAAAGTGGGGTAATAGATGTCCAATCTAAAGATAACGGTGGAGGAAGTAAAAGCATTTCACGACAAGGTTCAAAGAGAAACCTCCTCTCTTGCAACATCTATTCAGGAAGTGGAAAACAATATTGAGAAAATTGTTCAAATGGATCGATTTCAAGGAGAAGCAGCTGAGGCAGCCAAAGCATATTTCCAAGTGTTACATAGGACGCTACTTCAGGCATTTAAAGGTCTCTTTGAGCAACTAGAAGCAAACATAGGCCATCATCTAAACGATTTTCATATGGAGGTCGATGCGAGTCACGACACCACGATTCACCAAGCCTACCTAGACGAAACAGAAGAGGGCATCCAACAGACTTCCCAACAGCTAGAATCATTACATACAGATATCCAGCACATCATAAAAAGTGTTTCAGATATATCATCGGCTCGCGCACCAAATTCTTCTAAAATGTTAGAAGATAAAGAGGCGAGTAAACAAGTTGTGACCAAATTATCCGATCGATTGGAACGCTTTTCGGTGGGATACAGAAATGATCACAGGGAGATTGACCAGGCATTACGTGAGATTAATAATCTAATGAGTAAAGCTACTACACAAACAGGCAAGACTCAAATAGCGGATGACTTTGCCGCGCGGTTACCATTTATTCAATCATATGTAACTGAAGCAAGAGGAAGTACGGTATTTCAAGGGTTGCTTATGAGCCATAAAGAGCAGTTTGGACAAGCAACATTAGGTACTATTTCTTCTCAAGCAATAGGAAATACAGCAGGTTTACAACAATATATGCATCCATCCTACGTTGGTTATAACGGCAGTCCAATTGCTTACCGCTATATGCACCTTCGAACAGTGGGAACGATCCAACAGGCAAATGCGTGGTGGTATCAAACCATGTTTTATCAGACGAGCAAGACGAATCAGCAGTTGAATCAAATGTCGTTATTTAACTATCAAACTAGCCAAGTAAACCACAAGACTGATAAACTAGCATCAGAGGATCCTGGTAATGCGGAACCGGTAACAGAAGAAGAGGCTATACAGGCCTATTTGAAAAACCTACAAAATGGAGAAATAGAGAGCGATCCTAATTGGAGTTCGGATATGCTAGCATATCCTGAGCCAAGTTTTGAAAATAAGCGAGCAGTGATGGGTGGCTTGGGAACGGGAAGCCCGGATGGTTTAGCAGGTCCCGCTACAGAGACGGTTGACTTTTTCACAGAAGATATTGCCACTATGATTGATCCGAATGCTTCCATGGCAGACAGAACGATGGCTTCGATGTTTACTCTTGTGAAGCCTTTGAAGTTGCTGGATAAAATAGGTGATGTAGCAGGTCCAGGTATACAAAAGGTTGTTAGGAAACAAGGTACGGGTAAAAGCACTTCAAATTTTCCAAATCGTGCAAAACTCGAAGGACATTTTGATAAGCATGGTAAGGAATTTAATGGATTATATAAAAATGCGGACGAGTATCTTGAAGGTGCAAAAAGGGTTATTAATAATGGTATTAAGGTGAAGTATGAATATAAAGGGGAAATAAGGACAGGATATGTCAAATTTATGGGGAATAACAAAAATGGTAAAGCAAAATTTGAATTTGTAGGTACTAATAATAACGGAAATATTACGACCTACCATACTCAGAGTGGTAAAAAGATTTGGAAGACCATTAATGGTGAAAATATTCCAGTAATTAATCCAGCAGATTAGGAAGGGAGGAATTATATATGGTATATACTGCTCTTGTTAAAAGGCTAGACCCACTTATTGAGGAAGAAGTGACACTTGAGCTCGAAGGTATTGAATTTACAGGATTTGCTTTTATTTGTCCATATAAAATTGAAGAAGGAAAAAGTTATCCTGTATCAATAGGGTTTACTATCTTAAATCAGTTAATGATTCATGAAATCCAAGAAGAGAAGAAAGAAATAGAACGTATTGGTTTGGGTTATGAATATTATATAAGAGGTTTGTTACATCAGGATACAATTGACGCAGGGTTAGTTTTCGTAGATGACGATGAATATTTCTCTGATTATCCTGAATTGATGGATAAATATGTAGAAATAAAAGTTGACAGAATTAGTATAGAATTTCTAAGGACAACAACTGATTAAATGAAGAAGTTTGAATTCGTAAAGTATTAATACTCACAAAAGTTAAATAGATAGCTGTAAAACACTTGATTGCCATTTTAAGCATCAAGTGTTTTTTATGATTATATATAGTAAATCAAGACTTAAAAGACATAGATAATTTTTTATTTTACCTTGATGGGTTTAATAACCTTTCAAGGTTTCTTTTATTAGGAAGGGGGTTAGCCATTTCCACTGGGGAATTATAAAACAATTTAAGAATACAAACAATTAGAAGAACAAGAAACCAAATGTATAGCAACACTTTATCCAATACAAGATCCAACCACTAATAACATTCAATTCCCTACCCAAAAGACCCCCAACTTTTCACCAACAAAACGACACCTTTCCCACTCTCAAATTGATTATAAAGATGAACAGCAAAATGGACCAATGTAAGTTCCATTTATCATCTTTATAAGGAGAGGATTACCAATGAATTATTTGAAAGAACTGAATGCGTTTCGAGAGTATGTATTAAGGTTCCACCTTCCTACCAGTGCCGTTGTATTGTGGTATACGTTGATGCAGATTAACAATTCAACCGGATGGAAAAAGCGGTTTGAAGCATCAAATTCCATTGTCAATCAATTATGCGGCTTATCGAAGCAAAGTGTTGCGAACGCTCGGACGACCTTGATTGAAAAAGGACTGATTGATTACACTCCAGGTAAAAAAGGAGTCGCTCCGATTTATCAAATGTTATCGGTATTGGACCAATTACCATACGCAACTAAAGATTCCTATACTAGTACTAACACTGAGCCAGCTCAAGACCAGAACATAAATCCTACCACAAACAATGACCCGTCCTTTGACCAATGTGAGGAAGCAAAGTGGAACAAACTTAAAGAAATACCTAAACAAAAAGAAAGAAGAAAAGAAAGTAAGAGTGAAGAAGATGCTTTTATCGTCTATGAAGCTAATTTTGGCATACTCAGTCCAATTGCTAGAGAGAGTTTGCAAGAGTGGATTGCCGACATGGGAGATGCAATGGTTATTGCTGCGATGAAACTTGCGATAAAAAGTGGTGGGCAGACGTTTCGTTATCTTGAGAAAATTTTGCAAGAATGAACGCGGGCGAAACTGGAAACCGTTGAGCAGTTAAAAGTGTATCAACAGCGGAAAGACCAACATAGAGCGAGAGGTTCTTCGCATCATGCCAAGGTAGATCAAAAAGGTGCCGTATTTGCGAAATTGCGAAAGGGGTCAGCACATGACGAGAGATGAGGCAATCGATGTATTGGAAAGTATTGCGGCCCTCTATCCGAACTTTGAAATGACAGAACGGAAAGGGAACTTACTTATTCCCGTTCTTATGAAAATGGACTATCAAGGTTTGCTCAAGCAGCTTTCTGACTATGCGGCAAGTAACCCTTTTCCTCCGACGATCGCTGCGATTGCTGACTATCCACCTGAAGACAATGTGTATTTAACAAGAATGAAGCGATGGAAAGAAGAAGCTGGCAACGTACCACTAGAGGTAAAGCAACGATTTCGAGTTCAAATGAAGACGCTGATCAAGGAGAAGGCGAAATCATGACTGCTCTTGTCAATTATGAAGCAGAGGTTGCCGTACTTGGTGCTGTCTTAGTTGACGGGACATTGATCAAAGATTTGGAGTTGGAAGTTAAGCATTTTTATCACAAGAACCATCAACTGATTTACCGATCGATGCAAAAGGCGTCAGAGCAACAGGAGTTTATCGATATCCCCGTGGTGACGACACATTTAGGCAAGGCGATACACGAAGTCGGAGAAGTGTCCTATTTATTAAAAATGGCAGAGTCTGTAGCAACGACAGTCAATTTCAAACATCATGAACGATTGATTAAAGACGCCTATCGCATTCGGAAAGGACGGGAAGCGGCACTGAAATATACATCGAATCCTTCGGAGGAAGGGCTGGATGCGCTCATCAAGAATTTACAACATTTCCGCGAAGAAGGGGCGAACAGGCAGGAGAAGACAACCTATGATTATTTAATCGAATTAACCGAGGAGATGTATGCAAGCGACGGACCGACAGGATTTATGTCCACCTATCAGGAATTAGATGATATGACAGGTGGCTGGCAAAAAGGAGATTTAATTATAGTAGCTGCCAGACCATCTGTTGGGAAGACTGCCTTTGCTTTAAATCTGGCAGCGAGCCATTGCAAGAACGGCGACGCAGCAACGATTATTAGTTTGGAAATGGGCAGTAAACAGCTGTTACAACGAATGACTTCGGCAGAGGCGCGTGTGAACGGACAGAAGTGGAGAACGTCTTCCTTTTCCGAAAAAGATTATCAACAAGCAAGTCTTGCGGTAGGTGAAATATCTAATTGGGACCTAACGATTTTTGATAAGAAACGAACAATTAGTGAAATACGTTATGCGATCAGAGGGCAAATCCATCAGAATCCTGACGCGAAACACATTATCATTGTTGATTATCTACAAATGATCATACCAGCAAAGCAATATGATCGAGAGGATATTTCGATCGGTGAAATGACCCGCGAAATAAAGTTGTTAGCGATTGAAATGGAGGTGCCAATCCTGTTATTATCGCAATTATCAAGGGGTGTGGAGGCAAGGCATAACAAACGGCCACTTATGTCGGACTTAAGAGGATCTGGCAATATTGAACAGGATGCCGATCTCATTATGTTTTTGTACCGGGAGGATTATTATCAGAAGGAAACTGATAAGGCGGATGTGATGGAGGTGATTCTTCAAAAACATCGGAATGGACCAGTTGGCACTGTGGAATTGGGGTTTTTTAAGGAATATGGGCAGTTTGTTGGGAGGGGGTGAGGTTTTTACATCTACGGATGGAACATGCTATGAGGAAGAATTTAATAAAAAGATTAACACGATAATATGATGATTATGTAATGAATGAGTGGTTATTTCATTTGCAATTTCAAAGTAGAAGGTCGATTTAATCAATTGAAAGAATTATTCTTCCTTTTTACTAATGACTTAATGTCTACTTTATGTTGAGCTTTCGAAAAAGAGTGCAAGGCTCCTCACTTAAAGCTCGCCCATAAAATAAATGTAGACTAAATTTTATTCGAGTTTCTCTAGTGTTTCTAATTTTATTGTAATCGTATTATTAGGGTTGCTTATTATTTTTCCGTTTTCATATTCATAAGAACCTTGAAATGGATTTAATAAATTAGCAGGTGAATCATCAAGTGTTTCTAAAAATAAAATGTATTCTTTATCTTTTTCTAAATAAGAGACATCCTCATCAATCATTATTGTGTTTCCTATTTCACCGCCGATTTGTTTGACCTCAATAATATCACCTTTTTCGATATCACCCTTATATGAATGATCTACTTTAACTTTGTGGACAGTAAATATTAATTTAGTGTGATCAATTTCACCACCAGGGTTAGAATATTCATCATCCGTTTCGTCTGGTTCGATTGCAGGATCTCTCCACTCCACGGTAGTTCCAAGAACCTTTCCTTTTACGACTAGGTTTGCTAAATTCTCTAAACTCTCCACGTCTTCATGTAAATTAAAGTAGCCCCCCGTATAGAATACTTCCTTATCATTTGCAACCGTTGTTTTATCTTCCGCTTTATTAGCACATGCAGTGGTTAATATGGAGGCGAACAATAAAATTAGAATCAATGTCATTTTTTTCAACTCAAACACTCCTCTTAAGAGTTTTATTTTTATGATGTTAAACATATCACCGATTTAGTGCGTTCTTATTTCAAACATCTAATTTGTTACTTCTCATTAACCCTTATAGCATTATTCAACGGAGTCGTAATTACTTTGTCAATTCACTTTTAATAAAGCAAGTAAACGTTTGTTACGTAACAGAAGTGCTCGTTCTGCCCCAGCAAGTGCTCCAATCCGGCAATTATAATGTTATCAATCGGACCTAATTTTATGGGAGATTCAAACGTGCCTATATTATCAGCAACCCAAGGAATTTGAGTTAGACTTTCTGCTATTTGGGGGAGACCTAGAATGGTAACTACTAAAAGTGTGCATATCGATATGAATCCAATCCACTTACTTAAAGTAGGATATTGATCGTCTAGTTTCAAACGTAAGCCTCTAATGGATTTAGTGTCTGGAAGTAAGGGATACTCTTTTTCTTCCTCATTAACGTAATGCATTCTGTTAATTCCGTGAGAACCAGATGATACTTCTATAATACCATTTTCAACCGGGAATGTAGCAGGAAGAGTGGAATATGCAATATGCTTACCATTACGATATAAGTCAGCTCTTGGTTCTGTAAGTACCATAGCATATGAATCTTACAATCCATGCCACATTCCATAGGAGGCTTTACAAATATGATATAACATGATATAACATTAAGTAGATGTTTAAATAAAGGTTGGTGTGTTTGCTTTGTCAAAGCCATTATATGAAGTTTTATATGAGAATATAAAGAACGATATAAACCTAGGTGTATATAAAGAGGGAGACCGTGTCCCCTCAGAGAAAGAATTATCCCAGCAATTTGAGGTCAGTAGAATCACAACTAAAAAAGCACTTGAATTATTAGCAACGGAAGGATTGATTATAAGACAGCCGGGAAGAGGGTCTTTTGTAAAACATACTTCTACCAACGAAAAAGAGTCAGTTGAAGATGATGGAAAGTTATCGAAAAAAGAGAGGACTGCTCCGCTGATTGGTTTAGTGATTACAGATTTCGATGATAGCTACGGGACAGCACTTATTTCATCTATTGAAAAGTGTACCGCAAAACACTCTTGCTTCTTAGTGCTACGTCGTACCTTTGGAATCGTAGACATCGAGCAAAAAGCGATTCGAGAATTGGTGGAACTTGGGGTAGAGGGGCTCATTATCTTTCCTGCTCAAGCAGAATATTTTAACGAGGAAATCTTAAAGCTCGTCTTGAATAAATTTCCGTTAGTATTAGTTGATCGTCACTTGAAGGGTATATCTACGGCATCAGTAAGTACAAATAATGTGGAGGCAGCCAGAAAAGGCGCTGAATACTTGTTGGACTTAGGCCATAGGCATATTGGTTTGATGACTCCGCCTCCAAATGATACCACTCCTTTGGAGGATCGGATTGAAGGGTTTATTCAAGCGCATGCAGAAAATGGTGTAATGGTTGATCGGGACCTTTGGATAAATAGCTTAACGTCCACACTGCCAAACTCATTTCGGCCGCCTAATATTAATCAAGACATAGAAAAAATAAAAAAACATTTGCTAGATCATCCATCTATAACAGCTTTATTTGCTGCAGAATATTATATTGCTTTAATGGCGATTGAAGCTGTAAAAGAGTTAGGGATGTCTGTGCCTGAAGATGTTTCAATTATCTGCTTTGATAGCCCGCCGACACATATAGGGGAATTCCAACTCACTTACTTGGCTCAGGATCAGGAACAGATGGGTCAAAAAGTATTTGAAATCCTAATGAAATTAAGAAATAAAGGTGATGACAATGTAGTTCCAAATCGTATAGTATTAGATGCTAATCTAATAATTGGTAACTCCACAGCATCGTTGGCAGTAAAAAAATGATACAGGTTAATTTGCGCCTCTACTATTGATGAGGCGTATTTTTTTCTTTAAATAATAAAATTGACACATACTGCATTAATATAAACCTCCATTCCTTACATAAAAATTCTTTTTCTACTACAAATGGTATATTCATATGTTATATTTATTTTCCTATTGACATACTATTTGTATATCATATATACTATTTGTAAGCGCTTCAGAAAAAAGGAGGTGAGTACATAAATGAGAACGAATGAATTACCGGTAGCAATGACTGATGTGATGGAACATGTCACCAAACAATTAGCAGATCGTCCAAAGCTTGCAAAAATGTTTGAAAATTGTTTTAAAAATACGATACAAACCACAGTGGAGGAGTTAGATGAACGATTTACTTTTATTATAACTGGTGACATTCCTGCAATGTGGTTGCGAGATTCAGCTGCTCAAGTAAAGCCCTACCTTGCAATTGCTGATCAAGATAAGACAATTGCTCGTATGATTGAAGGTGTGATTAACCGGCAAATCTATTATATTAATCTTGACCCTTATGCAAATGCGTTTAATAAAGAGGCTAACGGAGATGGACATCAAAAGGACATAACTGATATGTCAGATTGGATCTGGGAAAGAAAATATGAAATTGATTCATTATGCTATCCTATTCAATTATCTTATCTATTTTGGAAGAAGACAGGGATTACTAGTCACTTTGACGATAACTTTTTGAAAGCAGTTAAGAAGATAATCGAGGTTTGGAAGGTAGAGCAAAACCACGAAGAATTTTCGAGTTATAGATTCCAACGAGAAAATTGTCAGCCGTCAGATACACTGACGCGTGAGGGTTTTGGTGAACCAGTACGTTACACGGGCATGACATGGTCGGGTTTCAGACCGAGTGATGACGCATGTAAATATGGCTATCTGATTCCTTCCAACATGTTTGCAATTGTAGTTCTTAACTATATGGAAGAAATTCTGACGACATTTTATAACTCCAGCTCTATCCTAAATAGTGTAAGGAAACTGAAAGATGAAATTCAAGCTGGAATTGATAAATATGGGATTGTTGATCATCCGAAGTACGGAAAAATATATGCTTACGAGACAGATGGTTTTGGGAATTACAATTTGATGGATGATGCCAATGTACCGAGTTTACTAGCATTGCCATACCTCGGTTACTGTAGAATTGAGGATGAAATCTATCAAAATACGAGAGCTTTTATTTTAAGTAAAGAAAATCCTTATTACTTTGAAGGAATGGCTGCTAAAGGTATTGGCAGCCCGCATACACCCGATCAATATGTATGGCATATTGCGCTAGCGATTCAAGGGCTGACAACAAATTCTTCTGAAGAAAAAGAGGAGTTACTAAAACTCTTTGAAACTACGGATGCTGGAACTGGCTATCTCCATGAGGGCTTCCATGTCGAT
Organism: Gracilibacillus kekensis; assembly: GCF_900143085.1. Lineage (GTDB taxonomy): Bacteria > Bacillota > Bacilli > Bacillales > Amphibacillaceae > Gracilibacillus > Gracilibacillus kekensis. The sequence goes on along the minus strand of NZ_FRCZ01000001.1, from coordinate 1,110,971 downwards.
AACCCTAATGAATTTACCCGTAAATGGTTTTCATGGGCGAACGCCATGTTTTGTGAATTTATTATGAGTATAACAGATAAGGGTTCAGATTAACTAATATACGAGGAGTGACGGCGATGAAAAATATCCAATTAAAGTGGATGGCTATGTTAGGTTTAATTCTGTTTTTAGCATTAGTAGGTTGTAGCGGTGACGATTCCGCTACCAGCGAAAATGAAAGCGGTTCAAACGATGAGAAGGTTAACCTGACATTTTGGGGTGACTGGACCGGTGAAGGGGAAGAGCAGTTTAACCATATGGTTGAAAAGTTTAACGATTCTCAGGATCGCATCGAAGTAGAATATGTCATTCAAGAAGATTTAGTTACTAAGTTTATGACAGGTATCACGTCTGGTCAAGTTCCTGACGTATTACTTTGGGATCGATGGAGAACGTCTCTTTATGCTCCAAAAGGAGTTCTACATCCCATTAATGAATACATGGAAGCCGATGGTATCTCGGAGGATGACTTTTTCGGAGAAGCTTTAAAGGAATTAAGCCATGATGGTAACTTATATGGTTTGCCGTTAACGGTTGATACAAGGGCGTTGTTCTATAATAAAGACCATTTTGAAGAAGCAGGGCTTGAGCCGCCTTCCACATGGGAAGAGCTACGAGATGCAGCGAAAAAGCTTACAGTGAAAAACGGAAATGATTTTGAACGAGTAGGTTTCTCCTTAAGTGATTTAGGGTTGTTTAATATGTGGATTCAACAAGCTGGTGGTCAAATGCTGACAGATGATTTATCAGCAACTGCTTATAATAGTGATGCAGGTTTAGAAGTTCTTGATTTCTGGAGCAAATTACTGTTTGAAGATGAAGTATATAAGCCTGGATTCGACAAAGGACTGGAGGGTGCACAACATCCGTTTATCACGGGAAAATCATCGATGCACTTTACGGGTCCATGGGATTTGCGTACGTATGAACAGTATAGTGACCAGTTAAACTATGGTGTTGTTCCACCGCCAGCAGGTCCAAATGGTGACCAAGGAGCAGTTATGGGTGGCTTTGGTTTAGCTGTTCCAGAAGCCTCCGAAAAGAAAGAAGCTGCCTGGGAATTTATTAAATGGTGGTTAGCAGAACCAGAAAATGCGCTCGAATGGGGTAAAACAAGCTTAAACATGCCGGGTAATAAAGTTGCTCTTGAGGATCCATTCTTCCAAGACGATCCTTTCTGGAAGCCGTTTATCGATGCTTTGGAGTTTTCTAAGATTCGCCCGCGTCATCCGGGTTATTCAGTTGCTGAACTTGATGCGTTAATTCCAAATCTGGAGAAGTTCGTTTTGGAAGAGCAATCAGCAGAAGAAACGTTAGAAAAAGCCCAAAAAGAGGGAGATAGGATGCTAGAGGAAAATGAAGCTGAGTAATATAGGCAGAGCACAAGAGAGTACCCTCTCTCTTGGCTCTGCTTCCAAAAAAAGTGGCTTTAACCGCTATCAGTCTCGGGCAGCATATTTCTTAATTGCCCCTACACTCATTTTATTTGTCATTTTTATGGTGATTCCAATTGGTATGGCGATATTCCTCAGTTTTACCAATTATGATATCATCAGCACCATGAGCTGGGTGGGCTTGGATAATTTTAAGCGACTAATGGATGATGCCATTCTATGGCAGACTTTTAGAAATGTCGGCTTGTTGACACTATTTTATGTACCGCTGATGATAATTATTTCGTTACTATTAGCTGTGTTGGTTACTCAGCCGTTTCGCGGTGTTACGCTATTTCGACTCGCTTTTTATATGCCAACCGTAACATCGGCAGTAGCGGCTTCCATTGTATGGCTATGGATGTTGAATTCAGAATATGGGATTGTTAATCAATTATTAAAATATGTAGGGATTACTGGTCCTGCATGGTTGTCTGAATCTGGTCCAGCTATGGCTTCTGTTATTGCGGTTACGCTCTGGCTTGGTGTTGGAGGCAACATGATCATTTACATGGCTGGTATTAAGGGGATCCCTGCTCAGCTATACGAAGCAGCAAGAATTGATGGTGCATCCGCCTTTAAACAACTTATTCATATAACATTTCCTATGCTTCGCCCTACGACATTATTAGTAAGTACGATGACTATTATTGGAGCGCTACAGATTTTTGACCAGGCGTATGTATTAACCCAAGGTGGTCCGGCGAATTCAACGAAAACGATTGTATACCATATTTATACTACGGGATTTGAACAGTTGCAAATGGGCTTTGCATCGGCTCAGGCCCTTGTTCTGACGTTAACAATTTTAATATTTACGGCTATAAACTTTAAGATAAATCAAAGTAAGGATTAAGAGGGGAGGACGTGAGATGAAAAAAGATCAAAATTTAAAAAAGCTTCTCTTTTATACCATAAGTTCGGCAATCGCGGTTGTGATGGTCATGCCGTTTATTTGGAGCTTGCTAACTTCGATTAAGCCAGATGCAGAAATATTTAAGATTCCACTGCAATGGCTTCCGTCTACGATAACCTTTGATCACTATATAGAAGCATTTGAATCTGTACCCTTTGGGCGTTACTTATTTAACTCCTTTTATCTCGCTATTATGGGGGTATTATTTAATCTGTTGTTTGGCTCTATGAGTGGATATGCATTTGCGAAGCTGAAATTTAAAGGTCGAAACGTTATCTTTGCCGTGTTACTTGCTGCGATGATGATTCCAGGCGTAGTGGTTATGATCCCACAGTATATTGTATTAAACAACATGCCATTAATGGGTGGGAACGACATTCTCGGTCAAGGTGGGCATGGACTTCTGAACAATTTCTGGGCGGTTATTCTTCCGGGAGCTGCTGGTTCGTTCGCAGTATTCTTTATGCGTCAATTTTTCTTAACTTTACCAGATGAATATATGGAATCAGCACGGATAGACGGGTGCAGTGAATTTCGAATTTATTGGAATTTGTACTTGCCGCTAACTAAACCTGCACTGGCAACGCTCGGTATTTTTACATTCCAGGCAGGATGGAACAGTTTCTTATGGCCCCTGATCGTCTTAAATGATCGCTCTTTATATACGGTGCAAATTGGGCTTCAGGCATTTACATTCGATAAGCAAACGGCATATGGACCGATGATGGCTGCAACTGTTGTTATAATTCTGCCGGTTATTGCGATCTTTATGTACTTACAAAAATATTTCATTGAAGGTGCAAACTTTTCTGGTATTAAAAGTTAAAACGATAGAGGGTGGATAGCATGCTTAAATTGATGGAATGGATTGCAAAGGCAGCTGGATTAAACATGTTATGGATTTTGTTTACATTATGTGGCTTTGGTTTCTTTGGAATGTTCCCGGCAACAATTGCTTTGTTAATGGTCACACGTGATTTACGAGTTGGAAATGATAAAAGAATAGCTAAGTCATTTCTAAATTATTATGTGGAAAATTTCGTGAAAGCAAATGTATATGGATATGTTTTTGTGAGCGTCAATCTAGTTATGATCACACTTACCTTCCATGCTATTTATCAAATCTCTTTATGGTTTGCCGTACCTATTTTTGTGGTGACAGTATTACTATTCATCATATCTCTGTATGTGCTACCAGTATTTACGTACTTTAAAGCCTCATTTTTGAATCACGTGAAACTTGCAACCGTGATTTCTTTAGGGCATCCAGCTGCCACGTTTGTATTGTTTTCTTTATTCGCGCTCAATTTTGGAGTGATTTTTTATTCGCGCATTTTAATCGCTTTTCCTATTCTGTTTATGTTCTTTATGGTTAGTCTTTCTGCCTATTTTGTAATGGTCATTTTATTGCCAGTTTTTAATAAGTATGGAAGATCTGACTTATTAGAGGTAGCAGAGGTCAACCAGGTGTCAAAAGTCTGATTGCTTTTTATCTGTTACTAAGATTAAAGTAAGCGCTTCAAAAAATATATATGAAAAAGGAGGGACTTCATGCTTTTTAAAAGGTGTGGGTTTCCAGTAGTAATTGCAGTCCTGTTCGTTTTTTCTACGTTAGTTTTCCAATCAGAGAACTTAAAAGCAACAACCTCGTGGAGCGAGGAATACGATGCAGCACAAGGCACATTGCATAATGTGGTAACAGAAAACGCAGAAGCTAATTATTTCGGAGAGGGTTATGTCGCTGGCTGGAATGGTGATGGTCAAGCGGTAGATATTCAGGTAAACGTGCCTAGGGACGATAAGTATACCCTTGTCTTTAACTATTCGGGTGCGGCTGGATCTGCAACCCGTTATCTCGAGGTAGACGGTGAGATGGTTGTGGATCAAGTGCGTTTCTCGGGAACAGGAAGCTGGGCGGATTGGCAGACAACCTATGTAAAAGATGTTTTCCTGACAGCCGGTGAGAATACAATAACGCTTGGCTTTGATTCTACTACAGGTAGCAGGAACTGGCTCAATTACGACAGTTTGCTTGTGAAAGAAGCTAGTTCGGAAGACGTGGTTGAATGGGGATTGAAGGAAGAAGCGGATCGCGCGCAACAATCCACTTACGAAAACTTCTGGAACGATAATAGTCACATGTTTAACAACCAATATCCCCATAATGAAAATAATGACCAATTCCATTATTGGTGGCAGGCACATGGTATTGATATATTGATCGATCGCTATGAACGATCGGGTGATGAAACTTATCTTGATCAGGCGGGCATTTTATATGAAGGAATTAAAACGCGGAACGGTGGAGATATTCGTAATGATTTCTATGACGACATGCTTTGGATGGCGCTTGCACTGCAACGTTTGCATCTCCATACGGATAATCCGGAGTATGAACAGGCTGTTCACACACTATGGGAAGACATTAAGACAGGTTGGAGCGATGAATATGGTGGAGGAATAGCATGGAACAAATTCCAACTTGATTATAAAAATACGCCTTCAAACGCTCCGGCAGTTATTCTTGCAGCACGTCTATATGAACAATATGGCAATCAAGAAGACTTAGAATGGGCTAAGAAAATATACAATTGGCATAAAAATACGTTAGTTGATCCGACAAACGGCTTAGTATGGGATGGCATTAACCGGACTGGTGACGGCAATATTGATAAAAGCTGGGAATTCACATACAACCAAGGGGTATATATCGGAGCATCTGTTAAGCTTTTTGAGATAACTGGCGACCAGCAATATCTCGATGCTGCTATTCAAACTGCTGAAACAACAAAAGAGAGATTTACGAATCACAACGGTATTATCTATGAAGGTGGTACTGGAGATGGAGGATTGTTCAAGGGTATTCTCACACGCTACGTAGCCGAGTTAGTGAAAACGGACCAATCACAAATAGAGCTGGCGGAGTGGATTGTTACTAATGCCCAAAGCGTTTGGAATCAAACAAAAACAGAGCCGGAAATTTTATTTGGGGGCACGTGGGAAGGTACGCTTAGTAAACCAGTTGAATTAAGCCAGCAACTAAGTGGTGTGATGTTAATGGAGCATGCAGTAACACTTGAGCCAGTCATTTTTGAGAGCGTATACAAAGAGCTGGCAACACAGGTCGATACTCTACAAACAGACGGTGATTTGAAAAAATCCGTTGCGAAGAAGTTAAGCAACCGAGTTAGACAGGTAGAGCACCACTACAATAAAGGAAATGATAAGCAAGCACTCAAGCATCTAGCTGAGTTTGAAAAGCATTTGCAAAAAGGGAAAGAGAAAGGTCATGTTACCGAATTGGCTTATGAGAAGTTACAATTACTCGTTGATAAAATATTGAACTAATATTGCAAGACTTAGTAAAAGGAGTGGGATGATTGGAAAAAATTCGAATTGGCTTTATTGGGACCGGAGGAATGGCACAAGTCCATGCCAGTCAGTTACTGGAGCTTGATAACGTGGAAATTTCCGCAATCACTGATGTGAGCGCTGAAGCACGTGAACAGTTTATATCACAATTAGGACTGACAAATGTTAAGCAATTTAAGGAGTACCACGACATGCTGGAGCAAGCTGAATTAGATGGAGTAATCATTTGCTCACCGCATACGCTACACTTTGAACAAGCTACAACGGTATTGGAGAGGGGCTTGCATGTTTTAATCGAAAAACCAATGACATGCTCCTCACGCGAAGCTGAACAATTAATCGAAACCGCGAAACAATCCGGAAAGATTATGCAAGTTTCATACCAGCGCCATTTTCAGCCAGAATTTATTTACATTCACGATGCAATTGCTTCTGGAAAGATCGGCGAAGTTACGTCTGTGACGGCATCGTTATACCAGCAATGGTGGCGTGGATCAAATGACACGTATTCGTGGCGGAAGGATCCGAAATTATCTGGGGGAGGTTTTTTAATGGACTCCGGTAGTCACATTATCGATGTATTACTCTGGACCACAGGTTTAACACCAGCCCATGTAACTTCACAGCTTTCCCAGCAGGGAGCACCAGTTGAAATTGATACGTTTACATCCATTCAATTTAAAGAAGGAGCGGTTGCCGGCTTAAATCTTGTAGGCTACTCTCCTACGTGGCATGAAACATATGTATTCTGTGGGGAAAAAGGTGCGATTTTTTATGAAAACGATAAAATCACCCTTCACATGTCAGGAGAAGAGCCAATACATCCACAATTACCGAAGCCGACAACCAACCAGGACAAGAGCTTTATAGATGCAATCTGTGGCGAGCATGAGGTGCAAGTACCTGGAGAGTTTGCACTAAAGGTTGTAAAGCTTTCGGAAATGATTTATAAATCAGCAGGCTATAAGCCTTACTAAAATGAGCTAGAGGAGCTGTTGCTAAATGAATTTTAATATTGGGATGCGGATCCCGCCGAAAATTGGAGCAGAAGGAATCGAGAAGATTGCAAGATGGGGAGCGGAAGTCGGTCTGGATTCCCTTGATGTCCCTCAATTAACGCCTGAAATAAGATCGGCCTGTGAAAAGGCTGGACTTGAAATTGGAACGGTCGATGTTGCGGGCGTTGCCCAGTTGTTCAGTTTAGATGAGCAACGTCGTGCTAATGCGGTTGACAACTTGAAACAACAAATGGCAGAAATATCGGCATTAGGGGGACGTGTATTATTTATGTGTTTAGTTCCTGAGGATCATACTCTTCCACGTGAAGAAAGCTTGGCAATTTGGAAAGATACATTTCCAGAAATCGTTAAGTACGCTGAGCAAAAGGATTTGTACATTGCGATAGAAGGCTGGCCAGGACCTGCACCGTATTATTCAACGATCGGATGTACGCCAGAAACATTGCGAGCGATGTTCGAAGCGATTCCATCCAAGCATTTCGGAATGACTTACGACCCGTCACACCTTGTTCGATTAGGCATTGATCATATTCGCGTGTTAACGGAATTCGGCGAGCGAGTAAATCATTGCCATGGTAAGGACACAGAAATATTATCTGACGAATTATACGAATGTGGCGTGATACAATCCACCTTCCCGGAAAAATATTTGTTTTCAGAAGGCTCCTGGCGCTATACGATACCAGGTCATGGGGAAGTTGATTGGGGAAAAGTTGCTGTCCGCTTGGAACAAATGGATTATAAAGGTCCGGTCAGTATCGAATTAGAGGACCATCGCTATTGGGGGTCCCTGCAGGCAGAACAGCAAGGCATCGTCAAGGCGGCGGAGCATCTGAAACTGTACTTTAAATAATAGTAAATGCTAAGGGCTACACACTGAATCTACTATTCTTTAATAAGCAATAGAGCGCAAGACTATCTCAAATAGGTGGATAAGGAGAGGAACGATGAGCGAAAAGGTTGGAGTGGGTATAGTCGGTTATGGGTTTGCATCAAGTACGTTTCATGCACCAATTATCGAAGCTGTACCACATCTACAGTTAAATAAAATTGTCCAACGTAACAGTAATAGTGCAAATGAGCGTTATCCAGAGATAGAGGTGGTAAAAGATGTGGACGCTCTTTATCGCGATGATGCCATTGATCTAGTTATAGTGACAACACCAAGTACAAATCACGTGCAGTTTGTTCGTGACGCCCTGCTTGCCGGAAAACATGTTGTCGTTGAAAAGCCGTTCACTACTACCTTCGAAGAAGCAGATAAGTTAATAGAACTGGCGAAAAAGCAAGGTAAGGTGCTGAGCGTCTTTCACAATCGCCGCTGGGATGGTGACTTTAGGACATTGTGTAAACTAGTGGACAGTGGAACGCTGGGCGAAGTAAAAGAGGCGATATTTCGGTGGGACAGATATATTCCTGAAGCGGACCCAGAAAAATGGCGTGACAGTAACGTACTTGGTTCAGGTGTCTTATATGACCTGGGTGTTCATTTCCTTGATCAAGCGCTTTGTCTATTTGGAAAACCAGCTACCATTCGTGCAGAGGTGAGAACGCTGCGGACGAGCGGAAAAGGCGATGATTATTTTGATGTCACTCTCGGGTATCAAAGCGGTTTGAGCGTTAACTTACAATCGAGTGTTCTTGCCCGTGAGCCTGGCCCGCGTTATGTGGTTCATGGCACATACGGTTCGTTTGTTAAGTATGGAGAAGACCCTCAGGAAGAAGCTTTAAAAGCAGGGGGAACACCTGTTGATCCGGATTGGGGCAAGGAATCGCCTGAAAGATGGGGGGAGCTCAACACCACTATGAATGGTCTCCATCTTAGTGGAAAAGTTGAAACAGTAGCGGGGGCTTATCAAGCATATTACCAAAATATTTACGAGACAATTACTGGCTGTGCTGATTTGGATGTTAAGCCGGAAGAAGCAGCTATGGCTATTAGATTAATTGAACTGGCTCATAAGAGTAATAGGGAAGGCCGGACGATTGAGGTAGAGTAATTAATTTGGCAAAAGATGTGGAGTTTGCTTGGAAGATGCTTTAATAAATCCGCGCAAGCTACTTGCCGTATTAACAAGTGAATTTTTTTACTTATTATTAAAGTTGGTTTAGGAAAAAATCTTCAAAAAGGATGAAGCAGATGCGTAATTTTAAATTTGCCATAAACACCTCTACTATAATTCCGTTTGATTTGAGCGTGATTGATCAAGTCAAGGTGGCAGCAGAGGCAGGCTATGATGGGATTGAGCTCTGGGTAAAAGACCTCCAAGCCTTTCTCGAAAAAGGTGGTTCACTAAATGAGTTAACAGATTGTTTGAAAGAAAGTGATATCGAAGTAGTTAATGCCATTAGCTTTTTTAAATGGTCAGATAGTGATGAGGCAACTAGAAAGCAAGGTCTACTGGAAGCAGAGCAGGAAATGAAACTTCTAAAAGAAATAGGCTGCAAAGCTGTTGCTGCCCCACCAAGTGGAAATCTGGCAGATATCCCTCTACAAACGATTGCAGATCATTACCATGAATTAATCATGCTTGCCAACCAGATAGGGATCGATGTTTACCTGGAGTTTTGGGGTAAAGCATTGAAGCTTAAAACGCTAAGTGAGGCAATATTTATTGCAATTGAAAGCGAGCTTCCTGATGTGAAGATATTGCTAGATCCTTTTCATATGTACATCGGGGATAGCAATTTCACTGGATTAGCATATCTTAGACAAGAACATATCGGTATTTTTCATGTAAATGATTATCCTGCTGAACCCCAACGGGATGTAATAAACGATTCAGATAGAGTATTTCCTGGAGATGGTATAGCGCCGACCGAGCAGATCGCCACTTACTTAGAAAAAATAAACTACAATGGTTATTTATCTTTAGAACTGTTCATTGAAGATTACGGCACACAATCCGCATTAGAGGTAGCGCGATATGGATTGAAAAGGATGAAGCAAACTTACCTTTAAAAAGAAGAAAAGAATTGGGATCTATCAAATGATTTAGATATAGACGTGTATAGCACCTGTGCATCTTACCGTAATTAACAATTATCTACTCGAATAAAACATAGGGTATGGGGAGGACATAATGAAGATAATAAATGACACAACAAAATGGGAAGAAAGAGCGCGGAAGGCGTTTGATAGCATGATAGAAAACTATTGGAATGATAACTTAAACATGTTTAACAATCATTATCCAAATCCGGATAACCGTTGCAACATGACTTTTCATTATTGGTGGTATGCACATGCCATCGATAGTTTAGTAGATACCTATAGTCGTACAAAGGATGAAACGATCCCATCCTACATTGAAAAGGAGTATAACGGACTTATTTTCCGTAATGGAGGTCAGCCAAGAAATCTATTATATGATGACATGGAGTGGCTCGCACTTGCATTATTGCGAGCCTACCAAGTAACGGGAAATGAAACTTACTTAACTGATGTAAAGGTTTTATGGGAAGATATCAAGACAGGTTGGAATGATCATATGGGTGGTGGGATTGCATGGCATAAAGATCAGTTGGATTATAAAAATACGCCAGCAAATGGACCAGCAATTATCTTGGCAGCTCGACTATATAATTACCTTGGAGATGAAGGAGATTTGGAATGGGCACAGAAAATATTTGCTTGGCAGGATGAATACCTAGTTGAAGCAAATACAGGATTTGTCCTGGATGGAATTAATCGACTTGGTGACGGTAAGATTGACAGTGAATGGGAATTTACGTATTGCCAAGGGGTGTATGTCGGTGGGGCAGTCGAGCTTTACCGAATTACAGGTGACAATCGATATTTAGAGAAGGCAGTGAAAACCGCCCATTCATCAATAGAAAAACTTTATGATCAGAAACATGACGTGTTAAAAAGTGAAGGTGATGGCGATGGTGGTTTATTTAAGGGTATAATGGTTCGTTATTTCACTGAGCTAATTACAATTGCGCCCGAAGAGACAAAAGCAATACGTTCTTTTTTGGAACGGAATGCTGATACACTTTGGAATCAAGGCACTAACAAAGAAAAAATGATCTTTAATCATCTCTGGAGTGAGCAGCCTGACTTACATGCAGGTGTGGATCTGAGTGTACAACTAAGTGGTGTCATGTTACTTGAAAGCTTAGCGAGGCTGGAGCAACAAAAATTGATTTAAAGGCTATGCGGTGCCTACTTCTTTTACCTCTGAGAGGACATATGACATCATCTAGCTACTTCATTGGATTTAGTCATATGAATGTAAGGTGAATGGTGGGGCCGCTATTTTTCATTCATTCTATGCAATATGAAATGCAAATAAAATATAACCCGTAGTAGACAATACGAGTTATGAAAAAGCGGTATACCTATAGGGTTTGGCGATCAAATGGGGTGATAAATCTCACCTAGTTACTTTATTGCCAAATAGGGAGGTCTATTTTCTATTGATCCACGAAACGATCAAAGCGAATAATGTAATCAAGAAGGTACCAAGTGATGAAGGAACGCAGGCTAAGACCTTTTCTATAATACTGTCTATTAATCTGCCACTAATGAAGTCTCACCCTCCATTGTAAACACTACGGACAATGCTTGCTACAGATAATGTACTCAAATCAAGGTTATCAAAGAAATATTTTTTTAAAAGTAGATGTTGAATCTAATAGGCGAGTGTTTTATAATGTAAACAGAACATACATTCGTATTAAGTCATCATTTTTCTAAGAAAGTAGTTGATAATGATGACCATTCAGAATCCACATGATAAGTTTTTTAAAGAAACTTTTTCAAATGTGGATGTATCTAAAGATTTTTTTCTCAATTATTTACCTCCGCCTATTGTTAACCTCATAGATTTAGAAAGTATTGAGCTACAGAAAGACAGCTTCATTTCAAAAGATTTACGAGAATATTTTTCCGATTTGCTTTTTCACCTGCAACTTAATGAAAACGAAGGTTATTTGTATGTATTACTGGAGCACAAAAGTTATCCCAGTAAAATGGTTGCTGTTCAATTATTACGATACTTGGTTGAAATATGGGAAGCAAAATTAAATAAGGAACATGCTCCAAAGCTGCCGATTGTGATACCTGTTGTTATTTTCCATAGTGAAAGAGAATGGGGTGCTTCCAAATCTTTAGGAGAGATGCTTCAAGGCTTTGACCAGTTGCCAGAAAATATTCAACAATATGTCCCGAATTTTGAATACATTTTAATCGATGTGTCAAACTATCGTGATGAGGAGATAAAAGGTATTGCACAACTGAAAGTAATACTTACCATTTATCGCGACTTAACAACCAAAAGTGAAAAGAATTTACGTAAAGCTTTGAAACGATCGTTATATTACCTACAGCAATTAGAAGATCAAGAAACAGCTATACAGTATTTAGAGACCTTGATACATTACATTTTTCACCTAGATCGCCAGCTTACAAAAAAAGACTTTCATGATATCATAGAATATGTAGAAGGTACTTATTTTGAAAGGAGTGAAATGGTAATGAGCTTAGCGGAATTATTTCGAGATGAAGGCAGACAACAAGGCAAATTAGAAGGCAAAACGGAAGCATTAGCTAATACCACGATTCGCTTAATCACAAAGTTCGTCGCTCCTGTACCAGAAGAACTACAACAAGCCATATACAAGCAAGACAATGAAACATTAGAATCGATCATTGATCAGATCGATGCCTTTACCACGATCGATCAAATTAAACAGTATATGAATTAAAAAGCCACGAAGTTGTTTTCGTGGCTTTTCTAGGTTTAAATCGGGACAAGGAACCTGTCCCCTTGTCCCTCAAATTTACGGAATTTTAACAGTTCTCCTAAATTTCTCTAATATACATTCTTTATAGTGTAACAAGTGTGGTTATATGTTTCAAAAATATGTAGGAGAAAAGGAGAAATAAAAAAGTATGAAATTTATGAAAAAAATATCGATACTACTATTGCTTACAGTACTGACTATATCTTCATTTGAGCTTCCTGTTTTGGCCACCAGTCAATATGCTGAGCTGGAGGAGGCCAAACCTTCAAAGCCACAAGGGACTACTGAAAAAATAAATACAAACCCTCCTGAAGTCGTGCAACCTTTACCAGCAGTGGATAATGGTGGGAATGCTAATGATTCTCACTTAAAGAATATAGCTACGACTAATCCTTTTATAAGTATTTTAGATGGTTTTGATCAAGTATGGTCTATGAATCAACCGGATTGGAGAGACGGAACAGCGTTAACTGTACCCGGTGCCAATGGTGAGGTAGCTAACTATGGTGACGGACCTACCGTTTATTTTGATGGGTATAAAAATGATGAAACAAAGATAGTTGCGGATAAAAAAACATATGCTAACGAAGAAATTAGAGATTCAGAGACTTGGATAGCTAATATAAAATATGTAGAAAAGGTTACTAAAAACAGAACGGATGAAGAAGCGTTAGCTGCCTATTATGATGATCAAAGAGATAAGGTATATAGTATGATGGATGCTTATGGACCTTTAGCTAATGATTACGTGGATATCGTTAATCCGATCACAAGTGTTGTCAGATCAGTAGACGACATGAATAAAGTATTGGAAGAAGCGACTGTTGAAGACCAAGCCCAAGGGATGGGGCAATGGGAGGAATCTGAACTTGCAGATGCGATGGATTTAGTTCATTTAATTAGATTTAGAAACCCTTCCTCATCAAATCCTTCTAAGTACTTTTTCTCTTCTCCAAGACCTTACAGAATGAATTCAAATGGCGAGGTAAAAGAAGTGGTGGATGAGAATGGTTTACCGCAATGGACCACCATCGGCAATGGTGAAAGTACAACAGAAGTATTACCTTCAGGCGGTAAAAAAGAAACGGGAGAAAGACATTACCAGCAATATGAAACGAATGTGGAAGTAATTCCTGCATTAGAATATGTAAAAAGAAAAGCAGAAGATGGGAGAGGCAAAGACGGAGCTTTTCCAAGTGGACATACAAGTGCAGCATATTTGTCAACATTTGGATTTGCATACGCAACACCGGAAAGATATGCTGAATTTTTAACAAGAGCAGCTCAAATGGGAGAAAATAGAATAATGAGCGGTATGCACTCTCCACTTGATGTTATAGGAGCTAGAATACAATCTACTGCAATGACTGCCTATGCATACAATCTTTCAGAAAACCAAGAGGTATTAAATAAGGCTTATTCAAATGCTGGAGAAGTATTCGGTGAATTAGCAGCATCAAAAGAAATGAGCTTGTACGAATATGCACATACAGTAACAGAGGATTATACGTTTGAAAGTGCGTACGATAAAGAAAAGTGGGAAGATCATGACGCAAATAAAGCATTTTACCGGGAAAAACTTACATACGGATTACCTCAAACAGGCACAAAAGGTTTGGACCCTGTAGTACCTAAAGGGGCTGAAGTTTTATTGGAAACTCGCCAGCCTTATTTGACCGATCAACAGCGTAGAGAAGTATTGTATACCACTGAAATTGAATCAGGCTACCCTGTAATAGACGAATCAAATGGTTGGGGACGAATTGATTTGGTAACAGCATCTGATGGATATGGTGCGTTTTTAAACAATGTAACAGTGGATATGGATGCTTCAAAAGGAAGATTTAATGCCCATGATTGGTGGAGAAATGATATAACGGGAAATGGTATGCTTACCAAGCAAGGGACAGGAACACTTACATTGACAGGAAATAATAGTTATTCAGGAGGGACATTGCTACAAGAAGGAACGCTAGAAGCTACTTCTGCTACTGCTTTTGGTGAAGGTGATCTTTATGTAGAAAATGGTGCGGTTTTGGTTAATGTAGATGAACCTCTGAATTTAAATGGTAACTTTACAATGGAAGCTGGGAACCTAGATATTGCATTGGATAATGACAATACTCAAGTAAATGTAGATGGCCTTGTATACCTTGATGGAGGGGATCTGAATTTGGATCTTTCTCATTATGAAATAGACAAGGAAGCAACTATTACTTTAATGACTGCTGACAAGGTGAACGGTACATTCGATAATGTAACTGCGGATGATTACGAGGTAACTGTCACTTATAATAATAATAGTGTCGTTGCAGAAATCAAAGCAGTCGATACTTCTGATCCAGTTACACCAAATCCTGAAGATCCCGAAGCACCTGTTAACCCGGAAGATCCTGAGGATCCAAAAGATCCAGAGAAACAAACTAGTGTTACCTTAACACCTGGCGTTACCAATGGTGAGGCAACGATCGAAACAGACGCACTCTATCAGCTAGCTGATCAAGGTGAATTATGGATCGATTTACGTGATCATAATGATTCTGTTAATCTAGCATTTTCTTCTGATCAAACAAAATGGCTGAAGGAACATCGAATAACGGTCATCATTCAGTTGAAAAATGTAAGCTTGCAACTGGCTGCCTCCAATTTCACTAATGCATCCGAGGTAGCAACCATCCAGTTAGATCGTTTAGCTGACATCGATCAAGCATTAAGTGTGGTCTATGACTTTGAAATCAAACAAGGCGAAACACGATTGGATACCTTCGACGAAAAAGTGACACTGACTTTTTCTGTTGATAGCGACAAAGTAAATGATAAAGATCAGGTGCAACTGTTCTATTGGAATCCAGAACTAGAAGAATGGGAAGCAATCGGCGGAGAATGGCAAGATGGAAACGTGACAGCACAAACCGATCACTTCAGCACCTATACCGTTTTTGAAAAGGAAGCGATGGAACAACAGCCTGTAACGGACAACGGACAAAAACTACCGGAAACTGCCACTACGATCTATCAGTACTTATTAGCAGGGTTATTACTCTTTTTAAGTGGCGTCTTCTTTCTCTTCATGAGAAGAAGAAAAGCGTAATCGTTGTAAGTGTTCCACTTCAAGGTTCAAGTACCACCACTGATCATGGTCTCACTTTATCTAGAGATTGGTTTGAAAATATCATATTAATTAGAGAAACCAAATCTTAAATGATTTGGTTTCTCTTTTATTAAGGTGAAATAGGTGGGTTGAATAATACGAAGTCCGCATATGCTGTCCTATCTTATATCAGACACCTTTCGTATGCTCTTTTTGTTCAACACCGTTTTCGTGGCTTTTCCAGGTTTTAAAGCGGACGAGGAACCTGTCCCCTTGTCCCCCTATGAAACAGCAGAACCGTCCCCGTGTTTCACTTTCACTTTTGATATCATTCTTCCGTCTACTTCTTCGATTTTGAAGACTAAGCCTTCGTACTCGATGGAGTCTTTGTCGCCAACTGCGGGAATACGTCCGATTTGTCCTAGGATAAATCCATTCAGTGTTTCATACTCGTCGATTGGAAGTGATACGTTAAAATAATCGACAACGTCATCCAAGTCTATACTTCCGTTAACATAGTAGGTGTTGTCATCGATTTTTGTGATATCTGTAATGATTTCATCATCTTCATCAAAGATCTCACCAACAATTTCCTCGAGTAAGTCTTCGAGGGTAACAATCCCCGCTGTTCCGCCAAATTCGTCGATGATGATGGCGATGTGAATTTTGTTTGTCTGAAAGTCTTTAAATAATTGATCCAATGTTTTAAACATCGGTGCGATATAAGGTTTTCTGCAGAAATTCATCACATTAAAATCATCAGGATTATGCGATTCATTTAGATATTGGATAAGGTCTTTGGCATGAAGTATTCCGACCACATTATCAATATTGTCTTCATATACGGGTATTCTTGAAAATTTTTCTTCATCAACCACAGCTACAACTTCTTCTAAGGTTGATTCGGTAGAAAGGGCAATAATCTCGGTTCGATGTGTCATCACTTCGCTTACCTTGACTGCCCAGCGCTTAATCGTACCTTGGATGATTTTATTCTCATCTTCTTCAAAAACGCCTTCTTTTGTCCCTACATCTGCCAACATCGCTAATTCTTCTCTACTTGTAGTTGTTTGCTCATCATCAGAGTTTTTCGATATTATTTTCGTAATGAATTCCGATACGATCACCAATGGATACGTCAAATAAATTAAGTATTGAATTATCTGCCCCGATATTAAAGCCATACTTTTCCAATATCTTGCACCAAGTGTTTTCGGGATGATTTCTGAAACGACAAGGATAAGGATCGTTAGAACAGCAGAGACTACCCCAAAATAGGCCTCGCCAAAAACTTTTGTTGCTTGTGCCCCGACACCGGAAGCACCAACTGTATGGGCGATGGTATTAAGTGTTAGAATCGCGGACAGGGGTCGATCGACATTTTCTTTCATATTAAGGAAAAGCTTGGCACGTTTATTGCCATCCTCTGCTTTCACATTCAAAAACGAAGGGGTTGTGGAAAGAAAGACCGCTTCGAGAATCGAACATAGAAAGGATATACCTAGTGCCAAGAACAAGTAAAAAAACAGAAGTATCATAAGATGGTTTAACCTCTTTCGAATTAGTAGTGATCTACTAGAATTTTTAATCGCAATACTAAATAAGTATATCAGAGTAAAATACTTATTACAGAATTGCTTCTTAATCTTTACATCAACTTATAGTGTAAAGTACCCTGCCATGTTAAAATAAAACTTTTTCAGATCGGGCGAGCAAAACGACAGATAGGCATTATTGTCGATGTTGCTCTGAAATTTTAGTAGAATAAGATATAACAAATTTGAAAGCGTTTTACATAAAATGAGCAAGGAGGAGCAATGATGCTTACAAGAAAAATTGGCAGAATGAAATACGAGGGATCTGTTGTTATGTTTGGGGCAGCAAGTTTAGGTAACGTCACACAGGAGGAAGCGAATCAGTCGATTAGACATGCTTTGGCAAATGGTGTGAATCACTTTGATGTTGCTGCAGATTATGGAGACGCAGAAGTTCGGCTTGGTCCGATTATTAGTGAAATTAGAAATGATATCTTTTTAGCAACGAAAACCGGCCAGCGTAGAAAAGATAAAGCAAAAGCAGAAATTTACCGCTCATTGGAACGTATGCAGGTGGATTCAGTTGATTTGTTGCAACTACATGCGGTTGGAACGATCGAAGAATTAGATAAATGTACGGCAAAAGGTGGCGTGCTTGAAGCAGCAATTGAAGCGAAAGAGGAAGGCGTGATAGGTGAAATTGGGATTACTGGGCATGGTCATCAAGCACCAGCGACTCATTTAGAGGCATTACGAAGGTACCCTTTCGCAACGGTTTTGTTACCACTTAATTATTATATGTATTCGATACCGGAATATCGTGCTGATTTTGACGCTTTAATGGAAGAAGCGAAAAAACAAGAAGTGGCTGTAAGAGTGATTAAAGCAATTGCAAAAAAACCATGGGATGAAGATCAACAACGAGATTATGCCACATGGTATGAACCGTTTGATCAGCAGAAAGTGATTGATGCTTGTGTACATTTTGTGCTATCTTTTCCTGGACTTTCAGGATTTGCGAGTGCAGGTGATATCCATCTGTTTCCGAAAATTGTTGATGCAGTCGAACGTTTTGGTACTATGAATGATGAGGAAGCGGAACGAGTACTTCAATCCATAAGTGGATATACAACGATCTTTGGCGCGAAAACGTCGATTGATTAATCGAATCTATAAAATTTAAGTGAGCGAACAACATGAAGGGATTTATTACAAATGGGCGTTTTTCTTCTTTTATTAAGCACATTAATGTGGAGCTTTGTCGGAATTCTTGTCAAAACGGCATCCTTTTCATTAGATAGTTACACGATTACCTTTTTGCGCTTTGGTTTAGGTGTATTATTTTTGATTTTGTTTTTAGTCGTTAATAAACGCAAGGTTCACATTTCGTGGAGATCGAAATGGATTTGGTTCGGGGCACTCGGTAAGGTGATCAATTACTTATTCGAGAATTATGGTGTCTCGGTTGGGTATGCCTATGAACAAATTTTAGTAACACCTTTTATGACGATTTTTATGTTATTATTCTCTATTTTTTATTTCAAGGAACGAGCAACAGCGCGTTCTTGGGCGGCGATTGCCTTATGTTTATCTGGTGTTTTAGTCATCACATGGAATGGGTTATCTTTTGATGAATTGTTAGAATTCGATTTAATGCTGACGCTTATCTTTGCAATTTCTGCCTTCGGTGCAAGCTTCCACTTTGCCAGCCAGAAAGTATTAGGCAAAAACATGTCATCAATTGATATGAATGTCTCGATTTTCTTATGGTGTAGTTTTTTAGCCATTATTCCTGTCCCTACGCAGTTAGAATGGTCTGGTGATTTCAGTATGATGACTGTTATTGCCTTACTTATGCTAGGCTTGATCACCGGTATTAGCTTTATTATCTATGCAAATGCCTTGAAACATGTCTCGTTCTTATTAGCGGCAATCTTAACGAACACCAGTGTGTTATTTTCGTTATTATGGGCATGGCTATTTTTTGGAGAACCAATCACTACCTATGTGATTGCAGGAGCATGTTTATTTCTGATGGGGATGAGTTTGTTGAGCTTGCCACGAGCCAAGCCGTGAAACATGTGAAACATGAAACATGGGGACGGTTCTCCTGTTTCATTGGACTCTAGGGAAAAACATAAAATACAGTGATTGGAGAAATGGAAGAGTTCATAGCTTAGCTAAATAGCATAATGTATTCAATTAAATAGGAGGTTATTAAGATGTACGAGCACTTAGTTGTTTTTAAGTTTAACGAGGAATTATCACAGAAAAAAGAACAAGAACTTATCAATCAGTTGAAATCCTTAAAGGATGTTGTACCTGGTATTATTGATTTAACTACAGGGCGTAATGTGACGGAAGAAGTAGATCGTGCAAATGGCTATTCTATAGGTTTAAGAGTTACTTTTGAATCAAAAGAAGCCCTGCAGGCATATGGTCCTCATCCTGCACATCAAAAGTTTGTTCAACAATTAGATGGTATTATTGAAGATGTGATTGTCGTTGATTATATGATCTGATCTCTAGCAAATATAAAAGAAGCAGGGGGACGGTAGCTGTTAAAAATGAAACAGCAGAACCGTCCCCATGTTTCACCCATGTTTCACTCCGTTAGCAACAGCTGCTTGTGTTTGGTGATTCCTTAGGTGTTGAGTCGCATCCGCATCCGTCGTCACCGGCTGCTTTTGCGTTTGCGTCATCGACACAGCATGCGTCTGTGTCAGATGGTGCGGGACCTCCACAACAACCTTCTGCATCGTTTGTCTGTAATGTTTTTTCCAATTCTTTACTCATATTGATTCCCTCCATTCGTCTTTGTAGGATGTTACACCCTAGAAGACGATGGATTTTAAAAAGGACGCAAGATGAAGCTAATGACATTCACATGATTTCTCTGACCCACAATTATCCTTACTATGATCAACTTTTTGATAATCGATAATATTGCCGTAACAGTCAGCTTCAATGTGACAACAAGCTGTGAGTAACTCTTTTAATTTCTGCCGACCACGTTGGACTCTCGATTTCGCTCCGGAAAAGGACATATTAAGCTGTGTGCTTAATTGTTTTTGGGTCATCCCTTCTAATTCGGTTAATTTAATGGCTTCTCTGTAGATGTCAGGTAATTGCTCGATCATCGACTTGAAACAGGAGGTTAATTCATGGGATAAGTCTTGCTCTTCCTCTTTATCGTATATTTGTAAATTTTCAGGGAGTTCAACGGTAGGCTTTTGCTTTCGATAGTAGTCAATAATCGTATGGCGGGTAATTTGGTAAATCCATGGGCGTACTTTTTGTGAATCCTTCAGTCCTGAAATATGTGCGTCTATTTTAATAAAGACATTTTGTACAATGTCATCAACGTCAGCTGGGTTGTTCACGCGTTTAGCGATAAAACCTTTTAATGGGTTGTAAAATTCCTCCCAAATATGCTCAATATTCATAAGAAGATTCCTCCATAACAGTTTTGTTATATATGACGTATCTCTTCAGATAAGGACGCAACTGGATTATCTATTGCGTCTTTTTTATTATAACACCGTCCTCTAAGACGAACACAGAATAAACGCTAGGAGGAAAATAATATGTCACGTTCATTTCCAATTGCCATTATAGGTGGTGGTCCAGTCGGCATGGCGGCTGCCGCACACTTAGTTAAGAGGAATAAAAGTTTCATTTTAATTGAAAAAGGAAAGGAGGTTGGACCCAGTCTTCTGCAATGGAAGCATGTACGTCTTTTTTCACCATGGGAATATACCATTGACCGAGTTGCGGAGGAGTTGCTTGTGTCACATGGCTGGACGTCACCGCCTAAGGAAGAACTGCCCACGGGAGGAGAAATGGTTAGGGATTACTTACAACCACTTGCGCAATTGCCAGAAATAAAGCCTCATATCATCACGGGTGGTCGTGTGGTTGCTCTGCAACGTTATGGTATTGATAAGATGAAAACAAAAGGAAGAGAAACCTTTCCATTCGAAGTGATTTATGAAAAAGATGGGGAGACTCATCAGGTATTTGCTTCAGGTGTCATAGATGCAACGGGCACATGGGAGACACCTAATCCTGCAGGTGCAAGTGGAAATATCGCGATAGGTGAAAATAATAACAAAGCGCATATCTATTATGGAATTCCAGAAGCGACAGGTGTACATCGGTCACGATATGCCGGGAAAGTCGTAGCTGTCGTCGGAAGTGGCCATTCTGCTATTAATTCATTACTAGAGCTGGATCGTTTAAAAGAGGAAGTACCGGAAACGAAAATTTTATGGGTGTTGCGTAAAAAAACAGCTAACGAAGCGTACGGTGGAGGAGAAGATGACGCGCTTCCCGCCCGAGGTGCCCTGGGTACTAAGGCGCGATTACTGGTTAAAGAAGGTCGCGTAGAAGTCCATTCCCCTTTTCGTATCGATAGAGTTAAATCAGAAGGTGACAAGCTTCAGATAAAAGGACTGACCGGCCATCAAACAGCCCAGATTGAAGGCGTAGATGAAATTATTGTTAATACCGGGGCTAGACCTGATTTCTCTTATCATCGCGAACTACGTTATCAGGCGGATCATGCTCTGGAGAGTGTACCAGCTCTGGCGGAACTGATTGATCCGAATGTCCACAGTTGTGGGACTGTTAGAGCTCACGGTGAAGCGGAGCTGAGACAGCCTGAAAAGAATTTTTATATCGTGGGGTCTAAGAGCTATGGGCGCGCACCTACCTTTTTGATGGCAACAGGATATGAGCAGGTCAGAAGTATTGCAGCGGCTTTTGCAGGTGATTGGGAAGCTTCCCTTAAAGTAGAGTTACAACTGCCAGAAACAGGAGTGTGTGGTGTCCCTGAGAGCTAGAAATGAGGAGCATCCCGTGTCAAAGACACACATTAAGCTGATTGCTTTCATAACTGCAGTGAGTTTATTGGGGGATTCCATGCTCTATGTAGTCCTCCCGATCTTCCCGGAGCTATTTGGATTGAATTCGCTTTGGGAGGTTGGTGTTTTGCTTGCAGTCAATCGATTTGTACGGATTCCCATTCATCCTTTTGTCAAAATGTTCTATCAGTATTTTACCATTCGGCAAGGCTTGTTCATTGGATTGATCTTATCGATCATTACCACACTTTCATATGGTATTTTGGAGACTTTCCTTTGGCTATTAATCTCAAGAATTGTTTGGGGAATTGCCTGGTCCTTTCTCAAGCAAGGTGGACAGTTATCTGTTGTTTATGCGGTTGGAGCATCCAATCAGCAATTAGCCTCAGGTCAATTGACTGGCATCTATAATGGTATATCAAGAACTGGCAGTTTGGCAGGTATGCTGCTCGGCGGGATTGGAGCAAGCTTGTTTGGACCTGAAACACTATTTTTTGTTTTTGCTTGCCTGGCAACCGTATTGATACCTTTTTTAGTACGTGACATGCGTAACCAACAAGATATAGCTTCTGAAAAGCCAGACAACCAAAAAGCTCCTGTTGACCAGAAGACCATAAGAAATCGTACCTTTTTATTTTTACTCACCATGGGGTTGTTATTATCTATGATATATCAAGGAGTGTTAACCTCAACATTAGGCTATTGGATCGTTTTTCAAGAAGATTTAACCACTATCTTCTTAGGTGGTTTGGGTGCAGCTGCGTGGACTGGGATATTGCAAGGTTTCAGATGGGGATTAGAACCGGTGATAGCACCCTGGATTGGGCGTAAGGCAGATAAAATAGGGTCTAAGTTGATCCTTCTAATACCAACGCTTGTAGTGGCGTCTGGTTTGTTTTTAATACTCCCTGCATTTATTCCGACGGTAGCTTGGCTGTTTGCTGTCATTATTCTATTAGTCACAGCTACTATCGTATCAACTTTGTTGGACGCTTTCGTTACAGATTACACCGTACATTTCAAAAAAAATGCAATCATCTCTCATTATTTAACAGCGTCAGATCTTGGAGCAGCATTAGGACCAGCTTTGGGCTTTCTATTGATTGAAATGGCTGGCGAATATTCTGTCGTAATTGGCGGGGCTGTGATTCTCATGTTTACGGCAGTACTGGCCAGCTGGGAACACTGGCATACGCTTAAAAACAAATGAAATGGAGCGTTATAAAGGATCAATTTTTTGATCCTTTTTTTGTTGCAAACGAAATAAAAGTAGAGTATAGTAAACATAATTGTTTTGTTGTATTTGCAACAAAATTCAGGGGAGGCCGTTATGAGTGAAATACTGCGCGAGATTGGAATGATAGCGAGGGCATTAGATTCGATCAGTAATATAGAGTTTAAAGAATATGAGCTTGCGAAGGGGCAATATTTGTACCTCGTGCGAATTTGCGAAAACCCTGGCATCATACAGGAAAAAGTAGCTGAAATGATAAAAGTAGACCGAACAACAGCAGCTCGATCAATAAAAAAGCTCGAAATCAATGGCTTTATTGAAAAGAAAGAAGATCAGCATAACAAAAAAATAAAGAAGCTTTTTCCCACAGAAAAAGGGGAAAAGGTCTATCCTTTTATAAAGAGAGAAAATGATTATTCCAATACTGTTGCATTAGAAGGATTATCCGAACAAGAAATAGAAACCGTATCAAATCTCCTTCAAAGAGTAAGAAAAAATATAGAAAAAGACTGGGAATATGTAAAAAAAGGGAACAAGAGAAATTATTGATGGTAAGGAGCGACTGGTAGAAATGACGATAAAAATAAGAAAGTGCACTCTTGAAGAGGCTATCCCACTTCAGAAAATTAGCTGTGATGTATTTAGTGAAACATTTAAGCATCAGAATTCACCTGAAAACATGGAAGCTTATTTAGATAGTGCGTTCAACTTAAAACAGTTAGAAAAAGAACTGTCCACGATTTTTTCTAATTCTTTTTTGTTTCGTATGATAATGAAATCGCTGGATATTTAAAGGTCAATACCGATGGTGCTCAGTCGGAAGATATGGGGGAAGAAGCCCTTGAAATTGAAAGAATTTATATCAGAAACAACTACCAAAAACACGGACTTGGCTCATTGCTGCTAAATAAAGCTATAGAAATTGCAATGGAATGTAATAAGAAGAAAATCTGGCTGGGGGTATGGGAAAAAAATAAGAATGCCATTGCTTTTTATAAGAAAAAGGGATTTGTCCAAACTGGAAAACACTCTTTTCATTTGGGGGATGAGGAACAAACGGATTTTATCATGACCAAAGCACTTATATAATTTTTAAAAAGAGGTGGACGATGATGTATATACCTAGACATTTTAGAATGGATGATAAGGAACTTATCTATGATTTTATTGACAAATACGGATTTGCAACTTTGTTCTCTCAGCATCAAGGGGAGCCCAATGCTACGCATCTTCCTGTGATGTTAAATAAATCAGAAAATGCTTTATACGGTCATTTTGCACGACCTAACGAACATTGGAAGGATGCTCTTAACCAACAAGTCCTGGTGGTATTTCAAGGTCCACATTGTTATATATCACCTACCTGGTACGAAACAGACAAAGCAGTACCTACCTGGAATTATGCGTCTATCCACGTATATGGAACGCTTGAGATTGTTGAAGATCGAAAGGTAATATTCGATTCTTTAAATGAACTGGTAAATAAATATGAACGCTCTGATTCTCCATACAATTTAGATGATATTCCATCTGGTTTTATCGATGGAATGATGAAAGGAATTGTAGCCTTTAGAATAGAAATTTCAAAAATTGAAGCAAAAGCGAAATTAAGCCAAAACCATACTGTTCAAAGACAAGAGTTAATTATTAAGAACCTGGAAACCTCTCCAATTCAGGATAATCTACAAGTGGCATCTCTGATGAGAAAGAATTTACAAGACTAATGGAATTACTAGCGAAACGACCTTGTTATAAATGATATCAGTTTACCTTTTTCTTAAAAATAGAAATTAAAAAAAGCAATGGAATGTAACCGAAGATAAAGGTTAGCCCGCTGTAACTAACCATTTTTTCCAACAGATAAGAATATTTTATTTCAAATAATAGACTGTTAAAAAGATAAAATACCGCAAGAAAACCAATCAATACGTATGTTGGTTTTACTTTAGGAATCGTCGATTTAATGGATCTGATAGCCGACCAGAGATAGATACAAAGCACAGGCATAACCACTAATAACCAGGTGAAAATAAAAATAAACTCAAAGCGCTCTAAAAAAGGTAGCTTAATTATTTTTATCATAGTCAGAGTGGGCCATGGTAAATGTTCTAGCTTACCTTGTGAAAAAAACAAGAAAGTGACAATCGTAATTGACACATATAGAAACGTGGAGTAAATTATTGCCAAGTGTCCCCACTTAGTTGCCTTTTTCCTATCTTTAATAAAAGGAAAATAAATAAGAGCCGTCTCGAAACCAAAAAAAAGTGGTGCGGCTTCTTTCATAGAGATATAAAAGTCGTTCATTCCAAATTGCATCAAAGGTAAAAGATAGGTCGTCTCAGCAAAATTAACTAAATAAACCAATGTTAACAACAAGAAGCTTGGTATTATTACACCCCAAAAAGCAATTGCCGTAATACTACGAAATCCTCCAGAAACAATATAAAAAACAAGAACAATTAAAAGCAGGGAGAACTCCCAGCTACGGATACCATCAAAGACCCATAACTGGAGAATGTCGATATAGGTATGAAAAACGTAGAGACTAAGCATCGCAAAATAGATCGCAATGACAACATTTAAAAAGCCACCGAAAAACTTCCCAAACACATCCGTATGGAAGGAAAGGAGGTCTCCTGCACTTGATTTTTTTAAGATAGCTAACAGCATTAAAAAAATAACATGCATGATGATTCCTATTGCAAAGATAGAAAGCCATGCATTATGGCCGGCTCCCTTAATGATATCCGATTGAAATGATAAAACCATGACCCCTGTCTGTGTGGAATGTATCAAAAAAAATAGTAAGTAAGGCGATACCATTTTATTAACTTTTACGTTGGAGTTCATAGTAATCCATCCTAATGAGTTAGCCTTCAAGGCCAGAATGTATGATCTTTAAATTGACATCGACACTTATGGGTAAGGAGGCATAATCCTTATAGAACGTTTCTTCCTCCCACGACCTGTCCTGTGATCGTACGATATTCCCAATTCCAACAGGATCCACTTCATTTTCTTGAAGGATAGCAAATAAGTCCGCCAGCCCTTTTTCTAAATCTTTTTCAACTATTTTCTCCATTTCTGAGGTATCCTTCGTTTTTTCAAGATCAAATCGATCAGGAATTTGAGTGAGGGTTACGCTTAATTGTAAATGAAGCTTTAATTGTTTCTCTTTCTGATTCCAATCCCAATTGCTTTTAGTTTTGAAGGACCGAAAAGTAATGATTTCTTTTTGCTCATCTTCACGATGTTGTATTCTATAGGTTGCCTGTGAGCTTTCACTTTTCACATATGAAAATAAAGTGGTTTGATCCGGATTTAGATGAAGTTTTAATTGATCCTCTTTAAACACTCCAATCCCATCCACCTTTACCCGGTTTTGATCATCTAAAGTTAACATCGGAACGTAAGCATCTGTTCCTTCCCCGTAAAAGTGATTTAAAAAATAGTGTAGATTTGTATAAGGCAGATACTGTCTTTCCATATTGTGTTGCAACCTTTCCGCAAGAGTCAGCGATTTTTCCTGTTTGAAGGCATTCAACGTTTCCTTGGCAGAATGTGTAGATGCGGCAATTTGAAGCTGTGTCCCGATTTGAGGGTTAATAATAAATCGGTCTATCATATGTTGAATACCTGATTCCGCATAGTTTTTACCAAAGAGCACCACCCTGATTTTAGCAAGTTCAATAGGGGTACTTGTGTGTGTTGACATCCTAGGAGCAAATAATCCCCCTGTGGGTACTTGCTCTTCTATCGATTTAATTTGGCCTCCTTCTTTACTCGAAGTATAGTCAGGGATTAACGCCGTTCCTATAAGTTCACCGTTTTCTGCTTGATCGAAGCCAAAGACATGGACAATACCAAGTTTGTCGATGATTCTTGTTCTGGAACATCCAAAAAGAACAACCATACAAACCAGTAGTAAGCACAAAACTTGTTGCTTCTTCCACTTTTTCATCTTTTACTCAGTCCTTCTCTATAGAAGAATTATTCATGATTCAACCCATCCTTTGGGTCTTTATCAGAAACAGGAGAAAATTTCTTTAAACTTAAAGGTCGTAAATACCAAGGGCGTTTATCGTGTTTTGATGTGTTAAGCGTGACAAAGGATTTCATAACACCACCTTTTCGATAGGGATAAAGCGGAAGTAATAGTGGGACCCCTAATGATTTAAGGCGGGTGAGATGAGCAATCAAAAAAAGCACACCTACATATATACCGAAGCCTCCCCATATAGCTGCAAGCAGGATAAAAGGGTACCGCAACAGTCGTACCGCATTCGACATTTTATATATCGGTGTTGTAAAGGATGACAGTGCTGCAAGTGCTACAATAATTAATAAAATACTACTGGTGAGCGCTGCTTCCACTGTTGCCTGGCCAATCACGATTCCACCAACAATCCCAAGGGTTTGTCCAATTTTTGCTGGTAGTCTGGCCCCAGCTTCTCTCAATAAGTCAATCGTAATTTCCAAAAATAAAACTTCTATTACAGGTGGAAACGGAACATTTGCCCTTGAAATGATAATAGGTCCTAATAAATCCTTTGGTATCACTTCAAAGTGAAAGGTTAAGATCGCAACATAAAAGGAAGTAGCAAATATGGAAAATATCATTCCAAAGATGCGAATTAATTTAAAGAAAGACGCCACGATGGATGGCAGATAAAAATCCTCGGGGTTTGAGAAAAATTCCATCAGGTTTACCGGTCCAATAACAGCATAAGAGGATTTATCACTAATGATAACTACTTGTCCGTTAACAAGTGACCCCACTGCCCTATCGACTCGTTCTGTTGATATAAATAAAGGAAAAGGTGTTGACGTATCATCCGATATCAGTTGCTCTAATTGTGTATTGTCAAATGAGACATCGATATCAAGCTTTTCCAACCTCTGCTTTGCAGTGTTTACGTACTCAGGATTAGTAACGCCATCTAAATAGGCAATGGTTACTTTTGTTCTTGCCCTTGTGTCAATAACAAGCTCCTCAAAAATCAGATCAGAGGTATTTAGGTGATTTCTGATTAAATGAAGATTTGTAGTAAGATCCTCAATAAAACCTACTTTTGGACCAATCACACTAAACTCATTTTGTGTATCGTTTGTTTCCCGTTGTCCCAATCGAGGGTAATTAATATCCAGGAGTGCGAATTCATTATTTTTTTCTCTAAAATAAATGACAACTGCCCCATCGTGTAACCCCTTATCCACGACAGCAAGGTCATTTGTGATGTTAATTCCTTCAATAGGAATAACTTTTTTTAATTCCGAAAGTTGTATAATCGCAGTAGTTTCTTTCTTAAGATAGGGTAAAATAGACTCTTTAAGGATGCTTGCATCGATCAGTGTTTTATAAAAACTTATTTGTAATGAATTATCTTCAAATGGCGAAATTGTGGTGAAATCACTGGACTTCTTGGCCTTTTCAAGTATGTCACTTATCGATTTTTCTACCGTTTCATAATTTTTGGTTTGTCTTTGTCTCTTTTTTCTAAACATGGCAACACCTGACCCTTTATGTCACGTATTAAAATTCATATGATAGTTAGTATTCACAACAGAAATAGAATTACACCAAAATTTTGTTAACTATCCATATAATTTTTAAGGTTTAAAATATTAGTATAAGCAAACCATAAGCCTAAAAAGGAGTTGGGCGAATGACAAATATAGGTGAATCGCTTGCAAATATAGTGAAGACAGTTACGGATGATGAACCTAAAAACCCCTTGCATGTAGGAGAAGTAATGAATTTGTGGACATATTTAACACTTCTGGAGGAAGCAAACCGTTTTGTCGAAATCGGTTTAAATACAACATCAGATGACGAATTACGAGAAGCGATAAAGCATAGCTGGCATGATTGTGACAAACAAGCCAAAAAAATCAAAAAGCTATTTAGAGAGGAAGGCATTAGTTTACCGCCAACCACTGAACCAAAAACAAACTCCGACACTAAAGATATTCCCTTAGGTGTTAAATTGACGGATGATGAAATTGCGAATGGTGTAGTGTTGAAATTAACTTCAGCCATTTCAATTTGTGGAGTGGGTCTCAGTCAATCTCTGCGAACGGACATTGGAGCTATGTGGTATGACTTTTTAGCAGTGCGAGTCAAGTTTAGTACCTACTATATGCCACTCATGCGAAAAAGAGGTTGGATTAAAGTTCCTCCCTATTATGTACCTAGTGGACTTCCGAACCAATAGCAATTTCTTAAACTGGCTCAGCAAAGAAGAGTCAGTTTTTTTATATTAAACAGAATATATGTTCGTGTTATGTGTTATACTAATTAAAAGAGTAAGGGAAAGAGGTGTGAAATGAAGACAGAACTAAAAGAAACCAATGCAAAAAAGATTTTAACAGAAGCAAAAGGATATTTAGATGTCGGGTTTACTCATTCGCTAAATCCGTACAGCGGCTGCGGCTTTTCATGTTTGTACTGCTATGTGAGAGAAATGCCGATCCAACGCTTTAAGGATATCCCTTGGGGTGAGTGGGTCGATATTAAAACAAATGCAGCGGACAATTATATAAATGAAATTCAAAAGTTGCGGAAAAAATCAAAAACAGTAAATATTTTTATGTCTTCTGCCACAGATCCATATCAGCCGATTGAACGGAAAGCTGAGATTACACGAGGTCTATTAGAAGCAATGATTGAATATCCTCCCGATTTTCTCCAAATTCAAACAAGAGGCCCGTTGATCAAAAGGGATTTGGATCTACTCATTCAATTAAATAAAAAATGCAAACTTCTGATATCGATGACCATCGAAACAGATAGAGAAGATATAAAAAGGATTTTTGCTCCCTATGCACCAGGAATTAAATTGCGTTTAAAAGTGATGAACGAACTTCATGATTCGGGATTGGAAACGCAAGCGTCCATATCTCCCGTGTTGCCATTTACCCCCGAATTTCCAAAAGTCTTAAGAGGCAAAGTTGATCATATTTGGATTGATACGCTTAGCATCGGGGATGGATCGATGGGGAAGCGGTCTGAGCAATTAGGTATGCCTAAGTTATTCCAAGAAAATGGCTTAGAAAAGTGGTATGAGAAAGATTTGCATATCAAGGTGAGAAAGTATTTTAAAAAGTATTTCCCTAACGAAAGGATAAGAGTTTCTAAAGAAGAGGCCTTCCCCCGATAAAATATGTTAGGGGAAAGCCTTATTTTCGTATAATCTTCTCCATTGCTTTACCTTTTGCTAATTCATCGATAAGCTTATCCAAATAGCGGATTTCCTGCATGGTTGGTTCTTCAATATCTTCGACTCTGACGCCACAGATTACCCCTTTGATCAATTCCCGGGAAGGATTTAATTGGGGAGCTTCTGCAAAGAACGTCTCAAAATCTGTCTCTTTTTCGAGCTCTGCTTCGAACGCTTCCTGGCTATATCCAGTTAACCAGCGGATAATTTCATCTACTTCAGCTTTTGTTCGTCCTTTTTTCTCTGCTTTTGTAACATAATGAGGATAGACTTTTGCTACACTCATTGTATAAATTTTATGTTTGGGCATGAGAGGTCCTCCTCTAAAGAAATATAGTCCTATTATACATGAAAATCTATTTTATTTTTAAAATTACAGCCGATAGGGTATAGATGAAAAGGGGAGGAAGATGGAAATGAGAGTATATACAATGGGACATTACAATTACTCAAGAGAGGTGTTTTTATCCATATTAAGGTCTAAGGAAATCGATTGTGTAGTAGATGTTCGCTCCATGCCAGGAAGTAACAGGAACCCTCAATTCAATAAAGATCAAATGAAAGAATGGTTAGAGAAGGCGACTATCAAGTATGCACACTTTCCTAAGCTTGGTGGCAGAAGAAGCAGGTCAGGTGAAGTTGGAGAAGTGTTAAATGCTGGTTGGGAAAATCAATCCTTCCATAATTACGCAGATTACACGTTAACAAAAGATTTTCAAGAGGGCATTAGAGATTTGAAGTCACTTACAGGTAGTCACCGTGTAGTATTAATGTGTTCGGAGCGACATCCATCAAGATGTCATCGACTGATCATTAGTAATTACCTGCAAGCAAACGGTTATCCTGTTACCCATATTATCCCCGATGCAAAAGCAAATGTGGATGACGTGGAACACGAAATAGGGAGATGGGGAGCTCCACCTGTAATAGAAGAAGATGGAACGGTTGTGTATCCAGATTAAAAATCTACCCCAATCCCTTTTAGCACTTTAGTAGATCGTTTCTTTGGTGGATGATACGTTCATTTTACAAATCGTTTAAATATAACAATAAACAAAAAGATAACAATGGAACAGACCAATATTGCTGCTGCCAACATTCCTAAACCGATGCCATACCAAGCATTAACCGTCGCAGCTACAACTAAACTTGCTAAAAAGGTTAACACAGCAATCGAAAAGCTTATGGATGGCAAATACGTTTTTTTAGGATAATAATTCAGACAGAACACACTCAGTAATCCCATCAAAACAATATACAGAGCTGCAATAGAGATGGCGTTGACGGACATATCAATCGATTTGATAACACGTTTATCTCCTGTTGGATTCGGTGTGTCTAATTTAATTGTTTCAATGTTCTGAGAAGATAATTCCATCGTCATTAATTCGTACTTGGCAGGGTCCTTCGCCCAATTGGTGTAGGATAAGAAAGCAATTTTATTTTCATTAGAAAAAAATACAGGAGAAGAGACCGATTTTTTCAATTCTGTTAATCTCTCGATCGTTTGATCCTAAACATTTAGCAAAAACAGTTCGTATTCAAATCTTGTGTTCTCAGACTCATTAGCTACCTCCGTAAACGCCAACAGGTTTCCGTCTGGAGATAAATTTGGGTTATAAAAGGATTGATTTTCACTTAGATTTCCAGAGATTAGTCCAGGCTTGCTATGTATAGTTTCTTCGTTTAAAGAGTAAGAATAAATTCGTTCCTCTTTTCCATCAAACTCACTATAATATATGTCTTGACCATCTGCTGATAGGAATAGATGGTTCATAGAAAAGTGATCAGCATCTGTTAATTTTTCTACTGTGTCCCCATCCAGGTCAGTGATAAACAAGTCATACCCTTCCCTTGATTTTTCACCTTTCTTAAATTCTTCAGACTCCATAGCAATAAAATAAATGCTTTTTCCATCATGTGAAAAGATAGCGTCTCTAACATGCATATCGTTATTCGAGAGTGTTTTTTCTCCGCTGCCATCCTGATTCATAACGTGAAGGAATTGAATACTTTCTTTATTTTCACTCAGATAAACAATTCTTGATCCATCTGGGGAATAAGATGGATTTCGATCTCGTACATTCGTGTTGTTCGTAATTTTTTTAACATTACTCCCATTCACATTTGCTGTATAAATCGATTCTTCGCCCTCAACAAAGTAGGAAAAAGCTATCTCTGAATCATTTGGAGCTATAGTAATCTCTGAACCCAGTCCAGTGAAATACTGGTATTGATCATGATCCGATAACATAGCATAAGAGATGGCGCTGCCCAACATTATAAATACCAGTACGATTGCAACTATAAAAATAGATTTCCTCCGCTTCAAAACCGATCCCTCCTTTCTGAAAAGCGTTTCTTACGGACAAAAAATCAGATAAGTAAAATTTTTGTCCGTAACAATAGATCTTATGGACACTTTTCCAGTATTCCTCATTTTTTGTCCATAAGAAGGGATCTAACGGACAAAATTTTCAATTTTAGTAGATTCTGTCCATAAGAATGAATCTTACGGACAAAAAAGGTAGAATCATTCACTTTCTGTCCGTAAGAATAAACACCATAATCTTCCTTTTCAAGTATATCAGACTTACTTCATAAGATACCTATTAATCAAAAATATAACAAAATAAAAAATGATGAAATTCCCAAATATACCAAAGGATACACTTGCACCAGTAATTTCTTGTGACCATAAATTTATTATTAGGAACTTTTCTCCCTCTTCTATATATATGGTTATATATTCAAAAGGAAATCCGTAAGTATAGGCATATTTTTCTGTATGTATATGAGTAGGAGATACATCTGGAATGAATAAAGACGTGACAATAACAAGACCAATAGCAAACAGAGAAGTGGTTAATTGAATTGCGCCCTGACCCCATTTATTCCTTCTATATAGTATAAAAATGATAATGAATCCAAAAATCATGGTTGTCCACAGATAGTTTTCGGCGTTGACACCGACCATCGACAATACAAAATATATTGGGATTAATAAAAGCATTGGAACAATGAAAAATAATGAAGCAAATCTTAGTGTCTCAATCAGCACGGACATTGCCCCTGGTCGTTGCAGTTTGTTCAATATCATGCACCCCTTAAAAATTCTTTGATACGTTTTTCCTTGCTATATAAGACGATACACAATGTAAAAAGGTTCGCTGTTTTTCAAAGTTCACGAAACTTTTTACGGAGGCTACCACTGTGATAAAAATTAAAATCAATATATAGTGATTTAAATATTTCAATGAAATTGTAGAAGCTTCTGAAATGATGTTTATTCGAACACCAAGCTCGATTGGAAGACATGTTGCAAATTGCCATCCTCCCAAAAG
Organism: Gracilibacillus kekensis; assembly: GCF_900143085.1. Taxonomy (GTDB): domain Bacteria; phylum Bacillota; class Bacilli; order Bacillales; family Amphibacillaceae; genus Gracilibacillus; species Gracilibacillus kekensis. Next base: position 1,077,152 of record NZ_FRCZ01000001.1, on the reverse strand, counting down.
CTTAAAAAAAGTCATGAAAGTGATCTGTGACTTAAAGTCGAAAAAACGATGAGTATTTAAGTATTTTAGAGTATGTACAAGACATTCAACCTTTTTTAGATTTGCCTTGCGGTATAAAAAAAGAAGTAAGCTCCTATAACGAATAAACGAACGGTTGAAAGCAGCAGATTAGAGGGGACTTACACATTTTCACCATGAGGCTAAACACCTCACTGGCGGAAGTCTCGCATTCCTCTTATACCTTGTGAAAACGATGAGTTATATTTCTATATAAATGTCTGATCAAACTAATACCAACAAAACTCCAAGCTGCGATAGCGATAAATACCATAAGTTTTGGTATGACCATTAATGCTGGGAAGTTTAGTGCTAGAGACAGTTGATATGTGCTTGTTGTGTACATGGCGAGTGGAAAAACCATCCCCCATAATTGTGGATCATAAGAAAGCGGATAACGGTGATAAAGATGTCTCCATATCATCAAAATGAATAATAGTGGTATCCACCAACTTCCTGCTATCCAAAAGAATATAGTAAACCCTTTAAGAAAAGGTGTGATTTCTGTTAACAACGACCAATTTTCAGCATGAAGAATTAGTGTAGAACCAGCTAATGTTGTAATGGCAACAGCTCCCATGTTAATCCAATAAGGAGGTGTCAATGCCGCAAATTCTAATCTTAAGAACGTAAACCTGATCATATAAGTCATTAAGAAGTTCTTTTGCTTGTTGATGATCCCAAATTTGTGCAAAACTTGTTGCGTTTAGCAATGTAAATAGTGTCGACAAGGCATCATTCACTTCATGTTCTGTTCGAAACGCTTTTGTTTTTTCTACAACCGTTTCAAATTGTCCTGTTTTAAAATGTTCGGCAACGCTTCGCAAATCTTCCTCATTACTTTCGTTCATATGTTCTTGAATGCTTTCTTCTATATTAAAAATATCTATTTTTGACATGAAACAACCCTCAATTCTTTTTTATATATTGTCTAATCGAATAGTATCTTTATCACTGATAAATATCTCCTTTTTTGTCATTGTATCATATAGATTTTCAGTAAATATTGATCAAAGTCACAGCTGAAATAAAATAAATGTTATGAACCATACGTGGAGTTCCACGTATGGATTTCAAACGGTAATGACCGTGTATAAGGCTGATAACATGTAATTCAATATATAAATAGATCAAAAGAGGAGAATAGGGGCATCCATTCCTTCCTTTTTCTTCAAAGTATAAATTATTGGATATTATATTAATTTTCTTGTATTTTTAAGTTTGATATCGTGTGAGATAATCCTTTTTGTAAGCGATAACAAATGGGAGGTTATTAGATGAGAAAGCTTGTACTTTTAGGATTTGTACTTATATTGATTGGATTCTTAGCAGCATGCTCAGGAGATAGTGAGGAGGGATCCTCATCAGACGGTGACTCAGCTAGTGAAGATGCCGTTGAATTAACATTTTGGAAGTCTGAGGATATTGGGCGGGCCGATTACGAAGCATTTATGGATGTCGTAGAGAAATTTGATGAAGAGCATCCAGACATTGATCTGCAAGTGGATACAACACCAAATGCCGATTATCGAACACGCTTAAATACACAGGCAGCGGGTGGGCAATTGCCAGATGTTTTTCAGGTTTGGCCTGGCGCTGAGTTAGAACCACTTGTTGAAGGTGAAGCAGTACAGCCAATCGATGATCTTATCGGGTATTGGACAGAAGAAACAGGATTATTGGATGAAGAAGATTTCGAAGATTTTTCAGTTGATGGGAGTCCTTATGCAGTACCAGCCAATACGAATCCAACCCATATGATTTTTTATGATAAAGATATGCTGGCAGATGCCGGATACGAAGAATTCCCAACGACATATGATGAGTTTCTCGGACTAGTAGATGCGTTGAATGCTAATGATATTACTCCAATGGCACTGGGTAACTCAGATGCATGGGTGCTGCAATCTGTTTATATTTCTACGATTGCAGACCGCTTTACTGGAAACGATTTCTTAGAAGGCGTTGCTAATGGCGAACGAGCATTTACAGATGACGATTTTGTTCAATCATTGGAAGTCATTGATGAATTAGTGAAAAAAGAAGCTTTTAATGATGACTTGAACACGATTGACAGTTCTCAAATGATTGACTATTTCCTTCAGGGAAGAGCTGCAATGGTAATGGACGGTAATTGGGGTATTTCTGCTATCTTAGAAAATATGCCAGAGGACAAAAATGTTGGAGTGGCGATGTTGCCATTAAATGATAAGAAGACGATAGCATCTGTTGCCGGAACTGGTGTTGCGATTAATAGTGATTTAGAAGGTGAAAAACTGGAGGCCGCACACACATTTCTGAAATATGTCTATAATGAAGAGCTATGGGAAGAGCTGATTAAAGTCGGTCGACCGATTATTGCCAATGTCGATGTGCCAGAAGATGCAGATCTTCATCCGTTACAGGAGGATATGCTTGAATTAATTGCAGAGTCTGAGCCAGCTCCGGTCTATGATGCCACATTGATACCGGCAGTAAATGATCAATTGGAAAATGAGCTCCAATCGATCACGGTCGGTGGCTCGACTCCAGAAGAAGCCGCCGAAAACATTCAACGTGTACAGGAAAGTGAACAGCAATAGAGGAAGCTAACTAACAGACTAGTAGAGTGTCTTACGGGATGCTCTACTTTTTGCGCCTATGAAAATGGTATACTTTAGTCATAACTAACGATCACAAAATGGGAGCTTTTCATTATGCCACTAATACACTATATTAAAAACAGCCTAAAATGGAAATCGGTCATTATCTTTTTACTGCTTGTCACCATTCCAAGCGGTATCATTGGATCGATCGTTCTCTATCAATCTAATAAAATATTGAAAGAGCAGATTATCACAACAACGCATCAAAACTTAGGTAACATGGAGTCCCAGCTCACCAATGTGATTGAAGAGATTGAGGACATTTCCAGGTATATGATTTACAGTCAGGAATTTCGTGATTTTATGACCTCACCTGCAGTGTCTGGAGCAGATTATAACCATTTAAATCAGGTGCGTAGTAATTTAAGTGGTTTTTTTGTCTTTCATCAGTCGGAGAAAGACTACTTTCATTCTGTACAAATCGAAGGAGAAAACAAGCAAGTCCTAACCGTGGGAGAAACGGTTGAGGGTAATGAAACTAAATGGATTAAACAAGCAAAACAGTTAGAAGGGGAAATGCTCTGGAGCACGCCCTATCAAATGCATAACCAACGTACCGGTCAAGATGAAGAAGTGGTTAGTCTGTTTCGTGTGATTAATAATTTATATAACATTAAGGAACCGGTTGGACATGTACGCATTCGCCTTGACTTGCAAGCATTGTACCAGCAAGTGACAGACGGTTTTACCACAAGGCAACATCAAGCTTTTCTAGTTCATAATGAGGAAGAAACAATTACGTCATCTGATTTTGGACCGAATTTTAGTTATCAGGCATTTATTCAAAATATTCATACCGAAGGAGAAAGCTTTCAACTGGAATCAAAGGGCGATGTTTATTATGGTGTTTCGAGGTACATTGAACCGATTGATATGCATTTAGTGTCGGTGGTCAGTGAAACCTATATTCTTTCAGAAATGAAGGATATCCGATCAACCTTTGGCTATATGATTTTAATCGCTGTGCTGATGGGGTTAATGACGTTTGCAGGTTTTGTTGTCTTTGTTGTCCGTCCGATTTTGGAGTTAACCAGAGAAACAAAAAGGCTTGAGCATGGCGATTTTTCCGCGCAGGTGAAGGTTCGTTCAAAAGATGAGGTCGGTCAGCTTGGCTATCGTTTTAATTCGATGGTCGAGCAGATTCAGCGATTAATTGATAACAAATATAAACTCGAAATTCAAAATAAACATTCAGAATTGAAAGCGTTACAAAGCCAAATTAATCCCCATTTTCTTTACAATACATTAGATATGCTGCGCTGGACAGCCAGATTAGAAAATGCACCAGATACAAGTAAAAGTATTGAGGATCTATCTACACTTTTCCGAATTACCCTTAGTCAGGGAAAAGTATGGATCCCATTAGAGGATGAATTAAAATATGTGAAAAGTTATATGGAACTGCAGAAGAAGCGCTTAGGCGACAGTTTTCATTATGCTATTTTTATCGAAGCTGGATTAGCAAAAAGTATTGTTCTTAAATTAATGCTGGAACCACTTGTGGAAAACAGTTTCAAGCATGGCTTTCCTCAATCACAGGAAAATAAAAATATTACCATTCGCTGTTACCGCAAAGAAAACATCTTAGTGATGGACTGTTTGGATAACGGAGTTGGTATTGATCGAGAGAAAGTAGAACAATTACTTCATACGAAAGAAGAACACGACAGTTATGCGTTAAAAAATGTGCACGACCGCATTACTAATGCGTTCGGTAAGCCGTATGGTATTGAAATAGTTGATGCCGAAATTGGGGCCTGTGTCCGTATGAAGGTACCTTGGATCAAGGACAAACAAATACTCAATCAGCTGATAGAAGGAGTTGACAGGTGAAATGACATTAAAAATGTTAATTGTAGATGATGAGCCGCTAATATGCCAGGGTTTAATGAATACGATTCCTTGGAATGAGATGGAGATCGATGTAGTTGGGTCGGCCATCAATGGCAAGAAGGCATTGGAAATCATGGAGACAGAACCAGTCGACATTGTCATTACCGATGTCTATATGCCTGAAATGGATGGAATTCAGTTATCAAAAGCAATAATTGAGCATTTTCCTGATGTGACGATTATTATGATTAGTGGTTATGAAGAATTCGAATACGCCCGTCAAGCACTTCGGATCGGTGTAGAAGATTATTTATTGAAACCAGTCGATATCGATGAATTATGGGCATTGGTTGGAAAAGTAAAACAGCAAATCGAAGAGACGAGACGTCAGCAACAGTCGAAGAATGAGACAATTCTGTCTAATTATTTATCACAGCAATTGTTTCATTTACCAGATTCCTATCATTTATCTGAAAAAATCAAGCATCAACACTATGCGTTTCGCTTATTGTTAATTGAAAAAAGAAACTATTATAAAACAAATCAGTCGGCACTGTCCTATGACAAGTTAAAACAAATGATGGATCAAATGAATGTCTCCTCTATTGGTGTAGAAATGCATGAGAATCAGTTAGTACTTTTTCTATATGATCAAGAAGGTATTTTCACAGAGAAGATCGATCAGCTGACAGCAATGATACAGAAATATTTTAATGGTGACGTGTCGTTAGCAATTTCCAGCTGCTATCATGATATGCATCAATTAGCGACACTTTATCAGAAGCTTAATACTCGTTTAAGTTATTATCGAGGCACATCGAAGCAGGTGGTAACAGATGATGAGAATCTTCCATCTGTCAACAATTACAATTACAACAGACAACAGGCAGCTGATCTAGCAGAGGCTGTTTTTCAACAAAATAACTCTGCTGTACGGAATATAGTAGCTAATTTATTTCATCGTTTTGAAGATAAGTCACTAACCCTTCAACAAATAAAAAGGCAATGTCTTTTTCTGATTGCATCGGTTAAAGAAAGGGCACAAGAATCAATGTTTGAACAGATCGATTTTCGATTAAGTGAAGATACGGATTTACTTATATATAACAGTGTTTGTGCCCTTCAGGATTTATTAGAAGCCGATCTGAATAGCATGTTGGAATATGTAGAGCGGTCTAATGACAGTCACTGGATTATTCAACAGGCCAAGCAATATATCGAGAAAAACTACCAGCAGGATATTAAAGCATTAGAAGTGGCTGAAGCACATTATATTACACCTAATTATTTTAGTATGCTGTTTAAACAGGAGACAGGTCAGAATTATTCTGAATATCTTAATACGATCCGAATCAATAAGGCAAAAGAGTTGCTTAGTGACACCTCGAATAAAGTCTTTGAAATAGCAGAGTATGTAGGCTACAGAGAGTATAAATATTTTGTTCAGGTATTTAAAAATTATGTTGGGATTACACCTACACAATTTCGCAAACTCCATTCCATAGAAAAATAGATATAATGTTAATTTTATAGGATTTCAGAAAAATGAAAGCCCTTTTATAATAGTGGAAAGTTAACTGTTGGAGGGAGTGGTCACATGCATTTACTTAAAAAGCCATGGATTATCGCAGTAGGTGTTATACCTGCATTAGTGATTTATCTGATTTTCAGCATTGTTCCGATCTTTATTTCCTTTTATTATTCGACGATGTCCTGGGATGGTTTTTCAGATATGCAGTTTGTTGGACTGGCAAATTTTCAGGAAGTATTGCAAGATAAAGTGTTTTGGTTATCGGTCAGAAACAATATTTTAGTCGTTTTAGCGTCAGTATTTGGTCAAATACCGATTGCCTTAGCCTTAGCGTTATTATTGAATCGGAAAATAAAAGGTGCTAAATTTTTCCGAACGATTGGTTTTATGCCGGTTGTTATCTCAACCGTTGTTATTTCGATCACATGGCGGATGATTTACAATTCCGAATATGGGATGATTAATAACTTTTTAGAAGCAATCGGATTAGGTGCTCTGCAGCAAAACTGGCTCGGGGATCCGACGTGGGCAATGGTTGCAGTATGTATTACGATTATTTGGCAATTTGTTGGGCTTTACTTTATTATTTTTCTATCTGCTTTGCAAACAGTGCCAAGTGAAATATTAGAAGCTGCGGATTTGGACGGGGCTTCTGAATGGCAGAAGACAATTCATATCGTTTTACCATCGATTTGGAATATCATCTTAATATCGGTCGTTTTATGTATTAGTGGTAGCTTAAAAACTTTCGATTTAATTTTCGTTATGACTTCAGGCGGGCCTGCTAGCTCAACAGAGGTTATGGCGACGTATATGTATGATAAAACATTTGAGGGACTTCGTTATGGATATGGTAGTGCAATATCTGTTTTAATCTTTGTCTTTAGTATCGCCCTTATCCTAATAACAACGAAATTGCTCCGCAGAAAAGAGGTGTAGGTAATGAGTGAATCAACGGTTTATTATGATAAGATTTCAAAACAGGCACGTTCGAAAAAGCGAGTGAAACGCAGCACGATTTATTTGATTTTATTTTTATTTACCATCGTCAATGCTTACCCAATCTTTTGGATGATTATGAACTCATTTAAAACAGGTCAGGAATTTTCTTTTGATCCGTTTGGTTTGCCTAACGACTGGGTGTTTTCCAACTATGTCGAGGCATGGGTGACCGCCAATATTGGCTCCTATTTCTTTAATAGTTTATTCGTCGGCATTGTTGCCTTACTGATTTGTATCATGGTAGGAGCATTTGCCTCGTACTTTTTAGCTCGTTTTCAATTTAGAGGCAGAAACATTTTATACGGATTTTTTGTGATCGGTTTACTAGTGCCGATTCATGCGACATTGGTACCGATGTTCATCTTAATGCAAAAGCTCGGCTTTCTTAATACGCATTTGGCATTGATTTTTCCATATGTGGCATTTAATTTGCCAATTACCATTTTCTTATTAACAAGCTTTATGAGTTCCTTTCCAAAAGAGATCGAGGAATCGGCGATTATGGATGGCTGTGGTCCGTTTCGGATTTTCTGGTCGATTATTTTACCGATGAGTCGTCCCGCATTAGCGACAGCGATTATCTTAAATTTTATTAATAACTGGAATGAATTCTCGTTTGCTTTAGTATTGATTAATGATGACGCTTTAAGCACATTGCCGTTAGGACTGGCAAACTTTGCTGGTGAGTATACGACTAATTATACGGCACAGATGGCCGGGTTAACGCTTGTATTAATTCCAACGATTCTCTTTTATTTAGTTATGGAGAAACAAATTGTAAATGGCATGACTCAAGGTGCTGTTAAAGGTTAAGAGGAGGAACATCGATGACAAAGACACTACTATTTTATGATGAGCAATTTCCATATGAGGGTACAAGACCTGACAAAGAATGGCTCGAACAGCTTGATGATACGATTGAGGTGGTAGGTGCCAATCAGTTGGAAGAGGCTTTAACCGATCCTACTTATAACAGCTATGTCCATTTGCATGGTCCATATTTTCCAAAAAAAGTATGGTCGAAGCTGTTGGCATTCTTCCAAAAGGGCAAAGGCTTGCTTCATATCGGAGGTGCGCCTTTTCGCAACCCGGTTCATCTTACGGAACAAGGTGAGTGGCAGATAGAACGAGCACAAACAGCTTACCATCGACTGCTCCAGATTCATGAGATTCTACCCGTAGATCCAGCCCCAGTTGTGAAACTACAGGCAGATAGGAGAGTTCCGATTTTTGATGGGAAAGAGTCGTTATTTGCTGTGGAATCGACACACAACCTGATTTTACATGTAACAAAACATAAAGATCGTCCAGAGGAAAATGGTTCAAGCGGTCCAATGGATGCCCATATCTATCCACTCTTAAAAGGAATATCCAAGGACGAACGGGAAGTCGCTGCACCAGCTGTATTACTGGAGAACACAAAAGGTGATTTTGCTGGTGGCAGGTGGATCATGATCAATCAAACGATAGCTCAACCTTTTTGGCAAGATGGTGGAATCGAGGCTCTAATTGAATGGTCTGCTTTTGCTAGTAAAGGTGTAACCGAAATCTGGGTCAAGCCTAATTATGCCATGTATCAGCCGGGTGACCGTGCGACGATTACCATTCAGATTGAAGAAATGCGTAAGCAGTCAGCAAACTGGCAATTTGAGTTAGTCGTTACCAAGGAAACAGAGGTTGTCTGGACTGGGCGAGAAACCATTACAGCGACAGATGACCTGCAATTTCTGCAGGTGCCAATTGATCTCGCAATTGAAAAAGGTCAGTATATAATCGAATGTATTGCTACTTCAGAATCAGGAGAAAAGCGAATATTCACTCAAGGATTCTGGGGGAATGATCCTCACCTTTTACAAGAGGGAACTGTGATGGAAGCGGGAAGAGATTATTTTAAAAAGGATGGCAGACCTTTTCCAATCGTAGGCCAAACCTATATGACGTCAGATGTGGCACGTAAATTTATTTTTATGCCAAACGTAGCGGTATGGGATCAGGATATGGCAACGATGAAAGAGGCAGGCATTAATTTGATTCGAACCGGTCTTTGGACAGGCTGGCGTCATCAAATGTTCATCGACGGACATCCGTCTGAAGATGTTTTGCGTGCGATTGATGCCTTTTTGCTTACGGCCAAAAAATACGACATCGAAGTTACCTTTAACTTTTTTGCCTTTACACCGATTGCCTATGAAGGGGAAAATCCATATCTGGATCCACGCAGTGTAAAAGCACAGAAACGCTTCATTCGAGCGCTTGTAGCAAGACATGCTAACACAACAAATGTACAATGGGATTTAATTAACGAACCGTCGATGTTTGATCCGAATCGTATTTTCCAAGGGCCGCGTTCTGCTCACGATCGCTTTGAACATAAGGCCTTTGTAACATGGCTTGAAGAAAGGCATGATTCGATCTCTGCTTTGCAAGAACGCTGGGATATGACGACAGAAGAATTACCGGACTTTGCGTCTGTAACATTACCGGAACAGGAAGAGATTAATTTTGATATAGAAGATATGAAGCAACCGAAAAAAGGTTTGCGCTGGCTCGACTATACACTATTTACGATGGACATGCATAACAAATGGGCAAAGGAATTGAGTGATACGATCAAGTCACTGAATCCGAAACAGCTTGTTACTGTTGGTCAGGATGAAGCGATGTACAGTCAGCGTCCAACACCATTTTTCTATCAGGAAGCGGTTGATTATACGACCGTGCATTCCTGGTGGTTGATGGATCAGTTAGTCTGGGATGGTATTTTCACCAAAACACCGAATAAGCCAAATTTGATCCAGGAAACAGGCATGATGTATGTCGAAACCGCCGACAGTAAAGCCAAACGTTCCGAAAAGGAATTACGCAATATTTTAGAGCGGAAATATACGTACTCCTTTTCAACAGGTGGAGCGGGTGCCGTCCAGTGGTTATGGAATACCAACTTTTACATGGATAATACCAATGAATCCAATATTGGCGTTTTACGTGCAGATGGTACCCAAAAGCCGGAAGCAGACGTCTCCTATGATTTTGGACGATTTATCGGAGCGATTCGTGATCTGTTTAACGAACGACAGTTAGAGGATGTCGCAGTTATTTTTCCATATTCGAATGATTTTTCGAATCGAAAATTCGCCTTTGATGCGACCACTGCTTTAACAAGGGTGCTAGCGTATCAAATGAATGTCTCTTTTCGCGCAATGGGAGAGTACCATTTAGAAGCTTTGGAGGAACAGCCGGTTCAGTTAGTGATCGTACCTAGCGCTCATAATTTCAGTAAGGAAGCGAGAGAAAAAATATTCAATTATGTTAAAGTGTCAGGTGCTACCTTATTATGGACGGGACCGATTGGACTGAATGAATATTGGGAGCATTCACAGCCATTAACAGACGAACTAGGAGACTATCATTTATCGAATGTAGTTCGAGAAGAAGTGCTGACTATTGGTGGTGACGACTACCCGGTTTCATTCGGTGATCGTCGAATTGGAGAAATAAATAAAGAAGTAGTCTCAGAGCAAAAGGATAGCAGTTTAATCGAAGTAAAATTGGGCGAAGGAACATTACTATGGTCTCCCCTCCCAGTAGAATTAAATGAACGTACAGATGTATTAACTGCTTTATATCGGAAAGCTTTAAAGCATGCCGCTGTTGAAGACGATTTGCGATGGATCGAAGGTGGTAACCTGCCAGGCATTTATGGTAGAAAGCTAACCTTCCGTGATGGATATCTGTATACCTTTGTTTCGGAATATGCAAGAGACACAACGATCAAAATACAAGACACTGCAACGGAGCAGGTTTATCAATTTACGCTGGAAAAAGAACGGTCTGTATTATTTGCAACAGATAAACAAGGTAGAGTTACAGCGACTTATCGAGATCAGGATGTTACGGTGTGACCTTCTTATTTCTTACGGACAAAAAATCGAAGAACATGCAATTTTTGTCCGTAAGAATCGATCTCATAGACAAAATTGCTGTAAATGGAGGTAAAGTGTCCATTAGATTCATTCTTACAGACACTTTTTTTAATTATCGTGATTATTGTCCGTAAGAATGTTCTTCCGCAGCGTCCACAGTTGTGCTTCTTGTTAAAGAAAAGACAGCACATAATAAAGAAATAATAACAAGTGCACCACCATACCAAGCAATATAGGAAACAGATCCGGTTTGACTTAATACAATGCCACCAAACCCTGAGCCAAAAGAAATACCGATTTGTAAGGCAGAATTATTAAAACTTTGCTGAATGTCAGATGTAGCAGGATCGGTTTCAATCAAATAGCTCTGTTGCGGAGGAGCTAAACTCCAACTCAATGCTGCCCAAACCATCATAATCGGTACAAATATAATCAGTGAAAAAGTAGTTACTGGTAATAAGAATAGCACAATGGCAAATAACACAATTACCGTAAGAATACTTTTATGCGTGCCGATCGAATCAGATAGGGCTCCCCCGAATGCTCCACCACTTACTGCTGCAATCCCAAATAATAAATAACTAATGCTAATCCATGCGGAATTCAGCTGAAGCTCTGTTTCTAAAAAGGGTGTGAAGTATGCATAAAGTGTATAATGTCCTGCCAGCATAAACATCGTTGCAAGATGGGCACTGCCTAATTTAAGACTACCTACTGCTTTTAATTGTTTGGTAAGTGGAATTGCATTTCCTCCGGGAACTCGCTCTAAATAGATCGAAATAAGAATAAAGGAACCAATGGATAAAACAGCTATCCCTAGAAAAATCACGCGCCAGCCAAATGCATCGGAGATTAAAATGCCCAGTGGCACACCCAAAACAAGTGACGAACTAATACCCATATAAATGAGACCGAGTGCCTTTGCTCTATGTCCCGGTGACACGATTTTGGCAGCGATCGTTAAGGACAGGACCACAATTAGTGCGGTACTCATGGCCGTCAAGACCCTTGCGATCATCATAAAGGTAAAATTCGGACTGAAGTAAGTCAGGATATTCCCGATAAAGAAAATAAATAAGGAAATGAGATATAACTTTTTTCGCTCGATTCTGCTAGTGAGCACTAATAACACAGGGCCAGAGATGGCATACACAAATGCAAAAACTGTAATGAGTTGTCCAGCAGAGCTTAATGAAATATTTAAATCATTGGCGATCGTTGGTAGTATTCCTCCGACAATTAGTTCTACGAGTCCAACGGCAACCGTTGATAAAGCTAGTATAAAAATTTTAAAATTCATCGTTTGTTTTACGTCCTTTCTAAATTAAAAATAAAAAAATCCTGATTACAAAAAATGAGAAGTTCATTTTCTGTAATCAGGATTTTAAGGTTCCTGGTAGAGACCCCCAAGCCATATTCTGAGGTTATACAGGTCGATATAATTTTTTTAGTTAACACTTTGAATAGTGTACTAGCAATAAGTGATTCTGGCAAGCGTTAAATTTTGGAGGGACTTGGGGCATCTAGCAAACGTAAGGAAAGAACTATCCTAAATTTTCTTCCGTTAATCTTATTTTATAATTTTTGAATCATTTCCACCCTGTTACCAAAAGGATCTCTAAATTCAAAACGATCAAACCCCGGAATTGGAGCTCCTTCAATTGTTTGAATACCCATTTGTTCCAAAACACTTTTCCAATAAGAAATATTGTCTACTAAATAAGCTAAATGAGCCTTTGTTGTTCGTCTGTCAAAACCATCTTCAGTACCTACGTGAACGTCTCGATCGCCAACTTTTAACCAAAATCCTCCTCGCCCTTTCAATGATTCTGGTTTTTCTACTTCTTCCAACCCTAATACGTTGCAATAAAACTGCTTACCTTCTTCTTCTGCACCCTTTGGAATAGTAATTTGCGCATGATGCAATCCAAGAATCATATGAACCTCTCCCTATTTATAGTTTTAATGTGACACTATAAAAACAAAATTACCCAATAGCTAATGGCAAGAGAAGTGGACAAGCCGTAGCGATTTGAAAGCAAATGTTAACCGCTTCAGCTATGTCGCACTTTCTTGTTATTGCGTAACAATACATAACGCATGGTCAGTTTTTAACTTAAAAACAATATTTTGTCTTAATTATTAAAACCATGGACGGTTACTTCTACCCGGCGGTTTTTTTGTCTGCCTTCTGGATTATCTGAGCCGTCACTATTTGTATTTTCAGCAATCGGTTCCGAAGCACCTTTTCCTTCAGCTGTCATACGATTCTTCTCAACACCTTTGTCTGCTAGTGCATCTAGGACAGCATTTGCACGGTTTTCTGACAGTTCAAGGTTATAGCTATCCTGCCCTTTGTTGTCTGTATGTCCAACGATTGTTACATCATCATCGGTTGTATCAATCACTTGTGCGAGCTGATCAATTGCTTCATCTGCTTCAGGTCGTAATTCATCTGAATCAAAATCAAACAAAATATCTTCTGGTAATGTTAATTTTGCACCATCTTCCGTACCTACAGCATTAAACTCAGTTAATGTTTCCATCACTTCTTTTTCGAAACTTGAATCCATATCTATGCTGCTTTTTAAAAAAATAGATCCAATAGGTATCTCCGTTATTGTAAATTCTGATTGGATATTTAGTTCTTTTATAACGAATTCCGAATTAGGTATATTTTGTTCATTCTCAGAATCGCTTTCGACATTTTCGGTCTGGTCTTCATTTGCTGAATTGTTTTCATCGCTTGATGCATTAGGATCTTTTGATGATTCCGGATTATCTTCTCCTGCATTCATACAAGCAGTTAATAATACCACACATAAAATAAGAGGAAAAAAATGAGTCATCTTTTTAAAATTGGAATGCAATGAGGATACTCCTCTCCAAAAAATAAATTAATTACTACCATTCGATCTCAATATCTTCAAAGGAAAATTTTAAACTCATATCCGGATTAAATATTAAGGTTAATGATGTGGCATCTTCCTGAATTCTTCCCGCAAAACTAACAGTTCCAGTTACTTTTTCTTGATCCTCAAGCTCTATTCTGTCTGAGTCTTCATCCGCAATATATCGATAGTCAAAACCCGTGTCGTCCTCTAATGTGATACCACCTAAATTTTGACCTTTGGCTCTTCCGGCACTTGCTAGATATTGAGAATATCCAGTGAAATTTTCGGCATTAAAATCTACGGTAATATGATCTTCTTTAAAGTTGATTTGCTCAAGCGTAAAAGTAACACCTTCTTCGTGTTGAATTTGTTCATCTATCACAATAGTTTCGGGCAGTTCATTGTTATTTGAAGAAGCACTGTCATTAGAGGAATCTGATTGCTCATTCTCGTCATTTGTTTGATCATTTGAGCTTTCATCGTCATTAGCAGTGTCAGTTCCATCATCATTCTGTGTGTCATCAGAATTTGACTCGTTTGCTGAGTCCTCGGAATTGTTCACTTCATCTTCATTCGATTGATTTGATTCCACTTCGTTATTTTCGGCATCATTATTACTACTTTGGTTGCTGCATGCAACAGCAATAAATACGGTGAAAATAAGTGTTAAAAATAATAGAATACTATTTTTTCTCATAAAAAAAATCCTCCTCGAATTTTGGATAACGCCATACTTTTTATACAATAATTTTCCACTTTTGTCAAAAGTATATGTAGATCCAAAGGTAGCAGTTATTGCATTATAATAACAGAGGAGGTCGTAATCATTACGACCTCCTCTGTTATAATATATAGTGCTAGATTTAAGGCTTGTTTGCAAAGTAATAGGCAGGTACCCCTTTTACTCCAGGCTTCACCGAAAATAGACTTCCTGACAATGGAAGGTTCTCTAATTCCTGGTCCGTCATCCCTATTCGTGCGGTTGTGATGTATAATGTATCAAGGTCCTTTCCACCAAATGTACAGGATGTAATGTTTTTCGCAGCCAGTTTGATGGTAAGTAACACTTTTCCTGTTGAAGGATCCCACCTAGTAACTTGACCAGATCCCCAGCCTGCTATCCACAACATACCCTCGGAATCGATCGTCATTCCATCAGGAGATCCATACTCCTCAGGGAATGGAAATGCAACACGCTGGTTGGTGATAACACCGGTTTCCTTTTGATAATGGAAGACGTAGATATTACCTGTGGGAGTGTCGATAAAATACATCCTACTTTTTTCAAGGTCCCACGCAATTCCATTTGATATTCGTAACCCAGACAATTTTTCTTCAATATGATGATCTGCAAACAAACAGTACAATGCCCCTCGTGGTTGAGTGTCATTTTTCTGCATCGTACCTGCCCAAAAACGACCTGCAGGATCAACCTTCCCATCATTAAAACGATTATCCAAGTTGCCTTTCTCAGGATCGCTTATCTCCACTAATTCATTTGTTGTAATATCAAAATAATAAAAACCGTGTTCAGCGGCTAAGACTAATCTTCCATCCTCTGCAACAACAACTGCACCAACCATTTGACCAATCGAAAAAGTCTTGTTCCGTTTTGTTACAGGATCAAATTGATGAATGACGTTTCCTGCTATATCTGTCCAATATAGGATATTATTTCTTGTATCCCAACATGGCCCTTCGCCAAGTGAAGCTTTGATCTTGTATACCAACTCTGCCTCCATCCTATTACTCCTTTCATAATAGATTATATGGGTAATTATACCATTGCTACTAGTAAAAGTGTTTATTTTTTAATAGTTATAGGTAAGATACACTTCTCCTAATACTTCGTTTCTTTTATAGGCATTCGCATCCAGTTCTTTTTCAATAAAGGATGCAAGTTCGTCTTCATGAAGATCATACAGCACTTCTATTTCTCTAGCAAAAAGCATTTTTTCTTTCTTTAAGATGCTTTCAAGTGATGGTAGAGTGCTAGCCTGAAGCTCCGTGTTAGCTAGAATCTTTTCCAATGCTTGTACGAAGTCTTCCAGAGAACGATTACCAACTAGTTTAATTCCCTGGTTCTCTTCATTAATCATCACGATGGTAGGAAAGCCTCTTGCCCCTAATTGTTTGGTAAGGTCAAAATTTTCCGATAATAATGTCTGGCCAATCGTTTGATTTGCTTCATCTACCATTGCTTTACCATCCAGATCCATTTTAGATGCTATCTCTATTAAGACCTCATCCTTGCCAATGTTTTGATTGAAAATAAATAGCGCTTCTCGGGCACGTCTTAAGAAACTGGAGGCAACCTCGGCTCCATGATGTTTCTGGATGATTGTAAACACACGTGAAGCAGGATAGGATGATTCGACATGGTCATTTTTCATAAGACTACCATCGATTGGCATCCGGTAATGTTCTCCAACCTCTCGCCAATGTTTCACTACGTCTGCTGGCTGGTAGATGCCATTAGCGGGATCAATTGGACCATCATGCCATTTTTCCAATAAGCCACCTATAACCGTATGAAAGCGGAAATAGTCACCGTATTGTTCGGTGAAGCGTCGAAGTACTGGCTCTAATGCCCAACAGTGGGAGCAAATCGGGTCTGTCACATAATATAAGTCAATCTTTTTTTGAGGGCGCTGGAAATTCATCATTTCCATGCCTGCTCCATCCGTTTCCCCACAAATCCCTGTATTTATATCACACATCATATTTTTATTGTTTGACATTCAAATTTCCTCCTTAAACACGATTTTGGAATATATATTTGGTTTGCTATACAATCAATAGTACAAGTACACAACACATTTTAATACCAATAAAACCGTTTGAATGTTGTATATCCAACATAAATAAAAAAGTGTTGTAAAACTAGGAGGAACATCCCATGTCTCAGACAGATTTTGATCCAAGAATAGTAAGAACGAGGCAGCTGATTACCGATGCGTTTATAGAGCTATCGAGTCAAAAGGAGTTTAAGCAAATTACCATTAAGGATATTACAACAAATGCGAATATAAATCGTGCCACCTTCTATTACCATTTTAAGGATATATATGACTTGTTAGAAACGGTACTAGCTGACGTTTTAATGATTAACTTAAAACAGGAAGCCTATCAGAAAGAGGAGCTGGATGAAGAGGAAATGGTGCAATTGTTCATCGCTATTACTAATTTTCAGCGTTCCTTATCTCAGCGTTGTCATCGTGGCTATGAAGAGACCATTGCCCGTATCATTAAGGACCAGCTGTCTGTTATCTTTATCAAAAAACTAACGATTCAATATCCGAATGAACCAGAGTCAACGATCCACTCGATGGCAACGATGTTAAGCTGGGGATTATATGGAGCATCAGTAGAATGGAGAAACGGTAATCAAACACTTTCTCCAGAGGAGTATATTCGCAAAAGTGTTTCCTATCTGTTGTACGGTTTTGGGATAGATAAATAAAAAAGAATCGTGTGAATCCTCGTAAAGAAGTACGGGATTTTTTTATGGATAGAATATTATTTAATCCTGTCAACATTCCCCTTGCCAAAAGGACGTTTAGATTAGATTGAATATCTGGTGTAAACGCTATAATCTAAAAATAAGCAATAATTTTTAATGTACTCCATTTTAAAGAGGGAAGGGGAAATGAAGATGGCACAAGCAGGATTTCGTGCAAAAATTCAGCGTTTTGGTAGTTACCTCAGTGGAATGATTATGCCAAACATTGCTGCTTTTATCGCTTGGGGACTTATTACCGCATTATTTATTCCGACAGGTTGGATTCCTAATGAAAGTTTAGCTGAGCTTGTAGGGCCAATGATCAATTACTTATTACCATTAATAATTGGTTTTACAGGAGGTAAAATGATCCACGATATTCGTGGTGGTGTTGTAGGTGCAACAGCGACAATGGGTGTAATTGTCGGAGCAGACATCCCAATGTTTTTAGGTGCGATGCTTATGGGGCCACTCGGTGGTTACCTTACTAAAGTTATGGATAAGGCGTTTCAACATCGTATTCGATCAGGCTTTGAGATGCTTTATAACAACTTTTCGGCAGGTATTCTAGGTGCGATTTTATCAGGAATTGCTTTGAAAATTATCGGACCAATCGTTTCCGGGTTAAGTGACGTTTTAGCAGCTGGTGTAGAAGTTATGGTCAATGCAGGCTTACTGCCATTAGCAAATATTATCATTGAACCAGCGAAGGTATTATTTTTGAATAATGCAATTAATCATGGAATTCTAAGTCCGCTAGGCGTAGAGCAAGCTTCTGAAACAGGGAAATCAATATTATTCTTACTGGAGACAAATCCTGGACCAGGTTTGGGTATTTTGTTAGCCTTCGTCGTCTTCGGTAAAGGTATGGCAAGAAGTTCAGCATCTGGTGCAACGGTGATTCACTTTTTGGGAGGTATTCATGAGATTTACTTCCCGTATATATTAATGAAACCTGCTCTGTTATTAGCAGCAATTGGTGGGGGCGTTAGTGGTGTTTTCACCTTCAGTATATTTAATGCAGGTTTATCCGCAACTCCGTCACCAGGCAGTATTTTTGCTCTTATGGCAATGACAGCTAAAGGAGATCATCTAGCTGTGTTGCTTGGTGTACTGGTTGCAACAGTTGTTTCCTTCCTGATTGCCTCTGTTATATTGAAGGCAAGCAAAGCAGAGAGTGAAGACATTTCACAAGCTGCAAGTCAAATGGAAGAAATGAAAGGAAAGAAAAGCTCCGTGTCTGAATCCCTAAGAGGAAGCAATGAAATAGCTGGAGAAGTCAATAAAGTTATTTTTGCTTGTGATGCAGGAATGGGCTCAAGTGCGATGGGTGCTTCTTTACTCAAGGATAAGTTTAAGAAAGCAGGTATTGAAGGGATCGAAGTCACGAACAAGGCGATTAATAATTTACCAAGTGAAGTTGATATTATCATTACTCATAAAGATTTAACAGATCGTGCAAAAGCAAAAGTTCCAAACGCACAACACATTTCGGTAGATAATTTCTTGAACAGCCCGAAATATGAAGAATTAGTCGAACAATTGAAAAATAATTAATGTAAGAAGGTTCCTTTGTAATAACGAAGGAACCTTTTTACATGTCTAACAACATCTTTTAAAAGGACATTTTATTCGCATAAGCAGGACAATGCGACATAACTCTAGTTTCTAATTATGAGATTTGAGAACTGCATAACAACCGCTTCGGCTTGTCGGCTTCCCTTTCCGCGCGTTTTTCTTCTCAGTTAACTTTTTAAGCAAAAGGCGCTTAAAAAGTGGTTCTTCGGATAAAAACATCCCGCAGGAGTAAAAGCCGACGCCTGCGCTCTTTTATACTCTGCAACTCAAGCAAGAATAATAATGTTGGCGTATTCACTATTCCCCATCAATTTATTATTAGATTACTTATCAATGTTATCAATATAAGCTTATTTATTGTCTAAGTGTAACAATCCAAAATATTAGCATTACAGTTATTTAATAATGTCAACATCTCCCTTGCCTAAATCCGAACAAGATTAGATTGAATAACTACTAGTTAGCCCTGTAAAATAAAGATATAAGAAAAACCTATTTAATTGTATCAACAACCAACATGAAATGGGGTGTAAGACTTGTATATGTCCGGGAGAGAGCGTAAATTGATCGAACTGTTATTATCGCTACATGATGCTATTACGATTCGACAATTAGCGAATGAACTTGATGTGAGTGAACGGACGGTACATCGTGACTTGAAAAATGCAGAAGAGATCTTCAGGCAACATGATCTTTCGATTCATAAAAAAGCAGGTGTTGGCATCTCGATTGTCGGAGAACTAGAAAATAAACAGCAGTTAAAACTGGCAATTCTTCAACTGGAACATACCGATTACACCCCAGAAGAACGACAAGCAATGATTTTAACAACGTTACTCGAAGCAAATGAACCACTCAAGCTATATGCATTAGCAAACGAGTTGCATGTCACTATTGCAACAGTTAGTAATGATTTAGATATATTACAGCCGTTATTGGAAAAGTACGAGTTGCAATTAGTTCGAAAACGAGGCTATGGGGTCAAAATGGAAGGTGACGAAACCAATAAACGCTCTGCGATTAGCTATTTGATTTCAAAGCATGTTGACGAGTCAGAAGTGATCACACTGTTACGCAAAAATATTGAAAAACAATCACAAGACCAAACCGATACAATCTCCAACCGATTACTTGGTTTAGTAGACCGGACAAAATTAACAATAATCGAACAAACCATTGATCAAATGCGGCAAAAACTTCCCTATGAATTAGCAGATAGTGCTTATGTTGGCCTCGTTGTCCATCTCGCGTTAGCATTAGAACGACTGCAAAAGGGAGAGACGATCCAATTTGACGAAGCTTATCTTCGTGAATTAGAGGATTCAGCAGAATATACAATTGCAAAAGAGATACTGAATGAACTGGAAAAAATATTCAACATTCCTATACCTAATGATGAAACAGGTTATATTACGATGCATTTACTTGGTGCCAAATTACGTTATGACCATGACTATTTATTGGAAGAATCGTCATTAGATATCGCATTTAAGGCAAAAGAGTTAATCGAATTTGTTAGTAAGCACACTGATCAATCATTCATGGCAGAAGGTCATATTTTAAATGATTTAGTCGCCCATCTAAAGCCAGCTATTTATCGATTACAACAAGGGATGAATATTAAAAATCCGTTAGTAGACGAAATAGAAAAGGATTATCCGCAATTATTTAACTTGATCGAAACAGGTGTGAGGCATGTCTTTCCAGCTTTAACGTTTCCAAAAGAAGAAACAGCCTATCTTGTCTTACACTTTGCATCGGCATTGTTAAAAGTAGAAGACAACGTATCACTAAAAGCATTGGTTGTCTGCTCCAGTGGTATCGGCACCTCGAAAATGTTGGCGACTAAAATCAGTCAACATTTCACAGAGGTTGATTCTGTAGAGAATCATTCCTTATTTGCTTTGGATAAAATCAATCCATCTGATTATGATCTCATCGTCTCCACCGTTCCGATTAAGCACATTCGGAAGGAATATATTTTAGCCTCACCGATGTTAACCAAAACCGATATCCATCATATTAATCGTAAAATACGACAGTTGAAACTGAGTCTAAACATCACAACAGAAATGAAAAAAACAAAACCGGCCACATCGAAACAAGATGTACAAAAACGATTATATCTCATGCAACAATACTCGAATCAAGTCGTACCTATCCTTAATGGTTTTTATCTGCAACCTGTATCAGGAGTGGAGCATGTAGAAACTGTATTACAAACAATATGTGATCAGTTAAAAGAACGACAAGTAGTAAACAATAGCAAAAAGGTAGTAGCCAAGTTGCTCAAACGAATGGAAATGGGAGGGTTAGGGATTCCTGATTCCTCGCTAGCACTAATACACACGCGAAGTGACGAGGTAATAAAGCCTTCCTTTTCGATCCATCCACTTCACCCATCCATCCAAGTTGATGGAATGGATGGTAACCCTGTCGTTATGGAGAACCTTTTATTAATGATCTCTCCTGAAAATATAGAGGAAGTTGGCTTAGAAGTGTTGAGTTTTATCAGTGGTTTATTAATTAAAGATGGAGAAAGTAAAAACCTTTTCCAATCGCAAGATCAAGAAGCAATCAGTACGTATTTAGCACAGCAGTTACACGAGTTTATAACAGAAAAAATAGATTCAGAATAAAGGAGTGCATGAACATGGCAAAAGAGATTTTAACTACAAACAACATTATATTAGGTGCAACATTAAGTAATAAGGAAGAAGCCATCCGTTTTACTGGAAATATCTTAAAAGATAATGGCTATGTGGAAGCAGGTTATGTTGACAAAATGATTGAACGCGAACAAGTAACCTCCACCTATATTGGTAACAATGTAGCGATCCCGCATGGTACGGAAGATGCAAAAAAAGCGGTACTGGAAACAGGATTATCTGTCGTAATCGTTCCAGACGGAGTGGATTTTGATGGGAATACCGTCAATATTTTAATAGGTATTGCAGGTAAAGGTGATGAACATTTAGAAATATTATCCAAAATAGCTCTAGTATGTGCAGGAGAAGACAATATTCAGCAATTGATCAAAGCAAGCACAAAAGAAGATATACTTGATCTATTAGGAGGCGTAAATTAATGAAAGCTGTTCACTTTGGAGCAGGTAATATTGGCCGGGGATTTATTGGGTTATTGCTTCATGATGCAGGATATCACACTACTTTTGTTGATGTGAATAAGGAAATAATCGATGCGATCAATCAACACAAGCAATACCGTGTGCTATTGGCGGATCAAGATCAACAGGAGCAGATCGTGACTAATATTTCGGGGATTAATAGTAGTGATCAACTTGAAGATGTGTCTGATGCCATTGCTACTGCAGATATCATTACGACTGCGGTAGGTCCAAATGTCTTACCTATTATTGCTGGAAACATTGCTAACGGCTTACTTCAGCGATTTCGCCAATCAGATGATCCAGTCAATATCATTGCCTGTGAAAATATGATCGGTGGAAGTAGGTTATTAAAAGAAAAAGTGTTGGAACATATACCAGCGGAACAAAAATCAACCGTTCTATCATTAGCAGGATTTCCGGATGCTGCTGTAGACCGTATTGTACCAAATCAATCAAATGAGAAAATGCTCACCGTCTCTGTTGAACCATACTATGAATGGGTAGTGGAAATGCCGAGTATGAAAGGGGAAGTGCCCAATATTAAAGGTATCACTTATGTCGAAGAGTTAACCCCTTATATTGAACGAAAACTTTTTACTGTTAACACAGGTCACGCAGCTGCCGCTTATTTGGGGCAAAAATATTATCACCAAACCATCGAAGAAGCGATCCAAGATCAAAATCTTCGTCAAGTAGTGGAGGGTGCCTTAAAAGAAACAGGTGATGTACTGATCGAAAAATATCAATTTGATCGCGACACACATGAGCAATACCGCGAAAAAATTATAGGTAGATTTACGAACCCTTATTTGTCTGATCAAGTAATCAGGGTAGGTCGCGGACCGCTACGAAAACTTAGCGCCAATGATCGCTTAATTCGACCTGCAACGCTTTATATGGAGTTATTCAATCGAGCACCTGAGAACTTAACAAAGGTGATTGCAGCTGCTATGCAGTATCAAGATAATGGTGATCCCGAAGCGGTAGAATTACAACAAAAAATTAAAGCAAACGGATATTCCGAAACTTTAGAGGAGATAAGCGGGCTTCCAAAAGTCCACCTCTTACATCAACGTATTATTGAAAATATACAAAGGTAATTATCTGTACTAAAAACAGGGAGCTCTGATATTTTTCAGAGCTCCCTGTTTAGTGTCTGGCTTTAGAGGATCGACTTTCACTCAGCTACGCAACAATTTTTACGTTAGGAATAGATTCTTTTTAATTTACCATATTAAGAAGGATTAGTAGAAAAGGAGTGAAATTTAATGAAGCGATTTCAAGATAAGGTAGTCATCATTACTGGTGGGGGCTCAGGTCTTGGCGCCGCCTCAGCTCTTCAAATGGCGAAAGAAGGTGCAACACTAGTACTAGTGGACATTAATGAAGAGGGATTAGAGGAAAGTAAGCAGGCAATTATGGATGTCGCACCTGAGGCAACGGTGGAGCTAGTAGAAGCTAACGTAGCAAAAGAGGCCGATGTAAAAAATTATATTGAGCATACTGTAGATAAATTCGGAAAAATTGATGCTTTCTTCAATAATGCCGGCATTGAAGGGAAACAAAATTTAACCGAAGATTATGGTGTGGATGAATTTGAGAAAGTCATTAATATCAATTTAAATGGTGTCTTTTATGGCATGAAGCATGTGCTTGCTATTATGAAGAAACAAGGGTATGGCTCGATTGTGAACACCGCTTCCGTCGGAGGAATTCGTGGTGTTGGAAATCAATCAGGTTATTCAGCAAGTAAACATGGAGTTGTTGGACTAACACGTAACTCAGGTGTTGAGTATGGAGAGTTTGGTGTAAGTATTAAAGCAATTGCACCAGGCGCGATTATGACACCAATGGTCGAAGGTTCTCTCAAGCAGGTCGGTGGTGAAAACTGG
Source organism: Gracilibacillus kekensis (assembly GCF_900143085.1). GTDB lineage: Bacteria > Bacillota > Bacilli > Bacillales > Amphibacillaceae > Gracilibacillus > Gracilibacillus kekensis. The sequence continues at coordinate 1,053,165 of NZ_FRCZ01000001.1, read as the reverse complement.
GAAGAAGCAGGTAAAGAATTTGTCAGTGCTAATCCGATGAAACGATTTGGTAAACCGGAAGAAGTCGGTTATTTAGTTGCCTTCTTATTATCTGATCAAGCTAATTTCATTAATGGTGCAGTTATTCCGATAGATGGTGGCCAATCGTATAAATATTAAGGATTAAAAGAAGCAAGCTGTTGTTGTTGATAACAGCTTGCTTCTTTTATGTTTAAAATTATTTAAATTGTTTCATCAATTGCTGAGCAAGTGTTGGTGACAATCTATTTAACCAATAAAGTATTTTAGTTTTATGCACATAGACTTCCTTCTTTTGATTGGTGATAGCATGGATGGTTTTCTTCGCAACCATTTCCGGTGATATCTTTTTTCGACCTCTCCCAGCAGTCATAGGTGTATCTACTGCAGGTGGAAGAATTTCGATGACACGTAATGTTTGTGGGTCATATTGAATGCGTAGGGCCTTCGAGAAAATGTGTAGACCTCCCTTGGTACCACAATAAACAGCAGATTTAAATTTCGGGGTTAAAGCTAAACCAGATGACATATTCACTAAAACCGCTTGCGTCTGTTTGGTTAATACAGGGAGCAACCCTCTTGTTAACAAAAGTGGCGCAAGAAAATTCGTATTCACCTCTGATTGAATTAATTCACTCGTAGATGTCGCTTCAGCAAACAGTATATTATGTTGTATACCAGCATTATTAATAAGCACTTGTAAATCAGGGTGATGTTGACTAATCTTTTCAGATAGGCGGATTACTTCTTGAGGATTGGATAGATCACATGCGTAGACACTGTTGATCTGCTGATCCTGACTTAATAGTTGAAGCTTTTCTTCGCTTCTGCCAACAACGATAACCTTTGCTTTTTCTCGAATAAGTTCTTCCACTAACTTTAAGCCAATTCCAGAAGTGCCTCCAGTAATCAGTACTTTTACACCATGAAGATTCATTGTATCTTCTCCTTTTTCAGAAAATATAGTTTACACTAGCATAAATCTAATTTTTTCCATTATCATTAACATAGGTTAATCTCTAGGGAGGTTGTGAAATGAATCATCAAGCTATTTTCAAAAGTTTTAGTCAATTGACGGATATACCAGAATTGGAGTGGCACTATTTAAAGTCTAAAATTAAATGGCATTCAGTGAGAAAAGGGGATTTACTCGTACAGGCTGGTGAGGTGAGTGATCGAATTTATTTTTGCCACTCTGGCGTCTTTCGCATGTTTTATTTAAAAGAAGATGGGGATGAATTTAATAAAAGTTTTGTTCAGGAAGGACAGTTTTTCACTTCCTATAGCTCTGTCATAAGTTCGATTCCTTCGTATTTTGCAATTCAAGCGTTGGAGAATGCAGTGGTGGCTTCCTTTACCTATAAGGTTTTGTTACAACTGTACGAACGTCACCATTGTTGGGAAGTGGTGGGTAGGAAATTAATTGAGCAGCTCTATATCAAAAAAGAAACAAGGGAACGTCAGCTTTTGCTTCATTCTGCAGAAGAGCGCTATCATCTTTTTTTAGAAGAGTTTCCAGGCTTAGAGGATCGTATTACACAATATCACATTGCTTCCTATTTAGGAATCAGTCCTGTTTCATTAAGTCGAATACGAGGTCAGCTATCGTGTAAAAGTTTAATATAATCGGTATAGCATAAATTAATTGCTTTCTTGCCATTGATTGCTGGTGTTTTTATTAACAATTTACTTTGTAAAAGTCTCCTTAGGAACAATAGTGACACATTTGATTAATTTATATGTTAATCAAAAACAATATAATATAAAATGGTTTGTTAATTTATTTATTTTTCATCTTGTGAATTGTATTTTTTTATAGTAACATTATTTTTGAAAGCGATTTATAAACGGTGAATCTACTTATTTCAAAAGGAGGGTAGTGTCTAAATAACTAATTCGAATGTCATAGTAATAGTTAATGAAATGGTAAAATAAATAAATTTTTTAGTGTGAAATCCTCTGTTTTCATTAACGTTATACGTATTTAAAGTAAAGTATTATTGTTCGAAACTGTCACATCATAAATGATTTAAAAATGATTACGCTTTCATTTTAATTGGAGAGAGGGGAAAAGAAATAGTGAAACAACTAATTCAAATAGGTTTTGTTGCATTACTTGTATTACTTTTTTTCATACCAAGTACCGTTTTGGGTGATGAACAAACGGATTCTGAACCGATAGATTTTGAACGGGTATCTGTCCATGACCCATCCATTATTAAGGCAAAAAACGGTTCCTACTACGTGTTTGGCTCACATATTGCTGCAGCTAAGTCAAGCGATTTAAGTAATTGGACGTCATTAGTGGAAAGTGAATACCAAACACCTGAGAATAATCCAATATACGGTAATCTATCAGAAAATCTTGCGGAGTCGTTTGAATGGGCTGGGGAGGATGATGCAGATAGTTCTGGAGGCTTTGCTGTATGGGCGCCGGACATCTTCTGGAATAAAGATTTTGTCTGGGATGATGGAACAATGGGTGCGTATATGATGTATTACAGTGTTTCTTCGACTTATAATCGTTCTGCCATAGGTATTGCGGTTTCGAAAGATGTGGAAGGACCATATGAATACACTGATACCATTATGTACTCTGGTTTTACAGATCATGAAGCTTACGACAACAACAGTGATGTTAATAAGCATTGGGAAAATACCAATATATCTGATCTAATTGATGAAGGTGTATTTGATGAATTGAATCCCGACTGGTTTACAGATCGCGGTACGTTCAATAACGCTTATTATACAAACGCAATCGATGCCAATATTCTTTATGATAAAAATGGGGATCTATATATGACATATGGTTCCTGGTCTGGTGGTACATTTATCTTAGAATTAGATAAAGAAACAGGTACACCAATCTATCCTGGAGAAGACGGCGAAACTTCAGATGGCAGAATGATTGATCGTTACTTTGGTACAAAGATCGCCGGTGGATATGGACGATCCGGTGAGGGAACATATGCTGTATATGATGAAGAAACAGGATATTATTATTTATATATAACATATGGTGGACTAGCCTCTGATGGTGGTTATCAAATGAGACAGTTTAGATCAGAGAACATCGCAGGTCCTTATGTGGATGCAGCAGGAAGAGAAGCTGTTTTCCCGGAAGATTTTTATATTGAAGGGGATTATCCAGCTAACTTCCCTGGTAATGACGATCACAAGGAAATCGGTAATAAAATGATGGGTAATTTCTTATTTAAAAGAGATGCGGGAGAAGAAGGTACTGGAAACGGTACTGGTTATATGTCGCCCGGGCACAACTCTTATTTAATTGATGATGATGGAAAAGAGTTTATTGTGACACACGTGCGTTTTCCTGAAGGTGGAATTCATGAAGTTCGCGTACACCAAACATTTAAAAACAGTGACAATTGGCCAGTGCCAACCCCATATCACTATGCAGGGGAAACTATCGAAGCTGTGTCAGAAGAGGATGTAACTGGTAATTACAAATACATTAACCATGGGAAAGAAATTACAGCTGAATTAACAGAATCGACTTGGATAGCACTAAATGAAGATCATACGGTTAGTGGTGCAGTAACAGGTACATGGGAATTATATGATGACTACCGAGTTGAATTAACGGCGGATGAAGAAACGTATGATGGTGTTTTTATTCGTCAATATGATCCAACCTCACAAAAATGGGTGATGACTTTCAGTGCAATGTCTAATGATGGAGTTGTGATCTGGGGTAGTGCAGGTGATACAAAAGATAATCAAGAAGTAGTAGATGCGGTTAAAAATGATCTGAAATCAAGTATTCCATCAAGTGTGATTACAGACATCAATCTACCTACTACAGCAGCACAGGGGACAGAGATTACATGGGATTCATCTGCCCCAGATATTATTTCAAATGAAGGTGTGGTTGTAAGGCCATCATTTGGTTCAGATGATGCAACTGTTGATCTAACAGCAACGATTACTTTAGGTGATATTACCGAAACAGAAACAATTACCGTTACTGTTCCAGCTCAATCTGAAGGTGGATTATCTGCTTTTTATGATTTTAGTGACGGGTTTAAAGATCGTTCTGGAAATAAAGCAGAAGCAACTGTAACCGGTAATCGAATTGATAATACTGGCGGTGAAATTACGCTTACTGATGGCGTTGTGGGTCAGGCAGCGAAGTTTGATGGTAACTCCGGGCTATTACTAGATGAAGGTTTGATAGCAAGTAATACGTACTCTGTTTCGTTATGGTTAAAACCTGAGGAACTGACAAATCATACAACTTCATTCTTCGGTGGGAAAAGCAGTTCTAGCTGGATTAGTATTTTACCTTATTCAGCTTGGGCCAATACAATGGTATGGTCAGACAATGGTGGCACATATACTGATCTCGGAACGGATACAACGATTCCTGTAGATGAATGGTCACATGTTGCATTAACAGTAGATGATGGTGAGGCAGTATTCTATATTAACGGTGAAGCGAAAGCCTCAAGTGAAGACTACCCAGAGATATTTACAACGCTAGATGGTACATTTGCATTAGGTGTAAACTATTGGGATACTCCTTACAAAGGGTTAATGGATGAGGTGCGAATTTATGATGGGGTTGCTCTTCCTGAAGAAAACGTTCAATCCCTTTACAACAATCCAGAAGAAATAACAGCACATTATAGCTTTGAAGAAAATCTAGAGGATGAATCAGGAAATAGTGAGCCGGGAACCCCTACTGGTAACCGAATTGATAATACAGACGGTACGATCACATACGCGGAAGGAATTGATGGACAAGCCGCTGAATTTGATGGTGAATCAGGTATTCGTTTACCAGACGGTTTAATCTCAAGCAATAAATATTCAGTGTCTTTATGGTTAAATCCTTCAGAAATCAATGAATTTACTACATCTTTCTTTGGCGCGAGAACTACAGGTAGCTGGTCAAGTCTTGTACCTAATGGACACGGTGTTACAAAAATATGGGCTGGTGAAGACTGGTACGATGCGTCGATAGGCGAAATTATACCGACTAACGAGTGGACGCATTTAGCATATACGGTTAATGAAGGCGAAATTACTGTTTATGTTAATGGAGAAGCAGCATTTACTGGAGAAGGTTTCCCGAATATTTTTACAACAACAGATGCGAAATTTGCATTAGGTGTCAATTATTGGGATGCTCCATATAAAGGTTTAATGGATGATTTGAGGATTTACGGAAATAAAGTGCTCTCTTCTACTGAAGTTAGTGATTATTTTACTAGTATCACCTCCCCTGAAACTGATCCAGGAGACGGAGATGGATCCGGAGACGAAGGCGAACCAGGAAACGGAGACGATTCTGGAGACAAAGACAAAGACAAAGACAAAGATAAAGACAAAGACAAAGACAAAGACAAAGATAAAGATAAAGACAAAAACAACAAAGATAAAAATAAAACTAAGAAAAAACTTAAAATAAACAACTTAAATAAACTTCAATTAGAAGATAATATTTACAAAATTAAAGATACCGCCAAAAAAGTGACACTCACAAAACAAGTGATTGATCAACTGGATGAAAATGCTTCTATCGAGCTGGACGGTGAAAATGTAACTGTTAATATTCCCGTTTCCATTTTAAAAGATAAAGAGGATATTGAATTCGAGTTTGGCGATGTAAGTGAAGACGTGACGTCTAAAAATAGGGATGCTTTAAGTAGCCTGTATGATTTCAAACTATTATCTGAAGGAAAGGAAATTAGCTTCGATTCGCCAATTACAGTAACCTTTACTATTGACCCAGATAAAGTTGAAAACTGGGATAATATAAAGGTCGTTTATATTGATGATAATGGTGATAAAAAAGAAGTGATCGTTCCGAATAGTATCGTTAGAACGACAGGTGAAGTTGTTGCTGAATTATCACACTTTAGTATATATGGTGTATTTGAGTTGGCAGACGAAGAAATAGCACAAATGGAAGATGCAGAAAATACTCTGCCAGATACTGCTACCAATCAATATAATTGGTTAATCTTAGGGTTAGTATTAATGGCTGTTGGAGGTAGTATTTTCTTAATTGTAAGAAACAGTAAGAATACAGTTAGATAAAGTTAGACTTCAATCAGTGGGAGTTTTGAACTCCCACTGATTGTTAGATTACACCGTGATAATATGTAAACCCTTTGCTATGATGTAGCAGAGGGTTTATTTTTCGTATAAGAAAAAATATTTTGAAAGTGATCGAAAACTGTTTAACTAGTGTATGAAATGGCAATTGTATAACTATAACATAAAAACTAGGTTTAAAGCATTATGAATACTGCTGGTTCTTTAATTATTAGCCACTAAACAAATACATATTTTTTGTGAAATGGAATAAAAATTACAAGTGTGTGTTGATAGCGACTATTCTTGAGTAGTTCCTGAAATAGAGGAACACATTGTAACTCTACATCATTTCAATAAAAGACTAGTGGTTTGCTAGTTAAAACATATAGGGAGTGAGGCATAGAATGAATTTATTACAGACACAAGGCATTATCAAAGAAATGTTGCAAAAATTACAAAAGGATGAGACTTTCATTTCTGAACTGAAAGGGGAACAAAGGGAAAAAGCGTTTGAATCGGCACAAGAAATACTCACGACTACCGATAAGATAATTAAGAGTTATATTCGAGTAGTCAAAGATGATGGCAGAATTATCAGGATTCCTGCCTATCGAATTCAGCATAATAATATTGCCGGTTTTTATAAAGGTGGCATCCGTTATAATGAATCGGTAAGTGAGGAAGAAGTAGAGAATTTAGCCGTTTTGATGACGCTGAAAAATGCATTACATGAACTTCCATATGGTGGTGCGAAAGGTGGCGTTGTAATTAATCCTAACGATTATTCAGATCGGGAACTAAATTTTGTTTCTAAGAAATACGTACAGCGATTTGCACCTGATTTAGGCCCAACACATGATATACCAGCGCCAGATATGGGAACGAATGAAAAAATAATGGATTGGATGGTAGGAGAATACAAAACGATTCATCCAGGGAAGAACTATTTGGGGGCCTTTACAGGAAAAAGTATCGATAATGGTGGTGCGAAAGGACGAAGAGAAGCAACAGGTAAAGGTACCTTTTTTAGTTATTTCTGGCTCGTTCATGAGTGGGCAAAAAAGCAAAATAAGCTAATTTTTAATGATGAAAATGAAATGCATAAAATGCAGTACCAGAAACTTCAATCTTTTTATAACAAGCATACGCAAAATAAAGAAATATCGATAGCGATTCAAGGATTTGGTAATGTAGGGTCTGTTGCAGCTCTAGAAGCATATACTAGTGAGAAATTAAAACACCGTGTAATAGCTGTAAGTGATCATAACGTGACGCTTTACAATAAGGATGGTATTAATATTCCAGAATTGGTACTTTTTCAGTCAGAGAACGGAAACTTGCCTCAGACCCCGGCAGAACTAGAAAATATTGGAGTCGAGGCAGATATTAGAGATAGAGAAGATGTCTTAACCTTGGATGTGGAAGTATTGATTCTAGCTGCAACTCAGAGACAGATTACCGAACAGAATATGCAGGATGTAAAAGCTGATATCCTAGTAGAAGGGGCCAATTCACCGATCACTGCTATGGCAGATGATTATCTTAATGGACAAGGAAAAATTGTCATCCCTGATATTCTTGTGAATGCTGGTGGTGTAATGGTCTCTTATTTGGAATGGAAACAGGATAGAATTACGCAACTATATACAAATGAAGAAACGTTACACGAGATGTATGAACAAATGTCTCAAAGCTGTGAAAAGGTCTTTAATGAATATTTTGAACGAAAGCTAGACAGCATGCGCCAAACTTGCTTTCGTTACGCGACTAAAAAATTATTTACGCTTCTTTATAAGCATGGGAAATTATTTTAAGGCTTGATATATAACATTGTTAAGGATAAATATAAAAACCGAACTATTACGATAGTTCGGTTTTTGGCAAAATGGATTTCTTCACTGGATATTCTCTTGTCTTGACGGGATAACTTTCTTTCTTCACGGGATACTTACTTCGCTTAACAGGATAAACAGACTTATCCCGTCAAGCGAGAAAGATATCCCGTGAAGGGGACTGCTTATCCCGTCTACAGACTTACATATCCCGTGAAGAAAAATTACCGGTGACCTTACATGCTTTTACCCTGCCGGAGGATTAGATTCTATTCTTTTTCACGTTTTCCACTCCACTTACCATCATCTCTTGACCTGCTGCAATGGCGCCATTTCGTAGTGAAGTAGCAATTCTGCTTAAGAGGATGGTGGGGGAATGATGAACACCTCTCACCGCATGATTCATTTCGTCACTGATTCGAGTGGCACCGGTTACTAATGCGGAGGAAATGATAGGCTGGGATTCGGTTCTGATTTTTCTAGCGAATCTCTTAATCTCCTCTTTTGTCATGTCTTTCACCTCCTTTCGCGTTCGATTCCCATCCTACCCGTTAATTTTATTGTGATCGTTCTTACTTTTTTGTGTTGCCAATTGTTGAAGCTCATTACCAACGGCACGAACGGTTTTTCTGAGCAAAATAGAAGTAGGACTATCCGTGTTTGGGATATGCTCAACTGCTGGCTTTCCTTCCAATATTCCGAGCTTTAGTTCAAGTAAATGAAGGAATTCAGGATCACCGGATGCGTGCTTCAGTTCTCTCCAACATGTACCTGCTTCTTGGTTTTGTCCAATACGATAATATACCTCGCCAAGTTCATAACGAAGTCGCAAGTAATCATACTTGCCAAGCAACCCTTCTTTTTTTTGTTCCTGATTAATGAGAAACGTGTAATCTTCAATGGCTGTTTTAGCTCGGTGGAAATGTTTCTCAGGTAACATATAGGCTGTTTTCCCTCTTAGTAAACGAATCATGCTATTATCAGGTTCAGCATTTACCGCTCCGTCCAGAAGCTTTAGTCCTGCCTTGGACCATTTTAATTTATCGAGAGGATTTGTCTTATCTCGGGCGATTAGTATCATCGTATTTCCGTGATAGGCATCTACTAAGGGTGCATTTGAACCGGTAGAACGTCCCCGTTCCAGCAATTGGTCCAATTCAACAGCAGCTTTTTCATCTCCTTTGACGGCTTTCTTGTGAAGTGGAAGGACCTTTTCTAGTAATCTATTACTTGCCAATTTATATTCACCCCCTCCTATATCCTAGTTTTTCATAGCGTTTTTCCGGGCTGTTCTTAGGTCATTAGTAATTTCCTTTACCTCCTCATCAGACAGATAACTGGCATCCCTTTTATAACGGTCCAGAAGGAAGGAGAGATCTTCAATGGCTGTTTGTGAGCAATGAAAATAGGATTCGGGTAGTTTCAAACATACTTTGGCACGTAATAATCGAATTTCCTTATTTTTAGAATTGTTAGAAACAGCTCGATTCAGTGCATCTAATCCTTCTTGTGCATGATCCGCTTTTTCTATTGGTTCTGCCGCATCACGTGCTAATAGGGTCAATGTACTTCCATAATAGGCTTCCAAAAGTGGATTGTTTGCATCTCTTTTGCGAAGTTCTGCGAAAATGTCATATGCTTCTTTCACTGCCTTTTTATCCCCGTTGACACCTTTCATCATACTTTTCTTACCTTCATCAAAACGATTTGTATCGGTACGTCTTTTTTTCAAAAAATCAACCTCCTAGCGAATTAAGATGTCTAGATAGATTTCTCAAGTTAATTAGATCTCTAACGCTATATGCTAGTTACGATATGTATAGTTGATAGAAACAGTTTGGATACAATCATCATTTTCTCAAAAATATATGTTTGTCCGAGTCAATACGGAATGGATTGGCATTTGATAGAAAGTAAAGGAAGGGAGAGAAAAACAGATTGATAGGGATTTATCCTATTTATTTTCAATTGAAAGTTAAATATAAACAGAATGGAGGAGTATGATGAAGGTTCAAACACATAAAATGACCGTTTCCATTGATGATCAATCTTCCCATTTAGAAGCATTTAAAGAATTTTACAAGCAATTAGATGAGCAAGGAAAAACAATTGAAGTACTTCCTCGTAATGAGAAGGAAGAGTATCAGTTGCAAGCAGTGAACGCAACTCTTGCTCATGTCTGGAAGCAAAATCAATACTACCGCCAAAGGTTAGAAGCGGCTGGATTTGAAGAACCTAGAATCGATCATCTTGAACAACTGTCTAAAGTGCCAATGCTTGAAAAAAACGTTATTAGAGGGGATAAAGAGAAACTGTTATGCGTGGATCCAAAAGAAATAGGTCAGGTTCACCTCACTAGTGGGACGTCTGGTAAGCCTATTTATACTGCGTATACTTTAGCAGATCAATATGTTTATGATTTATTGCCGAAGTATTTAGAACTGTTTAAAGAATCAGAAAATGATGTTGCGGCGATCGCACTTCCTTATGAGTTTGCTTTACCTGGTCTAGGATTTCAGCGTTTATTTCAATTTGCATTTGGCACAGCGGTTTTATCGCTTGGTAAGGGTGGTTATATGGCTCCGGTCGATAAATCGTTGGAGCTAATGAAGGAATATCAAGCGACCGTGCTTACAACAACCCCATCTTATGCAGCACTATTAGCAGAAGAAAGTGAGAAGTTCGGTATAAAAATTGGTGAAGATATTCAACTGAAAAAAATCTGGTTAACCGGGGAAGGATGTTCTCCTGCCTTCCGAGAACGCTTGGAAAAGTGGTGGGACTGTGAAGTCTCCTTTTTCTATGGTTCAACCGAGTGCGGTGTTATCGGAGTAGAGTGCAGTAAGCATAAAGGCTATCACGTCATGGAAGGCCATGTGAAATTGGAAATCATTGATCCGGACTCAGGGCAAGTTCTACCATCAGGTAAAACAGGAGAAATTGTGGTAACGACACTGCTTCGTGAAGGGATGCCGATGGTTCGTTATCGAACTGGAGATCTTGGTAATTTGAAAGAATCAAATTGTGAGTGTGGCACGACTATGGACGTTTTACAACTAAGAGGCAGAATGGAGCATATGCTTCGTTTGGGTGAACACGATTATTCTCCGTTTTTGATTGAGCATTTTCTTATGGAGATTCCGGAAGTTGGACTTTGGTATCATCTAAAGTTAAATCAAGGTGTCTTAACCATTGAAGCTGAGAAGTTTCGTACCACATTAAGTGATGAACAGTTAGCAACAAAAATCAAGCAGCATATGTTGGACCGGATTGGTGTGGAATGCAACGTTGTTATCCGGGATGATATTCCTCGTACATTCGGTAAAGCGCAGAGGGTATTCACTTAAATATCTAAAAAACGACAAGAAGGGAGGATCGTTATGACTGATATTAAAAAAGACAGCGAAAAAAAGTTCAAAGAGACGTATCAGCGAATGCTTAACTCGCCACTTTATCAAAAAAAATTAGCGGATCAACCGCCAGAAGATGTCACGTTAGAACAAATCGCTACACTTCCATTAACAACGAAACAAGATTTACGTGATGCCGGTATTTTTGGTCATCTTGCTGTCGATAAGGAGAAAATAGCCCAATACCATGAATCGACCGGAACGACTGGCGAGCCATCTGCCTCCTGGTTTACGCAACAGGATTTGATCGTTGGCGGAAGACAATTAAAAGAATGTGGCGTGCAATTGACACCAGAGGATCTGGTGCTTATTCGCTTTCCTTATGCAATGGCATTACCTGCTTTTTTAATGCAACAGGCAGCTTGGCAGACAGAAGCGGGAGTTGTTCCAGCGAGTGGGCGTACAGTAGTTATGCCATATCCTAGAGTGTTACATCTAACAAAAAAACTTTCAGTAACGGTTTTAGCAGGGCTTCCACGGGAGATGGAACTGTTGGCAGAAGCGGCTCGACTAAGTGGTTTGGAGGCGAGCAAGGATTTTCCATCATTAAGGGCGATATGTGTGGCAGGTGAATTAATGAGTGATCAGCGCAGGAAACATATAGAAGCTCTTTGGGGAGTTCCTGTTTTCAATATGTACGGATCAACAGAAACCGCCAATATTGCCACCATGTGTGAATTCGGCACCATGCATATTGTCGAACAGGATTTTTTTGTAGAAGTACTAAATGAAGAGGGATCTCGTGCTGTAGCTAATGGAGAAAGAGGGTTTGCTGCGATTACGACACTTTCCCACCAAGGTTCCCCATTGCTTCGTTATTTTAATGAGGACATTATCTCTGTAGAACCTAGCGCTTGTGACTGTGGCCGGACGGGTGCAAAGCTAATTCATTACGGCAGAAGTAAGGATCGAATTGTATTTGATAATACGGCCCTGGATGCCTTTGATATTCAAGAAGCAGTCTATTCGTTATCCCCTGCTCCAGACGCTTGGGAATTGATCGAGCAAGAAGACGGACTCCACCTTTTCATCGATTCTCATGATGCTGAAAAATGGTCAGAGGAAAAGATCTCATCATTATTAACATCACTACTTCATGTTCCTGTCACTGTGGAAATCACTTCATTACTTGATCGCGCGAAGCTTGTGAAAAATGTCCCATCTCTAAAGCCTGTATATATTAAAAAGCGAAAGGACGGTTGATGATGAGCAATCAACAAGGGAAACCACGGCTTCTCGTAAGTCGTGACCATAAAAATGACGATACGGTTATTAAAGTGAAGCAAGCTGTTTTTGGTGGTTCGACACCTATTCTGATCGCTGGTCCCTGTTCTGTTGAATCAAGAGATCAGCTTTTAACAGTTGCTTCCGCTTTAAAGAAAAAGGGTGTAACGGTTTTACGTGGCGGAGCTTTCAAACCGAGAACATCTCCTTATGACTTCCAAGGACTAGGTGAAGACGGATTAAAAATAATGAAACAGGTCGCAGATGAAACCGATATGGTCACGATTAGTGAAATTATGAGTCCAGATAAAATCGATATCGCATCAAAATATATCGATATATTTCAAATAGGCGCAAGAAACATGCAGAACTTTGAGCTATTGAAAGCCGTTGGTCAAAGTAAGAAGCCTGTATTATTAAAACGTGGTGCCTCTGCTACATTGGAGGAGTTTAAGCTCGCGGCAGAATATATTTTGGATCAAGGAAATGATCAGGTTATGTTAATCGAACGTGGTATTCGTACTTTTGAAAAAGCCACCCGCAATACGCTTGATATTTCCGCAGTCCCCATTTTAAAAAAGGAGACCCACCTTCCAGTATTTGCAGATGTCAGTCACTCGACTGGAAGAAAAGATATTTTATTACCTTGTGCGAAAGCAGCTCTTGCTGCTGGTGCAGATGGGGTGATGGTGGAAGTTCACCCAAATCCTCCGGTAGCTCTTTCAGACGCAAAGCAGCAAATCGACATCAACGAATTCAATAGCTTTTGGCAGGGACTCATGGATTCTAATTTATTCCTTTAAGCCTAACTGGTCTGATGAAGGGAGGTGAAGGGATGAGAGACTCCCATGTAGAACGAGTGCTGCAACGTTTATTATTCGACCTTTTATTAGTTACCGATGGTCGAACTACGGATATACTCGAAACGTTATTAAATGAAAAAGTTAGAGTAGAGGTGATCCGACAAGAACAAATAGCTAATGAAGATGTGAATCTGCTGGGTCAATCGTCAGGAGGACCCTATTATATTCGGGAATCCATTTTAGTTGGTGAAGAAAGTCGGTTAGTTGTGTCACATAACATAGCCCTCGTCTACTCAAAGCATGTACCAAAAGCTTTATATGAAAGCCTCGCGCATCAGCAAGAAGGCATTGGCAAAGCGATCAACTCCCTCAGTGTTCGTACTTTTCGCAAGGTGTTGGACTCGGGATTCATCAACGAAACAGACACGACAGACTTATTCCAGCGTCCCGTTACCATCCAATTTGCTAATCCAGACCAACGACTTCCTTATAAAAGATACTATATTTATTTCGGACGTTCTCCAGGAATTCAGATGCTTGAATATTATCACCCCAATTTGATCAGCCATCGTCTGGAGCAAGAGCTTAAGAAAGAGTAAGTAACTCTTGAAACGCTGGCCTGGACAGTGACTACACACTGGCAGGCTTTCTTATTTATCTCCAGACTTGTTCATTTTTTCAAACATATCGATACCAAAAACAATCATTTCTACACCAGCATGCTTTACTCCTTTTTGTACAGCAGCAAGGAATTTCTCTGTGAGGCGATCTGCTGCAGGATCACGTTCTTCTACCGCTTCGACAATATCATCTTTTGCCAGATCTGCTCCTTCTTTAACCGAGGTCATATAATAAAAGGTAAAGCGTCTAAAACTTTGCTTGAATTTCGTAAAAAAAGGATTGGTGTTGTCCATCTCATCGTCTTCAACAGGAATAGCAGCTGACTTTCTCTTCTTCCTCCCCGTCTCGCTGGCTGGAACGAACAAAGCAGCAATAACCCCTGCTACTACCACAAAAGTAATAACACCGCACAGACTCATGCCGAGAATGTATAGTATCTTATCTCTAAAGTCTAGTTTTTTAATATTCATTCAACGTTCACCCCATCTCTACATGGTTCAGTATATGAATAAATATCCCGGGTCATATAGGTGAAGGACTATTATTTAATGAATTCCACTCACGTCCAAGAAAGGACGCCTCAGTATCATAAATATATGGAGAGTAATTAAAATTTATATTATAAGGGAGGTCTCTAACCAGTGGAGCAGAAACGAAGGAAAAGAAAAAGATTCCGATCTTCAACAGAAGAAGAGGTGTCTCCATCCGTTTCAGAACAGGCCAATGACTTGGAATGGAAGGAGTTTATCCAACAAGAGTTAGAGAAACTAAAAACTCAGGAAAAAGAGGATGAAAAGATAGAATCTGAAGGTACAACGTCTACTGAAACGGAATTTACGCTCGGTTCCCTGGTAGAAAAGATACCTTTAGAAGATTTAATTGATACCGCAGTTCGTAAATTTGTTAAGAAAAAAAAACCGGTAAAGAAGACCATACCGGAAAAGAGAGTAAGACCGAGGAACGCTCGGAGAAATGTTTACAGATATCGGGATTAATGACGGTAGTGTGATAACTATCGTCATCTTTTGTATAATGTAAATAGCTTATTTAACAGGTGTCACCAATTAAGTAACATAAAGACACCGTATCAAATATAAAAACATCTTTAAAATGATGTAACTTTCAGCTTGTCTAGCACAGTAATTGCAAAGTCACCAGTACTGAAAAAAGGGACGAAGAGATGTCCTCTCGCCCCTGTCAAGGATGGATAATAACAGATGTTCCAATCGGGACAATACTTGCTAATTCTTCCACATCTTTGTTATACATTCGGATACATCCTCTTGATACCGCTTTACCAATTGAACTAGGGTCATTTGTTCCGTGAATCCCGTAATGTTCTTTAGATAGACTCATCCACATTGTTCCGAAAGGTCCTCCAGGGTTAGGCGCCTTGTTTATAATAATAAAATTTCCGACAGGTGTTCCATGTAGTATGCTGCCAACAGCAATGGGATACTGTTTTTGCACTACACCATCTTTGAGTAACCTTAGAGTGCGATTGTTAACAGAGACCTCGATTTGATAAGGAATCGTTTCAGGCTGTGGGAAACCAGGAATAACAATGGTTTGGCCTGGATATATGATATTTGGATTTATAGTTGGATTAGCACTTATAATCACCGATAGTGGTGTCCGATAATCTTGTGATATCTGATAAAGAGTTTCACCTTGCTTAACAGTATGAAGCAGTTTAAACACCTCCAAATAGGTTTTAGCTGTCATATAATACATTCTATGAAAATTATAAAAAGTGATTCTTAGGAGTTGTGAAAAATGATATATGTAAAAACATCAAGATTACAATTACGAGACTGGAAGGAATCGGATTTACAGCCATTTTGCGAACTAAATGCAGACGAAAAGGTTATGAGGTATTTTCCTAAAACATTATCAAATAAAAAAACATATGAGTTCTATAGATCGATTATTTCTGAATTTAGCGAATGTGGATTTGGCTTATATGCTGTTGAGGTAAAAGAAACTAAAGAATTTATCGGTTTTATTGGTTTTCATAGAGCCACATTTAAGGCGGATTTTACACCATGTGTGGAAATTGGATGGCGATTAAAAAAAGAAGCATGGGGGAAAGGATATGCAACCGAGGGAGCAACAGCATGTTTGCACTATGGACAGAGCGAATTAGGTTTTAGTGATATTTACAGTTTTACAGCTGAAGTGAACAAGCCTTCCATAAACGTAATGAAAAAAATAGGGATGAGTTTTGCTGGGAGATTTAATCACCCAAATGTTGAGGAGAGCAGTCCTTTAAAAGAGCATGTACTATTCCACATGTCAAAAAAATCAGCTAACGGTAATTAATGTTTACATAGAAAAGACTAGCTATAGTGTAATATTATGGTATTATTATTTTACCATATTATTATGAATATAGAGGTGTCAAATGGAAGAAAAAACGATATACAAAAGTAAAGAAGGAAAAAGAATACTTAGCCAAAAATATGAAGCATATTTAGAAACACTTCCCTTCGATGTCGAAAGAAAATATGTAGACACAAGTTATGGAAAAACGCATGTTCTTGTAGCAGGACCACCACAAGGAAAACCAATTTTCATCTTTCAAGGTGGAAATTGCATTAACCCCATGACACTTACCTGGTTTACCCCATTAGCTAAGCATTATAGAATATATGCACCAGACACCATAGGACATCCAGGATTTAGTGCAGAGAATAGAATTTCCGCAAAGAATCATAGCTTTGCACAGTGGATAGAAGAGTTAATGAACTTTTTTCAAATCGAACGATGTGCCTTTATCGGACCATCGTATGGTGGAGGTATTATTTTACGATTAGCCACCTTTTTACCAGAGAAAATCGATTGTGCCGTTTTGGTATCACCAGCAGGAATAAAACTAGGCTCTAAACTGAAAATGATAAAAGACATCTTGCGCCCACTCGCCTTATATAACATCACTTCATCTGAGAAACACCTCCAAGCCATAGCAGATAAAATGTCCGCTAACAGTATGAAAGATATAGATAAACAAATAATCGGTGATGTATTCCAACATGTTAAATTAGAACAAGATATGCCAAAGTTGACTGATAAAAAAGAATTAGAGAATTTTAAGGCGCCAACTTTAGTTATAGCTGGCTTAAAGGATGTTTTCTTTCCAGAAAATAAATTACGTAGTAGAACCCAAGAAATCATCCCGAATTTAACAGCCTTTAAGAGCTATGATATGGGACATTTTCCATCTGAAGCATACTTAGAGAAAATGAACGTAGAAATAAAGCAGTTTTTAAGCAACAATTATGAAATGATCGATAGTCAGCTAGGTGCTTCATTTGAGTATGAAGCATCTAAATGGTAAAAGGAGATCCACATAAGGAAGTATTTTAAATTTTTCAGTTGTAGAAAACGTATGTCGGCTGTGGTGAAGGATACTAGAGTATATGTGTTTAATTATAAAGGGTACGAATTTCCGTGTAAATGAGGGAAAACAGGGGGATACCAAATGAAGTTTGTTCTAATATTTGGCCCACAAGCAGTGGGGAAAATGACGGTAGGCCAAGAGTTATCAAAAATTACAGATTTAAAGCTTTTACATAACCATATGACAATTGAATTACTTGAACCTTTTTTTGGATTTAACCCTGAAATGTGGAGGTTATCCACGTTGTTTCGTGAAGAAATATTCCAATCTTTTTCAAAAAGTGATCAGTATGGGATGATTTTTACCTTTGTATGGGCCTTAAACAAAAAGGAAGATTGGGATCATGTCAGTAAGTTTACGGAGATATTTCGTTCTCAAGGAGCAGAGATATTTTATGTTGAATTGGAAGCGGATTTAGATGAAAGGCTCAGAAGGAATAAAACAACTAACAGACTGGAACAAAAACCAAGTAAAAGAAATATCGAACAGTCGGAAGAGCACTTACTGAGTTCTTTAGATACGCTCCGGTTAAATTCAGAAGAGGGAGAAATCGAACAAGAAAATTATTTAAAAATAAATAATACTAATTTACAAGCAGAAGAAGTTGCCGAAATGGTTAAAAGTAAATTTGATCTATAAAAGTGAAGAGGTGGAATTATGTTTAAACAAAAAATTAAAAAAGCAGATCCATTCTGAGATGATTAAGCCATGTACAGAAAGGTTGTATTAGACAAGCAGATTGTCTGTCTGACCATTATTTAAACCATGTTATTTGTGGCATGTTGTCGGAGGATTGGAATAAATAATTATTATGTCCATTTAAATAATGTTGCTTATAAGGAGGCTGTATGAAACAAATAGTATCTTTAAAAATCAATGATATTAGCTTCAAGTTGAAAGAAAATCATGATTTTCAGTGGTTAGAGAACGTGGGAAATGTATTTTGCGTATTTGACCAACAAGATTCCGGAAATATTAGTTTCGGTGTAAAGAATAATAATGGTACTTTTTTCGTTAAATATGCTGGAGCTAAACCTACTGATTTTTCAGGTGATCCAAATGAAGCAGTAAAACGTTTAATGGATGCTATTCCGATTTATCGAAAGCTAGAGCATTCTAGCTTAATCCAATTAGTTGATCAGTTTCCTGTTGCAAATGGTTATGCGGCAGTCTTTGAGTGGTTTGCTGGGGAATGCCTACATCCGCATTGGTTGTTTAGTGGAAAGGATAAGTACACACATCCAGATTCTCCATATTACCGTTTTAAAAGTTTGGATATAAATAAACGTCTATACGTCCTAGATAAAATTTTTGCGTTTCATACCTTTGTGGAATCTCAAGGCTATGTTGCGGTAGATTTCTATGATGGCAGCATTTTATATGATTTTAAGCGTGATGAAGTGAAAATATGTGACATCGACTTCTACAGAAAGTCACCTTCTGTAAATGATTTAGGGGATTTTTGGGGATCAAAGAGGTTTAAATCTCCAGAGGAATATCAGCTTGGAGCTCCGATTGATTCGATCACTAATGTGTATAATATGGGGGCGATTGCTTTTGGCTTAGTTGGTGGTGAAATGGATCATTCACTTCATAAATGGGAGGCAGGCGATAAGTTATATAAAGTGGCCCAAAAGGCTGTTGAAAGGAATAGAGAGGATCGGTATTCAACGGTAAAGGAATTTTATGAAGCATGGAAAGCGACTTTATAGTCTTAGAATCTCGCACAATTGGTTCAAGTAGGCTTTAACAAAAAGAACCCTTTCAATCAAAGAGTTCTTTTTTAATCTAGCTAATAAGAGAGGTAATGTTACTTTTTCCAAAGAATATAGAGTAGAAAAAGCATCACAATATCTAATCTCGCTTCAAATGCAAATTGAAATATCCCAGAATAAAGTATAGGAATTTTTGTAAGAATAATTGCAGCAATTATAATGATTAGTAATGGAATGACGGCCCTTTTCACATAATAATTAAAAATGATAAAGAGACCTGCTATTAATTCAGTAATACCAACAATTAATACTGTTATTTCAGGGGAAGGTATGCCAAGATTAGCAAACACACCAGTGAAATCACTAATCACCAATTTCATAAGAGCAGAGGTGATAAAGACATAGCCGACTACATATCTAATAAGTTGATGGGATGATACAGGCTTAGTCATAAACATTCTCCTTATTGTTTATTACTTATCAGAGTGAACATCAGACGCTAAGCCTCCTGATAAGCTTCGATACCAATTGAAAGAAATCTCACTTAATATATATGCAGGTAATTGGACAAACTATGCTAAATAGATTAAATTTTTCAGAAGAAAATCACGTATAAACCCTTTGCGTAAAATGTCAATAAGTGACATTATTTACGATGCCCAGCTTTAAAAACACCTGTAACTGATATATAATAGTTATAGGTGTTTATTTACATGTTAATAATATGAAAACGGATAAAAAATCTACAAATCTATTTATATAAGGAAGGTAACTATGAGTGAGACACATAAACAGACAGATGTTATTTTAATAGGTGCAGGTATTATGAGTGCGACATTAGGATCGATGTTAAAAGAACTAGCGCCAGATTGGGACATTACTGTGTTTGAAAAGCTTGGAAGTGCAGGTGAGGAAAGCTCCAATGAATGGAATAATGCAGGGACGGGTCATTCCGCACTTTGTGAGCTCAACTACACGAAAGAACTGCCTGACGGATCGATCGATATTAGTAAAGCATTGAAGGTCAATGAAGAATTCCAGGTTTCCAAACAGTTTTGGGCGCATCTCGTAAATAGCAATCTAATAAGTAATCCTCAAGACTTTATTATGCCTTTACCACATATGAGTCTTGTCCAAGGACAAAAGAACGTTAATTTTCTAAAAAACCGCTTTGAAGCGTTAGCGAGCAACCCTTTGTTTAAAGGAATGGAATATACAGAGGATACGAAAGAGTTAACGGAATGGATGCCACTGATCATGCAGGAAAGACAACAAGGTGTACCGATCGCCGCAACCAAAATTGACTCTGGCACTGACGTTAATTTTGGTGCATTAACACGTAAGTTATTTGAGCATTTAGAAGAGCAAAATGTCAATGTCCAATATAAACATCAAGTGGACAATCTCACGCAGACAAGTGATGGTTCATGGCAAGTAAAAGTACGTAATGTCGACAATGGGAATGTGGAGCAACATACTGCCAAATTTGTCTTTCTTGGAGCAGGTGGTGGTAGTCTCCATCTATTACAGAAATCTGGAATACCGGAAGGAAAACACATCGGTGGTTTTCCAGTGAGTGGTCTCTTTTTGTCATGTAACAATCCTGACGTAATCGAGCAACACCATGCCAAAGTATATGGCAAAGCAAAAGTGGGAGCACCTCCAATGTCTGTGCCCCATCTTGATACAAGGTTTATTAATAATCAAAAATCTTTATTATTTGGACCATATGCGGGCTTCTCACCGAAGTTTTTAAAAACAGGATCAATGCTGGATTTGATTAGCTCAGTTAAGCCGAATAACCTCTTTACAATGTTATCAGCAGGTGCCAAAAACATGCCATTAACCAAGTATTTGATTGAACAAGTGATGTCCTCAAAAGAACAGCGGATGGAAGAATTACGAGAATTTGTTCCAAATGCTAAAAGTGAAGATTGGGACATTGTAGTTGCAGGCCAACGGGTGCAAGTAATCAAAGATACCGATGATGGAAAAGGGACCCTGCAATTTGGTACTGAAGTAGTAAACTCAGAAGATGGCTCGATTGCCGCATTGTTAGGCGCGTCTCCAGGTGCTTCTACCGCCGTTTCTGTCATGTTGGAAGTAATG
Source organism: Gracilibacillus kekensis (assembly GCF_900143085.1). Lineage (GTDB taxonomy): Bacteria > Bacillota > Bacilli > Bacillales > Amphibacillaceae > Gracilibacillus > Gracilibacillus kekensis. The sequence goes on along the minus strand of NZ_FRCZ01000001.1, from coordinate 1,031,964 downwards.
GAGAACTGTTTCCCGGACCATATTAAAGAGTGGGAGCCTAAAATCAAAAAAATGATTCCTTCTTATGGCGTAAGGCTGTTAGATCATCCAGAGCTTATTGAAGAAATCCACGTAACAACATCTGATACATTAGGTCTAGAGCGTGAAATATAAGAAAAAAACCGAACTTTACTGTTCGGTTTTTTTTGTGACACGGTAAGATTATGCTTCATGGGATACTACGCTCTCTTCACGGGATAACTACTTCGCTTCACTGGAAAACACTCTCGCTTGACGGGATAATCAGACTTATCCAGTTAAGCGAGCTATATATCCCGTGAAGCGGTTAGGTTATCCCGTCTACAGCACTACATATCCCGTGAAGAAAATAACTACCTTCTCGCACTTCGAACTTAAGCTTTTCTTCTATTATAAATGAAGAAAATTAAGCCTGTAAGCAGTACTACTAGTCCTGCTAATAGGAAATTGTAGCTGTTTGTTGCTGTATCAGGCAACTGATTTTGGCCTTGCTCTTCTGTAGGTGGTTCTTCATCTACCGTTTGGTCTTCACTATTCTCGATTTCAAATACGGTAAATGTACTAAAGTGATCAGTTTCTACTGTTACAACGCCATCTTGATATTCACCGCCAATTAGCTCCCAATCTTTTGTTTCAGGGTTCCAATAAAATACCTTTACAAGATCAGGATTCGTTACTTTGCTTTTATCCACCTTAAAGGAAAGTGTAACCATAGAATCAAATTGGCTGATTTCCTGGTCGCCTTGAATAATTTTAAAGTCGTATACTGCACTCAAGGCATTTTCAATATCTTTCATTTTTTGAATGGTAACCTCTACTTCTTCGTCACCATTGGTAAAAATGGATGCAGGTAATTGAATATTTACATCCTGTTTGCTAAGGTGTAGAACTGCATTTTGCTTTTTAAGCTGTTTTATTTGGTTCTTCGACAATAAAACGGATACAGTTCCATCTTCTTCACTCAAGTCAATAACTAACTCTCCACCTTGTTTTACTTGGTCAATTATCTCATCTTTCACTGTTGCTTTATTATCTTCTATTGTTGGCTTTGTGATAACTGGTTTTGGCTTAGTTGGTTGTTCCGGTTTCTCTGGCTTTTCTGGCTTTTTAGGATCTTCTGGTTTTTCTGGTTCTTCAGGTGTTGGTTCTGACGTTACCAGTGTTAGTTCACCAAATACTGAAGTATCCTGGTACCCAGCTCCAGAAGTGTCATTCCATGTTGCTGCGCTTTGACGTGCTCCATCAACGGCATCATTGATTTGTACATCAAAACCGATTTTATGATCTTTCTCAGGTGTAACGGTTTTAAATGGAATCTTTAATTCAACAGTGTAGCCACTTCCAGATTGATGAGTGGAAGATTCAAAACCTTCTGCAATGGCTTCTGGGTTAAATGATGTTTCATTATCAAAATTCACTCGATACTGACCATCATCGTTTTCATAAGAAGGTGTTTTCCCATTATTCTCATCGACAAAAACTTCAATGGAATCTTGTTCCCAAGGATTTTCATTGGATTTGTCAAAGCTTGAGTCGTTAACCTCCACTAAAACATATAAATTTTCTTCATCCCATAATGCTCTAGCAGTTCCTGTTGACCCTGACCATGCTGTCTGATAACGATTGACCGGAAGTTCGGCTGCCTCGCTCCATACATCATCTTTATCTCCATCAATGACAGGTGTTCCATAGGAAGCTACTCCTTGATTAACCTCTTTTTCGATAGGGTCGTAATTTTCAATGAACGTTTCAGGGTCTACGACAGCGTAGTATGCAGGCTTAGCTTGCAAGTCTTTATCAAATAATAATGGACTTTGCTCTGCTCTCCAACTGGTTGCATCGTTTAGTCCCCAGAAGGTGACACGAGAAATATGTTCAGCATGTTCTTTATACAGCTTAAATAATTGAGCATATAAGTATGCTTGTGCATTTGCTTCTTCTTCTGTCTGTTCATTATTACTTCCACCTGTGATATCAAGTTCTGTCACACCAACTTCTACACCAAGGGAAATGAATTTTTCCATGGAACTTCTTACATTGTCTGGATTTGTATTTAAATTATAGTGTGCTTGCATACCAATTCCATCGATAAGCAGGTCACCATTGTTTTCTGCTGCATAATCTTCATTAATTTCCTTGACCATTTGATATATGGCCTCTGCTTTGTTTTGATTATCATCATTATAATCATTGTAATAAAGTTTAATATCCCAGCCATTTTCGTCAATTACTTCTTTGGCTGCTTTAAAAGACTCTTCAATAAAGTCTGTTCCGACTGCATGATACCAGCCTGATTGACGCAAGGATCCCTTCCAGTCAGATGGATTCGGAGGATTATCGTTCATTGCTTCATTTACGACATCCCAAGAAATCACATCATCACCGAAATGTTCAACCGTTGTTTTAATATGGTTTCGTAAGTTTGCTAGTGCTTCATCTCTGCTTAATGGATTACCATCTGCATCAGAGTGTAACCTTTCATTTGATTGTTGGTGCCATACTAAAACATGACCATGAATATTTAAACCTTCATTCGATGCTTTCTGTACAAGGTCGTCTTCTGCATCAAAATTAAACTCACCATTTTCATCATAAGCATAACTTGGTTTCATTGCGTTTTCTGCTGTAACCAAATTATGGTGCATGTTTAAAAGTTCGAGTCTTTTTCCTTCAAACTCACCGGCAGAAACTGCATTTCCTATCAAGAAGTCATCTTTGTAGACATCTTTAATAGGTTGTAAGTCTTTTTCGATTTCGATATCACCTGAATCCGTTGGTTCGAAAGAAATATCATCAATGTAGAAGGTGTCAGAACTATTTGAACTTTCTACGTAAACAGTTAAGTATTCGTCTCCGACACTGCTGTAACGGTAAGTTCCTTCTAATTTAACCCATCCGTCTTCTGTAGTAACGGTTGTACCCTGGAGGTTATTGTAACTTGCTCCATCTCCCTCTGCAACTTGTGTGGATAGCTGTAAATCTGCAGATTCAGGCGAAATCAATTTTACCCATGCAGAGATATTGTATTCCTGTCCCTGTTCTACATATTCTTCCATTCGCAGTGATGGACCATGCCAGTTTTCCGCCCTGTTCTCCACCTTAAGTGCATAGGAACCGTTATCTGTATGATTTGCCTCGTCAGTGATCGTTAATGTTTCCTCACCACTTCTACCTTCAAAACCACCTAGTGTTTGGTCTTCGAAATCAATCGTGGTGAATTCTTTTGCTTCAGGTCTGTCTGGATTTGGTTCTTCTTCATCTTCATCCTCTGTAGTACCTTCTCCTGTAATAAGGATGTTTCCAATATGAAATGGTACTTCGGCGCCTGGATCATTTGATTGAATACGAAGTGCAGAGTCCACACTTGTATCAACAGTATATTGTCCTGTTAACGTAAAAGCTTGTCCTGCAGCATAATCGGCAGACAGATACAGACCTTCATAGCTGTCTATATTTTGTAATAATGCTTGTGCGCCTTCAGGAACAGTTATCTCTTCATCGACATAACCATTTACAGTAATCGTATAAGTCTTACCATTTTCCATCCCTACATCAGTAAAAGGAATATCGATCCCGTCATAGTTATTACTTCTATTCGTAACATGGACAGTTTTACCATTATCATTCTCTTCAAAAACAACGTCAGATGCAGGTTGTAATTGTGCGTTCCCTGCTTGTGTGGCTATTCCTAATCCATTTTCAAAGGTTTCATGGTAAATTACTTCACTATCATTTGGCTCTTCCTCTGGTTCAGATTCAACCTCAGGCGGAGGTCCACCGATCCAGCCTGCTATTTCTTCCAATGTTGTATCCATCATGACATAGTGACGTCCCATAGCATACTCACCATCATCTGGATATCCTACTTTAAATGCATAAGAGATACCATTAGCTTCATTGACCTCTTTGGTCACTTCATTATAGCTGCCATAAGGATATGCCATAAGAGTGGGATCTTCACCAGTAATACTTTTTAGATAAGTATTTGACTGAGTAATTTCTTGCTCGGCTTGTTCTCTTGTAATTTCACTTATTTTACTGCCATCCTCGCCCCAAAGGTTAGGGTCATGTGATTGAGTGTGATTTTGTAAACTGATATGTTCTTTATCTACTAAACTTTTTAACTGCTCCTCAGACATGCCGGCATCACCGTCAATCCAGTCAGAGATAACAAACAAAACAGCATTCATATTGTGATTTTCTAGGATAGGAAGGGCATTGGTGATAAAATCTGGAGTTGCATCATCAAAAGTTAGTAGAATTGGATTTTCAGGTGCTTCCGTATTCCCCTCCATGATGCTTACATATTGTTCTGCTGTTAAGGTGTTGTAACCAGAGTCACTAAGATATTTCATTGTTTGCTCAAATTTCTCAATGCTGGTGTCTGTCCATTCATTGGACGGATTTTCCACTATTTTGTGGTATAACAGTACAGGTATATCAGGTGTCTCTGCTGCTTTAGCAACTGATGGTATGATTGCTGGTTGAATAACTAACATACATACAAGAAATAATGAAACCATTTTTTTTAAATTACTATTCATTTTTTGCATTCCTCCAAATAATATATTTACACAAATAAAGCGCTTCCAACCTCCTTCCATATCCGATTGTAACGGTTACATTCAAAACCTATAACCCTTAAAATAAAGTTATTTCTTTGAAAAATTAATATCTTTTATGGAAAAGAGATAAAATATAGATACATATAAAGATTTAAATTACTTAAAATTGCAGTGAAAATATTCTAACCTTATAATAATAGTCGAGATTACCTTATAAAATTAGCTAGTAAAAATAGATATAACGATATTATGGAAGGAGTAGGGCACATGGACATCAAATTGAATCAGAAAATCATTAAAGAATTGTGCGGCACGATCTCCTTCAAAAGAGGAAATTCATTTTATCAAGCAAATAGAGTAACGTTACATAAATATACTTCAGATAGGTGTGAAGCAACGGTTGAAGCTACTGAAGATTTCCATGTCACCGTGGACAAGAAAGCTGATGGAGGTTTTCGAACGGAATGCACGTGTCCGACATTGCCGTCTTTTCAAAATGATTGTCAGCATATCGCTGCTGTCCTGCTGACGATTTATGAGCAACAACAACAGGACAAAATAGATGTTGCTCAGGAGGAGCGATCTACTAATCAAGTATTGACAGAAGGATTAATGAATATTTTCCAAGACAGCTCTTCTCGCGGGAGTGGACAGCAACGGCATTTTGAAAATCGGCAACAACTCAATTTGGTGTTTACGTGTAAACCTGTGACGATCGACAAGCAACAATATCTGTTCGGAATTGAAATACATATCGGCCCGATCAAAATTAAAAACATTCGAGATTTTCTGAAACGCGTGAATGAAGGAAGAGCCTGTCAGCTATCCCGGTTATTTCGTTATGATCCTGCTTCTCATTATTTTCAAACAGATACCGATGCCGTTATTCAGCAGCTTATTTATGTTATACGAGATGAGCAAATTTATCTTGACGCCCTGGAACAAGTGGATAAAGCAATCGATACGGATGTTTTATTAGTTCCACCATCTTCAGGCGATCGACTATTGCCACTTCTAACAACTGCACCACTTGTTAAATTGGAGTATAAAGGCAAAACATTTGAAGGTCTTCCTATTATAAATGCGCCTCTTCCATTAACATTTGATTTTTCAGAAACGAATCAAGGAGAAGTGGAACTGAAAATTAAAGGATTAAACAAGTTGGTTGTGATGCATGCGTATCGTCTTGTTTTATATAATGGTAAATTAATTCAGTTGGATAAAGAACAAAATGAACAATTATCAAATCTCAAGCAGATGCTAACTGCATCAAAAACAGATCGAATTCCGATTCCGTCTGAACAAATGAATGCTTACATGGAAAAGGTTATTCCAGGTTTGAGAAAATTGGGAGATGTAACATTAGCTCGTACCATAAGAGACCATTTTGAAAAGACGCCATTAATTGCAAAATTATATCTGGACCGGGTCAAAAACCGTCTGCTAGCAGGTCTAGAATTTCATTATGAGTCTATTATTATTCATCCACTGGAACAGAATGAAATAGAAAATGGGCCTATGCTAGTTCGAGATACAGAGAAAGAGAACGAGATTCTTAAGATAATGAATAATAGCGGTTTTGCCAAGACAGAAGGCGGCTATTTTATCCATAATGAAGAGTTGGAGTATGAATTTTTAGAGCATTTTATACCTGAATTGCAAGGTCTTGTCCAAATATATGCCACTACTGCGGTCAAAAATCGGATTTTTCGAGAGAAAGCTCATCCGAAAATCAGGGTGAAATTAAGGCGAGAAAGAACGAACTGGTTGGAATTTAAGTTTGAAATGCAGGGTATTCCAGATCAGGATATTCGAGAACTGTTACAGGCACTCGAAGAAAAGCGTAAGTATTACCGATTACGTAATGGCTCATTGATGTCTTTGGAATCAAGAGAATTTGAAGAAATTAGACGTTTTTTAAACACTGTTCCTGCTCAGGATGATGACTTGGAAAAAGGCCTGCAAGTACCGATTGTTAGAGGACTCGGACTTCTCGATGCTGTCGATGATCGTGACACTTTTACCATAGAAAAAACGTTTCGAACATTTTTGGACAAACTAAAAAATCCAGACGAAGAGGCATATGACGTACCGGAAGGGTTATCAACGGTATTGAGAGACTATCAAAAACATGGCTACAGATGGATGAAAACAATGGCGAGTTATCGCTTCGGCGGAGTTCTGGCAGATGATATGGGCTTAGGGAAAACCTTACAAAGCATAGCGTTTATTTTATCCGAGCTTGAAGTGATTCGAAGGCAAAAGCGTCCAGCATTAATCGTGTGCCCCTCCTCGTTGACTTATAATTGGCAAAACGAATGGAGGAAATTTGCTCCTGAGCTTAATGTATTGATTATCGATGGTACGAAAAAGGAGCGCAGTCATCTCCAACATAAAATTACCAATAGCGATGTTATTATTACTTCCTATCCGCTGTTGCGTAGAGATGTCGATTGGTATTCCAAGCAAACCTTTCACACGAGCATTTTTGATGAGGCACAAGCATTTAAAAATCCATATACACAAACAGCAAAAGCAGTGAAAAAAATAAATGCAGATTACCGATTTGCTTTGACTGGCACTCCAATAGAGAATTCTTTAGAAGAACTATGGTCCATCTATTATGTGGTCTTTCCTGAACTTTTCCTTGGATTAAAAGAATTCAGTAACTTAACAAGGACAAAAATTGCTCGGCGAGTGCGCCCTTTTATGCTTCGCAGAAAAAAAGACGATGTACTTGAAGAGCTTCCTAAGAAAATAGAATCGACCGAATCCATGGAATTATTACCTGAACAAAAGAAAATATATGCAGCTTATTTGGCGAAATTAAGACATGATACATTAAAGCACTTAGATAAAGATACATTACGAAAAAATCGTATTAAAATTCTTGCCGGGTTAACTCGATTACGACAGATTTGTTGCCATCCATCGTTATTTGTAGACAAATACAACGGAGGATCTGCTAAATTCGAACAATTGAAGCAGATCATAGAAGAATCACAACTTGCAGGGAGAAGAGTATTAATTTTTTCTCAGTTCACTAAAATGCTGAAGTTAATAGGAAATGAATTAGCAAGACAGGGACTTTCTTTCTTTTACCTTGATGGGCAAACTCCATCAGAGGAACGAGTCGAAACATGCTATCGGTTTAATGAAGGTGAGCGTGACTTGTTTTTAATTTCTTTAAAAGCTGGTGGTACAGGTCTTAATTTAACTGGTGCCGATACAGTAATCTTATACGATATTTGGTGGAATCCTGCTGTCGAGGAGCAAGCAGCAGACCGTGCGCACAGGATAGGTCAAAAAAATGAGGTTCAAGTAATCAAATTAGTGGCCCACGGTACCATTGAGGAAAAAATGAATGCATTGCAAGAGAAAAAGAAACATCTCACAGAAGAGATCGTTGATACGAAAGAGCACACTTTCTCAACACTCACCGATGAAGATATTAAAGAAATATTAATGATTTAAAGAGTAGCAGCGATACAGGTTGCTGCTTTTTTTAATCTATGAGTAGATTTTTCATTTTTGTCAAAGATAAGAGGAGAAAAAAATAGGGAGGAATCTATCAATGCCAATTCAAAATCGTCATGAAATCGAACAGTTAGCAAAAACGTCCTTACAATTAGAAGAAGCAACGCGTATCGCTCGAAATTCTGCTGATCAAGAAGTGATGCAAGAATTGCAACAGCAACTCAGAGAGGTTCAAAATCAAATTCAGGATGCCCGAGGAAAAGCGATAAATGGAAGTGGTACCTCAACGGAACCACTATTTGACGCTCAAGTTCGAGTAGAGGAATGCCAACATACATTAAAAAGAGCACTAATGAATGTAGAAGCCGGGCAAGACAATAACTACCGATAAGCTTTACTTTTTCAGTATTATAAATTCAAGAAGGTGATGGTTATGGAAACTTCTGCTATTAGAGAGACACTTGCTGTAAAGGTTAGTCATGTTTTCCCGCCGGATACGAACAATCATGGAACCCTTTTTGGTGGGAAATTAATGAGTTATATTGATGATATCGCTTCTGTATCTGCTATGCGACATGCCAGAAGCCCTGTTGTTACTGCTTCGACGGACTCTGTCGATTTCTTGGCGCCAATTCGGACGGATCAGTCCGTCTGTTTAGAGTCATTTGTTACATGGACAGGTACCAGCTCGATGGAGGTGTTTGTCAAAGTTCTGGCAGAAAACCTAATTACAGGAGAACGAACAATTGCAGCTACCGCTTTTTTAACTTTTGTTGCAGTAAACGAAGATGGACGTTCAGTACCTGTTCGAAATGTTATCCCAGAAACAGATGAAGAAAAACATTTACATGAAACTGCTAAAATCCGGGTAGAGGAGAGAAAAAAACGGAGAAAGGCAAGTAAGGATTTAGCAAGTTTCATTCCTATGAATAAACCATGGGAATGAAATACTGTTTAAGTGGTCCACATTAATTTTTCGACAATTTTACCAACCATCAGTATACTGTAATTAAAAAGAGTCAGGTGATTGAATGAAAAGAGATTCGAGCGACCATTTCACATATTCAGAAAAATGAAGCACTTTTTAATAATCAATTTCTTCCCATCTTTCTAGCAATGGAATGAATCTTCTTTCTAACGGATAGTGATGAAAACTGGCAAAATATTCGAGCCGAGTTGTTGGAAGGTAGTAATCCGAGAGATGTCGATTTGAAATGTAAGAAATGTGGTGGTATCTTTCCTTTTCGTACATTTGAAAAATATATGTATTATACAAATCATTGGCGTTATCCAAGACTTTGCCCGGAGTGTGACCAAGAAGAAGGTAGTTGAATTGTCTAAAAGAAAGGTGAATCACTTATGGATGCATTTTATTCCGATAATATAACGAATGCACTAAAAAATGACCCACCTGGTGAATGGATGCCGTACATACCTGAAGACTGTATTCGATTAAGTTCCGGTTTTCCTGCTCCAAGTCTCGTCCCGGTCAAACAACTAAAGGAGTCGATTGGACAATTGCTTGATGTCGAACAAGATCTGCCACTTCATTACCTAGGTACACCAAAAATGGATGAATTAAAACAGCAAATTATTGAACGACTGGATCAGCGTGAAATGAAGTTTACTATGGATGAAGTGTTAGTTACAGCAGGAGCTTGCCAAGCAATTGATTTAATTGCGCGAATTTTTGTCGATGAAGAAACAGTGGTAGCAGTCGAATCACCGACATATATGGAGGCTTTAGAAATTTATAAAAATTATACCGATCGTTTTATTGAGATACCAATGGATGAAGACGGGTTACAAACAGAACGATTTGCAAAGCTATTAGCAGATAGAAAATCAAAAGGGCTTCCGTTACCACAATTGTTATACACCATTCCTACGTTTCAGAATCCAACTGGGACAACACTGACAGAAGAGCGAAGGAGACATCTACTGGAATTAGCGGATACGTATGATTTTCTGATTATTGAAGACGATGCCTATGGGGAGCTCTTCTTTCATGACCAGCCTAAAACACTAAAGGCATGGGATAAGGCAAATCGAGTGCTCTATGTAGGGTCTTTCTCAAAAGTAATTGCTCCAGGTCTGCGAATTGGCTGGGTTTCTGCAACTAAGGAGATCATCGAAAAGTTATTCTGGTTCAAGAAAGATTTAGATCACCCTTTTGCACAAGCGGTTATGTCAAATTACTTAAGACAATATCCATTAAATAAACGGTTGAGTCTGATACAAGAAAGCTATAAAGAAAAATGCAGCCTAATGAAAGATGCGTTAGCTGACTACATGCCAGACTCTGTATCTTGGTATGTTCCGAGGGGAGGATATTTTGTATGGGTGAAACTGCCTGGTGAAGATACTTCTGAGCTTCTTGAGCAGGCAACGAAGAAAGGTGTGTCGTTTCTACCAGGAAAACACTTTTTTCTAGATGAAAGAGATGGTAGGGAATGGCTCCGTCTCTCTTTTAGTTATGAAGATTCTACAGCTATCGTAGAAGGAGTGAAGAAATTAAGTGAGGTGGTCTGTAACCGCTGAAGCGATCTTAGTTTTGTCGAGCATAGTGGGAGAATAAAACTCCCACTTGTTGTTGCTCCTATTAATTTCCTATTGATTGAACTCTTAATTTATCGGGATTCAAGGTAATATACATTTCGTTAATTTTACCTTCATAAATATAAAAGCTAAAAACACTTTGAAGCTGGTTTTGTATAAAAATTAAAATACCAGGCTGATAATTGACCATTTTAACTTCAAAGTCAAAGTCTCCAGTCATTTTTTTCATAATGCCATACAAGAAGTTTAAAACATTAGGTGCAGATATAATAGGTCTGGTGGCAGCATTTACTTTACCTCCACCATCGGAATGCAGTGTAACTTTATCAGAGATAAGCTCTAACAAAACATCTTGATCTTGTGTTTGGAATGCTTGGATGAAACGATCAATAATGCTTTTGTTATTTTTATAATCTAAGCTTTCGTCTTGCACGGGAGCCATTTTCTGTTTAGCACGACTAAACATTTTTCTACAGTTTTCTTCCTTTTTATCAATCATAGCGGCGATTTCTAAATAGGTGAAATTAAATACTTCTCTTAAAAGTAAGACAGCTCGCTCTTCAGGGCGTAAAAATTCCATCATTCGTAAATAGGCAATACTTAAACCTTCTTTTTGGAGAATGGATTCAGCAGGATCATAGCTAGCGGGTTGATCAATGAGAAGTGGTTCGGGATTCCATGGACCAATATATTGCTCGCGTTTATAGCGAGCAGATTTTAATACATCCAGACAACGATTTGTCATGATTTTACATAGATATGCCTTTTTATTATCAATATCTTCAGTATCGATCTGATAGGCTTTCAGGAAAGTTTCCTGAATACTATCTTCAACTTCTGTTATTGAACCAAGCATGCGGTAACCTAATGAAAACAATAAGGGTTTAAATTCGTGATAATCTTCTGTAGTGATTTGCATTTATGGATTCCTCCTCCTTTATTATAATTTCTTCTACAGCTTGTTTTGCACTAGTAGTTGCTGCTTCAGATAAAATAAAATGAGGCGAAGCCCAGTCACTAGCAATATATAATCCTGAGAATTTATTTTTTAACTGATAAAGCCTTTGGTTATCTCCAGTTTGAGGGAATCTTTGATTAACAACAATATGAGGGATAAACCGACTCGTTATTGCAAAGTTCTTCCATCCTGGTTGCAGCTTTTCTAAAAATAGTTCAAGCTCAGTTTTTAAATCCTTATCCTCGGTTTTCTCGTCCGGTAGCAAATATTTGAACACATGTAAGATGGAATGATTTCTATTTTCTGATAGTATAGCATAAGGTGAATGTACCGCGTAATAAAGAGGATCCGTTATTCCCATTGCAAATAATTGTTTTGGGTTCGGCAGCTGTGTTAACGCCACATCCAATGTTGCACCTTTAACAGGTATGATTTCTTCAAAAAAATTGTCTTTTGGGAGGGATTTATCATTGCCTAACATTGCATTTAATTCACTTGGACCTGTCGTACTTATCACATATTTCCCGGGAAATATGTCGCCTTGTGAGGATATTAGTTTATAATCATCGTCCTCGTCCTTAATCATTTTAGTTACTACTACATTGGTTTGAACATCTACACCTGAAATAATCGCCTTATTATGAAGTTGATCGATTATTGTCTGCCAACCGTAATCAATATAAAGAACACCATCCATACTGACTTTGACGTGTGAAAGTATTACTTTTGCGCTGGTTATATCAGGAGGATGACAATAAGTGGACAGCCTAGCAAGAACAAATAGTAAGGACTTAATAGTAGGAGATTTAGTTACTTGTTCTACCCAGTCTTTATATGATTGATCTGTTAACTTTTCGACATTAATATTTTTAATTTTCATTATCATAGATAGCCATTCCATCTTTTCCTTTCCCTTTAAAAGTTGGCTGGAAAAAAGTGCAGAAAGATTGAGAGGTGCAGCATATTCTACTTCATCCTTAATTAATACTCCGCCTAATTTTGGCGATTTGCCAGAAATATTAATTCCTAATTCTTCGAGAATAGAGATTGCTTTTCCTTTTTTATAAAGGGCGTGGGGACCGATGTTAAACAACTGTTGTTTCATTTTGTTTGTTCGTGCACGCCCACCAATTGAACCAGCTTTTTCAAGTATCAATACAGATAAATCGTTTTTGGCTAAATAATTTGCCGCAACATAACCAGCTAATCCTCCACCAATAATCACTACATCCCATTTATTTGTCATTTGAAGATAACCTCCATTTTTATATTTTCATTTCTATGACGATGATCATAGAAGAAATGTGACAACATAAATAAAAAACCTATAGTAAACTCAGGAAAGCAAGTGAACAATACAGTTACTGATAGCAAAAAAGTGAAACCTTCGTTACAATTGAATATAAATATACTAATGATGCAAAAAAAGCTTAATGGGGAAGTACGAGGAATTAACCGTATAAAAATCATTAAGGAGGAATCATTGTGCATGTGATCATCCGGATTGAAATGGAAAAAGAAAAGGCGAATATTGGTAAAATTGCTACTCTGATCAATCAATATGAAGCTGATTTAGTAGCAATTGATGTCAAAAAGGAAAACCCTAAGCAAACCGTTAGAGATATTTCAATTAAAGTTAGTGATGAATCAGTCCAAATGAACGTGATAAATGCGTTGAAGGAAACAGAAGGTGTCCGTGTTAAACATATTTCTGATCGAACCTTCTTGATCCATTTGGGTGGCAAGCTTGATATTCAGCCAAAGTTGGATCTTAAGAATCGTGAACAACTCTCACATGTTTATACACCAGAAGTGGCAAGGGTGTGCCGAGCAATCGATGAGCAGCCAGAACTAGCACATAATTTAACAATAAAGAATAATACGATTGCAATTGTGTCTGATGGAACCGCAGTATTAGGATTAGGAGAGCTTCGGCCTGAAGCAGCGATGCCAGTGATCGAAGGTAAAGCGATGTTACATAAACGTTTTGCTAATGTAAACGCATACCCGATTTGTTTGGATACGAAAGATCCGAAAGAAATTATTAACACCATCAAAGCAATCAGTCCAGGATTTGGAGCCATTCATCTGGAAGATATTGCATCACCTCAATGTTTTGAAATTGAGGAGACTTTAGAAAAAGAATTAGATATTCCTGTTTATCATGATGATCAGCATGGAACGGCTATTGTCGTATTAGCAGGACTTTTGAATGCACTTAAAATAACGAAAAAGAATTTAGAAGAAGTAAAAATTGTCGTGTGTGGAGTTGGAGCAGCAGGAATTGCTATTACCAAAATGCTTTTAGCTGCTGGAGCAAAAAATATTGTAGGTGTAGATAAGGAAGGTACTATTACATCAGAAAAACAATATGATAATGCCTCATGGCAATGGTATGCCACACACACGAATTCTGAAAACATTGATGGATCTTTAAGCAAGGCAGTTGAGGGTGCTGATATATTTATTGGTGTGGCAGATGGAGATATATTAAAGGTCGAGGATATAAAAAGTATGGCAAACGATGTGATCCTTTTTGCATTAGCTAACCCTAACCCTGAAATTTCCCCGGATCTTGCACAGGAACATGTACGTGTAATGGCTACCGGAAGATCAGATTATCCAAATCAAGTAAATAATCTTTTATGTTTTCCGGGAATATTTAGAGGAGCCTTGGACGCCAAGGCAACTTCGATTAATGATGAAATGAAAGTAGCAGCGGCTAAAGCAATTGCTGCTACGATTCATGAAGATGAGTTAAGTGAAGATTATATTATTCCCGGAGTTTTCAATGAAAAAGTGGTGGAACAAGTACGTAATGCTGTTTATCAAGCTGCCATTGATAGTGGAGTTTCAAGGAAAATATGAAAATTCATATATTTTACTAAAAAACAATTTCTTTTTGCAAGATACATGTGCTTCTTGACGAGATAATGGTTGATATCTCGTCAAGAGTCTCTATTATCTCATGGGCACTGCATAAAAATTAAGCCAAGGATTGTAGATAGCATGTAAAATTCATCCATTATCTAGTCAAAAATTCAAACAACACCGAAATATCAAAGTGGATTTTACTTAAATGCCTCTGGTATCATAGTGAATCCATCTACCACTGTATCTTCTTCCACTTCAATCATCAAATAGCGTCTTCCATCTAATTGTACTTGTCTTACATGGCGTAAATCTTCAGGACTGACTGCAATGTTGGCAACTTTTGTATTTATTTTAATTGACTTAGAGTTATACTTGGGAACAATATTCCGCGCTTTCAGTTCATAACTAGTATTGTCAATTACATTTTTAAAAGCTGTTTCCATTTTTTCAGTATCGACCTCTTCTACACCACTGGATTTCAACACGCGTTCGACATCTTTGTAATCTAAAGTAGGTGTTTCTTCCTCTTCATTATCTTCGGTCATTCGGTGAATCTCTTCGTATACGTTAGCAAGTGTAGAGGAATTGATTTGATGACCTACCGCATCACGAACCACTTCTTCAAATACAATTTTATCTTCCTTTGCTGTCATCGTTTCTTCCGCGTTTAGTACATCCTCAACAAATCCTTCATCCGGTTCATTGGCTTTTCCTGCGGCGTAAAGTATATGGTTAACGTCTGCTGCATTATCGGTGAAACAAGGGAATAGGAACCCACCGATTGGAGCGTTTAAATTAATTACAGGGTCGACCACCACATTGTATTTGAATTGTTTTTCCACATAGTCAAAGTGCAGTTCCTTTTTTGGATCCTGTGTTTTATTAATACTGCCAAGAATAAAAGAATGGGAATAAACCGAATCAAATTCACTTTCTTCTGATTCGTCATTTTTCCGCTTGGCCGGTTTTACGTACTCTCCACGAATAAAAGTGATGACGATATCCATTTCATACAGTCTGTCTTTCAACATTTTCTCAACAATTTGAAGCATTTGTTCTTTCCAATCTTCGCTCTCTGCCGTGAGCAGTCCTTTATGTAAGATAAGTTGGGTCGGATTATCGACGTCGGACTGAAATTTTAATTCAAACAATTTTTCATCAAGCTGTCCTGTTAATACTTTTTTAAAATTGGTCATAAATAATTCTTGCTCATCCTGATCCAGCATACTGAACACCTGACTCTGTTGATGGTAAATGTCACTGGATTCTTTCATTATATAAACGTTAAAAATCTCATTAATTTTCATGCGATCATTATCTATTTTAAATTCTTTTCGAATACTGGCTATATCTTTTTTGTTCATGGTCATTCACTCCTGCTTCCATCTTTTTTATACACTTTTCATATTTTAACATACAGTTTGGCAGGTGAGAGACAAAATAATAGAGAATGGTTTCGTTTTCTGAAACTAATAACGAATAATTTAATATATAAATCAACATGAAACCGCTTTATAATGAGAGTGTGAAAAGTTTATAAATTTAATTTACAAAGGAGGAGGCTGTTTCTGCTCAACTAGATCGCACACCTTCAGATGAAATAAATTAGAAGAAAGAGAGGAAGGATAGGATGAATTTTATAAAAAAAGTCGGAGTATTTATAGTTGCAATAGTTCTTATAGTTAGTACGTTCTCATTCAATAATCTGACAGAAGTCGAAGCTAATGTTGAAGATAATTTATTAGTTAATGGGGGATTTGAAAGCAATTTATTTGATGATAATTCTTGGACGATAACTACAAGTGATAGGAATTTATTATCTTTAGATGGTGCTAAAACCGATGGATATTATCTGGGAGAAAAATCGTTCAATTACTGGATAGATACTGCTGCTGCTAGTAGTACTCATTCTTTTGTTATCACTCAAACGATTGATAATTTACCATCAGGAAACTATCAATTGTCTGTACAGTCGATGGGTGGAGCAGATGATGATCCGGAGCCAGGGAAAGTGGAACTACTAGCAGGAGATATTACTTCGTCATCTACTGAAACGGATGGTTGGGGAAATTGGAATGAAGTAACCTTGCAATTTGAAATAAAAGAAGACGCTGAAAATTTTCAAATTGGTGCCAATATTTCAGGCGAACCCGGAGCATGGGGATATCTGGATGATTTTCGTCTAGTTTCTTTAGATGGTTCTGACGAAGATTCAGATCCAGTCGAAGCAGATATTTTCGTTGAAAAAGTACCAGGCCTTGCTGAAGATTTTATCAAAGGTGTTGACGTTTCTAGCATTCTAGCATTAGAAGAAAGTGGCGTTAATTTCTATAACGAAGAAGGCGCAGAACAAGATATATTTACGACATTAGTGGATGCCGGTGTCAACTATGTTCGTGTCCGTGTGTGGAATGATCCCTACGATGAAGCTGGTAATGGCTATGGTGGTGGAGATAATGACATTGATAAAGCGATTGAAATCGGAAAGCGTGCCACAGAGAATGGAATGAAAGTACTTGTCGACTTCCATTATTCCGACTTTTGGGCG
This sequence comes from Gracilibacillus kekensis, assembly GCF_900143085.1. Lineage (GTDB taxonomy): Bacteria > Bacillota > Bacilli > Bacillales > Amphibacillaceae > Gracilibacillus > Gracilibacillus kekensis. Next base: position 1,014,965 of record NZ_FRCZ01000001.1, on the reverse strand, counting down.
GATCCGGCAAAACAACAGGCACCAAAGGACTGGCAAGATCTAAATTTTGAAGATAAGAAATCGGCATTGTACGATTACACAAAAAACAGTTTGCAAAAAATGCTCGATGAAGGTATCGATATTGGTATGGTACAGGTCGGAAATGAAACAAATGGTGGTGTTGCAGGAGAAAATGAATGGCCTAAAATGTCTCAATTGTTTAATGAAGGTAGTAAAGCAATTAGAGAATTAGATCCTTCTATTTTAATAGCGTTACATTTTACTAATCCTGAAACAGCAGGAAGATATGCAAATATAGCTCAAATATTAGATGATAATCAAGTAGATTATGATGTGTTTGCTAGTTCTTATTATCCTTTCTGGCATGGAACATTAGAAAACTTAACATCCGTATTAAAAAATGTTGCTGATACGTATGACAAGCAAGTAATGGTTGCAGAAACCTCTTATACGTATACGGAAGAAGATGGTGATGGGCATGGAAATACTGCTCCTAAAGATTCAGGACAAACGCTCAATTATCCTGTAACCGTTCAAGGTCAAGCAACTGCAGTCCGTGATGTCTTTGAAGCAGTGGCAAATGTGGGCGATGCAGGAATCGGTGTCTTCTATTGGGAACCAGCATGGCTACCTGTGGGTAACCCGGATAATATTGATCTTGACCAAAATAAGCAGCTTTGGGAGGAACATGGTTCTGGTTGGGCAACAAGTTATGCCGCAGAATATGATCCACATGATGCTGGTGAATGGTATGGTGGTAGTGCAGTAGATAATCAAGCGTTATTTGATTTTCATGGTCATCCGCTTCCATCATTAAATATATTTAAGTATGTAGAGACAGGTGCTAAAGCTCCACTAGCCATTGATCAAGTGAACAATGTGTCTTTATCGGTCACATTAGGTGAAGAAATTAATTTACCTGAGACAGTTACAGCTACGTATAACGATGGCAGTGAACAGGAAGTTAGTGTTACTTGGAATCAAGATCAATTGAATGAAGCTATTGAAAATGGACAAGGCTCCTATAGTATTGATGGTACGGTAGAAGGCGGTCATTCGGTAAAAGCAACATTATCGATTCAAGCCGAAAATCTTGTGCTTAATCCAAGCTTTGAAAATAGTGATTTAGATATGTGGAACATAACAGTTCCTGATGAAGATAATCCGCAAGCGTCTGTAAAGGAGAATCGATCGAATTCAAAAACAGGTGACTATTCCCTTGATTTTTGGTCAGAATCACCAATTGATTTTAAAGTACAACAAACCATCACCGATTTAGAGCCGGGATACTATAATTTATCTATGTTCATCCAGGGTGGAGATGCGGAAGAGTCAGATATGCAGCTATTTGCCACGACTACGGAGGATGAATATAGCACAGTTACTCATGTTGATGGATGGGCAAACTGGGTAGAGAGTGAACTAGAAGAAGTTTTAATTAAAGATGGAACAATAATAATTGGAGCGAAGATTAAAGCAAACGAGGGTGCATGGGGAACATTAGATGATTTTTACTTGTATAAGGTAAGAGATTATCAAGCTCCAGAACCAACCGATCCAACTCCAGAAGAACCTACAGATGAATCAGATAGTAACGAAGATGATGACTCTAACGATTCTTCTAATCAGGATGAGGACACTTCAGATTCCAATGACTCTGATTCAAATAATGATCAACCAACTGATAATAAAAAAGATGAAGTGAAAAATGAAGCGGCTGAGATAAAGGTTACAGACATTAATCAATTAGAAAAGCAATCTGATAACACCTATAAAGCAGCGAAAGAAGTAAGCAAAATCACAATAAATAAAGAAGTTATTAATCAACTACCTGAGGATGCCAAAATTGAATTAGAGCAAAAGAAAATAAAAGTTAGCCTGCCTGTTTCTATTTTAAAAGGAAAAGGTGATATTCAGTTTAGTTTTGGAAAGGTATCAGCTGATATTGTTTCGGCAAATGCTGACAGTTTGAGTACTTTAATAGATTTTACTTTAACTGCTGATGGAGAAACTATTAATTTTGAAACCCCAGTAACCTTAACCTTTACAATAGATCCAGATAAAGTAAAGAATTGGGATAATGTAAAAGTATATTACATTGATGAAAATGGTGACAAGAAAGAAGAAGCAACCATTATCTCCATCAATAAAGATACAGGAGAAATAGTAGCGGATGTTAATCACTTTAGTATTTATGGAGTATTTGAAGAAGACGTATCCGGTAATGAGCTGCCAGATACCGCAACGAGTCAATATAATTGGTTAATGTTGGGCGCTGCGTTTCTTTTGATAGGTTTATCTACTATTCTTTTAATCCGTAAACGAAAACAAGATTAATCAGCCACACCCTTTAGTTGGTATAAAACTAAAGGGTGTGTTTTTGTTTTTAGTTCATTTAAATAGGGTAAAACTAACTAAAACAACGTTTAGGAGGTATAGTTGATGCGTGACACATTTAAAAAAGGGATGACCCTGGGTCTTGGATTGGCCGCATTAAGCAAAGAACAAGCAGAAAAAGTAATCGATGAATTAATGACAAAAGGTGAATTATCAAGAGAAGAATCAGATGGTATTTTTCAAGAATGGGAACGAAAAGGAGAAGAGAGCAGAAACGCGATTGATGAAATAATAAAAGATAAAATAAATAAATTGTTAGAAGAGTTAGAGGTTGTGACGAAAAGAGACCTCCGTGCTCTAGAGCAAAGAATGACACAGTTGGAAAACCAGTTGAAAGAAAAAGAATAAGTGTCAATACAGACCATTAAAAGGGGGGATTATTATTTTAAGGAAACAGATGAGACATATACAACGATATAGAGAAATAGCAGTTGCATTTTCACGAAATGGATTTGGCTATGTTGTTAAGGAATTGGGGTTGGATCAGGTTTTTCCTCTACCAAGAAGATTAATCGTAAAACGGGAACAGGAGAAATCGCATAAATCGCTTGGGGTCAGATTGCGCTCCTTTTTAGAGGAATTAGGTCCTACTTTTATCAAGATGGGTCAAATGGCTAGCACGCGTCCGGATCTCATTCCTTCTGATGTCATCAAAGAATTAGAATTACTCCAAGATCAACTATCACCTGTTCCTTTTGAAGATGTCCGTCTTATTATAGAGAAGGAGTTAGGTTCACCTCTCGAAGAATTATTTCAAAATATCAAGGAAGAACCTCTGGGAGTCGCCTCTATTGGTCAAGTGCATCAAGCGACATTGAAGTCAGGGGAGAATGTAGCAGTTAAAGTAAAACGCCCAAACATAGAGAAAACGATACATACAGACCTCGAAATCTTACATGAATTAGCCGTGCGAGCAGAGCAACGTCTGAATTGGGCAGCCAAATACCAAGTTCAGGAAATTGCTAACGAATTTTCAAAAGCTATAAAACAGGAATTAGATTTTGTTAATGAGGGAAGAAATGCTGATTTAATGGCAAGACAGTTTGCGGATGACAAAAATGTTTCCATACCATCTATCTATTGGGAATACAGTACAGAAAATATTTTAACAATGGAATTTATAGAAGGTATTAAGTTGAACGATTTTGATACGTTAGAAAAGAATGGATATGATACAAAAAAAATAGCTGAGACAGTAGTACAAACACTGTTCTATCAAATTTTTAAAGATGGTTTCTTTCACGCAGACCCACACATCGGAAACATTTTAGCAATACCTGGTGACAGAATTGCTTTGATGGATTTTGGAATGGCTGGACGGTTATCTGAAGACATGAAAAGACACTTGGCTTCCTTAATCATGGCAACTGTTAAGCAGGATTCTCAAGCTATGATCAGGGCTATTACGAAGATGGGTGTCGTACCAGAGGTAGTAAATCACCATGAATTACAAGGAGATATTGATAAATTTATTATAAAATATTACGACGTTCCATTAAGTGAAGTGAGCCTAGGTGAAGCTGTTACAGATCTATTTTTTATTGCAAACGAGCATCAAATAGCTATTCCTACCGATTTAACCCTTGTTGGAAAAACGTTATTAACGTTGGAAGGGGTAGTGGAGCCTTTAGCACCAGACCTTAGTATCATGGATGCAGCTGAACCGTTTGGCCGTGAGTTAATCAAAGAAAGGTACCATCCCAAAAAAATCGCAGAGGATATTTTCGATCAACTGAATGATTATGGTGATGTTTTGCACGATATGCCAGAGATCGTGCAGGAATTGACAACTATGGTCAAGAAGCGGAAATTACCGATTGAAATCTCTATTCCGGCCGCGAACTCTTTCTTTGACAAGTTAGATCGGGTAAGCAATCGGTTATCATTTAGTATTGTATTATTAGCATTTAGTTTAATAATGGTTGGTCTGATTATAGGCTCCGCGTTAGGGAGACAGTCTTCATTATTGTGGGAAATACCAGCCATCGAAATCGGCTTTGTCATTGCGATGTTAATGTTTGCCTGGTTAATTTATTCAATATTTAGATCTGGCCGTTTTTGAAGATAGGAGTGAATGGTGTAAATTCCATTTACTCCTTTTTTGTTTTTTTACGAAAATTTTCTTCTTATAAATGTTTTATTATGGATGAAATGGGAAGAGATTGCTGTAGCAAAATTTAAATTTTATTAAGGAGGATTAAAAGTGAGTCATCAATCCAATGTGAACGGGAGTAATAGTAAAAAGGATCAGTTGGAGCAATTTACATCAGATGATCGAGGCAAGAAAATGACAACAAATCAAGGATTACAAGTAGAAGAAGATGAGTTTTCTTTGAAAGCTGGAGACCGTGGTCCTACTCTTATGGAAGATTTCCACTTTAGAGAGAAGATGACCCATTTTGATCATGAACGTATTCCTGAGCGGGCTGTGCATGCTAGGGGTTTTGCAGCACATGGGGAGTTTCAAGTATATGAATCAATGAAAGAATTTACAAAAGCGGATTTTTTAAATGATTCATCGAAAACAACTCCTGTATTTGTTCGATTCTCTACGGTGGCCGGGAGCAAAGGTTCAGGTGAATTAGCCAGAGATGCCAGAGGATTTGCTACGAAATTCTATACAGATCAAGGGAACTATGATTTAGTGGGTAACAATATTCCAGTCTTTTTTATCCAAGACGCAATAAAATTTCCTGATTTAGTGCACGCATTGAAACCAGAGCCCCATAATGAAATGCCACAGGCAGCATCTGCTCATGACACATTCTGGGATTTTATTGCCAACAATCAAGAATCTGCACATATGGTGATGTGGGCAATGTCAGACAGAGCTATACCACGTAGTTTCAGAATGATGGAAGGTTTCGGAGTGCATACGTTTCGTTTTGTGAATGAAGAAGGTAAATCCCACTTTGTTAAGTTTCATTGGAAACCGGTGTTAGGAACCCATTCGGTTGTATGGGATGAAGCACAAAAAATAAATGGAAAGGATCCTGACTTCCACCGTGGAGACCTGTGGAATGCAATTGAAAATGGAGATTATCCAGAGTATGAATTAGGAGTACAAATCATTCCAGAAGAGGATGAATTTAAATTTGATTTCGATGTGTTAGATCCAACTAAATTGTGGCCAGAAGAAGACATTCCAGTAAAGATTGTTGGGAAAATGACATTAAACAGAAATGTAGACAATGTCTTTGCTGAGACAGAACAAGTCGCCTTCCATCCGGGACATGTGGTACCAGGTATTGACTTTTCCAATGACCCATTGTTACAAGGTCGTCTATTCTCATACACAGATACCCAATTAATTCGTTTAGGTGGACCTAATTTTCATGAGTTACCAATAAATCGTCCTGTTTGTCCTTTTCATAACAACCAAAGAGATGGCTATGGAAGACAGACAATCAATCGAGGTCCAGTAAGTTACCATAACAATTCGCTTGCGCAGAATACGCCCGAAACTACACCTGAACATCAAGGTGGATTCAAACACTATGAAGAGAAAGTAGAAGGATACAAAGTTCGTGCTCGAAGTGAGAGCTTTAAAGATCACTTTTCTCAAGCAACGCTTTTTTGGAACAGCATGAGTGATGCAGAGAAGGAACATATTATCAATGCTTTTAGTTTTGAATTAGGGAAAGTAGAAAGTAGATCCATTCAAGAACAAGTAGTAGATATGTTTGCTAATGTGAGTACAGATCTAGCACAAGGTTTTGCTGAAGCAATTGGTGTGGAGCCTCCAGCGCATAAAGAAAATAGAGTCACTAAAGCCTCCCCTGCTCTTAGTCAAGAAAATACGGTGCAATCGGTTACTACCCGAAAGGTAGCAGTTATCATGGGAGATGGTTTTCAAGATACAGAGATTCTTACGGTTTTCGATCAATTAAAACAAAAAGGTATAAAATTAGAAATAGTAAGTTCTAAACTTGGAAAACTAACAGGAAAAGATGGTGCAGAATATCAAGTGGATCATACATTTTTAACAGCTGATTCTGTACTTTTCGATGCAGTATACGTAGTGGGTGGAAATGAGGATAAGTCCTTTTACAAGAAAGCAGCTTTGTTTATACATGAAGCTTTTGCTCATTATAAGCCTATCGCAGCAACTGCGGAAGGGGAAAAGCTATTGGAAGTAGATGAGATGAAAGATAGCCCTGGCGTAGTCAGAGGGACAGTCTCTAAGAACTTTACTGAAGAGTTTATAGAAGCAATTGCTTCCCATCGACATTGGAACCGTAAAGTGATGTAAACGAAAAAACAAAGATGATAGTTTTAGCTATCATCTTTGTTTTTGGTGAATATGTTAAGCTTTAGACTTTAATTTATCCATAATACCAACTTTTCCAGTTCCTTCACAGGTTGAGCAAGCGAATTCTCCTTCGCCACTGCATGTCTCACATTTGTGAATTCCATAGTCAAATCCTTCGCCAGAACAGTCAGGACAACGCAATAAACCTTCTCCACTACAGCTTTTACATCTCATAATAATTCCTCCTTAAATTTTTTGGAGCAACAGATATTTAGATAAGGCTATAGGTAAGACATGATGCAGGTTGCTTATCCTACGCAAGCTCCTTTAGCATTAATATATAGTAAAATGAATTAATGCCCTGTTAATTGGAAGTGCAGCAACATAAGAACTGGATTATTTTTACAACCTTTATCAAAAGTATACCATGTACTCCAATTTCTTTAAAGCACTATTTTTCTGAGTACTTCCTTTCAGACTGTAAGGGGTTCCAATCAACTTTTCTATCTTTACAACACATATTATGAATATGTTAATTAATAAATACCACGGATACCCGGTTTTAATCCTAAAAAGCGGGATTTTAATCATTTGTAATCAAAATGTAATATAATTCAACTGACAGAAAAGTGAAGTCTAATTGGGAGGTTAAGAAGCTAGGACAAAAGATTTTTGTGTGTATTAGGAAGATACTACGCAATAAACTGATATCTATTTATTAGTCAAAGTGGTAATTTTGAGATGTGTTATTGACTAATAAACCGCTCCGGCTGCCCACTTCCCTTTCCGTGGGGTTTTACCTTCAGCTAACTTTTTCAAGCAAAGAACGCTTAAAAAAGTGGATCTTCAGATAAAACGATCCCACAGGAGTGAAAGTGGGCGGCCTGCGCTAATATAATAGTTCTACAACTATTGTGCCAGCTAACATTTTGAGTTGTTACTTCAATCAACGGAATTTTCACATGAAAGTAATGTCATAATGCAACTTCATGCTAGCGTTGTATAATATCAAATTAGCGTAGGCGTCCGCTTCCACTCCTACGGTAAGTTTTTCTCCGAAGATCCACTTTGGCAAGTGGGTTTGGCTTTCCAAAGTTAGCTGAAGAAAAACCCCGTGGAAAGGGAAGCGGACAAGTCGATGCGGTTTCTAAGCACAAACAACATGTCAAAATTACTACATATTTGTTGAACAGTATACTGAAGTTGTGCAACAATGACTTCATTCATGTTTGAAGTTAAGAACAATATTCAGGTCCCTGCCTCAATTTTAATTAGGAAGATGTCCAGGATCCACCATTTATATGAATGGCTTGTCCTGTCATATAGGAAGCTTCATCAGAAGCAAGCATTACATATGGCCAAGCGTGTTCTGAAGGTTGACCAGGTCTTCCCATTAAGCCGTCCTGTCCAAACTTCTCTACACCATCTTCATCAAAAGAAGCTGGGATGAGAGGGGTCCAAACCGGTCCGGGTGCGACGGAATTTGCACGAATGCCTTTACTTGCAAGACTTTGAGCAATACTGCGTGTGAAGGCCGTAATTGCACCTTTTGTCGCGGTATAATCCATTAACACACCATTTCCTTTATAAGCGTTAATAGATGAGGTGTTTATGATACAATCGCCAGATTTCATATGTCTGCAGGCAGCTTTAGTAAGATAAAATTGGGAGAAGAAATTAGTTTGAAAGACTTCTTCAAATTGTTCATTAGATATATCCAGAATATCTTCCCTTATATATTGAATGGCTGCATTGTTTACTAAAATATTTATGTCATTGAAATGGGAGACCGTTTCTTCTACTAAATTTTCACAGTGATCAGGGTCTTTAATATCCCCTGGTAACAAGATGCATTTGACCCCTTCTTTTTCCACGATTTTTTTCGTTTCTTGTGCGTCTTCATGTTCATCTAAATAGGAAATAGCAACGTTTGCTCCTTCTTTCGCATAGACGATTGCTACAGCTCTTCCAATACCACTGTCGCCCCCAGTGATAAGAGCAGATTTACCCTTTAGTTTATCTGACCCTTTATAATTTAGGGGCTGGTGTGGCAGTGGATTCATTTCAGATTCGATACCTGGTTGTCTGTTTTGTTTCTGTCTGGGTGTTTTTCCTTTTTGCATCTCTTCTGGTTGCATGTGAATCCTCCCTTATTTTTCAGTTAGATCTGTTACATCTACTTCAAATGTTTTTTCCGATTGTTTGGTATATCTAACAAGTGCTTTCTGGGTGTCATCATTCACATCTTCGATATAAACGTATCCTCCATTATAAACAACATCTTGCATAACTGGATCATCTTTTATTTCTTTTGCACGCATTACATTCATTATTCATTACCTCCTTAAATTTTCTTATGTTACTCTTTTACCGTTCACCGCACAAACTAAACATTTGCTTCCAAATTGAAAAGAAATTGTAAAAAACGTGGAGGGACAATCATTAAAAAATATTTATAAAAGTTTTAGGTGAATAGACCTAAAAATAGGTGTATAATAGTATTATCATCAGACGTATGAAACTAATAAAGGGCGGGAATTCTATGACACAAACTCGACCAAATAATCCCAATGACCAACTGTGGGCAGAAAAAATATTATATATCTATTGGATTATGGTATTAATGGCTTTTGCTGGTCAAGTGATCGGATTAATTACTACTATCATTTATTTCCCTGATTATGTCATGGAATTTATTTTGAAAAGGTTGTTATTGCCGACAGCTATTCAAATTTTTATATTGTTAACAGCGCATTATGTAATAAAAGTAAAAAGAGTGTACAGTCCGAAGTTAATCATGTTTACAGGTACGATTGCCGCATTTGTAACCGTCGCCAGTCATCCGACTGTTCCTGGTTTGCAAATCATATTTTTGTTAGCTATGGCAGTTATTCTGATATTTTTTGATAAAAAGAAATTACGCTTTAGTTTGTATATTAATATTATTGCGTTAACTTCACTGTATTTATTTCCTTCTGTAAGATCTTCTGCCAGCGAATATGAGTATTTTTCATACCTTTTTGTACTATGGGCTGGTTATCGCGTTTATCTGATAGTTTTGGAGAGAGGCAGCGAAGTACTGGACTTTTTACAAAGAGCTACGGATAAAGAGAAGGAGTTAATTGTCAAAAGTGCCATGATGGAACGATTGTCGAAGATTGATGCGTTAACGAACCTTTATAATCATAAAACGTTTCATGAATATTTGGATTTTTTGCATGAGCAAAGTGTCTCATATGACATGCCTTTACAATTAGCCCTTATCGATATTGATGATTTTAAATTAATAAATGACCAATTTGGTCATAGCAATGGGGATGTTGTGTTAAAAAGGGTGGCACAGGGATTAACCGATAAATTGACAGAGAATGATGTTGTTGCGAGATATGGCGGTGAGGAGTTTGCCGTCTTACTTACAAACAAAAGTATAGAGCAAGCACTTGAAACAATGGAAGAAGTAAGATTATACATCGCCCATCAATATCATGAAGAGTTAGATGGTAATATAACAGTAAGTATAGGATTAAAAAACCTAGATAAAAGCATGTCGAAAGAAGCACTTTTTAAAGAAGCCGATGAATTACTTTATAGTGCTAAACGAAATGGTAAAAACCAAGTAATGTATGATGGAAAAAAAGAATCTCATGTGAAAATGTTATAACAGATCTCTATCCTTGCTTCTATCTCGATTCGACCTGGTTCAATCGGTGTGGCTATTCCTCCGACCATTTCTGTACCTGATACTAACTTATAGGGTGTAGGTGGTTGCATGGTGGGTTGTTCTAAAGTAGTGACAGGTGTTGGATCGAGAGATGCTCTGAGTGTCTGAGAGATTGTTTCTGCTTTATTATAAGCATTATAAAGAGCCAGTTGTAAGGCGCGTTGATAATAAGCCTCCTGGTTGGTTACTGCAAATGTAATATCGGTCATTCGATTGATTCCATTGGCGATGGCAGTATCTATTACTTCGCCAATAAGGTTTATGCTGACGGTTACCGCTAACATATTTGTTACTTGGTAGCCTTTGAATTGTTGGAGGTTGTTGACATAGTCATATTGAGGAAAAATTGAATAGTCCGTAGTTTGAATATTTTCTTTGGGAATACCTAATTCTTCGAGAGATTGTATTACTTGCTGAACGATCCTCGCATTTTCTTGTTGCGCAATAGTTGCTTCCAGGTTTTGAGTGACTACCCCCATGTGAACTTCAGCAGCATCTGGCTCCACCAGTATCTTTCCTGTTCCATAAACCTTAACATTTCTGTTTGAGATTTGATTAAATTGAGTGTGCATTCAAGTTTTCACCCTTCCATAGAACATCCTTACCTTCATAAAATGCTTTACAATAGAAAAATATGCATATTTCCTGTATGAAATAGCTATTTATATTAATGCAATATTGCACTGGGTATGCTCACTGTCTGTAGATGGGAAGAGTATTTTTAACGAGATATAGCGATGAGGTTGGAACAAAAGAATTTTTTAATTTAAAAACTCAAACGATTCGAAAGCTATCCACCGAATCGTTTGAGTTTTATGCGTATTAGAAGGAAGGTGCAACACAACTAAAATGGTAATTTGTAGATTTTGCATGTGTTTTTCAAATGCTCCGGCTTGTCTTTTTACCTTAGCGAAGTTTTAAAGCAAAGTTCGATTAATACGTTGTAAACATCGTGATTTTCTGTAATGTATAACCAACTCTTTTCAAAAAGGGTAACGAATCAGCATATTTATCATAATCGTCTGTGTATATACCGTCTTCATTATTCCATATACGATGAAAATAGTCTTCCACATCTTTTATTATCTGGGCATCATTCAAGGCAGTAACATATAAATTCGTTTCTAAATTATAGTTATCAATGTTCCGCGATGTATAATTACCAGAGCCAGCAACAATTTTGCTTGAATCTTTTCTTTTTACAAAAAGAATTTTTGAATGGTATTGTTCTTTATTGGTGTTATACCATTTTACAGTAAGATTTTTTCGGTCTTCTGCTACCAATTCACTTGCAACAGGAATATTGGGTAACCCTAATTTTTGACTTCCGAAAGCATTTTGATTAGGATCAAGAATTATATGAATTTGGACATCTCTATCTGCAGCTTCTTTAAGTGCGTCTACTATATCACGGTCTGCTAAATAGAACATACCTAACCAAATTTCATCATCTTTTCTAGCAGTATCAATCGATTCTGTCGCTGATTGTTGAATTTGTTGTTCTGTAACTAATTGTATCTTTGTAGTCTTTTCGCTAGTTTCTTGGGACTCAGAGTTAATATCATTTAATTGTTTTTGAGTAGGAAATGCATCGAGATTACCTCCTGAGAAAGAAGCCACTGCTTTTTCTGATTCGATAAAATCTTTTAGGATGTTACCTTTCACTTTAAATCCAATATTGGAGTGAAATCCACTAGCATCGTGAGGGTTAGCTGATAATACTAAGCCGTTATTTTCACTCACTACTACTTTGCGATGGTTTGCTTTAATATTTAGTAGTTCCAAGTAAGATCTGGCTGTGACATCTGGTAATTCTGAACCAAACGGATTCGCTAACCAACCTTCTCCTTTCTGGCCAAACCATTGTAATGCCATTCGCCATATACCAGAGTATAAAGGATTAGGATCTCTTAATCGTTCTAAATCAGTATATATTACTTCAATGCCAGCTTTCTCTAAAGGCTCAATATGCTGGGCAGAATGTGAAGAATAGGTCGTATTAATTCGGTCTGTAATGAAAACAATTTTTATCTCCGGAAATTTTTCTTTTTGTTTGATCAACTTCTGACTAAGAGTCTCACTAATTTCAGGGAAATTTCTACTTGAACTTGAGGATTCATTCATCATAAAAAAATCAAGAACGAGGAACTGCTCGGCTTCTTCAATCGTTTGATAGACTTCATCAAAAATCTGTTGATCATATTTTTCACTACCATCTTTTTGATAGGTTAAATCATATAAAAATTCGATTTCGTTGTTTCCCACTTCATGCCAATCACCTCTATAGGAAATGTTATCTGGTAATGGTTTGAATTGTTGATAGGCAATAACCGAAGCATAAATAAGAATCAATAAAATTGCCCAATATCGTTTCTTTTTGTACCATCTTTTCATGATGTTATTCTCCTTAACTGTATTAAAAGTATCGTTATAATACCTTAATACCCCATTAAGAAGAATTTAATGTTTGATTGATGGAATATTTATTACTGATTCGTCATAAAGAGATATCTGTAGTTCATTTTTATAATTGATAGAGGCAAAAAATATATCTTTTACAGATGTTATTTGTTTCTGCTGTAATTGTTTGTGTAGCCAGTCTTCATCGAGGTTTATCACTTGTAACACACTAAGATCAATTTTACCCTCTATAATCACTGGGTAGGAAATAGAAGAGGTCGAATTCGTTATTTTTAAATCTTCTCTTGTAACAGATTTCTTTTCGCTTTTTTTTAATACGCTTAATGAACCATTTGCCTCAATAATTGCGATATCTACCTCGGAAATTTCAAAGACATCTTTGTCTCGCAACATTTGCAAAATATTATCAATTGAGAAACCAATTTTTTTAAGATTCTGATTCAGAAAAGTTCCGTCATAGACGACAATAGTTGGCTCAAATGTGAGAAGCTTTCCAATTTTTCGGTTTGCAATTTTTAAGTGGGATACCACTTTCTGCAGTAGTCCAATCATAATTATTGCGACAATTGTAGGGAAATGTTGGATATCAGGATCTGCAATATCTGCTCCTACTACAGACGCTAGCGTAATAATGACGAGGAAATCAAATACTGGTAGTTCACCTATCGCTCTTTTGCCCATAAACAATGTGATAAATAAAAGTAAAGGAAGAATCGTAATAATTCTTCCTACTACAATGAGAAGGTCTGATAATAATGCCAATGTACTCGCTCCTGACAGAAATAATAATCTTAATTTTTCCTGGATGTAAGCATTCATACATATATTAGCAGTGATACACAAAAACGAAAGTTAGGGTTGTAAAATCACTTTAATACAATTGTCCTCTTTTCGATTAAAAATATCATAACCATGTGCAGCATTCTCTAGTGGGAGTTGATGGGTAATAATCTGAGTTGGGTCTATTTCATTATTAACGATTTGTTGATACAAGGGCTGCATATAGGTACGGGCATGAGCCTGTCCCATTTTCAACTGAACATTTCGTGAGAAAAAGGCTCCAAGTGGAAAAAGGTTATAATTACCACCATATACCCCAGTGATTTGTAGGCTTCCACATTTTTTTACTGCCTTTGTTGCTATTTGAATAGGCCCTAATGTACCACCTTGTAATTTTAGTTTCTGTTCAATAAATTCCAAAGGTGATTTTTTACCGTCCATCCCGACACAATCAATAACAACATCTGCTCCACCTTTTGTTATTTCTTTAAGGTATTCGCCAATATCATCATGTTGGGTGAAGTCATAGGTTTCTGTTTTATTCATTTTTTTTGCGTGTTCTAGTCGATAACCAATGTAATCTACTGCAATAACCCGTTCAGCACCTTGGTTCCACGCAAACTTCTGCGCCATCAAACCAATCGGACCACAACCTAAAACAATAACGGTATCACCTTTTTTTACTTCTGCGTTCTTGACACTCCAGTAGGCGGTTGGAAGCACATCTGAGAGAAATAAAAGCGAGGTATCGTCTAATTCACAATCTTGTGGAATTAAAAAAGGTGTATAATTTCCAAACGGCACTCGCAGGTATTCTGCTTGTCCTCCTGGATAGTTTCCGAACTTTTCTGAATACCCTAAATACCCACCTGAATCATAATGGGGATTGGCGTTATCACATTGGCTTTCATGATGATTATCGCAATAAGGGCATTTACCGCATGCCATTGTAAAAGGGATAACGACACGATCCCCTTTCTTTAATTTGGTTACACTTGGACCAACTTCTTCAACAATGCCCATTGGTTCATGTCCAATTTGATAACCGATTGGCAATGGAAAGTTACCTTGATACAAGTGTAAGTCTGATCCGCAAATGGCTGTAGAAGTAATTTTAATGATAATGTCTTCCGGGTCTTGAATAGAGGGGAAAGATACTTTATTTACGGCAATCTCATATTTTCCTTGATAAGTAACAGCCTTCATGACACTCACTTCCTTTTAACATTTTTTATTATTCTGCCAATAGTATGATTTGTTATACAGAGTTATGTAATAATAAAAACCCAAACGATTATTCGAATAATCGTTTGGGATTGCAAGTATATAAGGGACAAACTTCGTAATAAATTATTGATTTTTGCCAAACTCAAACATAGCGGCACTCATGAACGAGGCTAATCCTTCTCCGAACTGATCAATGTTCTTTGTAAAACGATCATCTTGCACATACATCATGCCTAACCCCTGAAAGCTTTCAGGAGAATAGCTTGTAAAATGCTGATTAAGAAATTCATACCATTTTTTAATAGCAGCTTGTGCTTGATCAGATTTAGGATCGATATCCCGTATTTCAGCCAAATCACGATAAATTTGATTCATTTCCTTTTGCAGAGCTGGGGTCATATTACCAGCCTTTTGTTTCGCTTCCTCTACTTTTTGATCACCCCAGCGTTGCCTTGCTTCTTCTTCATATGGATTGTGGCTAAAATCAAATCCCTTGAATTTATCTTTATTACTCATTTGACAGACTCCTTTCTCGTTTTGTATCGTTTTTTTTATGGTTTCGAGCATCTCATCCAATTTCTGTCGTTGCTTTAATAATAATTTTTCCTGCATTTCTAATGCTTCTAACTGGTTGTAATGAGAATCAGACATAATTTCTTTGATTTTCTTCAATGGAAAATCAAGTGCTCGAAAAAATAATATTTGTTGAAGGGTGGATAGATCATGATCTGTATAGATGCGATAACCTGATTCACTGGACTTTTTAGGTGATAAAAGTCCAATTTCATCATAATGATGTAAGGTGCGCACACTTACACCACTGATCGTTGCAACTTCTTTTATCTTCATCTCTTTTCCTCCTTGTGTATAGACTAAAGTATAACGTAACGTAAGAGTCAAGAACTTTTTGATGAAACTTTTTTGATCATCCATTCGTAACAATAATAAATGATTTGTGAAGGAGATAAACTATGAATCAATATGAACAACAAGCGCTCCAGGAGATGCTGAATTGGGAACGAAACATCTTAAAGAAAAAAAGCCCATTTAAGCAGCTATCAAAAAATGTGCAAAATAAAATAAATAGTTACGTTCCCGAAAAAGCACATGAGATAGTAACAGAAGCGATTAAACATATGGTGAAAACAACTTTAGTTGGTTCCGATTTTACTACGAAGAAAAACGAAACAGTTGGAATGAACTTAGAGGAAAAAGAGAAGATCGTCCAACAAAAACTTGAAAGTTATCGCAAAACAGCGACGATTGAAGGAGCGGGAACAGGGGCTGGTGGAATCTTTTTAGGCTTGGTAGATTTTCCACTATTATTATCAATTAAGATGAAATTCCTGTTTGAAGTAGCAAGTATATATGGCTACGATACAAAAAATTATGAAGAAAGGTTATTTTTATTACATGTATTCCAGCTTGCCTTTTCAAATGATGATAAACGCAGGGAAACATTTTATTTTATTAAGCATTGGGAAGAGGAGAAGACACGATTGACGGATATGGATTGGCGAGAATTTCAGCAAGAATATCGGGATTATATTGACTTGGTGAAACTATTTCAAATGATTCCTGGACTTGGTGCAATAATTGGAGCATATGCAAATTATAATCTGTTAGATCAATTAGGGGAAACGGCCAAAAATGCATATAGAACACGTATATTTGATGAAAATGAAGATAAGCCCATTACCCAATAGATGAGGGTGATGGGCAATTTTCACTGTTATTATATAGTATTAATCATTTTCTAATAATTCGATCATCACTTTTAAAGGATCTTGTGTATCCATATAGGCATATCTGCCACCTTCATATTCTCCTTTTTGAATAAGCGGGATGTTTTTTGTTTCTAGTTTGGAAATCACTTCATTCATACCTTTGACGACAAACGCTATATGGTGAACACCTTCCCCGTGTTCTTCTAAATGTTCTCTCCATGTACTAGGGTGTTCGTCTGGTTCTATTAGCTCTAATTGTAATGACCCCATATCAAAAAAAGCTAATTTAGCACGTGCTTCTGAAGGCTTGCTATGATATTGTGTTTCAGACTTTTCATATGGATCAGTTGTAACAATGTTAGGTTTATCAAGTCCAAAAAAATCCGCATAATTATCGGAAACGCTTTCAATATCTTTTACAATAATGGCCACCTGTGTGATCACATTTGAACCAAGCGTATTACTACTCACAATTATTACCCCCTTAATGTTGGTTATGAAGTTACCGTTTAAAAATACCATGGCTCTCCCACAAATACAAAAGATAAGCTTAGATACTGATGAAAGACTGTTAGAACTGGATGGAAAATCAGTGGGAGTTTTAGACTCTCACTGATTATTGTCTCACTTTATGTTTCCACATGATGTAACGGTAGCGGATAGTGCAGCCGATGCAATATCCAGCTAGGGCTAATCCAGAAGCTGCAATTACCATGCTTCCAAAGAGGTAAGCTGCCCAGTTTATACCTATACTGAAGAAGAGAATGGCAAGACCAATGCAAATCGTCGCTATCCATTGATTGAATAACTGTTGTGCCTTGTCCTCTTGTGGGTAGTCTTTTCCAGGTTTATTCAAAAAACGTTTCCCAATTAATATAACTGGATTTGACTTTGTTACTAAAGTTATAATGCCGATAGTCAGTGGCAATATCAAAATATATGAAGATACTAGTAAGCCTAATAATACGGTAACTAATATAAACAGTTGGTTAAGTTGTACGAGTGGTTTCGGTATTGACATCATGAGTCCTCCTTCTTTATTCTGATTATACATAGTAATTTACTTGGAATAAAGAATAAAGCACCCGTTCTAGGAGTGCTCTTAAACTATTTGTTCTTTCTTTGTGTAGAAATAATATATACCTAGTGCGAACAAAGAAAGAAGAATACCTGAAACATAAGGTAAATAAATGGCTAATCCGTATAGTATTCCGCCAAGTGGAGGTCCTATAATTCGACCCAGTGAATCAAATGAGGATAGTAACCCGGTAGTCTGACCATATCCTGATTTTGCTTTTTTAGTTAACAAAGAAGACACACTCGGGCGAATAAGCCCGTTACCTAAGCCGAAAACGGTTAGAAAGATAGCTGCTGTAACGAAGTTGTTTACCAATAAGATTAAAGCAAATCCAAGCGCAGAAACAATAATCCCAATTTGAATGACAGTGCCTTCGCCCCATTTTTTGGTCATCCTTCCAACAAGTCCACCTTGAACCAATGCGCCAGCTAATCCCATTATCATAAAAATATAACCGAGTTCAACGGTTCCAAGTCCTGCCCGATCAAAAGCAAAATAAGCAAAGGTAGCTTCAAGTCCTGCTAAAGATACAGAAACAAACCACTGTAGGATAAATAAGTTGGCAGTAGGCTCTTTAAACGCTTGTAAAATGGAAGGGCGTTTGTTTTGTTCCACTAATTCATTTTCATTAGGTAGTGATTCCTTCAAAGCAAATGTAACCAATAAAAAGGTGATCAAAGAGGATGCGCCAGCTAGATAGAATGGAATCGTAAGGTTTTGCTCAGAAAACACGCCGCCAATTGCTGGTCCGAATATAAAGCCAAGGCCCACTGCAGCTCCTATGATCCCCATTCCTTTTCCTCGATCTTCTTCACTCGTGATATCAGCAACATAGGCCATAACAGTTGGCATATTAGCTGCTGATAAAAAACCCCCGATAATTCGAGCAGCAAAAAGCATCCATAATTGGGATGCAAATGCTAGTAGGAAGAACGACAACGCTAATCCTGCAATACCAATCATCAATACAGGCTTTCGTCCGATGCGATCAGAAACTCTTCCCCACATTGGTGAAAAAATAAATTGCATGAGTGAATAGGTGGCCATCAATAAACCCAGAGCTAAGGGAGATGCACCTAATTCTTCTGCATAAAACGGTAAGACCGGTATAATGATACCAAATCCGACCATTACTAAAAACATAACGGCAAATAAAATTCCTAAGACTTTTCTTGATTCCAAAGTGTTTCACTCCAACTATGATAAATGATGATCACATCACTTATTTAATTTTCTTTTGATTAAACCATGGTGGTAGTCATTCGTGATAACCGCTGCTTAAAGTTAGAACACTATCAACCAGTAACGTGTTTTTCTTTTAAGCCGAAAATCGCTAATAAGTCTTCAGGATTGTTGATCGTGTAATCCGGTTTGTAGTTTGAAATGGGCTTTTTTCTAAAGCGATGGTTCATCCAGGTTGCTTTCCAGCCAACCTGTTTAGCACCAATAATATCATTTTCAAAGGAATCTCCGATATAGATCGTATTTTCTTTGCTCAGATTTAGTTTATTTTCTAAATGTTCAAATACTTTACGATTGGGTTTAGAATAACCAATACCTGCAGAAACAAAAATATTTTCTTCTGGAATCCACTTCGTTATCCCAAGCTGCTTGACCTTCATCATCTGGTGATCCACTTCCCCGTTGGTCAATACCGCTAATTGATACTTATTCATGGATAAATGATCAAGTAACATCTCGATTTCTGAAAATAAACGAATTTGATTTTGTTCGTTTAGATAAGCTTCTTGAAATGCCGCCGCTTGTTGATGCGATAATGTTAGACCAAAATCTTTACATGCTTCTGTAATTCGATAAGTTTGCAACTCAAGTGCTGTGATGTCTCCATTCATATGTTTTTCAAAAACCTTATCGCTATATTTCCTGCTGGAAAGGTATAATGCTTCGATTTGTTTTTCATTATAAGAAATATCTAATTGTTGATGGACAGCATTACGAAATGGTTGTAACTGGTCATATAATGTATCATCAACATCAAAAATAATAGTCTGCATATTTATCTCATTCCTTTAGTTATCACGGCGTAACCGTCCGTATAACACAGATTCGCTAACAATCAATAGCTTCTAAAACTCTTACTGATTAAATCATACTTTATAGCTACGTTAGACATTTTACCATACTTTTTGGTGACTATCTGTTACGAAATTGCAACTTATTTAGGTAAAGTGTATGAATATTAAGTTTTAATTCAAATTTTACAGAGATTTCGATTGAAATGTGGAAAGAATCTTGTTATAATTTTCACAAAGTTAAACGACTATGTGTAACTGGCGAGGTGCGGATCGAACCGCAAGGGAGCACATAGTGTCGATAGCCGCTCGCCTGGGCAAAGGTAAGGATCTAATCCTTACCTCTTTCTGTTTACTAAAAATAATAGGAGTGTGGTTAGATGAAACGAGTACACAATTTCTCAGCAGGTCCGTCAATGCTTCCACTGGCAGTTTTAGAAAAAGCACAAGCAGAGCTACCAAATTATAAGGATTCTGGAATGTCGGTTATGGAACTAAGTCACCGCTCTGGTTTGTTCACTGAGATCATTACTGATGCTGAAAACTTATTACGCGAATTAATGAATATACCAGAAAATTATAAAGTATTGTTTGTACAAGGTGGCGCTTCACAACAGTTCGCAGCAGTTCCACTTAACTTAAAAAAGAATGGTAAAGCCGATTATGTGAACACTGGTTCATGGTCTAAAAAGGCGATGAAGGAAGCGAAGAAATTTATCGAGGTAAAGGAAATTGCTTCTTCAGAAGATGAGAATTTCACATACATTCCGAAAATAGATGCAAATATGATTAGTTCTGATGCGGATTATGTGCATATTACAACAAATAATACGATAGAAGGGACTGCATTTCGCGCTATCCCTGATACAGGGGATGTACCATTAGTTGCTGATATGTCATCGAATATCTTATCTGAAGAGATCGATGTATCTAAATTTGGAGTGATTTATGCAGGTGCACAAAAAAATATCGGACCCGCTGGTTTAACAGTTGTGATCGTTCGCGATGATCTAATTGGGGATGCATCAGACGTATGCCCAACTATGTTAGAGTACCAAACACATAGTGAAAGTGGATCATTATACAATACACCACCTACCTATGGTGTTTATATGGCTAAATTGGTGTTTGAATGGGTCAAAGAACTAGGTGGTTTAAAAGAAATTCAAGCACGTAACGAAAAGAAAGCAGAATTGCTTTATGATTATGTCGAACAATCCGACTTTTATGCGTCTCCTGTTCAGAAGGAAAGTCGTTCAATTATGAATATACCTTTTATTATTCCTGGGCGTGATTTAGATAGCGATTTTGTTAAAGAAGCGCAAGCAGAAGGATTGGAAACATTAAAAGGCCATCGCTCTGTAGGTGGTATGCGTGCAAGCATTTATAATGCAATGCCTGTAGAAGGGGTAGAGGATTTGATTAACTTTATGCAGAAATTCGAGAAGCAACATAAATAATAGTAAAAGGCTGACGTCTAATGTCAGTCTTTTGTGCTTCGCGGGATATTACCTGCTCTTGACGGGATAACTCCTTCGCTTCACGGGATAATACATGCTTGGCAGGATATTGTGACTTATCCCGTGAAGCGCACACTATATCCCGTGAAGAAAACCTACTTTTTAACACTGTGGCTTTGGTAGTTATCAATTTAGTGGATATAAAAATTATTTGCCCTCTTCTTTAGTTGGCCCCATCACACCTGGAACCGTTAAACCTGCTTGGCGCAATAATACAGTCATTTGACCACGGTGGTGTGTTTGATGATCAAGTAAAGTCCGAAGCAGCGCACCCCTTGTTGTAGTCATACCCATGCTATTAATCTCTTCATTTAATTTCTCATCCGTCAATTGGTTTTGAGCAGCTGTGCGGATATCTTCAACTATTTTTTTATAGGCATCTACAATGGTAGAGGCATTATCAGGAATTTTCTTGGGATCAGAAGCTTTAACTTCTAGTCCTACAATACTAGCAAAAAAAGCAGGAGATGTGGCTAAATGCCATCCGAGCCATCCTAGTGTATTGTGCCCTTCCACAATAGCCTGATCCAATTTTTCGTTTGTCAGTGATTCTAAAACCTTTGTCGTTCCTTGTGCTGCATTATCCCAGTCAGATATAAAATCCTTTATTTTGCGGTACATTTGTTCAGCTCCTATTAGAATAATATAGTATAACTGTAACAGATGAACTGGAAAGTTTTCATTTATTGTGACTTCATTAACTGAAAAAAGCTTACTTAAAAAGGCAAGCACAATTTATTGGATGTGCTTGCCTAAGTAATTAACTCGAATATTCTCTTATGGCTTCTGTTGTTAATTCAATGCCACCTCGGGTCGTTTGATGAACTACTACCTTGACTGTAGCTGCCTCAATTGCCCACATGATATCATCGGCAATTTGTGCTGCCAGTGATTCACAAAAAGCACCATGATCACGATAAGACCACAAATAAAACTTTAATGACTTTGATTCGATGCATTTGTGACGTGGTGTATAAGAAATTTCGACGGTTCCAAAATCGGGCTGTCCAGTTTTAGGGCAAACCGCCGTGAACTCTTGGGCACGAAACGAAATGTTTTGAACATTTGGTGCATCAAAAGCCTCTTGTTTTAATACTTCTCTACCTTGCTCAACATTTTCCGGACGCGGCATTGGCCCTGAGCGTGGTAAGTAATAATTCTCAGCCATAGTTAGATTCCTCCTAGTTTTGATAAAGCAGGATGGTCGCGAACTGCTTTGAAATCTTATTATAACAAACAATAAACTTTTGGAGCAAGGTTGTTGGGAGGAGTCTTATATACTTAAGAAGCTTCACGATGGAAGGATCATTATAGGAATACATTCAATAAGTGAGATAAATTAGGTTAAATAGTGGTGAGCTAATACAAAGCATATATTTATTAATAAAAAGAAAGCGTTTTATTTGTTTGTAAGAGCTGTGTTTCGGTACACTTAGAATAGAATGACTTATCCAGAGGAGGAATAAAAATGAGCAAATACGAAGAACTAGTCCAAACCTTTACAAATCGTCAACCATTACCACCATTAAAGCCAGAGAATATATGGGATGATCAATTGAGCCAGGAAATAATGAATTTAACAGAACAAGATGTAACAGGAACAAACAACCCTTCGTCTCTGGCAGTAAGTGCTACTAGAGCTGGTTTATTATTGTGGAATGATGATTTATATGGATCGCATACTATATCACAATCCATAAAAGAACCTGTCGGAAGCTACTGGCATGGCATTATGCACCGACAGGAAGCAGATTATGGAAACGCTAAATATTGGTTTTCAAACGTAGGAGAACATGAGGTTTATTCCTCGCTATATCAAGAGGCAATAAAACTTTTACCAGAAATTAAGGCCTGGGGCAGTTGGAATCCGAATCTATTTATTGATTTGGTGGAAGAAGAAGTATCGCAGAACAATGAACAGAGTGAAAAGGCGGAAAAGTTAAGACAAATTCAAGCAATAGAATTCGCCTTACTATTAGAGTATAGTCGATCGATAGGATAATAAAGGCAGACCGCTGTGGGATAATTCTTAAAGCGGTCTGCTGATTGCTTTTTCATATTAATAAATAAGCTAATAAAATCCCAATCCAACCAAAGACAAAAGAATAGATCAAATTATAGTAAGTAATATAGTATGGACTCTGCTTTAAACTCATGGAAATGATCGTAACGACAAGTCCATACGTACCAATAGGAACCGTTGATACCCCTCCAATAATTAAAATCACCGCAAGACTCATCGGACTTAAAACATCCATTAACAAAGTGCTTATCCCACTTAATATCCCTATTGTCGCAACAGGATGGACGCCAAACATACTTAAGAATACAAATAATAATTGAATCATAATTAAAATAACGATCGGATAATCCTTAAACGTAACGATTGGCTCTTGGACGATCATTAATGCAGGAGATTCATTTAATGTATTGGTGAAAAGGGCTAGCGTAACAAATAAAACGATAAAATTGTGCATATTATTCATGCTATGCTTCCAACGAGTAGTACCTATCACCCAAAAGCTTTTCCAACGTTTCATGACTAATGCCCAAACACATGCAAAAGGAAATACTAACAATGTGACGATCAGGATAAAATCGATATTAAACAGATTGCCTAGTAAAATTACCAAAGCAAGAAAGGAGCTTAAAGCAATCGACAATTGTATTATCTTTGACCGTTTTTGATCGTGTTGCTTACGTTTAGGTTTAGCTTCTAGAGACGGATAGTCATATTTACGAAAAAACCAGCGTCCCCACAAACTATCAAGTACATACATAAGAATAGTAATGAAGATCATCCATGGTAGTAGAGCTGCGTAATTAACCCCTGTTATAAAAATTGCCATTGCTAATAATACTTCCAGAGGACTCCAAGGTAAAGCTAGAGAATAACCTCTTAAAGTAGCCATCATAATAAATTTATTAGCTATATTTTTTTTGAAAGGTTTAAGGTTATCAACCAGAACATCCTGAGCAATAGTGGCGGAGGATACGTTTAAAAAGGCAGTTAAAGACATCATAGCTGTGGTACTTCTTTGATAGAGCTGCCCTAAATGTTCGACATTTCCTTGCAGTAGATGCTGCATCAGCTTATCAAAGCGTCCTGCAGCCACCACACTATTCATCCATGGCAAGACAGCGAGCAGGGCTAATAAAGATAAATTCCCACCTAACAATGGAATAACATCTACCCAGATTAGATTTGTAGAGAAAAACAAGATGATTCCAATGGTGATAAAACCTGTTCCTAAAATTTGAAATAATTTCGATGCACGGCGAAAGCTTATCATAAGCATGAGCAGTGCAAAAAATCCTAAAGCGTATGAAAGTAATTGATTCGGAAAAAATACAGAAATAATATGTAACAAAAAAACAAAAGAGAAAAACCAAATCGTGTGCTTCATATGTTGTCCTTCTTTCATCAGGTCATGTACCTATGATAACATACTCTATTTTAGTAGATGGTGATCAAGTTTGGTTGTTTTTGAGTGAACATGATTGACAGTGACCGAAAGTGATTGTATACTATTTGTAAGCGATTTAAAGTTGGGCGTAGGGAGATGAAAATGATGTTAACAGCAGAACGTCATGAGAAAATTTTATCTTTGTTGAAAAAGAAGGAGATTATGACGGTAAAGAAAATCTGTGAAGATACACAGGCATCAGAATCAACCATTCGAAGAGATTTAACAGAGCTAGAAAAGAAGCAATTGATTAAACGAGTGCATGGCGGTGCTTCGTTGCTAAAAAAGAAACGAGATGAACCTTCTTTATTAGAAAAAACAAGCAAAAATCAGCAAGCCAAAAACGCGATTGCCAAAAGGGCAGCAGATTTAGTAGAAAATGGTGACACTATATACCTTGATGCAGGTTCGTCAACGATAGAATTAATCCCTTTTCTGAAGGATAAAGCAGTAGTTGTCGTCACGAATGGTATCCCCCATGTCCAGTTGTTAATTGAATACGGTATTGAAACATATGTCATTGCAGGTAAAGCCAAAAAAGGTACGGCAGCTTTAGTAGGGACTAAGGCGGTTGATGCGATTAAAGAGTATCGTTTTGACAAATGTTTTTTAGGGATTAATGGTATACATCCTCAACACGGCTTAACAACTCCAGACCCAGAAGAAGGTAGTGTCAAGCAAAGGGCACTTCTGCAATCACAGTCCAAATTTGTGTTAGCAGATCCTTCGAAGTTTGGCGAAATAGCTTTTGCTAATGTTGCAGATGTTTCAGATGTCCATATCATTACTTCCGAAGGGATAGAAGATGAACTAATCCAACAAATTAAAAGATTATCAACAGTAGAGGAGGTTCAAGTATGATTTATACCGTCACATTAAACCCGGCAATCGATTACGTAGTACAGGTGGGAAATTTCAAGGCTGGTAAAGTAAACCGAAGCAAAGCCGATTATAAGGAAGCAGGAGGTAAGGGAATTAATGTATCCCGTGTCCTGGATCGTTTCGGTGTATCATCGACAGCTCTAGGGTTTGTTGGAGGATTCACTGGTAAGTTTATTACAGACTATCTTACAAGTAAGAACATTCATCATCAGTTTGTCGAATTAAAGGAAGATACCAGAATAAATGTAAAGATGAAATCAGAAGCTGAAGAAACAGAAATGAACGGTGTCTCTCCTACTATTGAAGACAACCATTATCAGGAATTGTTAGACCAATTAAAAGGGTTATCGAGCGATGATATCGTTGTTTTAGCTGGCAGTTTACCTCAATCACTTTCCAATAGTGCTTATCGGGAAATGGTAGCAATGCTAAATGAAAAAGGTGTTCCGACTATTTTAGATACAAGTGGTGCACCACTGACTGAAGCAATACAAGCGAGTCCAGCTTTTATTAAACCGAACCATCATGAATTAGCAGATTTATTTGATGAAGAAATTATTAATGACGAGGACATTATTTCATTAGCGAAACGTCTTCATACAGAGCAACAAATCGAGCATGTATTAGTATCGATGGCGAAAGACGGTGCGATCTATGTCGGAAGTGCTGGTGTTTTCAAATTGAGTGCACCTGAAGGACATGCTGTTCATTCGGTTGGGGCAGGCGATTCTGCCGTAGCTGGATTTATATATAAATGGCAAGAAACAAATAATGCACGTGAAGCGGCACAATTTGCAGTAGCTGCAGGAAGTGCAACCGCCTTTTCGAAAACGTTATGCACGAAAGCAGAAGTAGAGGCACTACTGCCGCAAGTGGTCGTGCAAAAAGTAGAGTAGTCTTCATAGAAACGTGCATTTCAATTTAAACATACTAGAAAGGATGAAGAGAATGAAAATAACAGAGCTTTTGCGAAAAGACATTATGTTATTAGACGTGAAGTCCCAGTCAAAAGAAGCGATTATTGAAGAAATGGCAGACCAATTGGCTAAAGGGAATTATTTAAATGACCAACAACAATTTGTTCAAGCAATTTGGGATAGAGAAAATCAAAGTAGTACAGGAGTCGGAGATAATGTAGCCATTCCCCATGCAAAAACAAATGCAGTATCCACCCCGGCGATTGCCTTTGCAAGGTCAAAATCAGGTTTGGATTATGACTCGTTAGACGGTAAACCGGCACATCTCTTTTTCATGATTGCAGCGAGTGAAGGTGCGAACTATGACCATTTACAAACCTTATCTAGATTATCAACATTGCTTATTGATGAAGATTTCCGTAACCAATTAATGGAAGCGGATACCGAGGAGCAAATAGTACGTATTATCGATGAAAAAGAGGAAGAAAAGTTAGGAAAAGAGGAAACAGAAGCAAGTCACCTATCATCTGGACCAGAAATTCTTGCAGTAACTGGTTGTCCCACTGGTATTGCGCATACCTATATGGCAGCAGATGCCTTAAAAGATAAAGCAAAAGAGTTGGGTGTCTCGATAAAGGTAGAAACAAATGGCTCAGATGGTGTCAAGAATAGACTGACAGATGCTGATATCGCCAATGCTAAGGCCATTATCATTGCCGCTGACACTAAAGTAGAGATGGATCGGTTTGATGGAAAACAAGTATTAAGAAGAGGTGTCACAGACGGAATTCGCAAGCCAGAAGAACTTATTAATACCGCATTAAGTGGAGATACCCCGGTTTATGAAGGTGATGGGAGTGGCAGTTCCAGTTCAAGCGGTGAAAGAACTGGTTTTTATAAACACTTAATGAATGGTGTATCAAACATGCTTCCATTTGTTGTCGGTGGCGGTGTGTTAATTGCAATCTCATTCTTTTTTGGTATTCATTCGGCAGAACCTGATCATGAACAGTATAATGCATTTGCGGCCGCTCTAAAAGAAATCGGTGGGGATTATGGTTTTGGATTAATGGTTGCTGTTTTAGCAGGTTTCATCGGTATGAGTATCGCTGATCGGCCAGGTTTTGCCCCGGCAATGATCGGTGGTTTTATGGCATCGACAGGTGGAGCAGGTTTTCTTGGTGGTTTAATTGCAGGTTTCTTAGGTGGCTATGTAGCTGTAGGTGTGAAAAAGCTGTTAACAGGTATGCCAAAGTCTTTTGATGGTATTAAAACAATTTTATTTTATCCCGTTATTAATATATTTGTTACCGGTCTTATCATGTTTATCATTATTGAACCAATTGCCAATATTATGTCAGGATTAGAATCATGGTTAGGTGGATTGACAGGTGCTAACGCGCTATTGTTAGGTCTGATTTTAGGTGGAATGATGGCAGTTGATATGGGTGGTCCTATCAATAAAACAGCATTTACCTTTGGAATTGCGATGATCGAAGCAGGTAATTTAGGACCGCATGCAGCTGTTATGGCAGGTGGTATGGTGCCACCATTAGCATTAGCACTTGCAACCACTTTCTTCCGTAACAAATTTACTAAAGAAGAGCAAGATGCAGGTAAAACCAATTATGCCTTAGGTTCCTTCTTTATTACAGAAGGTGCGATACCGTTTGCCGCAGCAGATCCAGGCAGGGTTATTCCTTCCATTATTGTTGGTTCATCGGTAGCAGGTGGTTTAGCATTATTATTTGGAGTCGGTTTACCAGCTCCACATGGCGGAATCTTTGTTATTCCAACGGTAGAAGGAAGCTGGTTGATGTATATTATCGCCATCCTAATCGGTGCGATCATATCTGCTCTAATGATTGGGTTTTGGAAGAAACCAATTGATAAGAAATAATAGATTAAGCTATTTCCTCTTGGGGAATAGCTTTTTTCTTTTGATGTTCATGGATAAAGTTTATTTGTTGTGATAACGTAAATATAATATATGAATCCATTTTGAAGAGGAGGCAGTTGATGATGCCTAAAGCTAAGAATTTTGAACAAGGGTACAAAAAATATACGAATAAAGCAAAAGAGTACTTTCAAAATAAAAAGAAGTCAGAAAACCTCTTAAATGAAGCAGTAAGTAAAGCTAATCAAAAAAAGGGGCGACTTGAAGAAGTATGGAAAAAACTCCAATTACTTTTAGAAATGTTCCGGTCATGGATCAAAGGAGAGTATAAAGAAATACCCAAAGGCTCTATTATGATGATTATTGCAACGATTCTATATTTTGTTACTCCAATTGATTTAATCCCGGACTTTATAGTAGGCTTAGGCTTTTTTGACGATGCGGCAGTGATTGGATTTGCAATCAAACAAATCTCAGATGATATAGACAGATACATTACTTGGAAAAATAATCAGAAGTCTATTGAGCAAGATAAAAAACAATAAATGAAAGTAATCTGCAAGAAGAACCGCTTCAAATGCAAGAAGAACAGCATCCCAATGAGAAAGAAAAATCCGAACCTAGTTCGGATTTTTCTACTATTATCCAATTACAAGAAATTTCTCGTCTTTAAAAATTCCAGCACTTCTGCGACTGCTTCTTCCACGGATTGGCTCTCTGTATCAATCACTAACTCGGGAGCAAGCGGTTCTTCATATGGGGCATCAATACCGGTGAACCCTTTAATCTCACCGGATCGTGCTTTCTGATATAGACCTTTTGGGTCGCGAGCTTCACAGCTTTCCAAACTACACTTTACATATACTTCGATAAATTCCCCGTCAGGTATAATTTGTCTGACCTTATCACGATCCTCCTGATAAGGAGAAATAAAGGCTGTTAATGTGAAAAGTCCTGCGTCATTTAATAATTTGGAGACTTCACCAATTCGACGTATGTTTTCTTTTCGATCGTCAGGAGTAAATCCCAGGTTAGCATTTAACCCATGGCGAATATTATCACCGTCTAATCGATAAGAACGTACTCCTCTTTCATGTAATGCATTTTCCAAAGCGACTGTGAGTGTGGATTTGCCGGATCCAGACAGACCTGTAAACCATAGAACCGGACTTTGGTGGTTGTTTCGCTTGATACGATCCTGTTTAGTGATCACAGAATCATGCCACACAATGTGTTTTGTTTCGGTCATTGTTTTGAACCCCTTTGTAATCCTTTAATTAATACCTCTGCCACCTCTGGTCTTGAAAATTGTCGTGGTAAGGACTCACCATTTCGTAACTTCTCTCTCACTTTGGTTCCACTTAAGTGTACGTGCTCAGACTTATCATGTGGACAGGTTTTTTGAGAGGCCATATTCTCACATTTGTTGCAATAAAAGGCATGCTCGAATTTAAAAATGTGAATATCCAATTCATTTTGATATTCTGAAATTAATTCCTGTGCTTCATAAGTACCATAATAATCACCGACTCCTGCATGATCTCTGCCTACTATAAAATGGGTGCATCCATAATTTTGGCGGACGATCGCATGCAAGATTGCTTCACGTGGTCCGGCATAACGCATGGCAGCGGGATAAATGACTAATCTGGTACGATCCTTTGGATAGTAGTGCTTTAAAATCGTTTGATAGCTCTCCATCCGTATATCTGCGGGGATGTCATCTGATTTGGTCTCACCAACTAAAGGATTTAATAATAAGCCATCAACCGTTTCTAACGCGCATTTTTGAATATATTCATGTGCACGGTGGACAGGGTTCCTTGTCTGAAATCCGACAACTGTTTTCCATCCCAGCTCTTGAAATAGTTGTCTCGTTTCAGTGGGATCGAGATGAAAATCTTTAAACTGATCATGCTTAGGACGATTCACTAAAGAAATGGGCCCTGCTAAATAGACATTACCTTTCTCATAAAGCTTTTTAACTCCTGGATGTGCTTGATCTGTGGTTCCATACACAGATGCAGCTTCATTTTGTTTGTCATACGTATATTTTTCCTGAAGATTTAATGTGCCGTAGAGAATGCCATCTTCTCCATACAAAGCAATAGATTCTCCAATTAATAAGGAATCGGCTTCACTTTCCGATACTGCTAGATTTATAGGAATACTCCAGACGTTTCCATCTTTTAAATGGAGGTTATCGAGCACTTCAAGATAATCTTCTTTTCCCAGGAAGCCTGTCAATGGACTAAAACCACCAATTCCGATCAATTCTAAGTCAGAGATACTCCAGGCGTTAATGGTGATAGAGTTAAAGTTTTCCGCTTCCAATAAAAGTTTTTCTCTTTCTACTCCCGTTACTTCACAATTGACTAGGCTACCACCATGGGCTGATACCGTCTCATTTACTTTTTCTTTAATTGCTGCCATTATAAAGCTCCTCTCTGCTCGCGATGAAATTGTCTGCCATCATATACTTCATCTACATAACCTTTGCGGACAACGAAATCCCCAAAGTATTCTTTCTCTAAACGGTCGTTTGCATAATCATGAAATATATCTTTCAACAAAGAAAGGATTTCAGTTTCTCCAATATTTTCACGATATAGTTGATTTAATCTGTCACCAATAAAACTACCACCTAAATAAAAGTTGTATTTTCCTGGTGCTTTACCAATAAAAGCAATTTCCGCAAGGGCAGGGCGTGAGCAGCCATTTGGACAGCCGGACATTCGAATCACGATTTCCTGTTCCTGAATGCCTTCAGCTGACATAAGTCCTTCAATTTTGTCAATTAGCGAAGGCAAATAACGTTCAGATTCTGCCATGGCTAGCCCACATGTAGGAAGTGCAACACAAGCAATGGAATTCCGGCGCAACCCAGAATAATGCTTACCATCTGTGATCGCGTACATGTCGATGATTTCCTGGATTTTTTTCTTTTTTGGTGCCGTCACATTAGCTAACACTAAGTTTTGGTTCGGTGTTAATCGGAAATCACCAGTATGAATCTGAGCAATTTCACGTAATGCTGTCATCAATTGATAGTCATCGGTATCTTTTACTCTGCCATTTTCAACAAAAAGGGTTAGGTGCCACCTGTTTTTACCCTTGATCCAGCCATACCTGTCACCATTATGGTCAAAATGGTAATTCTTCGCTTCCTCTAGCTCCCAGCTTAGTCGATCCGCTAATTCTTGTTTAAACCAATCCAGACCATAGCGATCAATCGTATATTTAAAGCGAGCATTTTTACGATTCTCACGGTTCCCATAATCACGTTGAATCGTCACGACTTTTTCAGCAACTTCGATGACATCCTTTTTGTCACAATAGCCGGCAATTTTTCCTACTTGAGGATAGGTTTCCGTATTTCCGTGGGTGGAGCCCATACCACCACCGACCACAACATTGAAGCCTTTAACTTCATTGTCATCGATAATTGCAATTAATCCGAGATCTTGTGAAAAGACATCGACATCATTCGAAGGTGGCGCAGCGATTCCAATTTTGAATTTTCTTGGTAAATACGTTTTACCGTAGATTGGCTCGGCTTCTTGTTTAGAATCTATTATTTTTTCCTGATCCAACCATATTTCATGATAGGCGCCTGTTTTTGGTGAAAGATGATCACTGATTTTTTGTGCCCAGTCTTGTATCTCCTGGTGAACCTCCGATTGGTACGGATTGGGATTACACATGACATTTCGGTTGACATCACCACATGCGGCGATCGTTGTCATTAATTCGTCGTTAATTGTTTTGATTGTATCTTTTAAATTCCACTTCAAAATACCATGTAATTGAAAGGCTTGCCGAGTGGTTAATTTAATCGTTCCGTCTCCATATTTTTGTGCTAAATCATCTACCGCAAGCCATTGTTTTGGTGTTGCTACTCCACCTGGAATCGCGATCCGCAGCATAAATTGATAGGCAGGCTCTAACTTTTGTTTGCGTCTTTCATCACGAATGTCGCGATCATCTTGTTGATAGCTACCATGGAATTTCAACAGTTTTGTATCATCGTCTGAAATAGAAGCGGTGATTGGGTCTTGTAAACCTTCTCTAATTGTCCCCCGCAAAAATTGACTATCTTCTTTTAATTTTTCAATTGGATCTAATTTATTTGATTGATCTGTCATGAGTTTCCTTTCCCCCTTTAATACACATCTCGTTGATATCTCTTCTCTGCTTTTAGTTTATTGACATAATCTTTTGTTGCTTGTTCGTCTAACCTGCCTTCTTGTGAAATGATCATGTGTAATGTTTCATGAACATCCTTGGCCATTTTCTTTTCGTCACCGCATACATAAATATGTGCTCCTGCTTCAATCCACTCATATAATTCCTTAGCTTTTTCTAGCATACGATGCTGAACATAGACTTTTTCTTTGCTATCACGGGAAAAGGCGACATCCATTTTACTGAGACACCCTTTTTTAAGCCAATTTTGCCAATCTACTTGATATAAAAAGTCAGAACGGAAATGTTGATCACCAAAAAAGAGCCATGTTTTTCCTTTTAATTCCAACTCTTCCCTTTCCTCGATATAGCCTCTAAACGGCGCCACTCCTGTTCCAGGTCCAATCATTACGACAGGTGTTTCTTCATCAAAAGGAAATTTAAAATTAGGATTTTTATGCACATAGACATTTAGCATATCACCAGGCTTAATTCTATCGGCAATTTCTCCTGTACAAACACCACATCGGTCACGTCCATGGGTGTGATATCTAACGGTTGCCAGGGTTAAATGGACTTCATCGGGATTTGCCTGATGACTACTAGAGATCGAGTACTGTCGTGCAGGAATTTTTCGTAAGATTTGCATAATTGACGTCGGTTCGAGATTTTTCGGCGGGTAGTCAGTAAGTAAATCTAACCAATCTCGACCTTCTATATATGTTTTTAGTTCAGATGTATTTTTTAACAATTGGGATAACTTTTCGTTATTAAAATGAATTGCTGCTTTTTCTATTAATCCTTTTGTTAATCTAGTAATCTCAAAAATAGAGGTGAGCGCCTCTTGGATCGAGCGAATCTCTCCTTGTTTATTAATAGGTATTGTTTGTTCCGAGTTCCAGCCAAGTGTCTCAATGATTTGTTGAACTAGCACAGGATCGTTTTTTGGATAAATGGCTAAACAATCGCCAGGTTCATATTGCAGATTCGAATTATCCAAAGAGATTTCAATGTGTCTGGTTTCTTTATTAGAGCCCTTTCCACTCAGTTTGATGTTATCAAGCACCTCTGCAGAAAATGGATTGCTTTTCGAGTAGATAGGCTGCTCAGCAGGGCTGGTTTTTACCAGCTCTTGACTTGTATCCGGACTGGACTCGTTTTTCAGAAATTCAAATACACCATTGATCCACTCCTCCGCTAATTCCTCATAATCGACATCACAATCTATGCGATGGTGAATTCTGTTTGCCCCGAGTTCTTCTAAACGTTTATCAAAGTCTTTTCCCGTTTGACAGAAATGCTCATAAGATTCATCACCAAGGGAGAGGACAGAGTATTGAACCTTATCTAATTTAGGTGCTTTTCTGCTGTGCAAAAACTCATGAAATAAAATAGCGTTATCTGGTGGGTCCCCTTCCCCATGTGTTGCCGTTATAATCAGCAAATCTTCTGCTTCCTTAAGCTTCTTTGGTTTGTAATCATCCATACTGGAAATGGTGACAGTTCGATCTATTGCTTTTAGACGTTGGGAGACGTTTTCAGCTAGTGATTGACTATTTCCGGTTTCCGATCCATATAGAATGGTCACTGTTCTTGTTTTTACTTTTTCAGGATGTTTTACTGGCGTCGTATCCTGTTTTTCGGCTGCTTGTGAAGCTGCTAGATAGCCTGCTAGCCAATTCTTTTGAGCATCTGTTAAGGTTGGTAAAACTTGATTTAATATCTCCGTTTGTTTTTCATCAAACGGACTATTCACCACTTGTAGTGTCATTCTATTCACCTCTTTTTTTGAAATACTAAAACGTATCATTCAATCCATCGTTATCGTTTTTATTTGCATTAATCCGATAGAATTACTTAGGTAAAGCAATAAAAAAAGCGTTTAGTTTGTAGATGATGGTGAACTAGCATGTAGACCACATTCTGTTTTCTGAAAGTCAGCCCATCTGCCGGCACGTTCATCATCATTATTTAACACTTTTGCAGTACATGGAATACAACCAATACTGGGATAACTTTGATCATGCAATTTATTGTAAGGTAAGGCGTTTAATTGAATGTAATCCCAAACGTCTTCCCACGACCAATGAATCAGCGGACATATTTTGATGGATTGAAATCGATCATCTTTGTTAATAAATCTCGTGTTAGCTCTTGTGGGTGATTGTGATCTTCTTAGACCTGATATCCAGGCTGTTGCTCCAGATAATGCTTCTTCAAGAGGTTTAACTTTTCTGATATAACAGCATTGATCAGGGTTTCTTTTCCATAAAGCAGCGCCATATTGTTCACGTTGTTCATCTACGGTTATGGAAGGTTTTTTCATTTCAATTTTTAATAACGGGTACCGTTTCTGCACTTCTTCAATTAAGTCATATGTTTCTTGAAAATGCAGGTCCGTATCTAAAAAGACTAATGCTGCATCTTTTTTTACCTTGGCAATAAGGTCAATAAGTACCATGCTTTCTGCACCGAAACTGCAAGCGTAGACTAATGAGTCACCATAGCTTTGATAAGCCCATTCAATAATGTTTAAAGCTCCTTTAGTGGGATCATCTACTGGTGGGGTTTCCTCATTTAATGGGCTTTCGATATAACTTTTGTACGTAATCATGTGTTTCCCCCTTTATCACAGTGTAACCGCCTCTAACCCCACTATTTACTCGATTGAAGTATAAGCAAAGTAGCTGGGTAGTGAATAAAAGGCGATAAAACTTTTTCGTAGAAAGTAAAAACCTCCTTATCGTATTTGATAAGAAGGTAGGCAATTTTTGACGTTCCTCCTTATCTTTCGGGTTACAACATTTGTTGTCCCGCAGGATTTGGCACAGTGTTCCAATAACGAACCTGTTGCCGAGGTTTCTAAGGGCCTGCCCCTCCACCTCTCTGGATAAGAATTCCATTTATTAACATTTAACACTATAATAAACCCTTAATTTGGAAATGTCAATGATTTCTATTGTAAATTTTGTGAATATTTGTGATTTTTATTAGAGAGAGGCATTATACCTTTTCCTAATAATGTCACTTTAAAGAAATAACAGCGTCCCGAACCGTTGGATATACGTGTATCTTGGAAAGGTTCACATTACGTAAGGAAGATGACATCGCTATTTGGCTACTGATCCCCGTAAAAATAATAGTAGTTCCTACTAATTTCATAGAATTTATAGCTTTGAATAATAGTTGTAACCCTGAATCTTCAACGCTTCCAATTCCTGTAAGATCAAATATAAGAAATTCGATTTTTTTATCGACTACATTATGAATGGTTTTATTCATTAAATTAGTTGCTTTTTCAGCGTCAATTTTACCAATTAAAGGACATACGCCAATGTGGTGATCAATTTTAATAATAGGCACAGAAAGTTCCATTAAATCGTCAGATAAATGTTTGTCAGTTTCCACTTGATAAATATGCATGAATCCACGTACATAACCTGAGTTGAAATGAAGTATCATTTCGTCAATTTTTTTGGACAGTATATAATATTCATCATAAGTTATAGTGTGCTTTTTAGCATTTTCTTTCAGGATGTTGAATATGGCTTGACTAACCAATGGGAGAAGGTCAAGCGTCTTTAAAAAAACGTCACGATCTAGTCTTATATTTCCATTTTTAAAACCAGAACTTTTAAGTTCATTACATATCTCGTCGTTAGTAACACTGTTCAAATTTGTACTAAGTATATAGATTAAATTTTCTATCAATATATAAATATGTGGATGTTCGTGTTGATTATAGATGGAATTTGCAATGTTGGAGCTCTGTTGTGAGAGTACATGAGCAGTATATTTACTATGATTTTCTTCAGGCATTTTTATCTTTTCCTCCTCAGTTCTTATAAAAAAACTATAATAATATAAGTTTATAGGATTAAGATAAGAATAAAAGAGGTATATTAATTTATACTAAGGGGAGAGATATATGGACAAAGATTTGGAAAATACAAAAGTTGTATTAGATGTAGTATGTGGAAAATGGAAGGCAGTTATTTTATTAAAATTATTCGACGGAACACTTAGGTTTGGAGAAATTAAAAAAAGTATTCCATTAATTAATCATCAAACATTAATAAAGCAATTAAGAGAATTAGAGGAGGATCATTTAATTTCTAAAAAATCCTACCCAGTTGTCCCGCCGTGGGTTGAGTATTCGTTAACAAAATATGGAAGAAGTCTTAAGCCATTATTAAATGAGATGGTAGCATGGGGAGAGAAACATAATAACAAAGACAAAACACCTTCATAATAAAACTCCAAACGATTTCAAAGTTAATTCAAATCGTTTGGAGTTTTTCTAATAAGCAAGGAAAGTATAACCGTTGGTATTACTGTGTTTTGGTATCCAATTCCTGTTTTAAATGTGAAGTGAATGAAGATATAGTTGATTAGTTATGTTATTTATTATGAGAGTTATCGTGTGCCAGAATATCCTCTACTTTTGCTAATGTTTCTTGTGAAAGGGATATTCCTGAGGCTTTTGCATTTTCTTCGATTTGTTCAGGTCGGCTTGCACCAATTAATGCACTGGAAACATTATCCTGACGCAAAATCCAAGCAATTGCTAATTGTGCTATTGATAAATTTTCGTTGGCAGCAATTCCTTTTAATGCTTCTACTCGTTCTAAGTTCGCTTCCGTTAAAATTCGTGATAGGTCTAAGTCTTTTTGGGCAGCGCGACTATCACTAGGAATCGCTTCTCCTTTTTTGTATTTACCAGTGAGTACACCCTGAGCTAAAGGAGAAAATACAACTTGACCAATTCCATTTTTCTCACTAACCGGAATTACTTCTTTTTCAATATAACGATGCAGCATACTATAATTCGGTTGATTAACAACGATTCGGTCCAGTAACTTTCTATCAGCAATACGAACAGCTTCTGTCATTTGTTCGGCAGTCCATTCGCTAACCCCTATATATAGAATTTTTCCTTGTCTAACTAAATCTTCCAATGCTCGCAACGTTTCCTCAATCGGCGTATCCGAATGATAGCGGTGGCAATAATAGACATCGACGTAATCTAAGCCTAATCTGTCTAAACTAGCATTGCATTGCTCGATAATATGCTTTCGAGATAACCCTTGGTCGTTGGGACCATCTCCCATTTTACCAAAAACTTTCGTTGCTAATACATAGGAATTTCTAGGATATTTACGCAAAGCTTTACCGACAATTTTTTCTGCTTCCCCACGCATGTAGACATTTGCCGTATCAAAAAAGTTGATCCCTAAATCATAGGCTTTATCGATGGAAGCTTCTGCATTTTTTTCTTCCACATATCCTCCGTAAGTGAGCCAGCTCCCTAAACTAATCTCGCTGACTTTTAGGCCGGTATTTCCTAAATGACGATATTGCATAAATTTGTTCCCTCCATGTTAAGCGTTTACATTATTATAAAGGAATACAAAAAGAGAAGCGAATGATCTGTTCTGCATTGACATAGAAATGTATGCTATATTGTATAGAGATGACTTAGGCAGAAGTGGGGGAGTAACTTGCGTTTTTCTTTTTGGATCTGGTTGGCATTATGGATCGTAACATGGGCATGCGCTATATTAGTGGAGGTAAATGCGAGCCCTGGATTAATTACATATTTAATCGGGATGTCTGCTTTGTTTTTTGTTTGTTTTTTTCTTACTTCTATTGCTGCAAAAAGTCAACCGGTACTATGGGTTTTTATCATTAGTATTATCACTGTTAGCTTTTTACTACCGCTCAATAATGAGATTAACCCTTTTACTTGGATGATGTTAGGTTTGGTACTTGCCGTTACTATAAATCAATCAGCAGGCCACAAATTATATGGCTTGGTTTCACTTATTCTATTATCAGCAATTTTATTACATATTGAATACGTATCACCAATGATAGCAAGTTTCTTCTTCGTCTTATCTGTCTCTGTTTTGACAGGCACGTATTACTATCAATACAAACTAGTCAGCAACAGAGGAATGAAAGACCGCTACCAAGCGTTATTACAAACCTATCGAAAACATAAAAGAGATACCGTGACAAATGATCAGCATGCTAGACAACAGGAACGTATCATGATTGGACGAGAGATACATGATAGAGTTGGTCACACGTTAACAAACTTGTTAATGCAAATTGAGATTTTAAGATTACAGGATAATAGAGCAGAATGGGACCTTTTAAAAAACTTAGCGAATGAAAGCTTGTCTGAATCAAGAAAAGCTGTAAAGGCACTTAAAGAAGATCATGTGACAGGAATCGCAGCAGTGATTCACCTAATCCGTAAGTTAGAGGCAGAACAGTATGTTTCTATTGCTTTTTTAACAAGACAAAACGCCTTATCCGTCTCCTTAAGCCCTAAGCAGGCAACAGTTGTTTACCGAGCGATTCAGGAATCATTGACTAATGTTATGCGCCACAGCAGAGGTAAGGAAGCGACCATTATATTAGAAGCACCAGGTACTACGCATTTTCGCTTCGAAGTTATTAATCCAGTAGAAGATGACATAGAGTATAGGGAAGGCTTTGGGTTAAAATCTATGAAAGAAAGGTTAGCACAAATAGACGGAGAATTAGATGTATTAGTATACAATAATCAATTCATCGTACGTGGGTTATTTCCTATAGAGGGGGAGAGAGTGGAATGACTGATATCTTACTTGCGGAAGATCAAGCTATTGTCAGACAAGGAATAAAGATGATGTTAGAGACAGATCCGGAGTTAAAAGTAACAGGCGAAGCCAAAAACGGCCGTGAAGCACTTGCTTTGCGTGAAAGAAATCATTATGATTTAGCGATTTTAGATATCCGTATGCCTGAAATGGATGGTCTCGATACTGCTAAAGAGCTATTGCGTCGTTTTCCTCAAATGAAAGTTCTAATGTTAACCACATTTAATGATGAGGAATATGCCATTCGCGCACTGAAAATGGGTGTTCGTGGCTATTTATTAAAAGATGCAGAAGCAAGCCAATTAATTCATGCGATAAAAGATTGTTTAGCTGGCGGCTTACAGTTACCTGGAGAAGTTGCAAAAAAAGTGGTGCCACATCTATTAGAAAGAAAACAAACAAGTATAAAGAAGACGAACACGACCATAACAAATCGGGAATCGGATATTTTGTGCTTATTAGGAGAAGGGAAAAGCAATAAGGAAATTGCCCAAGTCTTAGCTCTATCAGTGGGCACTGTTAAGAATCATATTACACACCTTTTAGATAAATTAGAATTGAGAGACCGGACACAGCTTGCAATATACGCCATACAGAATGATTATATTTAAAAGTGACGGAGGTCATGGTATCTAATGAAAGAAGTGACTAAGGGCAGTGTGCAGACTGCTCTTTTTTTAATAAACTAAGGCTAGCGCTAATGAAAGTAAAGGAGGGTGACGAAATTGTTGGAAACTCATGATTTACGAAAGGCATTTAAAAAGAAAGTCGCAGTTGATGACGTTAACTTATATTTGAAGGAGGGTGAATCTGTTGGTTTGCTCGGACCAAATGGAGCAGGAAAGTCGACGTTGATTTCGATGATTTCTACTTTAGTGAAACCGACTTCAGGTATTGTTACATGGAATGGCCAAGATATTATTAAACAACCGAATCATATTAGACCAATACTAGGGGTGGTTCCCCAAGAAATAGCTCTATATAAGGAGTTATCCGCATATGAAAATGTAAAGTTTTTTGGAAAAATATATCGACTACGGGGTAAGAAGTTAGAAGAAAAAATTCAGGAAGTTCTAGAATTAGTTGGACTAAAGGATAGACAAAAAGAAGTAGTTAATAATTATTCTGGTGGGATGCAACGAAGAATTAATTTAGCTGTCGCTTTATTACATGAACCAGAAATTCTTATTATGGATGAGCCAACTGTGGGCATTGACCCGCAATCTAGGAATTACATTCTGGAAATGGTCAAAAAGCTAAATGAAGAAAAGGGAATCACTGTCCTGTACACCTCACACTATATGGAAGAGGTCGAAAAATTGTGTGATCGAATCTATATCATGGACCATGGTAAGGTGATTGCAACGGGAACCAAAGATGAGTTGACTGGTATTTTATCAAGTGAAGAAACAATCCAATTAGAACTTGATCAATCACCGCAAATCTTCAAGAAATTACTTGAAGAGCAAGAGAATGTTCTTAAAGTAACGGAATGGGAAAAAGGTTTAACATTAATTGTTTCTAAAAATAACCGAAAGCTTGCCCATATTTTTCAATTAGCAGAACAAGAAAAGGTCTCCATTATCAGTGTAGACGTAAAAGTTCCATCCTTAGAAGATGTGTTTTTGCATCTGACAGGCCGGAGATTAAGAGATTAGGAGGTGGGAGGCTTGTTAGATTTCTTGATGAAGGATTTAAAAATATTATGGCGAGATCGTAGCGAATTACTGATTATTTTTCTTATGCCATTTGTACTAATGACTATTCTCGGCTTCGCACTAAACGGAGTAATGAGTGGAAGTCCAGGAGTAATTACAATCGATGTAGCCATTGTTGAAAAAGACCAGCATGAAGAGGGTATTCAACAATTCAATGAGGCTGTATCGAGTCAATCGATACCAACTCAAGCACAAGAGGCTTTAATGCAAGCGGCACAACAACTAAGTCCTAATGCTCTATTGAAAAACCTTATAAATGAAGAATTATCCGACATTGTAACCTTAACAGAGATGACAGAAGATGAGGCGAATCAGCAATTGGCTGAACAGGAAATAGATACTGTATTACTAATTCCAGAGGATTTCACCTATGATACATTGCAAAATATGTTGTTAGGTGAGGAAGTAACAAGTACGATAACGATTCGAAAAGGCGAACATGCTCATTTTGAAAGTGATATTTTTCAGAATATTATGGAGCAATTCACCGATACCATGACAGTAGAATCCGCTGTTGCAAAGGTTTCGGGAAGAGGTGATTCATCAGATGTGGAAATCGAAAGCTTTGTTCAGGAAGAAACGGTGACAGATAGAGATTCAGTTAGTTCTATGGAGTATTACACCATTGGTATGGCGGTTATGTTTGCTTTCTTTATCTCCGCTACAATGGCATCTAAGGCGTATACGGAAGTGAATCAACAAGTGGTAGATCGAATGATGCTAACGGGGATTCATCCC
Source organism: Gracilibacillus kekensis (assembly GCF_900143085.1). Lineage (GTDB taxonomy): Bacteria > Bacillota > Bacilli > Bacillales > Amphibacillaceae > Gracilibacillus > Gracilibacillus kekensis. Next base: position 973,355 of record NZ_FRCZ01000001.1, on the reverse strand, counting down.
ATTTATTTTTTATTGGGTAAAGGTGCAGCAGTTATTATAATGGCTGTAATTCAAATAAATATATTATTTATACTGTCTACTTTTATTTTACAGTCCTTTCAGCCGTTTTCTCTATCGATATGGCTTACAACATTACTGGTTACTTTATGTTATGCAACAACCATAGGAGCAATCGGCAGTTTACTTGTAGCATTAACGATAAAATATGGTTCAAACTCCATATCAGATGCGTTTGCTGGTGGTTTTGTCAGCGTCTTGGCTTTATTAGGTGGGAGTTTCATCCCAACGGATGGTTTTCCAGCCATTTTTCAAACGATAGGAAATTGGACACCGAATGGTATGGCCCTTCGTTCATATATGCTGGCAAATCAAGGGATGCCAATCGATAGTATTGTCCCATATCTATTCAGCCTTTTAGCGATCGCGGTTGTTATCTTTAGTATTAGTATAATGATCTTTCCGCAAAGGAGGTCAAAATAATGTTCCACATATTTACTCTACAATGGCAACGATTTAGAAGAAAACCACTAATGGTGTTAGCGATGATCGCGATGACAATCGTCTTTATCCTGTTTATTGGTGGTGCAAATAGCGAACCGCAAACAATGATTCCTGTAAGTTTTTCTGACGATATTGTCGATTCTGAAAGGTCCGGGTGGATCGATCAGTTAAATGAATTAGATGGTTTTAAATTTGCGGATACAGAATATGAGCAATCAAAGGAACGTGTCGCCTTAGGGAATTCCAGTTTTGGAGTGATTATTTCAGAACAGCATTATACCTTTTTAGTCGGTACGGAAACGCCAAACCAATCCATTGTTGAACAATTTATCAGTTCGCTTTATTGGGAAAAGGAGAAAATCGATCTAGCGGTGTCTGCTTCTGGTGATGATGAAGCAAGCACAAAAATAGAGAAAAGTTTAAAAAATCCACCGATAAAAGTAGAAAGTGTTATTGGAGAGTCAGAAAAAGACTTCTTTATTTTCGATAATCAATTACAAGCTCTATTTGGTATGACCCTATTCTTTGCTATTTATACTATTGTGTTCAGCTTGAGTGAAGTGGCAGAAGAAAAGCAGAGAGGAAGCTGGGATCGGCTTATATTATCACCTGTTCGTAAGTGGCAGGTCTATTTAGGTCATTTAAGTTCGGCATTTGTAATAGGTATGGCACAAATGATTGTCATTTTTCTAATGTTCCAAGTGTTATTTGGATTTGATATAGGGGATAAATGGTTGGAAATACTGCTTATCTGTGCATTCTATACGTTTGCAATAGTCTCCTTGGGAATGCTGATTATCGGTCTTGTTAATAAGGCATCCCAGTTAAGTGCGATAGTTCCGATTGTTGCTGTAAGTATGGCTATGCTGGGTGGTGCTTATTGGCCAATCGAAATTGTAAGTAACAATATGGTAATAATCGCTGCTAAAGCTGTACCGATTACGTATGCAATGGACGCATTAAAGTCGGTTACTATTTATGGAAATGACCTAGCAACCATTACACAACCGTTGGTAGTACTCTTTTTCATGGGCGTTCTTTGTATGGGAATAGGCATCAACCTAATGGAAAGGCGTTAGAAAAAACACGTTCGGTTTGCTAATCAACGAAATCCAAACGATACCTTTTCGTTTGGATTTACATACATAGTAAGAAGATACTGCGACATAGCAGAAGTGGTAATTATGAGATTTTATATGTGCTTTGCAACTGCTTCGGCTTGCTCGTTTTCCGCGGGTTTTTACCCTAAGCTAACTTTTTAAGCAAAGTTAGCTAAAAAAGTGGATCTTAGGGTAAAAACATCCCGCAGGAGTGAAAACGGACGCCTTCGCTCTATATGGATACAACAACTGTTGTCACAGCTATCATGTTGATCTTTCTATAAGTATTTCGTTTATATTACGCGATAGTAGTCTTTATTTAAACTCTTGCATCTATTGTAGAATTAGCATAGGCGTTCGCTTCAACTCCTATGGGACTCGTTTTTCCTGAAGATCCGCTTTTCCATGTGGTTTTTGCTTGGGGAGTTAGCTGAAGGGAAAATCCCATGGCATAGAAAACAATACGGAAGCTTTGCTTGAGTCGATGTTGCACATGTGCCCGTGGTGAAAGGGAAGCGAACAAGCCATAGCGGTTGTTACGCACAAATTTACTGTCAATCCCCTTTTTTCATCCTTTGAAATGCCTCTAATGCTCGCTCGCGTGCAAACGTATGCTCTACTATAGGTGCAGGATAATCTTGTCCAATTTCAACAGATGCTTGTTTTAGAATCTCTTTAGATGCTTCTGACGGTTGATATAAATACTTAGTAGGTAAATCACTTAATTCTGGGAGCCACTTTCGAATATAAATACCATCTGGGTCAAATTTTTCAGCCTGTTTTACTGGATTGAAAATACGAAAGAATGGTGACGAATCAAATCCGGTACCTGCCACCCATTGCCAACCAAGTGTATTGTTGGCTATATCATGATCTACTAAATGTTTTTCGAAATAGGCTTGACCTTCTAACCAGTGCGTTAACAAATGTTTCACTAAAAAAGAAGCTGTCACCATCCGAACGCGGTTATGCATATAGCCTGTTTCCTTAAGCTCGCGCATCCCTGCATCGACCAGCGAATATCCAGTAATACCATATTTCCATTTTTCCAAGGCTACCTCATCTTTTTTTAACCATGGAAAAGTAAGGTAAGAAGATTGAAGAGGTTGATCGATAATATGTGGAAATTCCACTAATTGATGATAAGCAAAATCGCGCCACGCTAATTGTTTTAAAAATGTTTCCGCGCTCTCTTCATGTCTATGTGACAAACCTTTTTCCATACTTATTAATTCGAGGGTTTCTTTCGTTTCATGCCAAATTAATCTTGGCGTTATTTCTCCTTGTGCTAAATGAGGTGACAACAGTGAAGTAGCATCTATTCCTGGAAAATTCCGATATTCTTGGTAATCTGTTAATTGATTTTGTAAAAAATATCGCCACTTTTCTAATGCAGCTGTTTCGCCTGCTTTCCAGTAGTTTCTTAGCTTCGAACTTGTTTCCAAATCGGTTTCCTCAGGTTCGCTTTTGTACCAATTGATAGCCTTAGGTTGGAGTAGAGGTTTTTTAATGGGCAAAGCTCTTAGGTTTTTCCAAAAAGAAGTAAATACTTTGTAGGGGTTTCCTTGTTTATTTATAATGGTGCCAGGTTCTGTTAGTAAGCTTGAGTGAAAACGTTGAACAGGAATCCTAAGGTTTTCATATATTTTCTGATCTGTCATGCTTTCTTTGGGATCATAGGAATAATTAAAATACAATGCACTAGCATCTACTTCTTTTACGATTTCAGTTAAGATCATTTCAGGGTTCCCTTTTCGTATCAATAGTGTACCACCTTGATTTTTGATCGTTTGTTGAAAAGCAAAAACAGCTTGATGATGATAAAGGTCACTATTGGTAAGGTTGTGCGTGCTTGATGATGGTTTATGTATGTAAACAGGAATTACTATTCCATCCTGCGCGGCATGGTACAGAGCAGGGTTATCCATTAAACGAAAATCTCGCCTCAACCAAACGATAATTTTATTAGTCATTATTTGCACCTCACTTTGTGGTTAGTATACCCGTTTTGAGAAAAAAAGAATCTGAAAGGGTGAATAGCAGGATTGAAACAAAAAGTATATGAAGCTTATAATCTTATCTTAATAAATTAGTTTAATTTTTTGTTACTATTAGAAGCTTTTCGACACGATCAAACTCGTGTAAAAGAAATACTTTAAAACTTCTAAAGTGGGCGCAGTTATATAACAATCAAAATATTGAACATCAATCTATTTTAGATGTGGTAAGAAATAATTAGAGATTTAGACAAAAGTATTCTTTAATCAGAATAATCCATGCAATTTAGAAATCTCTGTATGAGTAGAGGTCGGGTATAAGGGGGAAGGGGTCAAACCAAAGCGAATAAATAGATCATGTCAAAGTTGCTCTCAAGTGTATGTCTTACTTTTCTTCTAATACGCATAAAATCCAAACGATTCGAAAGCTAATCGAATCGTTTGGATTTTTTTAGTTAAAAGTTTCTTTTGTTCCAATCTCTCTTTCTTGGAATTAAATAACACCTTGTGCTACCATTGCGTCTGCTACTTTAAGGAAACCGGCGATGTTGGCACCAACTACTAAGTTTCCAGGCTGACCAAATTCTTCAGCAGCTTGGACACTGTTTTTATAAATATCTTCCATGATTTCTTGAAGTTTTTCGTCCACTTCTTCAAATTTCCAAGAAAGTCTCGCACTATTCTGAGCCATCTCAAGTGCAGAAACTGCAACACCACCAGCGTTAGCAGCTTTTGCTGGTCCGAACAATACTTCTTTTTCTAAGAATACATCAATCGCTTCTAAAGTTGATGGCATGTTGGCACCCTCACCAACTGCTTTTACACCATTTTCAACTAATGTTTTCGCAGCATCTTCATTTAATTCGTTTTGTGTTGCACATGGAAGTGCAATGTCACAAGGAATATTCCAAATGCCTTCAAATCCAGCAGTATACTCTGCTTCTGGATGTTCATTAACGTACTCTTTAATACGTTTTCTTTCTACTTCTTTAAGGCGTTTAACGGTCTCAAGGTTAATTCCGTTTTTATCATAAATATATCCACTTGAATCACTACATGCAACGACTTTTGCACCTAATTCAGTAGCTTTTTGAATCGCATAAGTCGAAACGTTACCAGAACCGGAAACAACGACAGTTTTTCCTTTGAAGCTGTCTCCTTTTCCTTTTAACATTTCCTGAACGAAATAGACAGTACCAAAACCAGTTGCTTCGGTACGGGCCAAGCTACCACCGAAGTTAAGACCTTTACCAGTTAACACACCAGCTTGGTTTCCGCCGCGCATTTTCTTATATTGACCAAACAGGTAGCCAATTTCGCGAGCACCAACACCGATATCACCAGCAGGAACATCTGTATCTGGTCCGATATGCTTGGATAATTCGCTCATAAAGCTCTGGCAGAATCGCATGATTTCGCCGTCAGATTTACCTTTTGGATCAAAGTCAGATCCACCTTTACCGCCACCAATTGGTTGGCCAGTTAAAGAGTTCTTGAAAATCTGTTCAAAGCCTAAAAATTTAATAATACTAGCGTTTACAGAAGGGTGGAAACGAAGACCACCTTTGTAAGGTCCAATTGCACTGTTAAATTGTACACGGAAACCACGGTTAACTTGTACTTTTCCTTCGTCATCTACCCAAGGTACACGGAAAGAAATAATTCGTTCTGGTTCTACCATTCTTTCTAGTATGTTTTCTTCCATGTAAACCGGCTGTTTTTCGAATACCGGGACTAAGGAATTAAATATTTCTTTTACAGCCTGATGGAATTCATTTTCACCAGGATTACGTTTTTTGACAGTTTCGAACACGTCGTTTACATAATTTTGAGCTACTTGATTTGCATTTGTCATATCTTAATTGTTCTCTCCTTACTTTATATATTATTAAGCATAAGCGTGACACCAACATTGTCTATCTTATATTGTCTAATTTTTGCGAAAATATCTCGCTAATTTCAAGTGTATTATATCAAATTGATCTAAACAATGCTCATGCGAGATACAATTGATATCATTTTGAGATAGGTTGAACATTTGTTCCAAGTTTTTTATCGGAGGGTACAAAATAAAGAATAACCATACCGATCAAAAATAATACAATTAAACTAAGTATGCCTGCATTGGATTTACCGGTAAGTTGAGCTGTAGCACCCAACAGAAGTGGACCAGTAATAGAGGCGAATTTTCCGAATATGTTGTAGAAGCCAAAAAACTCATTAGCATTTTGTTTTGGGATTAACTTCGCGAAATAGGATCTGCTTAAGGCTTGTATCCCTCCTTGTGATGAAGCCACTAACATGGCAAGAATCCAGAAATCGATTGCAGTTTCTAGAAAATAGCCGTAAACACAAACGATCATATAAACACTGATCCCCACATAGAGCATGATCTTAGCTGAGAAGCGATTAGCCAACTTGCCATAGATAACAGCAAATGGGGCTGCTACTACTTGAGTGACTAATAGAACAACCAATAAAATGGTGGAACTTAAACCAACATCAGTTCCATAGGCTGTAGACATTGAAATAATGGTCCCGACACCATCAATGTAGAAAAAATAAGCAAGTAAGAAAATGCTTAGGTATTTATATTGTCGAATATTCCTCAATGTTCGAATAAGTCGTTTGAAGCTTTGTCTAATCGGTTTTGGCTCATTCTCTATATAATGCAGTTGTTGAACATTTTTTATAATTGGGATTGCAAAAACAGCCCACCATATGCATGTAATTAGAAATGCAATCTTGCTTGCAGTAGTGCTGTTTATTGGTAAGAGACCTTGTTGAGCTAATAATATAATTGAAATACTTATAATAAATGGAATCGTACTTCCAATATATCCAAGACCAAACCCACGTGATGAGACGCTGTTCATTCGCTTATCTTTTGTAATATCCACTAGAAAGGCATCATAGAAAACATTAGCACCAGTGGAACCTAAGGAGGCTAACGTAAAAAAGATGAGGAGTAATAGCCATTGTCCTTCTGGTACGAACACTAAGGCGAAGGTTGAGAAAATACCGAGTCCCATAAAACTCACAAAAAACCTTTTTTTAAGTCCTTGATAATCTGCAATCGTACCCAAAACAGGACCAAGTATAGCCAAAATAAACGTGAAAATAGCAATGGTATAACCTAAATAGGCAGTTGAGTTTGCACCTGTTATTCCTGCTTCCGTGGCTTGCGCCTTATAGTATATCGGAAAAATGGCAGTAGTAATAATGACACTAAATGCAGAACTTCCCCAATCATAAATCATCCAACTATTTTCCTCTTTAGTAAACTTTCCCACTGTGACACCATCCTTTTGTTTCATATAATTTAGCTATTTTTAAAACTTTTAAAAGTTTATTGGTTTATCTAGTAGCGAAGCCCTGATTCATTTTCTGACTCCAACATATGGAAGTCTCACTTCATTGTACTTGAGCGAAGGTGAAAAATCCCATAGAAAAGAAAAAATTTTTACATAAGTTTAATATTATTGAGAACGGGTACATTAAAACCAAGAAATTAAAGGGAAAGGATGATGATCCATGTATAAAGCAATTCAGGCATTCTTTAAAGAGGAAGACGATGCGGAAACAGTTAAGGCAGATTTAAACAAACTAAAGTCAAATAATATTCGAGTAGACAAGCTGCCAGAAGCAGATCGCACAATACTGTTAACTCCATTAACATACGCTGGAAATGGCACTACAAATGCTGGTGGCGGTGCTGGTGCAGGTATTATAGGAGCCTTCACCCGAGATAATGAAGGAGCCGGTATCAACACAGACAACAGTCCAAGGGAATACACAGTTGAATGTGAAGTAGAGGAAAGTGATTATCAAGAAGCGTTGAAAATCATTATGGAAAATGATGGTCATATGGATAAGAATGCACTAGAAGACTAAGTAAATGGAGCAAAGTTTTCCGCTTTGCTCTCATTTTTTTGTGATAAAGTGATACTATAAGATCCCTTTCGGAAATAAGCTAATCAAAGAAAATAAAAGCTTCATGGGGGATGTTATTCCCCCATGAAGCCGTTAACCTTCACTGTGGCCGATATTTAAACCTTTTTAATCCGAGCAAATGCTCTGTATTTACCAGAAAAATAGTGGTAAAAACGCGATAGTAGCAATCGCTCCAAGTGCGATACCGAGTCCTAACCCCCATGGATACCCTCGTCTGTATCCGTAATATCCAATCCCGTAGCCACCCATTCCTCGATTTGGACCGAGTGGATCTATAAATACTTGAGATTGGTTAACACGTCTAATTATACCTCTGTGAACTTCTCCATGATGCGTAACTATTTTTACAGGACGACCAATATTTCGGTTGCAAAAATGATAATGTGACATTCTAAGTCTCCTTTCCATACCAATGCACTACAGCATTACTACTATATAAGGTATGCAATATATTCTTTTAGGTATGGTCAAGTGTCAACGGACATTTTCACTATTTTTCACGGTAACCTCCTGATAAGTTTGCCTGACAATCCGTAAGATGTACAAACATCTTAAGCAAGATCCGCATCAGAGATAAATTCTTCATTCTCAACCCTTAATAATGCTCTTGGGCTTTTTTTGTTTTTCTCCATATAACGAAGAACAATGTTATAACCAATAATATAACCGATATTTTTAGGGATGCCTTTACTGCCGTACATAAGCAAGTCATGTTTATAGTTCATACGTTTTATTTTTTGATGGGGCTTGATCCATCTTTCCCATAATTCAGAAAGTGCTTCATCTGATAAATATTCAATCCGTTTATTCCCATAAGATTTACCTATTTTCTTCCGTACAAGCCATTCCGCAATCCCCTCTAGTATAACTGCATCTAATAAAGTATAGTTAAATTCCTCTTTTGGAAAATGATGCAACCTGCAGGTATGGCTATACTCATGGATAAACAATGCTGCGATTTCTTTTGTGCTAGCAGTTGAAGATAAAAATAAAAATAATTTATCTGGATAGCTTAATCCTGCATTACTATTAAACCATGCTTTTAATTCTCGAATGTCTTCATTTGATGGTAAGATAAAAATATTAGTAGAGGGCCCCTCCCATGCACGTTTGCATCTTTGATACAGATTATTCACTGTTGAATAATAATCTTTATTTAACCATTCATTGATAAAAGTAGCCGATGTAACGGGAGAAAAAAGTCCGTGTCTTAAAAGATGGTCCTGTATATTTCCTGGAGTGACTTCTGGAAAGAAAGAGGATAGAGGTTCACAGATAGCAGAGAGATGGATTTTATGCTTTTCCTGACTTGTGCTGCTAGCTTGTTGGTTTAAACTTGTGCTTAGTTTTTTAAGCCACTCATCAGTAGCATGGACGGTCATCTTTCATCCCCTCTCTTTGTGGCAGTGAATAAATATGCTAACAATTGATCTTCATATTTTTCACTTAAGTGAAAATGCTCATTTAAAATGTCCAAAGTTTTTTCATCGAGTGCTTGATTGAGAGGTGCAGTTGAACTTGATTTATTTACTTGATGAAATGCGATGTCCTTATATCGATGGTTAGATAAACTCTTTTTCCAATCCGTTAATGAATAAAGATTTGGTAATTGATAAAAATGTTTGATCTCCTCTTGACCCTTTAATGAAAGATCATTTGTGTGCACCATTTCTAATAGAATAAGCTTTCCATTTGGTTTTAAACATCTCGTTATTTCTTGCATGGCTTGCTTTATCTGGGTAAAGGTAAGTACAGATTCGGAAATGATAAGGTCAAAAAATGAAGAAGCAAACGGTAGAGAAGTAACGTCAGCTTGTTTTATTTTTACATTTCTAATATCTTTTGATTGTTCTTTGGAAATGGCAACCATTTCAGAAGATATATCAATGCCATAAATAGCTGCATTTGTCTTAGAGCGCAAATACCGGATGGTTTCACCGACACCACAACCAACTTCTAATATATTTTTCATATTTGATATGTCCTGATTATCTAACCATTTTTCTGTAGTTTCCTTTCCACCTGGATGTGCATAGGCTATTCTTAATTGGGTTAATAGATCATGATAAGTCTTCATAGGATCATTCCTTTCAAGTGTCTTCAAAGCTTTCTGAGATAGGCTCGAACTTTGGCTGGAAATTTTTATTGGGGTAAGCGGCATTAATTCCTGATAAGTTGCACCAAGTATAGTAGGTAACTACGACTTCCATTGATTGAAATCTCACTTTATATTTGGATTTAATTGTAGTATGATTAAGTATTAGTAAGAATAAATAACAGTTGTATATAGTCTATACACAACATCTAAAGAAGGTGAATGGATTGGAAGAAAAAGAGATTGAATTATTGAAATTATTAGAAAAAAACGGACGAATTGAAACAGATACAATAAGTAAAATGTTGGATATACCTTCAGACACGGTGGAGGAAATGATACAAAAGCTAGAGAAAGACCATACCATCCTGGGATATTCCACATTGGTCGATTGGTCCAACGTCTATGAATATGAGGGAGTAGCCGCACTCATCGATGTTAAAGTAACACCTGTTCGAGGTGTTGGCTTTGATAAAATTGCTTCTCGTATTTACAGATTCCCGGAAGTGAAAGCTGTATATCTAATGTCAGGTGCTTATGATCTTAGTGTATCAGTAGAAGGCAAAACGATGATGGAAGTTAGCCGATTTGTTTCAGATAAGTTATCTACCCTTGATACAGTGCTTTCGACTACTACCCATTTTATTTTGAAAAAATATAAACACGATGGCATTATTTTTGATAATGATGACGACGATGACAAAAGAATTATGGTGACACCATGAGTCCTTCCTATTTAGCTAAACATGTGGAAGAGTTAAAACCGTCAGGAATTCGTAAATTTTTTGATTTGGCATCAAAAATGGAAAATGTCATCTCATTAGGGGTAGGCGAACCAGACTTTGTAACACCTTGGAATGTAATTGAAGCTAGCTATCATTCACTGGAACAAGGATATACCGCTTATACTGCAAATGCAGGGTTATTGGAATTAAGAGAAGAAATTAGTGAATACTTAAGTGAAACATTTTCGCTAACTTTTAATCCCGAAAATCAAGTTCTCGTGACAGTTGGCGCGAGTCAGGCAATTGATTTAGCATTGCGAGCTATTATTGAACAAGGTGATGAAGTTATTGTTGTGGAACCTTGTTTTGTATCCTATAGTCCAGCTGTATCATTAGCTGGAGGTGTGCCAGTTCCTGTAAGTGCGAAAGCGGAAAATGAATTTAAAATATTGCCAGAACAAGTGGAAGCAGCAATTACTTCACGTACAAAAGCAATCGTTTTATGCAGCCCAAACAATCCGACAGGGACGGTATTAAGTAAAGAAGAATTAGCTGCTATATCAGAAGTGGTAAAGAAACATGATTTGATTGTTTTGTCTGACGAAATTTACGCAGAACTGTCTTATGATGAAATGGCAACGAGCATTGCAGCTGTTGAGGGTATGATAGAACGTACAGTAGTTATTTCAGGTTTCTCTAAATCATTTGCAATGACGGGTTGGCGTTTAGGTTATGCAGCCGGACCGAAAGAAATTATGGAGGCAATGACCAAAATCCATCAATATACGATGATGTGTGCACCTACAATGGCACAGCATGGTGCTTTGGAAGCATTGAGAAATGGAAATGACAGTGTAAGAGACATGAAAACGAGTTATAAACAAAGACGTAATTTTGTCGTGAAGGCTTTGAATGAAATGGGTTTATCTTGCCATTTACCTGGTGGTGCTTTTTATGTGTTCCCTTCTATAAAGGAAACAGGATATAGTTCAGAAGAATTTGCCCAAAAATTACTGGAAGAAGAAAGAGTGGCGGTTGTACCTGGACACGTATTTGGTGATAGCGGAGAAGGAAATATTCGTTGTTCTTATGCTACCTCGATCAAACAACTGGATGAGGCAATGAAAAGAATGAACCGTTTTGTTCAAAAACACTGTAAGTAAAAACAAGAAGAAGAGACAAACAAATTATATAATTAAAAAATCCAAACGATCAGGTGAAATCGTTTGGATTTTTCTGCGTCGTAGGAACATGCTACGCAATAACTTATGTGTATTTATTAGCCAAAGTGGTAATTTTGAAATGTATTGTCTGATAACATCCGCTCCGGCTGCCCACTTTCCATTCCGTGGGGTTTTCCCTTCAGCTAACTTTTTTAAGCAAAGAACGCTTATAAAAGTTAGCTGAGGAGAAAAACCCGTGGAAAGAGAAGCGGACAAGCCGTAGCGGTTTCTAAGCACAAACATCATCTCAAAATTACTACATCATTTATTGCGCAGTTTCCGTATAATGCGCAATAATCTGTTTTTACTGCGTTAAACGTCTGAGGGATATAGTTGTTAGCATAAGTCAGTATAATATTGCTGGAATTGTGTAGTTGTAAGTACAAGTGCTCTTGTATATAATAGTATTATAGAAGATAGAAAGGATGTCAGCAATGGAAATAAAGCGTATACATGATGTTGAGATAATAGCATCAAAAGGGGACAAAGTTGATTTGCCAAAACGTGTCAATGTTGAATTAGAAGATAACGTTACTGCTGAGTTTGATGTTAACTGGGAACAAGTTAATCAAAAAGAATTAGAGGAAAAAGGAAGCGTTGAAATAGAGGGTGACATTGTTCATAAAGACTATCAAAAGCCTTTTATTGAAAAAAGGGCAGATCCATACTTATATAAACATACCGATGGTTATTATTACTTTACTGGTTCTTATCCTTTATATGATCGTGTCGTATTAAGGAGAGCAAAAACAATTGAAGAGCTTCCTGAAGCAGAAGAGAAAGTGATTTGGTGGAAGCATGAATCAGGAATTATGTCAGAACATATTTGGGCACCGGAAATTCATTTTATTGATGGTAAATGGTATGTTCATGTAGCTGCAGGTGATAAAGATGATGTTTGGGCGATCCGGCCATATGTGTTAGAATGTGACGCTGAAAATCCGCTTGAAGGTGAATGGATAGAAAAGGGACAAATTAATACGGAATTTCAAAGTTTCTCGCTAGATGCTACCACCTTTGAACATAATGGGAAGCGTTACCTTGTATGGGCACAAAAGATAGAAAATGATACAATTTCTAATTTGTATATTGCAGAGATGGAAAATCCGTGGACAATTAAGAAACAGGTTTTTCTTTCTAAGCCAGAATTAGACTGGGAAGTAATTGGATTTGATGTTAATGAAGGACCAGCGATGATTAAGAATGATAAAAGAATTTTCATTGCCTTTTCGGCAAGTGCCACAGATGAGAATTATGCAGTTGGTTTGCTACACGCTGATATCAATAGTGATTTATTAGACCCTGCTTCATGGACGAAAGAAAAGGAACCATTCCTTGTTTCTAGTGATCAAACGAGTGAATATGGTCCAGGTCATAATAGCTTCAGTGTGGATGAGGATGGATATGAACTGTTAGTCTATCACGCCCGTCCTTATAAAGGCTTCAATACAGAAAATCCATTATATGATCATAATCGGCACGCACGGATCCAACGATTATTTTGGACGAACGACGGTTTCCCGTATTTTGGTGAACCGGGATATCAATTAGATGTCAATAATCACAAGGCAAAGGCTACGATCACTTTAAAATAGAGTATAAAAGCTGAGTATATATAAGTGTACTTCACAGGATAATTACACTTATCCTGTGAAGTGACCACTATTTCCCCTAGGAAAACCCCATTTGTTAAGGAAAATGGTCACGATTCGCTGTGTGAAATAAGGGTTATTCAATTATATATTCAATTTCTTCCATGTTTCTTGAGTATTTAATATGGAAGTTCATGTTGTCAAAGTACCACAGGTCTGATTCCTCTACAAAAAAGCGTATTCCCTCTTCTGTTACTTCTGCTCCCGGACTATTTGGTTCCACTTTTTCTAAAGCTAATGAAAACCCCTTATGTACACCACCGAATCCACCATATCTTGCGAAGAAACGGATGGAGTCCTGTTCCTTTAAATCTAACTCATTAATAAACCATTTTACTGCTGGTTTTGTTATCGACATTTTCATTTACTTCAGCCCCCTTTGCATAATCATAACGAAATCGATGGTATGTCTACCTTTATTGTACCGAAAACAAGGAGAGGTTGCTAGCAGTAGAGCTTTGTATAATGACTTTAACCATCATTTATAAACATTGTTAGATTATCTTACAAATACTTTTTCAAATGGAAAAGAGAAATGTATAATTCTAGTAAGGTCATATTACAACGGTAAACAAAATTAGGTGGTGTACCATATGGCAGAAGGTCCGTCATACAAGGAAAGAAAGGTTATAACAATTGGAGTCGTAAGTGAATTAACTGGTTTATCAGAACGTCAAATTCGCTATTATGAAGAAAGAAAACTTGTATACCCGGAACGATCACCAAAAGGTAATAGAAAATATTCCTTTGCAGATGTAGAGCTTCTAATAGATATTGCGAACAAGCGCGAAGAAGGTGTGCAAACGTTCGAAATTAGACAGGATATGATTCGAGCTGAGAAAAGAAAAGAGAAAAAAATGCGAAAACAGTTATTGCGAGGAGAAATCAATGCGAGATTCGGTATTCAGAAGGAAAGGTAATAGTAACTTTTTTTATATTCATAAGAAAGAGAAGCCTAATGAAAGTCAGGCTTCTCTTCTTTTAAGTGGGGATTATATCGAGTGAATTTAAGTGCATTTTGTTTTTCGAATTCCAGACAAAATTGTTCATAGTCATGTACAATCTCGCTAATAGGTTTGTCGTATAGTTCTAAATCATTCTTATCCACTACACCACTTTCCATCAACTGTTGAATTAGATAAACTTTTTGTTTCTCCACTGCTTCTCGTAAAAAAGCCATAGGTTTAGCCTCCTATATAAAATTAACTTGTTCACTATTCATGAAAAGTATTGCCATCTTTGTTATATGTTATACAAAACGGCTTCATGTCAATGTAGTAAAAGTGTGTCCGAAATGTATAGAATTTGTAATATAATTTGAAACGAATAATTTCTGCGAATAAGTAGTTTGTTATATAATGTAGGAATAGTAAATATTTGAGGATGTAAAGTAGATTATGTCTTTACTATATGTCATCATTTTATCTTTGTCATGGCGTATGTCAATAAAGTTTACATACAATTTAATGAATCTTATTGAGGTGTTTACAAATGTCACAGGAGAAAGTGTCAATTATTGTTACAACCTATAATAGAAAAGTTGCGCTAGCTGAATTATTAGCTGCCTTGACGGAACAAACATATCAAAATTTTGATGTGATTATTATCAATGACGCTGGAGAAAGAGTAGAAGACGTCATTGATTTATACCCTGAATTAAGCGTGAAATTAATTAACTTGTCAGAGAACCATTATCATGTGTATGCAAGAAACAAAGGATTAGAAAAAGCAACAGGAGAACTTATTATGCTGATGGATGATGATGATTTACCTTTACCCACTCATTTAGAAAAAATGGTAAATGAGATAGAAGGATATGACCTTGTTTATTCAGATGTTGAAATTGTGAATTACCATGAAACAAAAGAGAAGCGAATCCCTCTTGATTACTATTTATTCGCATATACTTTTGACATAGCAGCAATGAGAAAGTTCTCTACCTATGTTCCCTCCGGTAGCTTATATAGAAGATCACTACATAACGAAGTTGGAGAATTTGATGAAACGGTAAGAAATTACTGGGATTGGGATTTCTTTTTAAGAGTTGCAAAAAATCACCGAATCAAGCGAGTGCCAACAGCAAGTGTATTATATGAATTTTCAGAGTCCGGAAATAACCAATCCAAAAAATTAGATAACATGCGATTCTATTTAGATCGTTTATCGGAAAAACATCAATTAGGTAATCTGCCAACCAAGAATTTTCACTTATTATTAGAGGAGCCTGATTTAAAACAACGAGAAGCAGAAAGTAAACGACTTTGGACTGGTGAGATGCCACAGTCGCGTTTACAAATATAGGGGGAGCTTTTGTTGAAAAGACAGCGTGATTTCACACAAGGAAGCATATGGAAAGATTTATTTTATTTTTCTACCCCAATTATGTTCGCGCAATTATTGCAAGTGTCCTATCAATTTATCGACAGCCTGTGGGTTGGAAATCTGCTAGGAGCTAATGCATTAGGATCTGTAGCAGTATCAGGAACAGTTATATTTACGATATTGTCTTTCATCATTGGGATGAATAATACGACATTAACCGTCTTATCTCAACAAAAAGGGAGAAGCAATGAACAAGGGCTTCAAACGTATGTAAATGCTTTTGTTGTTACCTTATCAGTTCTGGCAGTGATGATGGGGGTTTTGGGGTTTTTATTCGCTTCAACCGTACTAACACTATTGGGAACACCTGAAGCTATGATGACAGATGCTGTTGTTTATTTAAGGATCAATGCAGCTGGGATTATATTTTTAGTAGGTTATAACTTTATCAGTACTGCTTTACGGGCTGTAGGTGATAGTAAAACACCTCTAAAGTTTGTTGCTATTGCGGTTTTGCTGAATATTGTATTGGATCCAATACTTATTTCGGTTTTTAACCTTGGTGTACAAGGTGCAGCAATAGCGACCATATTATCGCAAGGTTTTTCTTTTATATATGGTATAGCCTTTGTAATTCGTAAAAAATTAATCCCAATAAAGTGGCCAACAATTCCTGCCTGGAGTGAAGTAAAGTTAATTTTAAATCTCGGTATCCCTTCTGGATTACAGATGGCGGTGATTTCTGCTGGAGCTGCAGCTATCATCAGTGTTGTTACTTCTCACGGTGAAGCAGCTGTGGCTGGATACAGTGCTGCCCAACGTCTGGATAGCTTGTTTTTGTTACCTGCACACGCATTGGGTGCAACGGTAAACAGTATGGCAGGCCAAAACATTGGTGTTGGGCAGTGGGCACGCGTGAAAAAAATAGCCACTTATGGTGTGCTGTATAATACTGTGGTAATGCTTGTTTTTGCATGTCTTATTGTCTTTTTTGCAGAGTTTGGCATTCGATTATTTATTCAAGAACAAGCTGCAGTAAAATTTGGTGCGCAATATCTGCTAATCATCGCATTCTTTTACCCATTTCTGGGCATCAACTTTGTTTTAAATGGAATTGTCCGTGCATCAGGTGCAATGTATCAAGTACTCATACTTAATTTGATCTCGTTTTGGCTACTTCGTTATCCGCTTGCCTATCTTTTTTCTGAGATAATGGGTGAAGATGGAATTGCTTATGGAATTGGTGTAAGCTTTATGATAAGTAGTGTGATAGCGTTTTTATATTATCGATATGGCAAGTGGCGAGAGAAGAAAATTTTTTCAGATTAAGGGGAGTGAAAGATATGGTTAATGTTGGCTTTATTGGAACAGGTGGATTTACCAAGCATCATGTAAACATTTTAAATGAATTGAATAATTTACAAGTGGTAGGGTTTGTAGGTTCCAGCCAGGAAAAAGCAGAAGCATTTGCACAAGATTATCCAGGGACCAAAGGATATGATAGCTTAGAAGCAATGATCAAACATGA
The DNA here is from genome assembly GCF_900143085.1 of Gracilibacillus kekensis. GTDB lineage: Bacteria > Bacillota > Bacilli > Bacillales > Amphibacillaceae > Gracilibacillus > Gracilibacillus kekensis. The sequence continues at coordinate 956,258 of NZ_FRCZ01000001.1, read as the reverse complement.
ACAATTAGATGCAGTATATATATGTGTTCCTCCAATGGGACATGATAATTACGAAGCCACATTAATTGAACATAATATCCCGTTTTTAGTGGAAAAACCTCTTGGGGTGAAGGAAGAGAAGGTTCGTGAGACCAAACAGAAGGTCTTAGAAAATAATCACCTGACTTCTGTTGGGTATCATTTCCGTTATGCAGATATTATTGCTACATTCAAAGAATTGTTAAGGGACCAAAAAGTCGGAGCTGTTTCTGGAAAATGGATGGGATCGATGCCTGGTGTTTATTGGTGGAAAAACCAAGAGCAATCAGGAGGACAGTTCAATGAACAAACAACACACATAGTGGATTTGATACGTTATTTATTTGGTGAGATCCAATCTGTTTATGCCCAAGAAGTAAATGCAGTAACCGCAGAAGCTGATTCTTCCGTTACTGTGGCAGATGTCGGTCTATTTATTTTAACATTAGAGAATGGTCTGATTGTGCAAGTAAGCAACACCTCTGTGATGCCAGATGGATTAGGTGATGTTGGTATCCAGGTACATACCGATACGAGTATGATCGAATGGAGAATGGGTCATTTAGAAATGAAAAAAGTGGATAAGGTCGAACGCTTTAACGCCAAAGAAAACCCTTATTTAAACGAATCAAAAGCGTTTATTCATGCAGTCGAGACAGGCGATCGTTCGAAGATTCTTTCCGATTATGAAGATGGCTGGCGCTCCTTTAAAGTAGCTCTTGCAGCAGAGAAGTCCATTGCCGAAAAAAGAGTCATCAATATCAATGAAATTGTCGAATAAAAAAATATGTTTCGTACATAGTAAACCTACAGGAAAAAAAATAAATCCTAGAGGTGATACAAGTGTACAAATATCTTATTTTATTTGTAATGTTTAGTCTGTTAATAGGGTGTAATGAATCCTCTTTAGAACCGGAGGATGAGAACATACAACCAGAGAATGTCAGCTTTGGTGGTGATAATAGTGGCAGGAATCAAGAGATGAGGGAAGAACGCATTCAAGTTCCGGTTAATCCAGGAAGGGAACAAAATATTTTTGAAGATGCCAACCCAAATCAATGGTTCCGCCAAGGTGATGGAAACGATCAAACGAATCCACCATCAGACCAACAAGGGCAAGAGGGTTCACAAGGTAAGCAACAACCACCAAATCGACAAAATCAACAAAATCAAGAGAGTGCCAATCAGGAGCAAAATAATCAAACACCGTCATCTGGTGAAGAGTCGTTAGATCAATTTAGGCAAAAGGTAATTGAGTTAACAAATGAGGCTAGAAGTGAAAATGGAGCACAGGAACTGAATTTAGATAAAAGACTTGCAGATGTTGCTCAGACAAAGTCAGAGGATATGGCAGAGAATAATTATTTTTCTCATACTTCGCCTACTTATGGTTCACCATTTGATATGTTAAAGCAGTTTGGAGTAGACTATACAAAGGCTTCCGAGAATATCGCTGCAGGTCAACAATCACCCGAGTCTGTCGTGCAAGGTTGGTTGAATAGTGAAGGTCACCGTAAAAACCTGCTAGACGCTGAAGTTACACATATAGGTGTAGGGTATACCTCAGACGGAAACTATTGGACACAACTATTTATCAAGAAATAAACGAAAAAGGGATTAACCATCAAACCGGTTAATCCCTTTTTGTAATGGTAATTTTGAATGAAGCTTCTGTGTAACAACCGGAGCGGATGACTAGTAAATAAAAAGTTTCAAAATTACTACTTTGGCTAGTAAAGTTACAACAGTTTTCTTCGCAGTTTATGTCTATTGTTTAATCATACGGCTTTCTTTTCTTACTAATAAGTTCTATAATTGACAGTTATCAGTACAACTTGAGAAGGGAGCGATCTGGGTGGCACGAGGAGAATCTACTGTACCGTTAAAAATGCTCTTATTTTGCTTTCATGGAGCAAATACAATAATCGTTAGTTTCTTACCTTTATACCTGCAATTCAAAGGTCTGAACGGAACCGAAATTGGCTGGGTAATGGCAATTGGGCCATTTGTTGCAATATTCTCTCAACCGCTTTGGGGATATGCCAGTGATAAGTATCAAACAGTAAAAAAAATACTGATGTTATGTTTAATTGGACTTATAATTAGTAGTTTAGTCTTTCTGCAAATGGATACATTACCGTTATTATTAACGTTTGGAGCTACTTTCTTTTTCTTTGCTGCTCCAATTGGGGCGTTGGGAGACAGTTTATCCCAAAGAAGAGCCGATCAACTGGGAATTTCCTTTGGTTCAATACGAACTTGGGGATCGATCGGTTTTGCAACATCATCATTAACAGTAGGGGCAATTTTATCTAATGTAGGTATTCAATTCATTGTTTGGCCCTATTTAGTCTTAGCTGTCGCAGCTTTTATTGTCAGCACACGGTTGGTCGACGTGAAAGTGGAAACCCCGCCTATTCAATTTAAAGATATTGGTTTACTTGTTAAGAAAAAACCTTTTGTTATCTTTTTAATACTAATAACACTTATTACCATTTCCCACCGTGCTAATGATAGTTTTATTGGTATTTATATCGCTTCACTCGGAGGGTCAGAGGATTTAATCGGGTTTGCCTGGTTTGCGGGTGTTGCCAGTGAAGCGGTCGTTTTTGCAACAGCAGGATTATGGTTTCGAAAGTATCATCCACTCATTTTCATCATTGGAGCTGGTATTTTGTATTCGATTCGATGGTATTTCTATGCTGTTTTTGATGACCCGACGTTGATTGTGGCATTGCAATTTTTACACGGACTGACATTTGGTGTATTTTACTTAACCGCGTTCCAGTATGTCACCCGCATTATTCCGAAAATGTTACAATCAACGGGTCACTTAGTATTTGTCTCCACTTTTTTTGGAATCTCCGGAATTATTGGCTCGCTTATCGGTGGAGTGATTATGGACAGCCTGGGAGGTTCATCGTTATATTTATTTATGGGAATATTAACAACCATTGGAACACTAATGATGTTAATTTATCATTGGCTTCCATTCGGAAAATCTTAATATAAACAGGTGATAAATAATGGGATTTATCGGAGTATTGATTCCAATCTTCAGTATTTTTGCAATTGGTTATATCGGGATAAAATTTTTAAGAATAGATATAAAGCCAATTTCCACGGTGACGTTGTATTTAATGTCCCCGTTTTTAGCTTTTAGGACATTTTATCATAACGACCTGAATATGGATTACCTCTATTTGGGCAGTTTCTTATTAGCATTATCAATGATCAGTTTGCTGCTTGCTTATATGATAGGATATTTTAGAAAATGGGATCAGTCTGTAAAGAGTAGTTATATTCTTGCTTCGGTATTTATGAATAATGGTAATTATGGTGCACCACTGGTTTTACTGGTTTTTGGTGAAGAGGGGTTTCACTATGCAATCATACTAATGGTGTTACAAACATTGATCATGTGTACAGTAGGTATCTATTTTGCGGCAAAAGGTGGGGCACAAGGACGCCCGGTACGGATTTCACCTCTAAAAGATGTTATCAGAGTACCGATTATATATGGAGCTATTTTAGGGATTATTCTTAATTTACTTGGCATACATATGAATGATCAAATGATGACAGCCGTTGATATGGTAGCAGATGCAACAATACCAACAATTATGATTGTACTTGGAATGCAACTGGCGCAAATTAAGTTAAGTGATGTAGAAGTTGGTCGCGTATCTTTAGCAGTTACCTTTCGATTAATACTGGCTCCAATCATTGCATATTTTTTAACCTTACCATTACCGCTCGATGGCATGGTAAAAGATATCTTAATTGTGATGGCGGCCATGCCGACTGCTGCCAATACAACGATGTATGCATTGCAATTTGGTTCAAGGCCAGGCTATGTCTCAAGCGTCACTCTGATTTCTACCTTATTAAGTATAATCACACTGCCGATATTGTTACTGATTTTAGTATGAGGATAAAAAAGAGAGAGATATTAATTATACTCCTTCTTTTTTTGTACCTCAGGTCTGCATAAAAATGTAACTCGGAGACAGGAAAGGCGAAGAGCAAATGGTAATCCAAATATTCAGAATAATCGCAATATAAAAACTTCAATAAAATCTATTGAATTAAAGTGTTTCATGCTATATCATAATGAATGCAAAATGTATAAATATAAATTTGGAGTGAATATTTATGAATAAATTAATGACGAAGGGATTACTGATTTTCCTTTTAGCTATTTTAGCAGCGTGTGGAACTAGTGATGACCAGGAGCAAACAGAAGGAACGAACGGTTCAGGTGATAAACCAACACTATCTGTAGTAACCGAAGCGGGTTTTATGCCGTTTACCTATTTGGATAAAGGTGAATTAACAGGATTTGATATTGATTTATTAGAAGCAGTGATGGGCGAAGCAGGCTATGATTATCAAATAGAAAACGTTGGCTGGGACGCGATGTTACTTTCTGTTGAAAAAGGAGAAGCAGACCTTGCGATTGCTGGAATTACGGTAAATGAGGAACGTAAAGAAACGTATGATTTTTCATCTGCTTATTTTGAATCAACCCATAAAGTAGTTTTCCGAGAAGGAGAAGGGATTACTAGTGGTGAAGATATTAAAGACCTAAAAGTCGGGGTACAATCAGGTACAACAGGGGCTGAAGCTGTGGAAAAGATTTTAGGGAAAAATCATGAGAATATTTCAAAATACGATTCCAATACATTAGCACTTATGTCCCTGCAATCGGGAGATGTTGATGCTGTAGTAACGGATAACGTAGTCGCTGATGAATATGTCGAGAATAATCCGGAAGCGAATGTTGAAATGATCACAGATCCTGACACATTTGAATCTGAATTTTACGGTATCATGTTCCCTAAAGATAGTGAAGTGAAAGAGGATATTAATAGCGCACTACAAACAGTTATCGAAAACGGAACTTATTCTGAAATTTATCAAGAATGGTTTGGAGCAGAGCCAGACACAGATGTACTAACTAAATAGAAAACATGTGAGAGGTTAGTTCCGTAAGAAACATATAAATCACAAAGCGTAGCGACTTCGTTACGCTTTTCGTTTTTGTTAAAGTTATTACGGTCCATAATACCCTTAACGAAAAGTTTCAAGTGAATCAAGTTGAGGATAAACGGAGATTAATGTCTCACTCTATAGTATCGTTTAAAGAGTATAAAATAGGGTAGCGAATAGCAAAGTATAAGTAAGAAGGGAGAAAACAACATGGATTTTAGGTTTGATATTATTGTCGAGTATTTTCCATTCTTTATGGAAGGTATGGGATTGACTATCTTAATGTCAGTTGTTGGGGTTATAATGGGCTGTATCCTGGGCTTCTTCATTGCGTTAGGAAAGATGTCCCCTTTTGTTTTTGTAAGATTGCCATTTGTCTGGTACATTAACTTTTTAAGGGGTACCCCTTTGTTAGTGCAGTTATTTTTATTTCATTATGCGGTATTACCATCTATACTAGGATCAACAACTCCAGTCCTGTCCGTGATGGTTACATTATCATTGAATTCTTCTGCATATGTAGCAGAAATCTTTCGTGCCGGTTTACAATCGATTGACAAAGGTCAAGCAGAAGCGGCCCATTCATTAGGGATGAATAAAATACAAGTTATGCGTCATGTCCTTTTACCTCAAGCTTTTAAACGCTCGATTCCACCATTAGGCAATGAGTTTATCGTATTATTAAAGGATTCTTCTTTAGGTGCGATGATTGCAGCGCAAGAGCTACTTTATTGGGGGAGAGCGGCATCTGGACAATACTTAAGGGTTTGGGAACCATATTTAATGGTCGCACTTGTCTATTTAGTACTAACACTAAGTTTGACTTACTTATTGAATTATATGGAAAGAAGGTTTGATGTCAAATGATTTCAGTTAAACATTTAAAAAAATCCTTCGGTGATTTAGAAGTATTAAAGGATATAAACGCAGATATTAATCAAAAAGAAGTTGTTGTAGTTATTGGTCCATCGGGATCTGGTAAATCGACCTTTCTCAGATGCTTAAATCTTATTGAACCAGTAACGGATGGAACAGTAATGATAGACGGGGTAGAATTGACGGATAAGAAAGTGGATATAAATAAATTGCGGGCTGAAGTTGGTATGGTTTTTCAACAATTTAATCTTTTCCCACATAAAACTGTAATCGAAAATATAACATTGCCAATCATCACAGTTAAAAAATGGAATAAAACGGATGCAGAACAAAAAGCAAAAGATTTATTAAAAAAAGTGGGTTTGTTGGAAAAAGCAAATGCCTATCCTGAATCGTTATCTGGTGGACAAAAACAAAGGGTGGCGATTGCGCGTGCATTAGGAATGGAACCTAAAGTGATGTTGTTTGACGAACCAACGTCTGCATTGGATCCTGAAATGGTTGGAGAAGTATTAGAAGTAATGAAGCAATTGGCCGAAGAAGGAATGACCATGGTGGTGGTTACGCATGAAATGGGCTTTGCAAAAGAAGTAGGAGATCGTGTAATTTTTATGGATGAGGGTTATATAGTGGAGGAAAATGAGCCGAACCAGTTATTTGATGACCCACAACATCAGCGAACGAAAGCTTTTTTAAGTAAAGTGTTATAACTTTCAGTTAGCCCATTCTATGTTAAACTAGCAGTATTAAATAAGGGAGGGTTCTACCAATGAAGTTAGTCAATTATCGTTTGAAGTATCCGTTTGCACAAAATCGGATTGGGATCCTGAAAGGTGAAAAAATTGTTGATGTACATAAGGTACATGAATTTGTAGCTAATCACATCGATTCTAACGAGGCTGGTACATTATTACCGGCGGATCCAAATGAATTTTACCTAAATGCTAATGCCAATATTATGACATTAGAGCGTTTGTTTAGCCGACTTCAGAATCCGCCTGAGCATATTTCATTCCAAAGAACAGAAGTTATTTTGGAGACTCCCATTCCGAATCCTTCGAAAATTATATGTATTGGAACAAATTATGCGGATCATGTTAAAGAGATGGGTGGGGACTTACCTGAGTATCCAGTTTTGTTTTCAAAGTTTAATAATGCTTTAATCGGCCCGGAAGATGACATCCATAAGTCAACTGTGACGGAAAAGTTAGATTACGAAGTAGAACTTACCGTTGTCATCGGTAAAAAGGCTGCAAAAGTAAAAAAAGAGAATGCACTTGACTATATTGCTGGATACACGATTGGTAACGATATTTCAGCGAGGGATCTGCAGAAACGTACACCACAATGGTTGCAGGGTAAATCATTAGATCATACTACTCCCGTTGGTCCTTGGTTAGTGACCACTTCAGAAATCTCTGATCCAAGTCATTTACGGGTTCGTTCCTATGTAAACGGGGAACAAAGACAGTCTTCAAATACTGAGCAATTAATTTTCGATATACCTTTTCTGATCGAATTTATATCGAACATTATGGCGCTTGAGCCCGGTGATATGATTTTGACTGGTACACCAGGTGGTGTCGGATTCGCCATGAATCCACCAGCGCTTTTAAATGATGGAGACCAAGTAACATTGGAAATTGAAAAAATCGGAACGCTTGAAAATAAAGTGGTAAACGTATAGTTAACTAAAGTGGTAAAAAAATCTACAACAGAAAAAATTTGAAGCACTCGAACAAATGTAAAATTCACTACTTCAAATAGTAATTCTATTTATCCTACAGAATAATTTCTGTAGGTATTTTTGTGTATGTGTGTATTTTTTTATTCATTAACTTGTCATATCAGCGGACTCTGATACAATAAAACTAAATCAATATTCTTATTTTTCAATCGAGTTGCATGGAAAAGAGGAAAATAAAGATGGACAATTTTGTCGAAAAAAAGATGCCAATAGCAATTTTGATTACCCAACTGATCATGGTACCTTTATTTGCATTAGACGATCAGGCGAATCTTACGTTTCTTTATTTCATGGTTGGCATCTATGTGATGATTCAGTTTTTAAGAGATTTTGTATTTAGAGTTAATTTGGATGATCAAACAGGCGTGTATTATTTAATTACACAGCTTCTTTTATTAGCAGTGCTCATCAGTGTCGATCAATCCTTTATTTCTCAGGTTTTTTTATTAATATTAATTGGAGAAATGGTATATCACCATTCTCTAACTTCTAGCATTATTTTTACCAGTTTTGCGTACATGAGCTTTGTATTAGGCAAATGGATAGCCTTTGACTTCCCCTCGTTATCATCTATGACATTTATCATCCCAAGAATAACTGAATTTTTAGTTGTGTTTACCTTCAGCTACTTAGTGAAATTATCCATCAATCAAAAACATCAATTACAAAAGGCATATGAAAAAATGAAACTATCCACCTTACAATTAGAAGAAAAGACAATTATGCAGGAACGCAAGCGTTTTGCCAGGGAAATGCATGATTCTATTGGACATTCTTTCTCAACTTCTCTGATTGGGTTAAATGCTGTTAAAACCTTGATTAGTTCCGAGCAGGATCAGGCAAAAAACATGCTTAATCAAGTGTATCGTAATTTAGAAGAAGGTTTACAGGAAGTTCGAAAATCTGTACGAAATTTGCAAGAAAGTCATTTTTTTATAGATTTTTATCAAGCAGTTTCTTCACTAATCCAAGAGACAATTGAACAAACGGGGGTAGTAATTGAATCAGAAATAAATGTTCGAAAATTTTCACTAATTCCACGACAAGAAATAGTAATATATCGAGCCTTACAAGAAGGTGTAACCAATGGTTTGCGGCACGGAAAAGCAAATAGATTTCATGTATATCTGGTAACTAATAAAGAAGGAATTTTATTCAGGCTAAGTGACAATGGTAATGCAATCGAGAACTTTGAAGAGAACTTAGGGTTTGGTTTAATGGCAATGAAGGAGAGAGTAGAAGAACTAAATGGAGTAATCAAAATACATTCAATAAACACAAAATTGGGTGGAGCAGATATTATTATTGAACTGCCACATCTAGAAGACAATAATGCCAAATCTCATGAAAATGCAGGGTGAATAATATGAATACAATTAGAATAATGATCGCTGATGATCAGAGAATCATTTGCGATGGATTGGCTGTAATGTTCGATCAACACCAGGATATAAAAGTGGTAGCCACAGCTACAAATGGTGAAGAAGCGATAGATAAGGCGAAAGCTGTGAAGCCTGATGTGATTTTGATGGATATTCGAATGCCGGTTATTGGTGGGATTACAGCAACTAAAATAATCAAACAAGATCTTCCATCCATCAAAATTATCATGCTTACGACCTTTTCGCAAAATGATTATATATTACAAGCATTAAAAAATGGTGCTAGTGGGTACTTGTTAAAAGATACAGGCTTACAACAATTAGTGGAGGCAATCCATCATTCTCTAAGTGGGCAGTTGTTAATTCCAGAATCCATTCAGCCGATGTTAATCCAACAGTTAGAAGCAACAAAGGAAAATAAACCTGTTTCATTTGCAGCAAGTGTTGAAGCCTTAAAAGAAAGAAATATCAAAATGACTCCTACCGAATTACACGTGTTGGAATTGCTGGTGGAAGGAAAATCTAATCAACAAATTGCTGAGCATATGTATCTCTCTGTTGGTACGGTCAAAAATTATGTAAGTAAAATTTATCGGAAAATTGGTGTGTCAGGACGTACAGAAGCGATTTTATTTATGAAAAGTTTAGTATAGGTCTATATCGTAGTTTTTCTTAAGGTGCTATTTTGGGTTGATTTCTTTTTCTTTGTTCTTAATTTCATTCACGACAGGTAAATATTTGAGAAAAGATTGGACTTCATCTTTTGTTAATCCTTGTTGTTTAGCGATGTAAATAAGACGTAACCATTCAGCATCCATTTGCTTGGGATAATTAGACAACGTACTCACTCCAATATAATTTAATCACAGAGTAACCGTCCATAATACCTTTAATTCGAGTTAATAAAAAAATAAAAGGCCGGTAACTTCCTGAAAAGGTTAGCTAACAATCAGTGGGAGTATCTTACCCGCTGATTGTTTTCTTCACTTATATGAAAAGTATATCGCAAAATTCGTTCGTTATAAAGGTTACCAGCGTCATTTTTTACAATAAAAAGTCATAAAAGTCATAAACTAAAAGTCCTAATAATAAATGATCCTTGTGTCCGTGCTAAGTAAAATTAATTTAAACTTGGATATTTATACAGGATCGTGAATAAAATAATGAGTGTGATCATGAAACTAAAAGTCCTTTGCAATCTGTTGTTTCTTTCCTTTTTTATTCAAAAATTCTATAATTAATAGCAAGGAAAACTATAAGAATTTGAGTTTTTTTATAAACGATATTGCATGAAAATACAAAATGGAGTATAATTATAAACTAATCATATACGGAGATTAGGAGGAACTGTTGTGGATGTAGCAATTATAGGTGGAACGGGTTATGGAGCGGTTGAATTAATACGATTTTTGCATAACCATCCACATGTTCAAGTAACTAAAATTATATCCCATTCAAATAGTGGTACAGATTTATCGGAAGTTTATCCACATTTAACAGAAATTATTGATCTTGAAATGACACCGTTGAATGTTGATGAGCTGGCAAAAGAAGTAGAGTTAGTCTTCTTTGCTACACCATCAAATGTAAGTAAACACTATATACCTTCTTTAATGGATAAAGGGGTTCGTTGTATTGATTTATCTGGTGATTTTAGGTTGCGAGATGGTGAAATCTATCAAACTTACTATGGAGAAGAAATGGCAACGCAGAGGTATATTGATCAAGCAGTATATGGATTGCCAGAAATCAATAAAGAAAAAATTAAACAAGCTAGTATTCTGGCAAACCCGGGATGTTATCCAACTGCCACCACTTTAGGTCTATTACCAGTATTAGAAAATGATTTAGTTGATAATAGTTCGATTATTATTGATGCCAAAACAGGTACATCTGGTGCAGGTAGAGGATTATCCTTAAATGTCCATTTTTCTGAAATGAATGAAAACTTTAAGGCATATAAACTTGGAGTGCATAAACACATTCCTGAGATTGAGCAATTGTTAACGGAACGTGCTAAAGAAGAAATTCAGGTAACGTTCACCCCTCATATTGTACCAATGACGAGAGGGATAATGAGTACCATTTATGTGGACTTGAAAGATAAACAGTCAACAGATTATCTAATCGACGTTTACCAAAATTATTATAAGAATGATCCGTTTGTTCGTGTCCGAAGAAACGGTACAATTCCATCAACAAGAGAAGTGTATGGTAGCAATTACTGTGATATTGGCTTATATGCAGATGAGAGGACTGGAAAGCTGATTATTGTTTCAGTCATCGATAACCTGGTTAAAGGAGCATCTGGTCAAGCGGTACAGAATATGAATATTATGTGCGGATGGGACGAAACAACAGGTATTAACCAATTACCTATTTATCCTTAAGGAGTGAAATCAAACATGGGAGATCAGCAAGAGCATTTTCATATAATTAAAAATGGCAATATAGCCACTGCGAAGGGGTTTCAAGCAGGTGGTTTACATTGTGGATTACGCAAGAAAAAAATCGATTTAGGCTGGGTCTATTCAGAGGTTCCAGCTCAAGCGGCTGGTGTCTACACGACCAATTCATTCCAAGCAGCGCCGCTAAAAGTAACACAAGAGAGTATAGCTAAAGAAAATCAATTACAAGCAGTTATTGTTAACTCAGCCATTGCAAATGCTTGTACAGGCGAACAAGGACTACAAGATGCCTATGATATGCGTAAACTTTTCGCAGAAACAATGGGAGTGGAAGAACACTTAGCAGCGGTGGCTTCTACTGGTTTAATTGGTGAGTTATTGCCAATGGAAAAGTTGCAAAAAGGAATCAGTCAAGTAAATGATCAAGAACATTTGGGAGCGGAAAAATTTGAAACGGCGATATTAACGACAGATACCAAAGAAAAAGGTATTGCGATCGAATTAGAAATTGATGGCGAGACGGTGACGATTGGCGGAGCGGCAAAAGGTTCTGGTATGATCCATCCGAATATGGCTACAATGCTTGGTTTCGTCACAACCGATGCCAACATTTCTTCTAATCATTTAACAGATACATTGAAGGCGATCACTAATAAATCGTTTAACATGATTACAGTAGATGGTGATACGAGTACCAATGATATGGTATTAGTGCTAGCAAATGGTCAAGCAGAAAACAAAGAGCTAACACCTGATCATAAAGACTGGGAAACTTTTTATGAAGGATTAAAGTTTGTTTGTGAGTATTTAGCAAAAGAGATTGCTAGAGACGGGGAAGGTGCTACTAGATTAGTAGAAGTAAACGTTGAAGGAGCTTTTACGGATGAATCAGCAACAGGCATTGCTAAGTCAATTATTTCATCTAACTTGGTGAAAACTGCCATTCACGGTGCAGATGCAAACTGGGGCCGGATCATCACAGCGATTGGGTACAGTGGGGAGTCATTAGATCCAGATAAAGTAAGTATTTACTTAGGAGATATTTTAGTAGTAGAAAACGGTGTCCCCCATCCTTTTGATGAAGAAGCAGCTAAAGAACATTTGTTAGAGGATGAAGTCAAGATACTGGCGAAATTGGGAGACGCTAATGGCAGAGCCACAGCATGGGGCTGTGATTTATCGTATGAATATGTCAGAATTAATGCTTCTTATCGTACGTAAGGAGGTTGTCAAATGAATTATGTCGTGATCAAATGTGGTGGTAGTGTCTTTGAGCAACTGCCTCCTTCTTTTTATCAAAATATAGTCGAAATTCAAGCGCAAGGCGAATGGCAACCGATCATTGTACATGGTGGCGGGCCATTGATCTCTCAACTATTAGAACAAACAGGGGTAGATACGACGTTTGTTGACGGATTGCGTGTGACCACAAATGAAGTATTAGATGTGGTAGAAATGGCACTAAGTGGCTCGATCAATAAAGGAATTGTTCGTGAGCTTTCAAAAGCGAATGGAAATGCGATCGGTGTCAGTGGTGTAGATGGAAACTTATTAGAAGCGAAACCAGTTAACGAAGATGGGCGATTAGGTTTTGTTGGCCAAGTAACCGATGTAAATACAAGCTTACTAGAGAACTTTATTAATCAAAATTTAATTCCTGTTGTTTCTCCAATTGGAATAGACAAAACGGGACAACGCTTCAATGTTAATGCTGATATGGCAGCTTCAGCGGTAGCGCAGGCTTTAGGTGCAAAATTGTGCTTTATTAGTGATATTCCAGGTATTTATCATGAAGTAAAGGGAGAAAAGCAAGTCTTTCATCAATTAAATGAAACGAAAATAGAAGAACTTATACAACAAGAAGTTATTTTTGGTGGCATGATACCGAAAGTACAATCCGCTTTAGCAGCCTTAAATCAAGGTGTTATGGAAGTCTCGATCGTTAATGGAACACAGGAAAACGGATTGTTAGAATTTATGCAAGGCAAAGAAATTGGAACAAGAATATCTTTGAATCAGGAGGTGCCACATGTCTAATCAAAGTGTAAATCCGGTTATGCATACATATGGTCGTTTTCCTATTACACTTGTAGAAGGGAAAGGAAGTTATGTGTGGGATGACGAGGGAGAGAAATATTTAGATTATTCATCAGGTATAGCGACATGTAATTTAGGTCATGTGCCAGAAGTTGTGGAAAAAGCAGTACAAGAACAATTATCGAAATTATGGCATTGCTCCAACCTTTATCATATTCCCACACAAGAAAGATTAGCTGAAGCCTTAACAAAAAACAGTTGTGGAGACCAAGTATTTTTCTGTAATAGTGGGGCAGAAGCAAACGAAGCAGCCATTAAAATAGCTAAAAAATACGGACATGACGTGCTAGGTCAAGAGGCGCCAACCATTATTACATTCAATAATTCGTTTCACGGCAGAACAATGGCAACATTATCTGCAACGGGTCAGAAGAAAATTCAAGATGGATTTGCGCCGTTAACACCTGGTTTTGATTACTTACCTTTTAACGATTATCAAGCATTAGAGAAATTAAAGGAAAAGAAACCAGTCGCCGTGCTTCTTGAATTAGTACAAGGTGAAGGTGGAGTGATTCCTGCTGATTTAACATGGGTGAAACAGCTGGAAGCCATTTGTAAAGAGCATGATATTTTATTAATGATTGACGAAATTCAAACAGGGATCGGAAGAACCGGTAAATTATTTGCTTATCAGCATTATGGAATTGAACCAGATGTGATTAGCATTGCTAAAGGATTAGGATCAGGTTTTCCGATTGGTGCGATCATAGCAAAAGAGTATGTTGCAAACGTATTTTCTCCTGGTACTCATGGAAGCACTTTTGGTGGGAATCCAATTGTAACTACGGCAGGGTTGGCAACGATTAATCATCTTACACAAACAAACGTTTTAGAGGAAGCAAACGAAATTGCTGAATATTTATGGGCAAAGTTAGAGCAATTAGTTTCCGATAAACAAGAGATTAAATCGGTTCGTGGTAAGGGATTGCTTATTGGTCTTGAGACAGAAGGTAAAGCAATAGATTACGTCAATAAGGCGAGAGAAGAACATCAATTATTGATTATTGTAGCGGGCCCTCAAATCGTTCGTATTTTACCACCGTTAACAACTACTAAAGAAGAAGTAGATGAATTTATTGGCAAGATCAATAAAATATTTCAATAGATCGTGTTTGATCACTTGACCCACCTCGGAAACATGATAAAGTATTATTGAATGACAAAAATAAAGAGGGATCAAGATGAAGAGTTATATACAGGAAAAGTTAGACACATTTAAGAAAATCAACAAAAATAGAGCACGCCTTTTAATCAATTGTGCCGATCAGCCTGGTATCGTTGGAGCTGTATCGCAATTTTTATTTGAACATGATGCCAATATTCTCGAATCAAACCAATACTCAACAGACCCGCATGGTGGGGAGTTTTTTATCCGTATTGAGTTTGAGATCAATAATTTAAAAGAAAAGGCAACACAATTAGAAGAAGATTTCCAGGAAATCAAAAATAAATTTCAAATGGAAGCAACCTTTAAATTTGTAGACCAGGTCAAAAAAGTAGCGATCTTTGTATCGAAAGAACCGCACTGTTTATTAGAGTTACTCTGGGAATGGCAAAGTGGCGATCTAATGGCAGATATCAGTCTTGTCGTAAGTAATCATGAAACGTCGAGGGAATTTGTCGAGCCATTGGGCATACCATATTATTATATTCCAGCGAATAAGGATATCCGCAAACAAGTGGAAGAACAACAGATTCAATTGTTACAAGAACACGATGTCGATGTGATTGTATTAGCACGTTATATGCAAATCTTAACACCTCATTTTGTTGAAACATTTAAAAACAAAATAATTAATATACATCATTCGTTCTTGCCTGCCTTTATTGGTGCTAAACCATATGAGAGAGCCTATCATCGTGGTGTAAAATTAATTGGTGCAACCTCTCACTATGTGACAAATGATCTTGATGAAGGGCCAATTATTGAGCAAGACATCAGTCGTGTGGACCACCGTGATAATGTTGAAGCGATGAAAAAAATAGGCCAATCCGTAGAACGAAGCGTCTTAGCAAGAGCTGTAAAATGGCATCTGGAAGACCGCATTATTGTCTATGGAAACAAAACCATCGTATTTTAAATGGAAATACAATGGTTTTGCTTAAATGTTCAAATATAATCAACTTTTTGATTTCTTCACAGGATAATACCTCCTGTTGACGGGATAATAGTCTCTCTTCACGGGATAACATGTTTGCTTGACAGGATATCAAGACTTATCCCGTGAAGACGATTGATTATCCAGTCTACAACACTACTTATCCAGTTAAGGGACTCACTTTTTTTATATTGTTATTAATTCGTATCAAAATTATGATTGAGCATGCTAATCTTAAATGAAGATTGGTGTGTTTTTTTTGTTGAGAATGTCTCACATATGTCTCATTTCTCATATGTTATTATGAGGTGATTCCTAAATGAAGAACTATTTTAGTATGTGGAAAAATCAAAATATTATCTACATGAAACCAAATGTAGAACTTATATATTATAAAGTCTATGAGAATAATAGATTGGTCACAAGTAATTCTGGTTCGGAGGGTAGTTATATAGCTTTACGTCAACCAAATCCTTCTACCACTATCGTAATTGAATATTACCATGACAATGCACTGGAAAGAGAGCAATACTCCTTAAGAAATTATTACGCAAACAGGAAACGTGACTTTCAGGCAGGTGATATTTTAGTCGCTAGTGATAACGTAAAATCAGAATTAACAGGTTATATGGGTCATACAGCACTAGTCATTAATGAAAGTGAATTAATTGAGTCACCAGGGAGTGAGCCAGCAATTGTAAAAGAACCAATCCAACAGTTTATGGATAAACACCCAGTGCATGCTCAGTTTCGATCGGTAAATGATGATATAGGAAAAAATGCCGCACGATATGCCACAGATTACTTCGAAAAATATCAATATAATTTAAAGGAAGGTTTATCTAAGCCGTCCTTTTCCTTTAATTTGTCGCAATCGTTAGATGACCCGTGGGATAAAATATATTGTTCAAAATTGATATGGATTTGCTATCATTTTGGAGCGAATTATACATTTGAAAACGATCATTTGTGGTTCTCGCCGGAAGACTTATACCATCAATTGATAGAAAATAAAGATTTTGAAATGATTTATCAACATGAAGATGTAAAATTTTTAATTGATTTATAATGCAAAGGGCTAAGCGAATTAAGAACAAACCTAACATAACTGACCAATTTCATATGCGTATTAGGAAGATACAGCGACATAGCTAAAGTGGTAATTATGAGATTTTATATGAGCTTTGCAACCGCTTCGGCTTGTCCGTTTTCCTTTCCGCGGGTTTTTACTCTAAGCTAACTTTTTCATGCGATTTTTGCATGGAAAAGTTAGCAAAAGGAAAAAGCCCATGGCATAGAAAACACTGCGAAAGCTCTGCTTGAGTAGATGTTGCACTTGTGCCCGTGGTAAAAGGGAAGTGGGCAAGCCGAAGCGGATATGACACTCATACATCATGTCAAAATTACCACAAGGTCATGTCGCAGTTTCTGTATAAGGTGTAACAGTACATTATGAATATAATCCTAGTCGGATTAAAGTATCCGTTTATTACATTTTTTTAAGAAAAATGTGCAAAAATTTATTAAATTACTACTTATATATTGAATGTACGTACGAATTGTATTATTATAGAAGTAAATATTTTTACACATACGTACAAGGATAATAGAATATCTAGAGAAAGGTGGAAGGCAGCATGCTTGAAAAACTTAAACAGCAAGTGTTAGAAGCAAACCTTGATCTTCCTAAGTATGGTTTAGTTACATTTACTTGGGGCAATGTAAGCGGTTTCGATAAGGACTCAGGCTTAATGGTTATTAAGCCTAGTGGTGTTCCGTATGAGGATTTAAAGGTAGAAGACTTAGTAGTTTTAGACTTAGATGGAAATATTGTCGAAGGTGAGTTAAAACCATCTTCCGATACGCCAACCCATCGTCTGCTTTATCAAAAATTCCCTGGTATTGGTGGGATCGTACATACACATTCACCATGGGCTACAAGTTGGGCACAAGCAGGTAAAGGTATTCCGGCGCTTGGAACAACCCAGGCCGATTACTTTTATGGTAAAGTTCCCTGTACAAGACGTATGACACAGGAGGAAGTATCCGGTGAATATGAATGGGAAACAGGAAATGTCATTGTAGAAACTTTTAAGGATATCGATCCACTTCAAATTCCAAGTGTGCTAGTGCATAGTCATGCACCTTTTAACTGGGGGAAAGATCCACATGAAGCACTTCATAATGCCGTTGTATTAGAAGAAGTAGCGAAAATGGCATTGCACACGTATCAAATCAATCCTAATGCTGAAGACATGGATCAATTCTTGTTAGATAAACACTATCTAAGAAAACATGGTGCTAATGCTTATTATGGACAAGATAAAAAGTAATAATTAATCTCTAAATGCGAGAGTCATTAAAAAAATAATCTATAATAAACAATAGGAGGAATACATTATGTTAGAAGTACGCCCATATAAATTTTGGTTTGTTACAGGAAGTCAGCACCTTTATGGAGAAGGACCATTAACAGAAGTAGCTAACAATTCAAAAGAAGTAGTCGAAGGATTAAATAAAGAGGGCAATCTGCCTTATGAAGTACAATTCAAAGAAGTGTTAACGACATCAGATGATATTTTGCGTTTGATGCAACAAGCAAATACCGATGAAAATTGCGCTGGTGTCATTACTTGGATGCACACATTCTCCCCAGCAAAAATGTGGATTGCCGGACTAAATTCATTACAAAAACCATTATTACATTTGCATACGCAATATAACCGAGATATTCCTTGGGACAGCATTGATATGGACTTCATGAACTTAAACCAAGCAGCACATGGAGATCGTGAATATGGATTTATTGGTACACGCATGGATGTATCACGTAAAGTAGTTGTTGGTCACTGGCAAAGCAAAGATGTGACAACTAAGGTTGCAGGATGGATGAAAACAGCAGTTGCTGTAACAGAAGGATCAAATATTCGTGTAGCTCGTTTTGGTGATAATATGCGAAATGTAGCTGTTACAGATGGAGATAAAATTGAAGCGCAAATTAAATTTGGCTGGGTCGTTGATTACTACGGTATCGGTGATTTAGTAGAAGAAATGGACAAAGTATCAGAAACAGATATTGATGGATTATATAAAGAGTACCAAGAATTGTATGACATACCAAATAAAGAAGGTAATGTAGAAGACTCTATCCGTTATCAGGCTAAAATCGAACTAGGTTTAAAATCCTTTTTGAAAAAAGGCAACTATACAGCATTTACAACAAATTTTGAAGATTTACACGGAATGAAGCAATTACCAGGACTTGCGGCACAGCGTCTGATGGCTGAAGGTTATGGATTTGCAGGTGAAGGGGATTGGAGAACAGCAGCATTAACGCGTTTAATGAAGATTATTGCGGATAACAAAAATACTTCCTTCATGGAAGATTACACCTATCATCTTGAACCAGGAAATGAAATGATATTAGGTTCACATATGTTAGAAATCTGCCCGACAGTATCTGCTACAAAACCAAAAATTGTAGTTAATCCATTATCAATGGGAGATAAAGAAGATCCTGCACGTTTAGTCTTTGATGGAAAAGGTGGAGATGCTGTTAACGCATCATTAGTGGAAATGGGTGGTCGCTACCGTCTTGTTATTAACGAAATCAAAGCAGAACAGCCTAAAACAGAAACACCTCATTTACCGGTTGCAAAAGTTCTATGGAAGCCACAGCCTTCTTTAAGTGAAGCAACAGAGGCTTGGATTTATGCAGGTGGAGCACACCATACGGTTTTCTCTTTTGACGTTACCACAGAACAATTATATGACTTTGCAGATATGGCAAAAATCGAATGTGTAGTTATTGATAAAGATACAAACCTTCGTCAATTCCGCAATGAACTAAAATGGAATGAAGCAATATATCGCTAAAGAGTTAAAACAGAGGCCTTTTTCATTAGAGGTCTCTGTCTTATTTTATCAAAAAAACTGCATCACAGATTAGCAGCTCTTGACAGTTTTTATTAATTCTATATGCTTAAATTAAGGTACTTATTAACTAAGTTATGAATTTGCAGAATTACTGAGGTGTATAAAAGATGCAAACAAAATATAGTATAGTAAAGCAAGCAATAAAATCTCAAATTTTAGATGGTACATTTCAACCTCATCAAAAAATCAGTTCTGAAAGTGAACTTATGAAACAATTTGGTGTTAGTAGGCATACAGTAAGGTTAGCAATTGGAGATTTAGTAAACCAAGGATGGTTATATCGTGAGCAAGGAGCTGGGACGTTTTGTGCTGATCGCTCCAAAGATGATGTGGCTTCATTAATTCGTCAAAAAAATATCGCCATTATAACCACATATATTTCTGATTATATTTTTCCATCAATTATTCGAGGGGCAGAATCTTACTTAAGCGAACAAGGATATCAAGTAAGTCTTTTTAGTACAAATAATGACCACAATAATGAACGGAAATTTTTAGAAAAAATTCTAACTCAACATTTTGATGGTGTGATTATTGAACCAACTAGAAGTGCTATTACGAATCCCAACATAAATTATTATTTGAATTTGGAAAGACAAAACATACCTTATCTAATGATTAATGCATTTTATGATGAATTAGAACCATTCCATATTGTGATGGATGATGAAAAAGGCGGGACCATTCAAACAGAGCACTTAATTGAATTAGGTCATAAAAATATTCTGGGTTTCTTTAAAAATGATGATATTCAAGGGACTAAACGACTGAAGGGATATTTAAAAGCACACCGAAAGCATCAAATTGAAATTTTGCCTAATAATATCATTACATACAATACAGAAGAAAAAAACACAAAACCGGCAGAAATGTTACGTAAAATGCTTCAGGAGCCAAAGGAACATAGGCCAACTGCGATTGTTTGTTACAATGATGAATTAGCAATAAAATTGCTTGACGCAATACGTGAAGCACAATTAAAAGTTCCAGAAGATATATCAATTGTTGGTTTTGATGATTCCTTTATGGCGGAAGTTACCGAAGTTAAATTAACAACTGTGTCTCATCCTCAAAGTGAAATGGGTAGATTAGCCGCAAAAGTAATTCTAGACATGATTAAGCAAATAAAATCACCTAATAAAGACCAGCAAAACATGGCGAAAGATCTTATTCGCTTTGATCCTGAACTCGTTATTCGAAATTCAACTGCAACGATTAAATGATAAATCATACTTAGAGCTGTTACTCATGTATTGCACATAGAGTGATGGCTTTTTTGATTGGTTTCGCAATTTATGGAATGGGTTGTAAATAAGCTAAAATTTGGTATACTAGTAGTACGTACAAATATATAGGAGCAACAAGAATCAATCCAAAAATGTAAACGTTACCAAACAGGTGATTTAAATGATTGTTCTCTTAAGCTTGGGGAACAACTTATTTAATTTCGTTTATAAAGTAAGGGAAGGGAATATTTTAGGGGGTGTAGGGAGATGGAAGCTAAATATAAAAAGATTAAACAATCAATCAAATCTAAGATATTAGAAGGGCTTATTATTCCTCATGAAAAAATAAGTTCAGAAAGTGAATTAATGGAACAATTTAGTGTTAGTCGCCATACTGTTCGCTTAGCATTGGGAGAATTAGTAAATGAAAACTGGTTATATAGAGAACAAGGAGCAGGTACATTTTGTCAAGACCGATCAAAGATTGAGAATAACCAGCAATTTGAACATCCAACTAAAAACATAGCGATCGTGACATCATATATATCAGAATATATATTTCCAACCATTATTAGAGGAGCAGAGGCTTATTTAAGTGATCAAGGTTATCATGTCAGTATTTTTAATACGAATAATCAATATATACAAGAAAAGAAAATTTTAAGTAATATATTGTCAGGTAACTATGACGGGGTTATTATCGAACCAACCAATAGTGCTTCATCTAACCCGAATTTGAATTATTATCTTAAATTGGAAAAAGAACAAATACCTTATGTGATGATAAATGCTACTTATGAAGAATTAGAACCAACCAGTTTTATGATAGATGATGTAGAAGGTGGCTATATGCAAACCGAACATCTATTGAAACTTGGACATACATCGATAGCGTGTATGTATAAAACGGATGATGCTCAAGGCCAAAAAAGGCTCAAGGGATATATTAAAGCACATCGTGATTATAAGACCTCTATAAATCCAAAAAATATGATAACTTATTGTACGGAAAATGAGCACATAAAACCATTTGAAGCTATAAAACAATTAATTGAAACGAAGAATGAAAAGCCAACAGCGATGGTTTGTTATAATGATCAACTCGTACTTAAATTAATGGATGTCCTGAGAGAAGGAAAAATTAAAATCCCAAGAGACTTATCATTTGTAGGATATGATGATTCCATGCTGGCGGAAATATCTGAAGTAAAACTAACATCTATTATTCACCCTAAGAGCCAAATGGGCTTAGATGCAGCAAAAGCAATGATTGCGATGATAGAAAAAAGAGGTCTATCATTTGACAATGTAGCTTTATCAAAATTGTATAAACCAGAAATAAAACAACGACAATCTACAACAGCTATAAATAAAGATTTAATAATCTCATAATTTTAAAAGCAAAGTATTTTCTGGAAATACCTTGCTTTTTATATTTGATTGGTAAATTTTATATATTAATACTTAAATATTGCTCATGAAATTGAGTATGAAAGCCTTGACAAATACATAATAATTTCATAATCTTAATATACGTACAATTACTCGAAAAAATATAAATAAGAATGAGATGTACGATCAAGTATTTAGTTAGCAATAGTTTGTAAGCGGTTAAAATCTTGACAGTAAGTCTTTTAATTTGAAGATAATAGAAAGGATGATAGTAATGGTGAAAGAAACAGTGAAGGCAAAAATGGTAGTGGACAAGGAGTTTCAAATTTCGGAGATTGACCCTAGAGTTTACGGATCCTTTATTGAGCACTTAGGGAGAGCTGTCTATGGTGGTATTTTCGAGCCGGATCATCCAACAGCAGATGCAAATGGTTTCAGACAAGATGTTATTGACTTAGTAAAAGAATTACAAGTGCCAATTGTAAGGTATCCAGGTGGTAATATGGTTTCTGCCTATAACTGGGAAGATGGTGTAGGTCCAAAAGAAGAGCGTCCTAAGCGATTAGAGCTTGCCTGGAGAGTTACGGAAACAAACCAAGTAGGAACGAATGAGTTTGTTGATTGGGCAAAAGCGGCTAATTCAGATGTTATGATGGCAGTAAACCTTGGTACAAGAGGGATAGATGCTGCTAGAAACTTATTAGAATATTGTAACCATACAGGTGGAACTTATTGGAGTGATTTAAGAAAATCACATGGGTATGAAAATCCACACAATATAAAAACATGGTGTTTAGGAAATGAGATGGATGGACCTTGGCAGGTCGGCCAAAAAACAGCACATGAATATGGTCGCTTAGCATATGAAACTGCCAAAGCGATGCGTCTGGTTGATCCTGAAATTGAACTAGTGACTTGTGGAAGCTCTAATTCTCAAATGCCAACTTTCCCTAGTTGGGAAGCAGAGACATTAGAACATACGTATGAAGTAGCTGACTATATCTCACTGCACCAGTATTATGGTAATAGAAGTGGAGATACAGCCAACTTTTTAGCTAAGTCTATGGATATGGAAAATTTTATTCAGACAGTTATTGCAACATGTGATTATATTAAGGCAAAGAAACGCAGTAAGAAGGACATGTATTTAAGTTTTGACGAATGGAATGTTTGGTTCCACTCCAATCAACAAGATAAGGAAATTGAGCCATGGACAGTAGCACCGCCTCAATTGGAAGATGTTTACACATTTGAGGATGCGTTGTTAGTGGGAAGTATGTTAAATACAATGTTACGTCATTCAGACCGTGTGAAAATTGCCTGTATGGCACAACTCGTTAATGTAATTGCACCAATCATGACTGAGAATAGCGGAGCAGCTTGGAAACAAACGATTTTCTATCCTTATTATTATACTTCTGTATATGGAAGAGGAGTAGCATTGAATCCAGTAGTAAGCTCTCCGAAGTATGACAGTAAAGATTTCACAGACGTACCTTACTTAGATCCGTCTGTTGTATATAACGAAGAAAAAGAAGAGCTAGTGATTTTTGCGACTAACCGTCATTTAGAAAAGCCGTTAGAAGTAGATGTCGATGTAAGGGCTTTCGAAGGTTACGATGTAGTTGAACATGTAGTATTAGAAAATGAAGACGCAAAAGCAGTAAACATTGCTGGCCAGGAAAATGTAACACCACATTCTAATGGTGAATCGTACGTAGATGATGGGAAACTAGTAGGTATTTTCCCTAAATTCTCTTGGAACATGATTCGTTTGCAAAAGAAATAATAGATTAAATGGAAATAATAGTGGAGAAAGATCGCAATGGATACTTTCTCCACAACTATTATGAAGAAAATAAATATTTTAATGAGGTGAGAGTATGTCAAACAAAGCAATTATAAATGCTGATGTAAAAAAGGGAACAATTAATAAAAATATTTATGGTCATTTCGCAGAACACTTAGGCCGTTGTATTTATGAAGGATTTTGGGTTGGTGAGGACTCTGATATACCAAATACGAATGGTATAAGAAATGATGTCGTAGAAGCACTAAAAAATATTAAAATTCCAGTACTTCGTTGGCCTGGAGGTTGCTTTGCAGATGAATATCACTGGAAAGATGGTATTGGACCTAGAGAAAATAGAAAACGTATGGTGAATACCCACTGGGGTGGTGTGATTGAGAACAATCACTTCGGTACGCATGAATTTTTTATGCTTTGTGACATGTTAGAAACAGAACCTTATGTATGTGGAAATGTAGGTAGTGGTACGGTTCAGGAAATGTCAGAATGGGTAGAATATATGACATTTAACGGTGAATCACCAATGGCAAATTTGCGTCAAGAAAATGGAAAAGAAGAGCCTTGGGCGTTAACTTATTTTGGTGTAGGAAATGAGAACTGGGGTTGCGGTGGAAATATGCGACCACAATATTACGCAGATCTTTATAATCGCTTTCAGACGTATGTAAGAAATTACGGTGAAAATAAAATCTACCGTATTGCTGGCGGTCCTAATGTGGATGATTATAAATGGACAGATGTGCTCATGCGTGAATCGGCGCAACACATGGATGGCTTGAGTCTGCACTATTACACAATTCCAGGTGAATTCTGGACTGGTAAAGGTGCTGCAACCAATTTCCCTGAAGATGAGTGGGATGCTACCATGCACAAGGCATACCACATACAGGAACTAATTGAGAAACACAGTGCTATTATGGATAAATATGACCCAGAAAAACGTGTTGGTCTAATTATCGATGAGTGGGGAACTTGGTTTGATGTTGAAGAAGGAACAAACCCAGGGTTCCTTTATCAGCAAAATACGATTCGTGATGCATTGGTTGCAGGAGTATCATTAAATATTTTTAATGATCATAGTGAACGTGTTCAAATGGCAAATATTGCTCAAACTATTAATGTGTTACAGTCTATGATTTTGACGGATAAGGAAAAAATGATCTTAACTCCTACCTATCATGTTTTTGAAATGTATAAGGTGCACCAAGATGCGGCAAAAGTAGCCTTAGATATTACTTCTGACACATTTAAAGTTGGAGATAAAGAGATGCCTCAGGTAACTGCATCTGCATCAAAAGCAAATGATGGGAATATTAATATTACTTTATGTAATGTAGACAGAGCAAGTGCAGCTGACCTTACGATTGATTTACGTGGAATGGATGTAAACCAAATAAACGGTCGTGTATTAACAGCAAATGAAATGGATGCACACAATACATTCGAAAATCCAGACAATGTAAAACCTGTTAAATTTACAGATTTCCAAGTTAATGGGAATGAATTATCTATTAATTTACCATCCAAATCTGTTGTAGCATTGACTGTAGAATAAAATGAAATTCCTACTTATTTTAAAAAGCCGATAAGAAAACTTATCGGCTTTTTAAATGAAAAAAGATAACTAAAACAAGCTTATTGACCATAGAATGGATGTAAGTGTTAATTCAGCGATCAAGATATCAGGGGAGTAAACGGGTTATTATAATATTGAACCTGTTGTACGTAATAGTTTTGGTGTGTAATCTTGATCGTGCGATGGTACAAGCATGAAATATAATTAACCTTTTTATTTACCAAGGAACCAAAAAAACAATTGCATAACCGTATAGTTAATGGTGAAATGCTGTTATTTCCATAAGAACCCATTTATTATAAATTTAAGTTAAGAAAAGAGTGTATTTTTTTAAGAAAATGATTGAAAAAACTTA
This sequence comes from Gracilibacillus kekensis, assembly GCF_900143085.1. GTDB lineage: Bacteria > Bacillota > Bacilli > Bacillales > Amphibacillaceae > Gracilibacillus > Gracilibacillus kekensis. The sequence goes on along the minus strand of NZ_FRCZ01000001.1, from coordinate 930,344 downwards.
TCCAGTTATATATAATAGAAACAACCAACACTTATACGTACGTTTGGTTGCGATTACATGATCGGTGTTACTAAACTGCATATCGTCTTAAGTGAAATTTAAGAAGTCTATAATTATTGAAAGCGCATTCAGTTTATTTAATTTTAAGGAGGGGTTACAGTGGCAACAAGTCAAACAGTAGATGCAAAAAAAGGTCCCAGCCCAATTATGAAGTTCCTAAATTCTAAGAAGGTTGTACCTTATATTTTTGTATCACCATTCATTATTTCATTTTTGATATTAACAGTATATCCGGCAATTCGTGGTATCATCATGAGCTTTCAAAGTGTGCTACCAGGACAAGTTAATTTTATTGGGTTACAAAACTATGAGAGGGTTTTCAATCCGACATTTTATAAAGCCTTGATGAATACATCGATTTATGTAGTGTTGACAGTATCAATTTTAACGATATTACCAATTATTTTAGCGGTAATACTCGACTCGAAATTTGTAAAATTGAAAACGCTATTTCGTGCTTCTTTATTTATGCCGGCATTAGCTTCAACCATTGTTGCAGGTATGATTTTCCGTTTAATGTTTGGGGAAACAGATACAGCAGCGGCAAATCAGGTTCTTAATTGGCTAGGAATGAGTTCCGTGGATTGGAGATACAATGCATGGTCAGGAATGTTTCTAATGGTTATGCTTTGTGTTTGGCGTTGGTTAGGGGTAAACATTCTTTACTTCTTAGCAGCCTTACAAAACGTACCAGATGAATTATATGAAGCTGCCGAAATTGACGGAGCATCTATTTTGCAAAAGTTTTGGTATGTAACATTACCATTTTTAAAACCAGTAACTATTTTTGTGGTAACAATTTCTATCATAAACGGCTTTCGAATGTTTGAAGAGAGCTTTGTGTTCTGGGAAGCAGGTTCACCTGGAAACATTGGTTTAACAGTTGTAGGTTATATTTATCAACAAGGTATACAACGAAATGATATGGGCTTTGGTGCCGCTATCGGTGTAATTCTAATGCTTATTATCTTCGTTATCAGTTTCATTCAGTTAGTTCTAACAGGTGCATTCAAGCGGGGTGACGAATAATGAAAAAAGAAACCAACAGTACAGCAAAATGGATTATGAATATTGGAATGGTACTTGTTTGCTTAATCGTATTATTTCCAATGATCATGTTATTAATTTCCTCTTTGAGACCTTCTTCGGAATTGATGCGTACAGGTATAAGTTTAGCGTTTGATTGGAGTTTGCTGAATATTGATAATTATAATTATATCTTTACACAGGCAGGAAGCTATTGGACTTGGTATGTGAACAGTCTGATTATTTCGGCAGTTACGATAGTGTTATCTTTGTTTTTCTCAGCAATGGTAGGTTACGCATTAGCAGTGTATAACTTTAAAGGAAGAAACTTATTCTTTACATTTGTAGTATTTATACTAATGGTACCATTTGAAATTTTAATGCTACCGTTATTCCAAATGATGATTACAGCACAGCTAGTAGATTCTTATATAGGTGTCATTTTACCGATGATTGTAGCACCTATCGCTGTCTTCTTCTTTAGACAATATGCTTTAGGATTACCTGTCCAGCTGATGGATGCAGCAAGAATAGATGGAGCGACAGAATATGGTATCTATTTTAAAATTATGCTACCTTTAATGGGACCATCGCTAGGTGCAATGGCCATATTACAAGGGCTTGGAAGCTGGAATAACTTCTTATGGCCATTAATCGTATTACGTTCGAATGATATGTTTACTTTACCTATTGGTTTGGCAACACTATTAACACCTTATGGGAACAATTACGATGTATTAATTGCCGGATCGGTAATGACAATAGTACCAATTATTATCCTATTTATCTTCTTCCAAAGATACTTTGTAGCTGGTTTAACAACTGGTGGAGTGAAAGGGTAATAGTGTTAATTAGGATGTGACAAAGATGTTTGGACAGCAAATTGTAGGTTCGTTAGATCGCTTCTTAAGAATAATATTACAAGTAGCATGGTTAAATTTTCTCTGGATAGGATTTTCATTAGTAGGACTTGTAGTAGGTGGGATATTCCCGGCTACTACAGCTGCTATTGCAGTAGCAAGAAAATGGGTGCAAAAAAAAGAAGTAGTTTCAGTTTTCAAGTCTTTTAAACAAGCGTATAAAAAGGAATTTGTTAAATCAAATATAATTGGAATTATCATAACTGTAGTTGGCATTATATTGATAGTGAATTATCAAATATTACTGCAGTTAGGTGATCAAATCTCAATCATTGCTGTTTTTTCTTATTACTTTGTCATATTCCTGTATGGAATTCTTGTTTTGTGGATTTTTCCATTGTTAAGTCATTATGATTCAACTATATTTCAATATTTCAAGAATGCTTTAATTATTGGTATAACTAAGTTGCCGATAACTATTATGCAAGGTTTGATTATATTTTTTATATTGTACATCTCATTAGAATTTCCAAGCATGTTGATTTTTTGTACGATCAGCTTAATTACGATATCTGTGGCTTATTTTTCAGTGAAAGTTTTCAAAAAAATTGATGCAGCTGAATAAATCATGTACGTACTAATTTGTCGAAGTGTGTGATTAATCATAGAATTAATCAATGTATTCATTAGTATAACTTCAAAAACTTATTGACAAATAACAGACGTAATGGTATCTTATAGTTAACAACGATGTGAATGATAACGAAGCGACCATTTGTTTAAACTTAATCTTGTACGAACAGGTTACAAAACAGATGACTTCGTTTATTATTTTTCAATTGTTGAAAGCGGTTACTGATTTTATAAATTATTTTTTTAGGGGGTAAAAAAATGAAGAGAAAAAGTTTATTAGCTTTAATTTTCGGTCTAGTTGCAATGTTCTTAATTGCTTGCGGCGGTGGAGATGACGAATCTAGTACTGAGGCAGATGAAGTTTCAACTGTTGGGGAAGATCTAGAAGGAGCTACCAAAATTAGTTTATGGACATTTGCAGCACAACACGTGGATTTTTACATTGATGCAGCAGAAAGATGGAACGAGGAAAATTCAGATCGTCCCATTCATTTAACAGCTGAGACATATCCATTTGATCAAATGCATAATAACTTATTATTAGCATTACAATCTGGTGATGGTGCTCCAGACATTGCAGATATTGAAATTGCGCGTTTCCCTAACTACATGGAAGGTGAACCACAGTTAGAACCGATGAACGAATATGTGGAACCAGAACTAGATAACTTTGTTGAATCTCGTTTTGACATTTATGCAAAAGATGGAAATTACTATGGAATGCCAACTCACGTAGGGGCATCTGTAATGTACTATAATACAGAAATTATGGATGAAGCTGGTGTGGATATAGATTCCATCAAAACTTGGGATGATTTCAAGGCAGCTGGTGAAGAAGTAATTGCAAATACAGATGCCGTTATGTATAACACATTCCCAGGTGATTATCTACCATACTTCCAATTAGTTTCACAACAAGGATCAGACTTCATTGATGAAAATGACAACATTACCATTAATAGAGAAGAAAACGTGGAGGCATTACAGTTACTAAAAGACATGCAAGAATCAGGTATTGCTGAGGTAGCGCCAGGTAATGAACCACATGCAGAAGAATATTATTCATATATGGGTGATGGTGGAGCGGCAGCAGTTGCAATGCCGATCTGGTATATGGGTAGATTCACTGATAGTATGCCAGACTTAGAAGGTAAAATGGTAGTACGTCCTTTACCAGCATTTGAAGAAGGTGGAAACCGTTCCGCAGGTATGGGTGGTACTGGTACTGTTGTAACAAACCAAGCAGAAAATAAAGAATTAGCAAAAGAGTTTTTAGCTTATGCGAAGCTTTCTCAAGAATCCAACATTAAGATTTGGACAGTATTAGGGTTTGACCCAGTACGTCATGATGTTTGGGATCATCCGGAAGTACTAGAAGACAATAAATACTTCCAATATTTTGGTGATGATATCTTTGATACATTGACAGAAGTACAAGATGAAATTAATGCGATCAATGTTTCACAATATACGCCAGATGTTGCAACTGAAATTAACACAAATACGTTGAATAACGTTCTACGTGATGGTTCACAAACACCACAAGAAGCATTGGATGCTGCACAGGAAGCAGTTGAATCTCAAGTAACAGAATAATAAATTATTATGGAAGGGCTATCTTGATAGATAGTCCTTCTTTTGTTTGCCTGATGAATAGTGAATCATATAAAATAAAACAGAGTAAAACAAAACTTATCAGGAAGTTAACGTCCGTAAATTTCTCACATAACTTCATTGTTAGATCTCGAAACATTAAGTGGGATAGTACGAACGAAAAATCGTGATAAATATTATAATGGAGGAAAGGAAAATGACTAAAATATTGTACCTCGATTGTTTTTCGGGTATCAGTGGAGATATGACCATAGCAGCATTACTGGATACAGGAATCTCATTTGAATGGTTTGAATCACAATTGTCAAAATTAAATCTTTCTCAAGAGTATAAGCTAAAACTAGATACAGTAATAAAAAATGGGATTAATAGTAATAAATTTGATGTGATCTTCACTGAGGATTCACATCATCATGACCATAGCCATAGTCATACGCATGATCATCAACATAACAATCACCATCACCGTACCTATAAGGATATAGTAAAAATGATTAAAGAGAGTGAATTGAATGAGGTCGTAAAGAATATTTCCCTGGATATGTTCAAAAAAATAGGTGAGGCAGAAGCAAAAATTCATGGAATGGATTTAAAAGATGTTCATTTTCATGAAGTAGGTGCTATAGACTCTATTATTGATATCGTAGGAGTAGCGGTTTTAGTTGATCACCTAAAAGTAGATCAAATTATTGCTTCCCCAATTCCTGTAGGATCAGGTCATATTCATATCGATCATGGTATCTATCCAGTACCGGCACCAGCTACTTTAGAAGTGCTGAAAGATGTACCACTTAAAAAAAGTACGATAACCGGAGAGCTGACAACACCAACAGGAGCAGCAATTATTAAAACATTAGTTTCTGAATTTAGCGAAATGCCAAGTATGCAGGTGAAGCATATTGGGTATGGAGCAGGAACTAAAACCTTCCCAGATCACCCTAATGTGTTACGCGTCTTAATTGGAGAATAAAAGGACCTGCAAAGAAATACTTTATAACTATAAAAATCCAAACGATTATTAGAGTAAACGTCGATATCGTATGAATTTTCATGCGTATTAGGAAGATACTGTGACATAGCAGAAGTGGTAATTATGAGATTTTATATGTGCTTTGCAACCGCTACGACTTGCCCGTTTTCCTTTCCGCGGGTTTTTACCCTAAGCTAACTTTTTAAGCAAAATTCGCTTAAAAGTGGATCTTAGGGTAAAAACATCCCGCAGGAGTGAAAACGGACGCCTTCGCTTTTCTATGCCCTTCAGCTAAAGCAAGAGGATGCATTTTTGCTTTTATCACCATCTTTTGTGGTAATTATTTGTAGAAAGAACCAAAAATATTAGCATTTACAAAAGTTGTAGAATTTCATTAAGCGTAGGCGCCCACTTCAACTCCTATGGGATCCTTTTTTCTGAAGATCCACTTTTTCATGCGTTTTTTGCATGAAAAAGTTAGCTGAAGGAAAAAGCCCATGGAAAGGGAAGTGGGCAAGCCGAAGCGATTTTAAGCACAAATTTCATCTCAAAATTACCACCCCATTTAGTGCGTAGTTTCCTTATAATGCGAAACAATATATATTTTATCGTGAATGTTTTTAATTTAGACAAATAGTATTTTTTAACCTCTTTGTAAATTTTTTACGCTTCTTTGGTTTTATATTGACTTCTGTATTTTCCAGGTGTTATGCCTTCCATTTTTCTAAAGGATCGAATAAAATTTTGTGAGTTATTATACTTTAGTTTTTCAGCTATTTCTTTTACGGACATATTTGTCGTGGTTAACCATTCTTTTGCCTTGTTTAAACGATAACGTAACAAATAATCACTAAAAGAATATCCTGTCTCTTTCTGAAAAATACTACTAAGATAGTTAGGGTTATAATGTAATTCTGCAGCAATTAAATCTAAAGAAATATCTTTATCATAATTGCTATGAATGATTCGTATCATCCTGTCAGAGATTTTCTTATTCTTAGAATCATCTCTTGCATCTACATTATCAATAAGCGGAAGAATGATCTGGTTAATAACCCAGTCATGGATTGCTTCAATAGACCTAAAGTTTTGATAATAAGTAATCATATCCGTAGACTGGAAACCCTCCACAGATGCTCCTAACAATTCCTTTAATTCATATAACTCATACAAAAACCTCGATAAAATAATTTCCAACTGTTGATGATGGATATCGTGACGATCCAGGTAATCGAAAAACTTAGTAAGTTCTGTTAAGGCTTGGTCCTTATCACTTAATTTAATCGCATCAAATATTTTGTTTTTAATAGCAGAAGGGTACGGAGCAACGCTGGAATAACGCCGGTTTAAATTTTCATAGAAAATAATCGACGACTCACCCATCTTTAAACGGTATTTTAACGCTTCCTTGCTTTCTCTGAATCCGCTGTTGGTAGCTTCTAAATCACTAAAGCGTGTACTGATACCAATACTAACTGATAAATGAAATAATTCTTTTACTTTTGATTGTATAAGTTTCACCTTTTGATTAATGGTATGTGTATAATCTGCTTCATTATCACACTCTGTAATAATTATAGTGGACTGTGTGTCATTGATCACTACTGGTGTGAATCTTTCACTGGTTGGAATTAAATCTTCTATTAAGTTATTAATGGCAAATAAAATAAGATCCTGATCATTGCTATTAAATCGTTCCTGATCAATTTCATCGATCTTTAAAGAAAATACTGTAATCCATGTCCATGTCTGGCTATAATGAAATGACTTTAACTTATGTGGTAATTCGCTCTTAGTTACTTTCCCTTGAAGCAATCGGATCATAAATAATTGTTTTAATTGGGTAACTTGACTTTGAACACGTCTTTCCAATAAATGATTTTGATCTAAGAGTTTTTCGATATGTGTTTCAATCAAATCAAATTCATTAGTTGTCTCAGAAGAAATGTCATGTTTTTCGCCAGTAGAATAGATAACATCTTTGAGCTTTTTAACTGGTCGATATAATACTTTACTGCCAATGAATGCGATACATAATGAAATAATTAATAGAATAGAAACAATCGTTAACGTTAACCAGCCAATAGAACTGGATCGCATATGTAAATCACTTAATTTCACTAAAGATATATAGGTCCAATTATTATAATTAGAGGTTTGATAGGAAATTTTAAAATCCGTACCATTAATTTGATATTCAAATTGACCTTCTAGTTCCTCGCGGTCAATCTCATTAAATAATGCATTAGGTATATAACCATCATCTCCCATATATTCCGTGTTACTGTGAGCGATCGTTTGATTGTTCTCGTCAAGGATAATAAATGATTCACTATCATTACTTTGAGCCATAATTTCATTTAACTCACAAATAGGGATAATGACAGAAATTAATCCTTCAGGCTTAGAGGATAAAATCGGAAGCTTTTTTACTAAGTTAATATAGTGAGAACAACTCTTCTTAGTTGCATTAGGTAAATGAATATGATCTGCTTCCTCCATCAGCCACACGGATTTCTCTGATAAACTCAAGTAATTCGTGTTTATTTGTTCATAGGTATCTCTATCTAGATTTACGAGCCCATTGTTATTAATCAGCCACCTATTTTCAAAGCTGACTAAAACGATATCCTCAATACCAGTCTCAATGGTTTGTAAGTGAATTAAGTCCTTCCGAAGTTTGTGAAATTCACTGAAGGAACTGGCATTCATATCTTGATTAATGAATTCTCTCGTTTGTGCAGAACGTATGAAATAAGTAGTAGATAAATCAATATAACGGAGCACTTGTTCCACATTTGTTTGAATTTGATAAATATTTTGTTTTTTTTCATCATTTGAATAGTCAACAATAGCTTTTGATGACTGCCAATACGATAGACCGCCTGTAATTATTACAGGAACCGTACTTAATATAATTAAAAAAGCAATCAATTGAAAATAATGTTTGGTTGAGAATTTTTTCATAAGTATACTTCCTCATATCGATATATTTTGTGTAACTAAGTATAGCGCTAGGAAGTTGAAAGGGTTGACTCCTCTATCTGTTCTTGTTGTTTTTTTAATAACTGATTAAAACCTATATTGATAACAAACATACTGATATAAGCACTTACACTAAAACTAAAGAAAAGTGTAATACCAGGGAATTTTAGGGAAGTGTAATACATTCCAGCTAAAACAGTTAGCGCACAGATAGAGTAATGTAAATTAACCGCTCCTATTGATACCGCATAACGAATATACTGCCAAAAACCAAGTTCATAATGGACAAACACTGGGCCAATATAAAGGATCAGCAAAACATAAAAAACACTTGCTAATATGAATATGCCAAAAAGCAAAGGATATAAGTCACTTTCACTCATCATTCCTGTATATTTCAAAAACACGGATAAAATGTACCCGATGACATAAAGTACGAGACCGAATAAATTGGAACGAAAGAAGTTACGTTTATATTCCTGAAAAAACAATTTATGAACAGGGAAATCAACTTCTTTTAAAACCCACTTCCGCACAACTGCAAACATAGCAATCGTTGCAGGCATAATCCCAAACAAGATGAAACCAATTAAAGTAAAAACGATCCATAGTATATTTAACCATGCAAATCGAGTAACCCATACACTAATCCGATAAAAACCGCCCCATATTCCTGTTAACTCCATGCAACCCCACCTATTTCTGTAAAATAAATGATAATATATATAGAATACTCGTTTCTTTCCAATCCGTAAATAGTAAAAATGAAGCGCTTTCAAAAAATAATCATCATATTAGTTGGGTGAAGGTCAGATATTTAAAGGAATATTTACTTTTTAGATAAACAAAATAATCATTTTTGCAGATGATTATTAACTAGAATAAATAATGATTGTTTTAAAAAAAATATTAAAATTAATGCTTTATAGGTAAGCGTTTTCAAGTAACTCTGATAAAGTGATTATATACAAAGAATTTTTAACTCCTTACTATTAATGGTGTACACGACATACTGCTGTACAAATCAAATAAAATCTCGGAGGGTGGTTAATTTGAGAAATTGGAAAACGGTAATGGGAATCATGTTTTTACTATTAATGCTTACATTAGTTGCATGTAATAGTGATAGTGCTTCAGAGGATGATAGTGACAACACTTCATCAGAAGAAAACACTAATGAGGAAGCAGAGGATGATTCAGGTGCAGAGGAATCAGAAGAGCCATATGCATTCACGATTATGGCAAACTTACACACACCAGAAGTTCCTAATGAAAAAGTATTAGAAAAAATTGAAGAAGCAACAAACACTGACATTGAGATTCAGTGGGTACCTGATAACAACTATGAAGATCGCTTAAATACAGCTTTTGCAACGAATTCACTACCTGAGGCAGTCTTTCTTAAGAACCAAGCGACATTTATTCAATTCCGTGATGCCATGGAAGATGAACAATTTTGGGAAGTCGGTCAATATTTAGATCAGTTCGAAAATCTATCCAAGCTTAAAAGTAATGTCCTTGATAATACGCGAGTTAACGGAAATCTTTATACATTATATCAAGGTCGTCCATTATCAAGACAAGGTTTAATTTATCGTAAGGATTGGGCTGATAATCTAGGGTTAGAAGCACCAACTACAACAGATGAATTCATGGAAATGGCTAGAGCCTTTACAGAAGATGATCCAGACGGAAATGGTGAAGATGATACATTTGGCGTAACAGATCGTAGTGATTTAATATATGGAGCATTTAAAACAGTTTCCTCATGGTTTGGTACTCCGAATAATTGGGGTGAAAAAGATGGGCAATTATTACCGGAATTTATGTTTGATGAATATAAACAGACCATGGATTTCTTTAGAGAAATGCATGAAAACGGATATATTAATCAAGATTTCCCAGTAACGAGTAAACCCGACCAGCAAGAATTCTTTAAAAACGGAACAGCAGGTATGTATGTAGGATCAATGGGGGACGTAGGAAGTCTCAACAATGACGCTGTTGCCATTAATCCGGATGTAGAGTTTGATGTTCACAATAATATTAAAGGGCCAGATGGTGAATTTGGTATTTGGGCAATTCCTGGTTATGGTAGTTTAATGATGTTTCCGAAAAGTGCAGTTGAAACGGAAGAAGATTTAATGAAAATTTTAGGCTTTATAGACCAACTAATGACACCCGAAGTAATGAACTATGCTTATTGGGGAATTGAAGGAGAACACTACGAAGTTCAAGAAGATCGTGCATTACCAACTGATGATCAATCATTATTTGATCGTGAGGTTAAACCATATCAAGCGCTTGAAATTGGTGAACCAGAGACAAATGGTAGATATGAAGGGTACTTCGACTACGAAGTGAAAGCAAAATCAGAAGAATTATTTAAAGACAATGAAAACTACCTAATCGAAGACCCTACTGTACCGTTATATTCTGAAACATATGTGAATGATGGTGCTATCTTACAAGAAGGTATTACGGATGCAACGTACCAATATATTTTAGGTCAAATTGATGAAGCAGGTTTCGATGCTGCCATCGAGAAATGGAAAAACGAAGGTGGAGATGCAATTATTGAGGAATTCAATGCATCAAACTAATTAAGTACAGAACAAATAGGGCTCTTAAAATTTAAATTTTAAGAGCCCCCTCTATATCACGAAAGAAAAGAAAGCATACAAAACATAAGAATATAAATCAAATTGATGTGTAAAGGAAGATACTGCGCAATATATGATGTGGTAATTTTGAAATTGTTTTAACTGGTTAACATCCGCTCCGGCTGCCCACTTTCCTTTCCGTGGGGTTTTCCCTTCAGCTAACTTTTTCAAGCAAAGAACGCATGAAAAAGTGGATCTTCAGGTAAAACATTCCCACAGGAGTGAAAGTGGGCGGCCTGCGCTATAAATATATTTTACAACGGTTGTAATAGATATCAATTCGAGCTTTCTAGAATTGTTTATTGTTTCGTCTACATGATGAGATAGAAGTCGTTATTTAAACTCTTGCGTTGTTGTAGAACTATACTTTGCGTAGGCGTCCACTTCGACTCCTAGGGGATTAGCTGAAGCCGCGCCCCCTGGTATAGGATACACTGCGAAAGCTTGCTTGAGCAGATGTTGACTTAAGCCCGTGGTAAAAGCGAAGTGGGCAAGCCGGAGCGGTTGTTACACTCATATTTTCTATCAAAGTTACTACAACGCAAAAATTTACTTTACAGCAACCTTTGTATTAAGCAGGTTGTTTGATGATTAAGGATGAAGGTGGGAGATGATCATTATGTTATGTTAGTTGCTTGTATGAACTAATACTTCCACGAAAATACCTGTACAACAGTGATTGAAGTAACTCGTAAGATAATGATTATTTACGTTATATATCCTTTTAACGTACGATTTGAATAAGCCAAGGTAATAGAAAAGAAAACTTTGAGAAAGGATACTGCTTATGGAATCAACTACACTTACCGCAAAAGAAGAATCAAAACAAGTAAAAAGAATGAAACGATCAGAAACATGGAGAAAAGTGAAGCGCAACAAAATGATTTATTTAATGATTCTGCCAGGTTTGATTTACTTTTTAATTTATAAATACTTACCAATGTATGGATTAATTATTTCGTTTCAAGATTATAAACCATATAAAGGTATATCGGAAAGTGAATGGGTGGGATTTGAGCATTTCACAAGGTTATTTACAAGTTCTGAATTTTGGATGATTTTTAAAAACACTTTAGTATTATTTGGTCTTCAAGTATTTATCTTTTTTCCAATACCGATCATTATTTCGTTAATGTTAAATGAAGTACGACATAGTTTTTTTAAACGAGGTGTTCAGACGCTTATTTACATTCCACACTTTATGTCATGGGTTGTAATTGTCTCGATTTCTTATGTAATGCTAACCCTTGATGGCGGTATTGTAAACGCTATCGTGGATTCGTTAGGGTTTGAAAAAATCAACTTCTTACTAAACGATGCTTGGTTTCGGCCAATGTATATTTTACAGGTAATATGGCGGGAAGCTGGTTGGGGTACGATTATTTTCTTAGCAGCGATAACTGCGGTTGATCCTCAATTATATGAAGCAGCACGAATGGATGGAGCAAATCGTTTCAGACAAATGTGGCATATTACGATACCAGCTATTCGAAACGTCATTATTGTCTTGTTAATTTTAAAAATTGGCGATGTTTTAGAGTTAGGGTTCGAGCATGTTTATTTATTACTTAATGCATCTAACCGTAATGTGGCGGAAATTTTTGACACATATGTCTATGTGGCCGGTTTACAGCAAGGTCAATTTAGTTATAGTACAGCAGTCGGTTTCTTTAAAGGTATAGTCGGTTTAATAATGGTTGTATTTGCGAACTGGCTAGCGAAGAGATTTGACGAGGAAGGCATTTACTAATAAATACAACAATAAGCGAGGTGTAAAAAATGGCAAAACAACGAAGAATCTCTGCCGGTAGTAGAGTATTTGATTACTTTAATTATTTTTTATTAGCACTGTTAGCTTTGATAACGATATTACCATTTATTCATGTTGTTGGTAGTTCGTTTGCTACAAGTGCAGAAGTTGCCAGAACTAAATTTTTATTATTTCCAACGGAATTTTCATTAAAGGCTTACGAGTATATTTTTTCAACAGATACGATATTTAGAGCTTTAGGCGTATCAGTAATTATAACGGTGGGAGGAACATTATGGAGCATGTTTTTCTCTACCTTAACCGCGTATGGGTTATCAAGGAGAGACCTTGTTGGAAGACGTGCGATAAATTTTATGATTGTTTTCACATTATTGTTTAATGGCGGAATGATTCCAACCTTCTTGGTAGTTCAGCAAACCGGTTTATTGAATACGTTATGGGCACTTGTCATACCTGTTACGATTAATGCGTTTAATATGATTATATTGCGAAGTTTCTTTATGAATTTACCAGCAGGTTTGGAAGAATCAGCAAAGATAGATGGTGCTAATGATTTCAGTATTTTATTTCGAATCGTTATCCCGATTTCATTACCAGCGATTGCAACGATCTCTTTATTTTATGCCGTAACCTATTGGAACACGTATATGCATGCGATTCTCTACTTAGCAGATGCAGATAAATGGCCCGTGCAAGTATTGCTAAGACAAATTGTTGTGTTGGCGAGCGGGATGAACTATGACGCAGAAGCTTATTCCGATGTACCACCTCCAGAGGTAACGGTAAAAATGGCAACCATTGTAGTTGCGACAGTACCTGTATTACTTGTCTATCCATTTTTGCAAAAATACTTTGCGAAGGGTGCCTTGTTAGGATCTGTTAAAGGTTAATGGTGTCAAGGAGAGGAAGTATCAACAATGAATTGGAGAGAACAGCAACAATTACAATTAGATGGTATGTTTCATGGATTGTTTTATTGGCTGCAAAAGCAGTTTGATCCTGTAACAGGTGGGTTTTATTATGCAAGGAGTTCGGTTAGTGATGACCGATTTACACCCGATATAGAATCGACAGCACAGGCGCTCAATATTTTATTGAGGTATAACCTTTTGGAAGGGATGCCCTTTGCAACTAAAAGTAAGGTTATTCAGTTCTTCCAGTCGAAACAGGGGGAGCATACCGGTTATTTTTATGATAATAATCCACAAATGGCAAAAGACGAAGTAATGGTCCATCGGGCATTAAATTATGCCTATCATTCTTTGAAAAGACTTGGAGCTGAACCGTTATATAAGATGCCGGTGGAGGTAAAGCAAGCGCCCGCCTACACGAAATCATTAGAGGCTTACCAAGAAAAATGGGGAAGTATTGATTTACGAAACAGTTGGCGTGGTTGTGACCTCTTAGCTTCTTCCACCGTTTACATCGCTCAAATGGAGGAAAATAAGAGAGATAAATTTGTGCAGGCAATGACGAGGTTACTAGCAGAAATACAAGATCCCAAAACAGGTTTATGGGGGAAAGGTTCGTTATATGTCCGACTTTCCGGCACTTTTAAATTACACACCTTTTACCGGAAATATCAGATACCGATGCCGAACCAGGAAAAGATTTATCAAAGCATTTTAGCATGTTTGCGAACCGAAGATGCAGTAGATATGTGCTATATTCGTAATCCGATAGATTTATTATCGTATCTTCAAAAAGAGATTCCTGAGCAGGAATTAGAAGAGATTACAAGAATCACGATTACAAATATGGAACGATTAAAAAGAAAGGATGGGGCATTTTCCAGAGAATTAAAACACTCTCCCAAAGCACCAAATGTCGCCCAAGTAAAAGCAGATGATTATTATCCGAATATGCCAGAGCCCGTTGAAATAGGATTAGGTCTTTGTGAAGGTGATATGAATGCAACGACTCAGGCAACCTTAATTCGTCAACAAATACATCAGTTATGGGGGATAACTCCAAATCGATTAATAAGCAGTGATCAATTTTGGCAATTATGGTGATTGTGATCTAAAAACGTTGACAGAAAGAAGTGTACCGCTTGATTCAACAGATGAAACAGAAGCAGGAAAAACGACTATCAGCCCATGCTGTCAATATTTTAATTAATCATGCAATTTTTCAATTCGGTGGTTCGTTATCGATTATATTTGTGAACTTATATTTGTGGCGCTTGACGAATAGTTTATGGGTTAATGGCTTGTATAACTTAATTGCGATTTTAACTCAAGCAGTGACCACTTTTTCAATTGGAAAAATGTCTAAGAAAAAAGGCAGAACGACGATTTACCGCTATGGCATTTTGATGACAGCGCTGTTTTATTTACTTATTGTTATGGTGCAAGAAGAGATTGTTACCTATTTTTATTTGTTCGCATTACTTCGTGGCATTGCTCAGGGCTTATATTGGGTCGCTTATTTTACGATCGTCCATGAAGTGTCATCTAATCAAAATAGGCACCGTTATTTAGGTTGGAATCAGATCGTAATGGGATCGACTAACTTAATCGCCCCAGCATTAGCTGGATTTATGATTAGTCTTTTTAATGGATTGGCAGGGTATTTACTCGTTTTTTCAATTGCTTTTTTGATGTTTTTTGTGGCAACCCTTAGAAGCTTTCAAATTAAAAAGGAATCGATTCGTCATCGGAATTATTATATGAAGTATCTCGGGCAAATTGTGGAACGAAATAAAGCGTTTCGAAATGCGTTAATTGGTTGGTTTATTATTGGCTTTCCCCAAGGGATTCTTATGTATATACCAGCGATTTTAATTTATAGCATTTTTGAAAATGAAAGTATTGTCGGTTATTTAAATGCTTTATTTTTAGCAGTATCAATACTCGCAAGCTTTATTATCTCACGTTTTGCCAATATTCAACAAACGAAGAAATACTTATGGATAGCAGCTACCGGATTTTTGGCATCTGGATTATTTTTAACGTGGGAAATTGCGATTGTCAGTGTCATTCTTTTTATGGTGACCCAAAATGTATTTAAACCGTTACAGGCAAATGCATATGCGGCCTATTATTTCGAGTGGTTAGATCGGATTCCCTTAGGAATTGAATTCCGTGTAGAGTCAGTCGTGTTGCGAGAAACGATAATTAATATCGGAAGAGGATTAGGGATCATCGTCTTTATGATCTTCTCTAATGAAATTGATACGAACACAGTGGCGTATGTGATTGTACTGGCGATGTCGATTCAATTTATTCTACCGATCATTACGAAACTGAAGGAGGAATCATAATGGCAGTTAATCAATGGGAACAGGCAGAACCAGGAGTGAAAAGAAAAATCCATGCACCTGGAAAGCAAGTAATGATGATGGAAGTAGTATTTGAAAAGGGGGCAAAAGGATCTAGCCATAGCCATCCACACGAACAATTAACATATTGCTTATCAGGCAAGCTCGCCTTTCATATCGATGGAAAAGAAATCGTGATCGAAAAAGGGGATTCACTTCATATCCCCTCCAATGCGGAACATGGAGTGACGGCATTAGAAGATAGTCAGTTACTCGACGTGTTTACACCATTACGAGAGGATTTACTATGTAACAATAAATGAACGAAATCTTTTTAGGCAGGTGAAGGCATGAAAACATTTAAAAATCCAATTATACCAGGTTTTTATCCTGACCCCTCTATTTGTAGAGTTGGGGAGGATTATTATTTGGTAACCTCAAGTTTCGAATATTTCCCTGGTGTACCCATCTTTCATAGTAAGGACCTTGTTCACTGGAGGCAGATTGGTCATGTCCTGGATCGTCCGGAGCAGCTGAATTTAGATCAAACCCCAAATTCTCGGGGGATTTATGCTCCTACCATCCGTTACCATAACGGTATATTTTATATGATTACTACGTTTGTTGTCAGTAAGAAAGGTGCTAGACGAAATTTTTATGTAACTGCAGAAGATCCTGCTGGTTCTTGGTCAGACCCTATATGGCTGGAAGGTGCTCCCGGGATTGATCCGTCGTTCTTTTTTGATGACGATGGAAAAGTTTATTATACCGGTAATCGTAAACCACCCGAAGGTCAGCGCTATCTAAAGCATAATGAGATTTGGTTACAGGAACTTGATTTGGAGAAAAAGCAATTAGTTGGACCAACGTATAGTTTATGGGATGGTGCTTTGAAAAATGCCCATGCCCAGGAAGCGCCACATCTATATAAAATAAATGGCTGGTATTATTTAATGATTGCTGAAGGTGGCACAGGGCATACACATGCAGTCACGATCGCCAGGAGTCGAAATGTTACAGGCCCTTATGAAATGACAGAGACCAATCCAGTTTTAACACATCGGCATTTAGGAAAAAATCATCCGATTGTAAACGTCGGTCATGCCGATATTGTCGAGACACAAAATGGAGATTGGTGGATGGTCTGCCTCGCTTCAAGACCATATGGGGGATATTACCGGAATCTCGGTCGTGAAACATTTCTAGTACCTTTCGACTGGGAAGATGGCTGGCCTATTGTAAACAAAGGAAAAGGAATGATTGAATCGAGAGTAGAATTTCCAAACCTGCAAGAACATAAATGGCCGGAAAGCTCTTATGTTGATTCATTTGAATCAGCACAGCTGGATGACAAGTGGAATTTTTTGCGAACGCCTAGAGGAGAGTTTTGGTCACTTACGGAACGTCCAGGTTATCTACGATTAAGGGCTAAAAAAGAAACAATTAGGGAAGAAGAAAATCCTGCCTTTATCGGAAGAAGACAACAACATATTCATTTTTTTGTACAAACAGTCATGGAGTTTCGGCCAAAGTCGGCACATGAAACAGCAGGAATCGTTTTGTTGCAAAATCAGGATTTTCAGTTTCGTGTAGAAGTGTTATTGGAAGATCAGCAGCGAATGATTCGATTAATAAGAAGAGAAGCTGGTGTGGAACAAGTTATTGAAAAGCAACCAATAGAAGCTAAGAAAATATATATGAAAGTAGAAGCAATTGGTCAAGATTACCGTTTTTATTACTCTACAGACCCATTTGACTGGAAGCAGCTCGCTCATAATGTCGATGGGAGAATTCTAAGCACAGATGTTGCGGGTGGATTTGTTGGAGCATATATCGGCATGTATTGTTCTGGCAATGGAAAAGAAAGTGAGAATTACGCTGATTTTGATTGGTTTGAATATCATGGAATAGAGGAGTGAGAGACGGATGACGGTACAGCAATTAACAGCATTAGATTGGGCTAAGGCAGCATGTGATACCTTAATGAACCAGTTCCGGCCTGTTAAATTACCGCCAAGAGACCGTTGGCATTATCATCAAGGTGTTTTTCTTTGTGGCATGCAGGATGTGTTTTCGTACACAGGGGAAGAGAAGTATTTTGATTATTATAAGGAATATGTAGATTGTTTAGTAGATGAGCAAGGTAATTTTTATTTTGCCAGAAGTGAATTGGATGCGATCCAACCAGGGTTGCTATTATTACCTTTATATAAAGAAACGAAGGATAAACGATATAAAATTGCTGCTTCGAAACTCAGACATTTATTAAATACATTAAACAAAACAAAAGAAGGTGGTTTCTGGCATAAGGACAAATATCCTTATCAAATGTGGCTTGATGGCTTATATATGGCAGGCCCATTCGCTATCCAATATGGTCAAATGTTTGATGAGCCGGAATTAATTGATCTTGTAATGGAACAAGAACGGTTAATGCGTACGTATACTAAGAAGGAAAATGGTCTCTATTATCACGGTTATGATGAAAGTAAACAAACACCATGGTCGACAGAAAAAGGTCATGCTCCAGAAATATGGGGAAGAGCTCTTGGTTGGTATAGCATGGTGACAACGAATTTTATCGAAATGTTACCGGTTCATCATCCAAAGCGAGAGGAATTAAAAAAAGTCGTAAAAGAGTTAATCGATGCCATCATTACATTCCAGGATGAACATACAGGTTTGTGGTATCAAGTAGTTGATAAAGCAAGTAAACCGGATAATTATTTAGAAAGCTCCTGTTCTTGTTTGTTCACCTATGCAATAGCTAAGGCAGTGAATATGGATTACATTGACAAAACGTATTGGAAAGCTGCCGAAAAAGCCTACCAAGGATTAATAGAGCATAAGGTGGAAGTGGATCAGCAGGGAGGGTTCCAGTTAAAAGACATTTGTATTGGCACATCTATCGGCACTTACGACTATTACGTGCAACGCGAAACAAGTACAAACGATTTACATGGAGTCGGTGCATTTGTATTAGCGAGTATTCAAATGCAAATCGGAAATGAGGATAGGTAAATGCAATTATTATTAGCTGGTGACTCGACAATGGAAAAGGTTGAAGATTCAAAATATCCTAGAATGGGATGGGGGCAAGTATTGAGTCAATATTTCACCAATGATATCCAAGTGAAAAATCATGCAGCCTCTGGTCGGAGCACAAAATCATTTATCAGTGAAGGTAGATGGGATAGGTTGGAGCAGGATTCCAAAAAGGGTGATTATGTGCTTATTCAATTTGGCCACAATGATCAAAAGCAAGATCGAGAACGGGCCACAGAACCTTTTACAAGCTATCAGGATAACCTTCGTTTTTTCATCAGTCGAGCGCATTCTTTTGATATAACACCTATTCTTTTAACGTCTATTGCCAGAAGACACTTTGATAAAGAAGGGAACCTATTAGAAACGCATGGGGTCTATCCACAAGCTGTTCGGGAACTTGCAAAAGAAGAAAATATCGTATGCATTGATATGTTGGCTAGAACAAGAGAAGTATTACAACAGGCGGGTGATGAGCAATCGAAACAGTGGTTTATGAGGTTAGAGCCTGGTGAATATCGAGCATACCCTGATGGAGAGAAAGACGATACCCATTTAAGTGAAAAAGGAGCACATCAACATTGTCACATTTTTGTTCGTGAATTAATACGTCTAGGTCATCCAATTGCGCATTTCGCCACTGGAAATGGGGTGAGCTCATGAGGAAATTAAATGTTTTAAGCAATCTTAAAGCACAAAAAATCGTAGCAGTGATCCGGACAGATACAGTGGACCAAGCAATAAAGGCAGCAGATGCATGTATTACAGGTGGTATAAAAATAATAGAATTAACATATTCCATCCCGCATGTTGAGAAGGCAGTGGAGAGCCTGCAGCAAAACTATCAAGATGATCCACAAGTCTCGATTGGTGTAGGCACGGTGCTGGATCCCTATACCGCGAGACAAGCAATTTTTGCAGGGGCCACTTTTATCGTTGGACCATCTTTTGATAAAGAAACAGCTAAACTATGTAATTTGTATCAAATTCCTTATATGCCCGGATGTCTAACGGTGACAGAAGTGAAGGAGGCAATGGAAGCAGGAGCAGATGTCGTAAAAATATTTCCGGGAAGTAATCTAGGACCTGCTTTTTTAAAAGCGATTCACGCACCTTTTCCACAAGCAAATATGATGCCTACTGGAGGGGTGGATCTCGAAAATGTCCAGGAATGGTTGAATCACGGAGCTTTTGCAGTAGGAATTGGGGGCAATTTAATAACACCAGCGAAAGATGGAGATTATCAAAAAATCATCGAGTTAGCGAAAGAGTACGTCAGAAAAGTAAAAGAGGTTACGCCATGAAGGTGTTAACATTTGGCGAAATGCTGCTCCGTTTATCATCAGATCCGACTGTGAAATTACCGCAAACCAATCAGTTATTCTTTTATTATGGTGGTGCTGAAGCAAATGTTGCCGTTTCTTTAGCTCATTTAGGAGTACCGACAGAGTATCTGACAAAGGTTCCTGATAACAATATTGGAGATGGCTGTAAACAATACTTATTATCAAATCATGTTTCAATAAATCATCTATTGCTTGGTGGTGATCGACTTGGTCTTTATTTTGTAGAAACAGGAATTGCAAATCGGGTAAGTAACGTCACGTATGACCGGAAATATTCAAGTTTTTCTAAAGTGAAAGCAGAGGAGTTTGACTGGGATACGATTTTAGCAGATGTCGACCTTTTTCATACAACAGGCATTACATTAGCATTATCGCAGGAATTACGTGATATTACGTTACATGCGATGCAAGCTGCAAAAGAAAAAGGTATAAAAGTTAGTTTCGATTTTAATTATCGTGCTAAGCTCTGGTCACAGACAGAGGCGAAAAATGCATTTGAGCAGGTTTTAGACTATGTCGATATAGCATTTTGTAATCATATGGATGCGATCTATTTATTAGGTATCACACAAGCGGAAGCAGATTGGGATGAGGAACAGCAATTAAACTATTATTACCAAAATATCCAAAAGAAATATCCATCTATTCGTTATCTTGCATCCACTACAAGAAAAGTATTTTCTTCTTCCAAACATTTATTACAAGGGAATCTATTTGCTAATGGCAGGTTATATCGAAGTTCAGAATATGCGATTGAGCCAGTTGTTGATCGAATTGGTGGGGGGGATGCCTATGCAGCAGGGATCATCTTTAGCTACTTAAATCAATGGCAGGAAAACAAAATGGTCTCTTTTGCAATTGCAAATGCTGTCTTAAAACATACCATTAAAGGAGATGGAAATGTGTTCAAAGCAGAAGAAGTGGAGCAATTTATGGGAACTGTAAATCAAGAGATTAGTAGATAATCTTAATAGGAGGAATGAATCATGGAAGTACGTTATGCCAATCACCCAGAGGAAATAAGAAGATATAATACCGATGAATTAAGAGAAAAATTTTTAGTAGAAAAATTATTTGAAGCAGGAAAAGTGCACTTAACTTACACCCATGTTGATCGTATGATATTCGGTGGCGTGACACCTGCGTCAGAAGAATTAACAATTACACTGGATAAGCAACTGGGAGTAGATTATTTCCTGGAGCGGAGAGAATTAGGAATTATTAATATTGGTAATCCTGGTTACGTTGTCTTAGATGGAGAAAGGTATGAGATGAAACGTCATGACGGTTTATATGTCAGTCGTGGTACCAAAGAAGTTTGGTTTGGTTCGAACGATCCGGCAAACCCTGCTAAATTTTACACGTTATCATCGCCCGCTCACCATACGTATCCAACAGTGAAAATTGATATTAAAGACATTAAGCCTTTAGAGTTGGGGGAATCTGGAACATTAAATGAAAGAAAAATTCATCAATATATTCACCCTAATGTATGTGAAAGCTGTCAGCTGCAAATGGGCTTAACCATGCTGCAACCGGGAAGCGTCTGGAACACGATGCCTGCTCATACGCATGATCGTCGTAGTGAAGTCTATCTCTATTTTGATATGGAAGAGGATACACGTGCCTTTCATTTCATGGGGGAACCAAGTGAAACAAGACATCTTATTCTCAAAAATGAACAAGCGGTCATTTCGCCAAGCTGGTCGATACATTGTGGAACGGCAACAAGTAATTATACGTTTATCTGGGGAATGTGCGGCGAAAACATTACCTATACGGACATGGATCACATAAAAATGGAGGAATTACGCTAAGGAGGATGTTTTATGGGTGAAGGTTTACAGGATTTTTCAATAGATTATTTTTCTTTAAAAGGAAAAACAGCGATTATCACAGGGGGAAATACAGGATTAGGGCAAGCCTATACCATTGCGCTTGCGAAAGCTGGTGCCAATGTATTTGTCGTAACACATGGCACCAATTGGGGAGAAACAAAAGGATTTCTACGAGATGTGGAAGCTAAAGTGGAATTCTATCAAGCAGATTTAGCGGCTCGTGATCAACTTCAAAAGATTGTGCCCGCGTGTTTAGAGAAATTTAATTCTGTAGATATTCTTGTTAATAATGCTGGTACGATACGACGAAATTCAATATTAGAGTATAAGGATGAGGATTGGGATGAGGTATTGGCATTAAATCTAGATGCAGTCTATTTATTAAGTCAAGCTGCAGCCAAAGTGATGGTTAGCCAAAGCTCAGGAAAAATTATTAATATAGCCTCCATGCTTTCTTTTCAAGGTGGTAAATTCATTCCACCGTATACCGCAAGCAAGCATGCTGTCGCAGGTTTAACCAAATCATTTGCAAACGAATTGGCGGAACATGGTGTTCAAGTAAATGCAATTGCACCGGGATATTTTGCCACAAAAAACACTGCCCCTATTCGAGAAGATGAGAAAAGAAATGCAGAGATTTTATCGCGCATCCCTGCAGGTTATTGGGCAGATCCAAGCGATTTAATGGGTACCGTTGTTTACTTAGCAAGCAAAGCCTCGGATTATATGAACGGCCATGTTCTGGCTGTCGATGGTGGCTGGTTGGCAAGATAAGTGCAAATGACTAGCTTTATATGAAGCTAGTCATTTCTATATGATCACTTAATTAGCGAAAGTGCCCGGATTATGGATAAAAGTGCCCGGAAAGACAAAAAAGTGCCCGAAAAATCATGAAAAGTGCCCGAAATATAACAAAAAGTGCCCGTAAAAAGGAGCTGGTGTAATATGAAGCTGAACTTAGGAATTCGTGGTCATGACATTGATTATCAAGACCCCAATCAAATAGCAAAGACTATAGCCGCAAAAGGATTAGGAGTTGCTCAACTAGCACTAGCGAAATCTTTTCCAACGATTCCAACCAATACGGGCTCGTTAAGTCCAGGATTTGCTAAATATATGAGGAATGCTTTTAGACAAAATCAGGTAGATATTGCTGTGTTAGGATGTTATATTAATATGATTCATCCCGATCAAGAGAAACGTAAGCTATTACTTGATAGATTCAAAGAACATATTCGCTTTGCTAGAGATTTTGGTTGTAGCATTGTCGGTTCAGAAACAGGAAACGTAAATGAAAAAATGGGATACACAGAGAACAATTTTACAGAAGAAGCCTTTCGTAAGGTCGTTGACAGTGTGCGAGAATTAACAACGGAAGCAGAGAAATGGGGAATAATTGTTGGAATAGAAGGTGGTATTAATCATCCGATCCATACCCCTGAGAAGATGAAGCGATTATTAGATGAAGTCAATTCCAATCATCTGCAAGTTATCTTTGATCCAGCTAATTTTATGTCGATGGAAAACTATCAGAATCAGGAAGGTGTATTACAAGAATCATTTCAATTATTTGGCGATCGGATTGTAGCTATACATGCGAAAGATTTTGTCATCGAAGATAACTGGATTAAGATGGTGCCAGTAGGAAAAGGTCTTTTGCGCTATGACCTCCTTTTTACGTGGTTAAAAAAGCATAAGCCATTTATTGAAGTGTTGCTAGAGAATACAAAGGAACCGTTCATCGATGAGAGTATAGATTATTTAAATAAGCAATATGAGAAAGCGAATGACGGATCATGAAGTCATTCGCTTCTTTTGTCTATTTTGTTATAATAGATAAAAACATAAAGGAGCTACAACATGAATGGTACAAAAAGAGATAACATTAGAGTAGGTGCAAAAGTAAGAGTGGTCCAAAAGCAGGATCAACGCTCTGGCAAATTAACCGAAGGCACTGTATCAAAACTACTTACCAACTCTGCGACACATCCTCACGGAATAAAAGTTAAATTAGAAGATGGTACAGTTGGCAGAGTAAAAGAAATAATAAACTAAATGAGGTGATGTAATGAGATCACACCCTCCTGATCAGGAACATACCGATGAGCACATGATAAAAGTGGAAGTGAACTTAGATGACACGCCAGGCGAATGGCTCGGGTTTGTCATGGATAAATTATTTGAAGCAGGAGCCAACGATGTATATTATACTCCGATTTATATGAAGAAAAACCGTCCAGCAGTTCAACTGCAATTATTGTGCAGCCAAACAAAATTTGAAGAGATAAAGCAAATTATTTTATCAGAAACGACAACTTTAGGTATTCGCTATTACCCAATTACAGTCTTTCGAATGGAAAGGCGAACCCGAGTGATCGAGACCGAATATGGAAACATAACCGTTAAAGAAGGCTTGCAAGATCATCAGGTAATTAAGTCATCGCCAGAATATGAAGATTGTAAGCAATTAGCAGAAAAACATAATGTACCGTTGAAGGATGTTTATGCTTCCGTTTGGCGTGAACTAAAGTAAATCAAAACAAGAAATTGTTCATTGTCTTGTTTTGATTAACTTATTTCTTTTTAATAATTCGTTAATAAATTTCTGCTTGTTATCCGGAGAAATTTTAATACTCCCCCAAAATCCACTTTTGTAGAAAATTTCGATTCCATTTTTGGAAGACAATATACGATAGCCTGTCCATAAGTCATGGCTATCTTCTATTCTTGTAATGTCTTCGTAGGTAATTTTATTACGAAAAGGACCACCGATAATTAATAGATAATCCTCGTAAAAGATATACTTTATATGTAAGACTGGCCAAAGTATAAGTATTGCTGAACATAGGAATGTCATCGATAAGATAATGATTGCCTCTAGTGGAACCTTAGGAACGAATAGGATTGGTACTAAGGTAACCCCTGCCAAAATAAAAATGACGATAGTTAAAAAAATTTTTACAGTACGATCCATTTTTGAACGAAATATCAATAATCCCACCTCCCTTATTACATACGAATGTTAAGAGAAATAGGTTTCGTATTACTTAGAAACGGGCCCTGCACTTTGTCTCTCTGTTAAAGAAGGCGTCAATTTTTTTACGGAATCCCCATCTTCATCTAATTCAATTCGCTCTATAATAGCATTTACTATTTCCTCTGCTAATTCATCAACTGGGACACCGATACATGTCATTGGGATTTCCATTGTTTCCATTTGTGGAATATTATCATAGCTGACTAATGATAGTTCTTCAGGAATTTGTATGCTTCTCTCTTGCAGTGCTCGGAGAACCCCGCCACTTATATCATAACTACCCCCAATAATCGCTGTTGGACGCTTTTTGCTAGTAAGTAATTCATCCACTGTACGATAGCCGTCAAACCAGTTCAAGCCATCTGTATTAAATGATTGAGTCTCCAAATTTAATTGCTTCATCGCTTTTTGATAACCCTCTACCTTTTCGTTTTGCAAAGTATCAACGGTATCCGTTAATCCTACATAGGCAATATCGCGGTGGCCGAGATCATAGAGATACTGTACTGCAATTTCCATCGATTTTTCATGATTTGCATCAATAATTGGATAACTGGCTTTATTTTTACCTGAGACTCCATAAGCAACAAGTGGAAAATTGTCTTGTGTAATTGTATGACTGGATTCAGCAAAGACAATCATGCCATCTACTTGGAACTTTTTAAACGTATCCATTGCTGTTTCTGGGGTATCGACGGATAAGATCATGGAATAGGGTGTGGTTTCAAATGCTTTACTGATATTAGTCACCAATGTAGCTAAAACAATTCGTTCTATCGTTGGCCATAGTAAACCAATTACTTCGGTTTTTTTGCGAACCAATTGTTTAGCAGCCAAATTAGGTTCATAACCCATTTCTTTCGCTACTCTTAATATTTTTTGTCTCGTTATTTCTTTAACTAAAGGACTGTTATTCAAAGCTTTAGATACCGTTGAATAACTTACATTTGCTTCTTTTGCAATATCTTTAATCGTTACACTCATTCGTAATCACCTAATTCTTTCTTGAAAAAATTCTTATATTTGTTGTGTTCTATTTTTAAATAGTATATCATAAAAATAACAACGTTGTTATTATTTTTTTAGAACAATATGAAACCGTTCACAATTAAAAGGAGTGGAGAGTATGGAGCAATTTCAGAGAGTAGTAGCTGATATAGTAGCAGGGAAATTACCACAGCAATCGGATAATGTCACCATTTACGAGCGTTCTTTTGAGAAAATTGAGGGATCAAACATCATTATGACTAAATCAGGAACAGAAAAGTATTTAGTCGTAGCGGGAAATGGTGCACTTTATAATGAGTTAGATGGAGAAAGTGTTGGTGACGGAAAGGTTTGTGCACTAACACATCATAACAGCAAAGTATTAAATAAACACTTTGAATATACGAAACCACAAGCTTTTGGTACAGAGATTGCAACAATGGGTCTTGGGGATCGTCTAGGGGTAGCCTCACCAGGACATATTGAAACAGTAATGAACAGAAAAGTGAAGCCGATTTTAGCACAGCAAAGTATTCGTGAATTAACATTATTAAATAGAACGATGACAGATATATTAGACGCTGCTACTTTTGCAGTGTTCCAGGAAGGCTACAAAGACGGTTATGGCGCCGATGCGGACCATATTAAGTTAGAAAAGGATATTGAATATGCATTAGGTCTTGGTTTTTCCTTTCTGACACTAGATTGCTCGGAGCAGATCCGCAATGATATTGAAGGAGCAACAACAGATGATATTCATAAGGAATTTGCAAGTCTCCCGGTAGATCGTAAAGAGTATTATAAAAATCATTATTTGAATAAATCCTTTGAAGTTCAGGGATTAGAAATTAGCTATGATGAGGCAAGTCTTCATAAAAATGTATTAGTGTATGGTGAGGCGATCGATTTTATGGAACACGTCTATACCGAATACATCGCGAAAGCAGACAGAGCGATCGATTTCGAGATTTCAATTGATGAAACAGAAACAGTAACAGCACCAGAAGCGCACTTTTTTGTAGCAGAAGAGTTACGCAGGAGAGGTGTCACGGTTCAAAGTTTGGCTCCAAGATTCTGTGGTGAATTCCAAAAAGGAATTGATTACATTGGTGACATTAATCAATTTGAAAAAGAGTTACACGAACATGCTGAGATAGCAAAATACTTTGGGTATAAATTAAGTATTCACTCTGGTAGTGATAAATTCAGTGTTTTCCCTATTATCGGTAAATACACAGAAGGTTTATTGCACATTAAAACAGCAGGAACAAACTGGTTGGAAGCTGTTCGAGTAATAGCGCAAGTTAATCCAGATCTTTACCGACGCATGCATAAATATGCAGAGGAACATTTTGAGGAAACATTGAAGTATTACCATGTAACACCAGATCTGGACAGTGTCGCACCTCTGGCGAAAACAGCGGATGAAGATTTACCAGCCTATATGGATCATGACGCGTCTCGTCAATTGTTCCATGTTACGTATGGTATTTTATTAACAGCGAAAAGCAGTGAATCTGGTGCAGATTTATTCCGTACCGAATTTTTCACAACATTAATGAATAACGAAGATGCATACAGAGCATCCCTGGTAAAACATATTGGCAGACACTTGGATTTATTAGGATTGTAAGTGTGCTATAAAGTTATCAATTGAATTTTCAACGTATTCAGTGTTCTTCACTGGATAATACATGCTCTTAACGGGATAACTCTCTCGCTTCACGGGATATCAAGACTTATCCCGTCAAGCCAAACGAATATCCCGTCTGCAACATTCAATATCCCGTGAAGCGACTCACTAGTTAGTGTTTTATAAAATTATAAGAAAGTGGGGATATAATGAAGGGATTTATGGATGATAATTTTGTACTAAATAATAAAACCGGAGAGAAGTTATACCATGAATATGCAAAAGACTTACCAATTATCGATTACCACTGTCACTTAAGCCCACAGGAAATTTATGAAAATACTCAATTTAAAAATATTACAAAAGTTTGGCTATATGGTGACCATTATAAGTGGAGAGCGATGCGAGCAAATGGCGTAGAAGAGAAATATGTTACCGGAGATGCCAGTGACTATGATAAGTTTCTCGCATGGGCTAAAACTGTTCCACAATTGATCGGCAATCCGCTTTATCATTGGACACACTTAGAGTTAAAGCGCTACTTTGGTGTGGAAGAGCCATTGAATGAAGATACAGCACCAGCCATCTGGGAAAAAGTTAATACACTATTAAACAGTGGAGACTGGAATGTACGTGACTTCATTGTTAAATCAGGTGTTGAAGTAGTCTGTACAACAGATGATCCAGTTGATTCACTCGAATATCATAAAAAAATAAAAGCAGATAAAGAGTTTGATGTAAAAGTCTTACCAAGCTTTCGTCCTGATAAAGGATTGGAGATTAATCGAGAAGGGTTCACTGACTGGGTCAGTAAGTTGTCAGCTACTTCAGGAATAACGATCGATTCTTATCAAATGTTATTAGAAGCGCTTTCGAATCGAATCGAATTTTTTCATGAGATTGGCGGGCGTGTCTCTGACCATGCGCTAGATAGCATGATGTATGAAGAAGCTACTGAGGAAGAAGTGGCAGCCATTTTCAAAAAGGCATTAAATAGCGAAAAAGTAACAAAAGAAGAAGAGAAACAATACAAGTCATTCACGCTTACCTTTTTAGGGAAAAAATATCACGAAAAAGGCTGGGCTATGCAATATCATATTAATGCTCACCGTAATAATAATGCCCGCAAGTTCAACCAATTAGGTCCAGACACTGGTTTTGACTCTATGAATGATGATTTAATCGCTAAGCCTTTAGTCAAATTGTTAGATTCATTGGACCGTGCAGATGCATTACCTAAGACGATACTGTATTCATTAAATCCACGAGACAATGTCACGATTGCTACTATAATAGGCAGCTTCCAAGGCGGTGGCGTTCCTGGTAAAATGCAATTTGGTACGGCATGGTGGTTTAACGATACTAAATTAGGCATGATTAACCAAATGGAGACCTTAGCAGATATCGGTGTATTTAGTCGCTTTATCGGAATGCTTACCGATTCAAGAAGCTTCTTATCCTATACCCGACATGAATATTTCCGACGTATCATGTGTAATTTAATAGGGGAATGGGTGGAAAATGGTGAGTACCCTAATGATGAGAAAACATTAGGCAAGATTGTCAAGGACATCTCTTACTATAATGCAAAAGAATTTTTTGATTTTTAATGATTAGCGCTCAGTATTTTTCTGAGCGCTTTTTACTTATTGTGAAACTTTTGTTCGTGAAAGGTCGTTAATACTAGTAAGAGTAAAAACGTATAAGAAGTGAATCTTATCACACAAAAATTAAAGAAGTCGGCAAATGATAAGGTATGTATGGAGTTTGTGGAGGAATCACTAATTTCTTTGGCATCTCATCCTTTATTATACGAGCTATTTTTCTTGTAACGATCTCTGTATCTTTTTGGGTTTACGTGTGACTTGTCTGGGCATTAGATGAGGAACCTTCGCTTTAAGGCGAATTGCGAGGAGAAAAAAGGAGTGAGCGAATGATAACAGAAGCTGTGATGCTACAAGTGAAACAAGGGATGGAAAAAGAATATGAACAGGCATTTAACAAGGCATCTACTATAATTGTTTCCATGAATGGGTATATCTCTCATGAATTGCAACGGTGTTTAGAAGTGAAGGGAAAATACTTGTTGATCGTCCGCTGGCAAACGTTGGAGGATCACACTATTGGGTTCAGACAGTCCAAAGAATATCAGGAGTGGAAGAAAATACTGCATCATTATTATGATCCTTTTCCAACTGTCGAGCACTTTGAGGCTATTTAACATAACTTAGTAAGAGGAGAGGGGGAAAAGAAATGTATACGCTAAAAGAATTGATAAAAATAACAAGAAAACAGTTAGCATTAGATTATAATTGTGATATCACAGATTTTGTGAAAAAGGGGAATACTATTACAACGAATGATTTATTAAACGACAGACGTATTTACAGTCATGATGGGTGTTTACTAAAAATATTATGCTATCGTGGTATAGCGATTATTACTACTGATAAAGAGTTAATTCCTTGGGTAAAGGAAAAGTTGAAAGACGAAGATGCGAGCTGGCTTTTTGAGTATCCGAAGCTGCGATTGATTGATAGAAAATTAAATGATTTTGGACACGAAATTGCCGATATCCATCATTACTATATTCCTGATGCTAAGGCACAGTTCATTACACCCTTATTTGATATCAAATGGTATGAGCACCAGGATATTCATCAATTTAAAAATGACGACAGGTTTAATGAAGCCTTGGCATTTGAAGAAACCCATCCTGATATGCTTGCCGTTGCTGCCTTTGATGGTGATCAAATTATGGGAATGGCTGGAGCGAGTGCAGATAGTAAAACTATGTGGCAAATTGGTATAGATGTGCTTCCAGAATATCGAGGAAAAGGTGTTGGTGCGAACCTTACCGCATTATTAAAGCAAGAGATCTTAAAACGAGGTAAGGTCCCTTTTTACGGGACCGTGGAGTCACATGATATCTCTAAAAACATCGCTTTTCGTGCAGGTTTTTTGCCTGCATGGGCAGAGGTCCATTCACAAAAGATGGAAAGTTAAGATTTTTTTTTATAAAAGGAAAGCTGCTAATGCAGTCTTCTTTATCCTACCAATACTTTCACATGAAATTTGCGATTTCGTGGACCGTCAAACTCACAGAAATAAATACCTTGCCATGTTCCAAGTACTAACCTTCCATTTGTTAGAACTAGAGTCTGATTATGCCCTACAGTGCTAACCTTCATATGAGCAGCTGTATTACCTTCCATGTGTAAGTCCTTGGAATGCTCCCATGGATATACTTCACGTAAGCGGCGGAGAAAGTCGGTTTTCACATCGGGATCGGCATTTTCATTCACGGTAATTCCAGCGGTCGTATGAAGCGAGGATACAATGACGATTCCATCCTGCACGTTTTGTTCGCGTAAATAGCTGGCAACTTCAGAGGTAATATCAAGCATTTGATCATGGTGAGTGGTTTTTAAATTAAATGTTTTTTCCATCAGTATCATCCTTTTTAAAAAATGTTGTTATAATTATTCTACTAAAAAACGTTTCTATGTTAAAATTTTCTGTAAGTACAAGATTGAAAGGAAGCGATAAAATGGTAAAAGCAATACATACAGATAAAGCACCCCAAGCAATTGGGCCATATTCTCAGGCAATTGATGTTGGCAATTTAGTATTTGTATCAGGGCAAATCCCACTGAATCCTGAAACTATGGAAGTAGTGGAAGGTGATATTACGGTGCAAACAGAGCAAGTGATGAAAAATTTAGAAGCAATTTTAACAGAAGCGGGCTTAACCTTTGCCAATGTAGCCAAGTTCACCATTTATATTACTAATATGGCTGACTTTGCTACAATTAACGAAGTCTACGCCAAATTCCTGCAAGAACCTTATCCTGCAAGAGCAACTGTAGAAGTTAGCCAGTTACCTAAAGGTGTAGGAGTCGAAATGGATGTCATCGCTAAAAAGTAATATTCAGAACTCCTAGACTAGTAGAAGCTAGGAGTTTTTTAGTCTATAAATTCTCGAAATCATGGTTTAAGAATAGCTATATAAGGAAAAAGTATAGAAAAAAGCCAAAATTTCTTCCCATATTTATAAAAATCTATCATAATATAGGAGTAAGTATAAAGGAAAGGGAGTTAATCTATGAAAAAGATAACATGGATGCTTGTTGTAGCTTTACTATTAGGACTAGCTATGACACCGACTGCTTTAGCAAGTGATGGCGAGGAAGAAGAAGTTATTGACGAGAGATATGGAAAACCGAAAGTAGTACTCGGTGAAGCATTATCTGACTCTGATAAAGATAAAGTAAGAGAACTATTAAGTGCGACCAATCCTGATCAAGTGGAAGAGTATACTGTTACAGCAGAAGATTTAGTTAATTACATTGGGGGCGACCCAAGTTCTAATATGTATTCCTCTGCAAAGATCACACGAAAAGATGAAGGACATGGTGTGGTTGTTCAAGTTGTGAATCCAGAGAATATAACACAAGTAACAAATGAGATGTATGCGAATGCCTTATTAACGGCAGGTGTGGAAAACGCCTTAATTGAAGTGGCTTCTCCGTTAAAAGTTACCGGTCACTCAGCTTTAACTGGTATTTACAAAGCGTTTAATGTCGATGGTGAATCGTTAGATAAAGATCGTATGGAAGTGGCGAATGAAGAACTAGATGTCGCGACGGATTTAGCAGAAGATGCTGGTATTGATCAGGAAAAGGTAAGCGAGCTATTAAGTGAAATAAAACGAGAAATTTCTGAGCAAAATCCAGCTACAAAAGAAGATGTAGAGCGTATTGTGAGCGAGCAATTGGATCAGTTAAATATTGAATTAAGTCCAGAGGATCGTGAAATGCTTACAAATCTTTTTGAAAAGATGCGTAATCTTGATATTGATTTTGGGCAAGTTGCAGACCAGCTAGAAGGTATCGTCTCTGACATTCAAGGGAAGTTAGATGAAGTAACAGGAGAAGATGTTGAAGGATTCTGGCAAGGTGTAAAAGACTTTTTCCAAAATTTAATGAACAGCATCAAAGGCCTATTCAACTAATTTCGAATATATACAAAATACGAAATATAAAACAGTGTCCTTCACAGGATACTGCCTGTTCTTGACGGGATAGTTCCCTCGTTTAACGGGATAACACGATTTCTTGACAGGATAACTAGGTTTATCCTGTCAAGCGATCACTGTATCCCGTGAACACAAACGGTTATCCTGTCTACAGCATTACTTATCCCGTCAAGCAGATCATTATTGCTAATATCTCCATAATTTCAACGATTTGGAGAACTATCTGCTGGCTCTAGTAAAGAAACCGTCACCGTTTGATAGAAACGATGGCGGTTCTTTTTAGACTAATCTCTTTCTAATGAAACCGGATATTTGATCAATTATGGTCACAGTGATGATGATGACTAAAAGGATCATTCCAACCTCTTCCCAATTCCGATTCATATAAGCAAAAGTAATGAGAGTACCGATCCCGCCTGCACCTACGATACCTAGCACGGAGGATGCACGAACATCGATTTCAAATCGATAGATGGCATAAGATAAAAATTCAGGTAATACTTGTGGCATAATACCATAAAACAGTATTTGCATCTTATTGGCACCACTTGCTTCCAATGTCTCAATCACATTCATATCAATGGATTCAATTACTTCGGAATAAAGTTTGCCAAGCATACCGGTGGAACCAATTGCAATTGCCAATACACCAGCAAATGGGTTAGGTCCGACCGCTGCAACGAAAATAATTGCTAGCACAATCTCTGGAAATGCCCTTACTGCTCCCAAAATCCACATTCCAATATTATTTAAGAATTTGTTTCTTACCATATTGGAAGCACATAAAAAGGCTAATGGAACGGCAATTACTGCTGCTGCCAGAGAGCCTGTGTAGGCAATGAATATGGTTTCAATCATCATTTCCATAATCGAACCTGTTTCTTCAAAGGCAGGTTGGAAAAAACGCGGGATAATCCGGTCAATATTCTCTAATGTCCGCACACTGAAAATCGATTCCCACCGAATGCTTATATTAGAAAAGGTCCAAATATAGATAAGTACAATTGCAATTAAAACAATTACACGCTTCACTAATTTGAGTTTACTTTTAGGTTTTTTTGGAAGGGTTAATGGCTGATTTGACATTATACAAGTCCCTCCCTTAATTTTCCGCTAATATAATCAATCACGACAACCACAGCAAATACAATAATAATAATCGTACTTACAGCAGGATAATTCATGAAATTGATCTCTTTATTTAACAATTGTCCGATCCCGCCTGCTCCAACTAAACCTAGTACTAGAGAAGCTCGTATATTAATCTCAAATACGTATAAACTAAATGAAATAAACTGTGGAAGTACTTGTGGAACTATTGCAAAACTTATCGTTTGCAGCCCATTACCTCCTGATGCCCTAATTGCCTCTGTTGGGTTCATATCAATTGTTTCAATCACTTCACTCATCAATTTCACAAGAATACCGATTGCAAAAATAATCAGTGCAATAATACCCGAAAAGGCACCAATTCCAAACAAACCAACAAATACAACTGCTAGAATAATATCAGGAATAGTTCGAGTGATATTTAATAAAAAACGCATGAATTGGTAAATCCATGTAGTTGTTGTCACATTATTTGCTGTCAATAATGAGAATGGGATACTAATGATGACAGCTATAGTTGTAGCAATTATTGCCATATGTATAGTTTCAAAAAGTTTTGGCCAAACTTGCTCAAGGTAACTCCAATCAGGTGGAAAAAAATCACCGATTAATCCAATAACATTAGGAAATTTCACAAAAAAATGCCAAATAAATGACTCTGTTCTGATCGAACTTATTAAATAAAAACTTATGACAACAATCAAAGATAGACTGATGATCAGTATCGTTTTAAATGGATAAAGCCCTTTTGGAACATAGGAAGAATGTTTATTCATCTTCCACCCCTCCTCGCCGATCCTCATCACGGATGGAGCGACCATAGATCTCTTCGAACGTTTTTTCTGTCACTTCACTTACAGGGCCATCAAATACCACCTCACCAGCACGCATACCAATGATTCGGTCTGCATATTCCATCGCCATATCAATAAAATGCAGGTTTACGATCGTTGTGATGTTATCCTCCACATTGATTTGTTTTAAATATTTCATGACTTGGTGTGACGTAGGCGGGTCCAGGCTCGCTACCGGTTCATCTGCTAATATTAATTTCGGTTTTTGAGTTAATACCCGAGCGATGCTTACACGCTGCTGTTGACCACCGCTTAGCTCATCTGCACGGTTATATAATTTTTCCTCAATGTTAACCCGTTTTAAATTCTCATATGCTAACAATTTGTCTTCTTTTGAAAAGATATTCAAGATACTTTGTAATGTACCGGTATAACCTAACCGCCCTGAAATCACATTTTTAATAACAGTTGAGCGCTTTACCAGGTTATAACTTTGAAAAATCATACCAATCTTTGTTCTTAATTGTCGCAGGCCTTTTCCGTTTAGTTGAAGGACATCTTCATCCTCCACAAACAAAGCACCATTTGTTGGCGTTACTAACCGGTTTATACTTCGAATGAAGGTAGACTTTCCAGCGCCTGATAAACCTACAATCACAACAAATTCACCTTCATTTATTTTCACATTTATATTTTTAAGTCCTTCTGTTCCATTTGGATATACGAGTGAAAGATTTTGAAATTCTATCAACGTTTCTTGCCCCTTTCTTTATATGGAAACAGGAGAGAGCATGCTCTCTCCTGCGTAATTATTATTCATCTAGACTGATGCTGTCCCCAAATTTATTATAGGTGCTACGTACCACGTCATATTCACTGTCTTTAGCTTCGATAATGGCATCCCAGCTGTACACATCATTCATGATTTGGATCATTTCCTCATCATCATTAAAGCTTAAGAATGCATCTTTAATCGTTTGTACTAATTCATCACTTAATTCTTCTGTAACAGAAATCGTATCATTTGGAATTTCGTCTGTATAACCTAGAATTTTCGTTTTGTCCATGATGTCTGGGTACTCTTCTTCAAGTTCTCCACGAACATCATCAAAGGTAGTAGCTACATCTGCACGTCCTTCATAAACTTCAATAGCAGAGTTATCATGACCACCCGTTTGGAAAGCTTCAGAGAAAAATTCAGTTTCTGGGTTCTCTACGTCAAACTCATCCATGATTTGTGCTGCGGGGAATAAATAGCCACTAGTTGATGTAGGATCTCCATATGCCCAAATAGCCCCTTCTAGATCAGCTAATTCTTCATAGTCAGAATCTGCACTAACAATATATTGTGCTTTATAAGTACCACTGCCATAACGTTCAGATTTCAAAATAACTTCTACATCATGCTTATCATTAGCTAACACGTAAGCAAAAGCAGGAATGAAACCAATTTGCACTTCATTGGTACCCATAGCTTCGACTAATGCTGTATAGTTTGTCATTACTTTACCTTCCACTGGAATGCCTAATTCTTCTGACAGTTGATCAGCTAATGGAGCAACTGTATCTGCAATTGTTTCAGAGTCTTGTGAAGGTACAAATCCCATGATAATTTCTTCTGGCATATCTGTTTCTTCACTAGCTTCTCCTTCACTTGCATTCGCTTCATCTGTATCTGTTTCCTCATTTGCATTTTCAGTTTCTTCATTTTCACTATCACTTCCGTTTGTATCATCGCTTGTACCACAAGCTGTAATAACAAACATCGTTAGTAGTGCGACAAATAATAGGATTAATTTTTTCATTTTCTCTTTCCCCCTTGGAAATTTTATGTTCTGCGAGAATATTATCGAAGAACATGTTGAATAAATCTATGAGATTGTCTGTCATCCTAATTTCGATAGATTATATCTCGCATGGTCATTATCTATTGATTTTTTGGAAAAATCTATATGATTTACGGAAACAACATAATTTTATAAGTGTATTTACAAATTTTACAGAAGCTTAATACGGATGAATGGAGTAAGCGCTTTAAATTCGCTATAATGAAATATAGAAATAAGACTTTACCGCAGAGCACTAACAAAACCTGTTAATACCGTGTATTATTAGAGGTCGGAAGTCGACTAAACTGCACCGTGATAAAATGGAGGCACATGATGAAGATAATTTTTAAATATGCGGATACATATCGAAAGTCAATGGTCATTGCATTACTTTTAATGATCGTTGAATTAATCGTTGAACTTATACAGCCAATCCTGATGGCGAAAATAATAGATGATGGTATTCTTTCCGAAGACATGAGCACCATTTATGTTTATGGAACTATTTTATTAGGACTGACACTGATAGCTTTTACTGCTGGAATAGCAAGTTCTTTTTTTGCTGCTGAAGTCAGTCAAGGAGTTGGTCACGATTTACGAAGAGATATGTTTCGAAATGTTCAAATGTTTTCTGCGATGAAGATTCAACAATTTGCAACTTCTTCATTGCTTACGAGAATGACGAATGACGTGACACAGGTGCAAAACTTATTATTTGCGTTCATGCGTATTATGCTCCGTGCCCCCTTATTTATTATATTTGGTATTGTCATGTCTTTTACATTGAATATACCGCTAGCTTTGATACTGTTGGCAACAATACCATTATTGATGGTAGCCATGTTTTGGCTAATGATCAGAGGGATGCGACTATTCAGACAAGTTCAAGAGCGAATAGATCAAGTAAATAACGTGATCAGAGAAAATCTGTTAGCCATTAAACTAGTAAAAGCATTTCATCGGATGGCCTTTGAAAATAACCGATTTGCTAGTGTGAATACTACCTTGAAAGATAAAAATAAACAGGCATTATGGGTGATGGAATTTGTTATGCCCATCGTAATGCTGATTATGAACCTCGCCATGATCGGTTTGTTATGGTTAGGATATATCCAATTAGATACGGGGACCGCTCAAGCCGGTGAAGTGGTAGCCGTAATTAACTACGCAACAAGAATGTTAGCTTCATTTGGTGTCTTTTCATTCTTGTTAATGAATGTATCTCGTGGCAGAGCTTCAGCTAAAAGGATCAATGATATTTTAGATCAATCAGCAGATGATGTTGTCAATCATAATCAAAATCGGGAAAAGATCAAAGGGGATGTCCGCTTAGAACGGGTATCTTTTCACTATCCAAAAACAGAATATAATGTACTAAGGGATATTAGTTTTGATGTAAGTTCTGGTGAAAGAATCGGGATTTTAGGAGAAACTGGTTCAGGAAAAACGACATTGCTAAATCTTATCCCATATTTGTTTCACCCGTCAGCTGGAACTATCTATATAGATGGTCGTCCTATCAAACAATTAGGCAATACCGTGAGGCATGATGTTACATTAGTACCTCAAGAAGGATTTTTGTTTTCAGGTACCATCCAGGAAAATATTAGGTGGGGGAATGAACATTTATCTTTTGAACAAGTAAAAAAAGTAGCTAAAGACGCGCAATTACATGATTTTATAATGACCTTACCAAATGATTATCATACATTAATCGGGCAAAGAGGCGTAAATTTATCTGGCGGACAAAAACAACGATTATCTATAGCAAGAGCATTAGCGGATGATCCTAAAATTCTATTATTAGATGACAGCACAAGTGCACTTGATGCCACAACAGAAGCACAAGTATTACGTGCGATAGGAAACAGACGCTGTACAACGTTTGTTGTCTCACAGAAAATAAGTTCGGTGTTGGATGCTGATCAGATCATTGTGTTAGAAAAAGGTGAAATAGCTGGAATTGGTAAACATCAGCAATTAGTAGAGTCCAACTCGCTCTACCAAAAAATCTGGCGCTCACAACAAAAAAAAGGGGTGGTACTTGATGAACACTAAGAGAGCGGTTGTGCAATCACCCCAAGGCTCATCAAAACATCATCCACCTATTGGAAAAAAGCCAAAAGTAAAAAATTTTAGGGCAACCATTACACGGATATGGAGCTATATGGAAACAGACAAAGCAATGTTTTGGATAGTATTAGCAATGATTTTTCTAAGTTCTCTTTTATCATTGTTAGGTCCTTATTTTATTGGAGTTGCGGTAGATGTGATGACAGGTGCAGATTTTTTATTTTCGTTTACAAATATTTTAATTATTCTCATAGTAGTATTCATCATGCATTCGGTTACTTTAGCGTTGCAAAATTATTGGATGATCGATGTATCACAAAAAACAGTTTATGCCATGCGTAAAGATTTATTTGAGCATGTGTTACGGTTGCCAGTGATCCAATTTCAAAAATCGCAAAGCGGCGATTTGATGAGCCGCTTAACCAATGATATTGAAAATGTTAGTCGTACACTCAATACCGCGGTTATTCAACTCTCGACAAGTATTCTTACTTTAATTGGAACACTAGCTGTTATGTTGTGGTTAAGTCCTTTACTGACATTGATGACGGTAGCCATTGTGCCATTAATGTATTTCGGAATGAAATGGATTACGAATCGAACGAGTTATTATTTTAAAGAGCAACAGAAAGAATTAGGTGAGATGACAGGCTTCCTTGAAGAAACCCTTTCAGGCCATTCGATGGTAAAGCTATTCCATCAAGAACATCGAGTGATCGAGCAATATCGTACCCGTAATGAACAATTAAGGAAAGTAGGATACTGGGCACAAGTGTATTCTGGGTTTATTCCAAAACTAATGAACAGTTTAAATAATTTCAGCTTTGCTATTATAGTCGGATTAGGTGGTTGGATTGTGCTATCTACAAGTGCTACGTCAATTACCATCGGGATAATCGTTACCTTTACCACATATGCCCGTCAGTTCACTAGACCACTAAATGATTTAGCAAACCAGTTTAACACGATTTTATCTGCAGTAGCTGGTGCAGAACGCGCATTTGAAGTGATAGATCAGGATGAAGAAGAACTAGATAAAGGAAAAAAAGATATCCATAAGGTAAAAGGAGATATTGTCTTTCGTAATGTTTCTTTTTCCTATCAGGAAGAGGAAGCAGTACTAACTAATGTTTCTTTTCATGCTAAGCCAGGGCAAACCGTAGCTTTAGTCGGCCCGACTGGTGCAGGAAAGACAACGATTATTTCATTGTTAGCGAGATTTTTTGAAGAAGTGAGCGGTGAGATTTTATTAGATGACCAATCGATGAAAACTCTAACGAATAAAAGTATTAGAAACCACCTGGGAATGGTTTTACAGGATTCGTATTTATTTGAGACTTCGATTAGAGAAAATATACGTTACGGAAATCTGGATGCTACCGATAACGAAGTGGAAGAGGCAGCAAAACTTGCGAATGCTCACTCTTTTATTGAACAATTACCTAATAAATATGATACGTTATTAGAAGGAAACGGCCAGGGTATTAGCCAAGGGCAGAGACAGTTAATTGCGATTGCTCGGGCAATGCTTGCGAATCCGACCATACTAATATTAGATGAGGCAACGAGTAGTATCGATACGATCACTGAGATTAAAATTACTGATGCTTTAGAAAAACTAATGAACGGAAAAACCAGCTTTGTGATTGCCCATCGCTTGAATACGATTGAGAAGGCTGATATTATTCTTGTTTTAGACGATGGCCAGATTATTGAAAGTGGTAACCATTCGTCATTAATGAAAGAAAAAGGTTTTTATGCTAATCTAGTTTCAACACAAAAAGTGCATCAATGATTGATAATATAGTTTATGTATTTAGGGAATATACTATATAACAACAGATACACGTCATGGAGGTGGAATCAGTGACAGACAGGCAAGAGAATAAAGACTGGCAACTTGAAAAGAAGCGAGTAACACAGGTTGTACAGGAAATAACCAAAAAAATTACAACGTTAAGATCCCGGGTCAAGCATTTAAAAGAGGATGTTATTGATATTAGACGCGACTTTTGGGAAGACGTTTCCGTCAATATAGAAGAAATGGACGATAAAATAGAAACAGAAGCTAGTATAAAGCAACAAGCTGAATTTCTCTCTGAGCGTGAAAGAAGTCATGGTCAAATCAGTGAACGTTTGGATATATTAAATCGATTGAAAGAAAAGCCATATTTCGGAAGAATTGATTTCAAAGAAGAGAATGAATCCTCAGCACAACCGATATATATTGGTTTAGCATCTGTAATGGATGAGGACGATGAACATTTCCTCGTATATGACTGGAGAGCACCGATTTCGAGTATGTACTACGATTTTCCTCCAGGACCAGCAAATTATGACACAATTGACGAAAATATTTCCGGGGAAATAACATTAAAACGTCAATATATGATCCAACATGGAGAATTAAAAGGAATGTTCGATACAGGATTAACAATTGGTGATCATTTATTGCAATCTGTATTAGGTAATCAGGCAAGTACAAAAATGAAAAGTATTGTATCAACTATACAAAGAGAACAAAATCAAATTATTCGTAATGAAAAAGCGAAAGTACTTATTGTCCAAGGTGTGGCTGGCAGTGGAAAAACATCAGCAGCTTTGCAACGTGTGGCGTATTTACTATACCGTTATCGAGAAACGCTGACGTCAGAACAAATTGTGCTTTTTTCTCCAAATCCGTTATTCAATAGTTATGTCGCCACTGTACTGCCAGAACTTGGCGAAGATAATATGCAGCAAATGACTTTCTATCAGTATCTGCATCGCCAATTAGAGGACAGCTTTCGTCTGGAAACGCCATTTGAACAAATGGAATTTTATTTGCAAAAACAAGATGAAAATTATCAAGCAAGAGTTGAAGCTATGCATTATAAAGCAAGTCTTGCTTATAAGGAAGTGATTGACCACTTCTTAACTATGCTTTCGAAAAAAGGATTAATGTTTCGTAACATCACATTTAGAGACCAAACGGTAATACCTAAAGAAACAATAAAAAAATACTTCTATCAAACAGAAAAAACCTTATCGATCCCTGATCGGTTAGAGAAAGTGGCTAACTGGATATTGTATCAGTTAAAGAAATTAGAACAGTTAGAAAGAGAAAAGGATTGGGTGTTAGAGGAAAGTGAATTATTAGATAAAGCAGATTATGTAGATGTTCATCAGACATTGCAAGAAGAAAATCGTTTCTCGGAAGATACATTTAACGATTATGATCGTGAAGAAGAATTATTACGGAAGCGAATAGTTGCACGGCGTCTGCGTCCATTACGGCAAAAAGTGAAGAAATTGGCTTTTGTTGATCCTTTAAAAACATTTCGACAACTATTTTCTAATGAAAATTGGTCGATTCCCGCTAGCGAGTCTCTACCGACTACATGGGAGGAAATATGTCACATCACTGAAGCGAATTTAAAACAAAAGTTTTTGACTTGGGAAGATGCGCCAGCCTACATTTATTTTGAAAAGAGTATCTTAGGATTTGAAGCTCAAAGGTCGATTCAACATTTATTTGTTGATGAAGCACAAGATTACACACCTTTCCAGTTTGCGTTAATGAAAAAAATGTTTCCAGTCAGTCGTATGAC
Source organism: Gracilibacillus kekensis (assembly GCF_900143085.1). Lineage (GTDB taxonomy): Bacteria > Bacillota > Bacilli > Bacillales > Amphibacillaceae > Gracilibacillus > Gracilibacillus kekensis. The sequence goes on along the minus strand of NZ_FRCZ01000001.1, from coordinate 888,180 downwards.
ATTATTAGGGGATATTAATCAGGCTATCTATGCACATGCATTAAGAGATGAGACATTATTGTCAGACAAGTGGCAGGAAAGACATGAAAAAATCGTTTTAACCAGAAGTTATCGTTCTACTAAACCGATTGTACAATTTACAAAATCTTTTATGCCTAATGGTGATTTAATTGAACCTTTTGAAAGAGAAGGTAACTTACCAACGCTTCTAGAAGTAGACCAACAAGAAATAGCAAATGAAAAAATTATCGAACAAATTGTACAATATCAGGAGCAAGGTTATGAAACAATTGCTCTCATAGGCAAAACCCTTGGAGAATGTAAAGCAATCTATCAGCAAATAAAATCCCGTTTGCAAATAGAATTAATTACACAGGAAACACATATTTTCGGCAAAGGTATCGTAGTTATACCTGCTTACCTTGCAAAAGGAATAGAATTTGACGCAGTTATTATTGTAGATGCTTCAGATAATAATTACCATGATGCACTAGAACGTAATTTATTTTACACAGCATGTACGAGAGCCATGCATGAACTTTCGCTATTCTCAATCGGAGAGCCAAGTAAGTTTATTAAAAGTGCATCTTTTTCTCAATACAAACACTATAAGATTCATCAAATTTTATTAAATAATGATTAAAGTACCAACAATCAGGGAATGACATTTAGGGACAGTAAATGCAAGTAATCGAGGAGGAATCACTTTGGTAAACAATCTACAATCAACGACAACATTGCACAATGGAGTGAAAATGCCATGGTTTGGTCTTGGTGTTTTCCAGGTAGAAGACGGTGAAGAAGTTTACAATTCTGTGAAATGGGCTTTGGAACACGGTTATAAAAGCATTGACACTGCAGCTATTTATAAAAATGAAGAGGGTGTAGGTAAAGCAATTAAGGATTCAGGCATCCCTCGTGAAGAATTATTTATTACATCAAAATTATGGAATTCAGATCAAGCATATGAAGACGCATTACAAGCTCTTGAAACAAGTTTGGAAAAATTAGGATTAGAATATCTTGATCTATATCTCATCCATTGGCCGGTGCCTGAGCAAAATAAATATAAAGAAGCATGGAAAGCGATGGAGAAGTTATATAAGGATGGTAAAATCCGTGCAATTGGTCTCAGTAACTTTAAGGAACATCATATAGAGGATTTATTAGAAGACGCTGAAGTGGTGCCAATGGTGAACCAGGTGGAATACCACCCACACCTTCAGCAAAGAAGCTTACATGAATTCTGTAAGCAGCATAATATTCAACTTGAGGCATGGTCACCATTAAAACAAGGTCAAATTTTAGCTGATCCAATTTTAACAGATATTGCAAAACGCCATGAGAAGTCAACAGCACAAGTTATTTTGCGTTGGGATCTTCAACAAGGTGTTATTACAATTCCGAAGTCTGTGAAACAGCACCGTATTCATGATAATGCAGATGTCTTCGATTTTGAATTAACAGATGAAGAAATGAAGCTCATTGCAAATATGAACAAAGACGAACGTATCGGACCAGATCCAGATACATTTAATAAAAGATAGAGGAAGAAAAGCATTTAGCGAAACGCTAAATGCTTTTTACATCAGTGTATAAAAAAGTTTTTCACGGGATAACTCCCACGCTTGACGGGATAACATGGTTTATCCCGTGAAGGGAAACAGTTATCCTGTCTACAACATTACATATCCCGTTAGCAAAATCCATTTTTTTACAAAAGTTCATTTTTACTTTTTAGATAAGCAAAATAGGCTGAAACACTTGCATTTTTTGTCGAGAATGCTTTATCGTATAAGGTAGTTCTAAACGATCTAGGGGGATATGAGGATGGCGTTTGTAATTACAGCACCTTGCGAAATGGAGAAATCTGGGGAATGTACAACGGTTTGTCCAGTAGATTGTATTGTAGAAGGTAAAGATCAATTTTATATAGATCCAGATATATGTATCGATTGTGGCGCTTGTAAAGCAGTTTGCCCAGTGGACGCAATCGAAGAAGAATATGATCTTACACCAGATCAGGAAGTATATTTGGAAAAAGCCGAAGCATTCTTTGGTAATGATTAATTGAAGCGACCATGTCATCATGGTCGCTTTTGTTCTAAGTAAAGAAAGTATATAAGCGTTGTCATGTCTAGCTCCGAGCCCCCAGAAACTAGGCGATTTCACGAATCACCTTACGATAAGTCATCATCGGCTCGTAAACTCACCGTGATTCCTTTATCTCAGTTGATGCGCTCCAGTCGCTACGTTTCTAAGCGGGGGCTCTGCGCTTTTCTTATTTGTTTGACACAGGTTGTTGCATAATGGAGGTATTTTTTAATCGGGATAAAATTAACAAACCAATAATTGCCCCTGTAATACTACTGACAAGAAAACCAGGTAAGAAAGCTAGTGCACCTACAGGTGTATCCATTAAAACTTTTGCGTAAGGAACCGATAATAGTGCTCCAACAACACCAGTGCCTATAATTTCACCAACACCTGCTAATGTTTTCTTTTTTGTCCAACGATAGAACACCCCTGCAAGAAGTGCGCCAATCATTCCTCCCGGAAAAGCTAATAATGTACCAAGCCCTAGTAAATTTCGCAATAAACCTATGATAAAGGCAATAATAATAGCTGGGACGGGTCCTAATGTTACAGCTGCCATTACATTTACCGCGTGCTGAACAGGGTATGCTTTCGCAATTCCAGTCGGAAACCATAAAAATTGTGAACCAATGGTACCAATTGCAATAAAAACAGCCATGGTTGTTAATAATAATGTGCGATTCACTTCTTTTCCTCCTTTTTAAAAATAGCGTGTAAACAGTACTTGTAAGGAAAAAAGAAAAACCAGATCCTTATAAAAAAGGACCTGGCTATACCAATTTAGTTTAGCTACTTCCCTCCGCTGGCATAAACCAGATCAGGTCCTTAAGAGTTGAAAAGCTTTTTAGCGCTTTTCTCTCAGCCTATACTTAAAGGCACCCCTAGTAGTGATTACACGTATGAACTTATAAAAATTTTAACAAAAAAGATAAATAAGTCAAGATGCTTTTGTTACGCCATAACTGTCACTAGGATAAAAGGATGCTAAAACTCCGATAAGTATAGTAATCTCTAAATAACTCTCTTTATTTTGGATTCGAGATAATGAATCGTATATAATAGAAGCAACATCTTAGGAAAACGAGGAGGAAAATCAATGGAACTAAAAGGAATCCATCATGTTTCAGCAATCACAGCTAATGCTAAAAAAAATTACCAATTCTATACAGATATATTAGGAATGCGATTAGTAAAAAAAACAGTGAATCAAGATGATCCAAGTATGTATCATTTATTTTATGCAGATGAAGTAGGTCGTCCTGGTACAGACTTAACCTTTTTTGAAATTAAAGGAGCGGGGCACACATATCCAGGAAATAATAGCATTTCGTATACATCTTTAAGAGTAGCAAATGATCAAGCGTTAAAATATTGGGAGGAGCGATTGGATCAATTTGATGTTGTTCACGATGGCATCTCGGACCAATTTAACCGAAAAGCATTATCCTTTCAAGATCATGAAGGACAGCGAATCGTACTTGTTTCCGATCAATCCAATCAAGGGGTAGAAGCTGGTATTCCTTGGGATAAAAGCACTGTCCCGCAGAAATTTGGGATTACTGGTTTAGGCCCCGTCCGATTAACAGTACCAGATTTAGAACCAACAAAACGAGTGTTGCAAGATATTTTAGGATTTCGAGAAAGTGGCTCCTATCCAGCTTATGAAAAGGGACAACCAGATATTCAGGTTTTTGAAACAGGTGAAGGTGGAACAGGTGCGGAAATTCATGTGGAAGTTCGGGATGATTTATCAAAAGAGCGACCAGGAAGAGGTAGTGTACACCATGTGGCCTTCCGTGTTGCAGATTATCAGGAGCTTTCTAATTGGAAGGATAAAATTAGTAAGGAGAGGCTCGCTAATTCTGGTTTAGTAGATCGGTACTATTTTCAATCACTTTACTTTCGAGAACCAAATGGAATTTTATTCGAATTAGCGACAGATGGACCTGGTTTCGCAACAGACGAAGACGTAAATCATCTTGGGGAGAACGTAGCGTTACCTCCATTCTTAGAAGAGAAAAGAAACGAAATCGAAAAAAACTTACATCCTATAAACACAACCAGAAAATAATTTCTTCAACAAGCTCATTCAATATTGATGAGCTTGTTCTCAGTTATTGTTGTTCTTAATTCATGCTATACTAAGGTCTGCTAACTAATAAGGGGGACAAAACATGACCTTTTTTCCAAAAGCTATTTGTTTAGATATGGATGGTACGCTGCTAAATAATCAAAATCAATTAACGGAACAAACGTTAAATATCATTCAATACATCAGGAAACTTGGAGTTCGAACATTTATCGTAACTGGACGTTCCTATAACGAAATCTTTGATTCTGCACCACGAGATCTAGTTTTAGATGGGTTTGTGACAGCGAATGGCATGATCACGTATGTGGATGGTGAGAAATTATTAGAACATACTTTATCTATAGAACTGGTAGATAGAGTAATCCAGTCTGCGAGAGAAAATAATATATATTATGAAGCACATCCAAATGATGGTGAAAGGCTTGCTTTAAAGCAAGATCAACCCTTTATGAGTCAAATGATCAGCGGGGTTAAGCCAGACGAAGTAGCGATAAGTGAATGGCTAGAAAGACAAGCAGCAATCAAGGATGAAATTTTGTGGACTGACAATTTGCCAACACAGAAATATGCTAAAATGTATTGCTTCCATAATGAGCGTCACACAATGAAAGCATGGATTAAAAAACTAGAAGAAATGAAAAAAGAAACAGATTTCACTACCTCATCATCTTCTGCCCATAATGTAGAAGTAATGGTGGAAAATGTGAATAAATCAACAGGTATACAAGCATTATTAAACCATTATCAAATTAATCCAAAAGAAACGATGGCAATAGGAGATAGTAATAATGATATTCCAATGATGAAATATGTGGGATATCCGGTCGCAATGAAAAACGCAACAGAACAAATTAAGAATTTAGTGAAAGAAGAGACAGAATATACTAATGATCAGCAAGGAGTTTACCATTATTTAGAGTCTTTTTTAAAGACAGGGACAGAAGAATTTTATAATTAGTAAATCCCAATGAATAAGCCTTTAATATGCATGCGCTTGGAATTTTATGCGTCTTAGGAAGATACTGCGCAATAACTAACGCGGTAATTTTAACAGTTATTATGAGCGTATCAACCGCTACGGCTTGCCCATTTCGCTTTCCGAGGGGCATGCTCTTCAGCTAACTTTGAAAAGAAAAACACTTTTCAAAGTGGATCTTCAGATCATGCTAATCCCTCAGGAGTCGAAGTGGACGCCTGCGCTAATTTGATATTATACAACGCTAGCATGAGGTTGCATTATGATATTACTTTCATGTGAAAAATTCGTTTATTGGAGTAACAGGCTCAAAATGTTAACTGTCACAATAGTTGTAGAACCATTATATTAGCGCAGGCCGCCCACTTTCACTCCTGTGGGAACGTTTTACCTGAAGATCCACTTTTTCAAGCGATCTTTGCTTGGTAAAGTTAGCTGAAGGAAAAAAACCACGGAAAGGAAAGTGGGCAGCCGGAGCGGATGTTAACCAGTTAAAAAAATTTCAAAATTACTACATTATTTGTTGCGTAGTATCCTTATATTGCGCATCAATATAAATATTGCATCAAGCATGTTTGAAGTTAAGGAAATTATTTATGTATCAATCTCTTTTTTTATTTTTGTTTTCTTCTGTGATAGAATAAAAACAAACATAAATAAAAATTAAACGGGTATTTGTATACGTTTTCAATCAAAAAAGGAGGAATAGGCATGGCGCGTTATATGTTTATTATGGAATGTAAGGAAGGTTCTGAAGAAGAATACAAAAGACGCCATCAGTCCGTACATTCAGAGTTACTGAAAGCATTAAAAGAAGTGGGAATTAGTAATTACAGTATTTTTATGGATGGTACTAAACTATATGCCTATATGGAAGTTGATGATTATCATCGAGCTATGAAAGAGCTAGAAAGAAACCCTGCCAACCGCAAATGGCAAGAATTCATGAGTGATATTTTGGCAATGGATGAAAAAGGTGACCCGAAAATGTATCTTATCGACCAGGAAGTGTTTCACTTAAAATAGCGAAAAGCTTGAATTGTTTCCAATTATTTCATATAGTCAGTAATAGAAATGTTACGATTGAAGAAGGCAGGAGAATCGAATGTTAGTTGCAGAAAGGCATCAAAGGATTGTAGAAGTCGTTAATCAGAAAAAAAGTATACGAGTATCAGAACTTGCACAACTTTTTTCTGTTACAGATGAGACAATTCGTCGAGATTTAGAGAAATTAGAAACCGATAAAAAGTTAGCTAGAAGTCATGGCGGAGCTGTGAGTATTGAGTCCGACAATCATGGACCAGAGAGGCCATTCCAAGAACGAGAAGTAATGTATATGGAAGAAAAAAAAGAGATAGCCCAAGAAGCCGTTAAACATATTGTAGAGTCAGATAAAATTCTGTTGGATGCAAGTACAACAGCATGGTATGTCGCTAAAAACTTACCCAATATTCCGATTACCGTATTAACCAACGCTGTTAATGTTGTTTTGGAATTAAGTAAAAAGAATCGTATTACAGTTATCTCTACTGGCGGGACATTGTTAACAAGGTCTCTATCCTACGTGGGACCATTGGCAGAGCGTTCACTTGATTTATATCATGTAAATAAAGCATTCCTGTCGAGTAAGGGAATCCATTTTGAAAAAGGTTTTAGTGAATCAAACGAACAACAAGCTAGAGTGAAACAAAAAATGATCGATATAGCAGATACAACGTATATATTAGCAAACCATCATAAATTTCACCTTCAGGCCTTTGCCTATGTAACAACACTATCAAATGTGCAACGTATTATTACGGATAGTAATGTGTCCGATCAAGATGTGAGTGAATTACAAGAAAAAGGATTAGAGGTAATAAAAGCACTACGTTAAACGATCCCTTAACGTAGTGCTTTTATTTGATAATTAACACATAAGAGACTTCGTATTCTATCTATAAAAAAAGCGGACATCCCCATTTGTTAGCACATGCTGAACCTATCCCCTTATTCACTTTAACATAAGATAAATACTTTTCAGATTTCTTCATACTAAATTCACTAGTGAGCAGGTTCTGTCGATTGTATATAAAATAGCATGAGTTTATTATAATCAATAGTTTCCTGATTTACTTTTTCATAGTATAATAATACTATTACTTAGGTTATCGGTTGAACAAAGTATGAGTTCTCATGGAGTGTTGTACATGTTTAATTATATAAAAAAATGGAATACGTTACGAAACCAGTTATTGGTTGTCTATTTGATTGTGATGTTTATTGTACTATTTATTGTAAGCACTATCACCTATATCTTAGTGGAGGATTTGCTTCAAGGTAATGCGGAAGATCAAATAAAACAGACTGTAATAGAATCATCAGGACGTTATGATTCATTATTTGAGCAATTGAATATGGTTACAAAGCAAGTATTAACAAATGAAGAAGTTCAGGAAGCTTTGTTAATGGAATCAAGAGGAGAAATTACCTCGTTTAATAACAGACAATCGTTAATGAGTACAACAAACCTGATTCAGGCAAATGCAGATGGCATTTATTCCATTGAGATTTACAATGATGAGTACAAAAGAATTATTCCGATTGATTCTACCATTTTATTAGATCGTATTGACCCTCAATGGATTATTCGGGCAAATGAACAAGGAGGTCGTTTAATTTGGTTAGGTGAAGACCCTTTGGATCAAAACTACTTTCTAGTAGGAAGGCAGATTAATTTAATAGATGATAATTTTAAGCATGGTGGCTATATAATCGCACGAGTCAATCGGAGTTATTTTCAATTAAACCCTAACCAGCAAGATGGTGAAACGAAAGATATTACTATTTTGGTAGACGAAATGAATGAAATGATTGTAAGTAATTATCATGGAGACGATTTTGAAAAAATACTAGCTGAAAAATCAGAAAAGATAGATATTAATAACCAGGAATATATGTTAGTTAAAGAAACTTCACCATTAACTGGATGGACAATGTATAATTTATCACCAGTTAATCAATTGACCTCAGGTATTTCCACTGTGCAATCAGGTATATTGATTGCTGGAGTTATTGGATTATTGATTTTTTTCATTTCTTCACTTTTTTTGTCTACGTTTATTACAAAACCAATTACAAGACTTACTAAGACAATGAGAACAGCAGGTGAAGGGGTACTTGCACATAATCCTGTCGTGAATTCTACAAATGAGATTAATGAATTAAATCAGACTTATAACCAATTAGCAGCAGAAACCAATTATTTAGTACAAATGGTGTATGAAAAAGAAATTATTAAAAACAGAACCGAACTAAAGGCATTACAGGCCCAAATTCATCCTCATTTTCTTTTTAATACATTGGACGCATTATACTGGTCTTTAGATGAAAAAGAGGAAGAAGAACTTGCCAATGTTGTACTAGCAATGTCAGAGTTATTCCGTTATACGATAACTAAAGAAAATCAAGATGAATGGGTAACAATTAAGGAAGAATTGGATCATATTGAAAGATATATGAAGATTATGCGAATGCGTTTTGGAGACCGATTGAATTGGGAGAAAGATGTCGATCCGGAATGGTTACATGTGATGATTCCAAAATTGATGATCCAACCTTTTGTAGAAAACGCAATTTTACATGGAGCCGGAAATGTTGTTGGTAATAGTCATATTACAGTAACTATTGAGAAGGTATCTCATGTTAATAGACTAAGAATTGTAGTTGCAGATAATGGTCCAGGGATGAGTGATGAGAAATTAGCTGAAGTTAAGAAATTGATGGAGGGCGGTCTGAGTCAACAAAAACAACATGGCCTAGCATTACAGAATGTCCAACAACGCTTAAGGATGTATTATGAATCGGAAAGGTGTAGGGAGATTACCATTGCGAGTGAAGAGGGGAAAGGAACAATGGTAAGTTTCGAAATTCCAGTATAAGGAGGTCATTAGTGTGAATGAAAAGGTAATTCTTGTGGTAGACGATGAACCTAGAAGCCGGCAAGGTATTAAAAAAACAATAGAAAGATCTACTGAACATCATTATCAGGTTATTACAGCGGAAAACGCAGAAGAGGCATTAAATCTTATTAATCATGAAAAAATACATGTACTTATTACAGATATACGGATGCCGGAAGTCTCAGGTTTAGAGTTACTGAAACAACTCAAGAAAAAGGCGCAAGATCCAGTGGTTATAGTTATTTCTGCCTATTCTGAATTTGAATATGCCCACGAAGCACTTGAACTTGGGGTAGTCAATTATTTGTTAAAGCCGATAGCTAAAGAAAAATTGATGGAAGCAATTGAGAAAGCCATGGATATTGATAAGCAACGGGAAAAAACAGACATTTTCAATAAAATTGTGGATGATAAATTAATCGAAATGCAACAGTTGAGTAAGTACAATAGAGGCGTAAAAGAAGCGATGGATTATATTGATCAACATTTTAATCAAGAGTTAACATTAAAGGAAGTAGCAAGCCAAGTACATTTAAACGCTAGTTATTTAAGTGCGTTGTTTAAAGAAGAGTTAGAAGTTACCTTTAGTGAGTATCTAACAAGAAAGAGAATTCAAGAGGCTAAAAGGTTACTTCTTTCTACTGACCTGACAGTATCTGAAATTGCCGAGCAGAGTGGTTATCAAACATCAAAATATTTTATTAAATTGTTTAAGCAATTTGAAAGTACGACACCAAATGGATTCAGAAAAATGAATGAAAGCGATTCCTAAAATAAGTGGTATTTTACCTAATCGTTGTTACCTTACAATAGAACACCCTTGGTGCTACACTTTAAGAGTACTTAAAAAACTTATTTTATATGGGGGTATATTCAAATGAAAGATCTATCAAAGAAAATATTATTTTCATTTGCATTAGTTCTATTGTTTGCGCTTGCAGCATGCGGTGGAGATTCTGATTCAGAACAAGAAACAGGCGGAGAAAACACTGACGCTGAATCTACAAGTGAAGAAAATGAAAGCGATTCAAGTGGAGAGGAAAAAACAATCGAGTTTATGCACTTATGGCCTGAAGGAAGTTCAAAACAACACCATGATATTGTAAACGAGATTATTGCAGATTTCGAAGCAGAAAATGAGAATGTATCTGTAGAAGTAGAAATTTTAAGTAATGAACAATATAAAGAAAAACTAAAAGTATTATCGACTTCTAATGAACTACCAGATGTTGGTATGACTTGGGCAGCAGGATTTTTAGAGCCATATGTAAGCGGTAATATGTTTGCTTCTTTAGATGACTTATTAGAAGGTCCATTAAATGACATGTTCGTTCCTGGGACAGCAGAAGCTTATGCTTTAGACGGAACAACTTATGGTTTACCTTTAGAGCTAAACATTACACCTCTATATTACAACAAACGAATTTTTGAAGAAAATGGAGTAGAAGTTCCTGAAACATTTGAAGAATTCAAAGAAGTTTCACAGACATTAGTGGATAATGGCGTAACTCCTATCGCACTTGGTAACAAAGATCGATGGACTGGTTCAATGTGGTATATGTATCTTGCAGATCGTATTGGTGGAGCTCAATTATTAAATGATGCAATCCTAGGTGAGGCGAGCTTTGAAGACCCAGCTTTAATTGAAGCGGCAGAAGAAGTGAAAAACTTAGTAGATATGGGAGCATTCCTAAATGGATTTAATGGTTTAGGAAATGATGAAGCAAAAGGTTACTTCCTTAATGAACAAGCTGCTATGTATCTAATGGGATCATGGGATTTACCTGAATTCACAACAAGTGAAGAAAATTCACAAGAATTTAAAGACTCTATCGATTATATGAAATTCCCGATCGTAGAAGGTGGAGAAGGTGATCGAGATAGCTTTGTCGGTGGTCCTGGTGTTGGTATGTTTGTTGCTGAAAACTCGGAAGTAAAAGACGAAGCAAAAGAGTTTGTTTCATTCTTCGTACAAAAATGGGGAGAACAGTCTGTTGAAAAAGCAGGTGTTATTCCAGCAACTAAAGTGGATACTGAAAGTGTAGATTTACCTCAAATGTATGTTGATGTACTAAATGATCTAAATGAAGCGTCTAATATCACACTATATGCTGATGTTCAGTTAAGCGCTGCTGCAGCGGAGACTCACTTGGATATGATTCAAGCACTATTCGGTGACGCTGTTACACCTGAAGAATTCGCACAAAATCATGAAGAAGCAATATCTTCAGGAGAATAAGGTGAAGCTTCAATAAATTGGGAGTATAGTACTCCCAATTTATTGTTGACGAAACGTACGATCATGGCTACCGTCCGATAATACCCACTAGACTCTTTGTTAATTCTTTTAACGTACAGAGCGGGCATTGCGGACGGTAAGCGCCGTGATAAACAAAAATGTACACGTACCAATGTGGTAACTATAAAAAGTTATAAGTGCTTGCAACCGTTACGGCTGACCATTTCCCAATGGAAGCGAAATGGTCAGCCGAAGCGGATGTCTAGCATATCCTATATTTTAAATTGGAGAACGGGAGTTACTGAACATTCTCTGGATTTAATGAAATCTAATAATTGAAATAAAAATGCGATATTACGACATAAAGGAGCAATAACGATGAACAAAGTAATGTCAAATAAGGCAGTCATTGCTTTATACGTTCTGCCAGCTCTTGTTTTGGTAATGGCTGTTATTTACGGGCCGATGCTAATAACAGGGTATTATGGTTTAATGGAATGGAACGGTATTGGAGAAATGACATTTATAGGATTAGAAAACTATAAAGTATTAATTCAAGATGCAAAATTTTGGGAAAGTGCTTGGCACTCATTCTTATTAGCAATATTCTCAACAATAAGTTTAGCAGGCTATTTAATCGTATCTTTGATTTTAGCAGGTAAAATCAAAGGTTCGAATATATTAAGAAAAATTTATTTAATTCCCATGTTGCTATCTTCAGTTGCGATTGCACAATTATGGGTAAAAATTTACGATCCAAATAACGGGGTATTAAATAGTTTATTATCTTCATTTGGTATGGAGAACCCACCAGTTTGGTTAGCTGACACCGATTTAGTTTTATACGCAATTTTTGTTGCCATACTGTGGCAATATGCTGGTTTCTATATCATCATTTATTATGCTGCACTCAAAGGTATTCCAGAAGAACTAATCGAGGCAGCGCGTATTGATGGTGCTAATCCTGTTCAAATTGCATATAAAATTAAGGTTCCTTTAATTTCTGGTGTTATAAAAGTTACCATCGTACTAGCAATCGTAGGATCATTAAAATACTTTGATTTAATCTACGTTATGACAGGTGGAGGGCCAAACGGAGCAAGTGAAGTAATTGCCTCCTACATGTATAAAAAAGCATTTGATACTTTTGATTTCGGTTATGGTAGTGCAATTGCCTTTTTCTTACTAATTATTACACTAATTGTGACATGGATTACTCGCAAACTTACTGCGTCGGAAGATGAAGTTCAATACTAGGAAGGATGGAAGACAGATGGCTCAGATTCAAAATGAAGGGCAAAATGAAAAAACGATGTTGACTAGAATCGGGATGATTCTTCTCTATATTTGCTTAATCGTTGTTGCCCTTTTTCAATTATATCCATTAATATGGCTAGCAATGTTCTCGTTAAAAACAAATACAGAGGTTTTCGGTTTATCTCCATTTGCTTTACCACAGGACCCACAATGGGTGAATTACCTGAATGTGTGGGAAAATGGCAATATTAATGTCTACTTTTTTAACAGTGTATGGATAACTGTTACTTCAGTAGTATTGACATTACTGTTAGCAAGTTTTGTGACATTTGCGATTACCCGTATGAATTGGAAACTGAATAAATTGACGTTAGGTTTATTTATGGTTGGCTTAATGGTGCCGATTCACTCTGCTCTAATCCCGTTATTTGCTTTTTTCTTAGAGTTGAATATAGTGAACCACCCGTTATCGCTAATCCTTGCATATACAGCATTTAATTTACCATTAACGATTATGATATTGTTAGGTTTCTATTATACATTACCTAAAGAAATCGAAGAGGCAGCGGTTGTTGATGGCTGCTCTGTACACCGTATTTTCTTCCAAATTACGCTGCCAATGACAACACCTGTTATGGCAACAACAGCGATCATTAACATGATTTATAATTGGAATGAATTTGTCTTTGTTAATACCTTTATCAGTTCAGATAAATGGAAGACCTTAACAGTAGGTATTCAAAACTTTATTGGGCAGTATTCTACAGACTGGGGTGCAATTGGTGCTACATTAATGATAAGTATCATACCAGTATTAATTGCCTTTTTAGTATTAAGTGACCGTATTGTAGAAGGTATTGCTGCAGGTTCTGTAAAGGGATAGACCAAATCAAAATTAGTACGTTATTTAAAAGTAAACGAGCTTGGGACAATAGAATTCTATAACTAGAAAAATCCAAACAAATCGTTTGGATTTTTCTGCGTAGTAGGAGTGGTAATTTTGAAATGTATCGTCTGTTAAGCATCCGCTCCGGCTGCCCACTTTCCTTTCCGTGGAGTTTTCCCTTCAGCTAACTTTTTTAAGCAAAGAACGCTAAAAAAAGTGGATCTTCAGGAAAAATGTTCCCACAGGAGTGATAGTGGACGGCCTGCGCTAATATATTTGTTCTACAACTACTATGACAGATAGCATTTTGAGCTGGTTCCCTATTATTTCTTTTTTTCATAATAGAAATGACGTAATGCTATCTCATGCTAGCGTAGTAGAGTATCAAATCAGCGTAGACGTCCGCTTCTATTCCTATGGGATATTTTTATCCGAAGATCCACTTTGGTAAGTGATCTTTGCTTACCAAAGTGCTGAGGAGAAAAAACCATGGAAAGAGAAGTGGACAAGCCATAGCGGTTTTTAAGCACACACCCCATGTCAAAATTATTACTTCATTTGTGTTTTATTTAAAAAAACATTTATGTTCCGGCATTGTCTTCTACTATTGTTTCTTTTTTTACTGCGACTTTTCTAAATGCATGATAACAGGTCCCCATTATAATATAACCGACTAAACTAGCACCAAAAAAGAACAAAGATCCTGGGAACGAATACATTACGTATAATACAGCACCAGCACCAACTACCATAGAGATATTGTGTAGGGGGTGAATAAGCATAACAAGAAAAGCATTTTTCCAAATATCTAAGAAACGTAATTCATAATGAACAAATGTTGGTATAATATATAACAATGTTAAAGAAATTGCTAGCATAAAAATATATAAGGGTACTTTAACAACGTCATAGAATCCACCCTGATAAAACTGAATGAACTGAAAATTAATATAAAAAAGTAGACCGATTACATAAAACACTAATCCTATCAAGTTGCTTTTGAGGAATTCCTTTCTATATGTTTGCCAAAAGCGGGTGAAGACAGGTTCATCTGTATTTCCCATGATCCATTGTCTAATTAAAGTGAACATTGCAACTGTGGCAGGAAAAAGACCAAATATACCAAGGCCTACTATGGTAAAAGCCATCCATAAAATATTGACATAAGCGAATCGGGTTATCCATTCTGTTGCAGCAAATAATGAATTTCTCATGTTTTCTCTCCTAAAATAGTAGTCTATCTTTATTGCGATGTACGTCCTTAATACCCCGCATTAAGATTAGTTTCATCGAGCATAGTGAAAGTTAACGCTCCCACAGATTAAAGTCTCACTTAATCACGGTGTAAACGTCCGTAATACCCAATATCATGTTCGAGTAATAAAAGAGAAGTTAAGTGGGGAAGAACGGATGCTAACTTCCTGATAAGTCTCGCTAACAATCAGCGAGAGTAAAACTCCCAATGATTGAAGTCTCAATTTATTTTACCACAATAAGAAGAACATCAAAACGTTAACGATTAACTAAAATAAACCGTAATACAGTGACAATACAAACTTGTGATAGGTATCTGCCGCGAAATCATGCTTTAAAGAAAAGATAGGAGATAAAAAATGAATAGAGAACAATTACGAAATGTCGCACTTGGAGAAGCGGAGGCAGATTGGTTGTTGACGGGATAACTCCTTCGCTTGACGGGATATTAAGACTTATCCCGTCAAGCGACCACATTATCCTGTGAAGGCAATTAGTTATCCCGTCTACAACATTACATATCCCGTCACGGAATGACCTTTAAAAGTTGTCTCTAGTTAGCAATAATATAAAGAAGGTGAAGCATGGGAATCCCAGCTTCACCTTTGTTTAACCTTTTACAGAACCCATCATACCGGCGACGAAATGTCTTTGCATTAGGAAGAAGACAATTGCAGTTGGTAATGTAGCAATAACGATAGCTAGCATAATAACACCATAGTCAGGCGTGTAACCTGCACCTAAATTCGAAATTAATAATGGTATCGTCTGTTTTTCTGGAGATTGTAGCACTACTAATGGCCATAGATAGTTATTCCAACTATTCATAAAGGCAATAATAGCTGCAGCTGCATAAGTCGTTTTCATCGTAGGTAAATAAATTCGGAAAAAGATACCTAGTTCACTTAGTCCATCAATACGACCCGCTTCCACAAGTTCTCTCGCAAACATTTTTGTATTTTGTCTGAAAAAGAAAATGAAGAAAGCTGTAATGATAGTTGGTAAAAACGCAGCTGCTAGTGTATCTAAACCAATTAATGGCGCATCATTTGATATTTGACCAAAAAGTCGATACAAAGGAATCATAATCGCAGCAAAAGGAATCATCATCGAAAGAATTAAGATATTAAATACCACATCTTTCATCTTAGATCGGTAAATTTCAAAACCGTAACCTGCTAAAGAACCTATCAATAAGGTTAAGAAGGTAGTAATTACAGCAATTACAAGAGAGTTCCATATTGCTAAACCTATTTGAGTTTGCTCTAATAAATTTCTGAAATTCTCAATTAAGTGTGTTCCTGGTATTAAACGACCAGCCGTAACATCCACGGATTTATTTGTCATACTCACAAGCATCCATAAAAATGGAAAAATAGACACGATAGCTGCAGTGCTTAAGAATAGGTATATAAATACACGTTTAAATTTTTTCAATCTCGATCACCTGCCAGTTTAAATTGAATAAAGGATAGTACGACAACTATGATTAAAATGACATAAGAAACAGTAGCTGCATATCCAAAGTCTGGTGTGTATTCAAATGATAAATTATAAATATACATCGATATTGTCATCGTTGCATTACCAGGGCCACCACTTGTAATATTCATTACTTCATCGAATAATTGTAACGTACCAATCGTAGATACAATTGAAGTGAAGAGAATGATTGGTTTTAGTAATGGAATGGTTATAAAGAAAAACTGTTGCAGGGCAGAAGCTCCATCAATTCTAGCAGCTTCATACATTGATTTATCAACGTTTTGTAATGCAGATAAATAGAAAATCATATTATAGCCAGTCCATCTCCATGTAATTGCTATAATAATCGTTATTTTTGCCCAAAATGGATCAGAAAGCCAAGCGATTGGCTCAGACATAAGGTTCAAACTTATCAGCAAGTCATTTACTATTCCATCATTTCCAAATAAATACTTGAAGATTACCGCGTATGCTACCAGTGAAGTAACGGCAGGTAAGAAAATGGCGGTACGGAAAAAACCTCTGAATTTTAATGTAGGATCATTTAATAACACGGAAAATATTAAAGCCAATACAATCATTACTGGAACTTGAATTAACAAGTACAATATCGTATTAGTTAATGCTGTAATAAATGTCGGATCATTAAATAATCTTACATAATTATCGAAACCAACAAAGTCTAAGTTGGCTCCCATCCCAGACTGGAGCGATAGTATGAAAGCTTGCACCATAGGATAAAAGTAAAAAAGGCTGATTCCCACTACAGATAATAAAATGAAAATCCAACCAATATAATTCTTTTTAAAACGTTGCATAAACGTAGGTTTTACTGTTTGTGATAGTTGTTGGTTCAAGATGGTCCCCCTCCTCATATTTCTTAATATAGAAGAGAAAACCCAAAAGAAGGGTTAACTCTACTATTTAAGATTGCTATTCTGTCCAACTTATTTAAATTGGTTCTCAGCTTGAGTCTGTGTATCTGCTAATACATCTTCAATACTTTTTCCATCTAAATATTGTTGTATTTCTGCAGATAGAATATCCTCGATTCCATATGTGTTCATACCATAGTCTACTTGTGGAATTTCTTCCATCCATTGAGAGAATTCATATACTACTTGCTGATTGTTAAAGAATTCATTTTCGAACTGGTATGCATCACCTTCAGAAGCAGGTTTATACGTACCAATCGCACCAATTTCAGTAACTAAATCCTGGTAGAAGTCTACATTAGATCCGAATGTACCACCTAGGAATTCTGCAGCTGCTTCTTTGCCATCGATGTTTAACACATACCATGAGCTACCACCTTGGTTGGAAGCATTAGCCGCACCCTCCATGTCTAAGCGTGGTGTAGGAGCAACTTTCCATAATCCTGATTGAGATTCTTCTGCCTCAATACTAGCTGCAATCCAGTTACCAGCTGGAACAGTTGCAACGTCACCACTATTAAATGCTTCTAAATATTGACTCCAGTCAGAGTTTAATTTAACTACGCCACTATCCATTAGCGCTTTGTAGTTTTCTAATGCCATTTTTAATGGCTCATTACCTTCAATTTGAATTGTTCCTTCTTCATCTGTATACCATGTTCCGGTAGTTTGCATCATAACACGTAAAATACCTAAATCATTAGGGTCTAAAGAAAGCATTGCATGACCTGTTTTTTCTTTAACATCTTTTGCAATTTCAATATATTTTGTCCATGTAATATCTACCAAATCTTCATGAGTATATCCAGCTTCCTCAAGATAATCTGTACGATAGAATAAACCAGTTACCCCTGTGTCAAATGGAAGTCCGTATTGTTTTCCATCAAGACTTGTTGGTGCCAATTTATACTCAGCGAAGTCATCAGGGTTAAAATAATCACCGATTGGGTAGAATGCGTCCGGATAAGACTGTAAGAAACTTTGTGCACGTTGGTCTTCGATTAATACAATGTTAGGCATACCCTGCATTGTTCCAGAACTTAGACCAGTATTTAACTTCTGTACAATATCATCTTGAGCATTTTCAATAATTTCCATATTGAAATCCTCATTGTCATAATGTTCCAAAGCTAATTCTAAAGCTCCGATGTTAAAGTTAGGATCCCAAGCCCAAGCTGTTATTTCTGCGCCTTCATCACCTGAAGTGGATTCACCTTCATCACTCTCGCCACCTTCAGAAGAATCATCATCTCCACCAGAGCATGCTGCTAATACTACTGTTGTTAATAGCGCTATCATTAACAACCAAAATTTCTTTGTAAATGTTTCTCTCACTATAAAAACCCCCTATAAAAAATGTTTTTAACGTTGAAATCGTTTTCAACGCTGTAATGAAATTGTAACAAAAAATACTAAAGACCTCTTGGACGATCTTTAGTAAAAAATGAAACTATTTTTAGAATGTACAGAACCGATAAAAAATATTAGTATTTTTTTTATAATCGGTAATATTTTTAGTAAGAAAATAATGTAAATTAGTGAAATTAAGATTGCAGTGGTAATTTTATTAATACCTTGGTACCTTGTAATGGTTTACTCTCTATTTCAACTCCATAATCTTTTCCATATAACAATTGAATTCTTTCATGCACATTTTTAACCCCTATTCCACTGAATAGCTGTCGCTTCTCTTTCGTTTTTATGGTTTTGTTATCTAGTTGATCAGCTATCATTCCATCACCATTGTCAACAATTTCACAGATTAAATTTTTCTCGCGATTTGCAATCAATATCTGTATATAACCAGTTTTTTTCTGAGTGAAGGCATGAAAAAAAGCATTTTCGATAAAAGGTTGGATCACTAGTTTAGGTATCAACAGATCTAAGCAATCTGGAGAAATTAAGTAATTTACTTTAATACGCTCGCCGTAACGAGCTTGGTTAATTTGTACATAGCTTTTTAAATTATCCAATTCCTGTCTTATAGTAATCGTCTCGTCTACATTACTTAATGAATTTTGTAATAGTGATATAAAAGAGTCGATGGTATTTGATGCTGTTTCTTTTTTCTCTTGTCGTATCATGAATTTTATCGAAGCTAGTGTATTATAGATAAAATGTGGATTGATTTGGTGTTGTAGTGCTTCTAATTCAGCTTTTCGTTGCTTATCCTGTGTGTTCATTAAAATCTGCACATAATCCTGTAGTTCATTTAACATATAATTAAAGGCCTTAGCAATTTTACGTGTTTCATATCCGCCAGCTTCTTTTAATGGTTTATTAAACTGATATCTTGCCATGTCGGATATTTGTCGAACTAATTGACTAATGGAAACGGTCATCTTACGCAAAATTAAAAAGGCAACTAATACAGCCAAGCCAACAATGACGATCGCAATTAATAAAATATCACTTGTATTAATGACATTGTCTGCCACTACCTCTTGATTGATTAAATTTACGAGGTATATGTCCATGCTAGGGATATATTGTGAAAGAAACACAAATTCCTGTCCAAACACATTAATATTACGATATTCTAAATCTTCTCCTCTTACTCCTTCTGCATAGCTCAACAGTTCCAAAGAGGAGTCGCCGATAAGTTCTTCTTGATTACTTGATATAATTTCTCCTTCTGGAGTAATTAATAAGACGTTATTTCCTTCACTTGTATAGCTCTCATAGAACTTTCTTAAATCTGGCTCTGTCAACGAAAAGAATAAATAGCCATATATCTCATCTGATCTTAATTTTAGAGCTTTGGAAGCAATCACCATCGGAACCCCATTCGTTACCTCCGATTGTTCAAACTGATAGACAATATCTGTGTCACTCTTTTCTATGCGATCAATAATCTCATGATTTGCCAATAGCTCCCCATCCACTTGCCATTTAATATAATTCATATTGAAAACATCTTGTTGATTACTTAAAATCACCATATTGGCATCATTTGGATCAACTTCAGCAAATATTTGCTTCATTTCGTTTGTCATATGATAATAATATATTGATTTTTCACTTGCAGTATCATGCTCAACTTGTAACAATTGCTTAATCGTTCCATTTGTTTCCACTTCGAGTGAGGCAGAAACAATCGAATTGGTAAAAAGATTAAATCTTTCTGTAATTTGATCCATAATTTTGGAATTAGTTATACTAAATGTATCAAGAAATAAGTTAGTAGACATGCGTATGCTGTTATAAGTGATCATAATTGATACAGCGATAACGCTTATTACCATCACTAAAAAGATCTTTATAAATAAATTATTTGCTTGAAAGATACCTATGAGTTTCTTCATTTGAGATGTCCTCAATTCTGTCTTTTGTTTTCTTTACGGTAGGTACTAGGAGAAGTGTTTGTCACTTTCTTAAACACTTTTGTGAAATAGCTAGGATCTGAGTAGCCAACTGCTTCACTTATAGAAGAGATAGACTTATCACTAGATTCTAGTAGCTGCATTGCATTTTTGATTCGAACAAAATTTAAATAATCGCTAAAGCCTTCTTTGTGATGTTTGCTAAAGTAACTTGACAAATAAGAAGGATTAAAATGAAAATGCTTTGCTAATGTACTTAATGTAAGATGACTATCATAATGTTCTTCAATATAATCCAGTAATAATTGAATATTGGACATTGCTTCTGCATTTTCGGGTGAAACTTTTTGCTCTACTTTGGATAGAAATTGGTCAAAGGTAGACACTGCTTCTCTTACGTTAAAAGCTTCATTAATCTCTTGGAAATAATGGTATTTTTCTTTTTCGAGTTCTTCAATGGTATAGTTCATATTGCCAAGTAATACAAGGATGTTAAAGATTATGTTTTCCAACCATGATTGAAACTCGAAAACGTCAGTATTGTATTGATTCGATAATAATCCAATGTGTTTGTTTAAGTAAATAAAAGCTTCTTGGAATTGCTTTCGTTTGAATAAGTAGATCATATGATTTAAATCAAATTCAGTATTTGCGATTTCTGGCTCCGGTAAATTATCATAGAAAAGAAAATTCACCTCAGGCAAATAAAAGTGGTATTGGATGATTTTTTTATGAGTTGTTTCATAATTAGTCTTCAGATCTTCCAATGAATCAAAAGGATTGCTTATTAACCATTTTAATTGGTTCGCAGATATATTTTTATCACTATCATATACAGCTTCTTTCAGCTCATTTATCGATATTTCTGAGAAATTAACTAAATAGAGTGCACTTTTTTCTTTAATAGGGATGCTATGAAGTATGGTATTACTAAGCCTATTTTCTAATTGATTTGTAATAATATGATGGGATAATTGCTGATCTGTTCTTATATTCCAAAAA
This sequence comes from Gracilibacillus kekensis, assembly GCF_900143085.1. Lineage (GTDB taxonomy): Bacteria > Bacillota > Bacilli > Bacillales > Amphibacillaceae > Gracilibacillus > Gracilibacillus kekensis. The sequence goes on along the minus strand of NZ_FRCZ01000001.1, from coordinate 866,693 downwards.
GCTTCAATGAGGATAAATGTATCCTTAGATAAATGTTCACGAGCATAATCCATTTCACGAATGGATTGATATCCAGCTATTATCTTTTGCAAAATCTCCTCAATAGAAGGGGTTGACTCTTTAGATTGAGTCGTTTTCTTTTGTGATTTTGTGACTCTGTTTAATGTTTGTAACAGTTCATTTGTTTGTAATTTTGGTTTTAAGATATAATCAGCAACACCATTTTGAAAGGTCTGTTTAACATAATCAAAATTTTCAAAGCTACTTAGAACAATGATTTCTGTTTCAGGATAAGACTCTTTTACGTTTTTTACTAACTCTATTCCATCCATCCCCGGCATCACAATATCTGTAATGATAATATGGGGGTGATGAGTCTCCATTAACTGCATGGCTTCCACACCATTCGAGGCTTCCCCAATAATTTTATACCCTTCATTTTCCCATTCTATATAATTGATAATGCCTTGGCGAATCAACATTTCATCATCTACAATTAATACTTTATAAAATTCTCTCATTAATATACTAGTCCTCCTTGTATTAGGATTGACAGGTTACGGTATGTTTTACGTATGTACTCCCTATCATACCAAACCATTTCCTATCGAGCGATAATATGTATAAAATCTGAAGTGAGATTTTCGGGTATGGTCAAGCGGATTCTTTTTCAACATCTATAAAAGAGAGTATAATACAATGTGGAAGCGTAAACAAAAAAGGAAGGTGGCATCGTTATGACAAAAGTAGTAATTACAGGCGGAAGTGGTTTATTAGGGCCTTCTGTTATTCAAGAGTTTTTAGACCATGGGTATGAGGTGTTAAATGTCGATCAAAAGCATCCGGAAAACCCAAAATGTAAAACCGTTATCACAGACTTAACAAATCTTGGGGAAGTATATGGAGTATTAGAAGGTGCGGATGCTGTAGTGCATTTGGCTGCAATTCCGGTAGCATATTCCCATCCGAATGAAGTGACATTTCAAAACAATGTGATATCCACCTATAATATATTAGAGGCTGCTGGGACGTTAGGTATTAAAAAAGCAGTGATCACTTCGAGTGAATCCTCTTATGGATTTGTTTTTACAAAACAAAATCTTCAACCATTATATGTACCAATTGATGAAGAGCATCCACAAATGCCTGAAGATAGCTATGGATTATCTAAAATTGTCAATGAAAAGACAGCCGAAATGATTCATCAGCGTACTGGTATGCAAGTTGTTTCTATGAGAGTTGGCAACGTGATTGCGCCGCATATGTATGAAAATTTCCCGGATTTTATCCACAAGCCAGAACTGAGAAAGCCAATTCTATGGAGTTACATAGATGCTCGTGATGCTGGAGCTGCGTATCGTTTAGCAGTAGAAAAAGATGGCCTGGGAACCGTGGAACTAAACTTAGCCGCAGATAATTCCAGTATGGATGTTACAAGTAAAGAGTTAATGGAAACCTCTTTTCCGAATGTGGCAGATATCCGTGAACCAATCGATGGATATGAGACATTATTAAGTAATAAGAAAGCAAAAGAAGTATTAGGTTGGCAACCGGTTCATAACTGGAGAGATTATGTAAAATTCAATGATTAGTTAATGAGAAAGGGAGAGATTATATGCAATACCGTCAATTTGGAAAAACTGATATGAAAATAAGTGAACTAAGTTTTGGTACATGGGCCATTGGGGGCGCTTGGGGCCAAACGAATGATAAAGAGGCGCTGGAAGGTTTAGCACGTGCCATGGATGCTGGTGTCAACTTCTTTGATACAGCAGATGTTTATGGAGATGGACATAGTGAAGAATTATTAGCAAAAGCGACAAAAGGTAAAGAAGATAAAATTCATATTGCGTCCAAATTTTGTCGTGCGGGTGATATCCATGATCCGAAAACTTACTCCGAAGAGTCGGTTACCAATTACGTGGAAAATAGTTTGAGAAGATTACAACGTGATCAACTAGATTTAATTCAAATTCACTGTCCTCCAATCGAAATTTTACGTGATGGGGCAGTATTTGAAGTCTTGGATAAATTACAACAACAAGGGAAGATTCGTCACTATGGCGTAAGTGTAGAAACGGTTGAAGAAGGTTTATTATCGATGGAAAATCCTAATGTTGCGGCATTGCAGGTGATCTTTAATATCTTCCGTCAAAAGCCAGTAACGGAATTATTCCCGGTTGCACAGGAGAAAAATGTTGGTATTTTAGCAAGAGTACCATTAGCAAGTGGTTTGTTGACCGGTAAATTTTCAAAAGGCCATACGTTTGAGGAGGATGACCATCGTAAGTTTAATAAAGATGGGGAAGCCTTTAATGTAGGGGAAACTTTTGCTGGTTTACCTTTTGAAAAAGGTGTAGAACTTAGTGAGCAATTAAATTGGATTGCGGATGGTCGTGGCAACATGACTCGTGCTGCATTAAAATGGATTTTAAGCCATGATGCGATTTCTTCTGTTATTCCTGGTTTTAAAACGGTAAAACAGGTGGAGGATAACTTGGCTGCAATGGATGTCCCAGACTTTTCCGCTGAGGAGCTAGCTAAATTAGAGTCTTTTTATCAAAAAGAAGTACACGACCACATTCGTGGACCATATTAATAAAAAGGAGGTATGGAAACTATTCCATACCTCCTTTTACATACCATAAAAAAAGCATCATTCCTATCATAAAATATATATTGTCACTCAGATACTGAATTAAAGCAGGACTATGCGACATAACTCTTGTGGTAATTATGAGATGTTAGAACTGCGTAGTAAACACTTTGGCTTGCCCACTTCCCTTTCCGTGGGGTTTTACCTTCAGCTAACTTTTTCAAGCAAAAACCGCATGGAAAAGTGGATCTTCAGGGAAAACGACCCCACAGGAGTGAAAGTGGCTGCCTACGTTTAGTGGGACTCTACAACTATTCCAAATGCTAATATTTTGGGTTGTTAAAATTAGACAATAAATCAGCTTATATTGATAACAATGATAAGTAATCTAATGATAAATTGATGGGGAAACGCCAGCATGATTATTCTTGCTTGAATGGTAGAGTTTAAAAAAGCCGGAGCGATTGCAAAGCACATATAACATTTCATAATTACCACAATAGTTATGTCGTATAATACTTCTTAATATACATCTACATCACTACTTAACCTGAGGAATTCTTTAAGTGCAATTGGATATTATGGTATACTTATTAAAGTATATTAAGAAAGTTGGGGGAAACATGCAGCGTGGAAGTTTTCAATGGATGAAGTCATTAAATAAATCAATTATATTAAACAAAATACGTTCAGCCGGCTCGATTTCTCGAGCGCAAATTGCTAAAGAAACACAACTCACACCACCGACCGTAGGAACAATTGTCAAGGAGTTATTAGAACAGGATCTTATCAAAGAAAGTCAGTTAGGTATTTCACAAGGTGGGAGAAAACCTACAATGTTAGTGTTAAATACATCTGGTTTTCATATTATTGGTATAGATGCAGGACCTAGTGATGTGCAATTTATTGTTTCAGATCTATCAGGTAAAATAGTGGACCAGATCAAAAAAACGGTAAATGTAGGAATTGAAGAGGATGATTTTTTGCAAATGCTCGTAACAGGAGTAAAGCATTTAATCTCACAAAATAAATCTTTAAAGTTTATAGGCATTGGTGTCGCTATGCATGGTGTAGTTGATGCTACACAAGGTATAGCCGTTTTTGCACCAAACCTAAATTTACGTAATATGGATATTAAATCAGAACTAGAATCTACTTTTGATATGGATGTAAAAGTAGAGAACGATGCCAAAGCATTAGCACTAGGAGAAGCGTGGTTTCAAAATCAAACAGCGAATACTAGTATGATTGCGATCAATGTAGGAAGAGGGATTGGTGCGGGATTAGTGATAGATGGAAAGTTATATAGCGGGGAACACGGCATAGCTGGTGAAATTGGTCATATGACAATCGATATACATGGCGAAAGATGTACATGTGGGAATGATGGTTGCCTTCAGACAGTTGCTTCAGGCCCAGCTATTGCAGAAAAAATGGTGAAGATGATTGAGCAAGGGAATTCTACTATTCTATCTGAATATAATAATACAGATTTAACAGCAGAAAAGGTGCATCACGGAGCCATAGAAGGGGATAAACTATCAATTGATATTCTAGCAGAGGCAGGAACATACCTGGGTATTGCTCTTACAAATCTAATTCATGTGTGTAATCCAAGTACCATTATTCTTGGAGGAGGTGTCTCTAAGGCTGGTAAGTTCATCCTCAAGCCAATTAGAAAGACGATTCAAAGCCGAGCTATTTCAGAGCAAGCCCAACAGACACCTGTCTATGTATCAAAGTTAGGTGACTATGGATCCTCCCTTGGCGCAGTTGCATTAATTTTAAGTGAACTATTCGAACCAGCTATAGACTAAACTACTATCTATTGAGATAGTAGTTTTTAATAATACGCATTAATAGTATAAATACCCATCAATTCCTACACATAAAAAGGATTATGCGACTCTATTGTAGAAGTAATTATGAGATATTATATGTGATTTGCAATCGCTTCGGCTTATCCGTTTCCCTTTCCGCGGGTTTTTCTCCTTAGCTAACTTTTTAAGCAAAGTGCGCTTAAAAAGTGGATCTTCGGATAAAAACATCCCGCAGGAGTGGAAACGGACACCTGCGCTTTTTGATGCTTTACAACTTAAGTACGAATAAACATGTTAGGCTTTTAATCCATATCGTCCATCATATTATGAATAAAAGGTAAAAAGTTTAGCTGAAGGGAAAACCCATGGAAAGCGAAGTGGGCAAGCCGGAGCGATTGTTACGCAGTTATCAGCTTTCAAAGATTATTTCACAGCAAAAGTTATGTCGCATAATACTTCTTATACGTATGTAATGATAGGGTGAATTGGGGTTTGCTCGTTTTACTGTTTAGTAGAAATATACTATTTTGCGATTATGATAATATCGTTTATAATATAGATATATATAACTATTTACTATGAAAGTAGTGATAAAGTGGCTGAGAAAAAACGTTTTACCTTTTCTGTTTCTGAAAACCCCTTGCCTGTGTATATCGAAAGTATCGGTTATAATCCATATGAATTGGATTTCGACCGACAGGAAGGTTATCCATATTATCATTGGTTACAAACAGTTAAAGGGGAAGGTGTCATTGAATTAGCCAATCAGGCTTTTTCTTTACCTGAAGGCAAAGGTATTTTATTAACACCGTATACCCCTCATAAATATTATTCTGATCACAATGCAACCGTACATTGGGAAACATACTATATTACCTTTACTGGAGCAGCGATAGATCCAATACTGAATGCGTTAGATATGAACTATTCGGCATTTTATGAAGAAACGGATAACATTTCTTTTAAAAATCATATGGATAAAATGATAGGAAAACTAGAACATTATCAGGATCCACATCATTTATCACATGAAATTTCAGCGGATTTATATCAATTTTTAATGCATTTAAAAAAGTATGGTCAAATGAACAATAAACTGTCGGTTCTTCAGTCCTTCGAAAAAATTAAAGCGACAGTAGAATGGTTAGAACAAGTTTATCCTCAAGATATAGGATTGCTGGAAATGTCTGAAAAAGCACAGGTAAGTTCTCAGCATTTAAATACAATGTTTCATGATACATTTGGAATAAGTCCCTATTCCTTTTTAGTTCAATTAAGAATTCGGGAAGCGAAACGGATTTTAATCACTATACCAGGCTTATCTTTAAAAGAAATCGCAAAAAAGGTAGGTTTTAATGGGGTGAGTCATTTCGTCACAACTTTTAAAAAACGTGAAGGGGTTACACCGAGTACTTATCGAAGCCTGCATCAATGAAAGATGCAGGCTTTGTTTCGTTTTTTGAAAGTAGGCTAGAATAATTTGATATATCTATCAAGTTGAAATCGCTTTATAATAAAAAATGTAAAGATAATTAATTTAATTTATTAAGGAGGTCATGAAGTTGATTAAAAACAAAACTTTATGGGGTTTATTATTAATGGTATCATTTGTTCTTTTACTTACAGCATGTGCACCAGAACGTGAGGGAGCAGAAGAAGCTACAGATAATGAAAATAGTAGCGAAGAGAATAATGAAGAAAGTCAAAGTGCAGAGGAAGATAAACCAGAAGAACTAGTAGTATGGATCAATGATGAAGATATTGCTGAAGAAGTATCAACGCAAATGTTTGATAAATATACAGAAGAAACTGGTATTGAAATTAAATATGAACGTGTTGCTATTCCAGATCAAGTTCAGGAATTAGCTTTAGCTGGTCCAACTGGTGACGGTCCAGATTTATTTTTTCAACCACAAGATAGTCTAGGTGACATTGTGGCACAAGGTTTAGCAATGCCAATTGAGTACACAGATGATGAAGCTGGAGCTTTTACAGATGTAGCAATGGACGCATTTTTGTATGAAGGCGAAAATTACGGTGCTCCAGTAGCAATCGAAACATATTTTGCTTTTTATAATAAAAGTTTAATTGACACAGTTCCAGAAACAATTGATGATGTGCTTGCTATGTCACAAGAATTGACAGATCCAAGCAATGACGAATATGGATTTTTAATTTCACCTGAATTCTACTATTTATATTCATTTATGAATGCATATGGTGGTTATGTATTTGGTGAAGAAGGCGGCGTATATGATCCTACAGATATCGGATTAGATAATGAAGGATCTATCGAAGGTCTACAAAAATATAAAGAATTTATCGACGAAGGTTTGCTACCTAAAACGTTAACCGTTGACGTGTTAGATGGATTGTTTAAAGAAGGAAAAGTAGGAATGGTTGTTAGTGGTCCTTGGAATATGCCAATTTATAAAGAAGCTCTTGGTGATGATGTAGCTACTGCACCACTACCAAAAATGAACGGTGAAGTGGCGCCATCTTTTGTAGGTGTGAAATCTTGGTTAGTATCTTATTATAGTGAGAATCAGAAATGGGCAACAGACCTTGCTAAATTTATGACGAATGATGAAAACTCTCAATTGTACTATGAAGTTACGGGTGAATTACCACCTAGACCTGAAATTTTAGATGCAGTGGAAGACCCAATTTATGCAGGTTATACGGAACAAGTCCCACACGGTACATTAATGCCAAATATTCCTGAAATGTCACCAGTTTGGGATATGGATATCGCGATTGAATTGATTAACAATGGTTCAGACGTAGAAAGTGCTGTTACAGATACTGTTCAATCTATTAAAGATAAGATTGGTACGATGGGTACTTCAGAATAAGACGGAAGAGTGGAAAAGAAGTTTCTTTTCCACTCTCCCATTTATATGAAAGAGGTGGAATAGATGGCTCAAAATGAAGAAAATAATGGACATCTACCAAAGAATCAGAAAAAATTAAATCCGAATGTTGCAATGGTACTCTCCATTTTATTAGCCGGATTAGGACAAATATATAACAAGCGCTATATGAAGGGAATTTCTTTCATAATTTTGGAAATTGCCTTTATCTTAGCGACTTTTGATTTTCTTTGGTTAGGTCTGTGGGGAATTACTACGTTAGGTACCATTCCTGGTGTTGATCACTCTATTTATTTGCTTGTTTATGGAATTGTTTCATTGCTTTTATTAGCTTTGGCAGCTATTTTTTACGTATTTAATGTGATCGATGCAAAAAAACAAGCACAAAAAATTAATGATGGATGGGTTATTCCAAGTATTAAACAATCGCTGAAAAATCTCTATGATAAAGCATTCCCATACATTATGACTGCTCCGGGATTAGTACTATTAATCTTTACAGTTGTATTTCCATTGTTATTTGCGATTGCTTTAGCTTTTACAAATTATGATTTGTATAATTCACCACCACGTAATTTAGTGGAGTGGATTGGTTTTGGCAACTTTATGGATTTAGCTACAGTGCCAATTTGGCAGGATACATTTGCAAGTGTTTTTGTTTGGACGATTGTTTGGACAATTGTAGCAACTTCGTTTCAGATTGTCGTTGGATTAATCCTTGCTGTTCTAGTAAACGATAAGCGTGTAAAATTCAAAAAAACAATTAGAACAATTCTAATTTTACCATGGGCAGTTCCAGCGTTTGTCTCCATTCTCATTTTTGCAGCGATGTTTAATGACGAATTTGGTGCAATAAATCGAGATATTATTATTCCATTAATAGGTGGGAATGGACTGCCTTGGCTGACAGATCCTTTTTATACAAAGATTGTCTTAATTATGATTCAGACATGGTTAGGTTATCCATTTGTATTTGCCTTATTTTCAGGGGTTCTTCAAAGTATATCCTCTGAATGGTATGAAGCAGCAGAAGTTGATGGGGCAACAAGATGGCAAAAATTCCGCAATATTACGTTGCCACACGTTTTATTTGCGACTGCTCCATTATTAATTATTCAATATACGACAAACTTTAATAATTTTAATATTATTTATTTGTTTAATGAAGGTGGACCAGCTGTGCAAGGGCAAAATGCCGGAGGTACTGACATCTTGATATCTTGGGTATATAAGCTAACATTTGAAACAAACGATTACAGTATGGCTGCAGCTATTTCATTAATCATTGGTTTAATGGTTTCAATTTTTGCCATTTTCCAATTTAGACGAACGAAATCATTTAAAGAGGAGGGGAATATATAATGAGTCCAAAGTTGAAATCCAATCTAGAATTATTGGGGATCTATGCAATCTTTGCTTTTATGTCCGTCATCATTATATATCCAATTATTTGGGCATTAGGAATGTCGTTAAACCCTGGAAATAGTTTATATTCGGCTACCATTATCCCAGAAAATTGGTCCTTCGAACACTATAAGTGGTTATTTACAGACCCTAATAGTAATTATTTATTATGGTATAAAAACAGTATGATTGTGTCCGGTAGTACAGCTGTGCTATCTGTTATCATGACGTCTTTTGTAGCCTATTCTTTTTCCAGATATAACTTTGTTGGGCGAAAATCTGGATTATATACATTTCTTATTCTACAAATGTTCCCTGTAATGATGGCGATGGTAGCATTGTATATTTTCCTTCATTTAATTGGTCTACTTGATTCATTAACAGGTTTAATTCTGATTTATATTGGTAGTCAGATTCCGTTTAATGCGTGGTTAGTAAAGGGGTACTTAGATACGATTCCAAGAGGATTAGATGAAGCTGCAAGAATTGATGGTGCTGGTCATTTTACGGTATTTATTAAAATTATTATGCCTTTAGCTAAACCGATTCTAGCTGTGGTAGCGCTATTTAATTTTATGACACCGTTATTTGATTTTATTTTACCTTCTATCGTTTTAAGAAGTCCTGAAAACTTCACGATTGCTTTAGGTTTGTTTAACTTTATCAATGATCAATTTTCAAATAACTTTACAAGATTCGCAGCTGGTGCCATTTTAATCGCGATACCAGTAGCAATTATTTACTTGTTTTTACAACGATTCCTAATATCAGGTTTAACTGCAGGTGGTACAAAAGGATAATTATTTGCTTGGAGGAACACAATTATGACACAGGAAAAATTTATTAAGGGTGTCGATTTGTCATTTGTTGATGAAGTGGAAACAGAGGGCGGCGTTTATTATGAGAATGGAAAACCTGCTGATGTGATCGGTATTTTGCATCGAGCAGGGGTTAACGCTGTTCGACTTCGCTTATGGCATACACCCACTGGGGGATATACTAATCTAGAAAGAACGATAAAAATGGCTAAAAGAATAAAGGAATACGATATGGATTTTTTGCTAAATTTTCATTATTCGGATTATTGGGCAGATCCTGGTAAACAAACAAAGCCTAAAGCATGGGAATCATTAATATACGATGAGTTAGTAAAGGCTGTCTATACGTATACAAAAGAAGTCATTGAAGCATTTGATAAAGAAGATATACTACCTGACATGGTGCAAATCGGTAACGAGATAACAAACGGAATGTTATGGGAAGAAGGAAAAATATATAAAGAAGAAAATAGCGAGAAGGTTGAAAATTGGGACGGTATTCTACCGCTTATTAAAGCGGCTCTTGATGGAGTAGAGGCTGCCACAAGAGAAGAGAATACAGTTAAAACGATGATACATATTGATCGTGGTGGTGACAATGAAGGAACTCGTAAATTCTATGACCAAATCACAAATTATGGTCTTAAATACGATGTAATCGGTTTATCCTATTATCCTTGGTGGCATGGTCCATATGGAGATTTTGAAGCCAACTTAGTGGATACAGCTAATCGTTATCATAAAGAGATTATGGTAGTCGAAGTTGCATACCCATGGATTGTACCGGATGAGATTCCCGTAGTGGACGATGCACCAGATTTCCGTGAACATCTGGTACCAGGGTTTCCTGCTTCAGTAGATGGACAGAAAGCCTATTTAGAAAAACTGATAGAAACTGTCAAACAAACCCCAAACAACCTTGGAACAGGGATCTATTATTGGGAGCCTTGCTGGATTCCTTCTAAACAGGAGTGGTCAGTAGGTCATGAAAATAATTGGTCTCATTTAACCCTTTTTGACTATGAAGGTAACAAATTAGAAGGGCTTAATGCATTTAAAGACTAAAACAACAGGAAAGAGTTAGGTGATAACATGAAATTTAATCCAGTAAGTGATAAAATACCAAAAATGCTTCATGGAGCGGACTATAACCCAGAGCAATGGGAGAAGTATCCAGAGGTATTAAAAGAAGATATTCGATTAATGAAATTAGCAAATTGTAATGTGATGTCTGTCGGGATTTTCTCATGGGCAAAACTAGAACCGGAAGAAGGCAAGTTTACATTTGAGTGGATGGATAAGTTACTCGATACTTTTCATGAGAATGGTATCTATGCTTTTCTAGCAACACCAACTGGTGCTAGACCGGCATGGATGTCGGAAAAGTACCCGGAAGTTTTACGTGTAGGTGCAAATCGAGTACGAAATCTGCACGGTATGAGACATAATCATTGTTTTACTTCACCAGTCTATCGTGAAAAAACAAAAATTATGAATAGTAAGCTAGCGGAACGTTATGCTGATCACCCAGCAGTTATTGGCTGGCACATCTCGAATGAATATGGTGGAGAGTGTCATTGTGATTATTGTCAAGATGCTTTTCGTAACTGGTTGAAAGATAAATATAAAACATTAGATGCATTGAATGATGCTTGGTGGACAACGTTTTGGAGTCATACGTACTCAAGCTGGTCTCAGGTAGAATCACCTGCACCACATGGGGAAACGATGGTTCATGGACAAAATTTGGATTGGAAACGCTTTGTTACAGCACAAACATTAGATTTTTACCGCGAAGAAGTGAAGCCATTAAAGTCAGTTAAACCTGAGATGCCTGCAACAGCTAACTTTATGGAGCTATTCGAAGGGTTAGATTATGCGAAAATGGCAGATGATATTGATATTATTTCATGGGATTCCTATCCAACATGGCACGATCAACAAGATGAATCATTTCTTGCAGCATATACAGCGATGAATCACGACTGGTTCCGTTCTTTAAAGTATGGTCAGCCCTTCTTATTAATGGAAAGTACGCCAAGCTTAACGAACTGGCAGCCGATTAGTAAATTGAAAAAACCTGGTATGCATGCACTATCCTCACTTCAGGCTGTGGCTCATGGCTCAGATTCGGTCCAATATTTTCAATGGCGTAAAAGTCGTGGATCGAGTGAGAAGTTTCATGGTGCGGTCGTTGATCATGTGGGACATGAACATACTCGTGTTTTTCAAGATGTGAAGAAGTTAGGTGAGGATTTATCCAACTTGGATGAAATAGTGGGAACTACTGTGAATGCAGAAGTAGCGATTGTTTTTGATACGGAAAATCGCTGGGCTGTAAATGATGCCCAAGGACCACGTAATAGTGGTGTTCATTATGAACGTACTGTAGTTGAACATTACCAAGCATTCTGGGAACAAGGGATTGCAGTAGATGTAATTGATTCAGAAAAAGACCTCTCTAAATATAAGCTTGTTGTAGCACCAATGTTATATATGGTGAAACCTGGTGTTGGGGAGCACATTCAGCAATTTGTCGAAAACGGTGGAACTTTTGTTACTACCTATTGGTCAGGTATTGTTGATGATCATGATTTATGCTTTATTGACGGTTTTCCTGGACCATTACGTAAAACATTAGGCATCTGGTCTGAAGAAATTGACGGTTTATATGATGGAGAAGTCAATACAGTTAAAACCATCGGTAATAATGAATTAGGGCTGAAAGGTGAATATAAAGCAAAAGAATTATGTGATCTTATTCATCTCGAAGGAGCACAAGCATTAGCCTATTACGGTGATGATTTCTATGCAGGCAGACCAGCTTTAACAGTTAACCATTTAGGTGAAGGAAAAGCATATTATATTGCTTCAAGAAATGATCAAGCATTTCAGAAAGATTTTTTTGTTGAATTAGCTAATGAACTTCAACTGAAAAAGGCAATGAATGGCCCATTACCAGAAGGGGTAAGTGCACAAATACGTACAGATGGCAGTAACGAATTCATTTTCTTGATGAACTTCACTAATGAAACAAAGAAAATAGTACTTCATGATCAAAAATATCAAGATATTTTAAATGGAAGTACAGTTACAGAATCATTAACTATTGAAAAATTTGGTGTGAAAGTATTAAAACATTCATAGTACTTCTAGATCCGCCAAATTATATTAATAAAAATGCCTGGTGAATTTCCAGGCATTTTTTTGCGTGTTAGAGACATATTAGTGATGAAGTATATAACTAATCATTTGAGAATCAGTTTCTAATATTCATGATTTACACTTAACGTTGCTTCCAATTGTTTTAACTGATCTAAAATATCTGTATTAGTTGTTAGGCAAGTATCCAAAGTAGCAGTAACTTCTTCTATCGATGCGTTGGATTGTTCACTGACCGCGGCCAAGTCGCTAATGGATTCACTAATGTGCTTTACGGAATTGGTGACGTCTTGCATTAATGTGTCATTGTTCTTCGATAACTGATTTAGATTGATAACAGCTGTATTAATATGTGTAAATGAATTATTTGTTTCTTTTGTTTGTTCGTAGCTTTCTGCCATTCTTTCCGATACTTGTAACATTTTATTACGTGTCTGGTCCGATTGTCTTGTAAAGGACTCCAGTTGTTCAGAAATTTTCTCAGCAGAATCTGTAGTCATTTCGGCTAAATTGCGGACTTCATTTGCTACGATAGCAAAGCCTTTTCCATGTTCTCCAGCTCGTGCTGCTTCGATACTTGCATTGAGTGAGAGCAGATTGGTTTGATTGGCGATTTCTTTAATTGTATTACTAAACTGATTTGTCTCATTTAGATTTTTAATTAATAAACTAATTTCCTGTGACATTGCATCAATCTCTTCTCGGAATTCACCAACCGTTTGAGTAAGGGCATTGATTTGTTGTTGTCCTGTTTCCGATAATTGTTTTGTATTCGCTGATTCATCTGTTAATTCTGTCGTCGTATCTGTCATTTTCTGAAGCTGCTTTGTCATATTTACAATTGCTTCATTAATATCTTGCGCTGATTCACTTTGAGTATTGGATCCTGTTGAAATTTCCTGGAATGCTTGTCCCATTTCCTGGAAAGAGGTATTGTTTTGTTCACTATTATTCGTAATAAGCTCTGTCTTATCACTAATTACATTAATAAGGTTAAGTAGAGAATCCTTCTGTTGTTTCTGCTGTTCTAATAGCTCTTCTGTTGTTCTCCTTGCTTCTTCGGTTCCACTCTTCATAAAATCAGAAACTTTTAATAAAGAGATTACGAGTGTTGCCACTAATATATAATAAATAATGTAAGTAACTTCAGATCCGGCTTCAAAGCTAATCACATTATTTTGGAAAAATACCATGTAAATTACACATATAAGGCCATAAACTAAAGTGAAAATGGATAACTTATAGTTCATATAGATAAGTGCTAAGAATAGTAAATAAAAAACAGATAGAATATTTGTAGTTGACGGCTGATAAAAAATAGTGAAAGTGGTTGATAATACAGAGCCTAAAACTGCAATATATTTAATTTTGAAAATCCAGTACCTTTTAAAGTGAAGGAACATAAAGGACAACCAGACAACTATTTGAATCGTACTGAGAAACACTAAATGGCTGGTTAATTCAGTAGAGAATATAGAAAGTAACACTAAAACAGATACAAAAGATAAAGCAAATAACACAATAGAATTCCTTCTTACTATATCTTTCCCTGCAAAATCTAATTTGACATCAACTTTCTTTCTTTTATTAAAGACCATCTTTTAATCAACTCCCTGATTTATAAATAACAAAAACAATAGTTCAATTATACCATAATTTCCACTAAAAGATATCATTTTTAGTAATAATAATTTATTTATCATTAAAATAAATGGGTAATAAGTTTTATGGTTAAGTAACATTCTAAAAATGTATTCCATTTTAAAATAATTTGACGTATCTAACATAAATCAGTAAACTAAATGTATTCCATATTATAAAAAGATGTTCCGAATTGTGGAACAGAAATGAGGGTGGGGTTGTGACGTGGTACAATCTGTTGAACGGACATTATCTATATTAGAATTGTTGGGTAAACATCCTGATGGTTTAAGCATGACAGTATTAGCGAAGGAAATAAACTTAGCAAAAAGTACAACACATCGTCTGTTAAACACATTATTGGTTAAAGGTTATGTACAACAGGATCATCAGACTGGATATTATGCGCTTGGAACCCAATGTCTTGTTCTGGCTAGTCACTTGCTAAACAATATGGATATACGAACTGTTGCTAAAGAAGCATTACACAATCTGAGTAGAACTACAGCGGAAGTGGTACATTTATGTATTCATGACAGAAATGAAGTCGTTTATATAGATAAAGTGGAGAGCAAACAGACGTTAAGAATGTATTCACAAATTGGAAGAAGAGCATACATGCATTGCACAGGGGTGGGTAAGGTATTACTAGCTGATTTTGAGCCTGATGAATTAGATCAGTATATAAAAGAACAAGGGTTACCGAAGTTTACAGGTACTACGATTATAGATTCGGATCGATTACAAGCGGAATTAACTATGATCAAAGAAAAGGGTTACGCAATCGATGAACAGGAACATGAAAATGGTATTCGTTGCATTGCTGCACCGGTATTTGATCATGAAGGTAAAGTAGTCGCTGCAATTAGTATTGCAGGACCTGTAGAGAGAGTAACCAAGAAAAGAGTAAATGGAGTTTTGGCTAAAGAAATTTTAGAACAGAGTAATAATATATCAAGTAAATTAGGATATATTTAAAAATAAATGAGAGGATGATTACTATGAAAATAACTAAAATAGAAACATTTATTGTGCCACCTAGGTGGTGTTTTGTCAAAGTGGAAACAGATGAGGGCATCACCGGATGGGGAGAGCCCGTTGTTGAAGGTCGAGCTGCCACTGTAGAAGCTGCGGTGCTTGAATTAGCTGATTATTTAATTGGAAAAGATCCATGTAATATTGAAGATCACTGGAACGTTATGTATCGGGCGGGTTTTTATCGAGGTGGACCAATTTTAATGAGTGCGATCGCAGGTATCGATCAAGCATTATGGGACATTAAAGGAAAATACTTTAACGCCCCTGTCTATCAGTTGTTAGGCGGCGCATGTCGTGAATCGATTCGGGTCTATTCTTGGATTGGTGGCGACCGCCCAAGCGATGTGGGAAGCGCTGCGAAACAGGTAGTAGATGCAGGGTTTACAGCAGTAAAAATGAATGGAACAGAAGAAATGCAGTATGTTGATTCCTATGAAAAGATTGACCGAGTAGTAGAACGGATTGCTTCTGTTCGTGAAGCGGTAGGGGGCAATATAGGCATTGGTATTGACTTTCATGGAAGAGTGCATAAACCGATGGCAAAAATATTGGCTAAAGAATTAGAGCCATTCCGCCCGATGTTTATTGAAGAACCTGTTTTACCAGAAAACAATGAAGCTTTAGCTGAAATAACGAAACATACGAGTATACCAATTGCTACTGGTGAACGAATGTATTCTCGTTGGGATTTTAAGCCTTTATTTGAGTCTGGTTATGCGGATATTATTCAACCGGATTTGTCACATGCTGGTGGGATTACCGAAGTGAAGAAAATTGCGTCAATGGCAGAGGCATACGACATTGCTGTTGCGCCACATTGTCCTTTAGGACCGATTGCCTTAGCGTCATGTCTGCAGGTCGACGCAACTGCACATAATGCCTTTATTCAAGAGCAAAGTCTAGGCATTCATTACAATCAAGGAAACGATTTATTAGATTATATTACCGATAAATCTGTTTTTGATTACCAGGATGGTCATGTCAAAATTCCACAAGGACCTGGACTCGGAATCAATATCAATGAAGAAAAAGTGATCGAAATGGCTAAAGAAGGTCATCGTTGGCGTAATCCAATATGGCGACATAAAGATGGAACGGTCGCAGAATGGTAGGAGGGATTACAATGGATGTCGTAACAATAGGGGAAAGTATGGCATTATTCACACCAGATACAACTGGAAAAATGAGATATGCATCCACCTTTTCCAGAAAAATTGCTGGTGCGGAAACGAATGTGGCGATTGGCTTACAACGTTTAGGTTATCAGACAGGCTGGATTAGTCGAGTTGGAGATGATGAGCTAGGTCAAACGCTTGTTTCCTTTATAAGGGGCGAGGGGGTTGACGTTTCACAAGTTACTAGAGATGAAAAGGCTTCAACCGGTCTTTATTTCAAAGAATTACGAAAAGTAGATGATGTCAGGGTTTATTATTATCGTGCAGGATCCGCAGCTAGCAGATTAGAGCCTGCGCATATCAATGAACAATATATTGCTAATGCAAAGTATCTTCATCTTACAGGAATTACTCCTGCTTTAAGTGAAACGTGTTATCAAACGATCATACATGCGATCGATATCGCAAAAAAACATGGAGTTCCTATTATTTTTGATCCTAATATTCGTGAGAAACTTTGGTCATCGAAGCAAAAGGCAAGGGATGTTCTGTTGGAAATTGCTTCCGAAGCAGATATCGTTTTGCCAGGGGTCAGTGAAGCAAAATTCTTTTTCGGTGAAAAATCAATTGATGAATATGCTCAACTTTTCAAAGCAAATGGTTCCTCTGTCGTTATTTTAAAAGAAGGAAGTAAAGGTACCCATTATTATACGGATGATGAAAGTGGATTTGTTGCGAGTTATCGAGTTGAACATGTTGTCGATCCGATTGGAGCTGGTGATGGTTTTGCAGCTGGCGTGATTTCAGGTTTATTGGAAGAATTACCACTAGACCAGGCAATTGCGCGTGGAAATGCGATTGGAGCTATTGTGACGATGGTAAATGGAGATGTCGAAGGATTGCCAGACAAAGAAGAGATCGACCGTTTTCTTCAAGACGATAAAGAAGATGTAAACAGGTAGAGGAGGAACCAACTATGGAAACGTTACAAAAGATTTATGAAAATAAACTAGTAGCGATTATTCGAGGTGTGCCATCTCATCACGTGCTAGATGTAGCAAGAGCTCTTCATCAAGGTGGTATCAAAACGTTAGAAATTACAGTGGACACGCCGAATGTATTACATGCAATTGAACAGGTGAGAGAAGAGTTTGCCGATGAAATGATTGTTGGTGCTGGAACTGTATTAGATGCAGAAACAGCTAGAGCTGCTATCACGGCGGGCTCACAGTTTATTTTTTCACCAACAGTGGACATGGATACCATTAAACTGACGAAAAGATACGGGGTCGTCAGTATTCCGGGTGCGATGACACCAACAGAAATTTTGACGGCTTACGAAAATGGTGGGGATGTTATTAAAGTATTCCCTGCAACGGTTTTTGGTCCAAACTATTTAAAAGATCTTAAAGGGCCATTACCACAGATTCCATTAATGCCAACTGGTGGGGTGAATCTAGAAAATATTTCTGACTATTTTAAAGTGGGAGCAGTTGCTGCAGGACTAGGAAGTGCTTTAGTGAAAAAACAAAATTCCTATACGGCAGAAGATTTAGCCGAGTTAACAACAAGAGCAAAGCAATTTGTCAGTCAATTATAGAACAGGAGTGAACAACATGACAAAGGACTGGGAACAATTGTCTGTTCTGCATCGAAATCGTGAAGATGCGAGAGCTTATTATATCCCTTTTTCAAATAAAGAAACAGCATGGACAAATCAAAGAATACATTCTGAGCGGTTTCAATTGTTAAATGGCACCTGGAAATTTGCTTATTATGAAACCCCTCAAGAAGTGCCTGAACATGTAGAGGAGTGGGATGATTTAGTGGTCCCATCTAATTGGCAAATGCATGGATATGGTATTCCGCATTATACGAATAAGCAATATCCATTTCCAATTGATCCACCAAAGGTTCCAACGGAAAATCCAACCGGTATTTATCAACGAGAGTTCGATATCGATTCCTCATGGGAGCAGGAACAAATTTTCTTGCGATTTGAAGGAGTCGATAGTGCCTTTCATCTTTGGGTAAATGACAAGGAGGTCGGTTATAGTCAAGGTAGCCGTATCCCTGCTGAATTTGATATTACCAACTACATAAGTGTTGGAAAGAATATCGTTACCGTCAAAGTGTATCAGTGGTCAGATGCTAGTTATATCGAAGACCAAGATATGTGGTGGCTAAGTGGTATTTTTCGTGATGTCTATCTACTAGCGAGACCACATTATCATGTGAAAGATTTTTTTGTGCAAACCGTGTTAGATGATCAATATGAGAATGCTACTTTGCAAATTGAAACCGTTTTGAATGATCATCCAATAGAGGATTGCGAACTGCAATTTCAATTATTTACGGCAGATGGTTTGCTTGTTAAGGAACAACAAGTAAAGGTATCAGAAGAAGCCGTTGAAATGGAAATCTCAAATCCACATAAGTGGTCTGCGGAAGATCCGTATCTTTATCAATTACTTATTTCGTTAATGCAAGACGGGGAGCTCATAGAAGTCATTCCTGAAAAGGTTGGCTTTCGATCCATTGAATTAGCAGATGGTTTGATGTTAGTTAATGGTAAGGCGATTAAACTGAAAGGAGTTAACCGTCACGATCATCATCCTGATCACGGAAAAGCGGTACCGTTAGATTGGATGATGGAAGATATTAAGATGATGAAGCGACACAACATTAATGCAGTACGAACGGCACATTATCCCAATGATTCTCACTTTTATCAACTCTGTAATGAATATGGACTTTATGTCATTGATGAAGCGGACCTGGAATGTCATGGTTTTGAATATATCGGCACCCCTCATTTAATCAGTGATGATATAGCGTGGCAGGAAGCTTATCTAGACCGCATGATTCGCATGGTAGAACGAGATAAGAATCAACCATCGATCATAATGTGGTCATTAGGGAACGAATCAGGTTATGGAAAAAATCATGATGCAATGTATCAATGGACGAAGGATCGTGATTCCTCCCGTCTTGTTCATTATGAAGGAGAATGCCGTACCATCATGAATGCGAGTGATAAAGATCCACAAGATGATCCTGTTTCGTCTGACGTTTTTACAACGATGTATACTGACATCGATATTTTAGAGCGGCTCGGTAAAAAGAACTTTCTGAAAACACCGCACATCGTTTGTGAATATGCACATGCAATGGGTAACAGTCCTGGAGCATTAAAGGAATATTGGGAAACCTTTTATCAATATCCGCGCCTTCAAGGTGGTTTCGTTTGGGAGTGGATGGATCATGGGATTCGAAAAACAACAGCAGACGGGGAAGAATATTTTGCTTATGGTGGCGATTTTGGTGATCAACCCAATGACTCAAACTTTGTGATGGATGGACTCGTGATGTCGGATCACACACCATCTCCTGCATTACTGGAATATAAAAAGGTTCTGGAGCCTGTTATGATCGATTCGATCGACTGGCAAACACAGAAACTTCAAATTACCAATCGGTATGATTTCATTACACTTGATCATCTAAACTTAATTTGGACACTTGAAGCAGATGGGAAAGTAATAAAAAGCAACACGCAATCCCTTGCAGATATGAAAGCTGGTGAAACAGAGGAAATAGGCATTCCTTTTTCATTACCTAAGAAGGCAGATTTTAAGACCGATTATTATCTTAATGTTAAAGCAGTATTAGCGGCGGATACGAATTGGGCTGAAACAGGATATGAAGTAGCATGGTCTCAGTTTGTAGTACCAGTAAATTCTATAGGAGGGCCGATCGAACGAATACAAAAAGGACAGTTGCAAGTAGAGGAAGAACAAACTTTCATTACAGTAAAAGGTAATAACTTTACTGCAACATTTAGCAAAATAAACGGATTACTAGATAAATGGTTGGTGGAAGGTTCAGCTATGATCAGCGAAGCACCTAAGTTGAACTTTTGGCGAGCGCTAATCGATAACGATATCTATGAAACCAATCAGTGGAAACCTGTTAGTAATAAGAAATACTGGGAACAATACGGAGTACACTGGTTACAGCATCGCTTAGATGACTTCACTTATGATATCCAATCAGATCAGAAGAAGGTTGTCGTAAAAGCTAATGTACGTATCGCACCACCTAAATTGGCATGGTCATTATCAACTGTATATACTTATGAAATATTCGCAAGCGGGGATATTTCGGTGACGGTGGATGGCGCTTTTTCAGGTGACATTCCAGAAACATTGCCTCGTATCGGATTGCAAATGAAGGTGCCTGGTGTAATGGATCAGGTGAAATGGTATGGAAGAGGCCCAGGTGAGGCATATGTGGATAGCAAACAAGCGAATCGATTTGGTGTATGGACAAGTAATGTCGATGATTTATTTACGAGCTATGCGGTACCACAGGAAAATGGCAATCGACACGAAGTCAACTGGATGTCGATTTCTGGTAATGCTTATGGCTTATTAGCGATCGGTCAGCCAAACTTTGATTACAGTGCGCATCGATATACGCTTGAAAATATTGATCAAGCAAGGCATACGTATGATTTAGTAAAGCAGGATGAGATAACCTTAAACCTGGATTATCAACAACATGGCTTAGGCTCAGCAAGTTGTGGACCAGATGTATTAGAGAAATACAATCTGAAAACCGATAAATTCCAATTCAGTGTACGCTTAGTACCATATCAGACTCATGATAATCCGGTCCATTTAGCTAAAACGTCTATCGTGGACATGTAAATCATTTTATTGGACACTTTTGATGTATTACTGGACACTTTTCATACTTTGCTGGACACTATGAACGGTTTATTGGCCACTTTTATCTATTTACTGGACACTAACAAAAATACCCCTCGCTTTAAAATTTAGCGAGGGGTATTCTGATTATAGACCGCATTTCAATTGTGCACCACAGTTGGTACATGTGTTACAGCCACCAATATCTTCGATGCTTCCCTGGCGACAAACTGGACAGGTATCGCCAACTTCGGAACCGATCGACATATCTGTCTTATCAAGCTCATTTACCGTATCCACGATAACGACTTTCTTTTCTTCTTCTTCAAACAATTCCGTTTGTTCAGAACGGTTATTTTCCTCTGCTTTAAGTGTTAGTACTTGGGAGTCACGGCTTCCATCCACATAAACCGTACCACCTTTAGCACCACCACGATAGAGACGGCGATATACTTGTTCCACTTGATCGACTTTATAGCCTTTAGGAGCATTTACCGTTTTGGAAATCGAACTGTCTACCCAACGTTGAATCACGCATTGTGTATCAGCATGCGCCTCTGGCGATAGACTCATTGCCGTAACAAACCATTTTGGTAAATTATCAGGATCTTGATCAGGATTTCGATCCAGGTACTCTTGAACAATGTCTGCTTTTACTTCGATAAATTTACCTAAACGCCCACTTCTGTAGTAAGTAAACGAGAAGTATGGCTCAAGTCCTGTTGACACACCTACCATTGTACCCGTTGAACCTGTTGGAGCAACCGTTAATAGGTGAGAGTTACGAATACCGTATTTCAACACACCTTCACGGATATCCTCAGGCATTGTTTGCATATAGCCGGTAGAAATGAAGTTTTGTCGCAGGCTTTGTGTTTCTTCTTCCGTTTCTCCGATTAGGAACGGGAAGCTTCCTTTCTCTTTTGCTAATTCAATAGAAGTGCGGTAAGCAGTTGTAGCAATTACTTCAAAGAGTTGATCGACTAATTCATTACCTTGTTTAGACCCGTATTCTGTTTCACAATAGATGAGTAAATCATGAAGTCCCATCACACCTAAACCGATACGACGTTCACCTAAAGCTTGTACGCGATTTTCCTCTAAGAAATATGGTGTAGAATCAATCACGTTATCCTGCATACGTACACCAATTTCAACGGTTTGTTTTAATTTCTCGAAGTCCGGTATTTTACTATCTTTATCTGCCACATTTGCTAAATTCACTGCTGCTAAGTTACAAACAGAAAACGGAGCAAGTGGTTGTTCTCCACATGGGTTTGTTGCTACTACTTTTTGTCCATAAGCTGTTGCATTTGTTTTATTGTTGGCGTTATCGATGAAGAAAATGCCAGGTTCAGCAGAATAGGTCGCACAAACGTTAATTAAATCCCACAGTTCTTTTGCTTTGATACGCTTGTACACTTTCACACCAAATCCGAGCTTTTCCCATTCACGAACATCACCAAATTCATGCCAGTGTTTATTGTAGTAGTCCATTTCTTCTTCCGTATAATTCTCTACATCTGGAAAACGAAGATCATATTCCTGGTTGTTTTCTACAGCTTCCATAAATTCGTCTGTAATACATACAGAGATATTAGCACCTGTTAAAAATTCAGAGTTATGAACTGAATAGGAGCCACCGTCTCTTAATTCAGCTTCAGCTTTTTCAATGTTGGCATCGGTGAAGCCACCTTGGCCAGGCATATTTTTGAAATTTACAATACCTTGATAAAGCTGTACATCATCATTCGAAAGCGGTGTGAAATTGAGTTTATCGCTTGCTAACTGTCTAATACTTTCATCTTGACTATTTTCGATTAAATAACGCAAAATTCGCGGATTTTGCATTTTAGAAATAATAAATTCAATTACATCAGGGTGCCAATCGTTTAACATGATCATTTGAGCTCCGCGTCTTGATCCACCTTGTTCCACAAGATGTGTCAATTTAGCAATATCATCTAACCAGGAAACAGATCCTGAAGATTTACCATTTACCCCTCTTGCTAGTGCATTGCGAGGTCTTAGTGTGGAACCGTTTGTACCAACACCGCCACCACGTGACATAATTTCCATCACTTGTTTACGGTGATCACTGATTCCTTCACGGGAATCTCGTACAAATGGCATAACATAACAATTAAAGTACGTTACATCTGTGTTAGATCCTGCCCCATATAGTACGCGACCAGCAGGAATAAAGTTTAATTGAGATAGTTCCTGATAAAACTGTTCAAACCATTGATTTTGTTTTTCCTCTGTTTCTTCAACGGATGAAAGACCTGTTGCATTACGTTTCGCTATTTGCTCATAGTAAACTTCTAATGGTTTATCCATAACACTTAGCGAACGTTCGATAATGCCGGTTTCTCTTTCCTCTTCTTTTTCTAAAACATGGACAAAGCTTTCTTCAACTTGAATGCGTGCTTTTCGTTGTACATTATCAATTTCAAGAATAAAGCCTGTACCTCTCGCAGGGAATTTAGGATCCTCTTTAATCGTCAATACGACAAAATCTCCTGCTTTTAAAGTCTTTTTCTCTGTGTCCTTAAATGCATAACGATCTAGCATAACAAGCCGGGATACACCTTTATGAGTGGTGTTCATATCGGGTGTAATCGGATGAACCTGGGGAAATTCTTTGATGTCCTCATTTAACTGTTCCACATTAATGGCTAATGATTTTTCTTTCGTTGATTGCATGGATGGATTGCCTCCTTTATCTATGTCAAAAAATAAATGAATACCAAGATTAGTTCCTTTATAGCTTATCAGAATCATCTAATATAATCAATATCTAGTGGTCCATAATTCTGATTGTCACAATATATTGATAATAGCGCGAAAAAGCACTCTCCTCAAGGTGAAGAGCGCTTTTTCTATTATACCTGCTATTATCTTTTTGACCTACTATTATGCTTTAATAACACAATCTACTCTATTGTATCAAAAATAAAAGTAGTTTTGGCAAAATATTTTTCATCTTTATCCAACCAAATCGATGGGAAGCCTTCATGATGGATCGACGCGGGTGATCCTTGCGTTTCTAAACATAGTCCTAGATACTGTGCAGAATCACGCTCGCGTAATTTCAAACCTTCAGATAGATTGTTAGAGGTATACATGACTACACCTGGCTGGTCTGTTACAACCGTTAGTTGTCTACCACTCGTTTCTTCTCGAACGATCGCACTTTCTTTTTTATTATGATCGAAAATAAAGTAATGATCATAACCATGATTTGCGACTAAGTTTTGCTTGAACTCAGATGTTACGCCATCTTTCATCGGACGGCCATTTCGGAAGTCATATGTTGTATTATCGACATCGAGAATAGTTCCGGTTGGAATTAATTCTTCGTCAAGTTCAACAAATTTACTGCTATCTAATGTAATTTGATGATCTTGAATATCTGACTTCAAGTTGCCGCTCAAGTTAAAGTAAGAGTGGTTCGTGCTTGTTAACACCGTTTTTTGATCAGAAACGCCTTCATAGGTAATCGTAAAGGCATTATCGTTATTTAACGTATACGTAACAGTCATTCGCAAGTTACCGGGATATCCATTTTCTAAATCTTTACTTTCAAGGGTAAGCGTTAAGCCTACTTCTTCATTATTTTCAAAAGGAACAACTGTCCATATGGTATTATGGAAACCTGGATTTCCACCATGTAAATGATGCTCTCCTTCATTTTTAGGAAGCGTATAAGGCTTACCATCGATTTCAAATTGGGCATTTTCAATTCGACCAGCAACACGACCAATTAATGCCCCAAAGTAGCCAGGATTAACGAGGTAATCTTGATAATTTTCAAAACCTACAACAACATTTTCTAGTTTTCCATCACGGTCCGGTGCTAATATTTTGGTAATAATGCCACCAAAGTCAAGAATAGAAACCGCCATTCCATTGTCATTTACTAATGTGAATTCTTTCCACTGCTGATCTTGTACTTTTATTACGTCTGTTATTACTTCCATTTGCTCGGTTCCTCCTACTTATGCCTCATTAAGATTTGCTAAAAAACGTTTGAATGCCAGGCGTCCAGCTTTATCTGTTTTATACACGCCAGCATCTTCTAGAACGCGTGCGAATTTTTTGCCTAATTCGTTTTCAACGATTACTTCTGCGTTTTGTTCTGTAATGTTTTTATGCTTCTCTTTTATTGATTGTACCCAATCGAGATGATATTCTGCAACCGTTACCTTTTCACCCAGGAGATATTTTTTAATATCTGATAGTTCATCTTTTAAACGAGGAGGAAGTACGGCTAGACCCATTACTTCAATTAAACCGATATTTTCTTTTTTAATATGATGAACATCGTCATGTGGATGAAAAATACCCATTGGATGTTCTGTTGATGTCCGGTTATTACGTAATACTAGATCGATTTCAAATAGACCACCACGCATGCGAGCAATTGGTGTGATTGTGTTGTGCGGTGTGTCTTTAGAATAAGCAAGGATATCTGCTTCAGGATCACTGTAATTACGCCACTTTTGTAAAATGTAATCTGCTGCATCTACAAGTTTGTTACGGTTCGAATGACGTAAGCGAATTACAGATAGTGGCCACTTTACAACAACAGCTTCGACATCAGCAAAGTTATCCAATGTGAAATGGAATTCCTCTTCTGCATTTGTCATCGCAAATGTATAGTGTCCACCTTGATAATGATCGTGTGACAATATACTACCGCCAACAATTGGTAAGTCTGCATTAGAACCGATAAAGTAATGTGGGAACTTTTCTACAAAAGCAGTTAGTCGAGCAAAAGAATCACGGTTAATTTTCATTGGTCGGTGTTCTTTGGCAAACACGATACTATGCTCATTGTAATAAACATATGGTGAATATTGTAGAAACCATTCTTCATCTTCTAACGGCACCTCAATGATACGATGATTGGAACGGGCAGGGTGACCAATACGTCCGACATATCCTTCATTTTCCGCACATAGCAGACACTTAGGATATGCAACATCCTGCTTCATTTCTTTTTCACGTTTAATTTGTTCTGGATCTTTCTCTGGTTTTGATAAGTTAATGGTAATGTCTAAGTCACCATAAGGGGATGCAGTTTTAAACTGAATGTTATTGGCAATTCTTTTTGTTTGAATATAGTTGCTATCTTTACTTAATTGATAGAAATAGTCGGTTGCTTTAACCGGTGAATCTTGATAGTTTCTGTAAAATGCTTCATTTATTTCGGATGGTTTTGAGATAAAAACATCCATTATTTTGGCTGTTAATTGTTCGCGTTCATCGAGCAGGTCTTCGATTAGTCCTCTATCAACGGCATCGTCTGCTAAGATGTCTAATACATCTGGAATGTCCTGATCACTACGTGCAGTCTCTTTCTGATAGTTTGCGATACCTAAAAGCCCCAGGATTTGATTACGCGCATAGATTTGATCACTGGCTTGTATTAACTTTTTGTCAATCGCCTTTTCTACAAGTGTCTCCACTAAAGATGAATGGTTTACCATGTTTACTCCTCCTCGTTGTAACCATTAGGATTCGCTTGATGCCAATTCCATGCATCTTGGATAATTCGATCGATATCTGTTCTGGTTGGGTTCCATCCGAGTATGCGTTTTGCTTTATCAGATGCCGCAATTAAGGTACTAGGGTCTCCAGCTCTACGAGGCGCTACTTTTGCAGGAATGTCATGTTTAGTAACCTGACGAGCTGCATCAATGATTTCTTTAACAGAGAATCCTTGACTGCTTCCAAGGTTGAAGACATTACTGTCGCCACCCGCTTTTAAATAGTTAAGTGCTAAAATATGAGCATCAATTAAATCTTCGACATGGATATAGTCACGAATACAAGTACCATCTGGTGTATTATAGTCATCACCAAAGATGGAGATATGTTCCCTTTGATTTAAAGCTACTTGTAATACGATTGGAATTAAGTGTGTTTCCGGGCGATGATCTTCCCCGATTTCACCGGTACCACGTGCACCAGCGACATTAAAGTAACGAAGCGAGACATAACGAATATCATGAGCTGCTTCTGTCCATTTCATCATTTTTTCCATCGTTAATTTTGTTTCACCGTACGTATTGGTCGGTTGTGTTGGCATCGTTTCGGTAATTGGTACTTGTTCTGGTTCTCCATATGTTGCCGCTGTAGAAGAAAAGACAATATTTTTAATATCAAATTCAGTCATTGCCTGTAGTAATACCTGCGTACCATAAACATTGTTATCAAAATATTTAAGAGGGTCTTCCATCGATTCACCAACCAACGAATTGGCAGCAAAATGAATGACACCATCGATTTTTTCATGGGAGAATACTTCACGTAAAAATTCGATGTCTCGAATATCTCCATTATAAAACGTTACTTCTGGATGAATTGCTTTTTGGTGTCCCGTTAATAAGTTATCGATGACAACCACTTCATTACCTTGATCGATTAATTGATATACTGCATGTGAACCGATATAACCT
Organism: Gracilibacillus kekensis; assembly: GCF_900143085.1. Classification (GTDB taxonomy): domain Bacteria; phylum Bacillota; class Bacilli; order Bacillales; family Amphibacillaceae; genus Gracilibacillus; species Gracilibacillus kekensis. The sequence continues at coordinate 839,047 of NZ_FRCZ01000001.1, read as the reverse complement.
GCTCCACCTAATACTAAAATACGCATAATTAAACTCCTCCTTAGTTTGAAATTTCTTTTGCACCGTCGCCAATTGCTGCTACATAGAAGGTTGGTGCATAGCCAATTTCGTCTTCATATGCTTGTTGAATAGCTGTTTTCACATCTTGTACTTCTGATTTTTCTACAATCGCAATGGCGCAACCACCAAATCCAGCCCCTGTCATTCGTGCACCGATGACACCTTTTTGTTGCCATGCGGTTTGGGCAATTGTGTCTAACTCAATACCGGTAACCTCATAGTCATCTCGTAAAGAAATATGTGATTGATTCACTAATTCTCCAAACCTTTCTAAATCACCTGACTGAAGCTTTTGAAGGGCTTCAATAGTGCGCGCATTTTCGTAAACCGCGTGTTTTGCCCGTTGCTGATTCGTTCGATCTTTGATTAAGGAACGGTTTGCTTCAAATTGCTCTGGCGTTAGCTCTCCTAAGCTCCCGATATCCAATTGTGTTTGTAAGTCTGCTAAGGCAGCCTCACATTGGCTACGTCGTTCGTTATATTTAGAATCTGCTAATTCTCTTCGTTTATTGGTATTTATGATAATGATATCATGATTTTCTAATTTAATTGGAGCATATTCGTAATTTAACGTATCACAGTCTAACAACATGGCGTGATCTTGTTTTCCCATCCCAACTGCAAATTGATCCATGATTCCACTGTTCACACCAATATATTGATTTTCAACTTTTTGACCAATTTGCACTAGGCGAATACGATCGATATCAAGTTGATACAAGTTTTCTAAAAGAACCCCTGTGACAAGTTCAATTGAGGCAGAAGATGATAAGCCAGCCCCATTCGGAATATTTCCGTAAAATAATACATCAAATCCTGTTGGAATGTCATAACCTTCTTCTTTCAAGTACAATATCATTCCTTTAGGAAAATTCGTCCAATCATCCTCATTTTTGTAAGCAAGATCATCTAAACTGCTTTCTAATATACCTTTTTCGGGAAAATTGTCAGAATAAAAGCGTATTTTGTTGTCTGTTCGCGGTGTGGCAATAGCATAAGTCCCGAAAGAAATAGCTGCCGGAAAAACATGACCACCATTATAGTCTGTGTGCTCTCCAATTAAATTAATACGTCCTGGCGCAAAGAAAGCCCTTGGTTGCACCTTTGTTTGAAACGTATCTTGAAATTTGTTCTTCAGTTTATTTATATCCATTCTATATTCCTCCTTTAATATAAATTATCGACTTAATTAAATTAATTTACTAAGGACATTGTACGTCATTTTAGTGACGGTTACAAGAAAAATAATGTAACTGTTTTTAATAATTACATTAACAGAAATTAACAAACTCTTTACTATCTGTTTAATCAATTAATATTTTTACTTGCTAGTATGAAGAGGTAAGCAAGTTAGAATACAGGGAGGAAAAACATTGAAACGTCAAAAACATGTAATGAGAGCCAGTTTATTATTAGCAATCGTACTGGTTTTTAATCAATTATCGAGCGCATTTATGCCTGTTATGCAAATTCAGGCAGAAGAGACAACGTCTATTTCTGTATCGCAAGCATTATCAGAAAATCAGGGTACAGAGGTTACAGTAAAAGGTTATATCGTAGCGCCCTTTAATAGTCAATATGCGATTAAAGTGGCAGATGAAAACAATGATGAAGCAGCAACTATTATTGTAAAGCTAGAAGCCGATCAGCGAGAGATGTTTAGTCCCGAATTGAATGAAGAAGCGATTGGGAAAAAGGTTATAGTAACGGGAACAAGGGATGAGTATTCAAATCAAGAAGCAATTGAATTTGTGACAAGTATTGAATTTGCAGACGGAGATGTTAATGAAGGAGAAACGCCACAAGGCCAGACAATTGCAGAAGCACGTCAACAACCAGATGGAACAAGTGTTACAATCGAGGGTGTTGTAACTGCAGATAACTTAGCAGATCCATCCGGTGATCAACTATCGACGTACATACAAGATGAGACAGCAGGTATTAATATTTTTGCGTTTGATGGATCAGATTTACCTGAATTAAATGAAGGCGATCGGATTATCATCACTGGAGAGCTAGATACCTACAATGGATTAAAAGAAATTATCCCAAATAGTGGATCAGATATTGAAATTCTAGCAGAAGGTGAAGCAATACCTGCAGCAACATCTGTTGAATTATCAGATTTAGCTGATGAAACTGTTGCAGAACCGTTAGAAGGACAATTGGTTTCTGTGAATGGTTATCTTGAAGATATTCCATCCAGTCCTGCTGGTGGTGGTTATAACTTATCTTTTATAGATAGTGATTTTAATAGTACCACCTTAAGAGTGATGGAAGGGACATTAGACCTTTCTGAACTAAATGAAGGAAAATGGTATGATATTACAGCAATTTTAAGTCATTACAATAGCTATCAACTAGTAACAAGATCTATTAACGATTTTATGGCATCAGAAGAACAGCCGGAAGCACCGAGTGCAAGTGGCGAATATACATCTACGGTTCGTTATGTTTCAGATGGTGATACGATTCGTTTAGAAAAGCCTGTTTTAGGAGCAGACCGGGTTCGCTTCGTTAATATGGATACACCTGAAACGAATGTAGCCGGAGCTAACGGTGTCGATGAAGCGAATCAAAAAGAACATGGAGCAAATGCGACAGCACGTTTACAGGAATTATTACAAGAAGGCGATCAGGTTACATTGAAAATCGGTGAGCAGCCAACAGATGATTACGGTCGCTTGTTAGCGGAAGTCATTAATAAAGATGGTGTCAATACGAACTTGCAAATGGTGAAAGAAGGGTTGGCAACCTCTTACTTTATCTGGCCAATCGGTGATGAAGAAAACTATCAGACTTATCAAAAAGCTACAAAAGATGCAATCGATGCAGAAGTAGGTATTTGGAATCCAGAAAATCCATTAAAAGAATTACCTTTTGAGTATCGTGCAATCTCAGAAGGTGGCGATTTCCATCGTTATGTTGGAAACTCGGATACAAAAGAGTATGTAGAACCAACAGAATATGAACAAGTACCTGTAGAAGTACGGATATTTTTTGCAAGTGCAGAAGAAGCAGAAGCACAGGGTTATACAGCTGTCTCTGAAGAACCTTTAGGAGAGATACTAGAGCTTCAACTTTTAAGTATGAATGATCTCCATGGAAAAATAGATCAGGAATACACATTAGATCGAACTGGTGAAGAAGCAGTTTATGGTCGCATGGATTATACCGCACAAGCGATTAAAGAAAGAGAACAGGAAAATGAAAACACATTGCTTGTCCATGCTGGAGATATGATTGGTGGAAGTTCCCCAGTTTCCGCGTTGTTACAAGACGAGCCAACGGTAGAAATTATGAATGAAATGGGCTTTGATGTCGGGACAGTTGGAAACCATGAATTTGACGAAGGATTAGCAGAATTAAAACGAATGGTAAACGGTGGCGACCATCCAGAAGGACTTGGCACTACTGGATATCAAGGCATGAATTTTGATATGCTTTGTGCCAATTGTATTCAGGAAGATACGGGTGAGACTTACTTACCACCATATGCAATCAAAGAAGTCGATGGAGTAGAAGTAGGTTTTATTGGAGTTAATACACAAGAAACAATGAACATGGTGATGCCATCTTCATTAGAAAATGTGGCATTTACAGATGAAGCAACAGCAGTAAATGATGCAGTAGAGGACTTGCAAGCACAAGGTGTCGAAGCGATTGTTGTCTTAGCACATATGCCTGCTACTCAGTCTGGGAATTCTGCAACAGGCGCATCAGCAGATTTAGCACGAAATGTCGATGATGCAGTAGACATCATTTTTGCGGCACACAACCATCAGGAAGTCGATGCAGTTGTAGATAATAAATGGATTATTCAAGCATCAGAATACGGGAAAGCTTTTGCAGATGTCGACATTCAAATTGATCGTGAAACAAAAGATATTCATGATGTCGAAGCGGAAATTGTTTTTGCTAACCAAGCCGATTATCAGCCAGATCCAGCAGTAAAAGAGATTCTTGATAAATATGCAGTGGAGATTGAAGATATTGTAAATGAAGTAATTGGATACAATGCTCAACAACTAGAAGGACAATATACAAATGATGGAGATCATGGCTTAGGTAATTTAATTACGGACGGTATGAAATGGGCCATGGATGCAGATTTTGCAATGCATAATGGTGGTGGCATTCGTGATATCTTAAATGAAGGTCCGATAACATGGGGTGAAGTATTTAATATTTTACCTTTTGCCAATACGGTGATGTCTGTTGATATTAAAGGGAAAGATTTAATTCCAATATTGAATGATAATTTATCAAGCTATGGCTCTGATTATAGTGTGTCGGGTTTACACTACACGTATAATTACGATTACCAGCATGTGGTAGATATAACATTTCCAGATGGAACACCAATTGATCCAGAAGCAACTTATACATTAGCAACCAATAACTATATCGGTACCCAAGATGGTCCAATAAGTAACTTAGGAACAAATGAAACGATGGGACCAGTCGATGTAGATGCAGCGGTGGATTATATTAAGTATTTAGCAACAACAGAGGATAATCCACTTGTGATTGGTTCAGAAGGTCGTATTGCCAAAACGGATGAGATCCCGGATGTAGAAGAGGATGGAGACGTCATTGGCTACAATGGTCAGGAGTTAGTCGGCACCTATACAAATGGAAGAGATCATGGCTTGGGTAACCTGATCACAGATAGTATGAAAGATGTGATGGATAGTGATTTTGCAGTTACAAATGGTGGAGGGATTGGTTCTTCATTATTAGAAGGTAACATTACTACTTCATCGTTGGAAAAAATTCTGACCCATGGTAACACATTAGTGAAAATGGAAGTGACAGGAGAAGAACTAGAAACTATTTTAAATGCTCAACTTTCAAAAAACGGGTCCGATTATAGTATAGCAGGGTTTAGCTACCGCTATAATCAAAAGAAAGAAAAAGTTGTCTCGATTACATTACCAAACGGCAAAAAGGTTAAAAAGAAAGACACTTATACATTAACAACCAACAGTTATTTAGCTTCTCGTGGTGCTTTTGCTTCAATTGAATCAGAACGAGAAGAAGGACCAGTTGATGTAGAAGCACTTGAAAACTATATCGTGTCTTTAGAAACAACCGAGAATAATCCATTAATCTATGGTTCAGAAGATCGGATTTCTACTGTGCCAAACGTATCAGATAATAAAGTAGAAATTGATGATCGTATTTTTACTAATGTGGATATGGATGGAAATGTTACTATTGACTTAGAAGGATTAGAAGATATTAATGAAAATAAGCCTGTTGAAATTTCGTTAACATCCGACCAAATCACAACATTAAAAGAAAAAAATGCGACCTTAACCATTAAAAAGAAAGATGTCACCTTAGATTTTCCGCCATCTATCTTTAGTGGTGAGCAAGATACATCCATTATTATTGAAAAACTTCCTGCAGTTAATGGCTCAAAAAGTGCTGTCTATAACTTTTCCATAAATGAAGGTGGAAATCTAATAACTGATTTTTCCCATGCGGAAGGTGTACTGCTAACATTCTCTATTACAGATAAAGATGTTGAAAACACTGACCTGCTTAAAATCTTCTATTTGAATCCTGAAACAGGAGAATGGGAAGAAATCGGAGGAACCTATCAAGACGGTGTGGTATCTGCAACTACTACTCACTTCTCTACTTTTACTGTTATGGAATCAAGTGAAGAAGAGGAATCTGGAGAAGGTAACGAAGATAGTGACACCAATAACGGTGCTGAGACAGATAATGGAGAAGGCGGAAACACAGATGGATCCACAAAAGGTGAAGAAACAGGTACAGATGAAGGAACTAATCAAGATCAAGAAGAGTCTGGATCTGATAATGCTAAAAAAGAAAATTCATCTGTAGAGAACAATGAATTACCAGAAACAGCAACTTCTATTTTTAATTACCTATTAGTAGGTCTAGTGATCATCACAATTGGATTGCTGTTGTATATTCGAAACAGAAAAACAGTTTAAAAAAAGAGATTGGAAAAAAGAATTATATAATTAGAATAATCCAAATGATTCAAATAGATTTTTGAGTCGTTTGGATTTCTATGCGTATTAGGAAGTTACTACGTAATACTGGATGTGTATTTAATAGCAAAAGTGGAAATTTTGAAATGTGTTATGGACTAGTAAACCGCTCCGGCTGCCCACTTCCCTTTCCGTGGGGTTTTCCCTTCAGCTAACTTTTTCAAGCAAAGAGCACTTGAAAAAGTTAGCTGAAGAGCATGCCCCCCGGAAAGCGAAACGGGCAAGCCGCAGCGGTTTCTAAAGCACAAACATCAATGTCAAAATTACTACATCATTTATTGCACGGTTTCCTTATATTGCTTAAAAAAATATAGCCGTCCAAGCAAGAAATGTTAGTTTTGTTTAATAGATACATATTTTTCTCGTGCAAGCTTAGCTGCTTCAACCATTTTCTCAAGGGCCGCAATGGTTTCAGCTTCTTTTCTCGTCTTAAGTCCACAATCAGGGTTGATCCAAAATTGTTCTACTTCGATAGTTTCTAAAGCACGCTTAATGTTGACCTCAAGTTCAGCAACACTAGGCACACGAGGGCTATGAATATCATAAACACCTAAGCCAATATCTTTTTTATAATGATTGACTTCAAATGTTTCGACCATTTCCCCGTGACTACGGGATGTTTCAATTGAAATTACATCCGCATCTAACCCATCAATTGCTTCATATATTTCACCAAATTCTGAATAACACATATGGGTGTGAATTTGTGTTTCAGGCTTCACTGTTGAAGTTGCCAAACCAAAAGCACGAACAGCTGCATCAAAATAGGCTGGCCATTTCAGTTTATCTAATGGTAACCCCTCCCGTAACGCTGGTTCATCAACTTGAATGATCTTAACCCCAGCTTCTTCTAAGGCTAAAACCTCTTTTTCCAATGCTAAGCCGATCTGGTCCTGCACGGTAAAGCGCGGAAGTTCTTCATGAACAAACGACCAATTTAAAATCGTCACAGGTCCTGTCAGCATACCTTTTACCGGTTTTTCTGTTAGCGATTGGGCATAGGCTATTTCTTTAACTGTTATTGGCTTTTCCCATTCCACATTACCAGCTAACAATGGTGGTTTGACACATCTGGAACCATAGGACTGTACCCAACCATACTCTGTTACGGCAAAACCTTTTAACTTTTCACCAAAATACTCTACCATATCTGTTCGTTCAAATTCGCCGTGAACCAAAACGTCTAGTTCTAAATCTTCCTGGATTTGAATCCATTTTCTAGTTTCAGCCTGAACAAATTGATTATATTGCTCGTCTGATATGTCGCCTTTACGCCATTTGGTGCGTGTTCTTTTTACTTCGGTAGTTTGAGGTAAGCTTCCAATGGTTGTGGTAGGTAATATAGGTAAATTCAAATCTTTTTGTTGTTGTACTTTTCTTTCTGCAAAAGGTACATTACGTTTCACATTTTGTTTGGTAACCTCCACCGATTGGTTACGATAATTCGATTGATCTAAGCGATTGATCGCATTTTCGCTAGCCTCAAATGCTGATGCTACAGATTGTTTTCCTTCCTTTATAGCTGAGGATAATAAAGTAATTTCAACTAATTTTTCATCGGCGAAGCTAAGTCCGTCTTTTACAATGGTGTCTAGCTTTTCTTCTAATTGTTTTGTAACAGGCACATGCAATAAAGAACAAGATCCTTGAACGACCAATGATTGAGGATTTGCCGCTTCTTTAATAGCCTCTAACAGCTGATACTTATCTTCAAGGTTCGCTCGCCAAACATTTCGTCCATTAATAATACCTGCACCTAGTACTTTATCAGCAGGGAATCCATATTTTTGAATAAGTGACAAGTTGTCACCATGTACAAAATCTAAACCAATTCCATGAACAGGTAACTTCACAATCCGCTGGTAATGCTGTACCGTTTCGAAATACGTTTGTATAATAAGTTGAATTCCAGATACGTTGTTATCGAGTCTTTGATATACTTTTTCGACAAGCTGCAATTCTTTTTCAGAAAGGTTGGTGCCTAGAATCGGTTCGTCGATTTGCACCCATCGCGTGCCAGCCTCTGCTAATTCAGTGAGAACTTGCTCATATAACGGTAATAGTCGGTTAATCCATATCTCTAGTTCGTTTTCCTGATATCCTTTTGCTAACTTTACAAAGGTTACCGGTCCAACAATTACAGGTTTTCCGTCGATTCCTAGCTCTTCTTTTGCCTCTTGATAATAATAAAGTGCTCGGTTTTCTACAAGTTGAGGTGAAACGTCATTTAATTCTGGCACAATATAGTGATAATTGGTATTAAACCATTTTGTCATTTCTGCTGCTACAGCATCCTTTTCCCCGCGGGCAATCGCAAAATATGTAGATAACTCGCTAGGATTATGATGTTGAAAACGTTTAGGAATAATGTTAAAAGCAACTGCTGTATCTAATACGTGATCATAGAAGGAAAAATCTCCAACAGGTATTAGATCGATTCCTTGTTCTTTTTGTTTTTTGAGATTGTCTAAACGTAATTTTTGTGTTTGGTCTTTAAGTGCTTTCTCCGTGATATCGCCCTGCCAAAAAGCCTCAATCGCTCTTTTCCATTCTCTTTTCTCTCCGATTCGTGGATAACCTAGGTTCGAACTTAAAATTGTTGTCATGTGATTAACTCCCTTTTTTATATTTTTGTGACTAATTGTGTCTTTTCATGGACATATTTGGTTAATTCTACGGTTGATGGATAATGCATGAATGGTGTGATGATATAGACTCCATTAAAATAATTAATGGTGGTATCAATTAATTCTTTCGCTATTTGAATGCCTTCACGCAAACTATCCTGTCGGTTGTTATGTTGCTGCATTCGCGCTCTCACTTCATCTGACAACTTCATACCAGGAACTTCATGATGTAAAAATTCAGCATTGCGATGAGACGTGAGCGGCATAATGCCAATAAATATAGGTTGTTCAATATCTTTGGTCAAACGGTGTAATTCAATGATCCTTTCATGACTGAAAATTGGTTGAGTCAGAAAGTAATCAGCCCCATTGTCAGCTTTCTTTTTCATCCTTTTCACAGCTTTTTCAAGGTTGGCAACGTTTGGATTAAATGCCGCCGCAACCTGAAAATTAGTATTTGTTTTTAATGAACTTCCTGAAAAGGATAAACCATCATTACATTGTTTAATCAGTCGGGTTAGTTCAAATGAAGTGACATCAAAGACAGATGATGCACCAGGGAATCCGCCAATCCTAGTAGGATCGCCAGTGATCGCCAGAATTTCATGAAAATTTAACGTATGTAACCCCATTAAATGTGATTGAAGTCCAATTAAATTTCGATCTCGACAGGTTAGATGTATTAATGGCGTTACCTTGGAACCAGCCTGTTTCATTTTTACTGCCATTGCTAGATTGCTGATTCTTGGAGTGGCTAATGAATTGTCAGCAAGTGTGATAGCATCAACACCAGCTTTTTCTAAAGCAAATACGCCATCCATAAAAGTTGCAATATCCAGATGTTTAGGCGCATCTAACTCAACAATAACTGTGTGTTGTTTTTTTGCTTTATCTGCTAATGAATCATTATTATTCCGCTGTGAATGGCTAGTGTTTTCTTTAGTCAACAGTGGTTTCGTTTCTTTACTTGTAATAGGTGCTAAATGAGTGACACCATCCTTCAGGGCACGAATATGCTCAGGTGTCGTCCCACAGCAACCACCGATTAACCGAACTCCCTGATCTCTAAAGGCTTTTGCACATTGTTTAAAATAATTACTATGTTGATTGTAAACAAGCTTGCCGTTTTGATAAGATGGAAGACTAGCATTCGGATATGCGGCTAAATAGGCGTTTTGTAATAATGGTACCGTTTCTAATGCTTTGATCATATAATGAGGACCTAAGTGACAATTAACACCAACTACATTAGCTCCAATATCGTCAAGTGTTTGTAACGCGGTTGGAAGAGCGATGCCATTTTCCATTACACCAGGCTCGTGCATCGAAACATTGGCAATGATGGGCAGATCTGTTTCCTGTCTTGTGATTTCCAGTACCTGTTTAATTTCGTCAAAATCATAATATGTTTCTAGTAAAAGTCCATCGACACCTTCCAAAAGAAGAGAGAAAAGCTGTTCCTTAAAACTTCTGATAATCTCCTTTTTAGATGTTACTAATTTTTGTACTCCTCTAATGCCGCCTATCGTACCGAGCACATAAGCATTCTCTTTTGCTGCTGATTTTGCAATCTGAACAGCTTTCGTGTTGATTTGATGTACGTTATCTTCTAACCCAAACCGGTTTAATTTAATATAATTTGCACCATACGTGTTGGTTTGAATCACTTCTGCTCCAGCATCTAAATATGATTGATGTACGTTTAGGATTTCCTCGGGATGTGTCAGGTTATAGGACTCAAAACACCGATCCACCCCATGGGCGTATAGCAAAGTCCCCATCGCGCCATCTGCAATCATTATTTGGTCATTTAATTTAGTTAAAAGTCCTGACATTTTATCACCTCTTTTCTTAATAAAATAAAAAACTCCGTCTACTAAAAAGACGGAGAATCATTAGAAAAATCTCTCATCTTCCAAGCATCATTTCGCTTGCTGGAATTAGCACCTTGTCTTTTTAGACGGTTGCTGAGGTATCATAAGGCCAGCCCCTCCACCTCTCTGGATAAGAATCGATTATTTAATTAGTAACATTTGTAAGTATATTACAATAAAAAGGAAATTATTACAAGTATAATTTGGAAAATAATAGAATTTACCTAGATGAGCGTCTTGACAGTCTTTCTTACTATGATATGATAAAATACAGTTGAAAATGATTATCATTAACAAAAAAGGGGGATTTCCTCATGGAGTTGCGACAACTTATAAAGGAACGTCGATCGATAGCATCCTATCAGGATAAAGATGTCTCAAACGAATTAATAGAAGACTTATTAAATACAGCAATTTGGGTACCCAATCATAAACTAACAGAACCATGGCGTTTTGTTTTTATTCAAGGTGAGGCGAAAAAAAGGTTAGCAGAAATAAACCGGCAAGTAGCATTATCTAAAAGTAATAGTAACTCAGATGAAGAATTAGAAATAGTAGGTAATAATGCTTACCAAAAAATCATTAGTGTACCTTTTCTATTTTTTGTAATTAACAACATACACCCACAAGAAAAACTACGAGAAGAAGATTACGCCTCGACGAGTTGTTTAATTCAAAACTTTAGCTTGTTAGCATGGGAACAAGGTCTAAGTACCTTCTGGAAATCAGGAAAGTTAGCTTATTGTGAAGAAACTGCAGAGCTCATTGGCTTAAAAGGAAATGAAAGGGTAGTAGGCCAAATACATGTAGGCTATCCCGCAAAATCACAGTCACCAGTTCCACGAGTTCCTGCACAGGAGAGAATAACCGTCATCAATTAAATAGATTAGTAATATTAAAGGATCGGGTTCATTTAAAGAACCACGATTCTTTTTTTTGTAACAAAAAAGCTTCACAGGATAATATCTGCTCTTGACGGGATAACCTCTTCTCTTCACGGGATAATACCTCGTCTTAACGGGATATGATGACTTATCCCGTGAAGCCAGCGGGTTATCTCGTCTACAGCGTTACTTATCCCGTTAAGATAATCTCTCAACCTTTTAGCTTGTTACAAAAAAGAATGCCGATGAGATAGTTCATCGGCAAAAGAAAAAGGGGCTATCATTTTGTGAGAAAGCAATCTTTGCAGCATTGCTCAATTTGGAACACTTTAACTATAACAAATGATTGAAAACTGGGTGTTAAATCCAAGTTAAGATATTGTAAACTTTTTCCTCAAAAAGAAAAAGATCGTTATAATAGAAGAAAAGGGGGATAAACGAGATGAGACTATCCATATGTGTGACCAGTGATGTACATGGCTATATTACACCTAGCAATTATCGTAATAGAGTAGAAGAAAATATGGGATTAGCAAAAGTCGCTACTTTATTAAATAAGCTTAGAAAAAATAAGGATACCATATTAATTGATAATGGCGATTTCATCCAGGGAAGTCCGTTCACCTATTATTTTGCTAAAAAGGCAACAAATTATAAAAATCCAATGATTAAAGTTGCGAACCAATTAAAATATGATCTCGCGGTAATTGGCAATCATGAATTCAACTATGGGATGGACTATTTACAAAGAGCTGTCAATGAGTCGGATTTCCCCTGGTTATCTGCAAATGTGGTAAATACAATGGATCAGGAACCATTTTTAGGAAAACCTTATGTAATCAAACAAATTGGAGACATCCGCATTGCTGTATTAGGAATGACGACACATTTCATCCCTAATTGGGAAGACCCTAATCATATAAAAGATTTACAATTTGAAGATGTATGTGAATCCACCAAAAAGTGGGTGCCATTAATTCGCGAGTTGGAAAAACCAGATATCATGATCGTAAGTTATCACGGCGGATTGGAACGAGATCCTGAGACAGGGGAAGCTACAGAAGAGTTAACAGGTGAGAATCAAGCCTATCAAATTTGCCAAGAAGTAGAAGGAATAGACTTATTGATCACAGGGCATCAACATCGCTTTTTAACGGGAGAAATAAAGGGAGTTCCATTTGTGCAGCCTGGAAATAATGGGCAGGCACTTGCAGAAATAAAAATAGAGTATGATGAAAAAATATTGTCTATTAAACCAACACTTCATTATGTAGATAACGAAACAAAAGTCGATCATCATGTAATGGAACGAATACGAAATGATGAAAAACAAGTTCAGGACTTTCTTGATCAGACGATCACTACAGTTGAAGGTGACATGGAAATTACAGATCCAATGGGAGTGCGTCTCAAGGGGCACCCGTTTATTCATTATATTAATCAATTACAAATGAAGGTAGCGGAAGTTGATATATCATGTACAGCATTATTTCATGATAAATCCCCTGGGTTTCCAAAGCAGGTAACAATGAGAGATATTGTATCAAATTATATATATCCCAATACTTTGAAGGTGTTAGAAATAAGCGGTTATGACATAAAAGCGGCTTTAGAGAAGGCTGCCAGCTATTTTCAAGTAGAAGCTGGAGAGATAGTTGTAAATCCGAGCTATTTAACCCCTAAGCCACAACCCTACAACTATGATATGTGGCAGGGGATTTATTACGAAATATTGCTATCAAATCCAATGGGGGAGCGAGTAATAACCATTAATTATCATGGGAAACCAATGGATATGAACCAAACCTATCATGTAGTAATGAATAATTATCGAGCAAGTGGTGGTGGGGATTATTCCATGTTTAAAGGCAAAGAGGTAGTAAAAGATATTCCTTTGGATATGACAGAAGTAATCACAAATGATCTCTTAAAGAGAGAAAAACTTCAAGCAGAATACAAAAAACATTTTCAAATATTCGCGAACTAATTCAAGATTTCAAAAGTATAATAGCTATTCTTGACGGGATAACTATTCTGCTTCACGGGATAATATGTTTGCTTGGCAGGATATCAAAACATATCAAGTGAAGCGGTCACTATATCCTGTGAAGACGAACGATTATCCCGTCTTCAAGACTAAATACTTTTAATATTTTCATGTTTACAGTGATTGTGTGCCTACTATGAATCGTTTGAAAATAACTAAAAAATGATATTTTTATAGAAAATATTACGAAAACATGTATAAAATCTATTAATGTTGCCCCATAATGACGAATGTGACAAGCCAGTGTAATATAGTAATCTTTGTTACAGACTCTTAAACTCCCTGTAACCACACGGGGAATTAATCTATGTTATATTGGTCCTTGTCAACATGAAAGGAGGCAACTTTGATGAGAAAATTTTTAGTGTCAATGGGTTTTGTTGCAACTAGCTTCTTTTTCGTGCTACCACTTTCGGCGGCAGAATATGAAGTAGAAGAGGGAGATAGTTTGTGGAAAATCGCAGAAGAAAATAATACATCAGTTGCGAAACTTAAGGAGATTAACAAATTAGATTCAGATGTTATTCAACCAAAACAAATACTAGAGATAGATAAAGAGATCACTTACATTGTTGAAAGAGGAGATTCATTAAGTAGAATCGCTGAAGAACATAATGTAACTGTTAGCGAAATAAAAGAATGGAATAACCTTGAAACAGACTTAATCATTATAGGGGAAAAATTAACAATAAAAGAAGTAGATAAAGATCCGTCTGAATCTAACAAAGTAGAAAAAGAGACAAGCAATCAAGAAGAAACGCCAAAAGCATCTGAACCAAAAGTAGACAAAAAGGAAGCGAAAGAAGTAACTCAAACAAAAGCAGAAAACAACCAAGAAACAAAAGAAGCTTCTTCAAGTCAAGATGGTGAAACTATCTCTGTGTCAGCAACGGCTTATACAGCAAAATGTGAAGGTTGCTCAGGTATTACTGCTACAGGGATTAACTTATTGGAAAACCCTAACATGAAAGTAATTGCTGTTGATCCAAATGTAATTCCACTAGGAACTAGAGTGCATGTCGAAGGATATGGTGAGGCGATTGCAGGAGATACTGGTGGAGCTATCAATGGAAACAAAATTGATTTACACGTTCCAACAAAAGACGAAGCATATGCTTGGGGTAGAAGAACGGTAGACGTAACTATATTAGATTAACAATGTAACTTGAAACTCTCTCGTATAAGCGGGAGAGTTTTTTGTATGTAAGAAACCATTTATCTAAAAAAAATGCTAACCTTTTATATATCCGATAAAACATGAAATTAAAAATTATTAGATTATAAGTTGCTATTTTAAGATTAATATTTTATAATTTTAACAACGTTGTTATTTTAAAAATGTGAGCGATTTCAAAAATGATTAGGGGTGTTCAAATTGAAGAAGAAATATGTGTTGATTGGAACTGGTGGACGTGCTGAATTTTTTTATGGAGCAATGGTGCAGGACTTCAAAGAGACCTGTGATTTGGTAGCGTTTTCTGATTCGAATCAAACAAGATTGGATTATGCAAATACATTATTGAAAAATAAATATGGAGTAGATGAAATAAACACCTATACAGCAGACCGTTTTGACGAAATGATTGAAACAGAGAAACCAGACATTGTTATTGTAACTTCTATGGATAGAACACATCATCGTTATATCATTCGAGCAATGGAATTAGGGTGTGATGTCATTACGGAAAAACCAATGACGGTAGACGCGGAAAAAACACAGGCAATTATTGATGCGATTGAAAGAACGGGTCAGAATGTTAGGGTAACGTTTAATTACCGATATGCACCACACAATACCAAAATTCGTGAGTTAATTCGTGATGGAGTAATTGGTCAAGTTAATTCCGTTCATTTTGAGTGGGCATTAGATACTCAACATGGTGCAGATTACTTCCGTCGTTGGCATAGGGATAAACGCAATAGTGGCGGTTTGCTCGTTCATAAGTCAACACATCACTTTGACTTAGTAAATTTTTGGCTGGATACAGAGCCGGATGTTGTTTACGCTACGGGTGGTCTTCGTTTTTATGGAAAAGAAAATGCTGAGGAACGTGGTGTAACACAGTTTTATGAAAGGGCACACGGGAGTGACTATGCAAAAGATGATCCGTTTGCTATTGATTTAAAATCCAATGAACACCTTAAATCCATGTATTTGGATGCCGAAAAAGAAGATGGTTACCACCGGGATCAGAGCGTTTTTGGAGACGGGATAAATATTGAGGATACGTTAGGTGTTAATGTAACGTATAAAAACAAAGCAATTTTAACCTATTCTTTAAATGCTTATTTACCTTGGGAAGGGTTTCAAATTGCATTTAATGGGACGAAAGGTCGAATAGAAGTCCAGGTACGTGAACAATCTTATATAAATTCTGGTGGAGAAAAAAGTGATGAAGGTAAATTAGATGAAAAAACACTTCGCGTATTACCGATGTTTGGTGAAGCCTACGAAGTCGAAGTAGAGGAAAAAGAAGGTGGCCATGGTGGTGGTGATCCTGAATTATTAAATGATTTATTTGGTGTACCAGCAGATGACGAGTTTAATCGTGCAGCCTCTCATGTTGACGGCGCTATCTCCATTTTAACGGGGATTGCAGGTAATAAATCACTTGCCACAGGCCAAGCAGTGAAAGTTGATGATTTAGTCGATCTCAAAAGAAAATAAAGATAGAAAAGAATAAATGTTGCTCTTAACTTAAAACACGAACAATCCGCTATGCGTTGTTACGCTATAAAAGAAAAGTGTGACACAATTGTAGTGGTAATTATGAAATATTATATGTGCTTTACAACCGCTACGGCTTGCCCGTTTTCCTTTCCGCGGGTTTTTAGCCTAAGCTAACTTTTTAAACAAAGTACGCTTAAAAAGTGGATCTTAGGATAAAAATATCCCGCAGGAGTGAAAACGGACGCCTACGCTTTTTTATACTCTGCAAATTTAGCAAGAGGATGCATGTTTGCTTTAATCACTATGATTTGTTGTAATTATTTGTAGAAAGAACCCAAAATATTAGCATTTGCAAAAGGTGTAGAATTTCATTGAGCGTAGGCGGCCACTCCAACTCCTATGGGATCCTTTTTCCTGAAGATCCACTTTTCCATGCGGTTTTTGCCTGGAAAAGTTAGCTGAAGGAAAAAGCCCATGGAAAGGGGAGTGGGCAAGCCGAAGCGGATATTAAACATATACATCATGTCAAAATTGCCACCTCAATTATGGCGTATCCTTTCTCCTACGAATAAAATCCAAACGAATCGAAAATAGTTTTCGAAATCGTTTGGATTTTTCTAATTAAAAAATCTTTTGTTGTTCCTTCTATTTTTCCTGCTCCATTTCGATTACATCGTCTTTTACAGAGTGAGTACTAGTGGTATACCCGACTACACTGAAGCCAACAATCAATAGAAGAAATAACACTACTAATAACATGCGCATAGGTTAGCCTCCCATTTGTAAATCCAAGATATATTGTATATGATTATCGTTATGAATGCTATGTAATTTCTGTGGAAAAATGAACAAAAATATGAATGGGGGTTAAAAGTTGGAAAGTAACCTGCAAGAAGCTGAAATCATCCGAACAGAGTCAATTGGAGAAGGATCCCGAGTGTGCTTAGATTTTGTTGATCATTTAGAGCCAACAGAAGGCATTTTATTAGGAAATACTGGTCATGGCTATCTATTTGTGTTAGCAGAAAATCGCACAACGGATACGTATCCGGCCAGACCATTTCGTATTAATAGTGGAGCGATCCATCATTATGTCTTAAAAGAATCTTCTAAAACGGCCTATTTAGCCGAATTGAAACCTGGAGATAAAATAACTGTCTTAAATGCAAAAGGAGAAACACGACAGGTTGCGCTTGGTCGAGTGAAAATAGAGAAACGGCCATTAATGCGCATCGTTGCCCGTATATCTAACATGGAAGTTTCGGTAACACTTCAAGAAGCAGACAGTGTCCATTTGTTATCGGCAAATTATAAAGAAAAACAAGCGATATCGCTAGTAGAGGGTGATCGAGTTTTAGTGCAATTGGATCAGCCTGGGCGCCATCTAGGTGAAAAAATAGACGAAGAGATCATCGAATACTAAAGATTATTTAATTTTCTGAAAACGTTAATAAAAAGTCATTGACAAAACAATGTGAGCATACTATGATAGTAACAACAATTGAAACGAATTGGCGTTGACGAAGAGAAGTAGCTTATCGCATGCACAATAGAGAGCTGATGGTTGGTGTGAATCAGTGTGCAACATTAAGTGAATGGACTTCAGAGCCCCAAACCGAACGTATTTCTAGTAGGCTTTGGCGAGAGATCCACTCGTTGCAAAGGGATAGTGTTAAATAATTTTCATTTGGCATGAAAAGTGAGCTGTTTTAACAGCTAACAAAGGTGGTACCACGGGTTTCCTCGTCCTTTTAGGATGTGGAAACCCTTTTTGTATAGATTATGATAACTTAAATCAATGAGAAGGATTAGTACAATCTCCCACTGTAGCCAAGAGAGCCGGAATTGCTGGAAACCGGTATACACGGAAATTGGAATGGACCTTTGAGAGTGCTCTGGAAAATACAGTACAGTGCAACGGCTTATCCTCGTTAATGGATCAATGAAGTGGAAGGAAATTACAGATAATACTCCTTCAAATAGTGGTGGCACCACGGTAGAAATAACCGTCCCTATTCCATACATCGATGTATGAATAGGGACTTTTTTTATACCCGGAAATTCAAAACGATTAATAAAGGAGTCGAAGCAAATGGTCAACTATAAAAGTACGGCGCTTAACGGAGATACGATCACACCTATCTCGGTCTATAATCGGATAGCTGGCAAGAAAAAATTCTTACTGGAGAGCTCTGTTAATCACGGAGAAAAAGGCCGTTTTTCTTTTATTGGATTAAATCCTTATAAAGAAATTATCGGAAGTGCTAACGAAACAACGGTGATTAATCATACCAAAGGAACCAAAGAGACCGTCCAGCAAAAGCCGTTAGAGATTGTCAAAGCACACATACCTAAGGAAGATTTGCCATTGCCCTATGCCTTTTACGGAGGGGCAATAGGATTTATCGGTTATGATGCGATTCGTCAGTATGAAGAAATCGGGAAGCTTTTAGAAGATGAAATTGACATGCCAGATGTTCATATGATGTTTTATCAAGACGTGATTGTGTTCGACCATATGAAACAAAAAATCACAATGCTAACCATTAACCTAGATGGCACAAGAGATGATGAAATGCTAGAAGAGAAGTTGCATCAGCTTCAAGATCAAATTTGGACACCTGAAACGACCATGTCAGATGAAGAGTTACATGTTAGCTTTACACCGTCGATTGAAAAAGAAGCGTACTTGAACATGGTCAGAACAGCAAAACAGCATATTGTCGATGGTGACATTTTTCAAGTGGTATTATCACAGCGAATGAAGGCAAGTTTTGATGCAGATCCGTTTACCTTTTATCGTAGATTACGAGTATCCAACCCATCTCCATATATGTATTTTATCGATTTTGATGACTATATTGTCTTGGGGGCATCACCTGAAAGTTTAATTAAGACAACGGGTAAGCATGTGATAACAAATCCGATTGCAGGTACAAGGCCGAGAGGTAAATCAGAAGTAGAAGATCAGCAATTAGCAACGGAATTATTAGCGGATGAAAAAGAATTAGCAGAACATAAAATGTTAGTAGATTTAAGTCGTAATGACCTTGGGCGTGTCTGTGAAATTGGATCGATTACAATTCCGAAATATATGACGATTGAACGTTATCAACATGTGATGCACATTGTCTCCGAAGTCCACGGAGAATTAACAAAAGATTATACAGGATTAGATGCGCTAGTCTCCACTTTACCAGCTGGAACGGTTTCAGGAGCACCAAAAATTCGTGCAATGCAAATCATTAACGACCTGGAAGACAAAAAACGTGGTGTTTATGCAGGAGCAGTTGGTTACATCAATATGAACGGCGACCTCGACCTGGCGCTGGCCATTCGAACAATGGTGATCAAAGGACAGAATGCTTACGTGCAAGCAGGAGCGGGCGTTGTTTATGACTCTGATCCCGAATCAGAATACCAGGAAACCTTAAATAAAGCCAAGTCGTTATTGGAGGTAACTAAAAGATGATTCTCTTAATCGATAATTATGATTCCTTTACGTATAACCTGTTTCAATACATGTCAGAGCTAGGTAAAGAAATCGAGGTCGTTCGAAATGACAAAATAACACTAGATGAAATCAGACAAAAAGATCCAGAGGCGATTATCCTTTCACCAGGACCTGGAACACCAAATGAGGCTGGTATTTGTATCGATATTGTTAAACATCTGGCAAGTGAATTTCCGATTCTAGGTATCTGTTTAGGTCATCAAGCAATTGGTGCCGCGTATGGGGCAACGGTAACACATGCTCGCCAAATCAAACACGGAAAAACATCGATGATCCGCCATCAAAATGATGAGATTTTTAACTATCTCGAGCAACCGTTAGAGGTGATGCGATATCATTCTCTAGTAATTGAGAAAAATACGATACCTGATGAACTATTAGTAACAGCAACCGCCATGGATGATCAGGAAATCATGGCAGTAAAACATACTTATTTACCTATCTATGGATTGCAATTTCATCCAGAGTCGATTGGTACGGCAAAAGGCAAAAAGTTATTAAATAATTTCTTTGAAGCAATTGGAAAGGGGCAAAAAGCATGAAACAATTCCTGAAAAAAGTGATGGAAAAAGAGAATTTGACACTAGCAGAAATGGAAGAAGCAGCAAGATACATTTTTGCAGAAGATACAAGTGATATTGCGATCGGCGCATTCTTATCGGCATTAAAGACAAAAGGAGAAACAGTTGATGAGATTACCGGTCTAGTAAACGTCATGCTAGAAATTTCTCCGCTCGCATTGCCTGATGAGCTGACAGATGCAATGGATAACTGTGGTACAGGTGGAGACGGTTCACAGAGCTTTAATGTTAGTACGACCTCCGCTTTTGTGATTGCAGGTGCTGGTATCACAGTAGCGAAACACGGTAATCGCAGTATATCAAGTAAAACAGGAAGTGCAGATGTATTAGAAAATCTGGGTGTACCATTAGAATTTACCCGACCAGAAACCTATGAGATATTAAAAGAAAACGGTATTGCCTTTTTATTTGCACCTAATGTACATCCAGCAATGAAACGGGCAATGAAGGTGAGAAAAGAGTTAGGTGTACCGACCATTTTTAATGTGATTGGCCCCTTAACAAATCCAGTTAAATTAACTTCTCAATTAATGGGAACCTATCGTCGTGATTCTTTAGAGACCATGGCAGCTGTATTGCATAAATTAGGTCGCAAACGTGCATTAATTATTAATGGCGCAGGTTATATGGATGAAGCCTCTTTAGCTGGTGAAAATCATTTGGTATTATTAGAAAAGGGAGAAATAATGAAATTCACACTAAAACCAGAGGAAGTTGGTTTGCCTACAGTAGATAATGAGCAAATTAAGGGCGGCGATTCCAAGGAAAATGCCGAGATTTTACGAAATGTCCTGGAAGGTAAACAAGGACCACACAGAGATACCGTATTATTCAATGCGGGGTTAGGGATTTTCGCCAACGGAAAAGCAGAGACGGTCCAACAAGGTGTGGAGCTTGCACGTGAATCAATTGATTCAGGTGCAGCGTTAGCCAAATTAGATAATCTGATCACCATTAGTAATCGAATTAAACAAGAGGTGTAATATGACCATTTTAGATAAAATTTTAGCAGAAAAAACAAAAGAAGTAGCAGACTTAAAGCAAAATTATCAGCCAGGCTCCATTAAAGGGAAAAAAATAAAGGTCTCCTTATATGAAAGCTTTATGAAATCAGACAAAATGAGTATCATTGCTGAAATGAAACGTGCTTCTCCTTCAAAAGGGTTAATAAATGATGGGGTCGAACCAGCTGAGCAAGGTCAGCTTTATCAGAGCTGTGGTGCTGGAGCGATTTCGGTATTAACCGATACACCTTTTTTTCAAGGGAAGATGGAAGACATGCAAGCGGTGAGAGAAGTTGTGGATATACCCGTTCTAAATAAAGATTTTATAATCGATGAGATTCAAATTGACCGTGCCTTTGATGCTGGTGCCAACCTGATATTATTGATTGCAGCAGCTTTGCCTGAAGAAAGGTTAGCGGCATTATATAATTACGCATCTGATAAAGGGTTAGAAATTTTATTTGAGGTCCATAACGGAGAGGAATTAGCGGTTGCTCAACGAATTGGTGCCAACATTATTGGTATTAATAATCGCGACCTTAAAACATTTGAAGTGGATCTTGCCGTGACAGAACAACTGGCAGCAAAAATAGATACAACGAAAACGCTTTTGATTAGTGAAAGTGGCATGAAAGAAAAAGCGGATGTTGAACGCGTGAAACAAGCTGGTGCAAAAGGTATACTTGTTGGAGAAACAATGATGCGCTCGGTCGATTTAAAAGAAACGTTTGACATCTTAAGAGTGCCGTTAGGAGAATAATTTATGGTACAAGTAAAAATATGTGGACTCCGTAATAAGGAAGCAATTCAGGCTGCAGTAGATGCGGATGTAGATTTTATCGGTTTTGTTTTTGCGAAAAGTAAGCGAAGAGTTACCATGGAGGAAGCGGTAGATCTTGCACAATATGTACCCGATCACGTGAAAAAAGTAGGCGTTTTTGTTAACGAATCGATCGAGACAATTGAGGAAATTGCAGAAGAAGTCGGACTGGATTATGTGCAGTTACATGGTGATGAGACACCTGCATTTTGCGAACAACTAGCATTTCCGGTAATTAAAGCATTTGAAGTAAAGTCAGCGGAAGATCTGGATCGCGTCGCATCCTATGACTGTGCTTATTATTTATTAGATAGTCCTGGAGGTAAATACCGAGGTGGTAGCGGTGAAACCTTTGATTGGTCATTAGTACAAAAACATAACTTTTTAACGAAAAAAATCTTACTTGCTGGTGGTTTGAAAGTAGACAATGTCGAAGAAGCCATTAAAGAGGTAGCGCCAGCTGGAGTGGATGTTTCCAGTGGTGTTGAGACAGACGGTGTCAAAGATTTAGAAAAAATAAGAGCATTTTTAGATGCAGCAAAGAAAGGTGATACAAATGGCAAAATATAATGCACCAAATGAAACCGGCCATTACGGAGATTATGGTGGACGTTTTGTCCCCGAAACTTTAATGCCAGCCGTTTTAGAATTAGAAAAAGCCTATAAAGAAGCAATCCAGGATCCCGCATTTTTAGATGAATTTGATTATTACTTAAAAGACTACGTTGGCCGGGAAACACCCCTTTATTATGCAGAACGTTTTTCAAAAAGATTAGGTGGACCGAAAATTTATTTGAAACGAGAAGACTTAAATCATACCGGTGCCCATAAGATCAATAATGCCCTCGGTCAAGCATTGTTAACGGTACGTATGGGTAAGAAAAAAGTAGTTGCTGAAACGGGAGCTGGTCAGCACGGTGTTGCTACTGCAACCGTCTGTGCTTTACTCGGTTTAGAATGTGTGATCTTTATGGGGAAAGAAGATGTACGTCGTCAAAAGTTAAATGTGTTCCGTATGGAATTATTAGGCGCACGCGTCGAGAGTGTGGACCAAGGCAGTGGAACATTAAAAGACGCTGTGAACGAAGCGTTGCGATACTGGGTGAGTAATGTGGACGACACTCATTATATTATCGGATCTGTAGTAGGTCCTCACCCATTCCCGCAAATTGTCCGTGATTTCCAAAGTATGATTGGATCAGAAACCAAGAAACAAGTACAACAAACTGAAGGACGTTTGCCAGATGCTGTTGTCGCATGTATTGGTGGAGGGAGCAATTCCATGGGTATGTTCTATCCTTTTGTGGAAGATGGAGAAGTTCGCCTATATGGTGTCGAAGCAGGTGGTAAAGGTGTTGATACCGATCAACATGCCGTGACCTTAAGCTATGGAAAAAAAGGTATCCTTCACGGTACAATGACCTATCTTCTACAGGATGATAATGGACAAATTCAAGAGGCACATTCGATTTCTGCAGGTTTAGACTACCCTGGTGTAGGACCAGAACATAGTCATTTGCGTGATATTGGTCGAGTCAACTATGTCGATATTACAGATGAAGAAGCTTTAGAAGGACTACAGGAACTTTCGCGAGCAGAAGGCATCATTCCAGCACTTGAAAGCTCTCATGCAATTGCGTATGCGACAAAACTTGCCAAAGAAATGAAAGAAGAAGAAATTATGGTCATCTGTCTCTCAGGTCGAGGAGATAAAGATGTTGAAACGGTACGAGAAGCATTGGATGGTGAAGCAAATGGGTAAAGCAAAAATAGATCAGGCGTTTAAGCAAGTATTGGATCGTGGAGATAAAGCCTTTGTTCCTTATATCATGGCCGGAGATGGCGGCTTGGATCAATTAGATGAACAGTTAGCTTTTTTAGAAGAGGCAGGTGCAACCGTTGTCGAGCTTGGTATCGCTTTTTCTGATCCGGTAGCAGACGGCCCCACCATTCAAGAAGCAGGGTTACGAGCATTAGCAAATGGTGTATCACTAAGTGCTGTTTTAGAAACTTTGAAAAAAAGCAAAGCAGAGCGTAAGATACCAATTGTACTGATGACATATATAAACCCGATCCATACGTATGGAATCGAAGCATTTGCGAAAAGTTGTGAGGAAGCTGGTGTAGACGGATTAATTATTCCAGATTTGCCTTTAGAGGAAGAAAGATTGATTGTACCTACTTTGCAAGAAAATAAAATCGCGCTGATTCGTTTAGCAGCTTTAACGAGTACAGAAGAACGTTTAACCGAGATCGCCAAACGAACAGAAGGTTTTCTATATGCGGTAACAGTAACTGGAACAACCGGTGCACGTGCTTCTTTCCAGGATGAGTTAGGTGCCCATCTGGCATCATTAAGAGAAAAAAGTAATGCACCTGTATTAGCAGGATTTGGTGTATCTACACCAGAGCATGTCCGCTCATTAACAGAACACTGTGATGGGGTGATTGTTGGCAGTAAAATTGTAGATTCGCTTTATAAAGGTGATCGAAAAGTCATTAGAGAATTAATAGAGTCAGCTCAATTAAATTGATAAAAATAAAAGAAAAAACTTGCGGAGTCATTCCGTAAGTTTTTTTTTGTGAGTATAGCTATGAATTTGTAAAAAAAAGGAAGGTTATGGAACGTGGTAACGAATAAGAAAGTTTAAATAACAGACAATTAAAATCCAAAAATAAGATATGTAATATAAAAAATGTGGATTCACAGGATCATATAATAATGGCATACTATAAATAACTTCTATTGCAATAGATGAGTTAAATGTACGAACAACAGTATGTGTAAAAATATTTTATTTTTTTATCTCGTTATGAAAGCGATAACAATTTTATGCTGTTAGACAGAAAAAATATTTTTTTCTTGATTTCATTTCTAAATAAATGATAGGTCAATAGTCACTGAGTTAGCTAATTTATTTATCAGGAGGGAAAATTGTATGTTCAAAAGAATAACATCGATTATTTTAATTGGTTTATTACTATTCTTAGCGGCATGTACTAATGATGAGGAAACGAATAATGAAGCGGAAGAAACGGAAGATGGAAGAGTTGTTCTTACAGGTCTTATCACAAAGCATCCTCTAACAAAAGACTTGGAAGATATGGAATGGCTAGAAGAAGTCGAAGAACGTGCAGGAGTAGAAATTCAGTGGGAAGAAGTGACAGCAGACTGGGACCAGAAAAAAGGAGCCATGTTAGCTGGGGGAGATATTCCAGACATTATTGTTGGCCCTAATGCCGTTACCGATGCAGATTTCGCTCAATTCCCGGGGTTATTTGAAAACCTAAAACCATTAATCGATGAACACGGTCCAAATATCCAGGCAATGTTTGACGAACAGCCGAACACAGAGGTGCTTTCTACACAAGCAGATGGTGAAATATATGGTCTATCTAAGTACCAGCAATTTTGGCCAGAGACAGCTACTATGCAATTCATTAATCAACAGTGGTTGGATAATCTAGGGCTGGAAGTACCAAAAAATTGGGATGAGCTCTTTGAAGTGTTGACAGCCTTTAAAGAAGAGGACGCAAACGGCAATGGGGATCCGAATGATGAGATACCAATGGATTTTGCGCCTGTTGGAGAAACAGGATTTGGATATTTTCAGCCAACCGTATTGTTGGGAAGCACTGGTATGACGATTACTGGTGGCGGTGGTCAAGGGTATTTTCTAGAAGATGATGAAGTGAAAAACTTCTTTATCGATGATAGATATCGTGAGTTTGTAAGCTTCATGCATAAATTATATTCGAACGGTTTAATTAGTGAGGAAGCATTCACTCAGGACTATTCGCAATATCAAGCTGTGGCTAGAGGTGAAGGTGAAAATGCAAAAGTCGGTTATACATTTGGTTGGGAGAAAACAGACCGTTTTGGTTTAGGAGTTTCTGATCAGTATGTGAGTTTTACCCCAATGAAAAAATCAGCCAATTATGATGGTGAAGTTTCTTGGTCTTATGATTACAATGAGTTAAATTACGGTGTGAATTTTGTTCAAATGTCCTCTCAAACAAGTAATAAGGAAGCGGCAATGAGTTTTATAAATGAACTGTTTGACCCGGAAGTGAGCTTGCAAGTTCTGTTTGGTTCCATAGGTCCGAACATTGAGGAAACAGGTGAAAATTCATACAAAATTCTTGAACCCCAAGATGAAGAAATGGATCCAGGTACATGGAAATGGACTTCTACATGGGCAGATAATGGTCCAATGTTTATTTCAGATGAGTTAGAGGTTGAGTTGCCATCTGATATGCAATCAGTGGATGAGCAACAAGCACCATATAATGAAGTGTTTGAGTCGTTAGATCATGAAAATAATGTTTTCCCAGGCATGATGTTGAAATATTCTGAAGAGGATCATAATCAGATGACACTGGTAAACACAGACTTTATGAATATTGCCATTTCTAAATTTGGTGAATGGATCACATCTGGAGGTATTGAAGAAGGATGGGACGATTATATTCAACAGGTAGAGCAAATGGGTCTTCAAAACAACATTGATATCATTCAGGGATATTATGATAATTACCGTGAAGAGCTAAATTAATATTATGAAAGGGGGGTATCGATTTCTTTACAAGGTATCTCCCTTGTTAAAGGAGAGTCATTTCAATGGCCTTTGCACAAACGGCGAAATCTAAAAGTGTGTCAAAACCTAGAAAAGCGACTGTCATTAATACATTCCGCAGAGATTATCAACTATGGATTATGATTCTACCTGCAATCATCTGTGTAATTATATTTAATTATATACCAATGTATGGTATTCAATTAGCATTTCGCGAATATGATTTTACGGCTGGTTTGACAGGTGGAGAATGGGCAGGATTAAAGTATTTTGAGCAATTTGTCAACAGTCATTTATTCTGGGACTTAATTAGAAATACGTTATTAATTAGTGTTACTACGATACTAGTTGGTTTCCCGGCACCGATCGCGTTAGCTTTATTAATTAACCAAATTCGTTGGAAACGTGGTAAACGGATTCTGCAGACGACTGTGTATTTACCACATTTTATTTCGATTGTGGTGTTGGTTGGTTTATTAAATGTTATGTTGTCGCCAAACACGGGTGTTCTAGGCTTACTATTGGCAAAGTTAGGTGTGGAAGGAAATCTATTGGCATCAGTAAACGCATTTATTCCAATTTACGTTCTTTCTGACGTCTGGCAACATGTAGGGTGGAATAGTATTATCTATTTAGCTGCATTAGCATCAGTAGATCCCCAACTTTATGATGCAGCTAAAATAGATGGAGCGAATAAATGGCAAATTATTCGTAATGTGGAGATACCGGCTATTATTCCAACGATTATTATTCTATTAATTTTAAATATGGGTACAGTCATCAGTACCGGTTTTGAAAAAATCTTCCTAATGCAAAATTCATTAAATTTACCTATTTCAGAAGTTATTGAAACATATGTATATAAAACGGGTATTGTTTCAAATCAGTTTAGTTATGCGGCGGCTATTGGTCTTTTTAATACATTAATTAATTTTATGATGCTCTTAATTGTGAACACGATAGCCAAAAAAGTATCGCGTATCAGTTTATGGTAAAATATCAAAATCCAAAGGAGGATTAGAGATGCCTTCTATCTCGATAAATAAGATAAAAGATAGAAAACCATCAGATATAATTTTTGATGCTTTTGTGATTTTTATATGTATTTCCATGTTTTTTATTGTCGCATATCCTATTTATTTTATTGTAATTGCTTCTATTAGTGATCCGACATTAGTTTCAACGGGAGATGTATTATTTACACCACAGGGTTTTAGTTTATTTGGTTATGAACAGATATTTCAAGACTCAAGAGTGTGGATCGGCTATCGAAATACTTTATTTTATGCAATTTTCGGTACGGCTATAAATCTATTATTCACTTTGCCGGCAGCTTATGTGTTATCGAGACAGGAATTCAGAGCAAGAAGATTTCTAATGTTTTTCTTTATCTTTACTATGTTCTTTAATGGTGGCTTGATTCCAACATATATGCTAATGAGAGATTTAAGTTTAATTGATACACCTTGGGTATTTATTTTTAACCCATTAACAGTTAATGTTTTCAATTTAATAATTACCAGAACATTTTTTGAGAATAATATTCCACATGAAATGTTTGAAGCAGCTACGATGGACGGGTGTTCACACTTTAAATTTTTCTCGACAATTGTCTTACCTTTATCGAAGGCTGTAACTGCGGTAATCGGACTCTATTATTTGGTTTGGCATTGGAATGACTTTTTTACAGGTTTGATTTATATACGGAACTACGACCTGCAACCATTACAAATTGTTTTAAGGGATATACTCTTATCGAATCAGGTATTTGCTGAAGGTGCTGGAAGTGGAGGTACTGGCGGAGGATACGCGCAACGTTATGCTGACCAGGTAAAATATGGAGTAATCATTGTCTCCTCATTACCTGTGTTAATATTATATCCATTTATCCAGAAATACTTTGAAAAAGGTGTTTTAATAGGATCAGTTAAAGGTTAAGGTTATAGAAAAAGCAGAGCTGATTTCAGCTCTGCTTTTCTTCGATTTGAAAAGATGAATAGGAGACTCTCATAATAATATATGCTATTAAACTACCACTGATAGCGGGGATGAACCCAGGAAACTGATAGAAAAAATAACATAGAACAGCTAAGGATAACAATAAGAATAACGTTTGCAAGGGTTTGCCTATGAATAATACTGCTGAATACTTTATATACCCAATAATAGAAAGGTTATAATGTACATAAATTGGAAAAATATAAAGGGAAACAAGAAAGACAATCCCCATTAGAATATAAGTAACAATCATTAGGCTGGAATTTAGTGTGCTGAATTCGATATTACCTAAAATTCGGATATTTATAAATAATATCCCCATTATTAAGACAAAGAGATAACCTAAAATATTGCCCTTAATGAATTCTGACTTGTAATAACTAATAAAGGTTTTGAACAGTTTACTGTCATCTTCTGATTTCAAGTCTTGTCGAATAGTCGCAAATAAAGCGACAGTAGCTGGAAACAAGCCGAGAAAGAGCAAGCCAAGTACTGTAAACAGGAACCAGTATAAGTTTAAAAGTATAATTTTAAAAAGCCATTCACCAATACCTATGTATACATTGATCCCTTTATGCAATCACTTTCCCTCCCAATTTTGCTAATTATACCAAGCATACACAAAAATATATTCTTGGTAAATCTCAAATAAAGATTTCTAAAAATAGGATATACATTTAAAAAAATAGATAGTCCATAAAAAAGTCGCTTGAGGTTCCCTCAAGCGCCCAAAATGCAAGAAGAACAGTCCAAAATCAAAGAGAAAATACAAAAAAGAGCTAGCAACAAGCTAGCTCTTTCATTTATGCGTACATTGCAGCAATTTCTTTTTGTAACTTTCGATCTGCTACATACTCGTCATAGCTAATTTCCTTATCGACAATTCCATTAGGAGTAATTTCAATTAGGCGATTCGCAATACTATTAATGAATTGGTGGTCATGTGACGTAAATAATATCGAACCTTTAAACTTAATTAAACCGTTGTTTACAGATGTGATCGACTCTAAATCCAAGTGGTTGGTAGGCTCATCCATAACTAACACATTGGAATTGCTAAGCATCATTTTTGATAGCATACAACGCACTTTTTCTCCACCAGACAATACATTGGCTTTTTTCAATGCTTCTTCACCAGAGAATAGCATACGGCCAAGGAATCCTCTCAGGAATGTTTCGGTTTGATCATCTGGAGAATATTGACGAAGCCACTCCACTAGAGTCATATTATTTCCTTCAAAGAACTTGGAGTTGTCTTTAGGAAAGTAAGACTGTGAAGTAGTCACGCCCCATGTATAACTTCCTTCATCTGGTTCCATTTCGCCCATTAAAATATCGAATAAAACAGATTTTGCCTGTTCATTTGGACCAATAAACGCTACTTTATCATATGGTTTTAACGTAAAGCTAACATTATCTAACAACTTTACACCATCAATTGTTTTGGAAAGACCTTCTACACGCAACAAGTCATTACCAATTTCGCGATCTGGTTGAAAGGCCACATAAGGATAGCGACGTGATGATGGTTTAATATCATCTAGCGTAATATTATCCAGCATTTTCTTACGAGAAGTTGCTTGCTTTGATTTCGATGCATTCGCACTAAACCTAGCAATAAAGTTTTGCAGTTCTTTCATTTTCTCTTCTTTTTTCTTGTTTTGATCTTTAGCCATTTGTAAAGCTAATTGGCTTGATTCATACCAGAAATCATAATTTCCAACATACATCTCGATTTTTCCGTAATCAACGTCTGCTATATGTGTACACACTTTATTTAAAAAGTGACGATCGTGAGAAACAACAATTACTGTATTTTCGAAATTAATCAGAAATTCTTCTAACCATTGAATCGCATGAATATCAAGGTGGTTCGTAGGCTCATCTAATAATAAAATATCCGGATTGCCAAATAATGCTTGAGCAAGTAATACTTTTACTTTTTCAGAACCAGAAAGCTCCGCCATTTTTTTCGTGTGAAGAGCTTCTTCAATGCCAAGTCCTTTTAATAAAACAGCTGCATCAGATTCTGCTTCCCAACCATTCATTTCAGCAAATTCACCTTCTAATTCGGCAGCGCGCATTCCGTCTTCTTCTGTGAATTCACCTTTTGCATAGATTGCATCTTTTTCTTGCATTACTTCATATAAACGTGTATGTCCCATCATTACGGTTTTTAACACTTCATGTTCCTCATAAGCGAAATGGTCCTGTTTTAAAACAGCGAGTCGCTCACCTTTTCCTAATGAAACATGACCGGATTGTGGATCCAGTTCACCAGATAATATTTTTAAAAAAGTTGATTTACCGGCACCATTTGCACCGATTAATCCGTAGCAATTTCCTGCTGTAAACTTAATATTGACATCTTCAAATAACTTTTTATCACCAAAACGTAAACTTACATTGGTTGCTTGTAGCATATCTCCATAATTCCTCCATTATCTCATATCATAAAGCAAGCTTAAGCGATTTGGAGAGGGAAGTCAATTAAAGGAGTGATTTTCTCAGAAAATTCGTTATGATAGAGAGAAGGGAGGTATTCGATTTGAATTCATATTTAAAGCACAATACATATGGTTTTCGTTTCAAAGGGGAGTACCAAAGTCGTGTAGCAGGCTTACATTCCATTGGTAAAGAATCAAGAACAGAGTATACTTATCAATGGAATGGATTGGAACGGGGAGAAAAAGGTAGAATCGTTTTTCAATATACATTAAATGGTCAGGGAGCAATACGAATTGGAAGCGAGACACATTCGTTGAAAAAGGGTGATGCTTTTATGGTAAATATACCGAGCGACCATAGCTATTACTTACCAAAAACATCAAACAAATGGGATTTTATTTATATAACTGTTTATGGAGATGAAGCAAGTAAACATTATCAAACAATAACAGGTAATCATGGTCATATATTTAAGTGGCCCAGTCATTCCCGTCCGATAAAGCACATATTTCGTATGATAGAAATAATTGAAACAACGGGGATCAATCATGGATATGAAGCTAGTGGCTATGCATATTCCTTTTTAATGGAATGCATGCAATATTTAGAATATGATCAACAAAAGGATGGGGATTTACCTATTGCAATTGCAAAGGCAGTTACTTTTATGAAAGAGAACTATAAGGGAGATATTGGGCTGGATGAAATTGTAGCTGTGTCGGGTTTATCTAAATATCATTTTACAAGGTTGTTTACGAAAACAGTAAAGGATACACCGATACAATTTTTAACGAAGATACGTATAGAGCATGCATTGGAGATGTTACAACATTCAGAATTGTCAATTGATGAAATAGCAAATAAAGTAGGATATTCAACTAGTAATTATTTTAGTAAAGTATTTAAAAGTTTACTAGGGGAATCCCCAAGTATTTATCGTCAAAAGAAGTCTATTATGCCAGTAGATCGACTATTTATTGATTAGTGTTACAGCAATATATTGCACATTTTAGATTATTTTACGATTGAAAACGTTATAAAAACTCTATATTATAGGTTTTATAGAAAAGCAATTTCGCGCAAAATAATAGGAGGTAAATATATGAGTAAAATTACATTTTTAGGTGCAGGTAGTACTGTGTTTGCTAAAAATTTACTAGGTGACTGTATGACAGTTGACGCACTGCAAGATTTTGAATTTTCGCTTTACGATATTGATCATGAACGATTAAAGGATTCAGAGATGATGTTGAATAATTTGAAAAAAAGTCTAAATTCAACAGTAAAGGTGAAAGCATACCACGACCGTAAAGAAGCGTTAAAGGGAGCAAAATACGTCATCAATGCGATACAGGTAGGTGGCTATGATCCGTGTACTATTACTGACTTTGAGGTACCAAAGAAATACGGGCTTCGTCAAACGATTGCAGACACCTTAGGTATTGGTGGTATCTTTCGTAACTTAAGAACAATTCCAGTTATGCAAGAATTTGCTCGAGATATAAAAGAAGTGTGTCCTGATGCTTGGTTTTTAAATTATACAAACCCTATGGCAGTTTTAACCAACATTATGTTAAAAGAAGGTATTAAAACAGTAGGATTATGTCACAGTGTGCAGATATGTGCGGATCACTTGTTAGATTCACTCGATATGCCAAAAGACAATATTCAATGGAAAATAGCAGGTATTAACCATATGGCTTGGTTGTTGGAGATTACAAGAAATGGTGAAGATCTATATCCAGAAATTAAAAAACGTGCTAAAAAGAAACAACTGGAAAAACATGATGATATGGTTCGTTTTGAAATGATGGATAAATTCGGCTACTATATAACAGAATCTTCCGAGCATAATGCGGAATACCATCCATACTTTATTAAAAGTCAATATCCAGAGTTAATTGATCGATTTAATATTCCGCTGGATGAATATCCGCGTCGTTGTGTGAACCAAATAGAAGGCTGGAAGAAAATGCGTGATGACTTGGTGAGTGACCAGAACCTTCAG
Organism: Gracilibacillus kekensis; assembly: GCF_900143085.1. GTDB lineage: Bacteria > Bacillota > Bacilli > Bacillales > Amphibacillaceae > Gracilibacillus > Gracilibacillus kekensis. The sequence continues at coordinate 805,902 of NZ_FRCZ01000001.1, read as the reverse complement.
CATGAACGTACACATGAATATGGGTCACACATTATTGAGGCAATGGAAACAAATAAACCATTTAAAATTGGTGGGAATGTTCTGAACACAGGACGCTTAATTAGTAATTTACCAGAGAATGCAGTAGTTGAAGTTCCGTGTTTAGTAGATGCAAATGGTGTGAGCCCAACATATGTAGGAGATCTTCCTGAGCAATTAGCAGCATTAAATCGTACGAATATAAACACACAGTTATTAACTATTGAAGCAGCATTAACACAAAAGAAAGAAAAAATCTATCAAGCAGCAATGTTAGATCCACATACTGCAGCAGAGTTATCGATGGATGATATCATCGCGCTATGTGATGACTTGATTCAAGCCCACGGTGATTGGCTTCCAGAATATAAATAATAAATATATATATGAAAGGGATATTATGCGTTCTGCATGATATCCCTTTTTTTATAAGCAAGGAAAGCATATAATCAGCGGTATCATGGCATTTGTTATCAAAGTAGTTATTTTGAGACGTAGTGTGTAGGAATCCACCGCTTCGGCTGTCCACTTCTCTTTTGCCACGGGCACAAGTGCAACATCTACTCAAGCTAGCTTTCGTAGTGTTTCCTATGCAAACGCGCCCTTTGGAAAGCTAAGTGGGCAAGCCGGAGCAGGTTTTAATTCTATTATCCATTTCAAAAAATTACTACTAAAAAAGACCGAATGGGCTTTCCCGGTTTTTCTTATGTGTTGATAAAGATTAATTTGAAGGGCGGTTAGTAAATATTTAATAAATAAAGTAAAAAAACACGAAAAAATTAGTTGAAAGCGTTATTATAGTATGATAGTATCTAATTATATTGATAAAACTTTACTAAATAAAATTAAGTGAAACGTTTACAATTTACTAAATGGGATCGTGATGGAAAATGGCAACGATTAAAGATATAGCTATCAAATCAAAAGTATCACCTGCAACCGTATCAAGAGTATTGAATAATGATCAATCATTATCTGTGGCAGAGGATACAAGACAACGAATTCTGGAAGTTGCAAAAAGCTTAGACTATACAACTATCCGTTCACGTAAGAAACAAATAGAGGAAAAAGCCTCTACCTATAAATTTGGAATATTTCTATGCCAATCGATAGAAGAAGAATTAAGTGATCCTTATTTTTTATCGATTCGACAAGGAGTGGAAAGACAATGTAGAGAAATTGGTGTAGAAACAGTAGAAATTTACCGTATTCATAATCAATTATCTCAATTAAATGATGAGCTGGACGGATTAATAGTGATAGGCAAAATTCATACAGAAGTAGTGGAACAATTAAAGCAGAAAATTAAACATTTTATTTACGTTGATTATTCTCCAGATGAATATCACTTTGATTCAGTTGTCATCGATTTTGAAAAAGCAACCAATCTAGCATTAGACCACTTGTTTAATTTAGGCTATCAGAAAATAGGATATATTGGTGGACTTCAGGCAGAGCATTCTAAAAACAAACAGACTCGACATTTTAGTGATGGACGACATAAAGCATTTAATGAAAAGATGAAAAAAATGGAAATAAATGCATCTGAACATACGTATATAGGTGACTTCACTATGTCTGAAGGTTACCGATTAATGAAAGAAGCGATACTCAAAGGAGAATTACCTGATGCATTTTTTATTGCAAGTGATCCGATGGCTGTTGGTGCCTTACGAGCCTTGCAAGAAGAAAACATAAAAGTACCTGATGAGGTTGCAATTGTAAGCTTCGACAATGTGGAAATGGCAAAGTTCGCTAGTTGCCCGTTAACAACCATTCATGTGCCGACAGAAACGATGGGTAGAACAGGTGTGAAATTGTTAATGGATCGGTTAGATGGTCGTGAATTACCTTTGAAAGTAGTAGTGCCTACGAAGTTAGTCATAAGGGAAAGCTGTGGGTCACATATCAAATAAGTAACTTCACTTTAAGGGGGTGATGTTTCGTTTTGAGAGAAATTGCAGTCATCAAAAAGTAGCCCTAGAAAGTACTTTTGGCGAAGATTACTAGGACTACATTGGCACTCTTGAACGCAAGAGTAATTCTATTATATAGAAAAAGAGTGCTCCTTACAATGAATCGATATTAAATATGATCAAAGAAAAGGGGTAAAATTTAATGAAAACGTATGTAAAGTCATTTTTATTTATTACAATTCTTTCTGTTTTATTAATTGGTTGTTCAAGTGATGATAGTTCAAATGAAAGCGGTAGCAATGATGGCGGAGATGAAGGTTCAGGAGAAGTTACTTTATCTTTATATTCCACAGTAACAAATGAATCAGATCAGGCAGCAATGGAATCTGTTATTAAAAAGTTTGAGGAAGAACATTCTGACATTAATATCGATTATAATTTCCCTGCCGGAGAATATGAAAGCCAGTTACGCGTTAAAATGGCTGCAAATGATATGCCAGATTTATTTGACACACATGGTTGGGCAAAGAATCGTTATGGTGAATATACCATGGATTTAAGTGATATGGATTGGGTAGAAAATTTGGATCCTTCACTAGAAACGATTTTCACTGACGAAGAGGGTAAAGTTTATGCATATCCAATCAACCAGGCAAAAGATGGGTTGACTTACAATAAAAACATATTAGATGAATACGGAGTAGAACCACCGGAAACATTTGATGAATTTATGACAGCATTAGAAACGATTAAAGAAGAAAGTGATGGAGAAGTAACGCCTTTCTGGTTTGCAGGTAGTGAATTTGGTGCTTTTGGTCAATATTTTGATCAATTTGCAACACCATTATTAATAACTCATCCGGACCATGATTACAGTGAGGAACTATTAGATGGTTCATTTGATTGGGAACCATATACGTTCTTACCTGAAAAATTATTAGAAATGCAAGAAAAAGAATTACTTAATGTAGATGCTTTAACAGCTCAAGTACATGAGCAAACACAATTATTTGCACAAGGAAAAATTGCATTTGTAATGGCCACAGTACCTATTAATGCAGTACAAGAATTAAATCCAGATACCGAATTAGGTGTTATGCCAGTCCCAGCTATTCATGAAGGTGGCGAGCAAAGTTGGATAGGTGGCGAACGTCACACAATGGCTGTTTGGAAAGACTCCGAGCACCCTGAAGAAGCAAAAGCATTTATTGAATTCATCTCACAACCAGATATCGTAAAAGAACTGGCTGAAGGTACAGCATTACCGGCTGGGTTAACAAACGCTTCAGCTGATATTTACTATCAACCTTATTATGATGAATATTCTGATGTGATGGTAGAACCGTATTTTGACCGAGTATTCTTACCAAGTGGTATGTGGGAACCAATGGGGACTGCTGGACAAGAGTTACTATCAGGCTCATTAGATCCAGAGGGTGTCTCAGAAAAAATGAAGGACGAATATACGCGCTTACTTGAACAAGAAGCTTCTGAATAAAACATATGCATAACGAGTAGGAGTAAATCTCCTGCTCGTTACTAATAATAGGAGTTGAAAGTAATGGGGTTCAAAAAAGCAAGAAAAAATAATTTGGAGCAAAACTCTTCCTTATGGTGGATGTATGTGCCAGCATTCCTGTTTGTTGCGTTCTTTATTGTTTATCCGTTTATTAATGGAATTCGAATTTCTTTTACAGATTGGAATGGGTTTTCTCAATCATCTAATTTTGTAGGAATTGACCAATATACACGAATGCTGACAGATCCCGATACATGGTTAGTTGTCCGAAATACTCTCTTATATGGTATTGGCAGTACGGTTTTTCAAAATGTTTTAGGTTTGGCTTATGCTTTGCTTTTAAACCAGAGTATTAAATTTAAAGCTATTACAAGAACAATTGTCTATTTACCGGTAATCATTAGCCCGTTAATCATGGGTTATATATGGTATTTCTTTTTTGCTTATCAAGGTGGAGCATTGAACGATGTGTTAATTTGGTTAGGGATGGAGCCTATCAATGCATTAGGTAATCCAGATATGAACATTTGGATCATTGTCTTTGTAAATACTTTTCAATTCGTCGGAATTGCAATGATTATTTATTTAGCAGGTCTGCAAAGTGTTTCAAAAGACTTTTACGAAGCTGCTGAAATTGATGGAGCATCTTCGTTTCAACAATTTAAAAATATTACATTCCCACTATTAATGCCTTCGATCACAATTAATATGGTTATAAATATTATTGGTGGGTTAAAACTATTTGATGTTATTGTTTCTCTAACTGGTGGTGGACCTGGTAATGCATCACAATCTATGTCTACTTTTATGTATGATTTGTATTTTTCAAGACAAGATGCCGGTTACGCTGCAACCCAGGGTGTACTAATGATGGTTATTATTTTAATTCTTAGTCTGTCTGCACTAGTATACTTCCGTCGTAAGGAGGTCGAAGCATAATGAATTATACTTCTAAACGTAAAAAGACGATACTATCCATATTTGCGATTATGATTGCGTTATTGCATTTTATGCCGTTTTACATTTTAATAACGACTGCCTTAAAGGCTAAAGGGGATTTTAGTTCAAAATGGATTTTTCCTACTGAAATCAATTGGGTTAATTTTAGTGAGGCATGGGAAAAGGCGAATTTAGGAAATGCATTAATGAATACTGCGATTATTACATTCTTTGCCGCGATTTTGTTAATTATTGTTGGTTCACTTGCAGCATATCCATTAGCAAGAAGGCAAACGAAATTGAATAAATTTATGTATATGTTTTTTATTGCTATTATGGTTGTACCACCATTGGCAGCATTAGTACCACTCTATCAACTTGTGGTCAGTATTGGCTTAATGAATACACATGAAGTAGCGATATTTAACAATGTAGCGTCATTTTTACCTCTGACGATCTTTTTATATGCTGGTTTTATTCGTTCTACCATTCCAAAATCCTTGGAAGAAGCAGCGAGAATTGATGGTGCAAGTACAATAAATATCTTTTTTAGAATTGTATTTCCATTATTAAAACCTGTAACAGCGTCGGTATTAATAATCGCGTGTGTATTCATTTGGAATGATTACCAATTTGCGATTTTCTTCCTTCAAGATAAATCAGTACAAACGATGACAGTAGCATTATCAGGATTTTTTGGAGAAAATACGAATAATCTGAATCTAGTTGCATCTGCAGCATTAGTTGCGATGACACCGATGGTAATCTTATTCTTATTCCTGCAAAAATATTTTATTAAAGGTTTAGCATCAGGGTCAGTAAAAGGATAAAGGAGAATCAGCATGGCAATTATTTTTAATGAAAAAACGAACGAATTTCATTTGCAAACAAATAATAGCAGTTATATTTTCACAATACTTGAAAATAAACAATTAGGTCAGCTCTATTATGGAAAGAAAATCAGACATAAGAATTCTTTCGACCACTTACTTGTCAAAGGTAATCGTCCGAATACACCTTATTTAAAAGAAGGAGATATGAGTTTCTCTTTAGAACAAACAAAGCAAGAGTACCCAAGTTATGGAACGACAGACTCTCGAGAGCCCGCATATCAGATTCTGCAGGAAAATGGCAGTAGAATTACCGATTTTCAATATAAAGATCACAAAATCTATCAAGGAAAACCAAAATTAGATGGTCTACCTGCAACGTATGCGGAAGCCGGTGATCAAGTCGAAACACTAGAAATTACACTCTATGATGCACTAATTGATGTGGAGTTAACATTACTATATTCCGTTTTTGAAGAGATGGATGCGATCACACGAAGTGCAAGGTTTGATAACAAAGGATCTCAAAACGTTAATATTACAAGAGCAATGAGTGCCAATCTCGATCTATTTGACGCTGATTATGAAATGATTCAACTTTCGGGTGCCTGGTCCCGGGAAAGACATGTAATAACACGTAAATTAGAAACAGGTATTCAGAACATTTCAACATCAAGAGGTACAGCAAGTGGACATAACAACCCGTTCCTTGCTTTAAAACGATCAAGTACGACCGAATTCCAAGGAGAAGTTTTAGGCTTTAGCTTAGTATATAGTGGTAATTTTCTTGCTCAGGTAGAAGTAGATTATTTAGATGTTGCACGTGTTAGTTTAGGGATCAATCCATTCGATTTTAATTGGTTACTTGAAGCAAATCAAAGTTTTCAAACACCTGAAGTAGTTATGACATATTCACATAACGGCTTGAATGGTATGAGTCAAAATTTCCATCATTTATATCAAAAACGTTTAGCACGTGGAAAATGGCGTGATCAAGTTCGCCCGGTATTAACGAATAATTGGGAAGGAACTTACTTTGATTTTAATGAAGAAAAAATTGTTGAAATGGCCAAACAATCAAAAAAATTAGGTGTTGAATTATTCGTATTAGACGATGGCTGGTTTGGTAAACGTGATGATGATACCACCTCGTTAGGGGATTGGTTTGTCGATAAGCGAAAGCTTCCAAACGGAATTAAAGGATTAGCAGAAAAAGTAACGGCACTCGATATGGATTTTGGCCTATGGTTTGAACCAGAAATGGTTTCCAAAGTAAGTAAATTATATGAAAATCATCCAGACTGGATCATACATGTACCAAATCGTAATCAATCACACGGACGAAATCAATATGTCCTAGATTTTTCACGGAAAGAAGTAGTTGATGCATTGTATGAAATGATGTCTGTTATTTTACGAGATGCTCCAATCTCTTATGTGAAATGGGATATGAATCGTTTTATGACCGAGATTGGATCTGCTGCACTTCCTGCTGACAGACAACAGGAAGTAGCTCACCGATATATTTTAGGTGTATATGATTTATACGAACGATTAACTTCTGAATTTCCTGATGTGCTATTTGAGTCGTGCGCGAGTGGTGGGATGCGTTTTGATCCAGGAATGCTTTATTACGCACCACAAGCGTGGACAAGTGATGATACAGATGCCGTGGAGCGTTTGAAAATTCAGTATGGAAGCTCGTTAGTTTATCCTTTAAGTTCAATGGGTGCACACGTATCCGATATACCTAATCACCAGGTGGGTCGTTCTACAAGTTTGAAAATGAGAGCAGAAGTAGCTTTCTTTGGTGCATTTGGATATGAATTAGATGTGACTACGATGAATGATAAAGATAAAGAAGAGATGAAACAGCAAATCGAATTTTTCAAACAACATCGATCATTATTCCAATTTGGTACCTTCTACCGTATTGAAAGTCCTTTTGAAAAAGACGGTAACCGTACTACATGGATGGTGGTAACAGAAGATCAATCAAAAGCAATTGTTGCAGATTACCATGTACTTTGTCGGCCGAATGAAAAATTCAAACGCTTATTACTAAAAGGCTTGGACCCTGAAGCAAGTTATCAGATCGAAGGGTATGAAGGTATTTATCATGGTGATGAATTGATGGAAGTCGGTATACAGCTAGATCATTATATCTTTCGAGAACTTGATGACTTTGAAGTTCCCGGAGATTTCTACTCGCGTTTATTTATATTAAACAAACAATAAAAGAATGACAAAGAGAAACCGATCGATACTAAATTAATTCGATCGGTTTTTTATTGCAATATCAGGATACTACGTAATAAATGATGTAGTAATTTTGACATAATGTGTGAGCTTAGCAATCACTGCGGCTTGTCCGCTTCCCTTTCCACGGCTTTTTCTCCTCAGCTAACTTTGGTAAGCAAAAACCGCTTGCCAAAGTGGATCTTCGGATAAAAACATGCCGTAGGAGTTGAAGCGGACGCCTTCGCTAAATTGATATTCTACAACGCTAGGATGAAGTAGCATTATGCTATTTCTCTCACTCAAAAAATTCCTTGATTGGAGTAACAGCTCAAAAATGCTACCTGTCCCAATAATTGTAGGATAATTAGAATAGCGCAGGCCGTCCACTTTCACTCCTATGGTCGCTTTTTACCTGAAGATCCACTTTTTCAAGCGATCTTTGCTTGGAAAAGTTAGCTGAAGGTAAAAACCCACGGAAAGGGAAGTGGGCAGCCGGAGCGGATGTTAACCGGTTTAAACTATTTCAAAATTACCATACAGTTTATATTGTAGTTTCTTTCTACAAAGTTGCTGTTCACATATATGAAGTGTTATTTGTGTGCTGGTATTGGTGTTAATTTTTCCTCATTCTTTGCTTTCAGTATTGGTTCTGCGACTTTTATTCGGAAGAATTGAACCATTGGACCTGTGAAGAAGGCAAATATAACGGTAGCAATCCCAACAATTGCACCAAATGAAAAACCGACAATGACGCAAGTGATATCTGTTGCAATTCGTGCGATAGCAAAAGGAATTTTATTATGTGTCACCTTCTCAATAACAAAAGCTAAAGCATCATATGGTGCCATGCCTAATTTCGGAGTTATATATAAAGCCACACCGGAACTTGCAAAAAATACCGCAGACAACATCATGATTATTCTTACCACTAATAATTCGATATTTTCAAAAAATAAATGATAGCTATACACAAAAAAGTCTGAAACAAATCCAATGCTTACCATGTTGATGATCGTACCAATGCCGATGGAGCTTCGATAAAATAAACCGACAATGATTAATAATAAAAAATTAAAAAGTAATTGGTATACTCCAAAAGATAAGTTAAAGAAATTACTTAAACCCAGATTAATTGTTGTGAAAGGGTCGGTTCCCAGAGTGCTTAATCGCAATAACGAGACGGCAATCCCGATAAATAAGTTTCCAATTAAAATCATAATAAGCTTCTTCAGTAGTTGTCGATTCATCACGTTGTCTCCTTCTTTGTTTATAAATAATATATTTGGGAAAAAGAACATTTTATCTATCTAAATAAATTTAATTTAATAAGAAATTAATTCATAGAAAATATTGATTGTCTTCCTTCTTTATTATATCGAAATAAATCACATGTGGATAGAAGTAATTGTTGAAAAACAGCGAATGTACCGAATTTGTGAATAGATCGAGAACATAGTCAACTCGAGCTAAAAGGAAATATAAAAAAGAAGTTTGACATAGAACAGATTCTTTTGTATAGTAATACCCACAGGGGTAATAAAAGTTATTAAATATAATATAAATAACAAATTTTTTTATAATAAAATATACCCTAATAGGTATTAGGAGGTACTAATATGGAGAACATTAAGACAAATCAAGTACTAGATGCAAAAGGCTTAGCATGCCCAATGCCAATTGTTAAGACAAAGAAAGCAATCAATGGATTAGAAGCGGGACAAGTAATTGAGGTACAAGCAACAGACAAAGGATCTACAGCAGATATTGAAGCATGGGCAAAAAGCTCAGGTCATCAATATTTAGGAACAAAAGAAAATGGAGATGTTTTAAAACACTATCTGCGCAAATCTTCTGATGAAGAGACAACAGAAAAGAAACACCCACACACAGTAACAAACGAAGAGTTAACCGAAAAATTATCAACTGAAGAAGATATTGTTGTATTAGATGTAAGAGAAGAAGCGGAATATGCATTTGGTCATATCCCTGGTGCACAATCTATTCCACTTGGTGAATTAGAAGAACGTCAACAAGAATTAGATAAGGATAAAAATATTTACGTGGTATGCCGTACAGGGAGTAGAAGTGATTTAGCTTCACAAAAGCTATCAGAGAATGGTTTTGCAAATGTCGTGAATGTTGTACCAGGTATGAGTGAATGGAATGGAGAAACAGAATAAATAAATATTGCAAATAGGAGGAAATGAACATGAGTGAAAAAGTAGCAATTATCGCAAGTAACGGTGGTTTATTTGACGCTTTAAAATATACAATATAGCAACTGCAGCAGCAGCTTCAGATAAAGAGGTAGCGATTTTCTTTACATTTGAAGGATTGAACTTAATTCATAAAGAGGCACATCAGAACTTACCAATGCCAAAAGGAAAAGAACATTATGCAGAAGGGTTTCAAAAAGCAAATGTTCCTTCGATCCCTGAATTAGTGGAAATGGCAAAAGAATTAGGTGTGACATTTATCGGATGTCAAATGACAATGGACGCAATGCAATTAGAAAAAGAAGATTTCATTGATGGAATTGACGTAGGTGGCGCAGTAACCTTTTTAGAATTTGCAAAAGACGCGAACGTAAGCCTAACTTTTTAATCAAAAAACGTAACGGAGGTATCAATAAATGACTTTTCAACCAATGAAAGCTAGTGAAGTAACAAAAAAAGTTTTTAATAAAGAAGAACTATTTATTTTAGATGTAAGAAATCAAGATGCATTTGAAGATTGGAAAATTGAAGGAGACCACTTTGACTATTTAAATATACCTTATTTTGATTTAATCGATGGTGTCGAGGATATTTTAGACAAAATTCCATCAGATAAAGAAACACTTGTTGTATGTGCAAAGGAAGGCTCATCTGTAATGGTAGCAGAAATGTTATCAGAGGCTGGAAAAGATGTTTATTATTTTGAAGGCGGAATGAAAGCATGGAGCGAACACTTAGAACCTGTAAAAGTAGGTGACCTTAAAGACGGTGGCGCGATGTATCAATTCGTACGTATCGGGAAAGGCTGTCTATCCTATATGGTGGTATCAGAAGGCGAAGCAGCGATTATCGACGCAACTCGTATGACAGATGTATTTACCAATTTTGCCAAAGAAAAAGGTGTTGAAATAAAGCATGTTTTTGATACACACTTACATGCTGACCACATCTCTGGTGGACGTAAATTAGCAGAACAAACTGGCGCAACTTACTGGTTACCACCTAAAGATGCAGGTGACGTAACGTTTGAATATGCAGCATTGAAAGATGGCAACAAAGTAACAGTAGGTAATACCGCAATTGATATTAATGCCTTGTATTCGCCGGGCCATACGATCGGCTCTACTTCATTTGTAGTGGACGACCAATACTTGCTATCTGGTGATATTCTATTCATTGATTCGATCGGGCGTCCTGACTTAGCAGGTAAAGCAGAAGACTGGGTAGGTGACTTAAGAGAAACCTTGTACTCTCGTTACAAAGAGCTATCGGAAGACTTAGTTGTACTGCCTGCTCACTTCATGATCATTGACGAACTAAATGAGGATGGAACAGTAGCAGAAAAATTAGGAACACTTTTTGCAGAAAATCATGGCTTAAACATTGAGGATGAAGATAAATTCAGAAGCATGGTAACAGAAAATCTACCACCTCAACCGAATGCGTATCAACAAATCCGTGAAACAAATATGGGTAAAATTATACCAGAAGAAGAGGAACAACGTGAGATGGAAATCGGTCCAAATCGTTGTGCAGTAAGATAAATCAATTAATTAATATATTTAAAGGGGAGATAATATAATGAACGTAAAAAAAGTATTAGACGCAAAGGGATTAGCATGTCCAATGCCAATCGTAAAAACAAAAAAAGAAATGGAAACCATTGAATCAGGAGAGATTTTGGAAATCCATGCTACGGATAAAGGAGCAAAAAGTGACTTAACTGCATGGGCAAAATCAGGTGGTCACGAATTATTGCAAGATTCAGAAGAAGACGGCGTACTAAAATTTTGGGTGCAAAAAGGATAACATGTGATAATACGGTACGGCTCAAGCACTGAAATATTATGAAATTAGCAAAATCCAAACGGCAAATCGAACCAATTCATTCGGTCCGTTTGGATTTTGCATACATAGAAACAAAATGTTCAAAATTTGTTCATGAACATGGACGAAGAGTAATATATAATGATAGAAGGAGGGATGACATGCCACAAGCCTTTATGTTAGGTTCGCTCGTTATTAAAACAGAGCTTATCATGATCATTGCAAGTTTTGTGATCGGGTGTATTTTATTCTATTTTCTTTCGCCTTTCGATAAAAAACAAACAAGACAACTGTTAGATACTGCTTCGAATATTCTTTTTACACTAATTATTTCATTGTGGATTGGAAAAGTATTATGGAACATAGATGTGTTTTTGAGTGATCCGATGGCAGTTTTAACGTATCCCAGTAATACCATGGCATTGTATCTTGCCCTCATTCTGACGATTGGATATAGTTGGTGGAAATGGATACGTACGTTTCGTAGTTATCAAGGCCATTTGTATGTATTAATCACGATATTTTTACTAGCCAGTTTTCTACACAGTTTTATGGAGCAAATCTTCTTTCAGACAAGTTGGCAATATTTAGTAGGGTTATTGATCCTTCTTAGTTACCTAATTGCGTGCAGTGGTAAGAAAGCTCCTGGTGTTTTAGCGAATACCATGTTAATTGGTTGGGGACTCTTGCAAATGATCATCAATGCTCCAGTTTTTCAATTTGCACCAAGCCTTATCTTTTACATACTGATTGTTGTGCTAGGTATACTGCAGAAATATTTGCATTACAGTAATGGAGGTCGACAGTTTTGAAAAAATGGATCATCGCAATTCTATTAATAGCCATGATGGCATATGCTGTTATCGATTTTTTGATCGGTAATCAAGAATCAGAGAACGAAGAGGTAGGTCTGGATATAGGTAATGTCGCTCCTGATTTTGAATTGCAAACACTAACTGGTGATACGGTATTGCTATCTGATTTTCGTGGCCAACCGGTAATGCTCAATTTTTGGGCGACATGGTGTCCACCTTGTCGGGCGGAAATGCCAGATATGCAACAATTTCACGAAAACACAGACATCACTATCCTGGCAATTAATCTTACTACTACAGAAGCAACTGAAAAAGATGTTCCCGACTTCGTGGAAGAATTTGGTCTCGAATTCGCTATACCGATGGATCGAGAAAATAAAGTGGCTGACCTCTATCAAATCCGGCCTATCCCAACATCCTATCTGATTGATAGAGACGGTGTAATTCAATTTTACACATTTGGTCCACTTAATTATGAACAGATGATGTTAGAATATAATAAACTACAATAACTTCAAACACATTGATACGCAATAACAGAAAAATTCGAAATAACTGTAGTGATAATTTTGACATGACGTACGTGTCTGGGATCCGCTTCGGCTTGGCCACTCCCCTTTCACCACGGGCACAAGTGCAACATCTACTCAAGCAGAGCTTTCGTAGTGTTTTCTATGCCATGGGGTTTTTCCTTCAGCTAACTTTTCCAAGCAAAAATCGCTTGAAAAAGTGGATCTTCAGGAAAAACGAGTCCCGTAGGAGTTGGAGTGGCCGCCTATGCTCAATGAAATTCTACAATTTTTGCAAATGCTAATATTTTGGATTGATACTACAAATAATTAGCATAAAAGAAAGTGATTAAAGCAAAAATGCATTCTATTGCTTAAGTTGTAGAGTTATAAAAAAGCGGACAAGCCGGAGCGGTTGTTGCGCAGTTCTAAAATTTCATAATTACCACCAGAGTTATGTCTCATTATCCTTCTGAGTATGAAATTCTTGTGTTTTAGCCTCTTTTGGTTGCTTGGTGCTGTGATAAAAATACGCACTCATAGCGGCTGTGATCGGGATTACTAATGCGATCCCTGTATTGGCCATTAAGATCGCAATCAATTCATCACTGAACACTTTTGCATTTACCATCTCTCCAAGGCTATAATCGAAATCCTTTAGCCAAATTAATAATCCTAAATAACCACCGAAAAAGGCGAAAAACAACGTGTTGGTACTTGTCCCTAAAATATCTCGTCCAATCGACATGCCAGACTTAAATAGATCCTTTCTGCTGATCGTCGTATTTTGCTGGTGAATTTCTTGCATGGGTGAACTAATTGCAATAGCAGTATCTAAAATTGCGCCAATCGTACTCATAATAATAACGGATATTGTAATTTCGACAAAATCAAGTCCAATCGCTAGTGAAAAAAGATACAAGCCATCTGCTTCTTCTGGACCAAATCCTTGTATCATCGAACGATCTGTAATGATCACAATGAATAACAGTAAGAGGATGGTAGTGACAATCGTAGAGAAGAAAGCCATCACCATTTTACGGTTAACCTCATGGATAAAAAAGAGTGTAATCATACTGATGATGATACTGGCTATTAACGTCAATAGCACTGGACTTGCATTCGGGTCATTCATTATTAATATCGTCACTAATAGTACTCCAAAATTAAGGAATAGAGCTATAAATGTTTTTACCCCTTTTTTTCCTCCAATGAGTGCCATCAGAATAAATAAGATTAGCGATAATAAAATTAATGCATTCATGACAATACCCTCTTTCTTTTACTCACAACGTAATCGTTCATAATTCCTGGTTTTTAGAGTCTCTCTTGATAAAGAATAACGTAATGTAGATCGCGATTGGGATGGTCAAGACGATCCCTATACCACCTGCCAAGGCTCGGGCTAATTCGATGGAGAGATTAATTGTTAAGGTAAAGCCTAATGGTGAGTCATTCTTTAAATATAAGAGCATCATCGGAATCGATCCACTCACATAGGCGAAAAAAATGATATTTGTCATCGTTCCCATAATATCTTTACCAATCTCAAGACCTGATTGTCTCAACTTTTTTACTGAGATTTGCTTGTTTTTCTCATATAATTCAAATAAAGAGGAGGACATTGTGATCGCAACATCCATTACCGCACCTAATGCCCCAATTAACAATCCAGCCATAAATATAAGCTGAGGGTTACGGGTACTAAGAGACATTTCTTCATAGCGCAAACCTTGTTCCCCTGTTATATCTAATGCAAAGTAGGCAATTATCAACGAACTTAAAGTCCCTACTAGCGTCGCGATCATGGCAGCATATGTTTTCTGATTTCTTCCGTTTACTATTAAAAGGGATAGAATCGTAAAAAGAACAACGCTTATCCCTGAGATCCATAACAAGCTGATATCTGAGTTGTGCATGTAAATATCTAAGGCAAGCGATAGTATGAGTGCATTGACTGCCAAACTGACAAAGGATAGTACCCCTTGCTTTTTGCCAACAGCAATTAAGACTAAAAGAAACATCCATAAAACGAAAACCACGTAAATATCCCTTTTTACATCCAGTATTTCCCCTGTCTGATTTTCTGAGTCCACAGAAACAAAAAACTCGTCACCAACTTCAAAGTGGTGATCAATTGCTTGAGACTCTGTGTAGTGATTGTTAATCGACAATAAGGATCCTTTGTGATCACCATTTAATATTTCAGCCTTTAACTCTTGTGTTACTTCTATATCGCTATTGTCGTGTTGATCGATCGTTTCTGTTCGCTCTAGCTCTGTAGTCTCTACTACTTTAGCAATCGGGCGATCATAAAAACTGTGATTATTCTGAACAAAAACGAGAGATGCTGTAAAGCAAATTATTAGTAAAAGCGAATAGATGATATGTTTTTTTGTTATTTTTTCTTTCCATCTGTTCAATTCAGATCACTCCGTGGCGTCTTAAGGTACGCAATAATTATGCTATTCATGGTATCATAATAGTAGAAAATATGAATGTATGCTAGTTGAAAGGGTGAAAAATGTGGCAACACCATTAAAAGAAATGTATACTCTAGCATTTTTTGAAGATCTATCGTTAAAAATACAACAAGTATATCCAGCCTTTAATAATGAGCGTTTTATCGATCTTATCTATTCAAAAGACTGGGATCAGCTCGAATTAAAACAGCGAATTCGACATATCACAGAAACTTTAGGAAAGCTGTTACCAGATAAATATGAAGAGGCGATTTTGATCCTGGAGGATATAGCCCCAAGCTGTAGTGGATTTCCATATTTATTTTTCCCTGATTTTGTCGAACGATTTGGACAAGAGAATTGGGAATTATCAATGCAAGCTTTAGAAATTTTTACGAAGTACAGCAGCTCAGAATTTGCTGTTCGTCCTTTTATCATCAAAGATACAGACAAAATGATGAAGCAAATGTATCAATGGTCACGACATGAAAATGAGCATGTTCGCAGATTGGCCAGTGAAGGCTGCAGACCGAAGCTTCCTTGGGCGCAACCTTTAAGGGAATTTCAAAAGGATCCCTCACCGATTCTTCCGATATTAGAAGAGCTGAAAGAAGATCCCTCGCGATATGTACAGAAAAGCGTAGCCAATAATCTCAATGATATTTCAAAAACTCACCCAGCCATCATTATGGAATGGCTTCAACAGAAAAAAGCGAAACATTCAATAACAGACTGGATTTTACGACATGCAAGCAGAACCCTTCTCAAAAAAGGGAATAAGGACGCTTTACGATTATTCGGCTACCAACAACCGACCTCTATCACTGTTCGTTCTTTAGAACTTAGCCGAGATACGTTAACAATTGGAGATACACTTCATTTTTCATTCTATTTAGAGAATCGTTCACCAGATTCGCTGTTATTGCGTGTCGAATATGCGATTGATTACCAAAAAGCAAATGGCAAAGTGAGTCGTAAAAAATTTCATTTATCGGACAAGCATTATGCTAACGGCAGTCATCTCTTAAAATGTAAGCAAAGCTTTGCTGATCTATCTACTCGAAAGCATTATAGTGGTCAGCATAAATTGATTATTTATGTGAATGGGGAGGAAATCGAGCAGAAAACATTTATTTTGCAAGGTTAATAATGAGATGTTGTCCATCGGTTATAATAACTGATCAAATTTAGAAAAAATAAAGGCGATTTTTCTAAATAGTAATTCAAAACATCTTCTCACTTTCATAATAAATTAAAAGTTAATTAAACATTCAGATATATGCCGTTCTGAACAGTTCATAAAATGGAAATAAAAGGGCTTAATAAGAGACTTTTGAACCTTTTGTTATTTAATTACTCATATGTATATTGACTTACATGTGTATCATTAGTAAGATTATAGTCATGTAATCAGAAGCGAATAAATACGGGATACTAAGTCATTTGTACCCCGTTTGGCAAACTTATCGAAAGGTAAGGGCGCAAAACCACAGGTCTAAAACATTGAAAAATGTTATGACGGCTGGGCTGCTATGAAGAAGTATGGAAGCATTCTAAGTTGTTATAAGCTTAGAGTGCTTTTTTATGTTTTAGAAAGTATACTAACTCAACTAGAAAAACCTCCTAGATAAATCAGAGAAAAAGGAGCTTGTATTTTGTATGGAATTTTTCCGAGTACTGAAGAAGGTTTTGGTCTTATTATTAGTTTTTATTATCATTTTTACAAGTCTACCGATTTACCCAAACAATATGCAAAGTCAGGCAACAGCTAATGTCGATAATGAGCTTGCTGATTTGATGAATCCAAATTCTATCATGGATTTTATGCCTCGCACAGAGCAAGACCCTATATCAACACCGAATCCGATGGAAAATATTCAACCACCAATGCCTGCTGCGGTGGATGGAAACATGGCACCGACAACTGCACCACAACAAAGAGGGTCAACCGCTCCCACAGATAAGCTATCTTATCCTATTGAAAATCCAGTTGATGTTATGTCAGGGTTTGTAAAGCTGGATAGTACCGATCTATCCTTACCAGGGATCGGCATGGATTATTTAATTGAACGAACCTACCTAGCAGATGATGACAGCATCGGTGAGTTAGGTCAAGGATGGCACATTAATATGGACTCAAGACTGGAAATGTATGCAGGTTATGACCTAGGTGAGAGTAGGTTAGATGGCAGTGTTCATACATACGCTTTCGTCATGGAGGATGAGGATGCCTATGTGACAAGCTATGACGATGATCCAATGATTAATTATGAGTTAGATAAAGGCTATTATGAAAAGTCAGAAAAAGATATGTCAATTGAACGTGTCAATCAGCAGGAATATGTGGTAACACATGCTGATGGTACGAAAATGACTTACCATGGTTATTATGCTGCATGGCGTGATGAACAAGACGCTAAAGCAGGAAAGATGATTCAATATCAAGATCGTTATGGGAATAACTTCCGTTATGAGTATGATAATCAAGGAAGAGTATCGACTATTACAGATACTACTGGTCGTACTATCACGATTGATTGGAATAACCAAGTCATTAATCAAATAAAAGATCCATTTGGCCGCACCGTTGATTATACATATGATACGCAAGGAAGATTAGAGAAAGTGAAACAAGCGGATGGTCGTATCATTCAATATGGATATGATTCAGCGGATCGCATTACTAGTGTAACAAAAGATCAAAAAACATTTGAATTTTCATATAATACAGAAAACCAAGTAACGAGTGTTCAGTTATTTGGTGAAACTTATTTCAACTTGTCTTACTCTAATGGAAAAACGACGGTCACAGATATCAGTGATGAAGTCTGGGTATATGAACACCAAGATGGTAACATACATAAAACTCAAAATCCGCTAGGCGCAGTTACCAATTACAACTATGATACTGATGGCAATTTGAAAAAAATTCAATCAGAACAAGGGACGATCAGCTATTCGTATGATGAAAACGGTAATCAAACAGAGCAAGTAAATTTAGGTGGAGGAAAAACCGTTTATGAATATCATGAAAAGTGGCAACTACCTACCAAAATAACAGATCCTCTCGGTGGAGAAACAATCTTTGAATATGATACGCAAGGAAATCTGATTAAACGAATAGATGCAACAGGCATTTCCATGACCTTTAAATATGATAAAAAAGGTTTGATGACGAAATTAATTGATGAAGAGGACAACGTAACCGAGTTGGTATATAACGATCAAGGGTTAACAGAAGAAGTAATAGATCCTTCCCAACATAAAACAAGCTATACTTATAATGATTTTGGACGTGTCACACAGGAGAAGCGTCCTAATGGTACAACCGTGGCCTTTACGTATAATGCTCAAGGAAAAATATTGACGGAGGATGCAGGAAATGGTGTAAAAACAAGCTATACGTATCATGCGAATGGACAGGTGGAAACTATTACAGATCCTGTAGGCCGTACTACCACTTATTTTTATAATTCAAAAGGACAGATAGAAAAGATAGAAGGTCCGTCAGGCACAACGGCTTATACGTATAATAAGTTAGGTTATATAAAAACAATTACCAATCCGCAAGATGAAACTACTGTGTTTACGAGAGACGAGCTTGGTCGAGTAATTCAAGTAGAGGCGCCAATGGAGACCATTGTATACAGTCATGGTCCATTTGGGGTGAAAAATGTTGAAATCAAAGCTGGCACTAGTGAAAAACGTTTTGAATATACGTATGATAAACGAGGGAATATTCAGGAAATAACCGATCAGTATGACCGTACGATGTCCTATACGTATGATGGATTAGGTAATCGCACAAAGTCTATTGATCCGTTTGGCCGCACCAACTATTGGCAATATGATGCGGCAGGACGTCAGAAGGAATGGACCGATCCTAATGGTAATAAAACAGAGTATGTGTATAATACTGTCGGATTATTGGAAGAAACCCATCATCCAAAGGGAACGATAACGTCTTATACATATGATGCGAATCAGAATCTCATTGAAAAGAAATTACCAGATGGAGCAGTAGAAAACTATACGTATGATAAAGCTGGTTGGCTGAAAAGTAAGATAAATGGTGTTGGAGAAACCACTTCCTTTACCTACGATGGTCAAGGAAGAATGACAGAATTGACGGATCCGAATGGTGATGTGACAAGCTATACCTATGACAATGCAGGGCGTTTAATCGAAGAAAAAAACCCTTTAGGAGGAGTCACCACTTATGCCTATGATCCACAAAATCGTATAAAAGAACAAACAGATCCAATTGATCGAACGGTCTCTTTTACCTATGATGACTTTAATCGTTTAACGAAAATGGTCGATAAAGGAAATCGGACACATCAATGGCAGTACAATCAAGAAAATAATCAAGTGACGTATGTACGACCAGACTCTAAGAAGACCATTTATCAATATGATGAAGATAACCAGTTAACATCGATTACTAACCCAAAAGCACACGTCACTTCATTTTCTTACGATGAACGTGGTAGATTAGTAGAAAAAGAGAACCCATTAGGCGATACATACGAATGGAGTTATAATGAGCAGGATTTAATGGTTAAAGAAATGGATGAAGAAGGGAATGCCACTTCCTATACCTATGATGCTCTCGGTAGAGTAGAAACGATTAAGAATGCTCTTGGTTTAACGGAATCTTATCGTTATGACCAATTCGGTCAATTAAAGGAGATCGAGAACCACCGCGGTGCTATCACTTCCTATACGTATGATGCACTAGGTAGACAAACCTCTGTGACTGATGCTAAAGGTAATACAACGTCAAGTGACTACGATGCAGCAGGTCGACTTGTGAAAGTGGTAGACGCACTAGGACAAACAACAAAGTATCAATATACTCCGAATGGAAACGTAAGTAAGGTGACAGACCCTTCAAACGGTGAGTGGATCTTAGCTTATAATGCTCTCGGACGTATGACAGAACAGACAGATCCGAATGGAAATACAACCAGCTATCAATATGATAAAGTAGGAAGAAAGATATCACAAACAGATGCCATGGGATATGCTTATCAATGGGAGTATAATCCATTAGATCAAGTAGTAAAAGAAACGAATCCAAAAGGACATGAAACAACGTATGCTTATTCTGACTTAGGTGAAGTGGAATCTATCACAGATGCTTTAGGGAATCAAATAGAATATCAATATGATTCCTTAGGTCAACCTGTAGAGGTGACAAATGCAGAAGGAGCTACGACTTCATATGCGTATGATGAATTAAGTCGGATCATTAAGATAACGGATGCCCTTGGTCAAAAGGAATCTTTTGCTTATGATGCATTAGGTAATGTGGTTAAGCATACTGATGTCCTAGGAAATACAGAATTTTTTACTTATGATCCATTAAATCGTTTAATAAGTGAAACTAATTTCCGTGATCAGACAACGACCTATAGTTTTGAGGAAAAGAACGGAACTGCTACTATCACCAATAGTTTAGGCGATCAAACCTCTATTCAATATGACTTGTTAGATCAAGAAAAACAAGTAACGGATGCTGATGGCCAAACAACATCTTATCAATACGATGGGTTAGGACGTACGATTTCGGAGACTGATCCACTTGGTAATGCGTATCAGTATGAGTACGATGCCATGGACAATAGGACGGCTGTGATCAATCGGAATAATCAAAAGACAAGCTACGAATATGATGGAGTAGGTAATGTAACCAAAGAAATAAACCCACTTGGACAAGAGACTAGTTATGAATATGATGATAATTATCGTCTAACCATGGTGACAGATGCGAGAGGTGGAGAGATACACTATGCGTACGATGCGCTTGGTAACCCAGTATTAGAAAAAGATGCAGAGGGTGGAGAGTGGCAGTATGAATATGATGAACTAAGTCGCATAACTAAAGTTTTAAACCCAAATGGCAATACTCAATCTTATCGATATAATTCCCAAGGGCAAATATTGAAAGAAGTCGATCCAATTGGGTTTGAAACTTCTTATGAATATGATGCATTAGGGAGGATGACAGAACAATCTACACAAGATGGACGAACTTGGCATTATCAATATAATGCTAAAGGGTGGCTTACCGATAGCACAGATCCATTGGATGAGGAAACCTCCTATAAGTATGATCCGAATGGGAATCTAATACAGGAAAAAGATGCTCTTGGTCATAAGAAGCAATATAAATATGATGCTGTAGATCAATTGGTTGAATATATAGATGCCGATGATTATAAAACATCATGGGATTATGATGCTTCCGGTAATATTATAAAAGAGACCGATTCATTAGGTTATACAACCAATTACGAATATGATGCACTATCTCGTTTGATAAAAGAGGAGATGCCGAGTGGTTCTGAATGGAATTATGCCTATGATGCGGAAGGAAACATGTTATCTCAAACCAATCCATTAGGTCATTCAACAGAATATGAATATGATGCGTTGAATCAGATAGTCAGTGTAGCTGACCCGTTAGAAGGTAAGACCTCTTATCAATACGATCCTACTGGAAATATAACCAAAACAACGGATGCAAATGGTAATACGAGAAAGTGGAGCTACGACTTGAACAATCGTGTTACACAAGAGGTAAACGGATTAAGTAATGTGCACAACTATCAATATGATAAGGCAGGCCAGCTTACGGAAGAAACGAATCGTAATGGACAATCAATCGAGTATGCTTATACGAAGCGAGGGCAAGTTAGTGAGAAAAATATCGACGGACTCAACCAGACGTATAGCTACGACAAAGCAGGCCGACTTGTATCGATGGAATCTCCTGATTCGAAGGATACTTTTGAATATGATGCCCTAGACCGTTTGACTGTCCAACGAAATGATACTATTGATAAAGAGTTATCATTTTCTTACGATGCAGTAGGCAATATACTAGAGATGACAAACAGTGAGGATCGCACTATTTCTTATCAGTATAATAAACGGAACCTTATGTCGGAAATGATGGATCCCGATGAAAATACAAGTACGTTTCAATATGATGGATTAGGACGTATAGAGGAGCAACACTTAGCTAATGGAAACGCGATTTCACAATCCTATACACCAGATGGTCATTTAGAAACAATAAAGAATCAAGGGGATAATGGTGTTATCTCATCCTTTACGTATAGTTATGATGATGCTGGTAATCGAGTAAAGCTAATCGAAGAGGATGGAGCCATCACAAATTATTCGTATGATGCATTGAATCGATTGACAGAAGTGCAATATCCTGTTGATAAGATAGAAGAGGTAAAGGAAGAGCCTAACTTTCCAGAGAACCGAAAGCATCACCGTAATGAAGAAGAGGAAAATACCGAAGAAGCTGTAAATAATTTAAGTGAAGATACAAAAGAAAAAGAGCAATCATTGGCCGAAACAACTAGTTCTTCTAATGATGCTGACGTTGTCCAAGATACGGATGTAGAGACCAGCGAATTAGAAGTTAACACTTCAGCTGAAGGTGTTGATAAAGCAACAGGAGAGAATTCTCACGGAGGACAGAGTAAAACAGAAAATGATCAGAACATAGAGGATAAGCAAGGTTTCTTCCAAAAAATTGGTCAAGCCATAGCTAACTTCTTTAAAGGTATCTGGAACGGAATCAAAGACATATGGTCAGGGTTTATCAATTGGTTTAGTTCGATTAGCCTCGAAGCGGCAGAAAATGAAGAAGAGACATCCGACAGTGGATTTAACGAACCAAAATATTTAATGGATCCAGCCAGGAAAATAAGCTATACCTATGACGCTGTTGGGAACCGCCTAACGGAAACAGTGGATGGCGACAACATTTCCTACACGTATAATGAAAACAATCAGCTATTACAGGCAGGGGCAACCGAATTTGAGTATGACAAGAATGGAAATCTGATTAAAGAAGTAAAAGAAGAGGAAGAAACCACATATACGTATGATGCAACTAATCGTTTAAGGTCTGTCTTATTTGGCGATGAAAGTTATGTTACCTATGGCTATGATGCTTTAGACCGTAAAGTAACCCGAGAAAGTGGTATGTGGCGATCATTAGATGACCCATTAGGAAACCAGCATCCAGGCAAAAAAATTGGTTTAGAGAAAAAAGCATACCCTGGACAAGGAAAAGGAAATAAGTCCAATAAAAATCCAGGCAAGGGCAAGGGACCAAAATGGGATGAGCACCCAGGTCAAGGAAATGCATGGGGATTGCATAAACAACGTAATGGAAGACAGAAGATGGAAGTCGTGGATAGTCACTACTTGTATCAAGGAATGACAACAGGTATCCATAAAGAATATAGTCAAACGGGCTCTCCTTATGGAGAATATTATGTGGGACCAAATGAAAGAATCGTCTCTCAAAAAATGTTTGGTTATCACGGTCGAAGCATCCCAGGTCATGATCCAAGTATGAAGACCACAGGTGGTATGATGTACCATCAATATGACGGGATGTCCACAGTGAGCGAATTAACGGATCGTCATGGAGACATTATTGAGCGCTACCGCTATGATGCCTTCGGTGGTATCACGGCAGGAATTACTGCTCCGTATAATGTAAGTAGTTATACCGGACATCAATTCGACCAAGATGCCGGTCTTATCGATATGCAAGCACGCTTTTATGATGCATCCGTTGGTCGATTCCTCCAAGAGGATACGTATCAAGGTACAATCGATCAGCCTTTATCTCAAAACCGTTATGCATATGTGATGAACAATCCGATGAAGTATTGGGATCCAACAGGAAGAACGGCAGAAATCATTAAACATGAAGGAGATATTCCACAGGAAGTGTTAAATCATGATGCATCGTTTGTGGAGGAAAGAATCTATAATCGTCATGACGAAGGTTGGGAGTATCATTATCAAAACCATGAATCGAACTCATGGACAGAAAATTATGTTGAAGAAACGACGAACAAAGAAAAAATCATTACATGGGATGAAGTAAAGGCCGAAACATGGTATTATAAGGCCGAGCATATTTGGACAGATGCTCCGAATGGTGAGCGTTTTGAGTGGAATCACCCTGAAGAGTACGCTGAATATCACGAGTACTATCAGCAAACTCGAACAGGAAATCAAACGATTATTACTGCCGAAGACATGATGGAGGCTAATTTTGAGAAAATCCTAGCGGAAAGTGGTACGTTACCGGGTGAACGAAGGACATTGTTCACGGAGACTACTACTTCGCATAAAAGCTACATGCGAGAAGTGACCAAGCCAGGCGCAATGCAGACACAGGATGTCGTTGGTTCTATACGAGCGGGTTATGGTCATCACGCCATCCCAACCGTTTCGCAACCATCGATACCATCGAAGAATACCAAGGATTCCTCTTCCTCTCTGTTTGGTAAAATGACGTCATGGGTGAAAGAAAAGGTACAAAAAGTCCAGGTCAGTGATATTATTCATGGATCACTAGATGCAGCAGGACTGGTTCCGGGAATCGGTATCATTGCGGACTCAGCGAATGCCTTGTATTATGCGGTAGAGGGAGATTATAAAAATGCAGGGTTATCCGCATTAGCAGCTGTTCCTGTTATAGGATACGTGGGTAACGGGATAAAATACGGATCGAAAGTAGCGGATATCAGTAAGACCACAAGGAGTAAGGGTAATTATGGTAGGTCAGGTAAACAAAGTAGACTTAAAGAGATTGCGAATGATGATAAAGTATCTACTGCTTTAAGAGGTGAAATAAAGCGTGATATAAATGAAATAAAACTAGGAAAAAGAAAAAATATAAGAGTTCCACAAGGATATAATTTGGCACATAGACGTGGTTATGAAGCAAGAAAAGGTTATGGATATGAATACAGTGATCTTCAAACTATAAGAAGTCATAGAACCCAGCATAAACATGATGGCTATGGAAAGAGGAAAAAATAGAGGAGGTAATGTTATTGAATAATAAAGAGATTGAAGTAGTTAGTAAACTCCCTACTTCAAAAAGGTATGAATACTTTATAAAGAAAGTAGCTGACTTTGAGGAAGTTTGGGGATTATTCGATGATGGGTGGGCAATCTCAGAAGATGATAATGGAAATCCTCTAATGCCCTTTTGGCCGAAAAAAGCATTTGCAATTTTATGTGCAGTTGATGAATGGAAGAATTATAAAGCAGAACAGATAGAACTTGAGGACTTTATACAGGAATGGTTACCTGGTATGAAGGCAGATGGTATCAAACCTTCAATTTTTTGGAATAATTTAGACTCTGCAATATTAGATATTGATACATTAATCTTAGATTTAGAAGCTGAGTTAAAAAAATATTAATTATTAAAAACCTTGATTGGCTAAATGCCTTTCAAGGTTTCTTTTTGGTTGGTGGGGCTACAAAGAAATTATCAGAAGGCAAAACAAATAAACAAGCTCTTATATGTATCCTGAGAAGGCTTGTGAACATCATTTATGTCATGATAAAGAATAAGACAGCATATATCATGCCTGAACAAGTAAAGATGAATGGATAAAGGTGGCGGTGATATTCATCTGTCACCTTATCTCATGTATAATTTAAGAAAGAACTAAGGGTACGGTTAATAATGTTAAATCTCCAACCCTACAGACAGGTAAAGGATATGATGCAGGTGATGCTCCTGTAAGTATTAAAGGTCCATGGACAATTAATGATTTAAAGCAAGGTTTATTGGGGCATTCTCCAAGAGAACTTAATAAACCAGATTTACATCATGGAGGACAAATGCCAGGTGGAGCAAAGCATGAGATAATTCCTTCGCAACATCGAAATAATTCTGTGCTTCACCAGAATAAATATAATCAAGGTGTTACTCCTGAAATTCGTCAATCAGATAGACAATTGCATTGGTGGTATAGAGCGAGGGAACAAGGTGCTGATGATTTGTTACCTGAATGGATCTACGATAAATAATCCTTTTTGGAGTTGATTTGAATGAACTATAAGGAATTCCTTCTAACTGTTAATGAAGCAAGAAACAAAAGACCAATATGGTTTGGATTAGAGTCAGAACCTAAATGTAATGATAATCATATTGAGAAAGTTGAAAGAGTGTTATCACTCTCCCTGCCCGATGAATATAAGATCTTTGTAAAAGAGCTTGGTGGTGGCTATTTTGCTTTCACAAATATTTTTTCAGTAAATGATATTGGTGATTGGTATATTGTCAACTTAAATAATCAAATTGGTCTTTTGGAAACACATTCTTTTTTAGCTGTTTCCGATACTGAAGCGGGTGATTATTATGGGTTTACGATTGAAAAAGGTGTTTGTAGTTCAAGGGTTATGTTCTATAACCATGAAATTAATAAAGTTGAAGAAACGAAGTATGAAAATTTATATGATTATATTTTAGACGTTGGACTAAATCCAAGATAAAAGTATTGAGTAGAGAGCCTCGGTAAGTTTAAAACTTTCGAGATTCTTTATTTTCTAGGGTTAATAATTAGTTCCTGTTTGAATTAAAAGCAATGATGGTAAGCAAACGTACAAAGTTCGTGGCGATAAACAATGAGTAAACTTGAAAGGGCGTTCTTATTCTACCTTGGCTAAAAAATTATGGTTTGTATTTTTACAAAAGACGGTCGTATGAATCAGTATTACCAAACTGAATGAAAAAGCATTTGAAATTGAAATGTTGGCTCATCTTTTTCTCCCTGCCCTTTAAATTTTTTCGTAACTTTTACAAACATAAACAGATCGCTGATTTCTTTAGAGGCAAATGGAATGGAACAAGTATGAAGACCACGGGTGGGATGATGTATCATCAATATGACGGGATGTCCACGAATTCAACCAGGATGCTGGCCTTATCGATATGCAAGCACGCTTTTATGATGCATCCGTGGGTCGTTTCCTCCAAGAGGATACGTATCAAGGTACAATTGATCAGCCTTTATCTCAACATCGTTATGCGTATGTGATGAACAATCCGATGACGTATTGGGATCCATCCGACGGGAAGAACGGCAGAACCGATCCAACATGATGGGTCGATTCCGCAAGAAGTATTAGATAAAGAAACTTTTATGGAAGAAAGAGGAGCTGGCGTACACCGTGTTGCAGGTTGGGAGTATCACTATCAAAATTATGATACAGATACACGAATGGAACATTACCATGAAAGGACAACCACTAAAGAAAAGATTATTACGTGGGATGAAGTAAGAGAAGAAACATGGTATTATAGGGCAGAACATATCTGGGACAGATGGTGGCCAAGTGGCGATTATACGGAGCAAAGTGGTACGTTTGAAGATCACGAATACCATCGAACGACTCGCACAGGTTACGAAACCATCATCACAGTAGAAGACATGATGGAGGCTAATTTCGAGAAAATCCTAGCTGAAAGTGGTACAGTACCGGGCGAACTCAGGACATTGTTCACGGAGACTACTACTTCGCATAAAAGCTACATGCGAGAAGTGACCAAGCCAGGCGCAATGCAGACACAGGATGTCGTCGGTTCTATACGAGCGGGTTATGGTCATCACGCCATCCCAACCGTTTCGCAACCATCGATACCATCGAAGAATACCAAGGATTCCTCTTCCTCTCTGTTTGGTAAAATGACGTCATGGGTGAAAGAAAAGGTACAAAAAGTCCAGGTCAGTGACATTATCCATGGTTCACTAGATGCAGCAGGACTGGTTCCGGGAATCGGTATTATTGCGGACTCAGCGAATGCCTTATACTATGCGGTAGAGGGAGATTATAAAAATGCAGGGTTATCCGCATTAGCAGCTGTTCCCATCGTAGGATACGTTGGAAATGGGATAAAGTACGGATCGAAAGTAGCGGATATCAGTAAGACCACAAGGAGTAAGGGTACAGAAAAAACTTATCAGACATATACAAAAACTAATCCAAAAACTGGAGAAGTATACACTGGTAGAACAAGTGGTACAGGAACTCCTTTAGAAAATATCGCAAAGCGAGATGCTAATCACCATATGAATAAAGAAGGGTTTGGGCCAGCAATACGTGACAAATCTTCAACAAATAAAGATGCTATCCGTGGAAGAGAACAGCAACTTATTGACCTCAATGGTGGTGCAAAATCGACTCGTGGTACTTCTGGTAATAAAATTAATGGAATATCAGATAGTAACCCTAATAAACAAAAGTATATAGATGCAGCGAATAAGGAGTGGTAAAATGACTAAAAGAAATAGGGTAAAAATCGGTGATGTTTTTGCAATCCCTTTACCAAACAGTAAGTATGCATTTGGAAGAAGATATAGGGATGCGTCTATCGGGATATATAAGCATATCGGGGTAGATGTAGATGATTTACCACAACAGGAAGAATACCAATTTATTGTTGGGGTATATGATGATGTTTTGAAGTCGGGGAAATGGCCAATTGTAGATAATCGACCATTTAATAATGAAGAGGAAGAATGGCCACCCCCTTAT
Organism: Gracilibacillus kekensis; assembly: GCF_900143085.1. Lineage (GTDB taxonomy): Bacteria > Bacillota > Bacilli > Bacillales > Amphibacillaceae > Gracilibacillus > Gracilibacillus kekensis. Next base: position 777,221 of record NZ_FRCZ01000001.1, on the reverse strand, counting down.
TACATTAAAGACCCCATCACTGGGAAATATTCAATTTACCATAAAGGTCAAGACCGTAAATCGACTGAACAAGAGTGTAAGGGATTAGAAGTTGCTGCAGTTTGGGAAGCAGAACATATTATCGATAGGATAATGGGTAGCGATAAGTGGAATAAAAATTAGGATTGAAACCTTGATTGGCTTTATAGCCTTTCGAGGTTTTTTGAACAGAGGAATTAAAATATACTAATTTTGAATCAAAAGCTCATGATGGTTGACTGATATATGAGATTGGTTACAGTGACAATTAAATAAAAGAACCACACTTACTACTCGATTTATATTTGCACACGAGAATGACAAAGATCGTAGTGGTAAAGGCGGAAATACACTGATACATAAGGCAAGTGAACAAAAAAGAGATAAAGAATTTATGAATAGGACAACATGAATGATATTTTCTCTGAAATTCATAACTCATGATGGTTGTACCGTCATGGAGTATCAAGTTAATACTTGGAATAGCTGACAAGAACGAGAAATAGGCGAGATGACATTTTACATGGCAGGGGTAGTTATGACATGGAGTAACTAACAAACTAACGAGATCGTACATGCTCGTGGCGATAAACAATGGGTAACGTGTAAAAGTGTTTTTTATTGACTTTGGCTCATAAATTTTGGGTTGTATTTTAACAAGAGACGGTCGTATAATACTCGCTATTCGTCTAAAAAGCGTTACGAAAATTACAATTTATGTAACGGGAGGGTGAAATGTTGAACGTTGTTGGGTATATACGAGTCTCGATTCAAGGGCAAGCTAGAGATGGATACAGCTTGAAATATCAAGAAGATGAAATTAAAGCATACTGTGAAGAACAGGGTTTTAACTTGATACATATTTTTAGAGACGAAGGAATTAGTGGCGCCAAACTGAATGAAGAAGCATTGGAAATAGATAGGGTGGGCTTACAGGAAATGTTGGCTCACCTTTCTTCTGTCCAAATTAATTATGTGGTAGTGCTCAACACAAGCCGATTATGGCGGTCAGATATTGTGAAGGTGCTGATACAACGAGAGTTGAAAAAATATGGTTGTGACATTAAAAGTATTGAACAACCCTTTTACAGTATCCATAAGAAAGACCCTAACGACTTTTTGGTCAACGGCTTGATGGAATTATTAGACCAATATCAAAGGCTTGAAATTGCTTTAAAACTAACGAAAGGGAGAAATAAAAAGGCAAAGGAAGGTGGATACGCAGGAGGAAGGGCAACATTTGGTTATACAAAACAAAAGGGTGAAAAGGAACTCAAGATACATAACGGTCATGCAGAAGTTGTGAAACGGTTGTTTGAACTTAAACACTTTCATAAGAATTGGTCACTGTCTAGGTTGGCAGAAGCATTGAATGATGAAGGCTATCAAACAACACAAGGTAAAGCATTTACGAAAGTGCAAGTGAAACGCATTTTAGACCGAGAAAGTTTTTATCAAGGAATTTATACATACGGACATATAAAAGCAAAGGCAAACATGAAGCAATAATTTAAAAGGTTACTTAAAAAAGGGACTCATTTTCTTATAAGTTCTTCTGTAAGGTTGAAAATGGATAGGCTTTCGTACCAATGCGCACCGGATGGTGAACGCTCGAACTAAGGTTGCCGGCATTTTCATTTAATTGAATAGGGGATGAGAAAATGCATGAAAAACAGAAATACTTGTATGTAGGTGTTGACTTGCATAAACAGCACCATGTGGCAGTGATTATTAATTGTTGGCAAGAGAAGCTAGGGGAAATAAAGTTTGAAAATAAATCGTCTGCCTTCTCCACGTTTTTACTGGACATTGATAAACTTATAGATGATGGATTGACACCCGTATTTGGTTTAGAAGATGTGGGTGGTTACGGTCGAGCACTGGCACAATATCTAACGGACCATGGACAAGTTGTAAAAGAGGTTAACCCAGCTCTTTCTTATGCTGAACGAAAAAGTCATGTAACCGTACAAAAAAGTGATAGCTGGGATGCGGAATGTGTGGCACGAATATTGTTTAACAAACTCAATCACTTGCCGGATGCAAAACCACATGATTTATATTGGTCGATACAACAATTGGTTACTAGAAGAAATGCATTAGTAAAGGCACAAGGTGCTTTGAAGAACCAACTGCATATTCAATTGAGCCACCATTACCCAAGCTATAAAAAGTTTTTCTCAGAAGTGGATGGAAAAACAGCACTAGCATTTTGGGAAAGGTACCCTTCACCATCTTGCTTAGAAGGTGTGAGTGTACAACAGTTGACCACTTTTTTATTAGAAGTGAGCAACAATACTTGTTCGGTAAAAAAGGCTAATGACATATTGAGGCTAGTGAAAGAAGATGGACATACAGCAAAAGAACATCAAGAAACGCGAGACTTTCTAGTAAGAAGCATCGTTCGAGACATTGCGTTTAAAAAGAAGGAAATGAACTATGTGGAAAGAGAATTAAAAGAGTTAATGAGTTTACTAGACTTTCAACTAGACTCCATGCCAGGTATTGACCTTGTGACAGCTTCCGCTTTAATTGCGGAAATAGGTGACGTTAGACGTTTTCCGAATGCCAACAAATTAGCACGATTCGCGGGGATTGCGCCTGTTTATTTTGGCTCTGGTGGGAAAGGTAAGGAACAAAAAAGCAAACAGGGCAATCGGGCGCTACACGCTTTATTTTACAACTTGGCAGTACAACAAGTACAAGTGGCAAAAGGGAGTAAACTGCCAAGGAACGCAGTATTCCATGCTTACTACCAACGAAAACTGAAAGAAGGCAAAACAAAAGGGCAAGCATTGGTGTGCATTATGAGAAGGCTTGTAAACCTTATTTATGGCATGATGAAGCATAAAACAGCCTATAAATTACCGATAGTGCAAGAAAAAGAAGTAGTTTAATAAGGTTTTAAATGGATGACTTTTTTATTTTTAGCTTTTAAGATTACAACATAGGGTACGGTAAAATCTAAGCCATACTCCAACCCTAAAAACAGACCCAAATATGAAGATGGTCAGGCTGACAAAGTTTGGGAAGATGCTAAAGATATAGATGGGAAAAGTATACGATCCAAACACAGGGGAAGAGTTGTTATGGGATAATAGTAAATCAAGAGCTGGACAATGGGATATGGGACATACGCCTGAAAACAAATATAGTGAATGGCATAAAAAGTATTTAAATGATGAAATAACGAAACAGGAGTTTCTAGATTGGTATAGAAATCCTAAAAATTATAGACCAGAAAGTCCCTCTGCAAACAGAAGTCATAAATATGAATAATAAAGTGGGAGTTGAATAATATGCCAACAGAGAATGCAGATATTTTTACTTTAGCTAAATTTGGTGACCTAGAAAAATTTAAGGACAGTTTTGATATTAAGTTAGTGAATAAAAAAAGTAGTAATGGTTCTGGATTGTTGCATTACGCAATTTCAGGAAATAATTTTGAGATTGCTTCTTTTCTTTTGGACAAAGGGATTGATATTAATATGACAAACGTTGATGGTCAAACAGCATTACATCTTATTTGTGTAAATCAAGATTTAAAAGTTGCAAAAGAGCTGTTACAAAGAGATATAGATATAAACATAAAAGACAAATATGGTAATAATGCATTGTGGACTGCTGTATTTAATTGCAAAGGTAAAAATTATGAAATGGTCGAGTTACTTATGAATTATCAATCAGATATTTCAAATGAAAATAATGCTGGAAGGTCACCTTTAGATTTTGCAAAGCAAGTAGGTAATGAGCGGTTAATAAATATATTGAAAGGGAAATAAAAAATAGTTTACTTTACCTTGATTGGCTAAATGCCTTTCAAGGTTTTTTTACTATAAGAACTTTATGGTGAAAAACAATATGACTTTTGAATCAATAAGTCATGACGGGGTTGTACCATCAAGGAGTATCGTTTTAATACTTGGAGGAACGGAATAAGATCGAGAAAGGTGCGAGATGACAATTTACATGGAGGGGTAGCTATGGCATGGAATTGGTAACAAACTAACGAGAATGACAAAGCTCGTGGCGATAAACAATAGGGTAACGTGAAAGTGTGTTCTGTTGTTGCTTTGGCTTATTAATTTTAAGTTGTATTTTTACTAGAGACGATCGTATAATACGCGCTATTCGTTTAAAAAGCTACAATTAGTGTAATCCTAGCACCCGGATCAGTGACATTATTCATGGTACACTAGATGCAGCAGGACTGGTTCCGGGAATCGGTATTATTGCGGACTCTGCGAATGCCTTGTATTATGCGGTAGAGGGAGATTATAAAAATGCAGGGTTATCCGCATTAGCAGCTGTTCCTGTTGTAGGCTACGTGGGTAACGGGATAAAATACGGATCGAAAGTAGCGGATATCAGTAAGAGCACAAGGAGTAAGGGTATAGATAATTCTAAAGTTGTTTATCCAAGTAAGCCACATATAAATAAAACTGCTGGACATTGGGAAACAATGGTGGATAAAGCAAATGAATTAGCAAAGAGTGATAATATATCTAAAGTTTATTTAAATAAAGGTATTTCAAATGAGATACCAGGGGTAAAACCTAATAGACGACCTGATATTATGGCTGTAAGGAAAGATGGTAAAATAGACCAATATGAAGTGCCAAGTAAAACAGACGATGTTAATGCTTTAATAAACCGAATGCAAGATACTCAGCGATTATTGGGAGATAGAGCAGGTAATATCAATATTCTAAGAATTAAATAAGTAGGTGATTTAATGTCAGAATTTATGACTAGAACGGTTGTTTTATACGGAACAATTAAAAAAGATGGCTTGAATGAATGGCTAGAATTTTATAGAGCAACTAAAAGTATGCTGACTGAATTTGGGTTAGAAGCAAACTATCTAGGGGTAGTAGGGGACTCATTCACTTCGGGAAAGGTAACTAAATTAAAACGAACAGAAAAAAAGTTGATAAATTCATTAAAAAATAACGAAAGTCTTACTTCACTATCTCTTTACACTTTGCCTTCAGACTTTGAAATAGCAGCTTTTGATTATCAAGCATATATAGGAAGAAAAGTTGAAGGAAATCATGGTTATATTATTGCAACATTTCTTAAGGACTCTATAGATAGTAGTCATATGGAAAATCTAGTACAAGAATTAAAAAAATATATTGATTTTATGAGTGGAGAAGTTTTTGATATGTTAAACGTGGAGAGTCCACAGATTTATGTATCAAAGGTAAATGATGAAAGTTCTTTTAAGTCTTTAAGAATTATAAAAAAGTTATAAATGTATTTAAAAACCTTGATTGGCTAAAATGCCTCTCAAGGTTTCTTTTTTTGTGGGGTGGGGCTACACAGTAACGAATAGTTCATTTCTTATACAGAGGATGTGAGTAACCCCTGTAAGCCCTATAGTGACATTATCCATGGATCACTAGATGCAGTAGGACTAGTTCCGGGAATCGGTATTATTGCGGACTCTGCGAATGCCTTATATTATGCGGTAGAGGGAGATTATAAAAATGCAGGGTTATCCGCTTTAGCAGCTGTTCCTGTTGTAGGATACGTTGGCAACGGGATAAAGTACGGATCGAAAGTAGCGGATATCAGTAAGACCACAAGGAGTAAGGGTAAAGATGTACCTTCAGGAGGTGCATATAAGGATGTTCCAAGTAATGGTGGAGAAGTCCATCATATGCCAGCTAATTCTGTTAGTCCGTTAAGTAGAGGTAATGGTCCTGGTGTTAGAATGGAAACCATTGACCATAGACAAACAGCAAGTTGGGGTAACTCAAGAGAAGCAAGAGCATATAGAGCACAGCAAAAATCTTTAATAGAACAAGGGAAATTTAATGAGGCTCAAAATATGGACATTATTGATTTAAGAAATAAGTTTGGGAATAAATATAATGAAGGTATCAGACAAATGTTAGAATATACTAAAAGAACAAAATAATCTAGGGATGGTGTAAAAAATTGAATGAACTTATAATAACTCCTAATAAGGGAGTAGGTCCAATAAGTTTTGGTATGACAAGAGATGAGGTTAGAAATGTTTTAGGAGGAAATGTAGTAGAATTTAAAAAAACGCCTATGTCAGATACTTTTACAGATGCATTTAATGACTATGGAATACACATATATTACGATAGTAACGATACGTGTGAAGCAATTGAAATGGCACTACCAGCAGACCCTGAATTTTCACATAAACACATGATTGGAAGACCCTTTAGAGAACTGAAGTCAACTATTATTTCACAAGATAGTGATGTTGAATTGGATGAAACAGGCTTATTATCTTTCAAACTAGGTATTGGACTTTTTGTTCCTGAACTTGAGGACTCTGAAGATAGTCTTGTTGAAAGTGTAATTGTTTTTAGAGAGGGCTATTACGAATAATAGTGGAGGACAGTAGGTTTTAACCTGCTGTCTTTTTTATATGTTTATTATTAACTTTAACTTTAAGCAAATGGCTTACTAACCCCTTATGTACTTTTGGGGGGAGTGCCGAATAAAACGCTTGTTACTTAAAATATAGACATAACGCTCGTAAGCCCTATATGATGTTTTATCGAATAATATAGTGCGTACAACAACTGTAAATAGTATGCCCCATTTAATGTAATGTACCTTCTGAAAGTAATTACAAAATCATCAGTTACCATCATTTCTATTCTCCAACAGGCTACCTTCGCTTTCTCCCTGCCTTTTAAATTTTTTCGCAGCTTTTACGTACATAGAACGATGACTATGACGAGAGGACTACTCCACCTCGATTAACTCCTGAATGTCGATGTCTAACGCTTTGCATACCGTTTCTAATGTCGATAAATAAACTCTGTCCACGTTGTCTGAACACAAATGGCTTATTGTATTTGGTCGTAGCCCTGTCATTCGTGCCAATTCACGTTGTGAAAGGTCACGTTCTTTAAGAATTTGCTTTAGTTTGATTGATATTGGCATGATAGTTCCCTTCCTCTTTTCATTGTTACTTTTACGATACACAATAAAATTGTATCGGTAAAGGGGTTGGATGTATCGTTAAAGCCATGATCCAAGCATGAAGACCACAGGTGGTATGATGTACCATCAATATGGTGGCATGTCCACGGTGAGCGAATTAACGGATCGTCATGGAGACGTCATTGAGCGCTACCGCTATGATGCCTTCGGTGGTATCATGTCCGGAATTACTGCTCCGTATAATCTCAGTAGTTATACCGGACATCAATTCGACCAGGATGCCGGTCTTATCGATATGCAAGCACGCTTTTATGATGCATCTGTTGTTCGATTTCTCCAAGAGGATACGTATCAAGGTACGGTGGACCAGCCTTTATCTCAACATCGTTATGCGTATGTGATGAACAATCCGATGAAGTATTGGGATCCGACGGGAAGAACAGCAGAGACCATTTCGCATGATGGCGATATTCCGCAAGAAGTATTGGATGGTACATCTAGTTTTAGAGAAGAAAGATTCTTAAATCGATATACACAAGTATGGGAATATCGATTGCAAGACTACGTATCAAATAAGAATACGGAAAATTATCAAGAAGTAACGACTAGTAAAGAAAAAAGAATTACCTGGGATGAAGTGATATCGGATTCATGGTATTATGAAGCCGAGTACCTATGGACCGAAACACCAGACGGTATACTGGATAATGATGAAGCCTTTGAAAATCATGAATACCATCGAACGACTCGCAACGGTTATGAAACCATCATCACAGCAGAAGACATGATGGAGGCTAATTTCGAGAAAATCTTAGCGGAAAGTGGTACGGTACCGGGCGAACGCAGGACCTTGTTCACGGAGACTACTACTTCGCATAAGAGTTACATGCGAGAAGTGACCAAGCCAGGCGCAATGCAGACACAGGATGTTGTTGGTTCTATACGAGAGGGTTATGGTCATCACGCCATCCCAACCGCTTCGCAACCATCTATACCATCGAAGAATACCAAGGATTCATCTCCCTCTCTGTTTGGTAAAATGACGTCATGGGTGAAAGAAAAGGTACAAAAAGTCCAGGTCAGTGACATTATCCATGGATCACTAGATGCAGCAGGACTGGTTCCGGGAATCGGTATTATTGCGGACTCAGCGAATGCCTTATACTATGCGGTAGAGGGAGACTATAAAAATGCAGGGTTATCCGCATTAGCAGCCGTTCCTGTTGTAGGCTACGTTGGAAACGGGATAAAGTACGGATCGAAAGTAGCGGATATCAGTAAGACCACAAGGAGCATTCCGAATCAAACTTCTTCTGTCCGACCTATAAATCGTCAAGGTCCAATAGCAGGGGATAATGTTGGCGTTAATTTAAGCTCTAAGGGTAAGGATAAAGTTGATGATTTTGCTAAGGAACCTTTCTTACCAGATGAGGCATATGGAAAAAATCTTCCTAAGTTTGTTGAACCAGGAACTAAGAGTCTCAACAAGTATGATGAATTAGGTAACCTTAAACAAACTAAGTATTATGATGGTTATGGTAGAGAAAAAGGTTGGGTTGACTTTACAGACCATGGGTATCCTTCAAACCATAGTGTTCCACATTGGCATGAAGTTCAATGGAATGAAAGATATCCAATAGGTGGATACAAGATTGACCACCGTATGGATACTAACATACCGTTCAAGTAAAGAGGTGTAATTATGATTAAATTTCAATATTCTGATGGTAATAACAACAGCAATTTTATCAAGGGATTAATTAATGTTATATCAAAAGAACAAAACAATATATATTGGGGGGTAGGAGATTTAGATATTATTCCAAGATTTTCAGGAGACTATCCAGGTTCTGGCACCCATAAAAATCAAGAAATTGCATGGAATTTCGGGGAGAAAGTTGAAAGTGAAAAAATAGTATTTTTAGAGGGAACAACTCTTTGTGAAGTTCTGGACGATACTCAAACAATTAGGAGAGGGGTATTTGTTTGCTTTTTCAATAATTCCCCCTATGATTATAACTTTCGTCCAAAGGTGGAAGTTAAAGAAGTTAATACCATACAACATTCCTTATCGTATTTAGAAATAAGAATTTTAGATGGTGACATGTTTTTCATCCTAACCAAAGATAGTAAGATGAATAGTAAATTAGAAAATGAATTCTCCGAATTTCTTCTTGATTAATCAATACCAAAAAACCTTGATTGGCTAATTGCCTTTCAAGGTTTCTTTTTTTGGTGGGGCTACCTAGTGCAGAGTAAACCGATTTTTATTAAGAGAATAAGGGTGATCATCGTAAGCCCTATAAGATGTTTTTACAAACTATATAGACGTACAATACCTTTGAAACGTATGACCTATTTAATGTATTTTACCTCATGAAATTACTCATAAAATCATCAGTTACCACCATTTCTATTCTCAAATAAAATACCTTCGCTTTCTCCCTGCCTTTCAAATTTTTTTGCAACTTTGACGTACATAGAACGATTACTAGAGCAAGAGGCTACTCCACCTCGATTAACTCCTGAATGTCGATGTCCACCACTTTGCATACCATTTCTAATGTTGATGATAGATATATTCTGTCTACGTTGTTTGAACATAGATGATTGATTGTATTCGGATGGCTATGATGCTTTAGACCGTACAGTAACCCGATAAAGTGGTATGTGGCAATCATTAGATGATTCATTAGGAAACCAGCATCCAGGCAAAAGAATCGGTTTAGAGAAAAAAGCATACCCTGGACAAGGAAAAGGAAATAAGTCTAATAAAAATCCAGGCAAGGACAAAGGACCAAAGTGAGATGAGCACCCAGGTCAATAGAATCCGTTCAGTGGCATGAAATTGATTCGATTGTAGAAGAAGGCGGACTACTAATCGATGTACGTGATCCAATCGAAAGAGAATCGGGATTCATTAAAGGATCGATAAATATACCATTAGCAGTTATTCGAGATCGCTTGGATGAAATTCCAAAAGAAAAAACGGTTTATGTAACATGTCAAGTCGGTTTACGTGGATATCTTGCAACTCGAATTCTAACTGCGAATGGATACAAAGTGAAGAATATTGACGGTGGCTGGAAAACATATTCAGCAGTTTTTCAACCATAAAAAACAAGCTCTCCTTTTCATTAAAAAGAGGGCTTGTTTTTTGAAACATAATTTACAGTTGACAATATACCCGGCAGGGTATAATATAGAGTGTGTGAGATCGAAATATTTATTTCAAAGGAAAGGCAAAAGAGGGGTAGGACCCGCTTTTTATTAATAATAATACCTGTACGGGTAAAAACATAGGAGGATTAATATGTCAGAGAAGAAAAAAACAACAATAGTATTATTTAGTGGTGATTACGATAAAGCGATGGCAGCATATATAATTGCAAATGGTGCAGCTGCTTATGATCATGAAGTAACGATTTTCCATACATTTTGGGGATTAAATGCGTTACGAAAAGATGAAAATATCCAAGTGAAAAAAGGTTTTATGGAAAAAATGTTTGGAAAAATGATGCCGAGAGGCGCAAATAAAATGGGCTTATCAAAAATGAATTATGCAGGATTTGGTCCTAAAATGATCAAAGATGTTATGAAAAAACATAACGCAATTCCGTTACCGAATTTAATTGAAATGGCACAAGAACAAGATGTAAAACTAGTAGCTTGCACAATGACGATGGATTTATTAGGGCTGCAAAAAGAAGAATTATTAAACGATATCGATTATGCAGGTGTTGCAGCATACCTTGGTGATGCAGAAGATGGTAATGTTAACTTGTTTATCTAAATAATGAACGATTAGTTGGGGGACGATAAAATGGAATACGTAAACTATATTTTATATGCTTTAGTAATTTTCTTGATCGTAAAACGTTTTATGCCAGTTAAAGGGATCAAAAATATCTCGACAGCTGAACTAAAAACAGAACTAAAAGTCAAAAATAAGCAATTTGTAGACGTCAGAACTCCAGCTGAATTTCAAAGGAATAAGATAAAATGCTTTAAAAACATACCACTTCATACGATTGCGAAAAGTGCCACAGACCAACTTTCAACAGATAAAGAGATAGTGGTCATTTGTCAAAATGGAATGCGAAGTCAAAAAGCTTCTAAGATTCTAAAAAAACTAGGCTTCACCAATGTCACAAACGTTAAAGGTGGTATGAGTGCCTGGAGATAAACAGGGTAACGGAGTTATTTACAATGAAATATTAAAGAGGAGTTGGATAAATATGAAAGAGATATCAACAAAAGAACTACAGAATTTAATTGAAGCAAATAACGAGTTGAATATTATCGATGTTCGCGAGGTTGATGAAGTAGCAACTGGGAAAATAAAAGGAGCAGTAAACATCCCACTAGGCTTACTTGAATTTCGTAAGCAGGAATTAAATAAATCAGAAGAATACATTATGGTTTGCCGTTCTGGAGGCAGAAGTGGCCAAGCAACAAAATATTTAGAAAGCCAAGGCTTTAACGTCACGAATATGACTGGCGGTATGTTGTCGTGGGAAGGCGAAGTTGAATAATTTTTTTGTTCGTTAAAATACCCCTATCGGTAAAAAGTGAATAAAATGAAGCATTAAAATGTTGAAATAAGAAAAACTAAAAAGGGAGGGAAATAGATGGATATTGGTTTTATTATTATTATATTTTTGATTGGTTTTGTTGGCTCGTTTATCTCGGGAATGCTTGGTATTGGCGGATCGATTATCAAATATCCAATGCTTTTATATATCCCACCATTATTCGGATTAGCCGCATTTACAGCACATGAGGTCTCGGGAATAAGTGCTGTTCAAGTTTTATTTGCAACAATTGGTGGTGTATGGGCCTATCGAAAAGGTGGTTATTTAAATAAATCGCTGATTATCTATATGGGTATCAGTATTCTTATCGGTAGTTTTATTGGTGGTTTTGGATCTAAATTATTATCAGAGGGTGGAATAAATCTAACCTACGGGATTCTTGCATTAATAGCTGCTGTTATGATGTTTGTTCCAAAAAAGGGAATTGATGATATTCCGTTAGATCAGGTGAAGTTTAACAAAACGTTGGCAGCATCTTTAGCTTTAATTGTCGGCGTTGGAGCAGGAATTGTTGGAGCAGCTGGTGCGTTTTTATTAGTTCCGATTATGCTTGTCGTTTTAAAAATTCCTACACGTATGACGATAGCTTCATCTTTAGCAATAACCTTTATATCCTCAATTGGAGCAACGATTGGAAAAGTTACAACAGGTCAAGTTGAGTATTTTCCAGCTGCAATCATGATTCTAGCTAGTTTAATTGCCTCCCCATTAGGTGCAAATGCTGGTAAGAAAGTGAACACCAAACTATTACAAGTTATACTAGCTGTGCTAATAGCCGGAACTGCCATTAAGATATGGATTGATATATTTTAAGTTGTCTATACTCGAAAAACGATAAAGGTCACATACCTTTATCGTTTTTTATTTACTTTCATCAAACTTTAACATTACTTTTGTATTCTGTTAAGGAAGGTTAAGTTGAATTTTTTAAACCAATGAATCAGCAAATAATTATTTCAGAAAGAGGGTTGAACAATGATTGCAGCAGTTGATATAACAATATGGCTTGCTTTGGGCGCAGGAATTCTTTCTTTTCTTTCACCTTGTACCCTCCCTATTTTTCCAGCGTACTTATCCTATATTACTGGAATGACAGTTAAAGAAATACGAGGACCACAAGAGATAAAGGTACGAAGAAAATTATTGACCCATGCCATTTTATTTTTGCTGGGTGTGTCTATGATTTTCATTGGTTTAGGTGTAGGTGTATCAATGCTTGGCCAATGGGTTCAAGGATTGTTATCAGGTCAATCTGGTATTTTCCTTCAACGAATTGCGAGTATTTTCGTTATCATTATGGGTTTGTTCGTTGCAGGTTGGCTTGAGTGGAAAGGATTAATGAAAGAGAAAAGATTTCACTTTAACAAAAAGCCTGTGGGGTATTTAGGTTCTATATTTGTAGGAATGGGATTTGCAGCTGGCTGGACTCCATGTATTGGACCTATCTTTGCATCTATTCTAGTGATTGCTGGAAGTAATCCGACACAAGGAGCTATCTATACCATCATGTATGTGATTGGTTTTGCCATACCATTTCTTGTATTGACCTTCTTCATTGGCTCAACAAAATGGCTTGTTCGCTATAGCCAGAAAATAATGAAAGTCGGTGGGGCGGTCATGATTGCTATGGGAATTGTACTTTTCACTGGTCAATTAGCCAGCATTTCCAACTTCTTATTAAAACTGGTGCAGGATAGTTGGTTCGCTAATTTAGGTTAAGGAGGTAATAGTAAATGAAGAAAATTATTATTACGGTTGTGCTTTTGTTAATGTTTGGTTATGCTATATTCGATTTAACAAAAAGTGAGGAAAGCAATCAAGCAACTGAGGAAGAAATAATAGTAAGTAAAAAAAAGGAAGATACATCTAAAAAAGATACATCATCGGATATACAAGAAGGTCTTGAAGTAGGAGATGAAGCTCCGGATTTTCAACTACAGACCTTAAATGGGGAAAACTCAAAATTGTCTGATTACAGAGGACAAAGAGTAATGCTTAATTTTTGGGCAACATGGTGTCCACCATGTCGTGCGGAAATGCCGGACATGGAAAAGTTCTTTCAAAACAAAGATGTTGAGATCTTAGCTGTTAATTTAGCTGAAACAGAGGCAAGCATTGAAGATGTGCATGATTTTGTAGAGGAATTTGGTTTGTCCTTTTCCATTTTATTAGACGAAGGTAACCAAGCAGCAACAACATACCAAATCCGTCCTATTCCTTCTTCTTATATGATAGATTCTATGGGAATCATTCGCTACAAAGCCTATGGTCCCTTAAACTATGAAATGAAGGTGTCTGAATTTGAAAAAATGCAATAAGAATAGGTGATTCAATGAAGCAAACCATTTTAATCGTGGAAGATGATAAAATGATCCGAGAACTTATATCGGTCTACTTAACGAAGGCCGGTTACGAGGTGAAAGAGGCGGAAGATGGAGAAGCTGCGAAAGAGGCATTCCTAACTTATCATCCATGTCTAATCATTCTTGATTTAATGTTACCAAAATTGAGCGGAGAAGAATTTTGTATGTGGGTACGTGAACAAGAGCGAAATGAAGTTTCCATCATTATGTTGTCGGCAAAAGTACGTACGGTAGATAAAATAAACGGCTTAAAGCTAGGAGCGGACGATTATTTAACAAAACCATTTGATGGAGATGAACTTGTTGCACATGTGGAAGCAGTTCTGCGGAGACCAGGGCATTTTTGTCAAAAGCTAACTTTTGATGGTCTTTGTATCAAACCAAGAAAAGGAGAAGTAATCCTCTACGATAATCAAGTTCATTTAACTAAGTATGAATTTAATCTGTTATATTACTTGATGGAGAATCCAAATATTGTTTTATCAAGAGAACAGTTGATTGATCAACTTTATCCCAATACAGATAAAACTATCTTAGATCGAACAATTGATGCCCATATTAAAAAACTTAGAGAAAAAATAGAAGATAATCCTGCTACTCCCTTACGAATTCAGACTGTTAGAGGAATGGGGTACAAATTTGTACAGTAAACGAAGAAACTGGTTACCAAAAAGTTTATTTTAAAGCTCACACTATTAAACATCATTCTTGTCACCACTTTTATTTTAGTTACAAGTTGGGCACTCTACAATACGGCCTGTTATTTAGTCGAAGATATGCCGATGCAAGAACAAATATAAAATCAGTTTAGATCTACATTGTTTGATTATTTATTACTTTTTAGTTTATTTGCTGTTGCAATTGGCAGCACCCTTCAGTTTTACTTAAACCGAAAATTAATCAGTCCATTGAAAGAATTAATTGAATCAACACGAAAAGTAAAGGAAGGCTCTTATCCTAATCCGATTGAAGTTCATACAAACGATGAAATGGGAGAATTAATTACTCATTTTAATCAATTGACACACCAGCTAAAAATAAATCAACAGCAACGACAAAGGCTCGTATCTGATTTATCTCATGAATTTCGTACCCCTTTATCTAATTTAAATGGTTACCTTTCAGCTTTAAAAAACGGTGTGATAGAAGGGGATCCAAAACTGTATCAATCGCTTTTAGAAGAATCGAAGCGAATAACAAAATTAGTTGCCCAAATGGAACAATTAAAAGAATGGGATATCGAATCAACCCTTCCCTTATCAGACAAAGAATATATAAATATAAAAGCATTGATGGAACAATCAATCGAAATGTTTCGATGGTTACTAGATAAAAAAGCAATTCCGTATGAAATGAAAATAGATAATCAAAATATTAGTGTCAATACTCAAGGTATTACCCAAGTGATAAGCAACTTAGTAGATAATTCGATTCGATATTATCAGGGAAATGATCCGCTTATTATTAAAGGTGAATGCCTTGAAAAAGTATATAAAATATCAATCACTGGCGAAGGACAACAGATACCACTAACAGAGCAAGAAGATATTTTTGATAGATTTTATCGAGTGGACCATTCCAGAAGTCGTGAATTAGGAGGAAGTGGTCTTGGTTTAGCTATTTCAAAAGAAATCGTGGAAAGACATAAAGGAGAAATCGGCATGACTTCTAATGGTAAGATTCATACTTTTTGGTTTACGATTCCTCTTTAAAAATTACCTTACCTATTTCCACACTGTCTAAATAATAGTGGCACACCAGAATTTATGACTATGGTGTGCCTTATGAATGGATTATTATAAATTATTTACATAGAGTTGTTGAAGATCATTTAGTAGGTTCAAGTTCATCTTCTGTAACCCATTTGTGATTAGTAACCTTCTCTCCAGAGGTCGTTAATTCAAAATCTACCATATATACAGTTGTTTCTGTTGCAGAGTCAATTTCAGCCGTGGCTCCTTTCATTCCTTTCATATGGTCAGCGGTTACCGTTGCTTCTTCTCCTGTTACTAAAGATTCTTTACCTGGATTTTCTAACTCTTCATGAATGACCCATTTATGATCGGTTACTTTTTCACCACCGTTGGTAGGAGTATACGAAATGGCATAAACAGTTGTATCATACGCGCCAACAATGGTCGCTTCAGCACCATTCATACCTTTCATATGATCTGCATTAATAATAGCTTGACTACCCTCTGGATAAGTTGGATTGGAAGCTTTCTGTAGATCTTCTGGAACTTCACCAGACCCGGACATATTCATGTCAGAGTGATCCATTCCATCCTTTTCTTCATCGGAATCAGAATCGTTTTCCTCTTCTGTAGAAGAATTTGGTTCTGTAGTACTCTCTGGATTTGTCTCCTCAGTTGTATTACAAGCCGCTAATACGAAGATAGTTAACAGTAATGTAAGTAAGATTTTGATTTTAGTCATTTTAATTCCTCCATTTCGTCATTTATTGATACTATTTATTATCTAACAGTATTTTATTACGAATTATTTTTAAGCTTTTGAATAAACAATTTCTCACCAATAAAGGTCAGAATTAATACAACAAGGGACACAATCACGATTAATAGATCTGATTGTATTTTCACCCAAACAAATGCTGTTAAAACAATGGCATCGAGCGTAAAGGCTGCACCGACAACGAATAGATTTGCTTCTACTTTTTCTTTTAGTTTTGTAAGTAGTCCCCAATGAATGATCATATCCATAATTAAATAGAGAATAGCACCCATTGAAGCGATTCTGCTTAAATCAAAAAAGATCGTTAATATCATCGCGATTACTATTGTATACACGAGTGTATGGCGTTGAATACTACCAGGCATGCCAAAGTGACGATGAGGGATTAATTTCATGTCAGTTAACATCGCTAACATACGAGATACCGCAAAGACGCTGGCAATAATACCTGAAATCGTAGCAATGATCGCGATAATAACCGTAAACCAAACACCAAGGTTACCTAAAGCAGGTTCAGCTGCTGCAGCAAGAGCGAAGTCTTTCTTTTCTATTATTTTCCCTATTGATAAGTTGCTTGAAACAGCCCAAGCAATAAGAATATAGACAAACAAACTAATTAAAATCGAAAATAAAATAGCTCTACCAACATTTTTTTTAGGATTTTCAATTTCTTCCCCTTGATTGGTGAGTGTTGTAAAACCTTTAAACGATAATATCGTTAATGCAATGGCTGCAATAAAACTAGTAATGGTAGTCTCAGGTGATTGACCAGAACTTTCAGCAGGTTGAAAAGAAAAATTCGCAACAATAAGCCCTGCTCCGGCAAAGATTAATAATCCAATAATTTTTAAAAGCGAAATGACCGAAGTAAACGATTGTATAAATGTATTACCAGAAATATTCACTAGAAAGGCAAAAATTAGTAATCCAACACCAAGAATTGGTACCCAGATACTGTTTTGGTTGATATCAAATAATTGTAAGGTATAAGTACCAAAAGTTCTGGCTACTAAACTTTGATTAATCACCATAGAAAAGGCCATTAATAACGCTGCAAAGGCTGCTAATGTTCCTTTTCCGTACTCTTTTACCAGATACATGCCAATCCCGCCGGCAGAAGGATAAGCTTGACTTAATTTTTGATACGAGTAAGCGCTAAAACCAGTAACAATTCCGCCAATGATGAAGATAAAAGGAAAATATTTTCCTCCTAATTCAGCGACTTGACCAAGTAAGGCGAAAATCCCAGCACTAATCATTACACCGGTGCCTAATCCAATTGCTCCTAATAATTTGATACTGTTCTTTTTATATTGCGACATCGTGAAATTTCCTCCTTGTTGATTGCTATATCATATAATTACCCGTAAAATTCACAGATCATGCAAACGATAATTATAGTTAAAACCAAAACTCACTCTGCATGGAAGAATCATGCTTATAATTATTTGAAATTTTTGTTGACATTTCAAGCAAAGAGGAGTAGTTTTATCAATATTAAATAGGAAAATAAAAATATCAATCCTTTAATCGCTGAATCTTTAAAGAGCGGGGGAACCATTACTGGTAGTGAAACTACTATCTTGGGGTGAATCTTACTTTGTAAGAAGGGATACTCTCAATTCCTAATCCGACAGCTAACCTCGTAAGCGTTATTAATATCGAAGAGAGAAGGGTCCGCTTTTATAAAAAGGCCATTCTTTAGATTGGTCTTTTTTGTGCATTAGAAAAACATGAATTATTAACGATTGAGTAACTTAATTAAGTGAAACTAACTAAAAGACGAGATGGATGCTGATTTTTTTCTAATATTTCAAAAGAAAGGAATGAAACAAAATGATAAAAAAACAATTTGTAGTAATTGGATTAGGTAGATTTGGCAGTACAATCTGTAAAGAATTATTTTTACAAGGACATGAAGTCTTAGCGATTGATCAATTGCCGGAAAATATACACAAAGTTTCTAAATATGCTTCACATGTGGTAGTAGCAGATGCTATAGATGAAGATGCATTGAATTCACTAGGATTACGTAATTTTGATCATGCGATTATTGCAATCGGTGAAAAAATTCAGCCAAGTATATTATGTACATTAATTTTAAAAGAAATGGGAATTAAAAAAGTCTGGGTGAAAGCACAAAATGAACAGCATGAGAAAGTGTTGGAAAAAATAGGAGCAGACCGAGTGATACATCCTGAAAAGGAAATGGGGATAAGGATTGCAAACCAATTAAATTCGGAAAGAATCATTGATTACATTGAATTGTCTAAGGAATATAGCATCATTGAACTAGTGGCATCTAATAAAGTATCTTCACAGACAATAGAAAATTTGGATATAAGAGCAAAGTATGGATGTACCTTATTAGCAATAAAAAATGGTGAAGATATTAACATATCTCCATCTTCAAAAGACACAATCTATGAAGGTGATATTTTAATTGTAATGGGACAAAATAATGATTTAAAAAGATTTGAAGTACAAGGTCTTTAAATAATAACAATTATCAGGGGGAACACAGGATGAAAATACTAAGAATAGATAATTTAAGACCATCACAAATCATTGTTTTATTTTATTTGTTTGCGGTGATTGTCTCTGTTTGTTTATTAAGTTTACCGATCACAGTAAAACCAGAGGTTGACTGGACATTTTTAGATGTATTATTTACCGCAGTAAGTGCAATTAGTGTGACTGGACTTACAGTAGTGTCAACAGCTGATACGTTCAGTACGCCTGGAATATTTATTTTACTATTTATTCTTCAATTTGGCGGTATTGGTATCATGACGCTTGGAACGTTTTTTTGGCTTTTGATTGGTAAGAAAATAGGACTTAGGGAAAGGCGTTTAATTAGTACAGATCAAAATCAATCGCATCTATCAGGACTTGTTAAATTAATGAAACAAATTCTAGGCATTATTGTTTTAATTGAATTTATCGGTACCATTATTCTAGGAACTTATTTTTTGAATTACTTTGAAACGTGGCAGGAAGCGTATTTACAAGGGTTGTTTGCTGCGGTAAGCGCCACAACGAATGCAGGGTTCGATATTACGGGAAGCTCGTTAATTCCTTTTGCCAATGATTACTTTGTACAAATAATTAATATCATTTTATTAACTCTCGGCGCTATTGGATTTCCTGTGTTGATTGAATTAAAGGATTATTTAAAGAATAAAAAGATCTATCAACGAAGTCATTTTAGTTTATACACGAAACTAACAACAGTTACCTTCTTTTCGTTGATGTTATTCGGTACTTTGGTTATTTTATTATTTGAGTGGAATCATTTCTTTGCAGGTAAATCGTGGCATGAATCGATCTTTTATGCGTTTTTTCAATCTTCCACAACTAGAAATGGTGGTTTAGCAACAATGGATGTAAGCGCGTTTTCTAATCCCACTTTATTAGCCCTTTGTTTTCTTATGTTTATAGGTGCTTCTCCAAGTTCGGTTGGTGGGGGAATAAGGACAACAACATTTGCGGTTATATTGCTCGTCATTTATTCTTTTTCTAAAGGTCAAAAAGACATTAAAGTGTTTAGAAGTGAACTTGATCCTGAGGATATTCGAAAATCAGTGGTTGTTACTTTTCTTGCAATCATGATTTGCTTAATTTCTTTGGTTATATTATCTGCGACAGAAAGCTTTACACTGATGCAATTAATGTTTGAAATTAGCTCTGCTTTTGGAACAACAGGTCTCTCTATGGGAATCACTCCTGAGTTGAGTGGTATTGGAAAAATTGTAGTCATTGCTCTTATGTTTATCGGGAGAATTGGGATATTATCATTTATATTTATTTTTCATCACAAAGATCAAGAGGTCAATTATCATTATCCAAAAGAAAGAATTATAGTTGGTTAATTGGATTAGCCAACTATAATTAGGAAAAAAGTACAAACAACGAATGAAGCAGGCGAGCGAGTGTTCATTTTGAATTAATATGTTAAAGTAGAAGGAATGAAATATTAGGAAGGTGTAGTCAATGAGTAAAACAGTAGTGATCGCAGAAAAACCATCTGTGGGACGTGATATAGCACGCGTATTGAAATGTAATAAAAAAGGAAACGGATATATCGAAGGTCCAAGTTATATAGTAACATGGGCGCTTGGCCATCTCGTTACATTAGCGGATCCAGAAGCGTATGATAATAAATATAAAACATGGAAGTTAGACGAACTGCCTATGTTACCTGACAATTTAAAATTAGTAGTCATAAAAAAAACAGGTAAACAATTTCAGGCGGTAAAAAGTCAGGTGATTCGAAAAGATGTAAAAGATATCGTGATTGCGACCGATGCTGGACGGGAAGGCGAACTTGTCGCAAGATGGATACTAGAAAAAGTTCGAGTGAATAAACCGGTCAAACGTCTTTGGATCTCGTCTGTCACAGATCAGGCGATCAAACAAGGTTTTCAAAATTTAAAACCTGCTAAACAATACGAGAACCTGTATCAAGCAGCAGTGGCACGTTCTGAAGCAGACTGGTATGTCGGCTTAAATGCGACACGGGCATTAACAACGAAATTTAACGCACAATTATCAAGTGGCCGTGTTCAAACGCCGACCCTTGAAATGATAGCAACAAGAGAAAAAGAAATTAATCAATTTAAACCGAAAAAGTATTATCAAATAAAAGCAAAAACAAACGATGGTATTACGTTATCATGGCGAAATTCCAAAAATGAATCACGAATTTTTGATCAGTCCAAAGCACAACAATTACTTTCAAGCTTGAAAAATAAAGATTTATCGGTTAAAAGAATTGAAAAAAAGAACAAAAAGACCTTTGCACCAACGTTGTATGACTTAACAGATTTGCAACGTGATGCCAATCGAATTTTTGGATATTCTGGAAAACAGACCTTATCGATTATGCAAAAGCTATATGAGCAGCATAAAGTATTAACCTATCCAAGAACAGATTCGAAATATATCTCAACCGATATTGTACCTACTTTAAAGGAACGAGTTGCCAGTTGTGGGGTAGGAGCCTATGCAACAGTCGCCAATAAAATAAAGAAACAACCGATCAAAGCGCATAAATCGTTTGTCGATAATAATAAGGTATCTGACCACCATGCGATTATTCCGACAGAAGAGCCAGTCTATATATCAAAGCTTTCGGATCAAGAACAAAAAATCTATGATCTGGTTATTAAACGCTTTTTAGCAGTACTATTGCCACCTTTTCAATTCGAACATATTCAATTAACGGCTGAAATAGCTGGGGAAACATTTACTGCAAGTGGAAGAAATGTAATAGACCAAGGTTTTAAAGCCGTCTATGATCATGATACCGAAGAGGTAGATGAACAAAAGATCTCTAATATTTCAGAAAAACATGTATGGAAAAATCCAAATTTAACACTTGTTGAAGGAGAAACAAAACCACCAGAACGATTAACAGAGGGTACGCTTCTACAAGCGATGGAAAATCCGGCTAAATTTCTGCAACAAGACGAAAAGCATGCAAGTATTACATTGCAACAAACTGGTGGATTAGGAACGGTAGCAACACGTGCGGATATCATTGAGAAATTATTCAATACTTTTTATATGGAGAAGAGAGGGAAATACCTTTACTTAACATCAAAAGGTAAACAGTTATTAGATCTTGTTCCATCTGATTTACGTTCCCCTTTATTAACGGCAGAATGGGAGAAAAAGCTGACACAGATTGCCCAAGGACAATTGAAAAAGACTGCCTTTATTAGTGAAATAAAAGGTTACACAAAACAAGTCGTCCATCAAGTGAAGACAAGTGATGCAAGATATAAACATGACAATATGACAGGAACCAAATGTCCGAGTTGTGGTAAGTTAATGCTAGAAGTCAACGGCAAAAAAGGACGTATGCTTGTTTGTCAGGACCGTGAATGTGGCGAACGAAAACCAATCGCCAAAAAAACAAATGCACGATGTCCAAATTGTCATAAACGAATGGAAATGCGCGGGCAAGGAGAAGGTCAAACATTCTCTTGTGTCTGTGGTTATCGGGAGAAACTATCTACTTTTCAAAAACGAAAAGAAAAACAAGGGAAAAATAAAGCAACCAAACGAGATGTTAATAAATATATGAAAAAACAAGACGACGATTTTGCCAATACAGCGTTAGCCGACGCACTAGCGAAGCTGAAGAAATAATACGTAGCTTTATAAAATGACGGATTAACCTTCGTCATTTTTCTCGTTATCAGACCATAATGGAACAACAATAAGCTAATAAGTATCGCTTCAAAAATTCAGCTTGCGCAATACTATAAAATATACTATAGTTAAAATACAGTGAAATAGTATTTTTTTCCACATGGACGAAAAACATCTCCATGTCAGTAAATGTTTGCAAGGGGTGGATGGAAGTGAAGATGAGAAAAATATATCTTCTTTTCACAGATACGGGCACGATGTTATCACGAATGATCAATCTTTGTACAAAATCCACACTTAATCACTCATCAATTGCCTTTGACTCATCTTTGACAGAAGTGTACAGTTTTGGACGTAAGCAAGCCTATAATCCTTGGAGTGGTGGATTTGTAAAAGAGAATTTGCGTACACCTTTCTTCAGCCATTCCAAATGCGCCATTTATCAATTAACGATTACTGATGAAATGTACCAATTGTTATGGCAAAGGATTAAAAAGATGGAAGTTGAGACCGAACAATATCGATATAATTTACTGGGATTATTCGGTGTACTTTTTAACATGGAATTAAACAGGCAACACGCATATTTTTGCTCAGAATTTGTTGTTACCTTGTTAAAAGAAGCTGGTATTTATCTCAACGATAAACCCGCTTGTCTCATTAAACCTCAGGATTTAAAAGAGTGGCATGCTCTAAAATTAACGTATCATGGTGATTTACCTGTGTATTTACAACAACACGGTGGATACGAAGTGCAAGTACCGTTATGGAAAAGAATTTATAATTAACAGCTATTATTTATATCATACCGAAAAGGCCTTTATGTTCATCATAAAGGCCTTTTCTTTTCCTATAAGAGTAACATATCTGACAGATTATAATTAAACTGCGAAGTAAGAGTCGTGATAATTTTGAAATGGTTTGCCTATTAGTCATCCGCTCCGGCTGCCCACTTTCCTTTTACCACGGGCACAAGTGCAACATCTACTCAAGCAAGCTTTCGTAGTGTTTTCTATGCAGTGGGGTTTTCCCTTCAGCTAACTTTTTCAAGCATAAACCGCTTGAAAAAGTGGATCTTCAGGTAAAACATTCCCACAGGAGTGAAAGTGGGCGGCCTACGCTATAAATAGGTTCTACAACGGTTTTAACAGTTATAAACTTAGCCTTTTCTACAGATGATGAGATAGTAGTCATCATTTTAACTCTTGCATCCATTGTAGAACTTTAGCTAGCGCAGGCGTCCACTTCGACTCCTCGGGAATTAGCATGATCTGAAGATCCACTTTGAAAAGTGTTTTTCTTTTCAAAGTTAGCTGAAGAGCATGCCCCCGGGAAAGCGAAGTGGGCAAGCCGTAGCGGCTGTTGCGCACATACTTTCATTCAAAATTACCACTCTGCTTACTTCGCAGTTTGTGTCTACTGCATATGAGTAGATTTTTTTGTTTTTAGGTGACTGTCACAAAACAACTATCGGTGTACATAAACTATTCTGAATAACTGATTTTCAGTAGGAGGAATAATATGTACTCAAATTACGAATATGGATACCCTTACCAGGGCTATTATCCATACCCATTTTCACAAACTCAAGCATCATATCAAAATCACGTAAGACAGAATTATATGAAAGGACAGGCGACATGGACAGAAGGAGGAGCTGTAACACAATGTAATATTCCTTGGTCCTACAATCAATACATGACAGCGGCAGTTAGTAGCAATTCTCCTTATCAATGTAGGCAAACATTAAAAGTGAAAAATCCCCAAAACGGAAGAGAAATTATCGTCACTATTGTCGACACTGTACCTAATGCACCTGCCACAAACATTAATTTACACCGTAGAGCTTTTGAAGCACTAGGAGCAAACCCATCGATTGGTGTACTTGCCATTGAATTTCAACCATCCCCAGAACTTGAAGAGGAAAAATGGGGGAAATATTTACTGGAGGTAACTCAAACTGCTTATCCTAATTACAATGTTACTGATTATCTTTTTGTAGAAAAAACGCAACCTGCTTCTAATCAAATTAAAGAAATCTATGATTATACACTACAGTCACAACAGGAAAGAATCAAAGTAAGAGGAACTGTAGTCTACAATCCTACTACAGAAAGAGTAATCTCCTTTGATATTAAGGAATTATAATAATAAATTGCCCGGTTATCAGATAAAAGTGCCCGTATTACGTCTAAAAGTGCCCGGAAAACATTAAAAAGTGCCCGAATTATGCTGAATAGTGCCCGAAATATATCAAAAAGTGCCCGGATAATAGATTGAAGAGCTGGTCCTCGAACTAGCTCTTTTTTGCATATCAAAAAATAAGCCTCAAGTCTTAGAGGAAAATATATCTCTAGCCAGTTATCTTATTTCTTTAGACAAGCTATCATTAAGTCATGGAAGGAGGGAACACAAATGAAAACATTTTTACTCATTTGTTTAGCGGTTATTGCATCAATTATTTTATTAGCAAACCTAGGCCCAATGATTATGTTACTGATTAGTGTTGCTATTGCATATTATGGTGTTCGAAAATTTGTTGTAGCAGACACAACTGGCAAAAAGGTTGGATGGGGGATTGTGATATTAATTGGTGTTTCGATGTCACTATCAAATATCCCGGCACTAATCGGTGTGGTTGCCTTAGTTGTTTTATATTACACCTATAAAAAATGGCAACAAGAAAAAGACAATTACTATAAAGATGACTACTTAACATGGGACAAGCTTTAATTATATAAAAGGAGGAAACTAAAATGACAAACTTATTTACTCGTATTAAAGATTCAGTGATGGCAGATTTACACGATTTAATGGACCAAAAGGAGGAACAAAATCCGATTGCACATGTTAATCAGTATATTCGTGAATGTGAACAGGAAGTAAAGAAAATTAAACGATTGGTAGAAAAGCAGTATGAGATTAAACAAGATATCTCAAAAGAATTAAATCAAGCCAAAATGATGGTGGAAAAACGCAAACGTCAATTCCAGCTTGCGGAAGAAATGCAAGAAGCAGAATTAGCACAGGAAGCAAAATCCGAGTTAGACCAATTCGAAGTAAGAGTGACTCAATTGAATGAAATGTCTGATAAAGCAATTAAAGATTTGGAAATGCTAGAAAACAAATATGTTCAAATGAAACAAAAACTAAAAGATTTATATGTCAAACGCTTGGAATTAAAAAGCAGAGAAAATGTTGCCAGGACCAAACAAGGCATGAATAAAGTGTTAGAAACAGAACTTGTCTCTAAAAGTGCTTCAAAATTTGCAGAATTAGAAAGTTATATTGAACGAATTGAACAGCGAGTACAATCCGAATATCGATTGCACACATTAGATGCCCGTTTTCAAGATTTAGAAAAAAAAGCTACAAATTCCAACTAAAAACATGCTATTCTTATAAGTGAGGCTTTATTCAGTGAAAGTTTTACAGGTGATAACACTGTGATAAAAGGTACAGGAAAATCTGTACCTTTTTATTACATAATGAAACTACTATTTGGAAGGAGGCCAATTCAAATGTCGAAAAAAACAAGTTCCGATCTATTGCAATTATTAGTCATTATTGGCTGTGCGCTCTTACTTATTGAATTTATATTTCTGGATACCGGCCTCCTTTTTCTTGCTGTATTAGGGGCTTTTGGACTGTACATCGGGAAAAAATCGTTTGACACTACCACCGGAAAAACAATCTTTTGGGGTGGCGCCTTTTTCATATTCCTGGCAGTGATCAATACGTTTGTCATCCGTTTTTTCATTTTTGTCATTATTATCTATTTTGTCTGGAATTGGTATCAAAATAAAGAAAAAGAAAAAAATCGACCAAAATTTATTGATGTAACCGAAGAAACATTATATGAGGACCGTGTGATTAAAAATAAGTGGTTTGGAAAATATCATACTACGGAAGAAGCTTTTGCCTGGCAGGATCTCAATATTCAATCCGCAGTCGGCGATGTTGTTGTTGACTTAAATAATACGATGTTACCTAGAGAAGAATCTGTTATGGTCATTCGCCATTTAATAGGAAATATTACGATAATTGTCCCTTATGATGTGGAAGTAACAATTGATCACTCGATCGTTTTTGGAGATATTGAAGTCTTTGACCATCAAGAAAAAAATGCTTTTAACCGAACAATTCAATTACAAACAAAAGGATATCAAGAAGCACCTCAAAAAATCAAAATATATACACAATTGATTGCCGGAAAGCTTGAGGTGAGAAGAGGATGAAGTTATATACCAGAATTATTTCTACTAGTATATTATTTTCTTTCTTATTATTTATCATCTTAAGTATCTTTTTTTACTTGGCCTTTCCATTGGAAGACATTCGTTTGTTATGGACGGTTAAGGTGTTAGAAATTCCTTTTATTATCATGCTTCCCACAGTGACAATATTGTTCGGTTGTATTATAGGAGCAGTGGCGGCTGCATTTTGGCAGAAGCGAATAAAATTTTTAGAGAAGAATTTAAGCAGATTATTGAAAAACCAGACATTCTCAGATCCATTGTCATATGAGGAAATGAAGATTGTCCTGGATCGCCTGAAGGAAGTGCAGAATTATATTCAAGAACAAACCAAACGAACACAGAAATTAATAGAAGAGAGAGCTAGTGCCCAAGAGGAAACGATTAACCAGGTAATTTCTGAAGAACGGAATCGTTTAGCTAGAGAACTCCATGATTCGGTTAGTCAGGAATTGTTTGCTGCCTCAATGCTGGTTTCAGCTGTTTTGGCTGCGGAATCGGATCAAAGCGAAGTGAAAACAAAACAGCTACATCAAATTGAAACAATGATTCAACAAGCTCAACTCGAAATGCGGGCATTACTGTTACATTTAAGACCTGTTTTACTAAAAGACAAGTCATTAAAAGAAGGTATGGAGCAATTGCTGGAGGAATTACATGCAAAAGTTCCAATGGCGATAACGTGGCGAATTGAAGAAGTTGAAATTAATAAAGGATTAGAAGATCAGCTCTTTCGGATATTGCAGGAAGCATTATCTAATGGATTAAGACATGCACAAGCAGAAAATATTGATGTACTGCTAATTGAAAGAGACGCGTTTTTAATCTTGCGAATTGCAGACGATGGAGTTGGATTCAATTTAGAAGAAAAAAGAGAGAGTTCATACGGACTTACCAATATGTATGAACGAGCAGCAGAAATTGGCGCACACCTAAATATTGTAAGTATTCCTGACGAAGGAACGAAAATAGAAGTCCGTGTTCCATTAATCAGCGAAGGAGGGGACACAGAATGATTCGAGTGTTATTTGTCGATGACCATGAGATGGTTAGAATCGGAGTCAGCGCATATCTTTCGACACAAGCAGATATCGAAGTGGTCGCAGAAGCAGACAACGGAAAAAGCGCAGTGGCATTAGCATTAGATTTAAAACCCGATGTGATCTTAATGGATTTGGTGATGGATGAAATGGATGGTATTGAAGCAACACGTCTCATTATCGAAAAGTGGCCACAAGCAAAAATATTAATTGTTACTAGTTTTATTGATGATGATAAGGTTTATCCTGCACTAGAGGCAGGAGCTTCGAGCTATATATTAAAAACATCCAAAGCAGATGTGATAGCAAAAGCGATTCGAGATACATACGCTGGTGAAGCTGTTTTTGAAAAAGAAGTTACTGCCAAAGTGATGGCGAAAATGAGAAATAAGCATACCCCTGTTTTACATGAGAGTTTAACCAATAGGGAAATGGAAATCTTATTATTAATTGCTCAAGGCAAAACAAATCAGGAAATAGCGGATCAGCTTTTTATTGCCCTGAAAACAGCGAAAGTTCATGTTAGCAATATTTTAAGCAAATTGGAAGTACAAGACCGCACCCAAGCAGCGGTCTATGTCTATCAAAATGGGTTGTCCGAGTAGGTAGACAAAATGTAAAACTGGTGCCTTTTTTATAAGCAAGGAAAGTATATAATCCACGGTTTCAGGGCATTTGTTATCAAAGTATTCATTTTGAGATGTAGTATGTAAAAATCCACCGCTCCGGCTGTCCACTTCCCTTTTACCACGGGCACAAGTGCAACATCTACTCAAGCAAGCTTTCGTAGTGTTTTCTATGCAGTGGCGTTTTCCCTTCAGCTAACTTTTTCGAGCACAAACCGCTCAAAAAAGTTAGCTGAAGACACGCCCCTTGGAAAGCGAAGTGGGCAAGCCGTAGCGGGTTTTACATCTATTATCCATTTCAAAATTACTACTAAAAGGACCGGGTGGACTTTCCCGGTTTTTCTTATAGGCTTTTACAGCCCTAAAGTTTTGTTTGGTATTTTGATTCGAAACGATATGTTATCATTCTCAAGATCGATTTGTTGTGCTCTGACACGAAAGTTACTTCTTAGTTCCATTTGTGTCAAAGCAATGTAAATTTGTTCTTCCTTTGGATCGATGGTAATCCATTCGGGCGTTTCGACACGACTATTGACATATTGTAATATTCGGTCTTCAGGTAAACGCAGAAGACCGAGAGACATACTTTTAGCTTGTAAAACAATATCGCCATTTTCCTGAACAATTGGCTCAAAAGTAATATTTACAGGTACTTCTGTTGAAA
This sequence comes from Gracilibacillus kekensis, assembly GCF_900143085.1. Taxonomy (GTDB): domain Bacteria; phylum Bacillota; class Bacilli; order Bacillales; family Amphibacillaceae; genus Gracilibacillus; species Gracilibacillus kekensis. Next base: position 748,092 of record NZ_FRCZ01000001.1, on the reverse strand, counting down.
AAGCTTCGACAGCACCCATTAAATTTACTTCCTCATCCAATTTAACAGCGTATTGAATATTAGAGGGTTGTGGCAATTTATCAATATAAGCATTTACTAATTCATTTAAATTTTCTTTGCTGGATTGCACGGTGAATTCTGCGCCTGCTTCGTCTTCAAGAAAAACTTTCTCTGGAAGTTCTGCTCCAGGTGCAGGCAAAAACACAAAAAGTATTATTCCTATTGCGATAATAGCATTAACTAATACTAAAGAAAGGAATAGTTTTTTCCAATTGGTTATTTTAGACTCTTTCATATCCTGTCATCCTTTAATTTTGAGCTTCTTGTATTTCATTTTCCAAATAAGTAATCACTCGCTCTGCAATTAATTCATATCCTTTGCTATTGGGATGAAAGTGATCTTCGGCAAATACATTTTCTGTTTCATTTTGATAAATGTCTTGCATCGGAATATAGTTGACTTGTTCATATTGATTGGTCACTTCTAAGCTTGTATTACTCCAACGGGTCAATATTTGTTCTAAAGCTTTTATGTCACCAAAATATTTCTCAAAAGGGTTAAAGAAACCTAATAAATAGATATCTGTTTCTTCATTAACAGAAAGGATATATTCGAATATTTCAGATAAACGGTCACCATACGGTTCGCGTTCTTTCATAAAAGGTTCTTCGGTTAAATTCATAAAGTTATCTTTCATGATTTGCATGATATCATTAGCACCGATTGTTATCAGCACCATATCTGCCTCTTCAAGTGATTCTGTAATCTCTGGGTCATCCTTTAATCTTTTTAATAAGTGATCGGTTCTGTTCCCTCGTTTTCCGAAGTTATCAAAGGTCACATCGTAATCTTGTTCATTTAAACGGTCTTCTAAAATCCCAACATAACCTTGATTATTTGTTTCATCCCCAACACCTTGTGTAAGGGAATCACCAATAGCGACGATATGAGTATCTTTTTTAAAAAAGTTGAGAGCATCAATAACTTCTTTTACACCATCTTGAATATTTTGTGATATAGAGTTTTGTTCCTCATCTCCTGATTCTTCAGTTAAATCTTCTTCTGAAATTTCTTCTGATGACTGCTCATCAGGCTGATCCACTATATCAGGTGGTGGATCCGATTGTATAAACGTTAGAAATACAACAGACAAAATTGCTAAAACAATGATTAGAAGTACGATATATGTCTTTTTATGCATGAACAACACCTACATTATAAATTCTCTTAAATAATTATACCCTTTAATTAATCTCAGTTAACATCATCTCCACTGTGTTATACAATATGCAATCATTTAGGATATCATGCTGGAACGACAGCGAAACTTATCAAGAAGTTTAACGTGCGATGAAATTAGGGATAAATGATATGTATTGTAGCATAAGAATGTTTGAGAGGTAAATAGGTAAATAGATAGCAAAAGAATAAGACCACAAACCCCGAAAGGAATGTGGTCTTATTTATATATATTTATCTTGGGGAGATAAATAACAATAATCAGGGAGAAATTTTATTCTCCACGGCGTAAGCGATCTGCTTCCTGGAAAGGACATTTATTTTCAACAACAATTTGTCCATTTGCTTCCGCCTTACTTTTTACATTCTCATCTGTTTCTCCTTCGGCAAACCAAACAATTTTTGCTTGATCAGTATAAGCATTAGCTGCTTGGTTACGATCGACAACAAATAAAAGGTCAATTTCGCCTTCTACAGTGTTTGCTGTTGCTACGTTATAACCTAATTTTTGCAATTTAGCTAACGCATCCGATTTTTCGATATCTCCAGCGACAGCAATAGTCTTAGGACGAATATCGCCATTCTCTCTAGCTAATGGAGAAGACAGTGCCCAGCTAATCGCTTTATCAGCAGTAGCTTTAATAGTTGGTTCACTATTAGTAGCTTTAGCAATTGCTGAATCTAAATCTGCGATAATATCATCCGCTGATTCGATACCGACGGAAAGGCGAATTAATTCTTCTGTTACACCTGAAAGCTTTAGTTCCTCTTCATTTAACTGTTGGTGTGTTGTCGAAGCTGGATGAATAATAAGCGATTTTGCATCTCCTACATTGGCAACATGTGACCATAAATTTACATTATCAATCACTTGTCTACCTGCTTCTTTTCCACCCTTAATACCAAAGACGATCATAGAACCAAAAAGGTTACAGAAAAAATATTTTTTTGCTAATTTATTTGATGGGTGATTCTCAAGACCAGGATATGACACCCATTCTACTTGTGGATGATTTTCTAAATAATTCGCAACTGTCTTGGTATTGTCACTGTGCTGTTTAATACGTAAATGCAATGTTTCCAGACCTTGTAAGAAATAAAATGCATTTTGTGGACTTAGTGATGGACCAATATCACGTAACAATTGCACACGTAATTTGATCGCAAATGCAGGTGGCCCAATATCAATACCAAAACGGATACCATTATAAGATTCATCTGGTTCAGTGAATCCTGGGAAACGATCACTATTCCAGTTAAAGCGACCACTATCTACTACAACTCCACCAATAGACGTACCATGCCCGCCAATCCATTTCGTTGCAGAATGAACGACGATGTCTGCTCCCCAACTAATTGGTTTACAAACGTATGGAGTAGCGAACGTATTATCAATAATTAAAGGGACACCATTTTCATGGGCAATATCTGCAACAGCTTCAATATCAAAGACATTTAAACTAGGATTTGTAATTACTTCTCCAAAGATGGCTTTGGTTTTAGAAGTAATCGCTGTTCGAAAGTTTTCCGGATCCGTACCATCAACAAACTTCACATCAATTCCATATTTCGGCAAAGTTTTGTTGAATAAATTAAAGGTTCCGCCATATAGATTACTATCCGCAATTATTTCATCCCCGGCATTTGCTAAATTTAAGATAGCTAAAGTGATAGCAGATGCACCTGAGGCTGTGCCTACCGCTGCAACCCCATCTTCAAGAAGCGCAATACGTTGTTCAAAGGCATCAACGGTTGGGTTCATGATTCGCGAATAAATGTTACCCATTTCTGCTAATGCAAAAAGGTTTTGCGCATGTTCGGTATCATTAAACACATATGAAGTAGTTTGATAGATTGGAACAGCACGGGAATTTGTAGCAGGATCAACTTGTTGCCCGCCATGTAATAGATTTGTTTCGCTTTGTGGAAATTGAAAATTTGTCATTATGTACCCTCCTAAAATAAATTAAAAAACCTCTTCATTACTAAAAGTAAGAAGAGGCTGTGTATACAAAGTTCGTCCTCCTCTTATCTTTCAGGTCTAACCTGTAGGATTTAGCACCTTTTCAATTTGATGCTTCAAACTGACGGTTGCCGGGCTTCATAGGGCCTATTCCCTCTGCCACTCTAAATAAGAGTCTTGCTAGATTCAATTGACTACATTATAAGGTATATTTTGGATGGAGTCAATTGAAAATTCAGATAATTCCAAAATGAGCAAATAGTTCAGAATTGCATAATATATAGTTGAAGAATAAATGGAAAGGAGTGACATCATGGCACAACAAAAGGGGAATATCCCAGAATGGGGAGAAGACTTTATTAAAAAGCTGGATGCTTTTTTGTATGAGAAGCCGACTCGTAATGTCATGGAGAGAATGGATAGTTTTTTTGAACAGGCAAAAATATCGAAACAAATACCTGTGGATGTTGTGGAAACGGCTGACGAATGGATCGTAAAGGTAGACCTGCCCGGAGTGAAAAAAGAACAGATTGAATTACAGTTGCTAGGAAATCAAATAACGGTTTCTGTTAATTATAATGAAGAGACAGAAAAATTTGATGAAGCTTATCATTATTATCACAAAGAGAGAAGACGGCAGCGCAATCAACGAACCATTACACTTCCATACGCTGTGGATAAAAAATCGGCAAAAGCAAGTTTTCATAATGGTGTATTAGAAATTAAAGGACCAAAAAAACAAACAGACAAAGGCAACATCACGATCGACTAGTTACCATAATTACCTCCTAAATTGCGACATAACTCTGGTGGTAATTATGACAATTTAGAACTGCGTAACAACCGCTCCGGCTTGTCCGTTTCCCTTTCCGCGGGTTTTTCTCCTCAGCTAACTTTTTAAGCACAGTTCGCTTAAAAAGTGGATCTTCTGATAAAAACTTCCCGCAGGAGTGGAAACGGACGCCTGCGCTTTTTCATGCTTTACAAATAAAGTAAGTATAAAAACGTTGGCTTTATTCCATTTTGCTTATGAATTTGTCTTTAGATTAATTATCGTTATTAACAAAATAAGCTCACATCTGTAATAATCCAAATTGCTAGCACCTGCAATCATTGTAAAATCTCATTCAGCGTAGGCGTCCACTTCGACTCCGCATTTGTCAGCGCGATCTGAAGATCCACTTTGTAAAGTGCTCTTCTTTACAAAGTTAGCTGAAGACGCGCCCCCTGGAAAGCGAAGGGGGCAAGCCGTAGCGGATATTACACACATATATCGTGTCAAAATTTCTATCAGGTTGTGTCACGTAATCCTGCTTATCCACACTAAGTTGCTTTGACAATCTATATAAAGATGCAAAGTTTATTACTATAAGTATATGAGGCCAGTTTCTAGAAACGTAAACTCTGATTAAGCGAAGTGGATCACGTCTTCGCTGAATTGGATGTTCTGCTATTTTCTAGTAAATATGCTATATTAGGTGTAGATAAGACATTTGAAGGGGGGGCTTTGATTGGAATTAACACAACTAATTATAAGTTTTATTTTAATTTTTAACATATTACTTTCACTGACGATTATTTTTTTAGAGCGCAAAAATGCCACATCAACATGGGCATGGATCATGGTATTAACGTTTATTCCGATAGTTGGATTTATTTTATATCTTATATTTGGAAGAAAGCTTAGTAACAAAGCCATCTTTACCTGGGATACAAAAAGTAAACTAGGGGTAAAAACAGCAGTACAGCATCAACTTCGTGAAATAGAAAATGGAGATTTCTTTATAAATGACCCACGAATGTACTATTATAAAGATTTATTTTATTTGCACTTGCGAAATAATGACGCGATTTATTCACAAGATAATAGTGTCAATGTTTTTACAGATGGGAATCGTAAATTTAATTCATTACTGGAAGATATTGAACAAGCAAAAGATCATATTCATATGCTCTATTATATTGTGAGATCAGACAATCTAGGGAATCGATTAGCAGACGCCCTCATAAAAAAGGCAAAAGAAGGCGTAGAGGTACGTTTTCTTTATGACGACTTAGGATCACGTACCATGAGTCGAAAGTTAATCCGAAAAATGCGACATGCCGGTATAGATGTTGAAGGTTTCTTTCCGCCACTAATACCGAAAGTGAATTTTAAAATCAATCATCGTAATCACCGGAAGTTAGCGATAATGGATGGAAAAATTGGCTATATTGGTGGCTTTAACATTGGTGATGAGTACTTAGGCGAAGATAAACGCTTTGGTTATTGGCGTGACACACATTTAAGAATTATCGGTAGTGCAGTGAAAAATTTGCAAACACGGTTTATTCTCGATTGGAACCAAGCTTCACGTCATGACATTGAATACGATGAGCGTTATTATGACGCAGTCCCTTCCGGACATACAGGCATGCAAATAGTTTCTAGTGGACCTGATTCCGAATGGGAACAGATTAAACATGGATATATTAAAATGATCATGTCTGCTAAAGAGTATATTTACATACAAACACCTTATTTCATTCCAGATGAAAGCCTATTGGACGCACTAAAAATCGCCTGTCTTTCTGGAGTGGATGTGCGAATTATGATTCCGAATAAACCTGATCATCCTTTTGTATATTGGGCAACTTATTCTTATATTGGCGAAATGCTAAAAGCAGGTGCAACGGTTTATATTTATCAAAAGGGATTTTTACATGCAAAAACGATTGTAGTCGATAACAAAGTTGCATCGGTCGGAACGGCGAATATTGATGTAAGAAGTTTTCGTTTGAATTTTGAAGTCAATGCCTTTTTATATAATGAAACATTAGCTGAAATGCTTGTGGATGAATTTGAAAAAGATATGGAAGATGTGACACAACTCACTTATTCCTTATACCAGCAAAGATCTTTATGGATTCGCTTCAAAGAGTCGATTTCAAGATTGATTTCACCAATCTTATAAAGTGAGACTGTCATCAGTGAAAGTATTCCAACCGAGATAATTTAAGCTCGTTTTCTTCTAGAAAGGATAGATAAAATGCGTGGTATGAAAGTAGAGAATTTAGTCAAGACATATGGGGAAAAATCTCTGTTTGATAACATTTCCTTTTCGATTACCAATACCGACAGAATCGGTTTAATTGGTGTAAATGGCACAGGAAAATCAACCCTTTTAAAAGTGTTGGCAGGTATCGATAATGCTGAACAAGGAAAGATCGATCATCCGAATGATTATCATATTGAATATTTAGATCAAGATCCTCAATTGACTGAGGGAGATACTGTACTGAATCAAATATATTATGGTGATGCTGCAATAATGGTGACACTACGGCAATATGAAGCTGCTGTATTAGAACTAGAGAAAGAACCGGATAATCATAAACAACAAAATCTATTACTACAAATGCAAGAAAAAATGGATCAACATGAAGCTTGGGACGCGATGACCCTAGCGAAAACAATTTTAACCAAGCTAGGTGTCCCATCCTTTGATAAAAAAATCGATAGTTTATCTGGTGGTCAGCGCAAGCGTGTTGCGATAGCAAAAGCATTAATTCAACCAGCAGATTTACTGATTTTGGATGAGCCAACGAACCATCTGGACAATGATTCCATTGAATGGTTAGAAGAGTACTTACCAAATTATGACGGGGCGATATTATTAGTAACCCATGATCGCTATTTCTTAAATCGGATTACCAACCGTATTTTTGAACTGGATAAGGGTAATTTATATACATATAGTGGTAACTATCAAACCTTTTTAGAACAAAAATCGTTACGAGAAGAACAAGAGGTCCAGGCCGAACAGAAACATAAAAATATTCTAAAAAAAGAAATTGCATGGTTACGAGCTGGAGTGAAGGCCAGGACAACGAAACAAAAGGCCCGAATTGACAGAGTTGAAGGCATGAAGGAAAAAACATTTGATACGAATAAACAAGACGTCAGTTTCTCCGTTGGTTCGACTCGTCTAGGAAAAAAAGTAATGGAGATTCAAGATTTAAAAAAGTCTTATGATGGTAACATTTTATTCGAAGATTTCTCCTTTTTAATAAAACCTGGAGACCGACTTGGTATCGTTGGGGCAAACGGTAGTGGGAAAACCACTTTGTTAAATATTATGGCTGGAAAAATTGAAGCCGATCAAGGTACGATTGATATTGGGGAAACAGTCAAAATTGGTTACTATACACAGGACCATCCACCACTTGATGACTCCGTAAAGGTCATCGATTTAGTCCGTGATGTCGCGGAAGTAGTTCATACGATTGATGGTAATGTGATAACAGCGGAGCAAATGCTGGAACGTTTTTTATTCCCGCGGTCTCAGCAGTGGACTTATGTTCGTAAACTGTCAGGTGGCGAAAGACGAAGACTCTACCTTTTGACTGTATTAATGAAGGAACCAAATGTATTGTTCCTAGACGAGCCGACCAACGATCTGGATACAGAGACACTTACCGTTTTGGAAGATTATTTAGAGCAGTTTCCAGGAGTGGTGATTACTGTGTCACATGATCGTTACTTTTTAGACAAAACGGTCGATCAAATCATTGCTTTTACAGGCTCGACAAACTTAACGAAATTTTATGGGAACTATTCAGAATTTCGCCAGCAGCAAAAAGAACAAGAAGTAATATCCAAACAAATTAAGCAGTCAAGCCAACCACCAAAAAGAAAAAAGAAGAAATTATCGTATCATGAACAAAAAGAGTGGGATACGATCGAAGAGGATATTACGAAGTTAGAAGAAGAATTAGAGCAAATAGCATTAGAAATTGCCGAAGCAGGTAGTGATATTGGCAAAATCCAACCACTCTATACAAAACAAAATGAAGTCGAACAGCAATTAGAAGAAAAAATGGAGCGATGGGAAGAGTTATCACTTATGGTAGAAGAATTAAAGGAGGAATTTTGATGGCAGATCAAAAACTACTAGACAAATATGCAGAACTAGCATTAAAAACAGGTGTTAACTTACAGAAAGATCAGGCTTTAGTGATTAACTCGTCTATTGAAGGTGCAGATTTTACTAGGATTGTCGCCAAAAAGGCATATGAACTAGGTGCGAAAAATGTCCATATTAATTGGACAGATGATGAACTAACCTTATTAAAATTTCAATATGCATCAGAAGATGTGCTTACGGACATTCCCGAATGGCAAGTAGCGAAGCATTTAGATTTTGCCGAAGATGGCGCAGCACTTTTAGCGATCCGTTCGACAAATCCAGATTTATTAAAGGATATTGATCCAGGAAAAGTTGCCAAAGCGAACAAAGCGAGTGGTGAAGCAATGAAAGAATTCCGGCAGTACACGATGAATGATCGAATTCCATGGTCAATCATCTCCATTCCAACCGGTGACTGGGCACAAAAAATATTCCCGGATAAAACAAAGGAAGACGCAATCGAGAGTTTATGGGATCAGATTTTTAAGATCGTACGAGTAGATCAAGAAGATCCAGTATCGGCTTGGGATCAACACAACAATACCTTGAAAAAAGCTCGCAATTTTTTAAACGAAAAATCGTATAAAGCACTTGTTTTCAAATCAGAGGGTACAGATATTCGCTTTGAATTACCTGAAGGACATATTTGGAAAGGCGGAGCGGCTCTAACACCAAACGGAAATGCATTTAATCCAAATATGCCAACCGAAGAAGTGTTTACCTTACCACATAAATACAAAGTAGACGGAAAAGTTACTGCAACAAAGCCGCTTGTTTATGGAGGTAATATGATTGATGGCTTTACATTAACGTTTAAAGACGGAAAAGTTGTTGATTTTGAAGCAGAACAAGGCTATGAGACATTAAAGCATTTATTAGAAACCGATGAAGGTGCTACAAGGCTAGGTGAACTTGCGCTTGTACCACATGCATCCCCAATTTCACAATCTGGCTTGATTTTTTACAATACCCTTTTTGATGAAAATGCTTCATGCCACATTGCATTAGGGAAAGCATATCCTACCAACCTTGAAGGTGGATCTGATATGGATGAGGAAGCGTTGGATAAGCATGGGGTCAATGATAGCTTAACGCACGTCGATTTCATGATTGGTTCAGAAGATCTAGATATTGACGGCGAAACCAGCGACGGATCAACTGAACCTGTTTTCAGAAAAGGCGCATGGGCGATTAACTTCAGCGAATAAAAAATTCCGCTTCTCTTTTATAAGAGGAAGCGGATTTTTTATAGGATCAGACCGTTCAAAAGCTAGAAAGCTACACGATGAAATTGAATATTGTCCAAAAGGAGTGCTCCACATTCCTGGGTTTGACCGATAGATCTATATATCGCCCAAAAGGGGTGCTTCACGTCACTGGGTTTGACCGATAAATCCGTATATCGCCCAAAAGGAGTGCTCCACGTCCCGGGTTTTGTCCAATAAATCTATATATCTCCCAAAAGGGGTATTCCACCTTCCAGGTTTTGTCCGATAAATCTATATATCGCTCAAAAGGTGGTGACCATACTCACCAGTTTTAACCGATATATTTACCTTTCTTACAAAAGAGGTGTTTCATTCTTTCTTTACATCAAAACTACTTGTTATTGTTGTTCTGTCAAACACTCTAAAAATAATTCTCCGTATTGTTCGAATTTTTTCTCGCCAACTCCGTGTATCTGTAGCATTTCATATTGGGTCTGTGGTTTGGCAACAGACATTTCGCGTAAAGACTTATCCGAAAAGATAACATAAGGGGGAACCGCTTGTTCATCTGCAAGGGATTTTCTAAGCGATCGTAATTGTTCAAACACTTCTTCATCATATTCGACCACTTCTTTTTTCTCCACTTTTGCACTTTGAACAAATACTTGTTCTTCTCCTTTTAGTACATCCACTGCTCGACTACTCAGCTTTAATACTGGAAAGCGACCGCCTTCTGCTACTAAAAAGTTTTCAGCAACAAGGAATTGGATAAAGGAGACTAATTCTTTTTCAGTAAAATGCTTTAATAATCCATATGTAGTAAGCTTGTCGAAACGAAATTGCTTTACTTTCTTATCATTAGAGCCTTTTAAAACTTTAGCAACTAAACTTGCTCCAAATCGCTCTCCCATTCTTTTTACGCAGGACAATACCATTTGGGCTTCTTTTGATCGATCTACCTTTTCCAAATCATTACTACAATTAGAGCAGCGACCACACTCTTGATGATCGGATATCGTATCATTAAAATACTCTAAAATATATTGTTGTAAACATTGATCGGTATGACAATAATTAATCATCGATTGTAATTTTCCGTATTCCCCAGACTTCTTAATCTCATCCATTTCGGATTGATCAATTAGATATTTTTGCAAGGTGATATCCTGACCAGAAAAAAGCACAATACATTGACTAGGTTCACCATCACGTCCGGCACGACCTGCTTCCTGATAATAGCTTTCTAAGTTTTTCGGAAGTGCATAATGAATAACATAACGGACATTGGACTTATCAATCCCCATACCAAATGCATTAGTCGCAATCATTACCTGAACATTGTCATAAATAAAATCATTTTGCGCCTTTTTACGGGCATCCTCTGTCATGCCAGCATGATATTTTTGAACAGATATTCCTTTTTCTTTTAGTATATAATGCAATTGATCTACTTGTTTTCTAGTGATCGCATAAATAATTCCTGCCTCATCCTTGTGGTTGTTAACAAAATCGACGACATAACGATTACGATCATGGCCTTTTACCATTTCAAAAGTTAAATTATCCCTTGCAAAGCCAGTATTAACAACCTTATCTTCATTAACATGCAGTAACTGTTGTAAATCTCTTATGACTTCTTTCGTTGCGGTAGCTGTTAATCCGATGAGAGTAGGTTGATTTCGTAATCGGAAAACCGTTTGGATGACGGTTCGATAACTTGGACGAAAATCGTGTCCCCATTGAGAAATACAATGTGCTTCATCAAAGGCTATCAAGGAAATATCGAGTGCATCGATTGTTTGAAAAAAAGTATTTGAATCAAAACGTTCTGGCGCCACATAAACAAACTTGTATTTGCCATTTTTAATTTCTGCTAAACGTTGATATTGTTCACTTGATGTTAATGAACTATTGATATAAGTTGCGGCAACTCCTAATGCTTTTAGTGAATCCACTTGGTCCTTCATTAACGAAATAAGTGGGGAGATGACGACTGTAATTCCATGTGACGCGAGTCCGGGAATTTGATAACAAATTGATTTTCCACCCCCTGTGGGCATGATCGCAAGAGTATTTTGTTGTTGTAGTATATGATCGACTATTTTTTTTTGTCCAGGACGGAACGCTTCATAACCGAAATATTCTTTTAATATAGGTAATGTATCTGAAACCAATTAAATCATCCTTTTTCATTTTACATGCTTTTTATCACCATATAATCGTCCTAAATGAAAAGATTCGAATGTCACTAAAAGGAGATTAATGGACGCTAACTTTACCCATCACAGGGAACCTAAAACTATCACTGTTGGAACTCATACACTATCATAACATTTTTATTAGAGATGAATAACTGAAATAAATATATTTACATCGTTCCAGTTAACCTATAAAATAATTCTATCTCGATAGAAGGAAAGTAAAACAGATAAGCTTTTTGAGTAGAGGGGGAAAACAATGGATTCATTATTATTAATCTTGATGCTTATTGCTGTACTCGGTGTCGGGTCTCAATGGGTAGCATGGAAATTCCAATTACCAGCTATTGTTGTGATGTCCATTGCCGGACTTTTGGCAGGGCCAATATTCGGTCTTATGAATCCTGAAGAAGCATTCGGAGATTTGTATCGTCCGTTCATTTCGATAGCTGTTGCGATAATTTTGTTTGAAGGAAGCTTGAATTTAAATTTTAAAGAAGTAAGAGGCTTGGGAAAACCAGTATTTCGGATTGTAACATGGGGAGCTTTTCTAGCTTGGATTTTAGGCTCATTAACTGCGCACTATATCGCTGGGTTATCTTTAGCGGTTTCCTTTGTGATTGGTGGTATCTTTATTGTAACAGGTCCTACTGTAATTTTACCACTATTAAGGCAATCAAAGTTAAAACCCACGCCCGCTAAGATTTTAAAGTGGGAAGGGATTATTGTTGATCCCTTTGGAGCCTTATTAGCGTTATTTGCGTTCGAGATTATTTTATTTTTATCAGCAGATGGAAGAGACGCTACCGCATTGTTGTATTTCTTTTTAGCATCATTATTCGCGGTTGTGCTCGGAATTGTTTTTGGAAAAGTGACCGGTTGGATGTTCGAGTCCGGGCATTTACCAGAATTCTTAAAATCCCCTGCAGTGTTTGTGGCAGTTACGACCTGTTTTATTATTGCAGATGAGGTAAAACATGAAACAGGGTTACTAGCTGTGACAGCAATGGGGATGACGCTGGCTAATTTAGGAATCTCATCCATCAAAGATATGCGTCATTTTAAAGAAAACATTTCCATATTGCTTGTATCGACTGTTTTCATCTTATTAACAGCTTCCTTAACGAGGGATACGCTAATCGATGTATTTAGACCGGAGATTATCGGGTACGTATTATTGATGCTCTTTATTGTAAGACCATTGTCTATTTTCCTCTCAACTGTAAAATCAGGACTTTCTTTACGGGAAAAAACATTAGTGGGCTGGATCGCACCAAGAGGTATTGTGGCTTTAACTGTTGCTAGTTATTTCGCAACGATTTTAGCAGATGAAGGGTTTGAAGGTGCTTCTCTTGTCACTCCTTTAACTTTCGCGCTCGTATTCTCGACGGTTGTGGTGCATGGATTTTCGATTGGATGGTTTGCTAAGAAATTAGATTTATCATCAGAAGGATCACCAGGTGTTTTAATAGTTGGGTCCAATCGTTTTACAAATTCGATTGCGAAGGTGATGAAAGAGTTGGATATTCCGGCAGTTGTGGTCGATTCTTCCTGGGATCGTTTAAATCGTGCACGTAAAGAGGGCATTCAACATAACCATTGTGAGATTTTATCAGAACAAACCGAATATACCATGGATTTTACGCCATATGACTATTTATTGGCAGCAACCGAATATGATTCATATAATGCATTAGTCTGTTCGACATTCCTGCCTGAGTTTGGTCGGAAGCATGTATTCCGCTTGCCAAAGCAAGGGGACAGTGGGGACCATATTGTAGATATCGATCATACAATTGGTGGAAAAGAAGTTTTCGTACCGGCAGAAGGTTTAGAAGAATTAAAATATAAACTTAAAAGTGGCTATGTATTGAGAAAGACAACATTAACTGACAAATATTCTTTTGCAGATTATAAAAATGACCGTGATGATGAGACGATCTTATTGTTTATCCTTAAGCAATCGAAGCAAATTGAATTTTTTGCTGAGGATATGGAAGCTACTTCATCAGCTGGAGATACAATCGTAAGTATGACTCCGCCAAGTAAAGAATTTAATAAAATCCAAGAAAAATTAGAGGAAAAACGAAACGGAAAAAGCTAGCAACAAAAGAGTTGCTAGCTTTTTCTGTGTTGCAATTGTCGACGTAGAGATGCTATCTGTTGTGCGATACGTTCTAATTCTTCTTCATTATGTTCAGTTCTTCCACCTACATAGACTAATTTTTCTAAATCTGCAGAAAGCCTTGCATAATCTGCTTTTAGATCTTCAATTTCTGCTTCTATTTCTTGTGGCGTCATCTATGTCACTCCAATTATTTTACGTTTAATTTTCAAAAAGTTCGCAGATGTCTAGCTCCGAGCACCCATAAGGCTACTTCACGAATCGCCTTACGATATAGAAGACTTGCCGATTGCTGGCTTAATTGCACTTAATCTGTTAAATTTGGTTTTGTCCTGCAGGCCTTTGCCACAGTTGATGCCAAAGTCTCTACATTTCTAAGCTGACGCTCTGCGCTTTTCTTAAGCTTAAATCAATCCATGCATAATAGCAAGTTACTAAAAAAGGTGGCAGGATAACACAAAAGAATGGATAGCAAATATGAATAGAACCGTTTTCAGAGTAAAATAGATTATTTTTAAGCATGTGCCATTATATATCCATGATTTGCTAACATTTTTTTAATTCGCGAAAATATGTCGTTTAATTGTTCTGAATCAGGGTATAGTAAATTTGTGAAGTTTGAAACATTTTTGTAACATAAGGTATATGAGAAAGTCGGTAATTGTGAATAAGGGGGGATGGATGAATGAAGTTTTTAAATATAATCGATAAAATCGTACTCAAAATAGAAGAATTCATCTTAAGTGGTTCGATTATAGTAATTGCAATTATGATTTGTGCGAATGTAATAAGCCGTCAATTTTTTGGGCCGAGTGTGGCTTTTCACTCAGAAGTAGCTAAATTTGCAGTAGTCATTTCTACATTTATGGGTATAAGTTATGCTGCAAGAAAAGGACGTCATATAAGTATGTCGGCGATTTACGATACGGTACCATGGCGTGTTCGTAAGGCGATGGCAATAATTATCCCATTGGTTACCGCGTTTATTTTATTCTCGTTAGCATACGTATCCTATGATTATGTTATGGGGGAATATCAAAGAGGGACAACAACCGCATATTTGAACATCCCTACTTATCTAATGTATATGTTTATCCCGCTAGGTTTCGTGATGGGTGGAATCCAATATGTTAGAAACCTTATTGTGAACATCTTCAATAAGGAAGTATATATTGGTACCGATGCACTAGACTATAACGATATAAAACCAGAGGATAGAAATGCTGAAGATCAAATGCAAGTATAAAATGGAAAAGTGAGGGCGCCAATATGCTTACAATTTTATTAGCAATCATGGTTATTTTACTTCTATTAAATTTCCCAATGATGATTCCACTAATTGTTGCACCATTTATTGTAGTGTTGCTAGGTTATACGAAAATTCCGATCGAGCCCTCTGTTATGGTAGGTCAATTAGTTACTGGTATTGAATCTTATCAATTGTTGTGTGTGCCACTGTTTATTTTTGCGGCAGACATTATGACAGCAGGTAAGACTTCTCAACGATTATTAGACTTTATCGGTTCTTTTATTGGCCATATCCGTGGGGGCTATGCTGTTACAACTGCAGCAGCCTGTTCCTTATTTGGTGCGATTTCAGGTTCTACACAGGCAACAGTTGTTGCGATAGGTAAACCTATGCGAGAAAGACTTTTAAAAGTAGGATATAAAGATTCAAGTGCGATGGCTTTAATTATTAACGCTAGTGATGTGGCTCTGTTAATCCCGCCTAGTATCGGATTAATTATGTATGGTCTTGTATCAGGAGAATCCATAGGTGAGTTATTTATTGCTGGTATTATACCGGGAATCATTGTATTTTTAGCTTTTACAATCTATAGTGTCGTTTATGCAAAAGTAAAAAACATACCATTATCTGATAAAGCAACATGGAAAGAAAGATTAAACACGTTTAGAAGAGCTCTATTACCGTTAGGGTTTCCGATACTTGTTATCGGTGGTATTTATTTAGGATGGTTCTCAGCAACAGAAGCAGCGGGTATTTCTGTGCTATATGCTTTAATTTTGGAAGTTGTGATCTTTAGATCGGTTCATCTTAAACAAATACCTAGCATTGCCTTATCAACAGGATTAGTAACATCAGCGGTATTTGTATTAGTAGCAGGTGGGCAAGTATTTACTTATTTAGTGAATCTAGAACGAATACCACAAATGTTATCTGATGCAGTATTGGGATCAGACCCAAGTACAACATACGTACTAATCATTGTTACATTATTTTTCTTTATCGGGTGTATGTTTGTCGATCCGATTGTTGTTATTTTAGTACTTACACCAATTTTTGCTCCAATAGCATCGCAAGTTGATATCGACCCAATTCATTTAGGAATTGTTATTACCTTCCAAGCTGCACTAGGATCTGCGACACCACCATTTGGGGTGGATATCTTTACAGCCAGTGCAGTGTTTAACAAGCCATATATGGAAGTTATTAAAGGGACACCACCTTATATAGCTATTATGGTCTTTATCTCGATTTTACTAATTGTGTTTCCACAGATTTCTCTTGCTTTACTTTAAGAGAATCTATAATATAAAAAATTTATTAGGGGGTTTTTATTATTTTTAACAAAAAGTTTTCACTACTAGCAATATTATTGTTAGCACTAGGTCTTGTATTAGCAGCATGTGGTGGCGATTCTTCAGAAGAAGAAGAAACTACTGATGAAGGTTCAGAAGGTGGCGAAGAAGCTTCTGGCGATTTTGAAGAGCAAGAATGGTTATTTATTACTGAAGAAACTGGTGAGCAAGTTCAAATGGCTTACGCAGACGAATTTGCGAAAATAATTGATGAGAAATCTGGTGGGAATATTACTGTCACAACCTATGAATATGGTGGTTTAGGTACTGAAAAAGACCAAATTGTACAACTACAAGAAGGTACTGTCCAGTTGGCCGTTACATCTCCAGGGTTTATCGGTAATACAATTAAGGAAAGCCAAATCTTTGGTTTACACTTTTTGTTTCCTGATAGTGTAGAAAAAACTCATGAAATTTTAACTGAAAGTGAAGCAATTAATGAAGATTTAGTAAAACAGTATGAAGCAATTGGAGTTAAACCACTTTCGTTCTGGACGGAAGGTGCTATGCAATGGACAAGTAACAAACCATTAGAATCACCAGCAGATTTTGAGAACTTTAAAATGAGAACACAAGGTTCTGATCTGCAAAACGAATCATACCAAGCATATGGTGCTAACCCTGATGGTTATAGCTGGGGTGAATTATATACAGCATTAGAAAATGGTACAATGGAAGGTCAAGAAAATCCAATCTTCTTTATTGCGGATGCTTCTTTCCATGAAGTACAAGATTATATGACACTTTCTAACCATAACAACTATGTGGCATCAACTACCGTAAATCAAGAATGGTATGAGGGTTTAACAGAAGATGAAAGAGCACTTGTAGACGAAACTGTAGATGAACTTCAGAGTTGGGTGTTTGAAGAACAAAAACGTCAAAACGATGAATATCTATCTGTTATTGAAGAGACAACTGAAATTATTGAGTTAACAGAAGAACAGCGAGCTGAATTTGAAAAGCTTGCAACACCAATCCGTGACTACTACCGTGAGAACATCTCAACTGTTGACGGTGCAATCTTAGATAAGTTGGAACAAGAAATCGAAGAAATGACAGCAGAATAATAATTTCCTTTAAAACCCGTTTCTAATTAGAAACGGGTTTTTATATTAAGATATAAAAAAGTATATCTTTCTCGAAGTTGTTGAATGCGCTTCCTTTGACTTATGAGCCATTTAACCATATAATTGAAATTAGAATGGGATAATTATCTTTAAAAAAGGAGTGGATTTAGTGAGGACAGATATAAAAATATGTACACTTGATGATTTATTGTCGTTACAGCAAATTGGAACAGAAACGTATAATGAAACATACAGTCATTTAAATACACCAGAAGATATTAATGAATATTTGGAAAACGCCTTCAATAATGAACAACTTCAAAAAGAATTGTCCAATCCATCATCAACCTTCTTATTTCTATATGTAGACAAGATCATTGCAGGATATCTCAAAGTAAACGAAGGGGATGCTCAAACCTTCAACGTTGATGAAAATGCTTTAGAAATTGAACGAATTTTTGTAAAAAACAATTTTCACAGTAAGGGTTTAGGAAAGTTCCTTTTACAGAAGGCGATTGATATCGCAAATGAAAGAGATAAAAATACGATCTGGTTAGGCGTCTGGCGAAAAAATAAAAACGCTATCGATTTTCATAAAAAGATGGGATTTGAATCAAGAGGATCCTACTCCACTTATATAGGTGACGAAGAGCAGATAATGTATATTATGGCAAAAGCTCTAAAATAAAATGGAAAGAAGGCTTTCGCTATAATTATGCGAAAGCCAATGTAAGGGGAATTTAAAATAAATCTGGATCATCTTCAGGTTGTTTTCGTTGCCACTCATGATAAAAATGAGAAATAATTGTTTTGATAACCGCATATGCTGGAATAATAAATAACAAACCAATAAATCCGGCAATCCCACCAGCGGCTAAGATTAAAGTGATAACTGTTAATGGGTGAAGAGATAATGCACGTCCCATTACATTTGGTGAAATAAAGTTACTTTCAATCTGCTGTGCCACCACCATAACAACGGTCGCCCATACTGCCAGCATTGGATCTTGGAAAAAACCTACTATAATAGCGGGAATGGCAGATAAGAATGGTCCCACAAATGGAATGAAATTCATCACTAAACCAAACAAAGCTAATGTTAAAGAATAATTTAATTCAATGATTAAATAGCCAATATAAAGCATTGCGCCGACACATACACTGACAATAAATTGACCTTGAATAAATGAAGAGAGTGTATGATTAATATTTGCTGTCAATGTTTTGAAACTTTCTGCTTTAGCAGGACTTAAAAACTTTGTAACGAACGGTACGAATTTATAACCATCTTTCAACATAAAGAATAAGAAAAAAGGAATTAAGAAGATGGCAAATATGAAACTGAAAATTTGCCCGATTACCCCGATGATACCTGATGTTATCCTTTCCGCATAACCACTTAAGTTATCGATCATATTTTGGATCGCATTTTCAAATTGTGGAGGAATTATATTTTGATTTTCTTGCCACATCTCAAAGAGCTGAATGGTATTATCAACCATTTTCGGCACACTATCCACAAAGTTAGAAAATTGTTTTTGAACAATTGGTGCAATAAATTGAATTACAATCGCAACAAAGAAGACTACTAATAAAAAGACAATAAACGTACCAGCAATTCTTGGCACTTTCTTTTTTTCTAACCAATTAACAATAGGATTAGTGATATAGAAAATAATGCCTGCTCCAATTATTGGTACAGCAATAGCGGTTAAATAAGCACCGACCGGTTCGAAGATGAATCTTGTTAAGTAAATTAAATAGACTAGCACGAAAATTAAAATCAAGGTAATTAAGATACGTATACTTCTTTTTTGGAACACCCACTACACAACCTTTTCTGCTTAATATAATATTATTCTAGCATATAAAAACTACAATATGGAAATAGATGTATACAATTTATCAATAACAGTTCGCATAAATTTTGTGCCATTTTAGACATAATAAGTTAAGATTAGAAACGATAGAAAGACTATGCTACTATATATCATATATAATGATGTTTTTTAAGGGGGAAATCAAATGTCCTGGCAAGATACACTAAAGAAATGGACTTCTTTCACAGCACTTGATGAAAAATTATTAAAACAATTAAATGAGTTAACCAAAAATGAAAAAGATTTAGAAGATTCCTTCTATAAGAACCTTACTTTTGGTACCGGCGGCATGCGTGGCATGTTAGGACCTGGTACAAATCGAATGAACATTTATACGGTTCGCAAAGCGGTAGAGGGTTTAGCTAATTACATAACCGACAATGTCGATGACGCTCATAAAAGAGGAATAGTGATAGCTTATGATTCGCGGTATATGTCACAAGAATTTGCTGTAGAGGTAGCTAGAGTTTTAGGTGCGCACAATATAAAAGCGTTCGTATTTGAATCACTAAGGCCTACACCTTTATTATCCTTTGCTGTACGTCATCTTAAAACGGCAGCAGGGATTATGATCACAGCAAGTCATAATCCGCCAGAATATAACGGATTTAAAGTGTATAACGAAGATGGTGGCCAAGTACCATTAAAAGAAGCCACAGCTATTATTGAAGAAGTAAATAAAGTAGAAGACGAGTTACTTGTCCCTGTAAAAAGTCAAAGCGAGATAGAAGAAGCTGGTCTTTTGGAATGGGTGGGAGAAGCGGTTGACCGAGCCTATTTACAAGAATTAAAAACAATTCAGAAACAAAAAATTGATAATCAAGTAAAGATTGTTTTCACACCTTTACATGGTACTGCTTATGATTTAGTGATGAAAGGATTAGCACAAAGTGGCTTTGATAGTGTGGATGTGGTAGAAGAACAAGCTAAACCAGATCCTGAATTTTCTACCGTTTCCTCTCCAAACCCTGAAGAGCATCAAGCATTTGAAATGGCAATTGCGCAAGGGAAAAAGAAAGACGCGGATATTTTAATAGGCACAGATCCAGATGCCGATCGTCTTGGTGTTGCTGTTAAAGATGGTAAGGGATCATATCAAGTCCTTACTGGTAATCAACTAGGATCTCTTTTATTAGACTACACATTATCCCAACAAGATCCAAATGCATTAAGGAATGGCCAAGTCATCAAAACAATTGTAACAACCGAAATGGGCCGAGCAATCGCGTCTTATTATGGTGTAAATACTATTGATACATTAACTGGTTTTAAATTTATTGGTGAAAAAATCAAACAATTCGAATCCAATGACAACCATTTCCTTTTTGGATATGAAGAAAGCTATGGTTATTTAATAGGTGATTTTGTCCGTGACAAAGATGCCGTTCAAGCAGCTGTGGCAGCCTGTGAAGTCGCAAGTTATTGGAAGGGGAAAGGTAAGACGCTGCTCGAAGCTCTAGACACACTGTATGCGAGACATGGTTATTATCTGGAAGGTATGCAATCCTTAACATTAAAAGGTAAAGATGGTGCAGAACAAATTCAGTCGATTATGAGTGATATTAGAAAACAACCTTTTGAAAGATTAGGTGGTTTAGATGTAATTGCTGTTGAAGATTATCAAATAAGTGAAAGATCACTACCATTGGAAAATAAACAGGAAGAGATTATCCTACCGAAAGAAAATGTCATGAAATTTTTGTTAGAAGATGATGCATGGGTTTGTTTCCGCCCATCTGGAACAGAGCCAAAGATTAAAAGTTACTTTGGAGTAAAAACGAATAGTGCAGAAAAAAGTAAATCTCTATTAGAAAAAGTTCAATCGGAAGTAGAAGATCGAATCGATACAATAATTAATGCATAAAGCTTTGTTAAGAAGAAGAACCTATGACTATCTGACGGATGGTAATGGGTTCTTTTTTTATGTTAGAAGTAAATATTGACTTCTTGACCTAAAAGAGCTATAGTAAAAACATACATAAAGGGGAGTAGCTGCACAATAAATGTCGTCATTTCGAGAAATATCTCCGGCATTATTGGCAACTCTACGTTGTTAGCGAGACCTTTACCGTCCATGGTAAAGGTCTCGTTTTTTGTGTGATCTTTACCAATGGGTGGAGATTATTTTTATTCACAAGGAGATGGAGTCGAATGGAATTACTCATAGAATATGGGTGGGTATTAATCGTATTAATTGGTTTGGAAGGTATTCTGGCTGCAGATAATGCATTAGTTTTAGCCATTATGGTGAAACACTTACCAGATGAACAGCGAAAAAAAGCACTATTTTATGGTCTGGCAGGTGCCTTTGTATTACGCTTTGGCTCATTGTTTATTATTTCTTTCTTAGTAGATGTATGGCAAGTGCAAGCGATTGGGGCAGCATATTTATTATTCATTTCAATTAAACACTTGTATGATACATTTAAAAAGAAAAATAAAGAAGACCTGATCGAAGAAGGAAAAGAAAAGCAAGGAAGCAGTTTTTGGATGACGGTATTTAAAGTAGAAATGGCAGATTTAGCTTTTGCTGTTGATTCTATATTAGCTGCGGTTGCGTTGGCAGTAGCACTTCCTGCGACAGGTTTAGGAACGATTGGTAGTCTGGACACCGGACAATTTTTAGTAGTGCTTGCAGGGGGTATGATTGGTTTAATTATCATGCGTTTTGCTGCAAATGTCTTTGTGAAATTACTCCATGATCGACCAGGACTTGAAGTAGCGGCGTTTGTAATTGTCGGTTGGGTTGGTATCAAACTAGTTGTAAGTGTGTTAGCACATGAAGATGTACATTTATTATCTCATGACTTTGCTCATTCCTTACCATGGAAGTTAACCTTCTATCTAGTGCTTGTTTGTATAGCAGTAGCAGGTTGGTTTTTATCCAGCAAAAAAAATCAAGAAGCGGCTTAAACAAACTATTTTGTCCTACTGATTGGCACCTATATAATTGTTGCTAGGAAGGGTGATAAAATGACTTTGCATCAATTTTCATTACAAGCATCATGGCCTGGAGGCCGAAATGAAGCAGGATATATCGAAGCTGGTAATTTAAAGACAAAAATATCAATACCACCTGAAATGGATGGACCCGGTATTGGCACCAATCCAGACGAAATGTTATTAGGTGCAGCTGCTACCTGTTATTTAATTACCGTGGCAGCAATGATTGAAAGAGCAAATTTACCATTAAAACAGCTAGAATTAAATTCTGTTGGAAACGTAGATGTAACCAATGGTGTATTTACTTATAAACGAATTACCCACAGACCGAAAGTGGTGTTACAAAGTAGTGCAACCAATAAACAGTTTTCGCGATTGCAGGAAATTGTAGATCAAGCAGAATCTTCCTGCATGATCTCTCGAGCGATCAAAGGAAATGTTGAACTCGTTTTAGAAGAAAACATATCCGTAGATAGATAATACAATACCTTGCTGTGACTTTTGTGCATTGCCAAGATGATTCCCTATTTAGAATAGGGGTCATCTTTTTTTTATGCTAAGTCCGCCTGAACAAAAGCAATTTATAAGAAACCCATCAACGTGAGAAATAGTATAATAAAACGTATGAGATATTTAATATAAAAAGGAGATGGAATTATGTCCAGTATCGAACATTTTCAAGTGATCAACCGTCCAGTTCAGCATGTTTATGAGGTATTGACAACGAAAAAGGGACTGTCCGAAATATGGACAAATGATTTACATTTTATTAATGAAATAGGTGCGATCAATGTCTTTCGTTTCGGCGAAGGAGATGAGAGTAAAATTCGTGTAGAAGAACTAGTTGTTGATAAAGAGATTGTTTGGAAATGTATTGAATCAGATGAATCAGAATGGATAAACACAATAATTTCCTTTGATTTAAAAGAAAACAACCAAAAAACGGAGATTATTTTCCGACATACAAATTGGCAGGATATTACCACATGCTATCGTAGTTGTAATTACAATTGGGCAATCTTCTTATACAGTCTGAAACAATATTGTGAAGAAGGAAAAGGTATGCCGTATCAAAAAAGAACGATAAGTGATATTACATAGTTTCCAGTCATTATTTAACTGCATCCTTTTAAAGGAGATGATTTCTATATTGAAATAGATATCATCTCTTTGCAATTTCTCTCGAATTATAGTTGTGAATAATTTAAAAATTATCAAAATATAAACTTATGCATAGGACATCCTGTTTTAAACATAAATTTGAATAGTAATAACCATTTTTATCTGCAAATTATATGTTTGACATAACTATAGATTGGTAGTAATATAATCAGAGTATTTCAATCGGATTAATCAAAAAAAGGAGGAAAAGTGAATGGATACATTATTTATTATTATTAATATTGTTATAATGCTATTATTTATAGGTATTCTAATTGGGATGCAAAGAAAGTTTGTATCATTCAGTAAAAGAGTATTCGCAGGTCTTGGCCTGGGGATTCTACTAGGTGCTTTTTTACAGATAGCTTATTCAGTAGACTCTGAAATAGTCAGCACTACAACAGATTGGTATAACATCGTAGGTAGAGGGTATGTCCGACTATTAATGATGATTGTTATTCCACTTGTAATGGTTTCTATTATTCAATCAATTATCAACTTAGAGAAATCGTCTGAATTAGGAAAAATGTCTGCATGGATCATTGGTATTTTAGTATCTACTGCGATGGTTGCGGCAGTAGTGGGTGTAGCAAGCTCATCCATCTTTAATCTAAGTGCAGATCAAATCGAAATGGGTCAGGCAGAAGAAGATCGCGGGTTAGCTCTTGAAGAAAGATTAGGTTCTCTTGAAGGGATGACAACACCGCAAAAGATTCTTGAATTTATTCCATCCAATATCTTTTTAGATATGACTGGTGAACGCGCAACTTCTGTTATCGCTGTTGTAATTTTCTCGATATTGGTTGGTATAGCTGTTTTAGGAGTTAGAAGAAAACAACCGGAACAAGCCGAGAAATTCGTAGATATTGTCAATACTATTTACACGATAGTGATGAGAATTGTTACGATTATCTTACGACTTGCTCCATACGGTATTTTAGGTTTAATGGCAAATACAGTTGCACAAACAAATGTAGCGGGTATCATTGAACTCGGAAAATTTGTCGGTGCTTCCTATGTAGCATTAATCGCAATGTTTATTATCCACTTAATTATTTTAGGGATCTTTGGATTAAATCCAATGACATATGTACGTAAAGTATTACCAGTGTTGAGTTTTGCATTTACGTCCAGATCAAGTGCAGGTACGATTCCATTAACAATCCAAGTACAGAAAGAAAGTCTTGGAGTGCACAGTGGTACAGCAAATATGGCAGCATCATTTGGTGCAACAATTGGTCAAAATGGCTGTGCAGGTATTTATCCTGCAATGCTAGCTGTAATGATTGCACCTACGCAAGGTATTGATCCATTATCACCAGGCTTTTTAGTATCGTTGATATTAATTATTGGTATTAGTTCTTTCGGTGTAGCTGGTGTTGGTGGTGGTGCAACATTTGCCGCACTAATCGTATTGTCTTCGATGAACTTACCT
The DNA here is from genome assembly GCF_900143085.1 of Gracilibacillus kekensis. Classification (GTDB taxonomy): domain Bacteria; phylum Bacillota; class Bacilli; order Bacillales; family Amphibacillaceae; genus Gracilibacillus; species Gracilibacillus kekensis. The sequence goes on along the minus strand of NZ_FRCZ01000001.1, from coordinate 723,319 downwards.
GTAGCGTTAGCAGGTCTATTAATTACTGTTGAGCCATTAATCGATATGGGGCGTACGGCATTGAATGTAAATGATTCAATCCTTTCAGGAACATTAACATCGAAAATAATGAAAAAATTAAACATCAAAAAATATAACGATAAAGAAGCAGTCAACAAAGACATCGCACTATAAGAAAAAATCCCTCAAGCGGTTTAGCTTGAGGGATTTTTTGTATTAAAACAATACTGCGAAGTAAGAGACGTGACAATTTTGAAATGTAGGTATTTGTGTAACAACCGCTCCGGCATGCTCTTCAGCTAACTTTGAAAAGAAAAACACTTTCCATAGTGGATCTTCAGATCATGTTAATCCCCTAGAAGTCGAAGTGGACGCCTGCGCTAGATGAAGTTCTACAATGAGTGCGAGAATTGAAATAACGACTTCTAACTAATTATTTCATTTGAATTCATATAGATAGCTCAGATTGATAACTGTCATAAATGTTGTAGAATAAATTTATAGCGTAGGCCGCCCGCTTTCACTCCTGTGGGAATGTTTTTCCTGAAGATCCACTTTTTCAAGCGATTTGTGCTTGGAAAAGTTAGCTGAAGGAAAAACCCCGCGGAAAGGAAAGCGGGCAGCCGGAGCGGATGTCTAGTAAATAAAACGTTTCAAAATTACTACTTTGACCAATAAATTTACAACAGTTTACTTCGTAGCTTTTGTCTACTTAGTACCGATTTCTAATAGTCTTATACGGATGTTTTATTGTTCTTTTTGGTGCTGATGCGGTTCATTGTAATATAGAATGCTGGTAACAGTAATAAGGTTAATATCGTCGAGAAGATTATCCCTGATACGATCGATACGGCTAATGGCTTAAATAAGACATCCCCCATAAAAATGATCGGAGTTAAAGCAGCGATTGATGTCAGCGTAGTTAGAATAATTGGCCGTAATCTCGCACGCCCAGCGGCAATAATTGCCTCGACAATATTGTTATCATATTTCTCCTTGTTTTGTTCAATAAACTCAATAATCAGGATCGAATTTCGTACAACAATCCCCGATAGGGAGACAATACCTAAAACAGCTAAGAAACTTAACGGTTGGCCACTAACAAATAAACCAACGATAGCTCCGGTTACAGCTAAAAAGACCGTGCTCGTAATTAAGACTGGTGTAAGTAATGAATTAAACTGAATTGCCAGTGTGATATAAATTAAGAACAAGACGATGACAAACAGTTTCGCGACTTCCACAAAAAACTCTGTTTCAGCACTTGCTTCACCATCCTGATTTAATGCATAATCTCCATCTAAGGATGCCAGTTCAGAACGCATATTATCTATCACTTCTGTCGTCTCAGCAGTAAAGTCCCCATTTTCCGCTTCATAAGCAGAAATCGTAATTGTGCGATCACCATTTTCATGTGTGATTGCAGCAATTTGTTCATCCGTATTAATGGAAATAAATTCATCATACGTATAAAATTCAGGTGCACCCTCATCCGTTGATACAACCGCAGTTAATGCGTTCAGATCAATAGCGTCTTGCTGTCCTTCATCCAATGTCAGCTCCATACTGGTTTGTTCATTTTCTACTTCTATATCAGATAAAGGTAAACCAGAATTCGCTAGTTGGAGTGTGCCGGTAATTTGGCTAATAGGAATATTGTTTTTCGCCAAAAATTCACGATCGATATCATATGTTTTTACCGGCTGACTTGTGCCTGCATTAACCGTCGCGATCTCAACCGAATCAAGTGCATTTAATTCTTCTTTTAACGTTGTCGCATTCTCTAATAAAGTATCTAATTCTGGTCCTTGTAACTTTAACTCCAATGCGGCAGAAGGAGGGGGACCAGATACAATCGTTTCTAAGAAAATCTCGCCATCGGGAAACTGATTACGTAATTCTTGCTGGTATTGATCAATAAAATCACTAGCGGAAGTCTTATCACGGTCGACTCGTACTACAAGCTGACCGGTATTATCACCTGACCTGTTTAAACCTGAATTAAAGATGTTTGGTAAACCTCCACCGGTGTATCGGGCGGTTTCATTGATGTGGTCTACATTGCTTGTAATATAATTTTCAATATCTGCTAAAAATTGATCGGTCTCCTCCATCGATGTCCCCTCATCTAAAGTTAAGGAGAGTGTTACCTCTTCCCGGTCCGCAGCAGGGAAAAATTCAAATGGAACTTTGATTGCTAATAATAATAAAAGGATACAAGCGATTACACCACTAATTACGGTTAACCAAGGTTTTTTGATCGTTGCTGGCAAAATCGTATTGGCATAGCGGTCTTCCAGCCACCGGAAAAAGTTTGTCAGTAAGCCTATCCGTCTTTTTTTTGAACGATAAATTGCTAGTTGTCTTGTATATTGCACGGTCGGAATGACGGTAAGTGCTAATAAAGTGGACGCAATAATCGTTCCCATTAATGCAATTGGTAAAGCACGGATAAAAGCACCATTACTGCCTGATAAGAAAGTTAAAGGAAAAAAGCTAAAGACGATCATTAGTGTAGAGGTTACGATCGATACACCTACTTCTTTAACCCCTCTTTTTGCCCCTTCTAAAGGAGCGTCTCCTAGTTGATAACGGCGCATGATATTATCATTGACGACAATAGCGTCATCCACGAGTATCCCTATTGCCACAATAATCCCTATTATGGAGATTTGGTTAAGGTCGACACCAGTGTATGGCAGCGGGATTAATCCGACAATAATCGAAATCGGTATAGCAAATGCTACTAAAATAGCAGATGATAATGGTAAGCCTAATATCATAATTACAACAACAGCTAGCAAAGATATCGCGAAAGATACTAATAAATTGGTGTACACTTCATCTATAACGGTACTTTGAGAATAAAAGCGTTCTGCAGTTACTTCTTCTGGCAATTCCTGCGTTAAACTGGTCACCTTTTCATCAATCTGTGATTGCAGACTTGTAATATTGACACCATCCTCAGCAAAGATGGTTAAGGACAATGCGGCTTGATCCTGGAAGGTAATCATGTCTTCTAATGGTTCATTTTCAACAGAGATAGCTGCGACATCTGATAAATTGATAGCACCTTCATTTGTTGAAGTGATAGGTATTGTATTTAATTGATCTAGTTTTTCAATCGATTCAATATTTAATAAAATATTTTGCTGCTCATTTTTTTCAGTTCCTAAAGCGGCGGGGCTAAGCTCATTTTGCAGTGTTTCAATGACCTGGTTCGGTTGGATTCTCTCTTCTGACATTTTTTCTTCCTCTAGAGAGATAACGACCTTTTGCTCTGGTAATCCTTTTACCGAAATAGAATGAACACCACTGATTGCTGTAATCGTTTCTTTCCATGTATCTATATGTTCTCTTATTTCGAATAATTGCTCACGATTATCGCTCAAAAGGTGGTATGTAGCAACACTAGAAGTAACAAGATCTGTCGTGACATCTGGGGACAATGCTTCATCTGGAAAGTCTTTTTGTGCATCCTGGACAGATTGCCTTATCGTGGAATATACGGCATCTGCATTATTCGTATCATCGAGTGTGATGGTCACCGTAGAAAAACCATTAGTGGAGGCCGATGTAACCTGATCTACGCCTTCAATTTTCAATACCTTTTGCTCGATCGGTGTTGTAATGGCCTGTTCAACAATTTCAGGGTTTGCGCTTGGATAAACGGTGGAAACAGAAGCAATATTTTGTTCAATTTCAGGTATATCTCGCTTAGGAGTCTGTAAATATGTAAATACTCCCGTAATAATAAATAATAATACAAAAATCCATACAATCTTACGGTACTTTATCAATGTCTCCAATTCATTCACCTCGTCTATAAACTCTCTATTTCTATTAATGCCACACCTTATCTTAGAAGTAAACAAATGAAGTATACTATTTGCATTTTTCAATTAGTGAGGTAGCATATTATAATAGTACACTAAACCAAGGAGGTTCAAACATGAAACTATTGAAGAAATACGCACAATTAGCATTACGTACAGGTGTTAACTTGCAAAAGGATCAAGGCTTGCTAGTACAAGCGCCGATAGAGGCAATTGAATTTGTTAGAATTGTTGTGAAAGAGGCATATGAAGTCGGTGCAAAAAATGTACATGTAGAATGGAAGGACGATGCTTTAACCTACCTGAAAATGAAGCATGCACCAATGGAAGTGTTAGAGACTTTTCCAAAATGGCGTAAAGATGCAATGATAGGCATGGTAAAAGAAGGGTATGCTGTATTAAATATATATGGAGAAAATCCGGATTTATTAAAAGATATTGAGGGTAGCCGAATGGCGGCTGTCACCAAGGCAAGTTCAAAAGCGTTAAAAGAATATCGTGATTATATGATGAATGACAAAGCACGTTGGTCAATTGTTGGTTATCCGACCACTGAATGGGCAGAGAAAATCTTCCCAGAACTACCAGCGAATGAAGCGAAGGATAAATTATGGAAAGAGATTTTCCGTATTGCGCGTGTCGATCAAGAGGATCCGATCGAAGCTTGGAACAAACATAACCAATTGCTAAAAGATGCTCGTGAGTACTTAAATCATAAGAATTATCAGAAACTACATTTTCAGGCTGAAGGTACCGATTTAACGATCAAGTTACCTCAAAATCATATTTGGCATGGTGGAGCAGCAAAAGCTGCAGATAACGTAATATTTAATCCTAATATACCAACAGAAGAAGTATTTTCAATGCCACATAAATATGGTGTCAATGGTACAGTGACAAGTACAAAGCCGCTAAGCTTTCAAGGACAGTTAATTGAAAACTTCACTTTAACATTTAAAGATGGAAAAGTTATCGATTATACCTGTGAAAATGGAGAGCAGGCATTGAAACAATTATTAGAAGCAGATAATGATGGCGCATCACGTCTTGGCGAAGTTGCGTTAGTGCCACATGAATCTCCTGTATCTCAAGCAGGCATTATTTTCTATAATACGTTATTTGACGAAAATGCCTCTTGTCATATCGCGTTAGGCAAAGCATATCCAACCAATATTAAGGGTGGATCAGATATGAATGACAAAGAAATGGATCAACATGGTGTCAATGATAGTATTGTGCACGAAGATTTTATGATTGGTTCGGCAGATATGGACATTGATGGCATTACTGTTGATGGAGAAAGGGAAGCTATTTTCCGAAACGGGGCATGGGCGATTACTTTTTAACATTCCTTTTAAAAAGATAACAGCGGAATTACATTTCGTTAACAATCACCTGATTTACTTTTTGTTCTTCCTTTTAGGGGGTATTATTGAATAAAAGCGTTAAAAGGGAGAATAAAACATGCAAAGAGAAGCTTATTTTGACAATGCGAAACTCCTGTTTATATTTTTGGTTGTATTTGGTCATTTAATTCAACCATTAAAACATCATATTGAATTGGTTGATGTATTGTATCAATGGATATATATCTTTCATATGCCAGTCTTTGTGTTAGCAAGTGGCTTTTTTGCAAAAGGATCAAGTGATAAAGGATATATCATCAAGTTAGCGAAACGGATTTTAATACCATACTTTTTGTTTCAAATTTTCTATTCGATCTACTTTTTAGGTATCGGGAAAAACAGTTGGGATAATACTTTGTATGACCCACATTGGGGACTATGGTTCTTATTAAGTTTATTCAGCTGGCATATTTTATTAATCGCATATCGTAAAATGTCACCATGGGTAGGTATATTCACAGCCTTCACTATCGGTATTGCCATTGGATATGTACCTATGATTGGACCAGATTTTAGCTTATCGAGAACATTGGTTTTCTTCCCATTTTTCTTAATTGGCTATTGGTTATCGAAAAAACAACTGTTCCGTTGGCAAACGGCCAATAAGAAGGCGATAGCTGTTGGTATCTTAATCGCTGTATTTGTTGTAAGTTATGTGACACCAACAATTCCGGCACAGTGGTTGTTTGGTTCCCAATCCTATCAAGCACTAGATGCAGCTTTGAGTGGCGGAATGTTTAGGGCAGGATTATATGTAGTTGCCACCTTAATGGTGTTTTCCGTCATGCTATTAGTACCCCGCCAACGGTTTTCGTTTACTCCATTAGGGCAAAATACGATGTATGTCTATCTATTACACGGTATTATTATCCAATATGGACGCCAGGCAAACTTGCTGGCTGTTGACCATAACCTGGACACGATTGGATTAGCAGTAATTGCTGCAGCTATTGTCTGGTTTCTATCCTCGAAATGGGTGGCGCTGTTTGCTCAACCTATCGTTGAAGGAAAGACAGATGGTTTGCAGCAATGGTTGGATGAACGAAGTAAAAAGGAAACATATAATTACAAAGAAAAGTCATCGTAAAGATGGCTTTTTTGTTTGGAAAAGTGTTCTTCACGGGATAACTTGAGCGCTTAACGGCATAACATGACTTATCCCGTCAAGCGAGCAATATATCCCGTGAGCAGGAGTAATTATCCCGTCTACATTACCTCGCCTATACTGTGTAATGTTTAAGTATACGGTCAACGCTGGTTCCGTAACCTTCACCGAAAAGGTTTAAATGAACCATTAGGTAAAATAGTTGATATAGTGGTTTGATATCCTCGTAATAATCCGCTAATGGTAAGATCGATTGATAGCTAGCGTAAAACTCTCCCGGAAATCCACCAAATAGTTCGGTGAAGGCTATTTCAAATAATGGATCACCATAAACGATCGAAGGATCAATCAGATAAGGCGTCCCCTTTAAACCTGCTAACCAGTTGCCACCCCATAAGTCACCATGTAATAGCGACACGCGAGGTTTAGAAGGAATGTATTGATCAAGCCTAGATAAAAGCTGTTCCATTCGTTCTAATCGCTTCCCGGACATTCTACCTTTTGAAATCGCTAAATTCATTTGAGGTTGTAGACGTTGTTCTCGATAATAATCAAGCCAATTATCAAAAAGAAGGTTTTCTTGCCTGATCTCACCTACAAAGGTCGAACTGTCCAACCCATATTGTTTACCAACATGGGTTGAATGAAGTGCTGCCAGATCTTCTCCTAACCATTTTCCGGTTGAAGTATGCTTTTCACCTTCCACCCATTCCATTAACAAGTATATTTCTTCGTCGTTGTGTGCAATATCATAATGAAATACTTCGGGTACATGAATGGTTTTCGTATCGCGAATTCGATCTAAACCTTCTGCCTCTACTTGAAAAAAGTCTGCCGGAACTTGTTTATTAGTCTTGATGAAATAGGTTTGTTCTGCAGTTTCCACAAAATAGGCCTGATTAATGTCACCGCCTGAGACCGACTGAATCATTTTTATTTTGGAGTAATCACCAATTGATCGTAATTTATCTTCCATTCTGCCACTCCTTTTACAATTGATCTATAGTAAGTATATCACCAAAAATTCGAGGTAGAAAAGGATACTGTGATCGTGTACAATAGGGAAGGCTTTATAATAATAGAGTGAGGTGACAGAGATGGAACGTGAAAATTGGGCGTCGAGACTTGGATTTATGTTAGCAGCGATGGGCTCAGCAGTGGGTCTTGGGAATATATGGCGTTTTTCCTATGTTGCAGGTGAAAATGGTGGAGGCGCCTTTTTAATATTATATATTATTAGTGTTTTAGTGATTGGGATTCCCTTATTGTTAGTGGAAGTGAGTATCGGCAGGAAAGCACAACAGGATATTGTTGGTTCTTATAAGAAATTAGCACCAGCTCAACCATGGTTTATGGTTGGTTATTTAGGTGTAGCGAGTGCCTTTTTAATCCTAAGCTTTTACAGTGTTGTTGCGGGATGGGCCTTGTATTATTGGTGGGGGTATGTCACTGGTGTAATGGCTGAAATGCCTGATATTGGTTATGGCGGCTCTTTTGATGCCTTTATTACTCAGGATTATGCGCCATTATTTTGGCACGCATTATTTATGGGAATTACCATGTTGATTGTATTAGTAGGTGTCAAAAAAGGAATCGAGCTTGCCAATAAAATATTGATGCCTGTTTTGGCGTTAATGATGATTGGACTTGCGATTTATAGTGTCACGTTACCTAATGCAAGCGAAGGGTTAGCCTTTTTATTTCAACCGGATTGGTCTGTGTTAGAGGATCCTTCTGTTTATATTGCAGCTTTAGGACAAGCATTCTTTTCTTTAAGTCTTGGAGTAGGTACGATGATGACCTATGGAAGCTATTTATCGAAGCAGCATCAGCTGCCAGGTGCCACAGTGGGGATCGGAGTAATGGACACATTATTTGCGATCATCTCAGGTGTCGTGATCTTTCCAGCGGTATTTGCGTTTGGCATTGATCCAAGCGAAGGACCACCACTGGTTTTTATTACGTTACCAGAAATTTTTTATCAAATGAACTATGGAGCAATTATAGGATTGGTTTTCTTTACAGCGTTAAGTTTAGCTGCTGTCTCGTCATCAATCTCTTTACTAGAGGTACCTGTTGCCTATGTGATGCGTGCTGCAAACATGTCGCGAAAACTTGCTTCTTTTTTAGTTGGTGTGGTCGTCTTTATCTCAGGTGTGACAGTATCCTTGGGAATGGGGCGATGGAGTGGAGTGACTTTGATCGGGGATCGAAATATTTTAGATTCGATGGATTTTCTTTCATCTAATGTCTTTTTGCCAATCGGTGGTGTAACGATGGCACTGTTTGTTGGCTGGTATTTCACAAAGCAAGAAGCAATGGAAGCATCGGATCTAAGCAATCAGTCTATTGGCCAATTGTGGTATATCCTAGTGAAGTTTATCGCACCGTTAATCATTGCTATCATTTTCTTAAATTCGTTAGGAATTGTATAATAACATTAAAGGGGATGTGCAACGATGGCGATTACCAATCAGCAAATTTTAAGAAAGATTATTGCAGAATGTGAACAAGCATTGCAAAACGAATCAAAAGTAAGAGAACACGCAAAAGCGGTTCATTCATTAACAGACTTATTGTTAGACCAGGATAGCCCTGAACAAGCTTCAGCAACTACTTCAGTTAATGAACTGGAATGGCGTAAAATGGTCGGCGAACAAGCACCTAAACATGAGGTGAAACAAGAGAAAAAGATAGAGTCAGACGGTGCTAATGGTGATTCATTGTTTGACTTTTAAATGGGGAGGGACATAGATGAAAGTCTTTTTATTGTTAGGGATTATAAATGGTTTTCTTGCAGTGGCATTAGGAGCTTTCGGAGCTCATGGTCTTGAAAGTAAATTATCAGAGAAGATGTTGGCAACCTGGGAAAAAGCAGTAAACTATCAAATGTTCCATACGGTAGCTTTATTAGCAACAGGATTATTAATGCAAAAAATAACAGCAGGTTCGATTGTTTCCGCTGGTTGGTTCTTTTTTGCAGGAATTATTTTGTTCTCAGGAAGTCTTTCCGTTTATTCCACAACATCTATTAAAACATTTGCGATGATTACACCAATTGGTGGTTTGGCATTTTTGATTGGCTGGGTCCTGTTAGGGTATGCGGTTGTAAAGTATATATAAGTGATAAATAGATTTAAAAAAGTGTGGGAAACCACACTTTTTTTATATGATAAAAAATACCAAGATTAAAATAGCCCATAGGGCAAATCCTCTTAGCAAATATTGTGAAAAGAAAAAACGATTCCCTTTCTTTCGTTCTTTATAAGCTTCAATAAAAAGATTTCCACTTAAACTAATAAGAGCAAGCGTACCTAAGAATAAAGAGTTGTTCCGCCAAGCAAGCAGAATTAATAAAAGAGTAATACTGAAACAGGCAATCGTTATTTCATGAATGGAAGCCTTATTGTTCATAATCAAATCCTTTCTGAAAGTGCCTCTATAAGTATATATTGTTTTGATTAATTCATTTTAGATGTTATTAGTGAAACTTTTCTTCTATTTTGCAACTGAAAAATCCGAACGGTTACAAATTCTACTTGAAGAATTCGCAGTAATCGTCCGGATTTTATTAGTGCTCCATCTGTTGACGTCTCACTTTAACAACGAAGTCTCTATCTCGGTGAATAGGAAGCCATTTGATTATACGGATAATCATAGGCAATTTCTTCATCAAACGTAATATAATCTAAGTACACCATCAATAAAATATACCTTTTCCCTGTTTCCGGATCACTCAAAATGATATGGTCCCGTCCAGCTGCTTCGACAATTCCTTTAAATACTTTCGCATTCCAACGGTCATTATTCTCAAACGTCATGTATACTGTTGCTTTTTTACCTTTATTCAATCGTAAAATGTTTTCTATATAAGACTCTTCGACTGGTAGCATTCCGGGTGTATCGGATACTTTTGGCTGTTGTTGCTGTTGCATTGGCTGCATTTGCCCCATTTGATTCATTTGACCAGCACCAGGATATTGATATCCACCTTGCTGTCCATAAAAGGCCTGAGGATTATACTGAGGCATGCCTGCCCCTTGTTGATAAGGCTGTTGCCTGTTTTGATTTAGGCTCATCCGTGTGTCTCCTTTCGTGATCGGGAATTAAATTCGAGCTCATTCCTACTAGCCATCTATATGCAAAAGCAAAAGTAAACATGCATAAAAAAAGTACACGTCTTAAACGTGTACTTCGCTAAATAGCTAAAAACTCTGGAATGGCATCCGTTTTTAAAATGTTTCCGACATAGAAAGGTCCGAATTCACCATAGCGTGCACTAACCACATCAAATCTCATTTCATAGACGATTTTTTTCAGTTGCAGGACATCTTTTGCAAACAGAGTTACACTCCATTCCCAGTCATCAAAGCCCATGGAGCCTGTAATAATTTGTTTGATTTCACCTGCATATTTTCTTCCTGTTAAACTGTGCTCATACATCAATTGACGGCGTTCATCCATCGGTAACATGTACCAGTTGTCATTACCTTCACGACGCTTGTCCATTGGATAAAAACAGATGTGATCCCAATCAGGTAATTTTGGTTTAAGACGTGCCCGAACTCCCGGATTTTCCTCAGGGTTGTCCCCTTCTTTGGACATATACTTCGATAATTCCACTACAGATACATACGAATAACTTGGTGTAGTGAACTCAGCAAATTTCGATTTATTAAAGCGTAATTCGATGTTACTTAGTTCTTGCATTGTCGGGCGAAGGATCATTAAAATAAAATCCGCTTTTTGCCCCATAATTGAATAAAAAGCATGACTACCATCTCTTGCTTCTGCAACATCTTCCCATTCATAAAGCATCGTTTGTAGTTCATGAACAGCTTGCTGACGCTCTTCTTCGGAAGCTTTTTTCCATTTTGTCCAATCTATTTTACGTAAATCGTGTAAACAATACCAACCATCCATTGTTTCAACTGCTTCTGGCATATTCGTCCACTCCTTTAAAATGCTACTTTCGTTTAATATAACATATTTGGGGAAAAATACTTATTGAAACGCAATGTCTACTGGTTGATATATGACAAAATGTTGAACGTTTTAAAAATCTTTCTAAGAAATTTGCTTTGCTTATATCTTATACTTTCATTATTACACAAAAAGGCGTATCATATAATACAGATACTAATATGGAGGGTTTAAATCATGAGTGATTTATTTACGGAAATTAAAAGTAGAATGGAAGAAAAAGCTAGTAAAATAGTATTTCCTGAAGGGTTGGATGAACGGATATTAACAGCGGCTAGCATGTTAAAAAAAGAAGGATTAGTTGACCCTGTATTAGTCGGAATTAAGGAAAAAATAGAACAGAAGGCAAAAGAAATACAAGTTGATATTTCTGAAGTAGAAATCTTAGATCCAAGCACCTATGCAGATTTCGAAGAGATGGTCACAGCATTCGTGGAACGACGGAAAGGAAAAAATACAGAAGAAGACGCGCGTAAGATGTTATTAGATGAAAACTATTTCGGTACGATGCTTGTTTATATGAATAAAGCGGACGGCTTAGTAAGTGGTGCCGCTCACTCTACAGCAGATACCGTACGCCCAGCACTGCAAATTATAAAAACAAAAGAGGGCGTAAAGAAAACTTCTGGAGTATTTATCATGGTTCGTGATAACGAGAAATATGTATTTGCTGATTGTGCTATCAATATTGCGCCAAATAGCCAAGACCTGGCAGAAATTGCGATCAGCAGTGCCAAAACAGCTCGTCTCTTTAATATTGATCCCCGTGTAGCGATGCTAAGCTTTTCTACAAAAGGCTCTGCCAAATCAGAAGAAACCGAAAAAGTATCTGAAGCAGTTTCAATTGCCAAAGAAATGGCTCCAAATTTAACATTAGATGGTGAATTTCAATTTGATGCTGCCTTTGTACCTTCCGTTGCTGAGAAAAAAGCACCAGGCTCTGTACTAAAAGGCGATGCTAATGTCTTTGTTTTCCCAGGACTTGAAGCAGGGAATATCGGATACAAAATCGCTCAACGTCTTGGCGGTTTTGATGCAGTAGGGCCAATTCTCCAAGGACTCAACAAGCCTGTAAATGACCTTTCCCGTGGCTGTAGCAGTGAAGATGCTTACAAATTAGCCTTAATCACAGCAGCTCAGGCAATCGAAGCACAGTAGATTTCTACTGTGCTTTTTGCTATACTTTTTGAAAAAGGAAAGGAGTGGAAAAAGTGATTCCACCATCCTCACTCAAGTGGCAGCAATATCGAGCACTACTCGAACTTCTTCCTGAACAACATCCCGAGTATCCCAACGTGTTAAGCCAATTTCGAAGGCAGGACGCCGGGCAGGCAGGAGAAAATCGCCTCGAATTTTACCTTCAACAAGCTCAATTATCTAACCTCACTTTTTTAAAAAGGCTTCGAATAGAACATCATCATCCTTTTCAAATTGATTGGATTGTGCTGACTTCAAGCTTTCGAGTGATTTTTGAGGTAAAAAATTTTACGGGTCCCATTTATTTTGATGCCAAGTCTAATCAACTCACCCGTGAAATTGATGGCACTACAAAAGCTTTTGATGATCCCGTTTTGCAGGTGGATCGGCAGTATATCAATCTTCGAGCATTTTTAATCGCTCATGATAAAAAGCAATTACCAATCTATCGTTATGCAGTCTTCGTTAATCCAAATGTAATACTCAAGCTCCATGATTACCCCGATTATCATCGTATTCTCACCGGTCAAGCAGTTCCAAATCTATTAGAAAAATTAGCAGCAAAACATCCAACAACCACCTCAGATCCTGTACCACTAAAAAGCTTCTTAGAAGAGAATCATCAAGAAAGATTGATCCCTATACTAGAAAAACATCAGATTTTGTGGGAAAATTTAATTCAAGGAATACCATGTCCAAATTGTAGCAATCGCCCAATGCTTCGCGAACGCATGTGTTGGCAATGTTTAAACTGTGGAGAGCGGAGTGCAGATGCGCATAAAGCAATGTTATATTCATTAGCATTGCTTTCAGGTAACCAAACAACCAAGAACTTAGCCGCTCACTTCTTATTAATGGATTCTCCAGATGCAGCTCGTAAAATGCTAGGGCGTGCAGGGTATATTAAAATAGGTGCAAATAAAACAGCATACTATGCTCACCCTGAATTACTTGAAATTACGAAAAGTGTCCAATAAATAAGCGAAAGTGTCCAATAAATCATAAAAAGTGTCCAGTAAAAGCTCCAAAGTGTCCAATAAACTGATAAAAGTGTCCAATAACTACTGTAAAGTGTCCAATAAATGAATATCCTATTTTAAAAGGAGCCGCTCAACATGCTAGCTTTCGAAAAGTTGATAATTCACCGATTTAAGATGCCGCTTAAGCATCCATTTGCAAACAGCATAACTACGATAAAGGATAAAGATGTGATCATCACCGAACTAATTGATGAGAATGGAATAAAAGGATATGGCGAGTCTGTGGCATTCGCATCACCTTGGTACACAGAGGAAACAACGGATACGGTTCAGCATATGATCGAGCATCATCTCTGGCCGTTGATCAAGGCACAAAGAATCGAGCATCCGCGAGAACTCGAGCTTCATCAAGTCAGACGCAATCATATGGCAAAAGCAACCATTGAAGGCGCTGTCTGGGATCTTTATGCCAAACAACAAAAAAAACCGCTCTATCAAGTGATAGGCGGTACAACGAATAAAATCCCTGTCGGAGCAGCGATAGGTATGCAATCAGACGATCAGCAATTGCTCATTAAAATCCATGAAGCATTAAACGAGGGGTATCAACGAATAAAATTAAAAATTAACCCAACTCAAGACCTTCATATCTTAGAAAAAGTTCGCGAGCACTTCCCGACAATACCATTAATGGTCGATGCTAATTCTGGTTACACGCTGAAAGATATCGATCATCTAAAACGGTTAGATCAATACAACTTGATGATGATCGAACAGCCATTAGCACATGATGACTTTATCGATCATGCCAAGCTTCAAGAACAGATAACAACACCGATCTGTTTAGATGAGAGCATAAATACTTTGGCAGATGTGACAACCGCTATCGAATTAAAAAGCTGTAAAATAATCAGCATCAAATTATCAAAAGTCGGAGGTTTCACAAATGCGATCGCCATTCATGATTATTGCCAGGCTCATAATGTTCCAGTATGGTGCGGTGGGATGCTCGAAGCGGGTGTTGGACGCAGCCAATCACTAGCTTTAGCAACTTTACCAAACTTTCAATTCCCAGCAGATCCAGGTGCATCCACACGTTATTGGCATCAAGATATAATCACACCTGAAGTGGAGGTGCATAATGGTTATGTCACCTTGCCAGAACAACCAGGTATCGGCTATCAGGTATATCTACCAGCACATCAGAAAGTACTCACTTGAGTGCTTTTTGATTTCGATCGATCATTTGCTGCATTCTTTTTTCAAATATCATCAGTTCATCCCGAGCTAAATCCTCAAAAACAACATCACCTAACATATTCAAAACACGTACAATACTATCTTCTACCGTCATCTCGACGCCTACTAAGTCGGATAGTGAGCGCATTGTATCTGGCACCACTTCGGGATAATCAAAACGCTCTGCCTCACTAGCAAGACCTTCAAGATAGAAATCACGAATCATTTCCGCACGCTCCACACCACTTCCACGCATACACAAATATATTTGCACGGCAATCCCTTTTTTTACCCGGCGTTGCGAGATACCAGCAAACTTTTTGCCGCCAATACTTAAATCATAATCTCCCGGACAATAAGAACCAACGACTTCAAACGCTTCAATTCCGCCTGTTACATCCCGATACATATCCTGCACAAATGCAGTCATCAGCTCATAACCAGAATGAATCCCCATCTCCTTTGAATCCGGTAAAATAAACGAAAAATTTAACACATCCTGATCCAATACCACCGCAAGTCCACCAGAATTACGGACAACAACATCATATCCTTTTTCTTGTAAAAACAGGACTGCGTTGTCCACGTCAGGCAATCGACTATCTAATATTCCCAGAACAACCGTGTTGTCATGGACCCAGAATCTGCACGCTATAGTGTCAGTGCTTCGTCCAACGCTTTCGCACAACGCATCGTCGACCGCAAAAGATGCCATCGCTGTGCCAAGTACTTCCGGATCGCGATGGTCCACAATCCGAACCTGTTTATCTTTAAAAAATTGCTTCCAGTCTTTCATGAGAATCCTCCAACCCTATTTGTTCACTTAATACATAATAATATTATAAATCAATAGAGATTGAAAGGACCGCGATACTTGATGTGCGTTTTAAACGAAATAGAACTAGAGTGGTTTATTTTTTCGGCATTAGAAAAAGGTGTTTATCAATACTTTCTGGATGGTATCCAATGATGTGATTTTTATCATCAATAATAATTGCAGGGGTTAGATAGATATTTTCTTTCTGTAATTCATATAATGCATCTTTGTTCTCCGTTACGTTTATAGTAAGAAAAGAGACATTATATTTATTTAAATAGTTTATTAATTGGTCACATTCTTTATTGTTTTCACTAATATAAACCTTAATAGTTTTTTTCATAATTCTCCTTTCCTGATAATTATTTTATGTTTCACATTATGTACTATCCCTTAACTTGAGTAGATGTAAACCTTTATTTTGTTCATAATTCAAAATAAAAAAGCATAAAAAGATGCTTTTTTATAATGGTTTGTTATGAAATTGTATTGATAAATTTTAATGCTGACTTAACATTAGCAAATGTATGGATCTTATTTATAGTATCAACGATTCCCGCAGTTTTCATCGCTAAATCCGGGCTAACCCCTGATAAAACAGTTTGTTTTCCCATTAACGAAGCAAGTTGACTAAGCTGGAAAAATCTCGATACGACATATGTATCCATTTCATATAAACCTGATAAATCTATAATAATATAATCCTCTTCCGCTGTTTCTAAGTAATAGGATAACCGGTTACTCATGTTTTCGAAGCGTTTCTCCGTAAAATCACCTATTAAAGGAAGGATTACAGCATTATCTGTAACGGGGACTATCGGTGTGGAAATAGTATCAATTTCATTTAATGTATTTTCTAACATTTGCGTTTTTTCTTTTTCTTGAGTAACGTCTTTTTGGATACCAATAGAGTAAGTTTTTTGTTCTTCTTCTAACCATACTGGATCAATAATTAACTCATTCCAAAAGCCTGTACCATCTTTTTTATAATTATACAACTGAAGTTCGACACGCTCCATATTAGTAAGTGCTCTTCTAATTTGATTCACACTGTCTGGATTCGTTTTTTTACCCTGAAGGAATCGACAATTCTTACCTATAATCTCCTCGCTTGTATATCCTGTTAATTGATGAAAACCTTCATTAGCAAATATGATAGGATTATCTTTTTTTGATGGATCAGTAATGGTAACTCCAACTCTGGTATGATTGATTGCTATCTCAAACAATGATTGCTTTTTCGTTCTAATCTCCTCCTGCAATCATGTAAGTTGATTTTATCATGTTTTTTTCATGCAATACAAATTAGAAATATAGCCTGAAATGTGTTGTTGCCTTTTCACATATTTAATAGTAAAGTATTGGTATAATAAGGTTTTAAACAGGTGATGCATTAGTTAAGAAAAGACCTTAATTGCAGGAAAAAAGAGGAAGGTATTTGCCATGGCTTATAAAGATGATCAGTTACATGAGGAGAAAGTTTTCAAGGATCCTGTCCATCGTTACGTGCATGTAAGGGATCTTGTTATTTGGGATTTAATTGGCACCAAGGAATTTCAGCGATTGCGACGGATTAAGCAATTAGGTACATCCTTTTTAACGTTTCACGGAGCAGAACACAGTCGATTAAATCATTCCCTGGGTGTATATGAAATCGTTCGTAGAATCTTAATCAACTTTGAGGACAGGCCTAATTGGAATCGGGAAGAACGGATTCTCTGTTTATGTGCCGCATTATTGCATGACCTCGGACACGGACCTTTTTCCCATTCATTCGAAAAAGTATTTAAATTAGATCACGAAGAATTCACAAGGGCAATTATTTTAGGGGATACAGAAGTACACCAAGTATTATCAAAAGTAAGTAAGGAATTTCCGCAAAAAGTCGCAGATGTCATTAATAAAACCTACCATGACAAATTAGTAGTCAGTTTGATTTCAAGCCAAATTGATGCAGATCGGATGGATTATTTGCAACGAGATGCTTATTTTACAGGTGTAAGCTATGGTCATTTTGACATGGAACGAATCTTGCGGGTAATGCGCCCTGTCGAGGATCAGGTTGTCATTAAGGAATCAGGCATGCATGCGGTCGAAGATTATATTATGAGTCGCTATCAAATGTATTGGCAAGTTTATTTTCATCCTGTGACAAGAAGTGCGGAAGTGATTTTGACAAAAATTCTTCATCGGGTGAAAGAATTATATGGGCAACACTACCAATTTAAAGTAGAACCTACACCTTTTATTTCTTTTTTCGAAGGTAAGGTATCACTGGAAGACTACATACGTCTCGATGAAGCAGTGGTGCTGTACTACTTTCAGATGTGGGCAGAGGAAGATGACTCAATATTAAGTGATTTAGCCTATCGTTTTGTCAATCGTCGTTTATTTAAATATGCTGAATTTAATCCAAATCTGCAAATGAATGATTGGATGGAATTATATCAACTTTTTAAAGATATTGATTTAGATCCTGATTATTATTTAGTAGTCGATTCTTCTTCAGATTTACCATATGACTTTTATCGACCCGGTGAAGAAGAGGAACGATTACCGATTCATTTACTAATGCCAAATAATGAATTGCGTGAATTATCACGCCAGTCCGATATTGTCGAAGCCATTTCAGGGAAAAAACGAACAGATCATAAGCTTTATTATCCGAAAGACCTGATTGAAAAATTGGCAGACGATCGTCCGGAAAAAGCAAAAATACAAAAAATATTAAATAAACAAGAACGTTAAAGAAACTGGGGTGTTTTCATTGCTAGATAATCATGCAAAACTTGTTAAAGTCATTGCAGCATCTGATGGAATAGTAGGACGTAAGAAGTTACAAAAAATTATTTATATTTTAAAAAAGTTGGGACTTCCTTTTGAAGAAAAATATACCTTTTATTTTTATGGTCCCTATTCTGAAGAACTTAGCCTTCGAATAGAGGAAATAACCAATCTCGGATTTGTAACAGAGATAAAAGAACAAAAAAGCAATTACTATCAATACCGCTACCAGGTAACCGATCAAGGGCAAGATTTCTTAGAGCATTCAAATGCAGATGTTCCATTGGTGGAGTCGATTGTTCGAGACATGAAGGAACAGAGTTCTCGTTTTTTGGAATTAGTTGCTACCATGCTTTATTTCGATCATTTACCTAAGGATGAAATCGAGCAAAAAGTACAGGAAGTAAAGAAAAAATCGAATTATACTTCCGAAGACATTGTAGAAGCATGGTCATTTATTGGGAAAATAAATTTAAAATAAATCATTGAAACGAGTATGAAATCGCGAGGGTTTTATACTCGTTTTTTATAAGCAAGGAAAGTATGTGTTACGAGTAATAGCCAATAAAAAGTGACTTCAGTCACATATTTTGCTGAATTTTCAGAATTTTCTTGATCTTTTATCATGAATATGCTTTTATTGTAGTTAATCGTACCTAATAAGCTCGTTTTATATGTCTCGATTAACTACTTTTTTAATGGGAGGGAATGTATGAACAGAAAGAAACTTGTCATACTGGTTGTTGTATGTACTGTTGTTTTACTAACCGCAATAGGTATTAATGCTTTAATGTCATTTTCGTTTGAATCTAACACCGTAGAATCAAGTGAGTCAGAAGTAACAGTAACTGAAAACGAAGAAAACACATCACAAGAGAAGAATTCAGATGTTACAAATGAAGAAGCTGTTAGCGATACAGTTACATTAACGAATGTTACTGGAGATGTCTTAGTTATTAGAAATGATACCGAATTAGAAATCACCTCAGATACTGAATTAATAACAGGCGATAGAGTAATATCTAAAGAAGACGCATCAGTGGAACTAATCGTAAACTCTAATGAATCGGCAATCTTAGGCGCTAATACAGAAATAGAAATAATAGATATTTATTCAAACGAAAAAGGAATTAATCTTTCGATGCGCCAACTAGCAGGTACGGTATACCACTCTGGCAAACATAATGATTACTCGGTGCAGATGGGTGATGTTCAGTCAGTGGCAGAGGGTACTCACTTTATAACGTCCTATGATCCGGTAGTTGGCGAAAGTAGTATTATGGTTGTCTCAGGAATCGTTCGTGTAACAGATTCAATGACAGAATCTAATTCAAGAACCGGTTTACTCATCTATCCTGCACTACAGGCAAATTTTACTAATAATGATAATGAAACGTCTCAGGTTCTTATTAATGATATAAGTATAAATAATTTAGTTGCAAACTCAGATCCAAGTATTATTGAAGCGTTGCTACGAAATAAAAGAAACATAGATCAAGAGAATAAAGATTTAATAGACCGATTAGAACAAGACGGAGATATACTTGAAACAATCGGTTTAAATGCTGATGCTTATATGCGTTATCAGGAAAATCTCAACAATACAATTAATAGTATTGCTACTGAGGCTTTCAATCAAAATAAATTAAGTAAAGAAGAAATCAATCGGATAAATGAGCAGATAAATGTAGATAAAACCTCTCCGATGAGGGATGTTTTTGACGAGAGAAAAGCAAGTGCATTAGAAGAAATCAGAAGAATACAGCAGATGAAACAAGCACAAGAAAAGCAACGTCAAGCACGAAAGCAACAACAAAATCAACTTAATAACCTGTTACAACAAATTAAGAAAGCACAAGAGCAACAAAAAGAGCAAAATGAAAAACAGATAAATCAAAAACAACAACAAGCGGAAGAGCAGTTTAAAGAAACACTCACCGATCAACAAAAACAAAGGCTTCGTGAACAAAGAGAAGAACAACGAAAAGAACAAGAAAGACAAGAAAAACTTCGTTTGGAAAAAGAACGAGAGAAACAACTTCAATTAGAAAGAGAAGAAGCTATAAAAGCAGATATTCAGTCAATTACAGGCCAAAAGCTTCAATTAGAAAATGGAATCAAAATTCTTGATCTAAATGATTTTTTCAAAATAAAACAATCGCTAACATATGCAATACAGTCAAACGATCCAAGCGTTGCAGAGGGAGAAATTGATGGTACACAATTAAAAATAGTACCTCAAAAGAATGGTCAAGCCACATTCACTTTATCTGTTGGTCTAGGCTCTTTCAAAACAACAAAGAAGTTTTCTGTTTTAGTGGAAAGCAAACCATTACAAGCACCAAAAGCAGTACACTTTACTGATATCGATCCTTTACAGAATAAAATAAGGGGGACTTTGACTGTTGAAAAAGCAGTAGAGGAATCCAATATTAGCCACTATAGTTTGTATTGGGCAAATAGTAGTCAGCAAAAAATGGGTGAAGCCATTAAGAAAATCACTAAAACGGGAGAAGATTTAACATATACTTTCCCAAATGGCACTGATATACCTGAAGGTGCAACGGGAATTATTGCAGTTTCAATCAACAATTTTGGACAGTCAGAGAAATATGTATATACATCGGTTCAGGATTTGAGTGAACCTTGGATACAAAAGACAATTCCTGATACCAGGTTGTATTTATATGAACCATCTCATTTTGAATTTGTTAATTACTTTGTTGATCCATATGGTCAATCCATAGATGGTTTTAATCAAGATTATTCATTCGAGATAAGAAGTGGTGATGCTACGATAGCAGAAGCTGGAATCGATGGTAATGTTTTTTATCTAAATGGATTTTCTGAAGGGTCTACTAAGATAACAGTAAGCCTCCTAGACAGGGAAACGAATGAACAGGTGCTATCCACCACATTTGATGTAAATGTGAATTTGTTACCTTTACCTGATGCACCGACAACTATTCAGTTTCACGATGAAAACCCATTAAGTGGCGAGTTCAGTGGAACAGTGAGTGTCACTAAAGCCTTGGATGAAACCTATGTGTCCAGCTATGAATTATATTGGGTAAATGATGAAGCACAAAAAATCGGGGATCCACTCACGATCTGGTCACCTACAGGAACGGATTTAGAATTCCATTTGGCGGATACCCAAATGCCAGAAGGAGCAACAGGCCTACTTGTTCAATCCAGAAATAGCACAGGTGTATCCGAAGGTAACGCTTATGTGGAAGTGGAAGATTATAAAAGTGTCTGGATCAACAATACGATTCCAGATCAAGTAATTACAGAAGGAAGCATACAAGGGATTGAAATACCGGATGTTTTTATGGATGAATATGGTGAGCCGATTTCTGAATATTCTAATTCCTATAAATTAATAGCAGTAAGTAGTGATGAATCGATCGCAAGAGCATACAATGATGGAGGAATTTTCATCGAAGGAAACGGAAAAGGTGTAGCAAATGTAATAATACAAGTTACTTCCTGGCAATCGACCGAAATACTAGCTTCGACAACATTTGAAGTTACTGTGGAATAATCTTTGCTACAATCAATATTAATTCGTTTAAAGATTTTAAAAAACAAGTGGTCTAATCTATCAAATAGAACCACTTGTTTTTTTATTTGATACTACTCTGATGTAATTTTTAGTGAATTCAACACGTTTGAATCATAACTGATTGCAATCAAATTATGTTAAAATTTAACTATTAACATAATCAGTTTTTATCACTTATCGGCGGAATAGAGAGGAGCAGCAGTAGTGAACAGTAAAGATTATACGGAAGCAAACAGAATGGCATGGAATCAGGTGAATCAGAGTCATCAAGTTAAGAAGGAAGAGAATGGGAAGTTTAAGAAATTTGCACAATCAGGATACTCAACACTAGATAACGTAATCACTGAAAAATTATCTTTCTATGGGTTGATAGGAAAAGCTATAGCTCAAGTTTGTTGTAATGATGGGGAAGAAACAATGTCCCTAAAGAACTTGGGTGCTAGAGAAGTAGTTGGTTTTGATATATCGGACAATGCAATACAGTCGGCGCGTCTCTTATCTAAAAGGGTGAATGTAAAATGTGATTTTGTTCAAACCGATATTTATGATATTTCTGATGATTATAACAATCGCTTCGACATTGTATATATTTCAACAGGGAGTCTAATGTGGTTTCCGGATATATCAAAATTCTTCAAAGTAATTAACCGTATGTTAAAGGTTAATGGACATGTTCTCATCTACGAAATTCACCCTTTCTTGTTATTATTAGATGAAGAGAACCGCGAGAATCCTTATGAATTAAGATATTCATATTTTAAAAATGGACCACTTGTGTTTAATGATGGATTAGACTACATTGGCAAAGTGAAAAATGAATCCGCGTTACCAAGTTATAATTTTGACCCTACTTTTTCTCAAATAATAAATGGATTAATTCAAAATAAGCTGAGTATTGATCAATTTGAAGAATACAATCACGATATATCCTCATTATTTGGTCATTTAGATAATGATGACATACAAATTCCGAAAAGTTTCTTTTTATGTGGAAAGAAGGCAAGTGATTAATAAGAAAGCAATCCATCTAAAATAGCAGGGAGAGATAAAGATGGGAATTGATTTTCATAGTAAAAAAAATCGAATTACCTATACAACTCGCGAGGCGGATAGCTCTTGGAGAGAAGCAATAAAAGCCCTTGTACCAATTGAAAACATAGAAAAGGCTCTCGATATTGGCTGTGGTGGTGGAATTTATTCGAAAGCTTTATCGGATATGGGAGTAGAAAAGGTAACTGGTGTTGACTTTTCTAAAGCTATACTTGAAGGAGCAAAGGAAAATTGTAAAAACTACAATAATATTACTTTTGTTAATGGGAATGCCTATGAAACCAGCTTACATAGTCAAACATATGATTTGTTAATGGAAAGAGCGTTGATTCATCATCTTAATGATTTGCGTTCTTGTTTCTCAGAAGCATTTCGATTGTTAAAAAGGGATGGGTTTTGTATTATACAAGATCGAACGCCAGAAGATTGTTTCATAAAGGGGGATAATAATCATATTAGAGGGTATTTTTTCGAACTTTTTCCTCGCCTAATGGAATGGGAAGAAAAACGCAGGTATACGAGCGATTTTGCGATCAAAATGTTGCAGGAAGTGGGATTTAGCCACATTGAGGAAGTGAAGTTATGGGAAACGAGAGCCTGTTTTAAAAACAAAGAGCGATTGTTAAAAGATATAAGTAATCGAACGGGGAGGAGTATCTTACATGAGTTAGACGATAATGAACTGAAGTTGCTCCTTAAGCATATCGATAAGTCACTGCCAACTGATACTAATATCATCGAAAAAGATAGATGGACGATTTGGAAAGCAATAAAATAATAAAAATAGAAGTTCAAAGTGTTAACTCTGAACTTCATAGCCTTTTAATATGTACATTAGGCAATTTTATGATGATTTGTCATTTGTTTCGTTTAAAAGCTTATCTAGCTTTTGTTCCACACGGTCTAGTTGGTTTTGTGTCCTAGATTTTGAACGTCTAATGATTAGAATAAACATGACGATTGCTACGATAAAGAATAGAAGCAGAGAAAAAAACATATCTCCGGCTTGAAATCCATCTATACTTACATAAATCATTAACAACACACTCCTAATCGATCAGTCGTTTGCCACCTACTCCATAGTTGCGTTTATCAATATCTTCAATAAATACTACTACCTTTTCACGAGAAGCACCTGTTGTTTCCACTACTGCATCTGTGACTTTTTCAATTAACGCTTTACGTTGCTCATCGGTGCGCCCCTCTAACATCTCTACTGTTACATATGGCATACGTATCTCTCCTTTTAATTAAATGTATTTTCATTGTATCGCAAATCTTGCTAGAGGGAAACACAGAAGATGAAACCACCAATTCAAACATGATACAATGAAAAGTAGACGCATAAGTTGCGTTTTATTCAGAAAATAGGTTCTTCACGGGATAACTTTTGCTCTTCACGGGATATCCATAGTTGTTGACGGGATACTTGCTCTTGTTCACGGGATAAAGCAATTTATCCCGTGAACAGCATTAGTTATCTCGCCAACAGCCCACATTATCCCGTGAAGAGCAATACAAAACTAAGTGGCAGTTAAAAAATATAATTAAAATAATAAACTCAGTATAAATTAGGAGGCGTTGTCATGAGTGAAGAAAAGAAGAAAAAGTCAAATGCGTTTACGATTATGAAAGACGATTCTACAGATGGTCATGGGGGATATGGTGTAGGTTCGGTCAGTTTGGAAAACATCTCACCAGTCATCATTGATCCGAATGAAGATCGTGCCTTTGTAGATATGGGGGCGATGCATGCTCGCAGTGAAGTAGAACGACGAGTGAAGTTCATTCCAGATCGAGAAGTAGTGAAAAACGGTAAATTATATTGGATTGTATGGGTAACGGTAGAACGGGGAGAGAATGGAGCCTATTATCATGGGGTTACAGGTTGCGAGGTTGTAGTAGACCGTTCGATTAAACGTGCTTATAAATCAATGCCAGAACATGTGAATCATATGGATAAATCGATGAAAGGTCATGTTATCGTTGATCATATGGATGATAAATCAAAAAAATTATTAGCTGATTTTTTACGTGAATTTGATGCAGAAATGTGGGAAAATTCGACGGATGAATTAAAGCAAGCATTACCTGAATAATGAACATTTTGTGAACTTTGTCTAAAAATGAACAATTATACTTGTCCTAAAGGATCTTTGTTTATAAAATGAATACACATGGTAACTCTTAGTTACTAGGACCGGAAAAGGCTGGGCTTCTGCCCAGCCTTTTTCCGTTCTAATAAAAAAAGATTTTGGCATTGCTGCTTTTGCGTAGCAAACAATTAAAAATTAAGGCATCAGCCTGATGCATAAAAGAAAGATAGTACGGCATAACCTAGGGGGTAATTGTGAGTTTTATATGTGCTAAGCGGACGCCTGCGCTTTTTAGTACTCAGCAACTGAAGCAAGAATAATCAAGTTAGTTTATTCACAATTTCCTATCAACTTATCATTTAGATTAATTTTTTGTTATCTATAAAAGCTGGTTTATTGTCTAATGGTAAGCGTAGGCGCCCAATTCAACTCCGGTGGGACTGTTTTCCCTGAAGATCCACTTTTTTAAGCGGTTTGTGCTTGAAAAAGTTAGCTGAGGGGAAAACCCCACGGAAAGGGAAGTGGGCAAGCCGAAGCGGTTACCAAACAGTTATAAAATCTCAAAATTCACCATCAAATGTATGTCGTATAATCCTTCTTTTGTGAAGTTTATTGTTCATCTTTCCCAGTCCACAACCATTCCCACCAATTGTCGATCAGGTCATCTTCAGAGATGATTTCATCAAACTCTTCAGGATGTTCGTGTTGATATTCTTCTAAATGTAAGGTGCAATATTTTGTTGGTTCGGTACCTTTGACAAATAGTAGTGTTGCCGTATGGCTACAAGCATCTGAAGCAAGCAAACCGGTATTTAAATCGATCGAAGCTTCCACAACATTTTCAGGACGAACAACACTCTCTACAGGAATATCTTTATGTGCTTTTTCCATAAAATCAGCCCATACTTCTTTGGCGTATTGCTGATCACTAGTCTTCACAATCTCTCGATTATCATCGTAACCGGTCCAAACACCTGTTGTTAATGACGGACTAAAACCAATCATCCAATTATCAGAATTGGTGGTTCCAGATTTTCCAGCGTATTCATGTGTCAATTGATTAGCGATTGATGCCCCGGTAACACTCATATAGCCATTTAGCTCTTCTTGAAACATGCCTTTCATCATCTCAGATAAAATGTAGGTATATTCTTCATTAAGTATTTGATTATTATCTTTCTTTGAAAACAAACTCCAAGCTTTATCTTCAGATTCGCTTTCTTGGCGATCATATAATACTTCTCCGTGTGCATCTGTCACTTTTGAGATCGTATAACTATTGATCTTCTCTCCGCCGTTAGCAATCATACTGTATCCTGTTACCATCTCCTTCATCGTAACCACTTCTGTTCCTAAAGCCAGAGAAGCAACAGGTGCCAGTTCACTTTTAATATTAAATTTGTCCTTTGCTACCCGGACAAATCGGTCAGGAGTTACATACATGTTTGTTTTAACAGCGAAAATATTATCCGATAAGGCAATCGCTTGAGCCATGGTGATCGGTTGGTTGGCATAATAGTCATTGTAATTACTTGGTTGATACAGCTTACCATCCGCTAATTCAAAAGTAGTAGGTTTACTCATCAAGGTTGTTGCAGCTGTCATACCTTGTTCTAAGGCGGTATAATAAAGAAACGGTTTAAAGGCAGAACCAGGCATTCTTTTTGCTTGTGTCACACGATTGAAAGAGGAATCCTGATAGTTTCTACCTCCCACTAGAGCTTTAATGGCACCAGTTGAGGGCTCCATGGCCACCGCGCCTATTTGTAATTCCGGGTTCTCGATTAAACGATCGGTAGTTGCTTTTAGTTGTTGTTGTTGTTCGACGTTAAGGGTGGTATATACTTGATAACCACCAGAACGAATTTCTTCCATAGTAACCCCTAATAAATCCTTTAGTTCCTCGACGACCAGATCTTGATAATAAGGTGCAAGTCCCTTTGTTGTAATCATCCGTTCTTCAGAAAAATTTAGGGTTTCCTTTATAGCAGTTTCATAAGTCTCGGAATCAATCACTTGCTGTTCATGTAAATTTTTCAAAATTAATTCCTGTCTGGATTTTGCTTTCTCATAATCATGAAAAGGTGAGTAGTGGGAAGGCCCTTTAGGAATGCCTGCCAGCATAGATGCTTCGGCCCACGTCAAATCGGAAGCTGACTTAGCAAAGAAGTATTTACTGGCTGCTTCAATTCCATATGCACCATGGCCATAATAAATGGTATTTAAATAACCCTCTAATAACTCATCCTTGTCGTAAAACATCTCTAAACGTATGGTATAAAAAGCTTCATATAATTTTCGTTTCCACGTCTTCTCATGTGTAAGAAAAAGATTACGAGCATACTGTTGGGTAATCGTGCTGGCTCCTTCTTTTAGGGACAGTGTTTTTAAATCTTTCCAAATAGCGGATGCAAGGCGTTTGAAATCAAAACCAAAATGATCATAAAAATGTTGATCTTCCGTCCAAATCGTTGCCTGCTCTAAAGTATCATCTATATTATCTAAAGTCATCCAGTATCTTTTTTCAGACCCGAACTCTTCGCCAATCACTTCATCATTTTCGCTATAATAAATCGTATTTTGGGATCGATCTAAAGATGGCGGTCCAAGTAAAAAGCTTGCAATTAACAAAACGGCAGAAAAAGATCCAATTAAAAAGAATAGAAAGACAAATAATTTCCATAACCGCCGCTTCCTCCTCCGGCTCCTCCGACCCATAACACACCCTCCCTTGTAAACAATGACAGGAAAACGCCATCAAGCGTAAAGACAGCTGACTATCCTCTGTTTTGTATTCTAGACAGAATCCCTGCATTTTTATTCATCGTTATTAGCATTATGGTTCAAAAAAGCAGGGTATAAACATACTAAATAAATAATTATTTGATTTTTTGTTAAAAAACTCTAGAATAGTATTATTTACAATAAAAGATCGTAAGTAGGTACATATTATAGAAGCCTGTCAAAAGGGAAGGTAATTTACTGAAAAATGCTATCGTTAATTCTGCCGTAAGAGTAGTAAGTTTGTACGTGAAATATTGTTAGGTTGGGTAAAATGAAAAAAGAGAAATAAATGTAACAAAACCGTTAAGTATGATAAAATATGTAACGACTTTATAAGAGGGGTAACCGTTCGAAATCCTCCACTTTAAAATTCGAACAAAAGCAAAATACTAAGTGGGAGATAAACGGATGCTAGCAATTAGAAGGAGATTAAACCTCGTACTGATTGCAGTCTCACTTTTTTATGAATTAGGGGATTGGAATGAAAAGAAATCAAATTGTGAGTGAATTTATGGCAAATGATACAGAGATGCCATTACACGTTATTTATCAGCAGCTTAGAGGACAGAGCCATGAGTTAAAAGATATGAGTGAAATCTGTTTAGCGACTGAAAATGAAGAAAATCAGCGAACGGCTATGGAATATTTATATGTGAATGGTTTATTTGAAGAATTAAAAGTAATGATTGATAAGATAAAATATGCAACAAATAGAGTTAATCGTAAATCAGCTCGAATCTATCAGATTATGTATGAACGTAAAACGATAGCCTCCACACAAATAAAACCAGAAACACCATCCAAATATATCAAAGCTGTCAATCGTATAAAAATTTACGAAGAGGATATTACCGTTCGGATCCTCAAAGATCTTGTTCATATTTATGGCTATTTTGATATGCATCATTACGGTAAAATCGGAACTTTCAATGAAAGTATTAAACGTCTTTTGATACAGGTAAAGGACCCGTTACTCTATGAATTGTTTGAGTCTCGCTTAAATGAAACGTTATTTATTTATCATTGGAAACGCAATGAATTAATTTTGTCTAGAAAATATGGCTATCAACTATTAAAAAAATCAAATAACCTACGTAAACAAATCGATATTCATAATATTCTGGCTCAGGGATACTTGTTTGATGGTTATGAACAGGCAATGCATCATATCTCTGTAGCTATCGAGATGGCTCAACAATTGTCATATGAGCGAGCAACTTACGGATTGAAGAACTATACCCTTCCATTTATCTCAGCTTACTATAAAAAAACAGAGGGTATTTCGAGTCAGGATTCTGCTGAAAAAGCTCATATTGCCCTTGCAGAAGGTGATACGGAAAAATGTATTGAAATATTATCTGATTTTGAACAATTAACACCTTTTCAGCAATATTATTTGGGACAAGCTAAACAAGACAAATATTTATTACGCACGGCTTATCAGCGATTTATCGAAGAGCGTGATGATTATTTTTATGCAAGATTACCTCTTGAGGCGTTAAACGCCCTTGATCAATAGAAGGATGTTTGATAAAGTGTTGAAAACTCAAGTAGCGATTAAAATGACGATGGAAATTTTGGATGCAGGAAAACAAGACGTCACCATTGTTGAAGAAAAAGGTCAACTATTGGAAAAGGCGAATACTACTGTATTGAAATTTAGTGAAGAGAATGAAAATAAGGAACGAACAGATTCACTGATTACCATTCATTCAGATAGAGTAAGTGTGAAACGCTCTGGGGCAGTATCGATGTTGCAGAAATTTGATGAGAAACGAATAACAGAAAATGTTTATCGGCATCAATTCGGCACCATTCATATGCAAACAGAAACAGAGCAAGTAACGTATCAGCCACCTCAAGCAAATGAGGATGGAAAACTATTTATTAGCTATTCCACTAGTTTAAATAACGATAAACCTAGGCGTCATCTATTAACCATATTGGTAAAAAAAGAAGAGTAATGGAGGCAGGATTATGAACGTGATGCAACAAATGCAGGAGACCTTGAAATCAGAAATTAAACAAGCTGTTTTAGCAGCCGAATTGGCATCAGAAGCAGAAATGCCTGCGATTGTGCTTGAACAGCCAAAGGATAAAGCACATGGTGACTATGCAACAAATATTGCGATGCAGCTTGCAAGAATTGCTAAAAAAGCACCACGGCAAATCGCGGAAGACATTGTGGCACAATTAAATCAAACGACAGGTTCGATTAAAAGTGTAGACATTGCCGGTCCAGGTTTTATTAACTTTTTCATCGATAATCAGTACTTAACAAAACTGATTCCAACGATTTTGGAACAAAAAGAAGAATATGGATCTTCTGATACTGGTAAGGGAGAGAAAATTCAAATAGAGTTTGTCTCAGCCAATCCAACAGGTGATTTACATTTAGGTCATGCTCGTGGTGCGTCTGTTGGTGACTCGATGTGTAATATTTTAGCTAAAGCGGGTTACAATGTCTCTCGTGAATATTATATTAATGATGCTGGTAACCAAATCAATAATCTAGCGTTGTCTGTTCAAGCTCGTTACATGCAAGCACTAGGTAAAGAACAGTCAATGCCGGAGGACGGTTATCACGGTGCCGACATTATTGGAATTGCTGAGACACTTGCAAAAGAATATGGTGAGCAATTATTAGAGAAGTCTGATCAGGAACAACAGGCATTTTTCCGTGAATACGGCTTAAAGTTCGAATTAGATAAATTAGCGAAAGACTTAGAGCAGTTTCGTGTCACATTTGATCACTGGTTTTCGGAAACATCGTTATATGAAGAGAACAAAATCACTCCTGCGATCGAGTTATTAAGGGAGAAAGGCTATATCTATGAAGAAGACGGTGCAACATGGTTCCGTTCGACAGATTTTGGTGATGACAAGGATCGTGTATTAGTGAAGCAAGATGGCTCCTACACCTATTTATCACCAGATATTGCTTACCATAAAAATAAATTAGACCGTGGTTTTGATAAATTGATTAACATTTGGGGTGCAGACCATCATGGGTATATTCCGCGTATGCATGCTGCAATTCAGGCACTTGGCTATGATGCTGATACGTTAGAAGTTGAAATCATTCAAATGGTCAACCTTTTTGAAAATGGCGAAAAAGTAAAAATGAGTAAACGTACCGGTAAGGCTGTTACGTTACGCGAATTAATGGAGGAAGTTGGCATTGATGCGATGCGCTATTTTTTCGTGATGCGTTCTGCTGATTCCCACTTGGATTTTGATATGGACTTAGCAAAGTCCCAGTCGAATGATAATCCTGTCTATTATGTACAATATGCCCATGCCCGGATCTGTACAATGTTAAAACAAGCAGGAGAGAAAGGGATCGATTTCGCGGATTATGAGGCAAGTCTTCTGCAATCTGAAAAGGCAGAAGAGTTAATGAAAAAATTGGGTGAATTTACACAAGTGATTGCAGATGCAGCCATCAACCGTACGCCACACCGAATTACGCAATACATTTTTGACTTATCAGCAAATCTGCACAGCTTTTATAACGCAGAGAAGGTCATTAATGAGGATAACGTGGAGGCAACAAAAGCTCGACTTGCTTTAATGGAAGCAGTACGCATTACCTTGGCAAATGGTATGAAACTGATCGGAGTCAATGCACCACAAAGCATGTAAATATCATTATCATCAAAAAAGCTGGATTCTTTCTAAAAAAGTTTCAGCTTTTTTGTTTGCGGGTAATTAAAGACTAATTTAATGAATGAAAGCAGGAAAGGACGACATAACTGAAATTGAATAAAGCCAATATGATTATAGATGCTTGAGTTGTAGAGTATAAAAAAGCGTAGGCGTCCGCTTCCACTCCTGCAGGAAGTTTTTATCCGAAGATCCACTTTGGTAAGTGGTTTTTGCTTACCAAAGTTAGCTGAGGAGAAAAACCTGCGGAAAGGGAAGCGGACAAGCCGAAGCGGTTTTTAAGCAGTTAAAATATTTCATTACCATTTCATTTATGTCGCAATTTGTTTCTTTTATATATTTTTAGAAAAATTGCTGGACCCAGTCAAATAGCCGAAAGCCTAAGTAGATACCGACAATGCCCATGACCCCTGCCAAGGCGGGTGGGGCCGGAATCGGTAGTTTTAACCAAGCAAATAGAAATCCAACAACTAACCCAGTGATAAGTGCTAAGAAAACTTGCAAATTAATCAACCTCCAATCTTTAAAGTAAGGACCTGAAAGGGATCGTGAGCCACATTAATAGTTTTAAGTAGACAGGCTGATGTTTGAGCCATCCGTCGGTCATTTTTTTACTAATGGAGAGGTCTTTTTCATAAATACGCATCATCTCTTGGAAAATGTCATGCTCCTTCGTTACAACGATATTTAATTCCTGATTAAGGCAAAGGCTGCGTCGATCAAAGTTAGCTGTGCCAATATCACAAATTGCTTTATCAAAAAACATTACTTTGCCATGGAAAAAACCATCTTTATATAAATAGATATTTGCCCCATGCTTTTTCATCTTATTGAAATATGCTAAAGCTGCTGCTTTCGTTAATAGATGATCTGCTTTATCAGGAACCACTACTGTCAACGTAACACCTCTTTTTAATGCTTTTATAAGTGCTTTTTCAATTTGTTTCGTAGGAATAAAATAGGGAGACCCAATGTCAATAGACTCTTTTGATTGCGAAATAAGGCCGAGAATTTCGTTTTCTAAAACATCCCCTTCAGTTGCTAACACTTTTACGCCTTCTTTTTCCTGAAGGTCTGTTCTGTCCAGTGTTTGTGTTTGAGGATCCCAATCGAGATTAAATGATCTCTGCAACACTGCGGTGATATCTCCGGTTAAGCGTAAATGGTAGTCCTGCCATTTACCCAGCTTTTTATCTTTTCCTACATATTCATCTCCTAGGTTAAATCCGCCAATATAACTAATCGTCTTATCTACAACCAAGACTTTGCGATGATTTCGTTGTTGAAGGTGATAGAAAAAAGGAAATACCGGGCGATTCATTTTTCGAAACGATACTTTATCCTTTAACCATTTACTGCGAAATTTTAAACTGCCAACCCAGTCTGTCATCACTTTTACCTTTACCCCTTCGTTCTGTTTTCTAACAAGTAAAGAGTAAAACTGATTGGAAATTCGATCATTACGAATGATAAAAAACTGTATATCAATGGAATACTTAGCATTTTCCATATCGATTAGCATTTGATCAAACAGGCGGTCACCAGAAGTGAAGACGTCAACTTGATCGGTACTTGTTACCCATGAAGTGCTTTTGTTTCGCTTACCCATTAACCATTTGCCTATTTGGAAGTCAATGACGCAGAGAAGAATCAATCCAATTATAAAAAACATACGCTATTCCCTCATTTCCTCTCTTAATGTACCCAAATAAGTTTAAAATCATTAATTACTGTGTACGCGTCCGTAATACCTTAACTTCCTGATAAGCTTTGCCGGGCATAGAGGCTTTGACAAAAGATTGATATGCGTATTAGGAAGAAACTGCGCAATAACCGATGGGTAACTATATAGTCGAAGTAGTAATTTTGAAATGAGTAATTCACTAAATATTCGCTACGGCTCTCCACTTCCCTTTCCGCGGGTTTTTCTCCTCAGCTAACTTTGGTAAGCAAAGACCACTTACCAAAGTGGATCTTCGGATAAAAATATCTCGCAGGAGTGAAAGTGGACGCCTTCGCTTAGATATACTCGACAACTTAGGCCAGAATAATCATATTGGCTTTTTCGACTATCTTTTTTAGTAGGATACTGAAGGGATAGCATTTGTCATTGATGTAGAATCTCATTGAGCGTAGGCGCCCACTTCAACTCCTATGGGATCCTTTTTCCTGAAGATCCACTTTTTCATGCGATTTTTGCAGGGAAAAGTTAGCTGAAGGAAAAAGCCCATGGAAAGGGAAGTGGGCAAGCCGAAGCGGATGTCACACTCATTAATGTCAAAATTACCACAAGGTTATGTCGCAGTTTCCTGATATTACGCAACAATAGATATTGCATCGTTCTTGTTTGAAGTTAAGAGATATGTAAGTCGTAGTCTTTGATTGACGTCTCACTTTATCACTTAATGGATGCGTTTTTCAGTAGAATACGTTAACATATAGAAGGAATAATTATTTAGAAGAGGTGGATATCGTGCAAAAGTTAGTATTTTTTGTAGGGGTAGCAGGTACAGGTAAAACGACGGTTGCTGAAAAAATTTCAGAAAAAATCCCTTGTGCTTTTCTTGATCGTGATACAGTAGGAGGACGTTTTGTAGAACGTTTTCTCGAAATGAATGACCTTGATCCAAATGATCGTGATTCTGACTTTTACAAAAAGAATTTACGTGATTTAGAGTACGATACAACAAAAGATATATGTATTGAAAACTTACGTGTTGGACAAAATGTTTTTATGATTTCTCCATTTACAGCAGAGCTGAAAAATAAAGAATGGATTGAAGAGGTAATCACAGCGAGTGGGAAAACAAAAGCGGATATTGATGTTAAAGTAATTGTAGTTACTCTGCAAGACATTGAGCAACAGCGTAAGCGTATTGAAGAACGTGGAACGGAAAGAGACACTTGGAAACTCGACAACTGGGGTTCTTATGAAACAAGAGTTGACTTCGTACCTACTATAAATTGGGATATTCCTGAGGATAACATCAACATTTTTGATAATGCAGGAGATTTAACGAACGAGAAAGTAGAAAAATTAGTAACGTTTATCAAAAGGTAACCATTGCTGTTAAAAATAGCTCCTTGAAAGATTGTTGCAATTCAAAGAACAAAGCCATATAATATGATGGTAGAACGTAACTGATCATTGGAATTTGTTTACATATAGATTGAGATAAAAGGAGTGCTATAACATGAAATTAAAGCAATTAAATCAAGAAAAAATAGATAATATGGCAATGATTGATATTGCAACAAAAGTGCTGGAAGAAGAGAAAAAAGCATTGGATTTCCGTAAAATTTTTGATCGTGTCGCAAAATTAAAAGGTTTTTCGGAAGCTGATAAAGATATTTGGATCTCTCAGTTTTATACAGATTTGAATATCGATGGTCGGTTTATGACCAAAGGATCGAATCTGTGGGGTTTGAAGAAATGGTATCCTGTCGAAGAAATAGATGAAGATATCACGCCTGAACCGAAGAAAAAGAAGAAAAAGAAAAAAGCAGTAAAGAAAAAAGCTCCAGTCGAAGAAGTAGATGAATCAGAAGATTTAGATGAAACCATTGTTGAGAAAGATGCAATTGGTTTTGATGATGATTTAGAATCGGATACGGACATTGTCGACGATGACTTTGATTTCGATGATGATGACGACTTAGAAGATGATATCGATGATGACTTGGACACGGAAGATGACGAAGAAGAAAAATAGTTAGAAGAGATACTTGACTTTCGAGTAGCTTCTGAGTAAAATTTTTATTGGGCTCCATAATTTAATGGATAATATACAGCGTTCCCCTGCTTAAGGGGAGCGCTTTTTATTTTTTTATTAGCAATGCATAAAATTTTAGCGATGGAGCAAAAACGATCAGCATTTCTAATTACCAATTCAATCAAGTTTAGTATTACATAGAGAAAAAAGAAAAATGAATACTAAACAATAGATAGAACAATTAAAAAAGAAAGAGGGATAAAGTGTGACGAAATATATCTTTGTAACTGGTGGAGTTGTTTCTTCTATTGGAAAGGGAATTACAGCCGCCTCTTTAGGACGTTTATTAAAAAACAGAGGATTAAAAGTAACGATTCAAAAATTTGATCCATATATCAATGTCGATCCGGGAACAATGAGCCCCTATCAACACGGCGAAGTTTTTGTTACAGACGATGGGGCAGAAACGGATTTAGATTTAGGGCATTATGAACGCTTTATCGATATTAATTTAAATAAATACAGTAATATTACCACAGGAAAAATCTATTCTACGGTTATTAAAAAAGAGCGTCGTGGCGATTATTTAGGTGGAACGGTTCAAGTAATTCCACATATCACAAATGAAATTAAAGATAAAGTATTCCAAGCTGGTAAACAAACGAACGCCGATATCGTTATTACCGAAATTGGCGGTACTGTAGGGGATATAGAATCACTTCCATTTATCGAAGCAATTCGCCAAATTAAAAGTAATATCGGTAAAGAAAATGTGATGTACATTCACTGTACGCTAGTTCCATACATTAAAGCAGCAGCGGAATTAAAAACAAAGCCGACCCAGCATAGTGTAAAAGAGTTGCGTTCATTAGGTATTCAACCAGATGTTATCGTGTTACGAACAGAACACGAGATTAGTCAAGAAATGAAAGAAAAGATTGCCTTATTCTGTGATATTAATGAAAAAGCCGTTGTCGAATCGGGAGACGCGGATACGCTATACCATGTTCCATTGGCTATGCAGGAACAAAAATTAGATCAATTAACATGTGATCACTTTGGATTAGATTGTGAACAGGCAGATATGACGGAATGGAATGAATTAGTGGAACGCGTTTTAAACTTATCGAAAAAAATCACTATCGGTCTCGTTGGAAAGTATGTAGAATTACCTGATGCCTATATTTCTGTAGTAGAAGCTCTGAAACATGCTGGCTTTGCACATGATGCAGATGTAGACATAAAGTGGATCAATGCTGAAGAAGTATGTGCTGAAAATGTGGCAAGTGAATTAAATGATGTAGACGGGTTACTGGTACCAGGAGGATTTGGTGACCGTGGTATAGAAGGTAAAATTGAAGCAATTCGTTTTGCCAGAGAAAGCAAATTGCCTTTCTTAGGAATTTGTTTAGGGATGCAGCTTGCAACTGTGGAGTTTGCCCGTAATGTCTTAGGATTTAAAGGAGCAAATTCTGCTGAAATCGATCCGAATACGCCTTATCCAATTATTGATCTGTTACCAGAACAAAAAGATGTCTCTGATTTAGGTGGTACTTTACGTCTTGGTCTCTACCCTTGTCGTTTAAAAGATGGTACCAAAACCAAAGAAGCCTATGAAAATGAAGATGTAGTTTATGAACGTCATCGTCACCGTTTTGAATTTAACAATCAATACCGCGAACAAATGGAAAACAGTGGATTCATTTTCTCAGGTACTAGCCCAGACGAAAAATTAGTAGAAACAATCGAACTAAATGATCACCCTTGGTTTGTGGCATCTCAATTCCACCCGGAATTTAAATCACGACCAACGAAACCACAACAGTTATTCAAAGGATTTATCAATGCAGCTACTAAGGGTTCCGTAAGATAAAGTGAGACTTTTCATTTTCCTACACTTAGCCTTTGAGAGGGTTCCGACCGCTATAGCATCAAGCTGTGGCGGTTTTTCTTATGACAACGAGTTTTTAACATTTTTTGTGATTCGTTTTGAGTAGGATAAATAACTTAATATGACTTATAGTAATGTCTGAATTTTTCTTAAAAAAAACGATTTTTGCAGGATTTTTAAGTATAATATCGAAATATAAGTAGAAGGTCATAATTCAAAAAGCTAACAGTTCGCAATATATGACAAATTTATCCAGTGTAAAGAGAGAAAAGGAGCTGACGATACATGAGTAAAACAGTATTAGTGGTTGATGATCAAATCGGGATCCGACTATTACTAGAGGAAGTAATTCATCAAGAAGGATACAATGTTGAAGTCGCGATAAATGGGAAAGAAGCATTAGACTCTATAACTGCCAAGCAGCCTGACCTTATCTTACTAGATTATAAATTACCTATCATTGATGGTCCAAACCTGTTAAAAAAATTGGAAGCGCAAAATATTTTTGTACCTACGGTCGTGATGAGTGGACTTCCTGATAAAGCAAATGATGAAATGAAGGCCTATAAATCAGTAATTAAAACAATTGGCAAACCATTTCAGTTAAATGATATTAGAGAAATGGTTAATCATATTTTGAAATAGTTTTATTAAATTTCTGTAATAAATTTTATTAGGAAAGCGGTTACTATTGATTGTTATGTTGCACCTTTCGTGTGGAATTGGTATTCTATTAATGGGTGCAATCTTTCGAAGTAGGATCGATTGTCGATACAATTTTATATACATACCTTAAAGGAGGAACAACTATGCCATTAGTATCAATGAAAGAAATGCTTGAAACAGCTAATAAGAATCGTTATGCTGTAGGTCAATTTAATCTTAATAACCTAGAGTATGTACAAGCTATTCTTCAAGCTGCAGAAGAAGAAAAGTCTCCAGTAATTCTTGGTGTATCTGAAGGTGCCGGAAAATACATGGGTGGTTTTAATGTAGTAGTTGCAATGGTTGAAGCGACAATGGAAGCGCAAGGGACAACTGTTCCAGTAGCTATTCACTTAGATCATGGTTCAAGTTTTGAGGCTTGTGCTAAAGCAATTCATGCAGGATTTACATCTGTAATGATTGATGCATCTCATGATCCATTTGAAGAAAATATTGCGGAAACATCGAAAGTTGTAGAACTTGCACATTTCCACGGTGTATCTGTTGAAGCTGAACTAGGTACAGTAGGCGGTAATGAAGATGGTGTACAGGGTGGAATTATGTACGCAGATGCTGAAGAATGTAAAGAGTTAGTTCAACGTACTGGTGTGGACTGTCTTGCACCAGCACTAGGATCTGTACATGGACCTTATCAAGGTGAACCAAACTTAGGTTTTAAAGAAATGGAAGAAATCAATACAATTGCAGGTATTCCATTGGTACTTCATGGTGGAACTGGTATTCCAGTAAAGGATATTCAAAAAGCAATTTCTTTTGGTACTTCTAAAATTAACGTCAACACAGAAAACCAAATCCAACAAACAAAAGTAGTTCGTGAGGTTTTAGAAGCAAATCCTGAAATGATCGATCCTCGTAAGTATTTAGGACCAAGCCGAGATGCAATTAAAGACACTGTAATCGGAAAAATGCGTGAATTTGGTTCCTCAGGTAAAGCTGAATAATTGATATTTCAAACCCTGTTGCATGGTCAACAGGGTTTTCCTTTTGTTAGATAGTAACGCACCTGAAGTTGCCAGTAAAACACCCGAAGTTGCCAGTAAATCCGAAAAGTTGCCAGTAACACATCCGAAGTTGCCAGTAACCGAACCACGTGTCGTCCTCAAAATAATCTTCTGTTTTCATTCAAACTTAAATAGGCTATAATAGAATCAACTGTGAAAAACATTACATAATTTTGGCAGCAATGTACAAACTATCATTACAGTTACAACTATGCCAAAAGTTATTAGGAATCCTTGAAAGCGAGGGAATACAATATGCAGAAGTTGCTAATAGAGGGCGGGCATTTATTAAATGGAAAAGTTCGAATTAGTGGTGCGAAAAATAGTGCAGTAGCATTGCTGCCAGCATCAATATTAGCTGATTCTAAAGTAATTATTGAAGGCTTACCAGATATTTCCGATGTAGAAACATTAAGCTGCTTATTAGAGGAAATTGGTGGAACAGTAGAAAGAAGAGGACAAACTGTACATATTAACCCAGCAGACATGACTGCTATGCCATTACCTAATGGCCGAGTGAAGAAGTTAAGAGCTTCCTATTATTTTATGGGTGCAATGCTGGGACGATTTAAGGAAGCCGTGATCGGTTTGCCAGGCGGCTGTTATCTTGGTCCACGCCCCATAGATCAACATATCAAAGGATTCGAAGCACTTGGTGCAACGGTTACAAATGAACAAGGCGCGATTTATTTACGTGCGAAAGAGTTAAAAGGTGCGAGAATTTATCTGGACGTTGTCAGTGTCGGTGCAACGATTAATATTATGCTTGCTGCAGTTAAGGCAAAAGGTCGTACGATTATCGAAAATGCTGCACGTGAGCCTGAAATTATTGACGTGGCCACATTGTTAACAAGTATGGGAGCAAGAATTAAAGGTGCAGGAACAGATGTTGTTCGAATCGATGGAGTGGAAGAATTAAGCGGATGTATGCATACAATTATACCTGACCGAATTGAAGCCGGTACATACACAATCATGGCAGCTGCGCAAGGCGAAAAAGTCTTAATTGATAATGTGATTCCTCAGCATTTAGAACCTTTACTTGCAAAATTAAGAGAAATGGGAGTAAACATTGAAGAAGGCGAAGAACAACTGTTGATTCATCGTAGTGATAAACTAAAAAGTGTTGACATTAAAACATTAGTCCATCCAGGTTTTCCAACGGATCTCCAGCAACCATTTACTTCATTACTAACGAAAGCGCAAGGTACTGGTGTTGTTACAGACACGATTTATCAAGCAAGGTTCAAGCATATTGATGAACTCAGACGTATGAATGCGAAAATTAAGGTCGAAGGTAGTTCTGCGATTGTACAAGGCCCTAACGAATTAGAAGGTGCAAAAGTAAAAGCTAGTGATCTTCGGGCAGGTGCTTCTCTAATAGCAGCTGGACTAATGGCGAACGGAATTACAGAAATAACCGGTCTAGAACATATTGATCGCGGTTATGCTAATATCACCGAAAAATTAGAGGAACTAGGTGCCAAAGTATGGCGCGAAGAAATGACAGAAAAAGAAATCCAACAATTTCAAAATTCGTAAAAAGAGGCTTAGTTAGTCTCTTTTTTTATGCGCAGGCACGGAGGACAAGATAATAAAAAGTATAACAGGTTCTGACCGAAAGAAATTTTAATGAAAAATCGTTTTTTATCAGAAAAAAGTTGAATATCTAGTTGTAACCGTGTACTATATAGAAAGAATATAATTCACGCATTTTTATATGAGAATGCGTACTTCAAAAGTATCATCATTACTTCATTAAGTGAGATTCCAATCAGTGTGAGTTAAAACTGCTACTGATGGAAATCGAACCGTTTTTCTCCCATTTATCTGCAACTCAGATGTTGAAGTGGTATCAGGAACGGTTACACTGTGAAAAAGTATTGATGAAGCATGCTTCCATCTCATACTCTTCTTGAGATTTCAAGCGATCTCGGTGCTCCATATTGAGTTTCCAAAGCTGATTGGCCAATGTTAGATACAACTTCATCAATTTTTTGGTTAAAACGAAAGGATCAATTAGTCCATTATGCT
The DNA here is from genome assembly GCF_900143085.1 of Gracilibacillus kekensis. Taxonomy (GTDB): domain Bacteria; phylum Bacillota; class Bacilli; order Bacillales; family Amphibacillaceae; genus Gracilibacillus; species Gracilibacillus kekensis. The sequence goes on along the minus strand of NZ_FRCZ01000001.1, from coordinate 682,443 downwards.
ACGATTCCCCACGTTTATAAAATCTACAATTGTTAATCTCGAAAATTAAAATGAAGATGGAAAAATATAAATAATGAATAGGTGTGGTGATTTTGTGAGTGAAGTAACAATTTCAGAATTAGAATCAATGACATTAAAAGACCTTTATGCGAGAGCAAAAGAATATAAAGTGTCTTATTATGCCAAATTAACAAAAAAAGAATTAATTTTTTCAATATTAAAAGCCCAAGCTGAAAAAAGCGGTTATCTTTTTATGGATGGTATCTTGGAGATTATTCCGACAGAAGGTTTCGGTTTCTTACGACCGATTAATTACTCTCCAAGTGCAGAAGATATTTATATTTCCGCTTCCCAAATTCGCCGTTTTGATTTGCGTAATGGGGACAAGGTGTCAGGTAAAGTTCGACCTCCAAAAGAAAATGAACGGTATTATGGGTTGTTGCATGTCGATGCAGTAAACGGAGAAGATCCGGAAGCAGCAAAAGAACGTGTCCATTTTCCTGCGTTAACACCATTGTATCCAGATCGTTTAATGCATTTAGAAACAGATACCAAATTAATTTCTACCAGAATTATGGACTTGCTAACCCCTGTTGGTTATGGCCAGCGTGGTTTGATTGTCGCCCCTCCTAAAGCAGGGAAAACAATGCTTTTAAAGCAAATTGCCAATAGCATTGCAAAAAACCATCCCAATACGAAACTAATTATTTTGTTAGTGGACGAGCGTCCGGAAGAGGTAACCGATATTGAACGATCGGTAGATGAAAATGTCGACGTAGTAAGTTCAACTTTCGATGAAGTGCCAGAAAATCATATTAAAGTAGCGGAGCTTGTATTAGAACGTGCGATGCGACTGGTGGAACATAAAAAAGATGTCGTTGTTCTTATGGATAGTATTACACGTTTGGCTCGTGCTTATAACCTTGTTATCCCACCAAGTGGCAGAACGTTATCAGGTGGTATTGATCCAGCGGCCTTCCACCGACCAAAACGATTCTTCGGTGCAGCACGAAATATTGAAGATGGTGGAAGCTTCACGATCCTGGCTACGGCATTAGTAGAAACAGGCTCACGTATGGATGATGTGATCTATGAGGAATTTAAAGGTACTGGAAACATGGAATTACACTTAGACCGTCATTTAGCACAGCGCCGAATTTTCCCAGCACTTGATATTCCGCGTTCAAGTACGAGAAAAGAAGAACTATTACTTACAAAAAATCATGTAGAAAAAATGTGGGCAATCCGTAAAAGTATGCAGGATTCTCCGGAATTCGTGGAAAGATTTTTACGTAAGCTACGTTCGACTAAAAATAATGAAGAATTCTTATCCGTACTTGACGAAGAAATGAAACGAAAAGGCACTGCTAAAAAATCAAACTCATAGATCTTTTTGTAAATACTTCTTGCAAACCGGATGTGAGATTGATATAATGCTTCTGTGCGAAAAAATGCTTACAGGCATTAATCTAACTCTGTTTCCTAAGGATTCAGGGCAAAAGGAGTGGACAGACATGAAAAAAGGCATTCATCCAGAATACCAAAAAGTTGTATTTCTTGATACAAGTTCTGACTACAAATTTCTAGGCGGATCTACACAATCGTCTGAAGAGACAATTGAATGGGAAGATGGCAACTCTTATCCATTAATCCGTGTAGAAATCAGCTCAGCTTCTCACCCGTTCTATACTGGTAAGCAAAAAGCTGATAAAGTCGGCGGTCGTGTTGATCGATTCAAGAAAAAATATAACATGGGTTAATTGGTATTTTTTACTTGAACGAAATAGAACAGGATATAAATCCTTAGAAACAGGCAAATGCACCAAAAATTTGCCTGTTTTTTATTTGAAATAGTATATGAAGGACAAAAAAGTGAAATCGAGGAAAAACTGTCTCTCATCAGCCGAATGAGAGACTAAAAAAGGCAAAACAGTCTTTTATGCATCATGCACTAGATTCCATTCACTTGAAATTACCTTCAAATTGATTACATATTACGGCGTTAAACATGGTAAAATGATTAGATATAAAGTGAGACAATGATCAATTAGTTGTTTGATCTTCGCTGACTATTAGCGGTACTGCTTAAGGTGTTAATATACATACTAATGGTTAGCATATTGATAAAGAAACATTACTGTTGGAAGGGGCAACATCATCATGCATATTATGAAACATGCCGGTTGGATAGAACTTATTTGTGGGAGCATGTTCTCAGGTAAATCAGAAGAGTTAATTCGCAGAGTTCGTCGTGCTACCTATGGCAATCTATCCGTGGCGGTATATAAACCACAACTAGACAATCGATATAGCGACGATTGTGTCGTATCCCATAATGGGCAAGAGGTCGTAGCTAAACCGGTAGCAAGAGCTATGGATATTTTAAAAGATGTCACAGAAGATATCGAATTAATTGGTATAGATGAAGTGCAATTTTTTGACGAGGATATCATTACCGTCGTAAGTGAACTGGCCGATAAAGGACATCGGGTCATTTTAGCTGGTTTGGATACAGATTTTCGCGGGGAACCATTTGGACCAATGCCAGAGCTGTTAGCAATAAGTGAATTCGTTACAAAATTAAATGCGATCTGCCCTGTCTGTGGTTCTCCTGCTAGCAGAACACAGCGATTGATCGACGGAGATCCTGCATCATATGACGATCCTATTATATTAGTAGGTGCAAAAGAAGCATATGAGCCAAGATGCCGACACCATCACGAAGTACCAAACCATCCTAAAAGCAAAGTAAAAGTTCATCCATAATAAGCGAATTTTGACGGTATCTCCAACTTTATATATACTGTAAAATAGAAAGTTTTGCTAATCGTAGAAAGAGGTGACGTACGTGTTAGATCGTTTAGAATCGCTAGAAGCACGTTATGATAAATTAAATGAATTATTGAGTGATCCAGAAGTCATTAATGATTCAAAAAAATTAAGAGAATATTCGAAGGAACAATCTGACCTGCAAGACGTAATTACCGCTTATCGTGAATATAAAGATGTTTCAAGTCAACTAGATGATGCCAAAGAAATGTTAGAAGATGATTTGGACGATGAAATGCGCGATATGACAAAAATGGAGATCAGTGAACTGTCTGAACAGAAAACGGAATTAGAGGAACAATTGCGGATATTATTGCTTCCAAAAGATCCAAATGACGACAAGAACGTTATCATGGAAGTCCGTGGAGCAGCAGGCGGTGACGAAGCGGCATTATTCGCTGGAGATCTCTTCCGTATGTATTCCCGTTTCGCCGAATCCGAAGGCTGGAAAATCGATATTATGGACTCTAATACAACAGGTGTTGGCGGATTTAAAGAAATCATTTTTATGATCAACGGAACTGGCGCCTATTCGAAATTGAAGTTTGAAAATGGAGCACACCGTGTGCAACGTGTTCCGGAAACAGAGTCAGGCGGCCGAATTCACACTTCTACGGCAACAGTAGTTGTTATGCCAGAGGCGGAAGAAGTAGAAGTAGACGTTCATGAAAAAGATATCCGTGTCGATACATTTGCTTCCAGTGGTCCTGGTGGACAGTCGGTCAATACCACCATGTCAGCTGTTCGTTTAACCCACGTACCAACAGGGATTGTCGTATCGATTCAAGATGAAAAATCGCAAATTAAAAACAAAGAAAAAGCAATGAAAGTGTTAAGAGCTCGAATTTATGATAAATTCCAACAAGAAGCCCAGGCTGAATATGATCAGACACGTAAATCAGCAGTAGGATCAGGTGATCGTTCTGAACGTATCCGTACCTATAACTTCCCACAAAATAGAGTAACGGATCACCGAATTGGTCTAACGATTCAAAAGCTGGATCAGATTTTAGAAGGTAAGATGGAAGAAATCGTCGAAGCCTTAATTATTGAAGAACAAGCGAAAAAAATGGAACAAATAGGTGAATAACATGACACCACAGACCATTCATGAGGCCCTATACTGGGCTTCTTCTTTTTTAGAAGAACATGGTACAGAAGCAAAAGTAGCAGAAATTCTCCTTTTACACGAACTCAAGTGGACCAAGACAGATTTGATTAGTAATTTGCGAGAGTATCTCGATCCATCCACATTAAAACAATACCAAAAGAAAATAGAGCAACTCGCAACAACGAAAGTACCGATCCAACATCTCACAGGTGTGGAGGAATTTTACGGTCGAAGCTTCCATGTCAATCCGCATGTATTAATACCGAGGCCTGAAACAGAAGAACTCATCCACTATTTGCTAACAAACGTTAAAAAGAAGGAACTTTCCTGTGTCGATGTCGGAACAGGTAGTGGTGTCATTGCGATCAGTTTAGCAAAAGAATGGCAGAATTCAGTAATCGAAGTACTCGCTACAGATATTTCAACAGAAGCTCTACAGGTTGCGAGGAAAAACGCCGAAAAACATCAAGCAGATATTCACTTTTATCATGGTAATTTTCTCACCCCTTTAATCGAACAAGGGAAAAAAGTGGATATGATTGTTTCTAATCCACCCTATATTGCATATGAGGAAAAAGATTCTTTATCAGAAACCGTAAAAAATTTCGATCCCGAAATGGCCCTTTTTGCAGAGGAAAATGGCTTGGCTGCTTATCAAAGTATTATCGAACAAGCACCATTTGTCTTGAATGAAAAAGGGATACTCGCGTTTGAAATTGGTCATCGTCAAGGAAAAGCTGTCACATCAATCATTAAAAGGACGTTCCCAAATAGTGAGGTCGACGTAATCCAAGATATTAATCAGAAAGACCGAATCGTATTTGCAACGATCTTGTAAGAAAAAAATAAAAATTAATAGATTCACAGTTTAAAAGTTTTCGTAGTTGTCCACACTGTGACTAGCAAATGCTAAATTACAGGGGGAAACAAAAATGCGAAAGCTTATTTTATTTTCAGTACTTATTTTTCTTATTATCGGTTTTTTTCCGCAAAAAATAGAAAGTAATGAACAAGACTATCAAGTGATACCAGACGAGGCGATTCGATTACGAATTTTAGCCAATAGTGATCAAGAAAAAGATCAAGCCATTAAACATGCAGTCAGGGATGCTGTGAACGAAGAGGTTACCGAATGGGTAGAAGAAATGGATGATATAGACGAAGCGAGAGCTCTGATATCTGATCGTATCAATGAAATAGATCAAATTATAGCAGATGTTCTAGCAAAGGAAAAACTAGAAATGGAATACAATGTGGAATATCGAAAAGATGTGAAATTTCCGACGAAACTATATGATCAGTATCTATATCCGGCAGGCGAATATGAAGCAATTTTAATTACATTAGGTGAGGCGCAAGGATCCAATTGGTGGTGTGTCGTGTTTCCACCATTATGTTTTCTCGACTTCTCTTTTGGTACCACCGTGGAAGCGGCCGAAGAGGAAGAGGCGCCAGAGGAAGAATTGGAAGAAGACGAAGAAGAAGTAGAATACACTTTTTTCTTTTTAAAATGGTTTAGTTAATCATAAATCTATCATCTCTTCATAGAGTAATAGTAAGACAAAGACAAGAGGTGAGCGATATGGAACTACAATCAACGAAAGGACTTACACAGCAAGAATTCGAAGCTTTTTTTTGCGATCAAATACCAAATTTTAATCAGGAAGAAATGAAAAAATATGGTTATTTTCTCTATAAAGAGCATAGCCCGACAGCTTTTTTTTCATTAGTGCCTGTTGACAGTAATGCTTATTGGTTACGTATGCTCGTGATGAAAAGAAGCCCATCCGCCATGTTACCTGTTACTATCATTCAGGCAGCAGAAAAATTAACCAAAAATTTTGGTGCCACAAACTTATTTATCCACAGTAAAACAGAAACACTAAATCAATTGTTACTACAATTAGGATATACATCAACAGATCAGACATTAGATCCTTTGATAGAAGCAGATTGGTGGATAACTAGCCTTGCATCTGTGGATAACCAGCAGATTTATTCACAATAAGTAATTAATTTGTGGATGAACCTGTGAATAGAAATGACAGATATCTATTAAATATGAAAAAAATGTGTATAAACTATGCTTTTATGCACATTTTTTAATATATTTGTGGAAAAGTCTGTGGATATCCCTTGTGAGATAGTTGTGAGTTGCACAAATCGTAGAAATTCTTCATACTATTTTTTAGAACTTATAGATCGAGGGATTAATATGAAAACAGATTTCTTAGATGCGACAGACAGGTCGTTATCCATAGCGGCTGATTATTTAAATAAACAGGAAGTAGTGGCATTTCCAACCGAAACCGTTTATGGATTAGGGGCAGATGCTACGAGCGAAGCAGCAGTTTCCAAGATATTTGAGGCAAAAGGACGTCCTGCTGATAATCCACTGATCGTCCATGTCCATGATCCGCAGCAAATTAATCACTATGTTACAGAGATACCAGCAATGGCTCAAAAGCTAATCAATGCCTTTATGCCAGGCCCTTTTACGATTATTTTAAGAAGCAATGGCAAAGTTGCAAGTACAGTGACAGCAGGCTTAGATACGGTTGCTATTCGCATACCCGATCATCCGATTAGTCGGGCACTTATCCGTGAAGCTAAATTACCACTTGCGGCGCCAAGTGCTAATATATCTGGAAAACCGAGCCCAACAACCGCGAAGCATGTGTTAAAGGATTTAAACGGAAGGATAGCTGGAATAATAGATGGCGGTGCTACCGGAGTTGGATTAGAGTCAACAGTTGTCGATGTAACTGGCGACATTCCGGTTATCTTAAGACCGGGTGGCATTACCAAACAACAAATTGAAAAAGTAATCGGCTCAGTTGAATTAGCTGATGCTTTAAAAGCGGATCAGCCAAAGTCACCTGGAATGAAATATAACCATTACGAACCAGATGCGCCCCTGTACCTGATCAAAGGCGATCAAGCTTTTTTTCAAAAACAAATTAATTATTTTCAAGCACAAGGAAAAAAAGTAGGTGTAATTGCAAGCCAACCGTTAGTAGACCGATTAAAAGCAGATATTTGTTATCGTTGTGGTGATATCAATAATTTATCAGAAGTAGCTGCCAAGCTCTATTTCGCACTTCGCTATTTTAACGATACAGACGCAGACATCATTTTAGCAGAGACATATCCAAATCGGGAGATCGGCGAAGCCATCATGAACCGACTTGAAAAAGCCGCCACAAACCATCTGAAACAGAACATATAAATCTTTTTTCTCGCATACAAATAGGACAAGGGGACAGGCTCACTGTTCCACTTGTCCTTTTTTACGTTAGGAAAAAGTTGTATGGCGAAAGGAAATTTCGAAAGACGAAAACATTTCGACACTCTCTAAACGAGGAGACGAATGTCGAATTTTTCTAAAGAGGAGGCTTTTTTATAGTGTCGGCGATCGGGGAAGTACTATCTATTCTTTGTTTGGCATTTGCGCTGGGAATGGACGCATTTTCTGTTGGTTTAGGCATTGGGATGCAGGAAATTCGTTTGAAAAGAATTTTTTTAATCGGTTTAATAGTAGGTTTATTTCATATATTTATGCCTTTTATCGGCTTATTTCTTGGAGCATTTTTATCCAAACAAATGGAAGGGATCGCTATCATCGCTTCTGGTTTATTATTATGTGCCATTGGCTTTCAAATGATCTTTCATACTTTTATAAAAAAAGAGTCACAAATATTAGCACCAGTCGGTGTTGGTTTGCTTATTTTCGCATTTACAGTTAGCTTAGATAGCTTTTCGATCGGTATATCCCTAGGTTTATCAGGTGTAGCCACAGCCTTTGCGATTATGATGTTTGGACTTTTTAGCACACTATTAACCTGGTTTGCCTTACTTATCGGCAGACGAACCCATCATTTATTAGGTGCATATAGCGAATTTTTAGGAGGAACGATCCTTTTTGGGTTTGGCCTTCTTGTGCTTTTTTAAAACACTAAATAGCTTTCGTATTATGTGCTATAATGGGAGTAAGTAAGTTCTTAATAATGGAGGCAATTACTAACATGAATATAGTGTTCGTTTGTACAGGCAATACATGTCGAAGCCCAATGGCACAAGCAATATTACAACAGAAAACAGACCACAGCGTCCAATCGGCAGGCATTTTTGCAGGAGTAGGTATGCCTGCTTCACCAGGTACAAGTGAAGTATTATCCGAACAAGGAATCAGCTGTAACCATCAGTCTCAACCAGTAACAAGTGAGTTAATGGCATGGGCTGATTTGGTTTTAACAATGACACAAAGTCATCGAGATCATTTAAAACAAATATATCCAACTGATTGTCATAAAATCTTTACATTAAAAGAGTATGCAGATCCTGAACATGAAAAGGCATGGACAGCATTAAAAGAAGCATATGCCCTGTTAGAGGAGACTAAATTAACAGATTCGAAAGAGAACATTGATGTACAAGAAAAAATCAATCACCTGGAAGCAATAGTTAAAAAGGTAGATATTAGTGATCCATTTGGTGGTAATTTCATGACGTATAAAAAAACATATCAAGAATTAGATAAGTATCTTGCACTATTGATCAAAAAGTTGGAAAATAAAGATAGATAGTTCATAAATTTCACAGCTAGCGGGCAACTAAGCACAAAAGTTGAAATTCGAAAATGAGCAATTTAAGCTAAGCTAAACAATGTTTTTTAAAAAGGAGCATATTTAAAATGAAGGTTATTTTAGCATCTGACCATGGTGGGATTAATCTATCCAAAGAGATTATATCATTATTAGAAGAATTAAATATTGAGTATGAGGATACGGGGTGTAACTGTGAAGATTCCGTCGATTATCCTGATTACGGAATTCCAGCAGCAGAACGTGTAGCGAATGGCGAATTTGATCGTGGAATTTTAATTTGTGGTACAGGAATCGGCATGTCGATTGCAGCAAATAAAGTAAAAGGCATCCGGGCTGCTCTTGTGCATGATGTGTTTAGTGCGAAAGCAACACGAGAGCATAATGACTCCAACATGCTTACGATGGGTGAGCGTGTTGTCGGCCCTGGTCTTGCAAGGGAAATAGTCCAAACATGGTTAGGAACAGACTTTCAAGGTGGACGTCATGCCAACCGAATTGGAAAAGTAACAGATTACGAAAGCAACTAACAATTCAAAAAAAGAGGTGAATATCCATGAAACTTGATCAGTGGGCATTAGATCTAAGAGCAATTGTTGATGAATGGATATCAAATGATTACCTCACGGAAGGTGATTTGTTCGTAGTCGGTTGCTCGACAAGTGAAGTAGCAGGCGAACGAATTGGTACGGCTGGCAGTGAAGAAGTAGCTGCCATGATTTTCAAAGAATTACGTCGCCTGCAGGAACAGACTGGTGTGCATTTATGTTTTCAAAGTTGTGAACATATAAATCGTGCCATTGTTTTAGAAAAAAAGGTGATGCGTGAGCATAAACTTGACCCAGTTTCAGTTATGCCAGTGCGTAAAGCAGGTGGATCTATGGCGGCTTATGCCTACCAGCATCTTGACAATGCCGTTGTCGTGGAAAACATCCAAGCAGATGCTGGGATGGATATTGGTGAGACGATGATAGGTATGCAGTTAAAGCCTGTAGCTGTCCCTCTTCGCTTTGAAAAACGATACGTAGGTCATGCCAGAACGTCACAAGCAAGAACCAGGCCGAAATTAATTGGTGGTCCACGAGCAGTATATCCAGGCTAACGTGTGACAATCTATAATCGGAATCATAAATTCAGTTTCGTTTATCCGTTTTAAGAATAGGAAATATGTACCTTTTTTCTTTAATTACGAATAAAGGTGCATATTTCCTTGTTTTTATTCGTGAAAAAGTATAGAATTATTTGCAAAATGATGTTATTTTAGAATGAGATTAAGTAAATACGAATAATGATGAGACACCTACCAAAAATATTAGGGGGAACAAACGATGGATCACGTAAAAAATTTTGATGTAGAAATTTTTCAAGCAATGGAAGACGAAAGAAAACGTCAGAACGATAAAATCGAATTAATTGCTTCGGAAAACTTTGTGTCAGAGGCAGTCATGGAAGCACAAGGATCTGTTCTGACAAATAAATATGCGGAAGGCTATCCGGGACGCCGTTATTATGGTGGCTGTGAACACGTAGACGTTGCCGAGGACTTAGCACGTGACAGAGCAAAACAATTATTTGGAGCAGAACATGCCAATGTGCAGCCACACTCTGGTGCTCAGGCAAACATGGCGGTATATTTTACAATTTTAGAGCCAGGGGATACCGTTTTAGGTATGAATCTAAGTCATGGTGGTCACCTAACACATGGTAGCTCGGTGAACTTTAGTGGGAAACTATTTAATTTTGTTGATTATGGTGTCAGTGAAGATTCTGAACAAATCGACTATGATGCCGTACTTGCAAAAGCAAAAGAAGTTCAGCCGAAACTGATCGTAGCAGGTGCAAGTGCTTATCCACGTCAAATCGATTTTGCCAAATTCCGTGAAATTGCTGATGCGGTAGACGCTTACTTAATGGTAGACATGGCACACATTGCTGGACTTGTAGCGACAGGCTTACATCCAGATCCAGTACCACATGCCCATTTTGTGACGACAACTACACATAAAACATTGCGTGGACCACGTGGTGGAATGGTGCTATGTAAAGAAGAATTCGCAAAGAAAATTGATAAAACAGTATTCCCAGGCATGCAAGGTGGTCCATTAATGCATGTAATTGCAGCAAAAGCGGTAGCATTTAAAGAAGCCTTACAACCATCATTCAAAGAATATGGTGAAAACATCATCAAAAATGCCAAACGTTTTGGTGAAGTATTGGAATCTGAAGGTGTGCGTACAGTATCTGGTGGTACGGATAATCATTTATTATTGTTAGATGTTCGTGGTTTAAATTTAACAGGTAAAGTCGCAGAGAAAGCACTAGATGAAGTAGGGATTACAACAAACAAAAATACGATCCCATTTGATCCGGAAAGTCCATTTGTTACAAGCGGAATCCGTGTAGGTACTGCAGCGGTAACGTCACGTGGCTTTGGTGAAGCAGAAATGGAAGAAGTTGCAAAAATCATTGCATTAACGTTAAAAAATCCGGAAGATGAAGCAACATTAAAGGCAGCAAGCGAGCGCGTAACTGCGTTGACAGCTAAATTTCCATTATATCAATAATTTTAAAAGCTAGACATTGCGTCTAGCTTTTTCTATTGTGGCAATTCAAAGAGTGTCCAATAAATTGCTTAAAGTGTCCAGTAAATTGAGCAAAGTGTCCAATAAACAGCAAAAAGTGTCCAATAAACTTTGAAAAGTGTCCAATAACGCGTCGAAAGTGTCCAATAAATTAAAATTAATCATTGGAAAGGAAATAATTCGAGAAATTATTTGATCATGCTTGAAAGCTCTCATGATTTTCAGTACAATTTTAAGGATGAAGATTATCGAAGTTGACATAATAATAGTAAAAAAAGGAGAGAGTCCCCTATGAGCAATGTATTTGTATTAGATCATCCGTTAATCCAACATAAATTAACGTACATAAGAAATAAAAATACCGGTACAAAGGAATTCCGTGCATTAGTAGATGAAGTATCTGCATTAATGGCATTTGAAATAACAAGAGACCTGCCACTGGAAGAAACGACGATTGAAACACCAGTTATGGAAGCCACAACCAAAGTGTTAAGTGGTAAAAAAATCGGCCTTGTTCCGATTTTGAGAGCAGGACTTGGAATGGTAGACGGTATTCTGCGCTTGATGCCAGCTGCAAAAGTGGGACATGTCGGTTTATATCGTGATCCTGAAACATTAAAACCTGTCGAATATTATATTAAATTACCAACAGATATCGAAGAACGTGAACTGATTGTGATTGATCCAATGTTAGCAACAGGCGGTTCTGCAAATGATGCGATTCACTCCTTAAAAAAACGAGGCGCAACGAACATTAAATTAATGTGTCTGATTGCAGCTCCAGAAGGTGTAGAAGTAATTCAAAATGAACACCCTGACGTAGACATTTATCTTGGCGCACTTGATGAAAAATTAAATGAAAAAGGCTACATCATCCCTGGATTAGGCGATGCTGGTGACCGACTGTACGGTACTAAATAGTTCATATAAAAAGCTGTCTCTAACTAAAAAAGGACAGCTTTTTTCAATGAGTAAAGAAAGTATATAAGCGGCGTCATGTCTAGCTCCGAGCGCCAGAAACTAGGCGACTTCACGAAATCGCCCTATGATAAGTCATCATCGGCTCGCTTTTCTCAGTGATTCCTTTATCTCAGTTGATTCGCTGCAGTCGCTACGTTTCTAAGCGGGCGCTCTGCGCTTTTCTTATGCATATCTTTCCTTACCTAAACAAACAATACTCCTACAATCTGAAAAAGGGGTTCACACTTATGTCCTTTCTTTTATCTCTCTTACTACTCACCAGTATTCATACTCCTCAAGAAGCCTCCTATATCATAGAAGTGGAGGAAGATCCGCATGTATTTGCAGAACAATTAAGAACCTATCATCCGCAAGTAGAAATATTAGCGATCTACGATACGATCTTTAATGGTGTGGCCATTAAGGCAAAACAGCGAGAACTCGAGCAAATAAACAGGAGAACAGAAATCACACAAACGTATCCGACTCAAACCTATAAGACCCAAAGTCGACAAGAAAACATCAATCACAGTATCCCTTTTTTAATTCCTGAAACACTTCCCTACACAGGTAAAGGAGTCAAGGTAGGCGTGATTGACACTGGAATAGATCACAGTCATCCGGATCTGCAGTCAAATTACAAGGGTGGTTACGATCTCGTTGATTTTGATCAAGATCCAATGGAGACAACTCCAGAACAGGGGATGCCAACCATGCATGGCACACATGTAGCAGGGGTTATCGCAGCCAATGGAAAAATGAAAGGTGTCGCACCAGAAGCAGAGCTTTACGCTTATCGCGCACTCGGACCTGGAGGGAGTGGAACCTCTGTGCAAGTAATGGCTGCGATAGAACAGGCGGTCAAGGATGGCATGGATATTATCAATTTGTCATTAGGAAATACCATCAATGGTCCGGATTGGCCAACAAGTGTTGCAGTTAATCGCGCCACAGAGAAAGGTGTTGCGGTTGTGATAGCTAATGGGAATACAGGGCCAGATCTCTGGACGGTTGGATCACCTGCAACTGCAGATCGCGTTATATCGGTAGGTGCTTCCACTCCTGCATTAAAACGTCCTTTTTTATATGATGACTTTCAAGATAAAAAAATTGAAATCGTACCAATGCAAGGTGCGGCAGATTGGAAATTTAACAGAGATCTTGAAGTTACGTATCAAAAAGAACATGCACTTGATAAGATATTAGTTTTAGAGCGTGGTGAAATTCCATTTGGCCAGCTTGCACTCGAAGCAGAAGAACTGGGAGCAAAAGCGGTATTGATTGCAAATAATCAAGAAGGTACTTTTCAGGGAGCGGTTGAAACAAAAACTTCGATACCAGTGGCAGCTATTAGTATGGAAGATGGCGAATGGTTAAAAGATAATGGAAAGTATTTAGAATTCCAGTATGAACATATTCAGGATACCATCACAGATTTTAGTTCGCGTGGTCCTGTCACTGTGAATTGGGCGATTAAACCAGAGATTGTGGCACCAGGGGCGAATATTGTCAGTACAGTCCCAGATGGCTATCAAGCATTAAGTGGAACCAGTATGGCTGCACCGCATATTGCTGGTGTTCTGGCTTTATTAAAAGAAGCACACCCCGACTGGACACCAGAGCAATTAAAAGCAGCAATTTTGACAACCGCACAACCTTTTGCGAATTTTGAACCAACGGAACAAGGGGCAGGAAAAGTTAATACTAAAGCAGCAATAGCAACAGATACATTAGTTTATCAATCGTTTTTGCAATTCGGTAAAATAGAAAAACAGAACAGACAAAAAACAGAGAAGATAATAGTCGAAAACATCTCAGATCAAACCAAGAAATACTCTTTCTCTTTACCTAAGCAACAACAAAATGTACGTTTTCAATTACCGAAAAGTTTTACTTTAGCACCCCATGAAAAAAAGGAAGTAGAGGTAAAAGTAACGATTCGAACCAACCAGCTTGAGGAAACTATTAAACAGGGATACCTCTATTTAAATGATATTCCGATTCCCTATATGTTTCTGACAGATGCAGATGAAATACCGAAGGCGATGGGGCTTGAATTAGTTGTCACCCCAATAAATGATGCCTATCAATATCAATTGTATTTAGTGGAGAATGCACAAAAACTAACGATTGATTTATACGACTCGAAAACATTCGCCTTTGTCACAACAATGACAGAGATCGAAGAACCAGTATCTGGAGTAATTGAAGGTGCCGTGGAACTGGGTGATCAATTAAAAGGAGAATATATTGCCAACATTAAGATAGAAAACGATTCAAATGAAACGTATGATTATCAAACAGTAATTTGGATAGAATAGGCAGTACTACGGGTTGTTTCGGAACTCGAATTAACTGTCACAATTTGTTCGAATTATAGATAAAAAACATAAGATTACCACCATCAATAGGGGTTTAGAAAAAATTGTTCTATCATGTACGTATATTATTGTTTTTTGTCTGTTAAATGGATTGACAAGAGGTTACCCCTATTGTATGCTAATTTAGTGTGGATGATAAGGGTTACAGTAGTGTGATGAAAATCACTGCAAGAAAATAAGCTTTATGCTCATTTTTTTATCTGCTGTGTACATATGTTTTATGCTTTATATTATAGGAGTGATCACATGTCACCACCTAAAAAAAGCCCTTATTATGGATTGGCCATTTATAGTGCCATTTTGTCACAAATTGTCGGTGGGCCATTAATTGGTTTATTTATCGGCAAAGCATGCGACAACTACTTTTCCACATCACCACTTTTTTTAGTGATCGGACTACTTTTAGGTTTAGGAGCCGGTTTTTACGGAACGTTTCATTACGTAAGACAACTAGCGGGAGACGAGTAACCATGGATCAATACAAAAGAATGATAACCCGTCAACGTAAATGGATGTTCTACCTTCTAGCACTATTTGTTCTTGGCTGGGGATTTACACCATACCCAAGAATATTCCTCGGACTCCTCCTGGGAACAGCATTAAGTTTATATAGTTTATGGGTAATGCAGCGTAAAATCGACCGATTTGGACAAGCTGTTCAAGAAGGTGGTCGAATCACTGGAATTGGTACATTTACCCGACTAGCCACTGCAGCATTAGCGGTAATCATCGCAATGCGCTTTGAAGAACATTTCCACTTGATGGCAGTAATTTTGGGATTAATGACAACTTATGTTGTTATTATGATAGATTTTGCACTATTTAGAAAACAAGACTAGCAAAGGGAAGTGAGGTGAAGGAATTGGATCACGAATCACCGCTGTTGCACGACCTGTTTGGAATACCTTGGTTAGATTTTAACTTATCCACTACATTAATGACCTTTATTTCTTCTGTAATTGTATTTATAATTTGTACACTAGCAGCGAGAAATCTTCAAATGAAACCAACTGGCTTTCAGAACTTCATGGAGTGGGTAGTCGATTTTGTCAAAGGCATTATCGGAGATACCATGGATTGGAAAACAGGGAAAGTATTTTTACCACTAGGTTTAACATTACTAGTGTATATCTTTATTAGTAATATCCTGGGTGTTATTACCATGGGGGTATGGGGACATACGCTATGGTGGAAATCACCGACCTCAGATGCAACACTTACGCTATCATTATCGGCGTTAGTTATTGTGTTAACACATTATTATGGGGTGAAAGTGAAAGGTTTCAAGGAGTATGCCAAAGATTATGTACGTCCTGTACCTTTTCTACTACCATTTAAAATTATTGAGGAATTCACAAACACCTTAACATTAGGTTTGCGTCTCTTCGGTAATATCTTTGCTGGTGAAATTTTATTAGGCCTTATTACAAAAATGGCGTTTATCGCCGCACCAATCACATTTATATCCATCATTCCGATGATGGCATGGCAAGGATTTAGTTTGTTTATTGGTGCTATTCAAGCGTTTATTTTCACAATGTTAACAATGGTTTATATGTCTCATAAAGTGAGTTCAGACCATTAAAATAATAAAAAATACTTATTCATACATTTTAAAGGAGGAAACAAATAATGGGAGCTTTAGCAGCTGCAATTGCAATTGGATTAGCCGCACTTGGTGCAGGTTTAGGTAACGGTATGATCGTAAGTCGTACAGTAGAGGGGATTGCACGTCAACCAGAATTAAGAGGTGCACTTCAAACAACAATGTTTATCGGGGTAGCGTTAGTAGAGGCGATTCCAATTTTCGCCGTAGTAATTGCCTTCATGGTAATGTAATTATACGTAAAACAGATAGAATGGCGAAGTTCGTCCAAGACAACCTTCGCCATTGTTTTGCGAGTTCAAAAGCGAAAGTGCTCGTTTAGAAACGTATGACCTGGACTGAAGTGTAGGAGATAAAGGAATCACCGTGACGAAGGAACGGATGATGACTTTCACCTAAAGGTATAAGGGCGACTAAGTCTCTGACATAGTCAATCGACAAGTCTACTTTATCGTACGAAGCTGAGGGAAGGGCACTAGTTTCTGAGCACTGTAGCTGGATGTGATCATACATGACTATAGTTGAGAAATAACTTGAAGTTTTCACAATTTTAAACAAAAATGACGAACAACATTTTTCAATATCAAATCAGAACGTAATGAAAGTGAAATAGATGATGACTAATCGTAGGAAGGAGTGAACACTGTGCAACTTTTAGAGAGTGGGCTCATCATTCAAGCGTCAATCGGCGGTTTGCAAGGTGGAGACATGGCATTTGCCATTATCAGTTTCTTAGCACTATTATGGCTACTGAGAAAGTACGCGTGGGGACCATTAATGAACAAAATGGAAGAACGTGAGAACCATATTGCCAATGAAATTGATACAGCTGAGAAAAACCGTGCTGAAGCAGAAAAAGCATCACACGAAGCAAATGAACAATTAAAAGCAACACGTCAGGAAGCACAACAAATTATCGAAGACGCCAAAAAAGCTGGTCAAGACCAGGAAAAAGCGATCATCGAAGCAGCAAATCAAGCGGCAGCCCGTTTGAAGAAATCTGCAGAGGAAGATATTGCTCGCGAGAAAGAAAAAGCAATCGAAGCTTTACAGGCACAAGTGGCAACATTGTCTGTACAAATTGCTACTAAAGTGATTGAGAAAGAAATCAACGCTGAAGATCAAGAACAGTTGATCAGTGACTACATTAAAGAGGTAGGAGAAGAGCGATGAGTAATACAATTGTAGCAAAACGTTATGCAGAAGCTCTTTTTCGAATCGCTGTAGAAAAGGAAACAATTGATTTCCTTGAAACTGAGTTAACGACAGTGAAAGAAGTCTTTCAATCAAACCAACAATTTCTTCAATTTTTACAACATCCAAAAGTAGATGCTGCTAAGAAGAAGCAATTACTTAACGAAGCGTTCTCAGGCTTTTCGAAGGATGTATTACATACACTTTCGTTACTTGTAGACCGTCATAACGAATCAATCGTTCCAGAAGTTGTCGATCACTTTATTACTTTTGCTAATGAAGCAAATGGTGTAAAGGAAGCAACTGTCTATTCTGTTCGTGCGTTGTCCGATGCAGAAAAAGAGGAAATTACCAATGTGTTCACGAAAAAATGGAATGTGAAGCAATTAAAAATAAATAATCAAGTCGATCCTGACATCATAGGTGGCGTCAAGATTAAAGTTGACAACACGATATATGATGGTTCTATTAAAGGTAAATTGGATCGCTTAGAACGACAAATTGTAACAGCAAATTAAGAACGATAGGGGTGAAATGGCATGAGCATAAAAGCTGAAGAAATCAGTGCACTGATTAAACAGCAAATCGAAAGCTATGACTCAGACATCGAAGTGAGCGATGTAGGTACAGTTATCGAAATTGGTGACGGTATTGCACGAGCACACGGACTAGATAACGTTATGTCTGGTGAGTTAGTAGAATTTTCAAACGGTGTCATGGGTATGGCACAAAACTTAGAAGAATCAAACGTCGGGATTGTAATCCTTGGACCATATACCGAAATTCGTGAAGGTGATGAAGTTCGTCGTACTGGTCGCATTATGGAAGTGCCAGTAGGAGAGGAACTTATCGGTCGTGTAGTAAATCCACTAGGACAACCTATCGATGGTAAAGGTGCTGTGGAAACTTCTAAAACACGTCCAATTGAATCTCCTGCACCGGGTGTAATGGATCGTAAATCAGTAGATGAGCCATTACAAACTGGTATTAAAGCGATTGATGCACTAGTGCCAATCGGTCGTGGTCAACGTGAGTTAATTATCGGGGACCGTCAAACAGGTAAAACAACCGTAGCGATTGATACGATTTTAAATCAAGCAGATCAAGATATGATTTGTATTTATGTAGCAATTGGTCAAAAAGACTCAACAGTACGTGGAACAGTAGAAGTTCTTCGTAAGCATGGAGCACTTGACTACACAATCGTAGTATCTGCTGGTGCAAGTGAACCTGCGCCATTACAATACCTAGCACCATATGCAGGGGTATCGATGGGTGAAGAGTTCATGCACAATGGTAAACACGTATTAGTAGTATACGATGATTTAACAAAACAAGCGAACGCATATCGTGAGCTTTCCTTATTATTACGTCGCCCGCCAGGTCGTGAGGCATTCCCAGGGGATGTATTCTACTTGCACTCGCGTCTACTTGAGCGTGCAGCGAAGCTTAGTGATGCAAAAGGTGGAGGTTCCTTAACAGCACTTCCATTTGTTGAAACACAAGCAGGCGATATCGGTGCATATATTCCAACAAACGTAATCTCGATTACCGATGGACAGATTTTCTTACAATCTGACCTGTTCTTCTCTGGTGTACGTCCAGCGATTAACCCAGGTTTGTCTGTATCACGTGTTGGTGGTTCTGCACAAATCAAAGCAATGAAAAAAGTTGCAGGTACACTGCGTCTGGATCTAGCATCTTTCCGTGAGCTAGAATCTTTTGCACAGTTCGGTTCTGACTTGGATAAAGCAACACAAGCAAAACTAAACCGTGGTGCTCGTACAGTAGAAGTATTAAAACAGGGTCTTCATAAGCCAATTGTGGTAGAGAAACAAGTTATGATAATCTATGCACTAACCAAAGGTCTTATCGATGACATTCCTGTAGAAGATATCACTCGTTTTGAAGAGGAATTCCATACTTGGTTAGACCAAAACAAAAAGGAATTACTCACAACAATTCGTGAAACTGGAGCTCTTGCGGACGATGATGACATGCGCGGAGCAGTAGAAGAATTCAAGAAAACATTCGTAGTATCAGAATAATGAAGAAAAGCGAAAGTGTCCGGTAAGAAACGTATGACCTGGACAGAAGCGTAGGAGATAAAGGAATCACCGTGACGTAGGAACGGATGATGACTTAATCGTACGAAGCTGAAGGAAGGGAACTAGTTTCTGGACACTCCGAGCTAGACAACAATAGTGAAAGTGTCCGGTAAGGGCACTTTCGAAAAGCTAACGTCAACCTTTTATGAAAGGGCGGTGAAACATTGTGGCATCTCTTAGAGATATCAAAACACGAATTACTTCCACACAAAAGACAAAGCAGATCACAAAAGCAATGCATATGGTATCAGCATCTAAACTGAGTAAAGCAGAAGATTTTGCGAAAGCTTTTGATCCATATAGTAATAAAATCAAAGAAGTAGTGACAAGTATCGCTGGTAGTGGGCAAGATGCAGAACATCCTATGCTTCAAAAGCGGGAAGTGAAAAAGACAGCCTATTTCGTCATTACATCTGACCGTGGTCTTGCTGGCCCTTTTAACAGTGGTATACTTCGTGACGTATATCGTACCATTCAGGAAAAACATCAGTCAAAAGATGAATATGCTGTAATTGCGGTAGGGAAGATGGCAAGTAATTTCTTTAAAAAGCGTAATATGCCAATTTTAAACGAAATTACAGGTTTATCTGATCAACCTAATTTTGCGGATATTAAAGATCTAACTTCTGAAACAGTTCAACTTTTTATTGATGGTGAAATTGATGAGTTGATCATTTGTTATAATCATTTTATCAGTGCGATCACACAAGAAGTTACGTCGAAGAAATTATTACCACTAACCGAACTTGCTAATGAATCTAGCAGCTCGACTAGTGCGTATGAATATGAACCAAATCAACAAGAAATATTAAATGTATTATTGCCACAATATGCAGAAAGCTTAATATTTGGTGCATTATTGGATAGTAAAGCGAGCGAGCATGCATCGCGAATGACAGCTATGAAAAGTGCAACAGATAACGCAGATGATCTTATTGATGATCTGTCATTACAATATAACAGAGCGAGACAAGCGGCAATCACACAGGAAATCACTGAGATTGTTGGCGGCGCTGCTGCACTAGAGTAACAGTATCTATTTAAAGGAAATTATTAGTTAGGAGGGAAATCGATGGCAAAAGGACACGTTATTCAAATTATGGGACCGGTTGTCGACGTTAAATTCGAAGATGGCCATCTCCCTGAAATTTATAATGCGTTAAAAATACAGTATGATGCTGCAGGTGAAACGCAAGAACTTACAGTAGAAGTAGCACTTCACTTAGGCGATGATTCTGTACGTACCATTGCAATGTCATCTACTGAAGGTGTTCAAAGAGGGGCAGAAGCAATTGATATGGCTGCACCAATTTCTGTACCGGTTGGTGATGAGACATTAAGCCGTGTTTTCAATGTATTAGGTGAAAAAATTGACCTTGATGAAGATCTTAGTCCAACCGTTCGCCGTGATCCAATTCACCGTGAATCACCAAAATTTGATGAGCTAGCGACAGAAACAGAAATTTTGGAAACAGGTATTAAAGTTGTAGACTTACTTGCACCTTATATCAAGGGTGGTAAAATCGGTTTATTTGGTGGTGCGGGTGTAGGTAAAACCGTACTTA
The DNA here is from genome assembly GCF_900143085.1 of Gracilibacillus kekensis. Classification (GTDB taxonomy): domain Bacteria; phylum Bacillota; class Bacilli; order Bacillales; family Amphibacillaceae; genus Gracilibacillus; species Gracilibacillus kekensis. The sequence goes on along the minus strand of NZ_FRCZ01000001.1, from coordinate 661,503 downwards.
TTCAAGAGTTGATTAATAACATCGCCCAAGAACATGGTGGTATTTCCGTATTCGCAGGTGTAGGGGAACGTACACGTGAAGGAAATGATCTTTATTATGAAATGAAGGATTCGGGAGTAATCTCGAAAACAGCAATGGTGTTCGGTCAAATGAACGAGCCACCTGGAGCGCGTATGCGTGTAGCACTAACTGGTCTTACAATGGCGGAATACTTCCGTGATGAGCAAGGTCAGGACGTGTTATTATTCATCGACAACATTTTCCGTTTTACTCAAGCAGGTTCAGAGGTATCGGCACTACTTGGTCGTATGCCATCTGCCGTAGGTTACCAGCCAACACTTGCAACAGAAATGGGACAATTACAAGAGCGTATTACATCAACTAACAAAGGTTCTGTTACATCTATCCAAGCGGTATACGTACCAGCCGATGACTATACTGACCCGGCACCGGCTACTACTTTCGCCCACTTGGATGCAACAACAAACCTTGATCGTAAGTTATCTGAGCAGGGGATTTACCCAGCTGTGGATCCATTAGCTTCTACTTCACGAGCACTTGACCCTGCAATTGTAGGGGACGAACATTATAATGTGGCACGTGAAGTGCAGCAAACAATCCAAAAATATAAAGAATTGCAGGATATTATCGCAATCCTAGGTATGGATGAATTATCTGATGAGGATAAATTAACGGTATCTCGTGCGCGACGTATCCAGTTCTTCTTGTCACAAAACTTCCACGTTGCCGAGCAGTTTACTGGTCAAAAAGGTTCTTATGTACCAGTGCAGGAAACAGTTCAAGGATTCCGTGAAATCTTGGACGGTAAATACGACGACCTTCCAGAAGATGCATTCCGTCTCGTAGGACGCATCGAAGAAGTAGTAGAAAAAGCCAAACAAATGGCATAATGGGACAAGGGGACAGGTCAAGTGTCCCCCAAGTTTATCAAGCCTAAGGAGGGGTTCTGTTGAATACACTAACAGTAAGTGTTGTTACTCCGGATGGCCCTGTTCTGGAAAATTCATTTGAAATGGTTAGCTGTAAAGCTGAGAGTGGAGAGCTCGGTATCTTACCAGGTCACATTCCGCTCGTTGCACCGTTATCGATTAGTTCCGTACGCTTAAAAGGTGAGAACCCACAAAGAATTGCCGTTAGCGGAGGTTTTCTGGAGGTTCGCCCTGATAAAGTGACAATTCTTGCGCAATCAGCAGAACGACCTGATGATATAGATGTCAAGCGTGCACGAGCAGCAAAGGAACGAGCAGAACGACGTTTACAAGCTAAACAAGATGAAATTGATTTCAGAAGGGCAGAACTAGCACTAAAACGTGCCTTAAACCGAATTGAAGTTGTAGAAAATAGATAAAACAGTAGTGAAAGGGACTGTCTTAGCCGAAAAGGTTGAGTACAGTCCCTTTTTCATAGACAGGCAAAGGTTACGAGTAAATTGGATTGTAGGAAAAGTAAATGATCGGAAATAAAAAGTTAATTCAAATTAAATCCTCAATAGAATAAGTGGAAGGTGCCTTTCAATTGTAAAGATTCGTTCGTGAAAAGGAAAATGGACTTTTGCTCGAAAAGAATCAAGATACTACATTTCCGGTTTCAACAAGATTAATTGAAATGATAAATCATTTCGACAAGATCATTCTAAATTTCCCGGGAAATATCGAATCTTATTAGATAAAGACGAAAAGTGCGTAGATGTGTTAGAATAGAATAAAATAAAACATGTAAAAACGAGGGATTTATAATGATGCAGAGTTTAGCGCAAGAAGGTTTAATTGGAATGTTGTCACACTTGATTTTTATCATTATCACGTGGCAAGTACTTCAATCCTTGAATTTTGACGAGTTATTCCGTAAACATAAAGTATTTGAAGCACGAATATTAATTATTTTCATCACTATTGCAATTGGTTCAACTGTGAGTAATTTCTTCCTCGATTTCTTACAATGGGCGCAACAATTGATCTATCTATTTTAAAAGTCCACAGTTTAAAAACTATGATAGTAGCGAATAGAAAAATACATTTAATAAATAAGTATAAATACTTCATTCTCCGCTAATACTTGAAGTAAAAAAGGAGTGCGGGAAATGAAGTATTTATTTTTATGTTTTTTCACGATTAGTAGTATTGTTGCAATCCAGCTTCCTCACCAGTTCAGCACAAATCATTCTGAATATACTGGCAGTGAATTAGATGACATGATCGAAATAATCGATGAGCAACAATTAAATCTATCAAACTGGCAAACTACAATTAAAGAGACACAAAAAATAAATGATATATCTAGTTTTAAAAAGAAATTAAAAGGGTATCAATTGAACATGGTCGAAAACGACTCCAACATTAAATATCAATCAAACACCCAAGAAAGAGGAGGTATCAACGAAACAGTATTAATAGTGCGCACTAGCTCAGAAAAGAACACCTATAAAATAATTTATACTATTTCATCAACCGATACAACGACGGAAGTACTAGATATTTATAAAAATAGAGTAGATTCGATTACTAAAGTCTTATTTACAGAGAATGCTCAAATTTTTTCTTGTGTTGAAGCATGGAAAAGTGGTATTATAGATATTGTTTGTTTTATAGAATTTGTAAAAAAGAGTCTAGATATGACAATTATCGACGAAATAAAAGATTCCCATTTTTATTCATGGACTGGCTTTACGCCTGAATGGGATGAAAGTTTAATACAAGATACTGAAGAATTTAACATACAAATCGCTGTAAGAGAAGGGATAGGGGACAGAACAACAGTGACAATAGGAACACCTATCCTAATAAATGAATACTAATAATAATGAATATGGTCTACAGAGGAGAATGAGCCTTGGAAAATATCATCGTTCGTGGTGGGAGGCAATTAAACGGCACTGTCAAAGTTGAAGGTGCAAAAAATGCCGTTTTACCTGTCATCGCTGCAAGCATAATTGCGAGTGAAGGAAAAAGTACAATACACGAAGTTCCTGCATTAGCAGATGTACACACAATAAATCAAGTATTATCAAGTATGAACGCGGAAGTTGCTTATCAAAATAATACAGTAACAGTTGACGCTACACAACCATTATTAACGGAAGCCCCATTTGAATATGTTCGTAAAATGAGAGCATCTGTATTAGTTTTAGGGCCGCTTTTAGCCCGTTATGGTCATGCCAAAGTAGCGTTGCCTGGCGGTTGTGCTATTGGATCACGACCAATTGACTTACACTTAAAAGGATTTGAAGCAATGGGCGCTGATGTCCATGTCGGTAATGGTTTTGTAGAAGTATCGACAGAAGGCAGATTAACTGGCGCAAAAATTTATTTAGATATGCCTAGTGTTGGGGCAACTGAAAATATTATGATGGCTGCTGCTCTAGCAAATGGTAAGTCCATTATAGAAAATGCAGCAAAAGAACCAGAAATAGTAGATTTAGCTAATTTCTTAAATAAAATGGGTGCTAACATTGTAGGTGCTGGTACAGAAACGATTAAAATAGAAGGTGTCGAAAAACTTCACGGTACAGAGCACACAATTATTCCTGATCGAATTGAAGCAGGCACATTTATGGTGGCTGCAGCAATCACAGGAGGAAACGTTTTAATTGAAAATGCGGAAATCGAACACATTCGTGCGCTTGTTTCAAAAATGGAAGAAATGGGTGTCCGCATTATCGAAGAGAAAAATGGTGTAAGAGTAATAGGACCGAAATCTTTGAAAGCTACGGATCTTAAAACATTACCACATCCTGGTTTTCCAACAGATATGCAGTCTCAAATGATGGCACTTATGCTATACGCATCAGGTACAAGTGTCATAACAGAAACTGTATTTGAAAACCGATTTATGCATGTGGAAGAGTTCCGCCGTATGAATGCCAAATTAAAGATAGAGGGCCGAAGTGTTATTGTAGAAGGTCCAGTAAACCTACAAGGGGCAGAAGTTGCGGCAACAGACTTACGCGCTGGGGCAGCTCTTATCTTAGCTGGATTGGTAGCAGAGGGTTATACAAGAGTAACTTCACTACACCACATTGATCGAGGCTACGTGGATATTACTGAAAAATTCGCACAACTTGGTGCAGATATTGAACGAGTAACACAACCAGAGACTTCATTTGTAGCAGCAGAACCAGAAATAATCATAGCAAACCAAGTAGAGGTTCAATAATAGAAAGAGGACAGCTAATAGAGCTAGTCCTCTTTTTCTTTTGTTCTATTCAGCTAGTAATGTGAATAAGATAGAGTAGGAATGAAAGAATGAATAGAGGAGGTTATCCATGTCCAAATGGAAACACAACCAAAGCCAAACTAATTGGAAAATACCACTAATCATTGGAATTACTTCTTTATTAGTGTTGATGTTTGTGATCCCAGCCATGATTGTAATTCCCTTTAAGGGAAGCGAATCGACACAAGCATCGATCGAGACAGAAAATACTACAGCATCTTCCAAACAAGAAATAACAGCCTTACAATCTCCTTTCGATGTACACGTATTACGCACAGCTGAAAATAAGGTGGAAGATATCCCTTTAGAGGAATATGTCGTACATGTGGTTGCCTCCGAAATGCCAGCTGACTTTGAATTAGAAGCATTAAAAGCGCAAGCACTTGCAGCTAGAACGTATATTGTCCGCTTTTTGCTTCATGATTCAAATGAGGATCTTCCAGGTGGTGCAGATGTGACTGACACGGTTCAACATCAAGTTTATAAAAATACTGACGAACTAAGGCAAGTATGGGGAAGTGATTATCATTGGAAAATAGAGAAGATTACAGAGGCGGTTAAGGTGACGCAAGGTGAAATCATTACACATGGCAATCAACCGATCACACCGGCCTTCTTTTCCACGAGCAACGGCTATACAGAAAACTCAGAAGACTATTGGGAAAGCGAGCTACCATACTTGAGAACGGTAGAAAGCCCCTGGGATGAAAAAATATCACCAAAGTTCCTAGACCAGCAGGTATTTACAAAAGCAGATTTGGAAAATAAATTAAATATCTCATTAAGCCAAATAGGTGAGTTCCAATTAACGAGAACCGAAAGTGAACGAGTAGCTTCAGCTAAAATTGGTGATAAAACCTTTACTGGACGTGATATTAGAGAAAAACTAAACTTACCATCAAATGATTTTACAGTTACCAAGAAAAATAATCATTATGTGTTTACCACAAAGGGCTATGGTCATGGTGTAGGAATGAGTCAGTATGGCGCAAACGGGATGGCTCAAGAAGGAAAAGACTATACAGAAATTGTCGAACATTATTATCAAGGAACGCAAATTAGCACGTTAGAGCAGGCAACACCGACACTTTTGGTAAAAAAATAAGAAAAATCTAACAAACTATGTATAAATTTTCCTCTATTTGATCACAATGGTAGCTGAGGTGATGCATAATGGAGGAAAACAAAAACGTTTCAAAAAATAGTTGGAAACGTATCTTCAAGAAAAAATGGTTCTTTCCTGCTGTATATTTAGCTGTAGCTGCTCTCGTCCTGACAGGAGTGTTGTGGTATCAAAACGCTATTAATCAAGCACCAGATATCGCAGAAGATATGGAAAATCAATTAAATGATTTATCAGGTGATCAAACTGAGCAGGATGAGGAAGACGCTACAACGGTAATGCAGCAGCAAGAAGTACTACAAATGCCCGTTCCAGAAGACTTGCAAGTAGAAATCGTGACCAAATTTTATGATTATGGAGCAGATGCAGAAGCACAAGAACAGGCGCTAATTTCACATCAAAATAAATTCTATCAAAGTGATGGAATTGCGATCTCAACATCTGATCATCAAGCGTTTGATGTAAAAGCTTCATTGTCAGGTCAAGTAGTAGAGGTGAAACAGGATCCACTACTGGGTAATGTAGTAAAAATGGAACATGAGCAAGGTATTTCCACTTATTACGCTAGTTTAGATGAAGTATTAGTGGAAAAAGGAACGGATGTAAAGCAAGGTGATTCAATAGGAACAGCTGGTCAGAATGTGCTGGGTCAGGATAATGGCGTCCATGTTCATTTTGAAGTGAGAAAAGATGGTACACCAGTTAACCCGGAAAATTTTGTTAACCAGCCAATTCATAAGATTATCGCTCCAGATGACTCGGTTGAAGAAGAAGCACCGGCAGAAGAATCAGAAGATAGTGATGACACCGAAGAAGAAACAGACGAAAGTGCTGATGAAGAGCAAGAAGATGCTGAAGAAGACGCAGAAGAAACAAATGAATCATCAAGCGCAATGGAACGAACATAATAAAAATCTCCTTACCATAAAGAATGGTAGGGAGATTTTTTTGTGAACTTGAACCAAAGCAGGAAAGTACGACATAACACTTTGAGGTAATCATGAGATAATATATGTGCTTTGCAATCGCTTCGGCTTGTCCGCTCCCCTTTCCGCGGGTTTTCCTCCTCAGCTAACTTTTTGAGCACAGTCCGCTTAAAAAGTGGATCTTCGGATGAAAACTTCCCGCAGGAGTGGAAGCGGACGCCTGCGCTTTGTAATATTCTGCAACTCAAGCAGGAATAATCATATTGGCGTTATTCACTATTTCCTATCAATTTGTCATTAGATTACTTATCATTTTTATTAATCTAAGCTGTTTTACTGTCTCATTGTAACAACCCAAAATATCTGCATTTGCAATATTTGTGGAGCTTCATTCAGCGTAGGCGGCCACTTCGACTCCTGTGGGATTGTTTTACCTGAAGATCCACTTTTTCAAGCGATTTTTGCTTGGAAAAGTTAGCTGAAGGGAAAACCCCACGGAAAGGGAAGTGGACAAGCCGGATCGATTGCAAAACAGATATGAAATCTCATAATTACCACCTGAATTATGTCATATAACCCTTTTATCCGGAATAACGAGATGAAATGGTTGATTATCATACGATACATTTCCACCTTTTTCTATATAATTTTACTTGCAAGCTATGAAAAAGCGACTGAACTTGTCGATATCTCTAACTATTTGACGAACGATTCTAGTGAAAAAAGTATTGCATAATTTCTCGAATATGAAATAATTAATAACTGTGAAAGGAGATAAATTATGGAAATTACAAATACGATGCAAGGGATAATCCTTGAACATTTTGAAACAGATAAACAGCTTCAATTAACTCAATTTTTAACAATGGTAAGTCTAGATAATAATGAGGCAACGGAGCTTGCGATAGCTAAGGAATTCCTGCTTGAGAGTAGTTCAGACATGGACAAGCGCCTGGCCTTAGAATATTTTTTTATAAATCATAGTTACCCGGAATTAAAGTATTTTATTCAAGTGAATCAAGAAAGCAGTAATTCTTTGAATAGAGAAATGGCAAAGCTATATCAACTTATGCTAGACTTAAGAAATGGTAAACCTGTCCATGAAGTTAGGAAATATGCACAATCAGTTGCTACCTTTCATCCAGAACTAACTTGTTTAAAATACTTTTTATACATAGCCATAGATGTTAACGTGTTTAACTATGACAACATCGGTTATTTTCTTAATAAAGTCCAAAGAAAATTATGTCAAATTGACAATCCTCTTTTAATTACTTTCTTCAATATAAGAATGAAAACATTATTGTTTATCTACTATTGGAAACGTAATGAGTTAATTTTAGCCAGAAAAAACGCCTACGAAGCACTTCAAATGCCTCACCACGTGAAACAAAAAGCACAACTTCACCTAGATCTAGCATTAAGTTATATATACGAAGATTTTGAATCCAGCCTCTATCATATTGAAGAGGCGAAGTATATAGCAACAACTCTTCAAGATCAACATACATTAAAAAAAATAGAAGATTTTACGTATCCTTTTATCTGTGCCAATTTTGGTAAAGTAGATGGCGTCACTACCAATGACCCGATAGAATCAGCGCACTTGGAGATCGTCAAGGGAAATACCAGTCTTGCTAAAAAAATTTTAGAAGAATTGCCAATCTCCACGCCGTTTACGAAATATTATTTAGGATTAGCCACCAAGAAGCAACATTTCTTTATACATTCTTATCAACACTTTATGGAAAAAAGGAGTGATCACTTTTTTGCGAGATTACCACTCAGAGCAACCGAAGGGTTAGGTATCTAAAATAAAAAGGGAATAGGAGAAGAATGTCTAAAATGAGAATGCAATTACATTATACGGATCCAGATTATGGTGATATTGGGTAAAAAGCGATGGAGAAAACCATCGCTTTTTCTCTATGTTGATCCACAGCTTCTAGCGCATCCTCGGAAATTAACTGTCATAATGGGATGAAATGCTTAATATGATGGTACAAATTATCTTTTATTTGTCTGGGGTGAGGATACGATGGTTTTAGAAGGGATGAATGATATATAAAGTGATACTTGTCTCTGTTCACACCTTGGACTGACAACTTTTGGGAGGCGAGTGAAGTGCATGACTACATCAGAGAAAGAACATTAAAGATTGGCAGGTACATTGTGGAAACAAAAAAAACCGTACGAGTAATCGCCAAAGAATTTGGAGTCTCAAAAAGTACCGTTCACAAAGATTTAACGGAACGTTTACCAGAGCTACATCCCGAATTAGCTAACGAAGTGAAAGTTGTTTTAAGTCATCATAAAGCAATACGACATTTGCGTGGTGGTGAAGCGACAAAAATGAAATATCAGCTCCATAGTAAAAAGACATCAACTGAATCTGAACAACTGTTGACCAAATAAGCTCTCAACATCCTCTCTAATTCATACATACCCTTCATTTCAACTCATACTTCTAATTATTTTCTAATATCTGATAAAATCCAACAATATATTTGAAATTAAATGACATTTTTATTGGAAAAATGTAACGACATTCTAAATTTTATGATATTATATATAATTAGAGGTATTCTGTACCATAATAGGAAAGCAAACAACTTTAGAACTACATACAAACCATAACATATTGACATAAACTAAAGCATGGTAATGAAATAGGGAGGATCAACATTCATGTTCTCAAGAGATATCGGAATAGACTTAGGAACGGCAAATGTATTAATTCATGTAAAAGGTAAAGGAATCGTCTTAGATGAGCCATCTGTAGTGGCAATGGATCGCAATACTGGAAAAGTGTTAGAAGTCGGCGAAGAAGCTCGGCGAATGGTTGGACGTACGCCAGGCAATATTGCAGCAATTCGACCGTTAAAAGACGGCGTTATTGCAGACTTTGATGTAACAGAGGCCATGTTAAAATATTTTATCAACAAAATTAATGTAAAAGGTTTCTTATCTAAGCCAAGAATGTTAATTTGTTGCCCAACCAACATAACAAAAGTGGAACAAAAGGCAATAAAGGAAGCTGCTGAAAAATCTGGCGGTAAAAAAGTATACTTAGAAGAAGAACCAAAAGTAGCTGCAATTGGCGCTGGCATGGATATTTTTCAGCCAAGTGGGAACATGGTAGTAGATATTGGTGGTGGTACAACAGATATCGCTGTACTTTCTATGGGGGATATCGTTACTGCACAATCCGTCAAAATGGCTGGAGATAAATTTGATGAAGAAATTCTTCAATATGTGAAGCGTAAATATAAATTACTAATTGGTGAACGAACGGCTGAAGATATTAAGATTAATGTCGCTACCGTATTCAAGGGAGCACGTAATGAAGAAATTGATATCCGTGGACGAGATATGGTAACAGGTTTACCAAGAACAATTACCATTTATTCTGCGGAAGTGGAAGAAGCATTACGTGAGTCTATTGCACTAATTGTACAATCAGCGAAAACCGTATTGGAAAAAACACCACCAGAATTATCCGCAGATATTATCGACAGGGGTGTTATCTTAACTGGTGGCGGTGCTTTGTTAAATGGACTGGATCAATTATTAGCGGAAGAATTAAAAGTTCCCGTTTTATTAGCGGAAGAACCAATGAATTGTGTAGCAAAAGGGACAGGCATTATGTTGGATAATATTGATAAATTAGAACGTTCTATTGTTTAATATTTCATACATAAAAATGGTTCGCTTCACATAGAGAGGAGTTCTACAGATGCTTAGAGGTTTTTATACGGCAACAAATGGAATGTTGGCACAACAGCGAAGACAAGAAGTGTTATCAAATAATATTACAAATGCACAGACGCCGGGGTATAAACAAGATCATGCAACACTGAGATCTTTTCCAGAATTATTAATTCAACGGATGGAAAATCGTGATATCCCTAGTTCTCAGAACACGACGGTACCAACCATGACGGAGATTGGAGCCATTAATACGGGTGTATATGTACAAGAAACAATTCCTGATTTTGTACAAGGATCCTTGAGAGAGACAGGTATTTCTACTGATGTCGCTTTAGTACAAGGAGAAACGCCAGATGAGGAAGGATCGATCTTTTTTAATGTGCAAAACGGTGAAGGCGAAGTCCGTTATACGAGAAATGGTAACTTTACAGTAGATGGTGAAGGGAACCTGACGACAAATCAAGGTCATTATGTATTAGATGCGGCCGGTAATCCGATTAATACCGATGGATTGGATTTTACGGTGACACCTGAAGGCGTTCTGGAATTAGATGGTGCTGAGGTTCCATTAGCTGTTTCCTATACTGCTAATCCGAACGACTTAGTGAAAAACGGCCAAGATTTATTTGAATTAAATGAAGATGGTGAAGCTTTGATCGATGCTAGAGGTGTTGCAGGATTGCAATTTAACGTGCAACAAAATCATCTGGAAAATTCAAATGTTGATGCAGCTCAAACGATGACAGATATGATGCAAGCATACCGAAGCTTTGAAGCCAATCAAAAAGTCGTTCAACAATATGACCGTAGTTTAGACAAAGCTGTCAATGAGATTGCAAGACTAGGATAGTAGAGGGGTGAACATGTATGACGAGAATGACTTTTCAAGCTGCCGCAACCATGGGGCAATTACAAAAAAGACTTGATAATATCGGGAACAATATCGCGAATTCGAATACCGTAGGCTATAAAAATCGTGATGCTAATTTTTCTTCTTTATTATCACAACAGATAAATACAGAACCAGACCCAACCAATCCGATAGGACGGCTCACACCTGATGGTCTGCGTGTTGGATCAGGGGCTAAGCTAGGTCATACCAATATTAACTTTGATCAAGGTTCCTTACAACGTACGGATCGAAATCTTGATGTAGCATTATTAGAAGACAATCATCTTTTTCAAGTAGCGGTGAACGAAAATGGTGAGGAAGAAGTGCGTTACACAAGAGCTGGGAACTTTTATTTAACACCTGTAGAAGGTGAGCAGGTAATGCTTGTAACTTCAGATGGAAATCCTGTTCTTGGCCAAGGTGGCGATCCAATTGTTCTAGCTAATAATATGGATGATCTAAATATTGAAGAGAATGGGCAAATTAATGTTACAAGAAATGGTGTGCAAATGATCGAAGGTGAACTTGCAGTAGTAGAAGCAGTTCGACCGCGATTATTAGAGGCTGCTGGAAGTAATTTATTCCGAATTTCTGAACAATCATTGGAAAGTTATCCATTTGACGATATTATCAATGGCGTAGGGTTTGCGGATGTCAATATGGAAAGTGGTGCATTAGAAGCATCAAATGTTGACATAGCCAAACAACAAACCGACATGATTGAAACACAAAGAGCCTATCAATTTAATGCAAGAACTATTTCCATGCACGACCAAATGAAAGGTCTTATTAACCAATTAAGATAAGTTAGTTTTTATGAATAAGGAGACACTTGTATGTCAAAGGATGCAAAAGCAAATAATACAACTAAAAACCAATCAGAGGAACAGAAGCAAATAAAAAAACAATCTTCAGCCAAGAAAGAAACAAGAGCGGCTAAAAAAGCAAAAAAGAAAGCAGAAAAAAAATATATCCGTCGATTTGTTCCAATTTGGATGAAGGTTCTGATTGTAATTGTTTTAAGTTTATTTGCTTTAATGATCGGTCTTATTATCGGGTTCAGTGTACTCGGCGAGGGCAGCCCACTCGACGTACTTAAATGGGAAACATGGCAGCATATTATCGATTTTGTAAGAGATGTGTAAGTCGTACAATTTTTGCGGAGATAATAATAATAAATGTAGTGTTACATCTGAGAAGATAGAGCACTGCATTTTTTTGTTGCTAAATCACTAGTTACATTAATATTTGAATATACTATGTTCAATCTATACAATTTATGAAAGTATTCATTTCCCCCCCTTTTTGATATACTTTTAAGGAAAAGAAAGGAGTTACATATCATGGACATTGAACAAATTAAAGAAACGATCCCGCATCGTTACCCATTCTTATTAGTAGATGCAATCACCGAACAAGAGGACGAACGAATTGTTGGAAAAAAGAATGTAACAATTAATGAACCTTTTTTTCAAGGGCACTTTCCAGATTATCCTGTCATGCCTGGCGTTTTAATTGTCGAAGCCTTAGCACAGGTTGGGGCAGTGGCGATCTTAAGTAAAGAAGAGAATAAAGGAAAAATTGGATTTTTAGCAGGAATTGATAAATGTCGTTTTAAGCGTCAAGTTAAACCTGGTGATACCTTGCACTTAGAAGTAGAAATTATACGAATTAAAGGACCTATTGGAAAAGGTAAAGCCGTAGCCAAAGTAGAAGGCGAACTTGCTTGCGAAGCAGAAATAACCTTTGCAGTAAAATAATAGGAGAGAAGCTTATCTTCAGGATGAGCTTCTCTTTTTTCATTAAAAAGCTTAATCTGAAATCTTCCTATGCTGATTAGAGTATACTGAACAAAATTTTTTTATAAGCTGGCATATTATGTAGTTTATTTGGTTAAGCTAGCATTGAACAAGAATTTAAGGAGGACATCTAATGGAATTAAAATACGTAAAGTATCTCTCAGCATTTTTATTATCACTTGCCTTTTTAGTTGGTTGTGCGCAAAGTGAGGATGAAGAAGCACCACTAGAAGAAGAACAGCCACAACAAGAAGAACAACAGCCAGAAGAAGAACCGCAGGAACAGCCACAAGAAGGACAAGAGAACGAAGAAGCACCAATGGAAGGTGAAGGTGAAGAAGGCGGTACAGGTGAAGATGTAGGCGAAAATGTTGAAGAAAACATGGATGAAGCAGAACAAAATATGGAAGATGCTGTTGAAAATGGCGAAGAAGAAATGAACAAGGAAAATAAAGAAGAATAAACAACAACTCCAAACAAATACGTTAAAAGATGGTTCCCTGATAAACAGCGAACCATCTTTTTTAAAAGTAAATGAAATCGTAACAAGAGCTAGAACAATCTCATCGGCATTATAGCAGAAAATAAGTCCATAAAAGCCGACGAGAAGCAATCTCATCGGCATTATAGCAGAAAATAAGTCCATAAATGCCGACGATAAGCAGTCTCATCGGCATTATAGCAGAAAATAAGGCCATAAATGCCGACGATAAGCAGTCTCATCGGCATTATAGCAGAAAATAAGGCCATAAAAGCCGACGAGAAGCAATCTCATCGGCATTATAGTAGAAAATAGGTTCATAAATGCCGACGAGGAACAATCTCATCGGCATTATAGCAGAAAATAAGTCCAGAAATCCCGGCGAGAAGTAATCTCATCGGCATTACAGTAGAAAATAAGTCCAGAAATGCCGACGAGGAGCATTCCTTTTCACAATTCAGTATGGAATAAATTGAAAAACTCAAGTCCTTCCCCAACCCGATAAACTTCATGGATAATGTTAGATCTTTTTTGCGAAATTAAGAACGTTCCAATCTGTGATAAGCTTTTCCCTACAAACAAATTAAGAGTAACAATTTGTAATCTTAAAATAATACTGCTATAATTATTTTCTGACTGACCAGTCATTCTTCAAAAAAGTGAAACCATTTAAATAGTCAAATCGTAGGAAAGAAAGTGAGGGGCTCCATGTGATAGACGATAAAAAAAAGCGCATGATTGAAGAAAGCATGAAGCTATTCTCGGAAAAAGGATTTCATTCCACATCCATTCAGGAAATAGCCGACAAAAGTAATGTTTCCAAAGGTGCATTCTACCTTCATTTTCAATCGAAGGATGAATTATTAATAGAAATTTATAGTTATTATTCTGAAGTTATCTTAGAAAAGATTGGATCTATTAATAGCAGAACCCATGATCCTTTAAAGCAATTTACAGAACAAATCGAAGCATTCCTTGGTTTATTCAAAGAACATAAAGAATATTTGATGATGCACGTCAGGGATAATATTAATCTTGGTGAGAAAATGAATGAGCTAATCTTTAGCTTACATAAGCAATCCTATAACTGGCTGGAGAATCAAATTATCATGATTTATGGAGAAAGGATCCAACCATACATTGTAGATGTTGTAATACAAATTGATGGCATCTTAAGCGGTTATTTTAAATGGATAGCGATCCATGATCTAAAGTTTGATAGCGAACAATTAGCGAAGTATATTATTGACAAAGTAGATGTGATCGTAAAGTCCATACTCCAGGAGAATCAACAGCCGATTTTCACATACCAGTCTTTATCCATGTTCAAGGAGCCAAGTGCACAAGAAATAATCCAACAAATAAAAAAACAAATCGAAAGGAGTGACAATCGCGAGCTGCTAGAAGCGATCCTCGTATTAGAAGAAGAATGGAATAAAAAAGAACCGAAAAAAATCATTATTCAAAGCATGTTAAAGCATTTAGAATCCAACACCACGATAAAAGAATTGATACGTAAGTTAAAAAAGTTTTTATAAAAAAGAGTCGAGAGGGGACAAACAAAAAATGAAGCGTTTATTATTGTTGCTGTTAATTGTAATCATCACGCTGGTTGCCTGTTCAGAAAATAACAACGAAGAGGAAGAGCAAGTAGAACGTGTGACACCTGTAGAGGTAGGAGAAGTAACAAAAGGTGATCTTGTTATGGAACGAAACTTTTATGGTCGTACGATGCCAAATCAGACGACACCAATCATTCCCTCTGTAGCTGGAGAGATTGACGAATTAGAGGTTGAAAATGGAGACAAAGTCGAAGAGGACGATGAAATTGCTACGATTTCAAGTCCACAAGGCACTATTAAAGTAGAAGCTCCAAGTACAGGGATTATTACGGAATTAGCGGCCCAAGAAGGATCCATGGTATCCAATCAGGAGCCGTTAGCGGTCATCATTGATCTAGAACAACTAACCGTTCAATTGCAAGTACCTGATGTGCAATTAGAATTATTTGAAAAAGGTAAACAGGTAACCCTTTTATTAGAAAGTGCAGAAGAAGAAACACACGAAGCTGAAATTGAATATGTAGCAAATGCAGCTAATGAGGCCGGGCTATTTCCAATTGATCTATCATTTGATAACGAAACAACCCATTATAAAGCGGGTGTGATCGCTACAGTTGTCTTAGAAGATACTGTGATTGAAGATTCATTATTAATTCCGACAACCGCATTAGTGGAAGATAATGATGAAACCTATGTCTTCACGACCGATGGCGAAACTGCCACTAAGGTAGAGGTAACGGTTCAAGCGACACAATCACAAACAACAGCCGTACAAGCGGAATTAAATGAAGGAGATCAAATTATTACAAGTGGACAATTAACACTTGTAGATGGCAATAAAATTAATGTGATCGAGGAGGATTAATCATGAAACTAGTTAATACATCCGTAAAACGACCAGTCGGGGTCATCATGATTGTCCTCGCCATTATTGCAATGGGCGTTATTTCAGTTCGAAATTTAGCGATTGATCTTTTTCCTGAAATTGATCTGCCAATTGCAGTGGTTGCGACTAGCTATCCAGATGCAGCACCTCAAGAAGTCGAAAAGTTAGTATCAGAACCAATGGAGAGTGGTCTTAGCTCGATAGAAGGGGTTAATTCGATTCAATCTCAATCCCAGTCCGGATCATCCCTCGTGATCATTATGTTTGAAAATGGTACCAACCTAGATAATGCCCTGCTTGAGGTTCGTGAGAGCGTCGATCAAGTAAAAGGCATGTTGCCAGATGGTGCGAATGATCCAAGTGTACTCAGATTCAATCCAAATCAATTGCCAATTATGTGGGTAGGCTTAACAGGCAGCGATACCACCACTCTGCAATCGGTAGCAGAAGATACCGTTCAGCCTTATTTTGAACGTCAAAGTGGTGTTGCTTCCGTCAGCATTGAAGGTGGAGAAGAGCGGGCGATTGAACTCGAGTTAGATCGATCTGCCATGACACAGTATGGTGTGTCGACCCAATTGATTCAGCAGTCATTAGCAGGAGCAAACCAATCCGCTTCAGCAGGTTCAATTCAAAAAGGAGATCAAGACCTCCAGCTTAGAATTGATGGATCATTTCAATCGGTTGACGATATTGCCAATACGATTATTCAAACACCCCAGGGTGCACAAATAAACGTGTCAGATATTGCCGAGGTTAATGATACCTTACAAAAGAATGGCACCACACTTGTTAACAATGAATCAGCAGTCGTTCTCAGTATCTTAAAACAATCAGACGGAAATACCGTCGATGTTTCTGATAATATTTTAGCGGCTGTTGAAGATTTGAATAAGGATTTACCAGGAGATGTGAACTTAGAAGTTGTAGTAGATACATCCGAATTTATAAAACAATCGATTAATTCAGTGATCCAGAATATGATTTTTGGCGGGATTTTTGCCTTACTGGTTTTACTTTTATTCCTGCGAAGTGTGAGAGCAACCCTGGTAATTGGTGTTTCGATTCCAATTGCGATTATCTCAACTTTTGTACTCTTATATTTTACAGGTGAGACATTAAACGTATTAACAATGGGTGGTCTTGCGCTCGGTATCGGGATGATGGTCGATAGTTCGATTGTTATTCTCGAAAACATTGTCTCCTACAGGCAGCAAGGGTATAAATTGAAGGAAGCAGCGGTCAAAGGGGCATCCGAATTAGCACCTGCAGTTATCGCTTCAACGACAACGACATTAGTCGTATTTTTACCAATTGTCTTTGTGGATGGAATAGCATCAGAGCTGTTCACACCATTAGCCTTAACGATTTCGTTTGCACTCGTCGCATCGTTAGCCGTTTCGATTACATTGATTCCGATGTTATCATCAAAACTATTAACAAAAGCAATGGAAGACCATGGCAGACGTTATTGGTTTGATCGCGTATTAAATAAAGTGATTGCAGGTTATCAGCGCGTCCTGGAAAAAGCATTAAAATTAAGAAAAACAACGATCGCAATTACGATTGCAGCCATCATTGGTAGTTTATGCTTAATACCTTTTATCGGAACTGCCTTTATTCCTGAAGGCGATCAAGGACAAGTAGGAATTACGGTTGAGACACCTACTGGAACAAATGAAGAAAAACGTCTTGCGATCACGGAAAAAGTAAATGAAAAACTTGCTGAATATGACGATATCATTGATGTTAGTTATGTAACAGTTGGAAGTAGTAACCCAGAACAAGCTGTGATGTCAGGCGGATCAGCTGCATCCTATCAGATTCAGTTAGTAGCAGCGGATGAACGATCAGAAACGACTGCCTCTTTTGTCCAGCAATTAGATGAAGACATGCAAGATATACCTGGAGCTGATATTACCGTAACAGAAGCAAGTTCAGGTGTAGGAGGCCTGGGTGATCCGATTCAAATTCAAATCTCTGGACCTGAAACAGATGTGTTACAAGAACTATCAGATCAAGTCTTACAGGTATTAGAAGATACAGAGGGAATCTATAATCCTACATCTTCTTTAGAAGATACACAGCCAGAGATGAACATCCAAGTCGATCGCGAACTGGCAGCCCAATATGGCTTATCCTATCAGGAAGTAATGAACCAGGTTCAGATTAGTTTCACGGGTCAGACGGTTATGCAGTACCGTGAAGATGGTGACGAGATGAATGTTACTTTAATGTTTCCGGAAGATGCGAGAACAACCATTAACGATTTAGAAAATGTTCTGATTCAAAACCAACAAGGAACATCGATACCATTAACAACGATTGCTGATTTTGAACAAGTCCAAAGTGCAGCAACGATCACAAGGCAGAACCAGCAACGTCAAGTAAATATTTCATCAGGTATTGAGGGGATGGATCTTGGAACGGTTTCTACAAATGTAGAATCAGCCTTAGACGGGATGAATTTCCCAGAGGATTATGACTACACCATTGGTGGTCAGGCAGAAGATATGACAGAAGCCTTTGCAGACTTAAGCTTGGCACTGATCTTATCGATCTTCTTAGTCTATGCCGTAATGGCAGTTCAATTTGAGAATTTCCTGTTCCCGTTAATTATCATGTTCTCGATGCCAGCAACAGCAGTAGGTGTGTTTGGTGGCCTATTTATCACAGGTCAACCATTATCGATAACCGCCTTCATCGGGGTGATCATGCTCGCCGGTATTGTCGTCAACAATGCGATCGTACTTGTCGATTACATTAATATTTTAAGAAGACGTGGACTGGATCGTCATGAAGCAATTGTCGAAGCCGGAAAAACAAGGATGCGTCCAATTCTGATGACAACCTTGACAACGATCCTAGCGATGGTACCACTCGCCCTAGGTTACGGAGAAGGCGCCGAAATGCAGCAACCAATGGCAATTACCGTTATCTTCGGTTTAGCCGTATCCAGTATGTTCACGTTAGTGTTAATACCAGTTGTTTACACGTATTTTGATAATTTGTCAGAGCGTGTGAAGGGATGGTTTGGGAAGAAGCCGAAGAAAGAGAAAGAAGTATAGTTGAAGAAATCCGAGATTAATGATAGTAAATTTCCCGCTGTCAAGTAGTCAGCGGGAATAATAAAAAAAATTCAGGAGGCTTAAGCCGTATATTCCATGTGGCTTAAGCCGTTTTTAACTATCGTGAGTGCCTCAGACATTCCAACCATCTCCATATGCTAATCTTTTTAGCAGAGGATATGGTAAAAGTTTTTGTGGATTTAAGTGTTACGTTAATTTTGTCAAGCTTCCACTTTTTTTGGTTTACTACATCGAAATCCAACTACTACAGCTAGAATAAATGACCATTATTTTTATCCTATAAAATTTTTAAAAGCCTTTGTTAAGGCCAAGGAAGTCTTTCCAAAACCAGCCATTTTCTAATAATCTCTGTGTAGTTCTTGAAATTTTAAAATTAACATCTATTTTTTACATTCGTATCTAGTTTCACGCAACGCTCCCTTGAGGTCTAAGACAACTCTGCTATCACCTAAGCATGAAGTGGCTGAACTGGCACTCTGTCCTATTCTTAATCAATTATTTTAAAAACGTTTTTACTATGGCTTTATATGCGTAATTTAAAAAGTACCATGTCGCAGGAATTAGGCTGAGTTTCTCTATTTTCCGATACACATACCAATTTTTTTTGGCTGCTTTAATTTTATTGCTTGATATAGAACCAGGAACTTTTCTGTAAAAAGCTAAATCAATATCCAGTCCATAAGCAGTATATTTTTCTTTTAATATTTTTAACCATAAAGCGAAATCTTGACGGGTTCTTATGTTGGGCATTGTAATGTCTTGGATTTCATGTTTGTCAAGAACAACAGTTAAGCAACCAATTGCCCCAGGATGACTTAAAAGATTTTTATAGTTTAGCATGTCTTTAGCTCGAACCATTTTATTTAATTTATTTCCATCCTTATCTATAAGAGAGTAGGAAGTGAAAGTGAAAAAGTAGTTATTTTTTTGCATAAAACTTATTTGAGTTTCTAACTTTTTTGAACTCCATATATCATCACTATCTAAAAAAGCAATGTATCTTCCGGATGCCAGGTTTATACCTGAATTTCTAGAGACTGCTGCTCCTTTATTTTCTTGATTTTGAATAAGTTTTAGTCTAGGATCTGAACTGATTTCCCCTTTAACTAATTCCACAGTATTATCAGATGAGCAGTCATCAATTATAATCATTTCCCAATTTTGATAACTCTGTGATTGGACTGATTCTATAGTTTTAACGACATAATCACTTGAATTGAATGTAGGTGTTATAACAGATACTAGTGGTTGATTGTTGTCCATAAAAAAACGTACTCCTTTTCAGTAGAAAAATTTAAAATTTTCTTGCATGATAAACTATTCAAGTATAAACTTAACTATGGTGATCAAGATTTAAAAATATAAAGTTATGATAACTTATTTTTATATAAAGGACAATAAGGATATTTACGTAGGTGATACATTGTTTAAAAAATTGTTTCAGTCAGCAACTATTTATGTTTCTTCAACTATATTAAACGCAGCAGTTCCATTTTTTCTAATTCCTATATATACACGTAATATGTCAACTGAAGATTATGGTCTTTTCTCTATGTTTCAAATGGTTTTACTAATATTTGGGCCTGTGGTTGGTCTAAGCATTCATGGGGCGGTTACTAGACAATATTTTGAAAGAGACAAAATAGATTTCGCAAAATATGTTACCAATACTTTACTTGTATTACTATCTAGTACAGTGATTATTTCGGTATTGAATTCTGTATTCAGTAATATTATTTTCAACCTGACTGATTTAAACTGGCGTTGGATTCAATTGGCTATACTTGTGGCAGCAAGTCAGTTTCTGTTTCAAGTAGTTCTAGTTCTTTTTCAGGTTCAACATCAACCGTATAAATATGGAGCTTTTTTAATAAGTCAGTCAATGCTTAACGGAATACTGTCGATCGTCTTAGTGGTGAATTTTAATATGGGCTGGCAAGGCGCTGTTTTAGGTTTGAGTATTTCGTATATCTTATATGGATTTATTGGGATATTTATAATAAAATCGCAAAAATTGTTGAAATTTCAGTATTCCTATTCATATATTAAACACGCTATAAAATTTGGAGTTCCACTAATTCCAGTTGTATTGGGTATGGCGTTAATAAATGTTTCGGATCGATTATTCATTAAAAACATAGTAGGTATAGAAGCTGCAGGTATTTATACGATAGGTTATCAAATATCAATGATATTAATGATTGTCATTAATTCATTTAACAAAGCGTGGGTACCCTGGTTTTTTGAAAGATTAAAGCTGGATCAATTAATTGTTAGAAAAAGGATTGTCAAATTTACTTACTTCTATTTTATAATAGTGATTGTAGCTGCGGTAGTATTGGGTATATTATCCCCATATATTATTTCGTTTTATGTAGCAGAAGAGTTTCATGATGCTAGTAAATTTGTTCTATGGATTTCTATTGGATATGCTTTTAATGGAATGTATAAAATGATGACGAATTATGTTCATTATGCTCAGAAAACACATCTAAACTTTGGTGTTATGATAATTGTAGTTCCACTAAATTTAATACTAAACAATTTATTTATAACTCATTTTGGGGCAATAGGAGCTTCATATGCATCTGCCTTATCATTTCTGTTGGCTTTTGTATTAATGTGGGTCCTTTCATCAAAAGTCTACTCAATGCCTTGGTTTAGTTTACTAAAAAAAAGATAATTTTAAGGAGTATTTTTATGGTAATTGAATATATTTTATTTTCTTTATTGACACTCATGTATGTATCATTTTTATTCATTGGTTTCAGATATAACGAGCATAAAAAATCTTTAGTAATTTTTTATGTGATTTCTACAATAATTTTCTATACACCATCCATCTACTATTCCATATTCTTGGGTGAAGCGTATAAAGTATTTAGTGCAGGTTCATACTTACAATACTTAGCATTTTCAATCTTATATTTCTTAATTATAACCTTATTGATTATAGTTAAAAATTCCATTAATTTTTCTAAAAATATTACATTTAATCATTCTTCAAATAAGTTAGTTTATTTGTATATGGGCTACGTTACTGCGGCCATTCTGGCTTATGTTGTGTTTTACTTTGATCGATTTCCATTGATCAATTTGGTTTTAGAAGGAAGTCGAATAGAAAGACCAGATATGAGTGGTAGTATACCTCTTTACTTTACGTTTTCAACATTTATATTTTTTATCATCCCATCGTATTATTTATACTTTTATGATAGAATTCAATCAAATGTAGTTAAGTTAATTTTGTTTGCTGCTGTAAGTATCATTTTATTAATCGGTGGGAACAAAGGAGTTTTAGTTTATTTCTACATTTTTTTCTGGATCTTTATTTTTAAAATGAAAATTAATTTCAAATTGCTAACAATGGTAGTTATTGCGTTCTCGGCATATTTGTTTATAACAGGTAGCCTCGTGACTTCGGGAATCAGGAGATTTTTCGTTACTCAAGGTGCAGCATTTATAGCCAGGTTTGAAATGCTCAATATTGATTTTCCTTTTGACCTTCATAATATAGATGGCCAGGTATTTGAATTTATATATGGATATCCTGATGGAAGTGGTCCTAGCTTTTTTGTGGGGGATTTCTTTATTCATATTGGTTATATAATTGGTACAGCGACCATGTTATTGATTTTCTTAGTGTTCTTTTATATTTCTCGTTTTATAGATGTGCACTTTAAAAATAATTTATTTATTTTATGGAGCTTCACGGCTGTTATATATATATTAGGAATGGGAAGTCTAGATTTCCCAGCATTTTGTCGTATAGTCGCAATTAGTTTAAATGCTATAATAGTTGTTAGCTTGCAAAACACAAAGAGTATATCTAACTTTGCGGTAAATAATTTACAGTTCCTTGGTTTTAAGGGAGCTTTAGCTGGTGAACGTAAAAATAAAAATAATTAGAGGGTGTTTTGTATGTATCAAGGAAAAAATATATTAGTTACTGGTGGAACAGGTTCTATTGGAAGTGAAATAGTTAGACAATTATTAAAGTATGAACCCAATGTTATTAGAATTCTTAGTAGAGATGAATCGAAGCAGTTTGATTTACAGTATGAACTAAAAGAATACAGTAATATAAGATATTTAATTGGAGATATACGTGATAAAGATAGAATTAATTATGCAACTAAAGACATTGATATCATTTTTCATGCAGCAGCCTTAAAACATGTACCTTCTTCTGAATATAACCCGTTTGAAGCTGTGAAAACAAATGTTTTTGGTGTACAAAATATTATAGAATCTGCAATTGATAATAATGTTGAAAAAGTAGTAGCAGTGAGTACGGATAAAGTGGTTAACCCAACGAATACAATGGGAGCAACCAAATTGTTATCAGAAAAATTAGTTTCTGCAGCAGAACACTATAAAGGATCAGCTAAAACGGCATTTTCGTGTGTGAGATTTGGGAATGTTATGGGATCTAGAGGGTCAGTGATACCACTCTTCAAGAAGCAGATAAAACAAAACAATGACATTACATTAACAGATAAAGATATGACAAGATTCATGATGTCGGTGCCACAAGCAGCTAAGTTAGTTCTTAATGCAGGAGAATTTTCAACAGGTGGAGAGACTTATGTATTGAAAATGCCTGTTCTTTTCATAAATGACCTCGCAGAAGTATTAATTGAAGACTATAATTCTAAAAGTCAACAATCATATACAGGTAAGATAACAGAAGTCGGAATTAGACCAGGGGAAAAAGTTTACGAAGAATTAATGACATCGGAAGAGTCGGAACGTGCTTTCGAAAATGATAAGATGTATGCTATTGATTCGTTATTGAATGACAGAATTAATACTAAGCAAGGTTTTACAAAGACGGATAAAAAGGAATATTCTTCGAAAACAGAAAAGCCATTACTCAAAGAAGAAATTAAGGATTTATTAAAAAATACGAATTTGTTATTTTAGGAGTTGTTTTAATTATGAGTATTGTTGCTTTAATACCTGCAAGGGGTGGATCAAAAGGTATAAAAAAGAAGAATTTAGTATTGCTTAATAATCGACCTTTAATTGCGCATACTATTGAGAATGCTAAAAGCTCTAGCTTTGTTGACAGAGTGATTGTTTCAACTGACGATAATGAAATTGCTGCAGCGGCTTTAGAATATGGCGCTGAGGTTCCTTTTATAAGACCTAAAAGCTTAGCTGATGACCATGCAAAATCTATAGATGTAATAAGTCATACCATTAAAGAATTAGATGAAAAAATGGACGATATGATACTTCTACAACCTACTTCTCCTTTAAGGACGACTAAGCATATAGATGAAGCAATTAAACAATTTTATGATGAAAATCGAACACCATTAATCAGTGTATCGGAAGCAGCTGTTCACCCAAACATTATGAAGAAATTAAATGATGGAAAATTAGTCGACTATCTTGAAAATAAACCGGATGTAACAAGAAGACAAGACTTTGAAACAATATATCAAATTAATGGTGCTATATATATTACTACGAAGGAAATGGTATTAAATAAAAACAAAATATATGACACTATGGCAATCCCTTATATAATGGATAAAATATCATCAGTTGACATTGATGATATTTATGATCTTTATCTGGCAGAAATACTGATGAACAAACATATGGAGGATTAAATGGTGATAAAAATAGGCGAAAAGGTTATTCATAGTTCTTCACCAACTTACATCATAGCCGAAGTTGGTGTGAATCATAATGGTGATATGAATATTGCAAAAAAGATGATCGATGTAGCAGTTGAATCAGGAGCAGACGCAGTAAAGTTTCAAACGTTTAAGGCAAAAAGTTTAGTTTCTAGTTCTGCTAATTTAGCAGAATACCAAAAGAAAAACATGGGTGAGCATGAATCACAGTATAACATGCTGAAAAAACTTGAATTAACTGAACAAGATTTTATTATTTTAAAAGAATATTGTGAAGACAAGGGAATAGAATTTCTATCTACGCCATTTGATATAGATAGTGCACTTTTTTTAGAGCGAATAGGGGTGCACGCTTTTAAAGTTGGATCAGGTGATTTAACAAACCATCCTTTCTTAAAAGGTCTAGCTAATTTAAACATACCGATCATTTTATCGTCTGGAATGGCAAATTTAGGTGAAATTGAAGAAGCATTAAATATTCTAAAAGATTCAGAAGTACTCCTTTTGCACTGTACTTCAGATTATCCAGCACCTTATGAAGATGTGAATTTAAAAGTGATTAACACAATGAAGCATAGTTTTGGGAATATCGTAGGGTATTCAGACCATACAGACGGAAGTGAAATCTCAATAGGTGCTGTTGCTCTCGGTGCAAAATTAATTGAAAAACATTTTACACTAGACAGAAACATGGAAGGACCTGACCATAAGGCTTCCATTACCCCAAAAGAATTCAAAGAAATGGTAAATAGTATAAGGAATTTGGAGAAAGCATTAGGAGATGGCATAAAGAGGTGCATGCCATCAGAAGCTGATACAAAAGAAGTAGCAAGGAAAAGTATTGTAGCAAAAAGTGCAATAACAAAAGGAACCATACTAAATGAGGATATTCTCACGGTTAAAAGACCAGGTAACGGAATTGAGCCTAAATTTTTCGAACTAATTCAAGGAAAAGAAATAAAAAAAGATGTTCAAGCTGATCAAGTTATTAAATGGGATGATATCCTATGATTAATCCTAAAAGAAATATATGTGTAATTACTGGTACTAGAGCTGATTATGGAATTTATTATCCGATAATAAGTACAATTAATGAAAATGAAAATCTGAACCTTCAAATTTTGGCTACTGGTATGCATTTGTCTCCGTATCATGGGAATACGTTGAAAGAAATTGAAAATGATCATTTTACGATATCAGATAAGGTTGATATTTTGCTACAAGGTTCTACTGGAGAAAACATGGCAAAGTCAATTGGTATTGGAATAATAGGAATGACTCAGTCTTTTCAAAGGTTAAAACCAGATATAGTTCTTGTTCTGGGAGATAGAGGCGAAATGTTATCTGCGGCTATTTCTGCTTCTCATATGAACATACCAGTAGCGCATATCCATGGTGGAGAAGTTTCAGGTTCCATTGATGAATCTGTAAGGCATGCGATCACTAAGTTATCACATATTCACTTTCCTTCAACTGATTTGAGCGCTGAACGTATCAGTAAATTAGGAGAAGATCAATGGAGAATATTCAAAGTGGGAGCTCCTCGAATCGACACAATTAAAACACAAGAAACGCCACAAACAGAAGATGTATTATTAAAACATAATATTGTATTGAATAATAAGGACTATTACTTGTTTGTCTTTCACCCTGTTACGACAGAGGTAAATGATGTTAAGTCTCAAATCCAAATATGTATGAGTTCACTATCACAGTTAGGAAAAGATGTAATTATAATAATGCCGAATTCAGATGCAGGGAATGAGGATATTATTATTGAATATGAAAATTACAAGAAATATAAATATTTTCATTTTGTTACTAATTTTAGTCCAATGGAATATTTAACAATACTTAAAAACTCGTTGGCTATTATCGGCAATTCGTCGTCAGGGATTATTGAGGCAGCATCATTCAAAAAGCCAGTAATAAATATCGGTAATAGGCAAATCGGGAGAGAACGCTCAGAGAATGTAATAGATGTAGATTGTAACAAGGATGATCTATTAAAAGCCATTAAAATGATGGATACACAAGCATTTAGTCAAAAGCTTACAGAAGTAAAAAATGTTTATGGGGAAGGTAATGCAAGTCAAAAAATTATCGAAGTTATAACATCGATCGAGATTGATAATGCTCTTATCAATAAAAAAATATCATATTAAAGGTGTGGAATAATGTACGTTATAGTTGGTGCTGGTGGACACTCGAAAGTGGTTGTGGATATATTAAAACTTAAAAAAAAAATATATTAGGCATTATAGATGATTACAAAAAAGATAGTTTTATTGGCTATCAAATTCTTGGTGGAACGGATGACATTGAATCAATATTTCCTAATAAATCATCAATAAAAGTAATAATAGCGATTGGGGATAATAAGTTAAGATTAAAAATTGCCCAAAAAATAGCTGATAAAGGTTATTATTTTGGCAAAGCTATACATCCTTCTTGTTATATTGGGTCGAATGTTACAATAGGAGATGGAACTGTTTTGATGCCGAATGTTGTTGTTAACCATTCAAGTGAAATCGGAAATCACTGTATTCTAAACACATCATCGACTATAGATCATGATTGTTTTGTAAATGATTATGTGCATATATCTCCAGGAGTTAATCTATCGGGCAATGTATCTATTGGTAAGCGAAGTCATATAGGAGTAGGAACCTCTATTATTCAAAATATAACTATAGGAAATGATAGCATAATTGGAGCAGGTTCGACGGTTGTAAATGAGATTAAACCTTACACAGTTGCTTACGGAGTTCCTGCAAAAGAAAAAAGAAGGGTTGATAACGATGAGTGAGAGAATATTATTGTCACCACCTCATATGAGTGGAAACGAAAGGAAGTATATTGACTATGCGTTCGATTCTAATTGGGTTGCACCATTAGGTCCAAACGTAGACTCCTTTGAGAAAGAAATGGCTGATTATATAGGTGTATCAGATGCAACTGCGGTTAGTTCGGGTACTGCAGGGATACACCTAGCTTTAGAACTCTTAGAGGTGAAAAAAGATGATCTCGTTTTTTGTTCTAGTTTAACTTTTATCGCATCAGCAAATCCCATTCTCTATTTAAAAGCACAACCAGTATTTATTGATTCTGAACCAGAAACCTGGAATATGTCACCAACAGCACTAAGGAAAGCCTTAGAGGATGCGGAAAAAAATAATAAACTGCCAAAAGCTATTATTGTGGTGAATTTATATGGCCAAAGTGCAGATATGAATGAAATATTAACTATTTGTGAGCAATATAATGTACCAATAATTGAAGATGCGGCTGAATCTTTAGGTGCAGAGTATTATGGTAAAAAGTCTGGTTCATTTGGTACAATAGGGATCTTTTCCTTTAACGGTAATAAAATAATAACTACATCTGGTGGCGGAATGATGGTTTCGAATGATAGTTATTATATGGAAAAAGCAAAATTTTTAGCTACACAAGCAAGAGATAAAGCAATACATTATCAACATAGTCATGTTGGATATAATTATAGATTGAGTAACATATTAGCAGGGGTAGGAAGGGCTCAACTAGAGGTGCTAGACTCCAGAATCGAAAGACGTAGAGAAATTTTTAACAAATACAAAGGTGAACTAACCCAAATTAATGGTATAAAGTTCATGCCAGAACCTAAGGATTATTATTCTACACGTTGGTTAACTACTCTGACACTAAATCCTCAATTAGTTCGTAAAAATTACATGGAACTAATTGATTTATTGAATAAGGAGAATGTAGAAGCTAGACCTATTTGGAAGCCACTACATGAACAACCATTGTTTAAAGATAACTTATACTATCCTCATTCTACTGACAGTTTTTCTAACAAAGTTTTTGACACAGGTATTTGTTTGCCCTCTGGATCTAGTTTGACAAATGAACAACAAGATAAGGTCATTGATATCATCAAAACGGCATTAACTTAATTTCTGAACTGTATTCGACTTTTTGTATTTGAGTACAAATAAGGAGGGTGTAATATTTGAACGTTTTTATTGTTGAATCTCCGCTTCAATTATTAAATGCTATGGAAGCAAAGCAATACTTTCAATTACCAACAGAAACATGTACATTATTACTTAATAATGGAGAAAATCCAAATTCTATGAAGCAAATGTTGAACCTAACGGATAATTCCGAGTGGTATAATGTTGAAAAGGTAGGTTTTGGATCAGGCAAAATAAGTTGGTTAACAAGGATTTTCGGGATGAAGAGGCAGATAAGGTCTTATGAGAAAATTGATAAAATTTTTATTGGAGACTTTAGATCTGATGCGATACAGTGTTTCATAAATTCCTTCTTGCAATCTGATTTATTTGTTTTGGATGATGGGACTGCAACATTAAAAATATATAATAATTTGACCAATCCGAATCGAGTAAAAAAAATAACAGGCTTGAAAGCTTTTTTTAAGAATTTAATGAGAAAATTGTTGGGTATCGGAAATATCTCAAAAAAAATGTCAAAAAGAGAAATGACATTCTTTACTTCTTATAATTTAGAGCCGATGAAAAATATAAGAATAATTAAAAATAATTATACATTTCTGAAAAAGCAGCAGGAAAATAAATCAAAAGTAGATAATCTCTTTTTTTTGGGTTCTCCTTTGACTGAAAAAAGAATAATTAAAACAAGGCAAGAGTATTTAAACCTGTTAAAAAAAGTATTGCAACATTATGATTCAACTAAAGAGTTCTTTTATGTACCACATAGAACAGAAAATGATGATTTCCTTTATGAAATTGAAAATCTCGGATTTCGAATATTAAAACTTGATATTCCTATTGAATTTTATTTGGTGAAAAGTTACGAAATTCCAAATCATGTTTCTTCTTTTTATTCAACAGCACTAGGTAACTTAAAATCTCTATTTGATGATACAGTGGAAATAGATTCTTTCATGATCGATGAATCAATATTGAATACTAATAATAGAGAAGAGATAAAAAAGATTTACGATTATTATTCAAAAATTATTAATGTTTATAAAGTATAGAAAAATAAATTCCCAAAAATGTTTAAAAAATCTAAATTAGCAAGTTAAAGAGTTTAATAGAAAAGTGAGGAGAATACTATTGAATAAAGTGTTGAAGCTTCTGTTTATGTGTATCATTGGGGTTGTAGCTCTTTCGATTAGTAGTACAAATAATACTGTGCACGCCAGTGGTCCTGGGCTAATATCTGTAAAACTAGTGAACTATGTAAATAATCAAACGGAAATTAATTTTGAAGTTAATGGGAATTACTATATTTATAATTCCAATATAGACCTCAAAAATGGGGGTTCCTATACAATAAACAAAAGTGGTGAAAAGCTAATATTAAAAGAAGGATCAAACGTACTTGGTACTTTTACTGAAGAACTTACGTTTAGACCAGAAAGATATAATCCATATCATTATTTGACTATCTTTGAATCAGTTCGATATGGACAAACTTTATCGTACTTGGGCGAAATGACATTTAAAGCCGAAGGAAACTATATAAGACCATACAATAAACTATTTGTTGAAGACTATTTAAAAGGTGTAGTAGGCTATGAAATGTATCCATCATGGAATATTGATGCTTTAAAATCTCAGGCTCTAGCAGCAAGAACGGTAGCATACAGCCATATTGACAGCACTAGTAGTATTCTAGATTCTCAAGCGAATCAAGTATATGCAGGAATTCCTCAAGGATCAATTTATAATACTGCTATAAAAGCTGTTGGGCAAACTAGAGGAGAAGTTTTATTAGATGCAAATAATCGGACAATATCAGCGGTTTATTCTGCATCGAACGGTGGAAGAATTCTTTCTAATGAAAATTATTGGGGCACAGAAAATAGTTGGCACCCTAATTTAACAAATAAGGAAGATATTTATGATAGATTTAGTCAAAATCCATATAATGATTGGAGTTTTCCCATTTCGAAAGTCCAAATAAGTTTCGCGGGGAAAAGTCTTGGTACACCAGAACAGTGGTGGGATGAAATTCGTGAATCGGATTATTCATTTATGAGGAATTTGAAGGCTAAATTATATGGAACAGTTATAGATAAAAAATATGAAATGAAAATCATAGATATCAAAGCTCTGAATTTTGATAAAATAGATTTAAATCCTGATAAGGAATATATGGGAACCATTAAAATTCAATATATATTAAAAAACTTGGATAATAATAGTTATAGAATGACTTCTAAAGGAAGGGTCTATTTATTTGAGACTGAGGTTAAATATCCTTTGACAGCATTTAGATCCATGATCGGCACTTCAAAAATGAAAAGTATTAACATTAAGCAACTATCATTACAAGATGGTAAATACATCTTTAACGGTGGTGGATTTGGTCACGGTGTTGGTATGAGCCAATGGGGTGCTCAAAATATGGCCCAAAATTATAATAAAAATTATAGAGAAATATTGAAACATTATTATAATGATATTTCAATAAAATACACTAGTAAAATACCAACAAAAATTAGTATTACAGATATAAAAACGGACAAGCCTTCTCCACAAAACAGTTATTCTAATATTCAATTTACCGCAAATACTAGTGGTGGATATCAACCAGAATATAAATATTGGGTTCTATACAATGATGAGTGGCATCTATTAAAAGATTATTCGGATTCGAATAGCGTTAGTTGGAAGCCCCAAAAACCAGGAGAATACACGATTAATGTTCACGTAAAAGATAAATACTCTTCAAGCCAATATGATGATTATTTAACAATGAATTACACAATAAATTCTACTAGGGACCCTATTATTTCAGATTTTAGTTCGAATATCCAAAGTCCTGTAGGTACTGACACTAATATTGAGTTGAAGACAAATGCTTCTGGTGAGAATGCATTACAGTATAAGTATTGGGCAGAAAATCTTAAAACCGGTAAATGGGAATTGATAAGGAACTACTCGAATGATCCTAAAGTAGTATGGACTCCGTCTAAGGCTGGTAAATATAGATTGGTGGTACATGTTAAAGACGTAGAATCCCACAAAAGTTTTGATGTATACAAAACAATTAACTTTGAAGTGAAAGAAAATATAAATATTGATTTTAATAGCTACACTGCTGACAAACCGAGTCCACAATCAGTTAATGAAAGAATAATACTTAATGCAAAGGCGACAAGTACTAATCCTGTAGAATATAAATTCTGGCAAGAGAATGTAGATACAGGAGAATGGATCTTATTACAGAATTATAGTAGTGACACGAACATTGGCTGGGAGCCTAATGAAGTAGGAAACTATAAACTAGTGGTTCATGTAAGGGAACAAGGATCCACTAGGCCATATCAAGCGTATAAGGTTCTTAATTATGTTATAGAGAAGCCGAAGCCAAGTATCACATTGTTTGAAACGGACAAAACAAGTCCACAACTAGTAAATGAAGCAATTAAAGTCACTTCAAATGCGACATTTAAAAACCCAGTAGAGTATAAATTCTGGGCAGAAAATTTAGATTCAGGGGAATGGACCTTATTACAGAATTATAGTAGTGAAACGTCTATACAATGGAACCCTAGCGTTGCAGGAAACTATCAACTTGTGGTACATGTTAGAGAGCAAGGATCTACAAAACCATATGAAGCTTACAGAACTATGCATTATGTGATAGATAAGTTGGAACCAATAACTACAACGATAGAAGTAGATAGAAAAAGTCCACAACCAGTAAATGAAAGAATAATAGTAAATGCAAAGGCAACAAGTGAAAATCCAGTAGAGTATAAATTCTGGCAAGAGAATCTAGATACAGGAGAATGGACTCTATTACAAAACTATAGTAGTGACACAAATATAGGATGGAAACCGAGTGTTGCAGGAAACTATCAACTTGTGGTTCATGTTAGAGAGCAAGGATCTACGAAACCATATGAAGCTTACCAAACTTTCAATTATGTCATAGTAAAGCCGAATATTAGTATCACATCGTTAGAAGCTGACAAGTTAAGCCCACAACCAGTAAATGAAAGAATAATAGTAAACGCAAAGGCAACAAGTGAAAATCCAGTAGAGTATAAATTCTGGCAAGAGAATCTAGATACAGGAGAATGGACCTTAATCCAGAACTATAGTACTGATACGAATATAGGATGGGAACCGAGTGTTGCTGGAAATTATAAACTAGTAGTGCATGTAAGAGAGCAAGGGTCACAGCAACCCTATCAAAAATATTCTTTCATAAAATATCATATTACTGAGTGAGGTTTAACGAAGAGGCTCATAAAATAAATATTCATTTATATTTCATTAAACCTATCCAATATTTAGGTTCTAAACAAAAGGAAGGCCTTCTTTATTCCTATAAAGGAGGAACCTTCCAATTTTGAAATATAATCAAACAGCAAAGGTTATGAAAATCTTACTGACACTTTTATGTGATATATACGATAGATACATAAGAAAGTAAGTACTGTTCTATGGAGACTTCTTTCATTAGAATCTTGCGAACGGTTGCCATCTCCGTGATAAAAATGTGAATAGATATCTGGGGAGTGAGTAAATTCTATAATCTTTTAAATTCGTTTGATCAGAAGGAATTGGAATCTATCAAATCGTTCCGCTATTAACCTTTCATTATTCATATGTCAATTTAACTTGAACAAAACTCAAATATCATATTAAGTCAAAAAAATTAAGGAGAGATCGTAAGATAAGTAGAGAAATACTAATTAACATCGGGAGTGAACTTAATGAAATATAAAAAAATAATAATTACCTATCTTTTTGCCTTTATTTCCTTCTTGGTGATAGGAATTCAAGTGGAGGCTTCAAAAAGAATAGTGATTGATCCGGGACATGGGGGATGGGATCCTGGAGCAGTTAACTATAACGTGCAAGAAAAAGACATTAATCTAGAGCTTTCCAGGTTGATTAAAGATAGACTAGATCCTTTTACTGAAGTTATTTTAACAAGGAATGGTGACGAATATCTATCGTTAGAGGAAAGAGCTGATTTTGCAAACGTAAAAAATGCTGATTTGTTTTTAAGTATCCATCATGATTCTAACTATTATTCTAGTGCACAAGGTATTAGTACGCATTTTAGTTCATACAGAGCTAACATTCAGAGTGATGATTATTATGTCAAATATAATGGGAAAACGTATGATTATTTATACGAGAAAAAAGTAAATGGAGAATCCTATATATTTTATAGTGATAATGGAAAAACGAAAAAAGCACATGTGAATAATATTATCGTTTATGATAAAAAGCCTTTTCATAGTGTAGTACAAGAAAGCCAACAGCTATCATTAGATATTGCTGATGCTTTAGCTTCATTAGGATTTAAAAAAAGGTACACCTCATCAGGTAGTAAAGATCATAATTTGTATGTAACTAGACATACAAACATGGCGTCTATACTAATAGAAAATGGGTTTACATCTAATTTAGAAGATTTATTTAAAATTAAAAATAATCAAGAACAAATGGCGCTAAAAATAGCTAATTCCATAATTAATTATTATAAATTGGGTACTCCTGTAATAACATCATTTGGAGCAGATAAAACAAGTCCACAACGAGTAGATGAAAGAATAATCGTTAATGCAAAAGCGACTTCTGGTGAACCTGTAGAATATAAATTCTGGCAAGAGAATGTAGATACAGGAGAATGGACTTTATTGCAAAATTATAGTAGTGACACGAACATAGGGTGGGAACCAAGCGTTGCAGGGAATTATAAACTAGTCGTTCAAGTAAGGGAACAAGGATCTACAAAATCATATCAAACATATAAATCGCTCCATTATGTAATAGAAGATCCAAAACCAACTATTACAAAGTTTGAAGGAGACAAGGCAAGTCCACAGTCTATAAATGAAAGAATAATAGTCAATGCAAAGGCGACAAATGAAAATCCAGTAGAGTATAAATTCTGGCAAAAGAATTTAGATACAGGAGAATGGACCTTAATTCAGAACTATAGTACGGATACGAATATAGGATGGGAGCCGACTATTGCAGGAAACTACCAACTGGTGGTTCATGTAAGAGAACAAGGTTCAACAACACCATATCAATCTTATAAGACTCTTAATTATGTGATCAGTAAGCCGAATATAACAGAGTTTGAAGCAGACAAGGCAAGTCCACAGCTAATAAATGAAAGAATAATAGTCAATGCGAAGGCGACAAGTAATAATCCAGTAGAGTATAAATTTTGGCAAGAGAATTTAGATACAGGAGAATGGACCTTAATTCAGAACTATAGTACGGATACGAATATAGGATGGGAGCCGAGCGTTGCAGGGAACTATAAGCTTGTGGTTCATGTAAGGGAACAAGGGACCACAGAACCTTATCAGTCGTATAAAACGCTCAATTATGTAATTGAGAAGCCGAAACCTGTTATTTCATCGTTTAAAGCAGACAAAGCAAGTCCACAACCAGTAAATGAAAGAATTATGGTCAGTGCACAGGCGACAGATTCTAACCCAGTAGAGTATAAATTTTGGCAAGAGAACCTAGATACAGGAGAATGGACGTTAATCCAAAACTATAGTAGTGACACAAACATAGAATGGAATCCAAGTGTTGCTGGAAACTATAAACTAGTTGTCCATGTAAGAGAACAAGGATCTACAGAACCATATCAGGTTTATAGTACTATCAGTTATACTGTAGATAACCTAGAGCTCAGCATCACATCGTTTGAAGCAGACAAAGCAAGTCCACAGCCAGTAAATGAAAGAATAATTGTTAATGCTAAGGCAACGAGCAAAAATCCAGTAGAGTATAAATTCTGGCAAAAGAATATAGATACAGGAGAATGGATCTTAATTCAGAACTATAGCAGTGATACAAATATTGGATGGAAACCAAGTGTTGCAGGAAACTATAAACTAGTAGTTCATGTAAGAGAACAAGGTTCTACCAATGCATATCAAGCATATGAAGTATTAACATATAAAATAAACTAATAAATTATAGGTGGGTATATATGAAACCCACCTATAATTAGTGTATAGTATAATAAAATCTAATAAGGAAACAATAAATACAGGAACAATTAACTATTTAAATTAAGGTAAAAGTATCTTAAAATAAATTAGATTCACATTTCAAACTAAAAGTATATTTGAAGTGATTATATAAATAATAAATAAGTTAATTTATTAAATTTGGAGGACGAAAGAATGTTCCAATTAAAAGATGTACTAAAAACGATATGGAAAGGCAAAATAGTTATTTTATTAATTATTCTTGTCTCTATAGGTCTAAGTTTTGTTGTAAATGAATTCTTGAAGGAAAACACGTACTCTACTTCATTGAAATTAACATATAATTTTCCAAAGGGAAATTATGAAATATTAAATGAAGAGATTAACGAAATAGTGAGTACTCAAAACTTCACGGATATCATAACTTCAGATGATTTAATGCAGCAACTGATTGAAAATACAGATTTACAAATTAGTGAAGAAAAAATAATAAACTCAATTAGCATTAATAACTCTACAGAAAATAAACTGTTAACTATTACTATAAAAGGAAAAAATCAAAACCAAAATGAATTAATTTTAAAAGAGATAACAGAACTAACCCAAAATTATGTAGGTACACAATTAGATGAGCTATTAACAGAACAAATAAAGGAATATGAACAAAAAGTTGAGAGTGATATGTTGAATGTAACAGAAGCTTATAATGAATTTGAAGATAGTAGTTTCCATCAAAACGAATTGTTGAGCTTATCTTTTATAAAAGATGCTTTAATAGGCGAAATGACTGTTAATATTTCTCAGGAGTTATTGGCTAGTATAAATAACTTAACACCTTCTGAAAAGATAGCTTTTATAGAAATAAGCAGTAAAATCACAAATCATATCAATTCTTATAAAGAATCTTCAACTCA
The DNA here is from genome assembly GCF_900143085.1 of Gracilibacillus kekensis. Lineage (GTDB taxonomy): Bacteria > Bacillota > Bacilli > Bacillales > Amphibacillaceae > Gracilibacillus > Gracilibacillus kekensis. Next base: position 625,273 of record NZ_FRCZ01000001.1, on the reverse strand, counting down.
TTATACAGACCTTTTAACTTTAAAAGAAAATGGAATTGAAATGCTTGAGATTAGTGATAACCAAATGGAGTCAGTTGAGAGCTCAGTTGAGGATTCTTATATATATTTCATATTCACATTTATCGGTTTCTTTTTGGGAATTTTCTTAGTCCTATTTATGAAATTTTTCAAAGAAGAAATTAGAGTAAATAAGAACAGTTAACTTCATCTAATCTACACAGAATTAAAATAATATATAGAAACCTGAATAAAATAATGAGTAATTGAATAACCTTTATCACAGTGAATAACCGTCTGTAATACCCCCACTTAAGAACGAGAAGAACTTGTGAAGATTTACTTAGAGGGGGATAAAGGTTACTAACATCCTGACAAATAGTTATCTAAAAAAGAAAAAATGAATGATAGATTTAACTTGCTTTCAAAGTTAGTGTGGTAAAGTTATATAGGCCAAAATTTCACTTATTGAAGAAGTGTAACTTGTTGGGGAAAGAGAGCTGAGTAGGCAAATTATCGAAGGAATTAATATGGTTTCATCCTCACTTCTAACTCATCGCTTTAAAATTCGTGTTCGTGTTATAGCTTGAATACTTGAATAGCTGAGGGTCTCTTTTAGTTCCAATGAATCTATTCTATAAACATTTTATTTTCGAAAAATAAAATTATAGTTGAAAAGAAATTATCATTCTAGTATAATTACTCAAGTACTCGAATGATAGGAAATATAAAAAACAAACTCTTTAAAATAAATTGTTAATAGTGATTTGGAGGATAAAAATGGTTTTTATAGCATTATTGGTGTGTTTTTTAATTACGACACTGCTTACTCCGTATGTAAAGAAGTTAGCACTTAAAATGGGTGCAACAGATCAGCCTGATAAAAGAAAAGTACATGAAAAAATAATGCCCAGATTAGGTGGACTAGGTATATATATAAGTATAATTATAGGAAGTTTACTCTTTCTACCTAAGGAAAAAGAGACTATTTTTATATTGGTTGGGGCAACGCTAATTGCTTTAATCGGTGTATTAGATGATATATTTAGCCTTAGCCCAAAAGTAAAGTTTTTAGGTCAAATAATTGTTGCTATCCTAACGATATTTGGTGGTATTAAAATTGAGTTTCTAACACTACCATTTGTTGATAGATTAGAGTTTGGTATAATTAGTATTCCTCTGACTATTCTTTGGATCGTAGGAATAACTAATTCAATTAATTTAACAGATGGATTAGATGGTTTAGCAGCCGGAATTTCTTCCATTGCCTTACTTACGATTTCAACAATGGCGTTATCGATCGGTAATACATTTGTGGCTCTCTTAGGATTTATCGTTGTAGGTAGCACACTAGGCTTCTTGCTTTATAACTTTCATCCAGCGAAAATTTTTATGGGGGATACAGGTTCTTTATTGCTAGGCTACATGATTAGTATATTATCCATTATGGGGCTTTTTAAGAATGTAACATTCTTTTCCATACTAGTTCCTATTATTATATTAGGTGTGCCAATTTTGGATACTTTATTTGCCATAATTAGAAGGATTCTATTGAAGAAACCTTTATCAGCACCTGATAAATTGCACTTACATCATTGTTTACTACGTCTGGGATTTACTCATAGACAGACAGTTCTTCTGATTTATGCTATGAGTTGTATCTTTAGTACAGCAGCAATAATTTTTACTAGATCTACCTTATGGGGATCAACTATTACATTAATATTCTTATTGATCGCGATTGAACTAACAGTGGAGTTGACTGGATTAGTAGGGAAAAAGTATAAACCTATCATTAATTTTCTTTCGAGATTTCAAAGTTAGATAACTAAAAATATACTTTAGTTGAAGCACACGACTGTGAAGCGAAAACTTATGATTCGTCATAAATACAGCACTGCTTGGAGAAGCACCCTTTACTAGGAGTGCTTCTTTTTGTGATATTTCAACTTTATTGGGATATAATAAGGAGATTATTTAGACAAAGGAACACACATCACCAGAAGAAAAGTTATCTAATCCAGGTTTTACTAACTCTGTGGGACAGTTTATAATATGAGTTTTGAAGGTTTGGAACAACAATTTGCTGCGAATGGATATTATACCTTTTTAGCAGAACTGAAAACAATTTTTTTGATTTTTGGTGATGAGAGTGTATTTGTATTTAAATTATTGACCTTTTTAAGCTATTTCTTTTCAGGTTTGTTTTTGTATCTGATACTAAGAAATATAAGAGAAATTGGATCCACAGCACGGCTATTTATTGTTTTATTTTTTATTACATTTCCTGTTAACTCGGCTAAGATTAGTCTAGTAATAGTTAATCATTCAATAAATCACTTTTTATTCTTTTTTGTGCTATGGTTATTTACGATATTCTTGAAAAAGCGGAGTATTATTGTTCGAATTGTGTCTTTATCCTTATTTTTTTTCTTTTTTTACTCCCTCTTTATTAGTATTTTATATTATAACCATATTTATCTGTTATATTTTAATAAAGATTCTATTTGGAATGTTAAGAACCTTATTAAGATAGTTGCTAAGCACACCGTTTTTTTTATTCTACCTATTTTATATTGGGTATTTAAAAATAATGTATTTGTTACGACAGGTTTATATAAGGAATACAATGAAATAGGGCCTATTAAATTAACTAGCTTATTTAAAAATATACTTGATAGCTTTGATTATTCATTTATTGAAGTGATAAAGTGGTCTATTCCAAACACTATCATGGAATGGTTGTTCATGTTTATCATTTTGCTATTGCTGATTACCTTTATTAAAATTAAATCAAAACCAACAATAGGTTTACCAATATTTATAAGAAATTTATTCTTTATAGTACTAGGGGTTGTTGTATTTATAGCTGGTACCTACGCATATCTAGCGGTTGGAAAAATGCCAATGTTAAATGATTGGAATAGCAGACAACAAATACTAGTCCCCTTAGGGGCGAGTCTTATATTGTATTATTTTTTGTCATTGATATTCGATATTTTCCATCTTCAATCAAAAGTAAGAGTGTGTATTTTCTCTGTCTTAGTAAGTATGTTTATTGTTACCAATATAGGAGTATATTACGATTTTGAAAAGGGTTGGTTAAAACAAAAGTCATTAATGGAACACTTTGGGGATGCTGAGATTTTTGAGGAAAATACAACCTTTATCTTTGATGATCAAATACTTTATTTAAATGCAAATAATAGAATATATCGTTTCTATGAATACACCGGTATGTTTAAAAAGGTTTTTGGTGAAACTAGGAGACTTGGGCAAAGCAAAGCGATCAAAATAGACATGTATAGAATGAATAAACTAAAGCACTTCTTATATTTTAATATCAATAATTATGAAATGAGTGAAGAAAAGTATATAGTGGTAAAAGAAGGTTCTTATAAGTTGAATTTTCCAAACTATCTTAAGCTTAAATTCAATAGCGTGTTTAATAAAGATATCTATAAAGAAAATGTGAAGGATATTTTGATGCTTGAAACGGAATCTATCTCTAAATAAAGTGAGACTTATCAGGGAGTTAGCGTCTGTAATACCCACTGATAAATTAATACACGGTCCCGATCATCAGAAGTTAAAGGACGAAGCAGGGATTAATTTAAACAACGAATCGACTAAAATATATAGATAGCAACATAATAATGAGTATATAAAATCTGTCATTGACAAAACTTATTCAATATAAAACGAATTACAATTTAAGTGGGTGGATCCTATGTATAATATTCTTGAACTCGTGATAGCATTTGTATTATCTGCTGTAGTCGCATTTGCTACTACACCAATAGTGAAAAAGCTAGCAATAAAAATAAATGCAATAGATCTTCCTGATGAAAGAAAAAAGCATGAAAGGATAAGAGCGCGACTTGGTGGAATTGCTATCATCTTAGGAGTAGTTGCTGGATTATTATATATACAGCCACAACACCCTTATATGTTAGCTATAATACTTGGTGGTTTGGTTATAATTGTCACTGGTATTATAGATGATTTAATAAGTTTAAAAGCATATCAAAAACTTATTGGACAATTAATTGCATCTGTTATTGTGATGTCTTCAGGACTTTTAATTGATGCAATAACTATTCCATTCATTGGTCCTGTAGAGCTTCATGGATTTTCCTATCCTTTGACAATTCTTTGGATTGTGGGTGTTTCTAATTCAATTAACTTGATTGACGGATTAGATGGGCTTGCTGCTGGAGTTTCTGCTATTGGTTTAACAAGCATATTAATCATGGCGATTATGGATTACCAACTATTAGTGGTATATCTTTGTATTATAATGATAGGAAGTTGCTTAGGCTTTCTTTATCATAATTTTTACCCTGCTAAAATATTCATGGGTGATACAGGAGCATTATTTTTAGGTTATGCAATTGCTGTTATTTCAATGTTAGGGTTATTTAAAAATGTAGCTTTATTCAGTTTTATTATACCTATAATTGTAATTGCAGTACCAATATTTGATACGCTATTCGCTATACTCAGAAGGTTAATAAATAAACAAAATATTGGTGCTCCAGATAGAAAACATATTCATTATCAATTAATGGATATAGGGTATAGCCATCAAACTGCGGTATTAATTATATATGCATTTAGTGGTTTCTTTGGGATTATGGCTATTATCTTTAGCAGCACTACGATGCTAGTATCATTAGTTATTTTTGGATTGATTTTGTTAGGGATACAAATAATAGCAGAGCTTTCTGGAGTAGTTTTAAATGGACAAAAGCCTGTACTAAGTAGTATACAAAGGCTATTGACAAGAAAATAATATAGAGATCGATGAGGATATACAAATGTTAATGGATATACAGTAATATTATCGGATTAGCAAAGGTGATGGTTTGTTACTTTTATCATGCGTGTAAATAATTTTAAAACAACAAGGTATTTCGGAAAACGCCGTAAAGCATTGGGGCAAATATGCAAAGAAAAAGATACAGAAAATGTTGAAGGAAATGGAATATGTGTGCTCTTGACGAGATGCTGGGCTCACTTCAGGGGCGGGAGGCTATTCATGTCGGGGTATTAGCTGTTCTTCGTAAGAAAAGTTCTCAGTTTCACAAGATATAGGCTGATATTCCGTGAACAAACAAAGTCGACAAGCATATTCCACAAAGCGTTTCTTCCATTGCTTCAGCATTATCATGAAGTCATACTAAATCATATCATTACCGGTCTTTAACAATCAGGTGTACGTTTTTATTATAATATAGTAAAATTATATTAGGGTTAGTGAAACTTATCAGTATGTTAGCGATTGTTATCCCTTGCTTAGCTCCTTTGATATACTCGAATCTTGAAGGGGAGTCTTTCCGTCGGTAGCACTGTGATAAATGAAGGTGTATGGACATGATGATAACTTTTACGTATATAAAGGCAGATATTTAGCTAAAGTTCTAGTTCCGTCTACGGTGTGAATAAAAAGTACCCTTCGAGAAGACGGATTTTGTCAATCATACTGTTTCTTTATATAGATCTACCTAAAATCTAATGAATTAATGGCACATACTTATAGCCACTTTATAACATTCCCTCGACGGGTTTACGTTTCTTTATGGGAAGGCTGAATATAGCGTATTATGTATTTGCAGATAAATATGTTGCCGATAAACCGATCAAAATAATTAATAACAGTGATTTGAACAATGATTTTTACTATGGCTTTACCTGAATTGATGATATCGTAGAAGGGATCGAGAAATTAATCCCTTATGTACCAGCAAGTGGTGTCCTACATAAGATTTATAATATTGGAAATAATATCCTATAGAAGTTCATGTATTTTGTTACTTCATTAGTAAAGGCTGTGAGCAAAGCGTAAGGTCGTAACGTTGTATTCAAGAAAGAATTCGAACCTATCAAGTTTGGTGAAGTTCCCGTAACTTACTCTTCAACAGACTGCTTGTAAGAGGACAATTGACTTTATACCAAAATCACCTATTAAACAAGGCTTACAAACAGAGGTTATTATAGTTTTTGCAGGTGACTGACAATATCTTTGACTTTGAACTGGTCAATTTTGTAAAAAGAGATCATGACATCAATGCCGATAGTATCACGACCCATGCGTTAGACGATCAGGAAGAAATGAAACGTACAGGTATTGCAGAAGTGAATGTGGATAGGATCGTCACAACATTAGAGGAGAAGCAGGCATTGCCATAATTGAATTTTGCTGTATCCCCTTTTTACATATATTACCCTCAATGAAGCAATATATAGCAGAAGGGACCAATCCTGATGAACTAGGCATCTTTTTCCATGGTTATGGTTAATTCAGCGCAAAAAGGTACACCTTATCGATTTGAAGGCTTACGATATGAAATTGGAACGATTGATAGTTATTTTAACGTACAACAATTATATTAAAGGGGAAATGAACGATGAAAATAGCTGTAGCAGGGACAGGATATGTAGGGTTATCGAATGCCGTTTTGTTAGCACAACATAATAAAGTAATCGCAATAGACATCTTAGAAGAGAAAGTAGCGATGATTAATAAGAAGAAGTCACCAATTGTGGATGAAGAGATTCAACATTATTTAGAAACAAAAAGGTTGAACCTAGTGGCAACGACAGATGTAAAACGCGCATATGAAAAGGCTGAATTTGTCATTATCGCTACGCCAACGAATTATGATCCAGATCGTAACTATTTTGATACGAGTACGGTTGAAAATGTGATTGAGACTGTATTGGAGATAAATCCAGAAGCAACAATGGTGATTAAATCTACTTTACCAGTTGGATATACTTTAGAATTGCGGGAAAAATATAATACAGATAATATTATCTTTTCTCCTGAATTTTTACGGGAGGGTCAGGCGTTATATGATAACCTGTATCCATCACGAATTGTAGTAGGAGAAAGATCAGAGCGTGCAGAAGTATTTGCAACATTGTTGGCTGAAGGTGCGATCAAAGAAAATATTGACATTCTTTATACAGATTCTACCGAAGCGGAAGCTATCAAATTATTCGCGAATACATATTTGGCAATGCGTGTGGCCTTTTTTAATGAATTAGATACATATGCAGAAGTTCGAGGGTTGAATAGTAAGCAAATTATTGAAGGAGTAGGGTTAGACCCTCGTATTGGAACACATTATAATAACCCATCATTCGGTTATGGTGGTTACTGCCTACCAAAGGATACCAAGCAGTTATTAGCTAACTATCAAGATGTGCCAAACAATATTATGGCTGCGATTGTGGATGCGAATAGAACGCGTAAAGATCATGTTGCTGATAGTATTCTCGCCGAAAATCCCGATGTCGTAGGTATTTATCGGTTAACGATGAAGACAGACTCCGATAACTTCAGACAGTCGGCGATTCAAGGTGTGATGAAACGCATTAAAGCAAAAGGTATTGAAGTTGTCGTCTATGAACCAGCCTTACAAGACAATGATTTTTATGGCTCACGAGTAGTGAAGGATTTCCATGCGTTTAAGGAAGTGGCAGATGTGATTGTCGCTAATCGTTTGACAGATGATATTAAAGATGTAGCGGATAAGGTATATACTCGGGATTTGTTTAGTAGGGATTAAAAAGTAGGGGGAAGGGAGGGAACTGTCCTTATTTTTCACTTATTTTGTCATGCATCCTCCAAATGCTGCCTTGTTCTATTATATTATAAATAAAAAAGATGTGACTAATATGATATGTCAAAATTGGAGCTTATAAATTGGAGATTTTATCTTCGCAATCATTATGTTATGTTTTATTATTTCATCGTTGCTATAGTACTATTCATCGTGTTTCGTGCGAAATGAAGAAAGACATAATTAGACTGAGTCGAAAAAATTTGATAAGCTATTTAATGAGAAAATAATCTATCATAAAGAGTTAATTATAATGAATCAATAAATGTCCAGTATCTTCATAAGGTGCTCTCAAAAGCTGAACTATAAAATACTTTTAAGGTCGATTATTTATTTTAGCTAGAAAATTATGTTAATAATCACGTTGTTCTTTATATAGAATAACATCAATTACTACTTTTCTTGGAGGAATAGAGATGAAAAAAGTAAGAAAGGCTATTATTCCAGCTGCAGGACTTGGTACAAGATTTTTGCCAGCAACGAAAGCAATGCCGAAAGAAATGCTTCCTATTGTAGACAAGCCTACTATTCAATACATAGTGGAAGAAGCTGTCAAATCAGGAATTGAAGATATTATTATTGTAACGGGCAAAGGGAAACGGGCTATTGAAGATCATTTTGATCATAACTTTGAATTAGAAGATAATTTAATGAAAAAAGGAAAATTCGAGTTATTAGAAAAAACAAAACAACCAGCACAAGTTGATATCCACTATATTAGACAAAAAGAACCTCTAGGACTTGGGCATGCGGTATGGTGTGCACGTAAATTTATAGGAGATGAGCCTTTTGCTGTTTTGTTGGGGGATGACATCGTACAATCAGAAATACCATGTCTAAAACAAATGATAGAACAGTATGAGTCGACAGGCGGATCGATATTAGGTGTCCAACAAGTACCAGATAATGAGACCCATCGATATGGAATTGTAGCACCCACGGAAAAAATTGGTAATCTTTATTCTATTAAACAATTAGTGGAAAAGCCAGAACAAGGTACAGCACCATCTAACTTAGCAATTATGGGGCGTTATGTGTTGTCACCAAAAATATTTGGCTATTTAGATTCACAAAATGTCGGTGCTGGTGGAGAAATACAGTTAACGGATGCCATTCAACAGTTGAATCAAACACAAAGCGTCTTTGCTTATGATTTTGAAGGTGAAAGATACGATGTCGGTGAGAAGTTAGGCTTTGTGAAAACGACAATTGAGTTTGCTTTACAAAATGAGGAAATTGGTGATGAAGTGAAAAGGATACTTCAAAATCTCTTAGAACAATCCGAACAAGAAACAAGCTATCCTAAAAGCTAAAACTTATCATATAGAATATAACAGCTTTTCTTTTAGAAGATGAAAAGTAGATTGTTGTTATGAATGATGAAAGCAATGAATAGATATGTATTTTTTTGGTTAAAATGGATTAAAAGCTATTGTCTTCTTCTAGGAGTAAGAGACAGATTCATATGCTTTTAGCTCTTGGTCACCAGTCAAAGAAACTCGAGCCAATTATATCTAGGGTTTATCATTAGGTCGTACACAACGTCCTTTTTAAAATCCTTGGGGGGCGCGTTTCGAGTGAAGTGCTCTCGAAAACTTATCCCATGGAGAATGAGAAAATAAATGGAATTATAGGGGAACTATTTTGAATCGTATTAAATGGTCAACAACCAATGTTAAATAGATTAAGGAAACGGAATATTTAAAAAGAAGAGCCAACATTTTAATATGTTGGCTCTTCTTTTGCTTGTGAATCTTCAGTTGTTTGAGTTTTAGGTTCTTCTAACTCTAAATGTACCTTGAGTTCATGTTGCGCTTCCGCTAGTGATTCCTCATCAAGAATGTAATAAGAATAACTTCCAATATATTCGCTAGCACCATCAAGAATTACTTCATCAATATTTGAAGTGCGAAAATCAGAATACTTTTTTAGAAAGTCAATTCCATCACTTATCTTAAGGTTAGTTTCCACATTACCTCCTAAATCTTTGGCAAGATCATCAACCTTTGTAATAGTAGATGCAGAGGTAATTTCTTTAATGATAGCTTCAACTACTTGCCTCTGTCGCTCATTTCGCCCAATATCACCTCTAGGGTCGTCTAATCTCATTCTAGCATATGCTAATGCGTAACGACCGTTTAGTTCCATTTCACCTTCATAAAATTGAAGTTTCTCCGATCGACCATAACTTTTTTGTTCAAAATAAAATGGAACATCTACTGTAATACCATCTAATGTATCGACTATACTTTTAAAACCTTCAAAGTTTACTGTTGCATAATAGTCAATCGGGATATCAAGTAATTTTTCAACTGTTTTAATTGTTAATTCCTTACCACCAAAGACAAAAGAGTGATTTATCTTGTCTTTCCCTTCTCTCCGAGGAATCTCTACATAAGAATCACGTGGAATACTAAGTAGCTTTAATTTTTCATCATCAGGGTTAAATGTTGCGACCATCAAGGTGTCAGATCTACCATTTTTACCACCTGATGAGTAATCCTCAACTCCCATCAACAATATAGATATAGGATCCTCGCTAATTGTGACTACTTCTTCACGATTATCAGATTTTTCTCCTCGGTCTAGTTCTTCATATGTTTCACTTGCTGCTTGATATGTCTCATATAAAATATATAATCCAGATCCAACGCCTAAGACTAAGATAGCTCCGAATATAAGGAAAAAAAGTTTTAGTCTTTTTTTGTTTTTTTGTTTTTTATTTCGTTTTCGTATTTCCTTGCGTTCCATATGTATTCCCCTTAATTGTAAAATTATTGACTTTGTCTATTATAAAGAATGTTCTATCTTTTGGCAATGTTGTTGCGAATGTTATCAGTTATTGTAACAATAACGTAATAAATACCATTATTATTACACACTTATTCACGATAATGTATGCTATGATTAAAAATGGTGAAATTTATTCTGAAATTGGAGGAGCACGTTGTGGAACAGTTAGAGAAGGACAAGCAATATTTATTAACGATATTGCAAAATGCATACACTAACGGCACGAAAGGTGCAAGTGTTGAAAATATCATAAAAGAAATGAAAAAACAATTGCCAAAAATAATAAAGTCAAATAAGTGATAAAAAGTGTCTATTTAGATGCTTTTTTTTAATAGAAAAGTATAGAAGTACTTCCTACCCTGCGCCTAGAAATTATAAGTCAAACGACACCTTTCTCCCTCCCAAACAGATTATAGAAATGAAGGGAGGTGTTCATATGGCTTCAGCGGAACGTATTGATTCCAGACTGCAATTAACATTTGAAAATGGAGTGGATCCTACTTCAGGTGATCCGATTTATAAGTCGAAATCCTTTAACAATGTCAAATTGGATGCGACAGCGGATCAGCTTTTAGCAATTACAGAAGCAATCACTCCATTGCAACAGCTTGTCCTTTATTCGGTAAAACGAAATGACACAGAATTAATTACAGAAGATTAATTTTTCCATTAATAAACGAAGGAGGTGCCATAGATGAAAAAGATCGAATTGAAATTTGAAAATGAGGAAGGGAAAACAGTAACAATCGGATTAGATAATCCTGTTGAACCTGTGGATGAAGTTGCTGTCAACAATGCAATGGATACGATCCTTGCTCAAAATGCCTTATTTTCCTCAGGCGGAGATCTAGTTGCCAAGAAAAGCGCCCGCATTGTCGAACGTAATGTAACTGAAATAGAAATTTAACAGAGTAAGGGGGGCTTATACAGCTCCCCTTTTTCTTAACGGGATATTGGCTTCGCTTGACGGGATAAGTTACTCCCTTCACGGGATTTAATGGTCTGTTCACTGGATAAGATTACTTATCCAGTGAAGAGCTAAACTTATCCTGTGAACAGGAAGTCATTTTGAAAAGGAGTGGAAAATATGGATGAGACATGGATATCTTTAATCACGGATGTTGGGTTTCCGGTTGCGGTCACTTTTTATTTGTTGCATCGCATCGAAACAAAATTGAATACATTAATTGAATCCATCGTTGCCTTGCCTGAAAAAATGCGCTAACTCACAAATTAACCTCAGCTAACATCTGGTTAGCTGAGGTCATTAAAGAAGGTTGTCAGACGGTCGGTTCGAATGTTTGGCAATCTGTTTCTTTCTCATTGGCAGCACTTTTTCCGGTATGGCTGACGACATAGATGCTACTTGCTATACATCTATTGCCCTCCGCCCAATACTTACAGTTGTTAACCTCACATTTAACGTCTTTCGCCATCTTACCCACCTCCTATAAAGGTAGTGTAAGTCATCTCCCATAAAAAAATGTATGGGTAATCATGGAAGGTTATTTCTGTGGATATTTTGCCAAAATTTCTGCGATTAAAGGATTGCCGCCAGACTGATAATAGTAATTGGATGATTGTTTATAATGCTGTAAGGAATGATAAATATCACCGAGAAGCGCATAACAAAAGTCGACTTCTACTTGATCACCAGCTCGCGTAAAGTAGGGGATGATTTCTTTCTTCATTTTGTGTTGAAATTCCAGAGACCAGCAAGTTTGCTCAAGGATTTGCTGTAAAATATATAATTTATAGGTGTATTTTTTACTTTGATTTAATTGCAGACCACCATTAATGTAAACGATTGCATTTTTAGGATCGCCAATTACAGCAAAAGTAGTAGCTCTCAAGTATAAGTAGGCCATTTTTAAAGCAGGCCGTTTTTCACTATATATCGCATTTCTGCTATATTTTAATGATATCTCATAGTCCTTAATGAAAAAATAGGCAAGGGCAAGTATATATTGGATAAAGGTTTTGTTCATACTTTTAGGGTTGTTTTCTAAAATGTGATGAAGAGATTCAATGGAGCGATGGTAGTAGCCAAGGTGCATATCGTTTATGATCAGAATCACTCGAGACAGTAGAATGTTTTCTACATCCATTGATTCCTGAAATAATTCGATAGCTTTTGTAGCATTATGGTTGGAATCGGAAATTTTAACTGCTTTACTGTAGACAATGGCATGATACAAGTAGATATCACCATCTTTTTGATAAGTTTCCTGGTTAAGTTTCTTACTAACATGGAGATGTGCTAAACAATTTTTTAGTTCATCCTGTAACATATAGAACCTAGCTATCGTCTTATTATATTGATAGGCTTTTTGAGGAGTAAAATGGTATGCTTTCTCTTGGATAACATCAAAAAGAGAACGTGCTTCCTTAAGATTGAAGCAAAGTAAAAAGTGCTGGAAGCTATGAAGAAGGTAGATACTCTCATAATTTATATAATAACTGTTCGGAAGTTTCTTTATTTGTTGATAACAATGCTGCGATTCAGCGATATTGTTACTGGCGATGACTTTTTGCCAAGAGGATAATTGTACATATGTTGGATGTGTTTCATCATGAACAAGTTCATTAATATGCAGTATGCTTTGGATGGCTTTTAGTAGGTGCTCTGGAGGGTGATACTGACCTGATTCAAGTTTACTGATTGTTGCCGCAGAATAACCTGCCATTTTTCCTAATTGCTTCTGGCTCAAGTTCATCTTTTCCCTGTGATACTTAATTAATTGACCTATTTCATACACTTACTTCATCTCACTTTCAAATATTTTTATGGTACTATTTATATAATTCGATAGTATCACCGAAAATCCTGCAAAATATTTGAAAAAAATCATTTATTTACATAAGATTTCAACAAAAAACCCAAAAATAATCAAGAGCAGTAGAATAATAAACGTTTTGAGTCCCATTAAAGGAACGACAAATAATAGCCATGGTACCAAAATAAGAAAACCAACAATCATGATCAAACAAAAATAGAGGAATGCTTTCATGATATTGCTCCTTTTCCCTTTCTTATTATAAAATATGATAAAAGCCCAGAAGCGTGATTTTTGAGATAAGCCTGTGTATGTTTTATAATGAAAGGCTAAGGGGGAATACTTATGAAAAAAATAAATATAACGGAATATCGCGAAGCTACCTATCCAATCGATGATATGTTCTTAAGTCGTTGGTCACCACGGTCGTTCGCCGATAAAGAGGTAGATGAAGCTACATTAATGAGTGTGTTGGAAGCAGCTCGCTGGGCACCTTCGGCAAGCAACAAACAGCCCTGGCGGTTCATTGCTGCGAGGACTGAAAAGGATCGCAATAAGTTCAATTCTTTTATCATGGATGGAAATCGTGCATGGAGTGATAAAGCAACAGCTTTTGTTTTAATCATTTCAGATACAGATGCAGGAGGAACACACGCGTTTGATGCGGGAACAGCATGGGGTTTTCTTTCATTACAAGCAATGAAAAAAGGTTTAATCACACACGCAATGGGTGGATTTTATCAAGACCAGGCACGTGAAGTTCTCAACATACCTGAGCATTATGACATCCATGCCGTAGTTGCTATTGGATATCAAGATGAAAAAGAAAGACTAGAAGAGAAATTCCAGGAAAGAGAAATACCATCCACCAGAAGACCACTTACAGAAACAGTGATGGAAGGTTCCTTTAAATTCTAAATTTCAAGTCCAAACATGGATTTTCGTTAACGAAAATCCATGTTTTTTTGTTTTGTTGACTTACTACATTGCAAGATGTAAGAAGGAGTAAGTGAAATGCAAGAAGGGCGGCGAATCTGCAAGAAGGAGTGCTTGAAATGCAAGAAGAGCGGCGAATTTGCAAAAAGGATCACTTGATTTACAAGAAGAAAAGCAGCTTATCATTTCGATGTGCAAAATGGGCTATAGTAGAATTAGTTGGAAATACGTAATACTGACAACCCGGTTGTTAAGATGTATAAGTTTGTGTCCCTATGAAAAATGTGATATCCTGAAAGGAACATATGTTCTTTAAGGTAAATAGGTAGGTGCTTTTATCAAACTAACTAAGCCTCATGATAAGTTTTTTAATATAATTTAGTGTGTAGAGAAAACATTTCCTAAAGGGAGCGATATCGTGATGACCTTGGCAGAACGTTTGGAACAAAAGGGAAGAGAAGTAGGAAGACTAGAAGGAAGAAAAGAAGGCGCTACTAATGCTCTAGTAAAAACAGCGGTTAAGCTCATTGCAAAATATATAGAAGCCGTTCCTGACGATATAGTTCAACAACTAAAACAACAAAACATTGCCACCTTAGAAAAGATAATCGAAAATGTGTATGAACACAAATCATTAGATGAGATAAAGCAGTACTTGAAATGAGAGGGACATCTACAATGCCCCCCCTTCACTTCTTCCGCAACAACAAAACAATAAAATAAGGTGCACCAATCAGTGCTGTCACAATCCCGGCTGCAATTCCTTCGGGTTCCACAGCATTACGACCAATTGTATCTGCAACAAGTAACAAAAGTCCACCCATCAACATCGCAATCGGAATAAAAAGATGATTCCTCGGTCCAATTAGCGATTTTGCAATATGGGGAGCCATTAAACCAATAAACGAGATTCCGCCTGTTACAGAAACGGCAGCAGCGGCTAAGGCGACAGCTGCAATTAGTAATAATAAGCGTTCCTTTTCAACCTTAACGCCGACCCCAACAGCAACAGGTTCACTGAATGCCAATAGATCTAACTTGCTTGCCTTATAAAAAATAAACGGTACCAGCAAAACAAGCCATGGAACGAGTGCTAGAATAAATGGCCAATCTGTTCCCCAAATTGAACCAGCCAGCCATTTTGCGATAAAATCAACCTTTTGATCAGCTGCCGATGAAATCATCACAACCATCGCACCTGAACATGCCAGAGAAAAGCCGACACCGACCAAAATCAGCTTAATTGGTTGAATCCCGCTACCTTTTGTATAAGAAAAAATATAAATCAATGCAGCAATGAACAGTGCACTCATAAAGGCAACAATCGGCAAGATATAGACAAAATTGCCCGCTTCGATTGGAAAATATAAGAAGAAAACCGCTACACCGACCCCTGCACCGGCATTGATCCCAATGATTCCTGGGTCTGCTAAGTCATTGCGCGTAATACTTTGCAAAATAGCCCCAGATAAGGCTAAGGCCATCCCTGCTAATATCGTAATGAAAATACGAGGTAAACGAACGGAAAAAAGGACAAACTCTTCTTTAAATGTACCTTCTCCAAATATGGTAGGAATAATTCTGTCAAAAGAAACAGAAGAATAACCAATGCCTAAACTCAATAACGCGATTAACACCAACAAGCTCACGAGTACGATAATAATCACTCGTTGTTTTTTAATTCGCTGATCAATCATACTGCTTTCGCCCCTTTCCTAACGATGATTAAGAAAAAAGGCAAGCCAACTATCGACACAATTGCTGCTACAGAGGTTTCATATGGCGCATTAATTGTTCTGCCAACTGTTTCTGCCAAAACCATAAACGTAGCGCCAATCGTTATCGACAATGGAATGATTCGCTGATAATTAGTGCCAACCATTGCACGAACGATATGGGGAATCATCAAACCGATAAAGGCCAAGTTACCCACCAAAGCAACAGCAGCGCCAGCCAAAATACTTATCAATAGAAAAAAGATCGTTTTGATCAGAATAATCGATTGCCCTAACCCAACTGCCACATCTTCATCCAGACTAAGGATCGAGAGTTGCCTGGTTAGAAATAAGGCAACAACAAGACTAATCACAATAAAAGGCAGGATCACTTGTAATTGATTCCAATTGGTACCGATAAATCCTCCTGCTGTCCACATCGATACGTCCTTTGAAATTTTAAAATAAATCCCAATTCCGTCGGCTACAGCATAAAGAAAAGCAGAAACGGCTGACCCTGCCAAAACAATTCGTAATGCTGAAAATCCAGTTGCACTGATTGAGCTAATACCAATCACTAATAAGGTACCTATCGAGGCGCCGATAAAACAGGCGATCATCACCATAAAATAATTAGCGGATGGAAGGAGCGCGATCGTGAATGCAAGTGCCACATTAGCACCTGCTGACACACCGAGAATGCCGGGATCTGCCAAAGGATTCCGCGTGACTCCTTGCATAATCGCGCCTGCCACTGCTAAAGCAGCTCCGACAAAAATGGTTGCTACCACCCTTGGAAAACGGATTTCCTGAAGCATCATGATCGTATCTGACTCCTGCGTTCCGATCAGAGCTAAGCCTACATCTTGTAACGAAGTATCAGCAGCACCAAAGCGCATCGCTAGTAAACTAGCAAGCAATAACAGCAAGATACTTCCGAGTAATTTATAGGAAAAAAATCGATTCGTTGCCATCGTTTTATTCTTCTAAAAAGCTTTCAATGAAAAAATCTAACTGGTTATCCAATGTGATCGGATCATTGAAATAAAAGGTTTCGGCATCCGCTACAAATACCTGATCATTTTGTACGGCAGGGATATTGTTATAGGTTTCTGTCTCCATAAAGGAAGACTCGGTTTCTTCTGTTTTACTGATGACAAGATAATCTCCGACATAATCTGGAAGTACTTCTAATGATAATGTATAATAGCCATCCTCCAGTGCGACTTCTTTTACACTCTCAGGCATCTTAAGTTCCATCGCCTGGTAAAGAATCTCTGTACCGCGTCCCCAGTTATCACCAAATACATATAATTCTTTATCAAAATTTTCAATAACAGTGACGGTAGCATCTTCACCGATTTTTGCTTTAATATCCTCACCAGCTTGTGTTGCCCTTTCTTTGAAATCATCGACCCAATCTTGTGCTGCTTCTTTTTTGTTTAACGCTTTTCCTACTTCAATGTGACGTTCTAAATAATCGAGTGCACCATATGTATACGTAATGGTAGGTGCAATTTCACTCAATTTATCATAATTTTTTATTGTACTTTGACCGATAATTAAATCTGGTTCCAATTCAATAATTTTTTCTAAGTCTTCATCAGAGACGACTTCGACCCCTTCTAAATCAAAATTAGGGTTATCTTTCGCCCAGGTATCGACCCCAACTAATGGCACGTCCAGGGAAAGAACATCCCCTGCAAATCCACCAGTTAACACAATTACGCGCTGCGGGTCGGCAGGTACTTCAATCGGACCATTTTCTGATTCGTATGTAATCGTATCTGCTTCCTGATTTGCACTGGCAGACTCTTCCTGATCTCCACAAGCTGCAAGAAGAAGAATCGATAATAAAAGCAAACTCACAAATTTTTTCATTTTTTTCTCCCCTTTTTATTATTTTTAATTGATATTGAGAATCAATTTCATTTATAATAATAATAGTAAGATAAATCATTGTCAATATTTTCTGAAAAAAATGGAGGCGTCATAATGAATCTATTTGAAGTAACCATAATAGGTGGGGGACCTGCTGGATTATATTCCAGTTTTTATAGTGGATTGAGAGAGATGAAGACGAAAATCATTGAATTTCAGCCGAAGCTAGGCGGAAAAATTCATGTCTATCCGGAAAAAATGATTTGGGACGTGGGCGGATTATTGCCGGTAACCGGTGCGCAATTAATCGATCAATTAGTAGAACAGGGGAAAACGTTTAAGCCAACCGTCGTTCTCAATGAAAAAGTAGAATCGATCACAAAACGAGAAGATGGTATTTTCGAGTTAAGAGGCAGTTCAGGAAAAGTTCACTATTCCAAAACGGTCATCATCGCAACAGGAAGCGGCATCCTACAACCGCAAAAACTGGAAATAGCGGGGGCAGAACGATTTGAGTTAACCAATTTACATTACACAGTGCAATCTTTTCAAAAATTCAAAGATAAAGTGGTCGTCATTTCTGGTGGACGCGATGCCGCAATTGACATGGCCAACGAATTAGAACCAATTGCCAAAAAAGTATACCTTACCTATCGAAGAGATCAGTTAAATGGCCATGAAGCAGCCATCACACAATTGATCAACAGCAGTGTGGAAATCTTTTTTCAGACAATGATTAGCAAACTAAATGCACGGAATGACAAAACAAGAATCGATGAAGTAGAACTAACCAACACGGTAACTGGAGAAACAACGACTGTAGAGATTGACGAAGTGTTAATCAACCATGGCTTCGACCGCGACTCTTCGCTACTGGAAAATAGCGATTTACCAATAGATTTAATCGATGATTTTTACATACCAGGCGACAGCAATGTTCCCGGTCTGTACGCAGCAGGCGACAAAGTAAAATATGACAGCAAAGTCCACCTTATTCTCGGCGCATTTAATGACGCAGCGAAGGCAGTAAACAGCGCCAAAAAATACCTCAACCCTGACGCAAGAGAGGTAGCCATGGTCTCCTCCCATAACGATATTTTTAAAGAAAAAAACAAACAGCTTGTCCAAGAGTTACTAAAATAGTCTGTTCACGGGATACTTTGCTCTCTTCACGGGATAAGCTCTACTGTTCACGGGATAAATGCATATATCCCGTGAACAGCAAGAGTTATCCTGTCAAGCCGGACACTTATCCCGTCAACAACACTACTTATCCCGTCAAACTTCACAAATGCCAATGTCACACGGAATCTCCTAAATTTCCTCAATAAATCTCCCCTGAAGTGAATGACTGTTTTATGTGATCTTCAAAGATCCCAATGATTCCTTTTGGGCATGCGTTTGCCTAATTTCTCATGAATTATTCATAAAAATCTTTCCTTTAATGAAAATAAAGAAGTCCTATGAATAACAAGAGATCGACATGAAAATACTAAAGAGATGGTAAAAAATTCATTGAATTAATTATTGTCTTTTCTTTTATCCTATGATAATCTTAATCTATGAAGTTGATGCAATCGTTTGCGCAAAAAAGTAAACGATGTCAATTTTATTAATTGTAAATAAAAAGGGGCGTAATGATTACGATGAAAAAAATGTTATTCGTTTTATTGATGCTGGCAATAGCCTTTGCCTTAGCGGCATGTGGTGGGTCAGACGAAGAGTCCGGCAATGAAAATGCGGGATCTGGTGAACAGGTGTCGATTGATATTTTTCAAGGAAAAGTAGAATTTAAAGATCAGTTTGAGGATCTTGTTGCACAATATCAAGAAGAAAATCCTGATGTCTCCATCTCAGTAAAAACCGTTGGTGGTGGTACGGATTATGATCCAGTATTGAAAACGGAATTTAACTCAGGTGAAGCACCGGACATTTTTAATATCGGTGGTCCTCAAGGGGTAGAGGATTATCGTGAATACTTAACAGATTTATCAGATACAAAAGCGGCAGATGCGGCATTAGATGGTACGCTATCCACTGTTAAAGATGGTGAAGAAATTCTCGGATTACCATTTAACCAAGAAGGTTATGGCCTGATTTACAATAAACGTATTTTTGAAGAAGCGGGTATTAATCCGGATGATCTTCTAACTTATGAAGATTTAGAAAAAGCGGTTCAAACGCTCGATGGTATGAAAGAGGAATTAGGGATTGACAGTGTTTTTGCTTTCCCAGGTAAAGAAGGCTGGGTCATTGGTGACCATGCGGCCAATGCTTACCTGTCACCAGAATTTGATCAGGACGTAATGAAAGCGTACCAGGCAGAAACACTTGCATTTGAAAGAGCAGATGAGTTCAAACGATTTATTGATCTACAGGCAGATTATTCGGTTGGACCTGTATTAAGTCTTGATTACTCTCAACAAGTGGAAGAGTACTTCTCACTTGAGCGTGTGGCGATGATCCAGCAAGGAAACTGGGTATATCCTTCCATTCAACAAATGGATGAAGAAGTAGCACAAAACATTGGTATTATTCCGATCCCTGTCGAAGGGCATGAAGGCAGTATTCCGGTAGGCGTTCCAAATTATTGGGCAGTCAACAATCAAGGAACAGATGAAGAGATTCAGGCAGCGAAAGATTTCTTAGATTGGATGTATACGTCAGAAGCTGGGAAAACAGCGGTATTGGAAGATTTTAAATTCATTCCTGCTTACGAAGGATATGACACAGACAAAATTGTTGATCCATTGTCAAAAGAAGTATATGAATATTCAGAAGCTGGTAATACAATCGGATGGATCTTCTCTGGTTACCCAACTATGTGGGGACAAGATGCATTAGGTTCTAATATTCAACGTTATCTAGGTGATGAAGCTACATTTGAGGAAGCAATTGATGCAGCCATTGCAGAATGGGAATCAGCAAGACAGTAAAATAAAGAGACACATAGCAAGCAATCATTGCTTGCTATGTGTGTTTAAATCAATAGAATGGAGGGGATGAAGGTGCGAAATCGTGATCTTTCCTTTTGGTTATTTCTCTCTCCGGTATTGCTTGCTTTAGCCCTTGTCGTGATCGTTCCGTTACTTTATGGAACGTTTTACTCTTTTACCGACTGGGATGGACTCCGGGCAACAAGGTTTATCGGTTTTGAGAATTATTCACGTTTAATACATGATACAGCATTTTTAAATTCATTATGGTTTACCATTAAATTTTCAGTAGTAACGGTAATTCTGCTTAATTTCTTTGGTTTATCTTTAGCTTTAATTGTGACACGTAAATTGAAGTCAGCCAACCTGCTTCGAACCGTTTTCTTTATGCCAAACTTAATCGGTGGTTTGATTCTAGGTTTTATCTGGCAATTTATTTTCATCAGTGTATTTTCCGATATTGGAGAAGCACTGGGTATTGCAGGCTTACAGGGCTGGTTATCGACGACAACAACAGGTTTTTGGGGACTTGTAATATTAACCGTTTGGCAAATGGCCGGTTACATTATGATCATTTACATCGCTTATTTGCAAAACATTCCGAATGAACTGATCGAAGCAGCTAAAATTGATGGGGCGAACAGTTTTCAACGATTCAAAAATATTACATTTCCACTTGTGGCACCAGCGTTTACCGTAAGTATGTTCTTAACCTTATCGACTTCGTTTAAAATGTATGATCAGAACCTTTCATTAACAAACGGGGGGCCATTTGAATCGACACAAATGGTGGCAATGGAAATTGTTAAGACTGCGTTCAGTTCTAATGAAATGGCTTATGGACAAGCAAAAGCCGTTGTTTTCTTTCTGATCGTGGCGATTATTTCCTTAACACAAGTCTATTACAATAAGAAACGAGAGGTTGACATGTAATGAAACGAAAAACATACATTGGAGAACTATTTGCATTGTTACTTGGCCTCGTTTGGATCGCGCCTTTCTATTTAATGATCGTCAATGCGTTTAAGTCGAAGAAAGAAATTTTTACAGACGTATTAGGCTTGCCGCAGGAAGTACAGACGAGTAACTTTGTTGAAGCGTTTATCGATCTCGACTTTGTTCGTTCGTTAACCAACTCAATCATTGTTTCTGTCGTAAGTATTGCGATTATCGTCTTTTTCTCATCGATGGCAGGCTATGCATTAGCACGTAATAAAAGTAAATTGAGCTCGATTATTTTACTTATCTTTGTCGGTGCGATGCTGATTCCGTTCCAATCGGTCATGATTCCATTAGTATCACTTTTTGGAAAAGTTGATATGCTAAACCAGGCAGGTCTGATTTTCATGTATTTAGGCTTTGGCTCAAGTTTATCGATCTTCCTTTATCATGGATCCATGACAGGAATCTCGAAATCTCTCGATGAAGCAGCGATTATTGATGGGGCAAATAAATTCCAGACTTTCCGCCATATCATTTTTCCATTATTAAAACCGATTTCAATGACGGTCGGGATTCTGAATGTAATCTGGATCTGGAATGACTACCTTTTGCCATCATTAGTCTTGAACGAAAATAACGCTACAATACCATTGAAGATGTTCTATTTCTTTGGTCAGTATACGAAGCAATGGCACTTAGCACTGGCAGGCTTAACGATTGCGATCATTCCGGTGATTATCGGTTATTTCATCGCACAGAAACAAATTCTAGCTGGGGTATCAGAAGGTGCCGTTAAGTAGAAATGAGGTGGAATCAATGACAGGTGTCTATAAAGTGGCGGAGTGGATCATGCGTTTTTCTGTTATCAATCTATTATGGCTGACCTTTCAGCTGCCGATCGTCTTTTTAGTGCTCGGTGCCTTGTTCACAGAAGGCAGATCGATTCCACTACTATTTACACTAATCGCGATTCTCTCACCGTTTCTATTATTTCCTGCAACAGCAGCAATGTTCGCTTCGGTAAGAGACTGGATAGCAGATCGTGAGCAAAAATCGATAATGCAGGCATTTTCAAGGCACTACCGCGATAATTATAAAGTAAGCATGAAGGTGGGGTTTTTGCTCACGCCTCTGTGGACCATCATTATAGCTGATGTCGTGTATTTACAAGCAAACCATACTGTCTTATTGTTTGCATTTATCGTTTTTGGGGTCGTGCTTTATGTGTATACATTGACCGTGATGTCGGTTATGGTGCATTATGCCATCGCGATTCGTGCTATTTTGAAAAAAGCACTCTTCCTTACCTTTGGCAGTCCGGTCTTATTTTTGGCAACGATCGGTACCAGTTTTCTGATCATCTATGTCAGTGTAAATGGTTTACCTTTTCTACTACTATTTTTCACGGGTAGTATGATCAGCTTTATTACATTTTCACTTTTTTACAGAGTCTATCAAAATATAACGAAATCTGGGGGATAAATATGTTGAAAAAATGGTGGAAGGAAGCAGTGGCATATCAAGTATATCCGCGTAGCTTCATGGACGCAAATGGGGACGGCATTGGAGATATTCAAGGTGTGATCCAACAGCTTCCCTATTTAAAAGAATTAGGTATTGATGTAATTTGGATGAGTCCGATTTATCAATCACCAAATGATGATAATGGCTATGATATTAGTAATTATCAAGCAATTTCAGATGAATTCGGGTCAATGGAGGATTTTGATGCATTGTTAGAAGCGGTCCATGCATCCGGCATGAAATTAATCATGGACCTGGTGATTAACCATACATCGGATGAACATCCATGGTTTATTGACTCACGATCATCAAAGGATAATCCATACCGCGATTATTATATTTGGCATCCTGGGCAAGATGGCAAGGAGCCGAACAATTGGGAGTCGATTTTCAGTGGATCTGCATGGCAATATGACGAGGAGACAGGCGAGTATTATCTCCATGTTTTTTCAAAAAAGCAGCCTGACTTGAATTGGGAAAACCCAAAAGTACGAAAAGAATTGTTTGATATGGTGAACTGGTGGTTAGACAAAGGAATCGATGGTTTTCGTGTCGATGCGATTTCTCATATCAAAAAAGCAGCCGGTTTTCCAGATATGCCAAATCCGGAGAAACTTCGCTATGTACCATCCTTTGACCGCCATATGAACCAGCCAGGTATTGATAAATATTTAAGCGAATTTGCGGAAAAAACATTGCGCAACTATGACATTATGACCGTCGGCGAAGCAAATGGTGTCAAAGTCGAAGAGGCAGATCAGTGGGTTGGAGAGGATAACGGATATTTCGATATGATCTTCCAATTCGAGCATTTAAACCTATGGGGTACAGGTGCAGAGGGTTTATTGGAACTACCTGAATTAAAGAAAACCTTAACCAAATGGCAAAAAGGACTCGATGGTGTTGGTTGGAATGCCTTATTCCTTGAAAATCATGACCAGCCCCGTTCGGTATCGACGTGGGGAAATGATGCAGGCTTACGCCAAACATCGGCAAAAGCGTTAGCAACCTTTTATTTCCTAATGCAAGGAACACCTTTTATCTATCAGGGACAAGAAATCGGCATGACCAATGTCCAATTCGATGACATTAATGATTACAACGATGTAGCAATCAAAAACCTCTATAAAAAAGAACGAGAAGCAGGAAAATCACATGAGGAAATCATGGAAGGCATCTGGAAAAGCGGACGCGACAACTCCCGCACGCCAATGCAATGGTCAACAGCAGACAATGCCGGCTTCACAAAAGGTACACCATGGCTAAAAGTTAACCCGAATTACGGGGATATTAATGTCGAAAACAATCTAAACGATCCAGACTCGATTTACCATTATTACAAAAAGTTAATCAAGCTTCGCAAAGCAAGCAACACCCTAATCTATGGAAGCTATGACCTAATCGCAGAGGACCACCCGCATATCTATGCCTATACACGTACATTGGATGGGGATCGTTTTGTCATCATAGTAAATCTATTTAATGAACAAACTAGTTTTAAGTTTGGATTGGAAAATCTGGAATTAAAGCTAGCAAATTATAAGCTGGAAGACCCCCACGCGACAAGCTTCCGACCATATGAGGCGCGCGTATATCGTTATAACAACTAAAATGATTTTTTAGGATACTCCTTTTTTTGGGGTATCCTTTTTACTTCACGGGATAAGTGGTGCTCTTGACGGGATAACTTCTTCTCTTCACAGGATAACCTTTCCTGCTCACGGGATAAGTCCAGATATCCTGTGAGCAGCGTAAGTTATCCCGTCTAGCGAAGAGTATATCCCGCGAGCAGAGCGGGTTATCCCGTGAAGGATGTGTATTAATAACCATTTCTTAAAAGCTTGATAATAATCATAGAATCATTTACCATAAAAAGTAAAGGGAGGTAGCAGATATGATAAAAAAACTACTAAAATGGACAGTTGTTACGATTAGCACTTTATCATTGTGCGTAGCCACCGTTATTATTATGGCTATCATAACCGATACAGAAGATAAGTCGATTCATCAACAAACAAATGCCGAGAAACCAATCAAAACAGAACTGGAAAGAAAGAGAGATAATCTGCGATACCTGAACAAAGACGATCAGCCTTTAATATTTGAAGGGGAATATGATCTGGATTTTTTAGAGCTGTATAATGAGGAATGAACGAAAGTATCTTGTTATCCCTGAAAATTGCTACCAACCTGCTAATGACTAATCTCCTCTAGGTTCATCAAGTAGTATTCTCCAATATTAATTCTAGCAGCTTTTTCACCCCTCTCTCCAATCGACAAACAAAACAGTTGTTCAATATATTGTACAGTTTAACCCAGACCTCTATTAATATTTTTCATAATTTTAAGTACAATTACCTACAATTACTCTATAAAAAATTCAATATCTTAATTCCACAATGAAAGCTCTCTTCAATAATCCAACAAAAAGAGCCTTAATTCGACACATTACAACAAGTGAATATACCCTAAATCACCTATCTTTTTTCAAATAATTACCATTTTAGCTACCAAACGATTCATTTTACCTAAATCTTTTTACTTTATATTGAAATCGAACTAGGAAAACTGTATCATAAAGAATAGATAATAACTTAATATAGAAAAAGGCAAACCGTTTGAAAGAACGGGACGCAAAGCCTAGGGTCTAAGGGATCCCAAACTTCCTATGATCGCCTGGTTACCTGACAATATTTGCATCGTTTAGGCTATTTCTGTTGTTTTTTGGAAATAGCCATCTTTTTTTGAAAAATAAAGGAGGAATCATACTAATGCGCATTGCTGTTATAAAAGAAGCTTCTATTTACAGAGAAGGGTTAGTCGGAGTATTGTCCAATCAACTGATCAATTATGATGTGGTCGCAATAGAACCGAATCAACTGGAAAAGGTTGACGACTATATCATTGATCTTCTTATCGTAGATATTGACACAGAAACCGACGTCTTCTCACTGATCAAACGGTACTCCGACAAAAATAAGCGAGTAATTATTTGGACAGAGGATGCTGATCACCCAGAGCTCACTAACTTATTTAAAATGGATCTCCATGGTTACTTTTTTAATGGAATGGAAAAGGAAGAATTGATTCATGCGATTAAGAAAATCTTATTAGGCGGCCATTATCTACATGAAGATCTTACTCCAATTCTGTTAGGAGACTACCGCCAAATCCATAAGCGTCAGGTCAAGCGGCCAGTTGGTGTTTTCACCAATCGCGAATGGGAAGTAATGGAGCTTTTAACACAAGGTTACAGCAATAATCGCATCAGTAAACAACTATACATCACAGACAAAACAGTCAAAAACCATATTAGCTCGATCTTGAGAAAACTGGAAGTGCCAGACCGGACAAACGCAGTTATTACAGCATTGAAAAATGAATGGTTTCAAGTATCCTAATACAGTAAAGCCTGTGTATATCCATACATAGGCTTTGTTTATTCATTCGCATAACTTTTTTATCCAAATATTTCACAAAAAAATACCAACCCTTTATAACAAATGAAAAAGATTTATGTTATAATTTCGTTTATGGTGTGTTCCGAAGTACATGCAAAGAATTCATCAGACAAAAATGAAGATTTAAATTCGGAGGTAACAAAGTAATGGAAGAAACGATATCACTGAAAGAAATATTCGAAGTCCTCAAGAAACGTATGTTACTGATTGTCTTACTAATCATTGGTGCAGCTGGAGTAAGTGCCATCATAAGTTTTTTTATTTTAACACCAAGCTATCAATCTAGTACACAATTTATCGTTAATCAGGATACAAATGAAACAAGCGAAGTCAGTCTAAATCAAATCCGATCCAATGTTGAAATAATTAATACATATAATGATATTGTCACAAGTAATCGAATCTTAAGCCAAGTTGTTGATGAAATGAATTTGACAATTTCTCCTGGAGCATTAGGTGAGAAATTATCTCTTTCAAATTCTCAAAACTCCCAAGTAGTAACTCTTACTGCTACAGACTTTGACCCAGAAATTGCGGCAGAAATTGCTAATACAACAGTAGAAGTCTTCCGTGAAGATTTACCGAATTTAATGAACGTAAACAACGTAAGTGTTTTATCTGAAGCAGTCGTCTCAGCGAACCCGACACCAGTGAATCCAAAGCCAATGTTGAACATTGCCATTGCAATTGTACTAGGTGGAATGGTTGGGGTAGGACTAGCCTTCTTATTGGAATATTTAGATAACACGATCAAAACCGAACAAGATGTAGAAAGTAAATTAGAGTTACCGATCCTTGGGGTTGTTTCCCATATCGATGAGAAAGATATGTTGACCAGAATGGGAAACCCTGCAACAATTAACGGTAACAGAGAGAGGGGGAGCGTAAATGGTCAGAGGAAAAAAACAGTCTAAACTATCCAATGTTAGACATTTAATTACCAAGATGAACCCGCGTTCTCCGATCTCGGAACAATATAAAACGATTCGTACCAATCTGCAATTTTCATCAGTTGATGGAGAGCTGAAAACGATGTTAGTTACCTCATCTGGTCCATCTGAAGGTAAGTCTTCAACGACCGCAAACCTGGCGATTGTTTTCGCTCAACAAGGGAAAAAGGTATTATTAATTGATGCAGATTTGCGTAAACCAACCCTACATTATACCTTCCGTATCGATAATCGCAAAGGGTTAAGTAGTGTATTGGTAGGTGAGACGGAGCTGCAGGATTCAATCGCAAATAGTGATGTAGCCGGTTTAGACCTTCTGACCTGTGGACCAATTCCACCAAACCCATCTGAGCTACTAGGTTCTAAAGCAATGGAAACGATGATTTCAAATGTTTCCTTAGAATATGACGTTGTATTGTTTGATACACCGCCAGTCCTCGCAGTAACCGATGCGCAGATTCTCGCCAACATTTGTGATGGTGTCGTTATGGTTGTCAGAAGTAACCAGACCGAATATGACGCTGCGATCAAAGCGAAAGAATTATTGGAAGTAGGCAGTGCGAAGTTATTAGGCGTTGTCTTAAATGACCGCGAACAGAAAAAAGGACATTATTATTATTATGGAAATTAAGTAAAGACCATTCGACAAGATCATATCTGTCGAATGGTCTTTTTGGTTACATTCGCCTAGTTTTCCACAAAAACACTTAAAAAAACGAAAATATCTCGAATTCAGCCTTTTCAAAATATAACGAATATGGTATTCTTTATATAGAACGATCGTTATAAAGAACAATACTAAAGTCTTATATATATGAAAGGGTGGTTCAGATGTTGGATATTAATACCTATATTTTACCGATTAACAGAGAAAGTGTCTCAGACATCGCTTCCTCTATTATGATGGCCAAAGAAGCAGAAAAAACAGGTATAACAAATATTATTGCTGCACCTCGATACATACAAGGTAAATTGGAATCGAACAAAGATACGATTATAAATTTGGTAAACAAATTAAACGAGAAATTATATGCGGAGAATGTTAATGTGGAGTTAATCGCAACTCAGACGATTAGAATTACCGGGGATTTAGAACAAGCGTTAGAAAAGCAAACATTATTATTCCATGGGAAAGATCCAAAATATGTTTTGATTGAATTGATGTACGATCATATTCCTGCCTATATGAAACAGCTTTGTTATGACATCCAGTTAAAAGGTTATAAACCAATTCTCATCCACCCAGAGAAAAACACTGTAATTCAAGATGATCCCAACCATTTGTATAGCCTAGTAAAAAACGGAGCACTGGTACAAGTGAGTGCGAAGAGTTTACTAGGAAAAAAAGGTAAAAAACTTCAAAAAAACACGATGCAGCTATTAAATCATAATTTAGTTCATTTTGTGGGTTCTGATACAGCAGAGACTAAACATTATTATATGGAGGAAGCTTGGCAGACGTTAAAAAGAAATGTATCTATCGATCAACTTTATACTATGCAAGACAATATGAATCTGTTAGTAAATGGACAAATGATACAAGGAGAAGAACCTTTTCCTATTAAAAAGAAAAAAATATTGGGGATTTTTAATGGGTAAGCGGGTGCGTTACTCCGATTTAAGGTTCGCGTAACAGCAAACAATTTAATATCAATAATTTATGTGGAGAAAATAGTCAGAATTTACAGAAAGTAATTCACTTTCGACAAAACTCGGCTGCTTTCTCCTATTTTCATTTCTTTACGTACCTGTTATACTTCTAATAGAGAACTGAGACTAGAGTAGCATACATTGAGAAAGGACATGAATAAAAATGATAGATATTCATTGTCATATTCTACCCGGATTAGATGATGGGGCCAAACATATGGAAGAAAGTGTCTCGATGGCGAAATCTGCCGTTTCACAAGGAATCAACACGATTATTGCCACCCCCCATCATTTAAATGGTAGTTATGATAACTATAAAAAAGATATAATAGAAACGGTTAATCAATTGAATGATAGATTACAAGAAGAAGATATACCCCTCAACATTCTACCTGGCCAAGAAACACGAATAAATGGAGAGATGATCACCGACTTAGAGAATGGACAACTACTTCCACTAAACGATACAAGTGGATATTTATTCGTGGAATTTCCATCCAACCATGTTCCGCGTTATACAAAACAACTAATGTTTGACTTGCAATTACAAGAAGTCAAGCCTATTATCGTGCACCCAGAACGTAATAAAGAAATTATGGAGAATCCGAATATCTTATACGATCTTGTAAGTAATGGCGCCTTGACACAAGTTACGGCTGCAAGTCTAGCGGGTAAATTCGGCAAGAAAGTCAAGAAGCTTAGTTTACAATTGGTTGAAGCTAATTTAACACATTTTATTGCCTCAGATGCACATAATATTACAAGTAGAGGTTTTGTAATGCAAGAAGCACATACAGTGGTGAAGGACGAATTTGGCGCATCCTTGGTTTATTGGTTTATGGAAAATGCCCAGTATTTAGTCAATGGCGATACCGTTGTAGGCGATGTCCCAGACAAGATCAAGAAAAGGAAAATATTAGGTATTTTTTAATTGTAAAGTACTGCGTGGTGATATATGCTTTTTAAAGTGTATTGTAGATGTATGTTTATCAAGAATCTTAACTTTCGCGAAACCCCCCTGTTTAAGGGTGTGTTCTTCGTATAGATATATGTAGATATTGATTTGTTACAAAGGTACATTTTATCACTCATTATGGAGGATTGAAATAAATGAAAAAGGTCACAAAAGCGATCATCCCTGCAGCAGGGTTAGGAACACGTTTTTTGCCAGCAACAAAAGCAATGCCAAAAGAAATGCTGCCGATTGTCGATAAACCAACAATTCAATATATTATAGAAGAAGCAGTTGCTTCAGGTATAGAAGATATTATTATTGTGACAGGTAAAGGAAAACGTGCGATTGAAGACCACTTCGATCATAACTTTGAACTAGAAGATAATTTGCTTAGAAAAGGTAAATACGATCTGTTAGAAAAAACGAAACAACCAGCAGAAGTTGACATTCATTACATAAGACAAAAAGAACCATTGGGATTAGGTCATGCTGTTTGGTGTGCTCGTAAGTTTATTGGTGATGAACCATTTGCGGTGTTACTTGGGGATGATATTGTTCAAGCGGAGACGCCGTGTTTAAAACAACTGATCGATCAATACGAAAACACTGGTGGATCGGTAATTGGTGTTCAACAAGTGCCAGGCAATCATACACATCGTTACGGTATTGTTGATCCGAAAGAACAAAAAGGACGAAACTATTCGGTAAGTAAATTTGTGGAAAAGCCAAAACAAGGTACCGCACCATCTAACCTAGCCATTATGGGACGTTATGTACTATCACCAAGCATTTTTAAGTATTTAGACCAAAAACAAGTTGGTGCAGGTGGCGAAATCCAATTAACAGATGCGATTCAGCAACTCAATGACTCACAAAGTGTGTTTGCGTACGACTTTTTAGGCAAACGTTACGATGTTGGAGAGAAGTTAGGGTTTATCAAAACAACCATTGAATTTGCATTAGAGAACGATGAAATAGGTGACGACGTTAGAAAAATTATCGAAGAATTAGCAACAACGAAAATCAATCATTAAGTGATAAACAGGAGAAAGGGATGGCTTTATGGGGTATAAACAACGGATATTTTTATTAATATTACTGGACTCACTTATTGTCAGTACAGCCGTCTTCATTGCATCATGGATCGTTTATCCCAATACACCATTGAGTGGAATAGAAGTAATCGCAATAACGTCTATTGCATTGCTTCTGTTTCACCATCTTTTTGCGTTTATGTATAAGCTTTATCACAAAGTTTGGTCCTATGCCAGTATCGGTGAATTAATGGCGATTGTAAAAGCCATTACATTTACCATTGTTGCAACTGTAATTGTTCAAGCTTTAGTAAATGACTTTACTATTTACCGGCGGGCACTTATTGTTACTTGGTTATTACATATTATTTTAATTGGTGGTTCAAGATTTGTTTGGAGAATATACCGCGATCGTTTTATTTTTGATAAACGAAATAAAAAACGAACACTAATAGTAGGTGCCGGAGCAGCAGGTGCGATGATCGCTCGGCAATTGCGTAATGAACAACAACATACTGATTTAGTTGCGGTAGCTTTTGCAGATGATGATTTCGCCAAGCATAAAATGCAAATCTATGATCTTCCAGTTGCTGGGAGCACCAAAGAAATACCACAGTTAGTCAGAGATTTAGAGATTGAACATATTGTTATTGCAATTCCTTCATTAGCTAACGGTGCTTTATCAGAAATGGTAGCGATCTGTAATAGTACCAATGCAAAAGTACAAATGGTACCTAAAATAGAAGATATCGTATCTGGTAAACTATCGGTAAGTTCATTAAAAAACGTCGATGTAGAGGATGTATTAGGACGTGACCCAGTCGATTTAGATATTAATTCTATTTCCGAGTATGTCACAGGTAATACGGTAATGGTAACCGGTGCAGGTGGATCGATAGGTTCTGAGATTTGCAGACAATTAACACGTTTTACACCGAAGAAGATATTATTAGTTGGACATGGTGAATTTAGTATATACTCGATCGATATGGAATTACAACAAAAATACCCACAAGATGAAATTGAAATCAGACCTATTATAGCAGATGTACAGGACAGAAGAAGAATATTTGAAATTGTCGAGGAACACAATCCAAGAATTATCTATCATGCTGCTGCACATAAACATGTTCCATTGATGGAATACAATCCACATGAAGCAGTAAAAAATAATATTATCGGTACAAAGAATGTATCAGAAGCGGCTGATGCTTTTGGTGTTCATACCTTTGTGTTGATTTCTACGGACAAGGCTGTTAATCCAACTAATGTAATGGGAGCTACAAAACGTTTAGCTGAAATGGTTGTACAAGACCTAGCATCACGGAGTAAAACAAAATTTGTAGCGGTACGCTTTGGAAATGTACTTGGAAGTCGTGGCAGTGTTATACCACTATTCAAGCAGCAAATTGAGCAAGGTGGACCAGTAACTGTAACACATCCTGAAATGACAAGGTATTTCATGACTATTCCAGAAGCATCACGACTAGTTATTCAAGCAGGGACCTTAGCTAAAGGTGGAGAAATTTTCGTCTTGGATATGGGGGATCCTGTAAAAATAGTAGATCTAGCGAGAAACCTTATTAAACTATCCGGTTACACGGAAGAAGTCATTCCCATTGAGTATACTGGTATTAGACCTGGTGAGAAAATGTATGAGGAATTGCTTGGGGATGATGAAGTGCATCCGGAAGCAGTCTTTGAGAAAATTTATGTTGGAAAAACAATCGAGGTAGAACAGAATCGATTGTGGGAATTGTTAGATAGTTTCAATGATCAAAGTGACGAACTATTAAAAGAATATTTAATGGAAATCGTCTTCGCAGAACAAAAGAAAAGAGAGACAGAAATAGCGAAATAAAGGATTCTATTATAGAACGAAAAAAAACTCAGGTGCCTGTCAACGAATGATTTAGTACAGGTGCTTTGAGATAATATTTGGTAGCTTTCGAGTTTATTTAAATCTTTTAATAAAGTCGCAAACTACTAAACTACAGACGACTTAGGAAGGAAGACAATCTTAATGGAATCAACTAAAGTGAATGACCGTATCTTTCTCTCTTCACCACACATGAGTGATGAAGGTTTTGAACAAGAGTTTGTTCAAGAAGCATTTGATACTAACTGGATAGCGCCACTAGGTACAAACGTGAATGAATTTGAAAATGAGTTAGCCGAGAAAGTTGGTTCGAAATCAGCGGCAGCTCTTTCCTCTGGTACTGCAGCCATTCATTTAGCCTTAAAGGCAGCAGGTGTAGAAAAAAATGATGTGGTCTTTTGTCCAACACTTACATTTTCAGCAACAGCTAATCCTATTATTTATCAGAATGCAATTCCTGTATTTATTGATAGTGATTTTGAGACTTGGAATATGAGTCCCAAAGCATTGGAAGCAGCGTTTAAGAAATACCCAGAAGTTAAAGCGGTTATCGTTGTACACTTATATGGGGTAGCAGCAGACATGGATAAAATCATGGAAATCTGTAACAAATATGATGTGGTTGTAATTGAAGATGCAGCTGAATCACTGGGTACATATTACAAAGGAAAGCATACAGGTACTATCGGGAACTATGGTATCTTTTCTTTTAATGGAAATAAAATTATCACCACTTCTGGTGGAGGTATGTTAGTTTCTGATAACGACGAACGTATTGTCAAAGCAAGATTTTGGGCAACACAATCTAGAGATCAGGCGCGTCATTATCAACACAGTGAATTAGGATTTAACTATAGAATGAGTAATGTAGCAGCAGGGATTGGAAGGGGACAACTAAAGGTACTTGATCAACGAGTAGAAAAGAAAAGATATATATTTGAGTTTTATAAGCGAGAATTGAGTGAGTTGGAAGGTGTTTCATTTATGCCTAGTAATAATTGGAATGAACCTAATTATTGGCTGAGTTCTATGACTTTGAACGGTAAAGTAACACCTTTGGAGATATTCGAAGCACTTGAGGCAGAGAATATTGAAGCTAGACCTATTTGGAAGCCAATGCATATGCAACCGTACTTTAGGGATTATGATTTTATTGGTGAAGGAATGTCGGAACATTTATTTGAGTGTGGTGTTTGTTTGCCTTCGGATACGAAAATGTCAGATGATGATTTGTTTAAAGTGGTTAAATTAATAAAAGGCTTGTGGTGATAGAATGGAGCAATTAGAAAACGATGTTGAACTAGACCTTGATAACGACGATAAGACGCTATCCTCCATAAAAAGATATGTTCAAATGAAAAGAGTATTTGATCTTATAGTGAGCCTATTAATGTTTATTGTTCTGTTACCTATTTCAATCATAATTGGTTTGTGGATTGCTTTAGATAGTGGACTTCCAATACTTTTTAAACAAGAAAGAATGGGATATAAAGGTCGTACTTTTAAAATAATAAAATTCAGAACTATGAAGAACGACTCTTTCACAAAAGATGGAATTACACACAAGGGTGACATGAGAATCACACGAATCGGAAAAATATTAAGAAAATTCAGATTAGATGAAATACCACAATTAATTAATGTAATAAAAGGTGAGATGAGTTTTGTAGGTCCTAGACCAGATATGCCACATTTATATCGTAATACAAATAAATTATATAAATATGTGTTATTAGTACCACCAGGTATAACAGGAAAAGCTACTTTAGAATTTAAGGATGAAGATGAACTGATTAATAATAGTGACAATCCAGAGAAATTTTATAATGAAATTATTTTCCCTGAAAAGGTCCGTTTAAATGTTGAATATATAAAAGAAGCAACTATTTTAAAAGATATGAAAATTATGATAGAAACTGTAGTGAGGGTAATAAAATGAATGTATTATTCTTAATGTTAAACTATCCATTTGATAAAAAAAGAGAACATATGTATAAGGATTTAAGCAGGGAATTTGCTAAACAAGGACATAATGTTTATGTTGCTGCACTTCTAGAGAACAAAAATGGCAACGAAACATTTGTTCAAAAAGAAGAAAATCATCAGATTCTTTGGATTAAAGCAGGTAATTATTTTGAGGTGAACAAGTTTAGAAAAGGCTTAACAGCTTTATTGTTACCACTTTATTTTAATAATGCTATAGATAAACATTTTAAAGGTATTCATTTTGATTTAGTAATTTATCCCACACCTGCCATCACATTATACTACACAGTAAAGAATTTAAAGCAAAAGTATAAGGATG
Organism: Gracilibacillus kekensis; assembly: GCF_900143085.1. Lineage (GTDB taxonomy): Bacteria > Bacillota > Bacilli > Bacillales > Amphibacillaceae > Gracilibacillus > Gracilibacillus kekensis. The sequence continues at coordinate 589,907 of NZ_FRCZ01000001.1, read as the reverse complement.
CTAAATATCTCTTAGTAGTAAAGGATATTTTTCCTCAAAATGCACTTGACATCAATATGATAAAGAGAGGGCCTGTTTATTCCTTTTTTAGAAATATAGAAAAGAAGATTTATAATATTTCTGACTATCTAGGGTGTATGTCACAGCAAAATATAGAATATTTAAAAGCGCATAACGATATAAACGAACAAAAGTTTTTTATATTAGAAAATTGGTCATCAGTTTATACTGTCAATAAACCAACAGATAGAGCTTTAGAAAATCTAAAGAACAAGTATGAATTAAATCAAAAATTTGTATGTACTTTTGGAGGGAATATAAGTCCTGCTAACGAGTTAGAGTTTCTGATAGAACTGGCAGATAAATTACATAAAGAAAATATTAATGATGTTCAGTTTTTAATTATCGGTAAAGGAATAGCAAAAAATAAGATTAAAGAAATATTGAAGAGAAAGAAACTTCCAAATGTGAAAATGTATGATTTTGTACCTACCGAAGAATATGATCAATTATTAGCATTAAGTGATGTGGGGTTAGTTAATCTAAATAGAAATTATACAATTCCGAACATACCTTCAAAGACATTGAATCTAATGCGAATTGGAAAGCCTGTTTTAGCTGCAACGGACGCTCGAACAGATTATGATAAATTAATTACAGAAGATGCAAATTGTGGTTTGTGGTGTGAGACCGGAGATATAGGAACATATTATAGAAATTTCATGTCATTAAAAGATTCCAAATCTTTAAGAGAGCAATTCTCTAAAAATGCAAGGCATTATTTTGAACAATATCTTACGACAGAGAAGGCATATCAAAATATTATAAAAAAAATAGGTGAGTAGATGGATATCATAATAATAGGTGCTGCGAGGTCAGGAACAAATATGTTAAGAGATTTATTATGTGAACTCGATGATCTTGCTACTTGGCCTTGTGATGAAATTAATTATATATGGAGATATGGTCAAAAGGAAATAGAACATGATCAATTTACTCCAAATGATGCAACGAATAAAAATAAAAAATATATCGCTAAACAGTTTGATTGGGTAAGGGAAAAATATAATGTAGATAACGTAATAGAAAAGACATGTGCAAATTCCTTAAGAGTGGATTTCGTGAACGAAGTAATACCCAATGCCAAGTATATCTTTCTTTTTAGAGATCCAATAGATGTTGTGGCAAGTGCGGAAATAAGGTGGAAAGCAGAATTAGATATTAAATATCTATTAGCAAAAGCTAGATTTATTCCATTTGCTGATATTCCATATTACGGGTCCAAATATCTATTAAATCGTGTAAAAAAGATTTTTAATAAAGAAAAAAGACTTAGTTACTGGGGACCGAAATATAAAGAGTTTGAAAAAGACGCTCAAAGGATGTCGGCAATTGAAATATCCGCAAAACAATGGTTGGAATCTGTAGAGCAATCAGCACAATCATTTCGAAAAATGCCTAATGATAAATATATTGCTTTGGATTATAATACTTTTGTTAATAATCCAGCAGGTGAATTATCGAGAATATTACAATTCTTAGGTTTAGAACACGATGAAAAAATACTAAAAAAAATTACTGCTAATGTTTCTAACAAAAGTATTGGAAAAGGTTATGACTCTATTAATGAAAAGAAACTGGATCAAGTATATGAAATTGTAGGGAATAAGTATCTTGAAGTTAAGAGTGAATTTTTATAGGATGTGAAATTATGTTTAATGGGAAAACATTGCTAATAACTGGTGGTACAGGTTCTTTTGGAAATGCAGTAATGGAACGGTTTTTACATACAGATATTAAAGAAATTCGCATATTTTCACGTGACGAGAAAAAACAAGATGATATGCGAAAAAAATACAAAAATGACAAATTAAAATTTTACATTGGTGATGTACGTGACGTATCCAGTGTGAAGAATGCTATGTATGGCGTAGACTATATATTTCATGCAGCGGCTTTAAAGCAAGTGCCATCATGCGAGTTTTTTCCAATGGAAGCGGTGAAAACAAATGTAGAAGGAACAGAAAATGTGTTAACTGCTGCAATTGAATGTGGGATTGAAAAAGTAATCTGTTTATCTACTGATAAAGCAGCATACCCAATAAATGCAATGGGGATTTCAAAAGCAATGATGGAGAAAGTATTTGTTGCTAAATCAAAAACGGTGGATCCGAATAGAACATTAATCTGTGGTACAAGATATGGGAATGTAATGGCTTCTAGAGGGTCTGTTATACCATTGTTTATTGAACAGATAAAAAATGGACAACCATTAACGGTAACAGATCCAACTATGACTAGGTTTTTAATGAGTTTAGAAGAAGCAGTTGAGTTAGTCGCTTTTGCTTTCGAAAATGCGGAAGCAGGGGATATTATGGTGCAAAAATCCCCAGCATCTACAATTGGTGATTTAGCGCAAGCATTGAAAGAGTTGTTTGAAGTAGATAATGAAATAAAGGTCATCGGTACTCGCCATGGTGAGAAATTATATGAAACATTATTAACGAAAGAAGAACATGTAGTAGCTGAAGACTTAGATGGCTTTTATAGAGTGCCAGCGGATCAAAGGGACCTAAATTATGATAAATATTTTGAAGAAGGTGATCATCAGCTTTCTACAGAAGATGAATACAACTCCCATAATACATATCGCTTAAATGTAGAGGAAGTGAAGAAAAAGTTATTAGAACTAGAATTTGTACGAGACGAACTGAAAGGGTGGAGATAAAAATGAAAATCCTCATTACAGGATCAAATGGTTTTATCGCAAAGAATTTAATTGCAGAACTTCATAATCGTAAGTACAATGATCTTTTATTGTTTAATAGAGATAACGATTTGGATGATTTAAATGATCACTGTAAAGAGGCTGATTTTGTATTTCACCTGGCAGGAATTAATAGACCAGAAGATGAATCAGAATTTATGGAAGGAAATTATGGTTTAACTTCTTTGTTATTAGATCGACTTAAGGAAAACGATAATAAATGTCCTGTACTAGTTACTTCTTCGACACAAGCTGAACTTGATAATCCCTATGGGAAAAGTAAAAGAGCGGGAGAAGAGCTGTTATTTGATTATGGAAGAAACAATGATGTGCAACCAATCGTATATCGGCTACCCAACGTATTCGGTAAATGGTGTAAACCAAACTATAATAGTGCAATAGCGACATTTTGTCATAACATTGCTAATGGGTTACCAATAAAGGTTAATGACCCTAATGTTATGTTGAAGCTTGTATATATTGATGACGTGATAAATGAATTTGTGAATGCTTTAGAAGGTAATCCCAACACCGTTGATAACTATGGTGAAATAGCTACAATACACAATGTTAAGTTAGGGAGAATAGTAGATTTAATACAAGAATTTAAATCTAGTCGCGACAACCGGTTAATTCCTAATATGGCAGACGATTTTACAAAAAAACTTTATAGCACTTATTTGAGTCATTTAGATTCTGAGGATTTTAGTTATCCATTAGAAAAACATGAGGATGATCGTGGTTCATTTACTGAGTTTATTAGAACAGTAGATCGTGGTCAAGTGTCGGTCAATGTTTCAAAACCTGGTATTAGCAAGGGTGAACATTGGCATCATACGAAAAATGAAAAATTTTTAGTGGTTAGTGGAAAAGGCGTCATCCGTTTTAGAAAGGTTAACTCTGAGGAAGTTATTGAATACTTTGTTAGTGAAGAAAAGTTTGAAGTAATAGATATACCTGTTGGTTATACACATAACATTGAAAATTTAGGTGACAAAGATATGATTACAATTATGTGGGCAAATGAATTATTTGATCCAGAACGACCTGATACATATTATCTGGAGGTTTAATAATGAAAAAGTTAAAGGTAATGACGGTAGTTGGGACAAGACCTGAAATTATCAGGTTATCCGCTGTAATTAATAAGTTAGAAGAATCAGAAGCTATTGAACATACGCTTGTTCACACAGGTCAGAATTACGATTATGAATTAAATGAAGTATTCTTTAAAGATTTCAACCTAGATAAACCAGATTATTTTTTAAATGCAGCAACTGGTACGGCGGTAGAAACTATTGGAAATATCTTAGTGAAAATTGATCCAATTATGGAAGAAGTACAACCAGATGCTTTTTTGGTACTTGGTGACACTAATAGTTGCTTATGTGCGATAGCGGCAAAACGAAGGAAAATTCCTATATTCCATATGGAAGCGGGGAATCGTTGTTTTGATCAGCGTGTACCAGAAGAAACAAACCGTAAAATTGTCGATCATACAGCTGATATTAATCTTACATACAGTGACATTGCAAGAGAATATTTACTTAGAGAAGGCTTACCCGCAGATCAGATAATTAAGACTGGGAGTCCGATGTACGAAGTATTAAATTGGAAAAGAGAAGAAATAGAAAATTCGGATGTTTTAGAAAGACTAGAGCTGAATGAAAATCAATATTTTGTTGTTTCAGCTCATAGGGAAGAAAATATTAATTCCGGTAAAAACTTTAATGATTTAATAGATAGTTTGAATGCTATTGCTGAGCAATTTGAATTCCCGATTATCGTAAGTACTCATCCTAGAACTAGAAAAATGATTGACACAACTAGAGTTGAATTACATCCATTAATCCAAACATTAAAGCCATTAGGTTTCAATGATTACAATAAATTACAACTTTGTTCGCGTGCAGTGTTAAGTGATAGTGGAACAATTAGTGAAGAATCTTCTATTTTGGGTTTTAGGGCGTTGAATATTAGGGAAGCCCATGAAAGACCTGAGGCAATGGAGGAAGCTTCTGTAATGATGATTGGTTTGGATAAGGGGAGAATTTTACAGGGTCTTTCGGTGTTGGAGGCGCAGGAAAGTAATACCTTAAAGCTTGTTAGTGATTACTCCATGCCAAACGTTTCGGAGAAGGTTATAAGAATATTAATATCCTATACGAATTATGTTAATAAAAGAGTATGGAGAGTTTAAGTAATTATTCTGAAATTTATTTTAGTGGAGGTCAATTGTGTGTTAACTTCAATAATTTTAGTAGATTATAATTCAGCTAAGGTTACTCGAAAAATGTTAGAAAGTATAAGGGAATTTAAATATATAAAGCAAATTATTATAGTGGATAATAATTCGCAATTGGAAAACTATGAAGAATTAATCGGATATACTAAAGGTTTAGAAAGATCTAAATCCAAAAAAATCAATGTTCTACGCAGTGATGAGAATCTAGGTTATTTTGGAGGATTAAATCTAGGGATAGATTTTGTACTGAAAAATTATGAAGGTGAAAATGTATTAATTGCAAACAATGATTTACTATTTGAAGAAGATTTCTTTGAGATATTGAATCAAGAGAAATTTAACGTAAAGGATTTAGTAATAGCTCCTAGAGTGAAGACTATTGATGGCCATGAACAAAATCCACATCTGATATCCAAAATAGGCAAAAAAAACATATTGTTATACGATTTTTACTATCTGAATTATTATTTAGGAATGCTCATTTTGAAAGTAAAAAGGAAATTTATGGGTAGAAGAAAGGTGAAACAAGTTGACAAAGGGATGGAGATTTTTGCGGGCATTGGAGCCATATATATATTGACACCTTATTTTTTTGATTGTTATCGAACTTTAGAATGTCCTGTATTTTTATGGGGGGAAGAAATTTTTCTGGCACATCAAATAGAAAGAGTAAATGGGAAGATAGTTTATAATCCTAAATTGAAGGTTAAACATTTGGAAAGTGTAACAACAAGTCAAATGCCGAGTAAAGAGAAGTACCTACTAACCAAAAAGTCTTATAAAATTTATAAGAAATATATGACCAAGTGACTTTTAAATTACTCACTTGACAAACAAATATGTGTTTCATTTTTATTTTTAATCGAGGTAATGTGCTTTGGCTATTATAAATATTAAGAATGAGTAATTTTCTGGAGGAACTATGCTATCAAAAAAAAATATATGTGCAGTAATAGTTAGTTACAACTGTGATGACTTTATAATTAAAAATATAAAGTCATTATCCAACCAAGTAGAAAAGATTTTAATTGTTGATAATGGTTCTACAAAGGAATCAAAGCAGATTCTATTCACACTACAAGAACAATTTAAAATAAAGATAATTGAGAATGAAAAAAATATGGGAATAGCTTTTGCTTTAAACCAAGGCTTGGATTTTGCACAAAAACAAGGTTATAAATTATTACTAACTTTGGACCAAGATTCGTCACTTCAAAGTAATGCAGTGTTAAGAATGTTAGATATTATGAATGAAAATAGTCAAGTTATTTCTGTTGGTCCTAATTATAAACCTTTTAAAAAAGAAAATGCTAATAGATATAAATATGTAAAATATCTAATAACATCAGGTAATTTGACATACGTAAGTAACGCACTGTATGTAGGGGGCTATAACAATAAGTTATTTATCGATGGTGTTGATTTTGATTTTTCATTTAAATTATTAAACCAAGGCTATAAGTTAGTCACTTCTGAGTACTCACATATGACTCATAATTTAGGCGAACCAGTTATTAAAAGAATCTTGTCTAAAAAAATAAAGATAACTGACCATAGACCTTTAAGGCATTATTATATGTTTAGAAATAATATATACATTTTTAGAAAATTCTTTCATGCACTACCCATAATTTGCATAAAAAAACAAATCTTTATTTCATTTTACTTCTGGAAGGTATTAATATTACACCCTAACAAGAAAAGTAATATTGAAATGATAATAAGAGGTATCAAAGATGGATTACAAAATAAACTTGGAAAATATGGGGAATAAAAAGCCGTTTAACAAAATATATATATATTTATTTAATACGATTCTTTTTCTAATGATTTTTATTCCACGAACTGGTCAAGAAATTAAACTAGTATTAATTGTTTTATTATTAGTTATTTTATTTTATAGAACTATATTAGTTAAACAAATATATTATAATAAGCAAATACTAATTTTTACATTTTTATATCTGTTATATGCTGTTCATTCTTCAATCGTTGGTTGGATTAATAATAATCCAGGAGTCTGGGGATTTTTTAGAGTAAATGTAATTTTTATAATGTTACTAATTATTTTAATACTTAATATAAATAAAAAAGCTGAATTTAAAAAGGTTGTTAATACTTTACTGATAGCAGCAAATGCCGTTTCGATATATTCAATTTTGCTTTTTATGGTAAAAGTTGGTTGGTGGCCGGAAAGTTTATTTATATATTTTGATTATACATCTAATGTAGGAATTCATGATGGTTACGTACATTTAACAAACACCAATTTATCAATGTTAATTTTTTTTGCGCCATTTGTAACGTATTTATTAGGAAGTGAAACATACATTGGAAAAAAATATTTAATAATAACTGAAATTTTACTTATTATTGCTATTTTAATTAGTGGTAGAAGAATACTACTGTTATCGTTATTAATCCCGGTATTCCTAATAATAATTAAAAAAATTACTAAAGTTTCTTTAAAAAACTATATATATATAGCTATGCTTATATTATCGATATTATGCGTCTTTTGGGGATTACAGTCAATTGGATTTATAAAACTCACTGAATTAATTGAACGTTTTTTTAGTGCATTCTCACAAGATGGTCATAATGTTCGTATTGAGCAAGCGCAAGCCTTGTGGCACGGATTTGTTCAAAATCCTATTTTTGGAAGTGGGGCTGGGATTGGTGTAACGGATTATATTCGAAATTATGAATCGCCATGGGCGTATGAAATGTCATATAATTTAATTTTGTATAATGCGGGGATTATTGGATTTCTTTTATATCTTTCCGCACATGCTTATTTACTTTATTCGTTGTGGAAAACTAAAAATGATTATTTTTCAAAAGTATTTTTAATTACTTATTTTATTATATTAATAGGCAATGGCACAAATCCGTATTTTTCTTCTTCATTTGACTTTCTTTGGTTCATTTTCATACCATTATTATATTTGAATGTTCAAAAGGATAGAAAAAGTAGTTATATATAAAAAGATATTATCTATCACCAATTAAATAATGTAAATATAATGGATAAAATACCATCTATTATAATGTAATCAAAGAGTTGCTAAAATAATTATATTATTATGCGATCGAGTTTGATAATAAACAAAAGGAGTTAATTATAAGATGAAAGTATCAATAATAATACCAGTTTATAATGCTGAAGATACAATTCGTAATACAATTCAATCTTGTTTAAATCAATCTTATAATAATATAGAAATAGTAGTTATAAATGATGGTTCAAGCGATAGCACGGAAAGTATAATTGATAGTATGAATGAAGATAGAATAGTTTATTTAAAAACAGGTAATAGAGGGAGGTCAGTAGCAAGAAATTTAGGTTTAGATAAAGCATCTGGTGAATTAGTTCAATTTTTAGATGCAGATGATGTATTAAAATGTGACAAGATACAAAAGGCTGTGTCAGTTTTTATGAAAGATTATACAATAGATGCAGTGCATTGTGGAACGGTATATTTTGAAAACGGAAAGATTATTAATCGTATAAAAGCAAACAAGCAAAAAAATCATACTAAGATTTTGTTAAGAAAAAATATATTTACAATCAATTCATTAATATTTAGAAAAGAAATATCAAGTGAATTTCGAATTAATATGAAATATAATGAGGATTGGGAGTATTGGATTTACACATTACAGAATGCCAAGATATTCTATCAAACAGACTATTTAGGTGCTTTCGTTTATATACATGATAAGAATACCATGAAGAATAAAGAACAAATGTATATATCTGAATTAGAACTTATTGTAAAATTAAAAAAAGAGTTTAAAATTTTTTCTTTAAAAAGAGACTTAAGATTAATTAAAAGATTTATAGTTTTGAATATCACTCTTAAACATAATTTGAATTCTTTAATAGATGATAATCCATTAATATCCAGAGGTATACTAAAATTGTTTACATTCATATTGCAATCTGAAATATTTAGGAGTTTAATATTAAACATAATAAAATTGAAAAATAATGTTTACAACCGAAAAAATATTTACTGAAAAATTATGTGAACAGGAGTAATTTATGAAATTGCCAAGATTATTTAAAAGTATTTCAGGTAGTTTAATATTAAAATTAATAGGATTAGTGTCTTCATTTCTAATAAGTGTTTTATTAGCAAGAACATTAGGTCCTGAAAAGTTTGGTGTTTATTCTTATGTTTTTGCTATTATTACAATATTAACTATTCCTACAAATAATGGTTTTCCAAATATGATTGTTAGGTATACCTCGATGTATTCAATAAAATCTAAACACGCTTTATTAAAAGGACTATATTCCTTTTCAAATACAACCAGTTTACTAATTTCATTGTCATTAATGTTTATTGCAGTTTTAATTAATGCTTTTACCTCCAATAACTTATACATGTATATAGGCTTTTCGATGATACCAATACTAGCTTTATGTGCAGTGCGGTCAGCAATTTTAAATGGGTTAGAACGTGTAATATTTAGTCAAATTCCAGACAAAATTATAAACCCAACTGTTTTTATTCTATTGTACTCAATTTATTATATAATATCTGATTCCGACGAAATAAGTTTGGCGATGACTTTTTCATTAAAATTACTAGCTTTAATAATTTCTTTTATTTTTGGAACTATTTTTTTATTTAAATTACTACCTAAGAAGCTTATTAATCTTAAATCTGAATTTGAGAAAAAGAAATGGATTAAGACAGCGATCCCTATGTTATTAGTAGGGGGAATGATGTTTCTGAATAATAGGCTAGACTTGTTGTTAATAGGTTTATTGAAATCGATGTACGAAGTAGGTGTTTATCAGGTTGTAACTAGAGGGGCCGAGGTGATTGTATTTGGACTTTCTGCATTAAATATTGTTTTTTCACCAAAATTCTCCAAGTACTTCACATTAAATGATAGTGTTTCATTACAAAATGCATTTACTACAAGTGCAAGAATCATTTTTTGTATTTCATTTCCAATTGCAACTTTATTTATATTTTGGGGCGAGGATATACTAGTCTCTATTTATGGTAGTGATTATGCAGGAGGAGGTACTGCGATCGCAATTTTATCTGTTGGACAGTTAATAAATTCAATGTTTGGTGCAGTTGGACAGTTATTAATAATGACGGGATATGAAAAGTTGAATGCGAAGGTAATAGGATTTGCTCTTTTGTGTAATTTGATTTTAAATGTACTATTAATTCCCCATTTAGGTATTAATGGGGCGGCGTTAGCAACTAGCCTTAGTATGATAATATGGAATTTCATCTTAGCATACTTAGTATATAAAAAATTAAATGTTTATCCAACTATATTTAAAGGCAAATCTTTTAGGAACTAAATGAAAAAATCCATTTTAGGTGGGGTAGTAAATGTTGAATTCAAAAACATATAAAAATTTAGTATTGGTATATCAAATGGGTAAAGTAGGGTCAACTAGTATAGAAGAAGGAATAAAAGAACTAGGAATAAATGTACAGCATATTCACAGTTTGAAAAAGCCAGTTATGATAGATCAATTCAAGGATTTAAAATCATTAGATTACTATTTTTCTAAGAAGGACAAATTGGTGTATAAATTTAAATATAACTTTTTATTTAAAAATTTATTGAAGACATTTAATAAACGAATTAAAATAATATCAATTGTACGAGAACCTATCGGCAGAAATATAGGAATGTTTTTTCAAGGGATTCACTTTCCTATATTTGAAATAAACAGGACTTATAATAATCGTTCAGAAAATGCTATTAATTTTAGTATTCTTAATCAAATGTTTTTAGATAAGTTTAACCATAGATTTGGTGTTGATTGGTTTGATAATGAATTCAAACAAACTATAGGTGTAGATGTTTATAAGTACCCTTTTAATAAAAGTAAAGGATTTGAAATAATAACTACAAAGCAGTATGAAATCATGATAATAAAAATGGAAAAGATAAACGAATTAGAAGTGGAAATAAACAATTTTTTAGATAGGGATAGTTTTAAGTTAAATAAAGTAAATTCAGGATATAATAAATGGTATTCGGATTTATACTCGCGATTCAAAAGTGAATTCAATCCGTCAGAAGAATATATAAATGAATTATATGATTCTGATTACATGAGGCATTTTTACACAAATGATGAAATAGATAACTTTAAGAATTACTGGTTAAGATAGCAGATAAGTTAAATGAAAGGATTTTTCGAATGAAAAAAAGAAAGCCCGATTTCTTTATAGTAGGCGCTGCAAAATCTGGTACAACTTCATTATATGAGTATTTAAAAAAACATCCAACTATATACTTACCCGAAAATAAAGAACCACATTTTTTTGGGGATAAGAAACCTTCTGAAATTTTTGTTGACAATAAAGAAGCATATTACAAGCTTTTTTGCCACGCGCCAGAAAATTCTGTAATTGGAGAAGCCTCTACTTCATATCTATATTCTGAGAAAGCAGCAATGGATATAAAGAAATTTAATCCAAATGGTAAAATAATTATTTTATTACGAAATCCTGTAGATCGTGCTTATTCGATGTATAGACATCAAGTTCGTGATGGATTTGAGACAAATACTTTTGAAAAGGGATTAGAACTAGAAAAAGAGCGTATTTATAAAGGCATGCCTTATGGTTATCATTATTTTGAAGGTGGGCTTTATTATCGACAAATTAAAAATTACTTAAATGTCTTTGGACCTGAAAATGTGAAGATTATTATATTTGAAGAATTTAAAGAGACGCCAATTAAAGTCCTAAAAGAAATATTTGCTTATCTAAATGTAAAAGATATAAATATTGATAAAATTAGGGTTTATAATGTAAGTAATAAACCGATAAGCTATAAATTACAAAGTTTTTTAGTACAATATCACCCGGTAAAAAGTATATTAAAAATAGTATTACCTTCGCCCTTTAGGAAAAAAATCAAGAGCTTAATTTTAAAAAAAAACATGACAAGCTCTTACGATAAAATTTCTGATACAACTAGAAAGTATTTAATACATAGATATTCTGATGATATTAAAAAAGTTGAAAAAATCTTAAAGAGAGATCTATCAGTCTGGAAAAAATGAAGCATTAATAACATCCATTTAAACACTATATTGAGATTCAACTAGAATTTACTTAACATCTCAAAAATTTACTATTATTTGGTGATGAATGAAATTAAATAATAATAACTAGAGCAATTTATTGTTTATTATAATTCAAAATACGAAAGGAGAAATTAGTTATGAAAAAATTATCACACCTCGACCAACTCGAGGCCGAAGCAATCTACATAATCCGCGAAGTAGCCGCAGAATGTGAAAATCCAGTTATGCTATATTCCATTGGTAAAGACAGTTCTGTCATGCTACATCTTGCAATGAAAGCTTTTTATCCGGAGAAACCTCCGTTTCCTTTCATGCATATTAATACAACATGGAAGTTTAAAGAAATGATCGATTTCCGTGATCGTAAAGCAAAAGAATTAGGTATTGAAATGATTGAACATTCTAATCAAGAAGGTATAGATCAAGGCATTAATCCATTTGATCATGGGGCAAGCTACACTGATATTATGAAGACTCAGGCTCTTAAGCAGGGTCTTGATAAATATGGTTTTGATGCTGCATTTGGTGGAGGACGACGTGACGAGGAAAAGTCACGTGCGAAAGAAAGAGTTTTCTCTTTCCGTAATAAGAACCATGCATGGGATCCTAAGAATCAGAAGCCTGAAATGTGGAAGCTTTACAATACCAAAATTAATAAAGGCGAAAGCATGCGTGTATTTCCTCTTTCTAACTGGACGGAAAAAGATATTTGGCAGTATATCCGTCAGGAAGAAATTGATATTGTGCCATTATATTTTGCGAAAGAGCGTCCAATCGTGGAACGTGATGGCAATATTGTCATGGTGGATGATGATCGTTTGAAGTTAGAACCTGGTGAAGAAATTCAATATAAGAAAGTTCGCTTTCGTACATTAGGTTGTTACCCTCTTACTGGTGGTGTCGAATCAGAGGCAGATACGTTAGATGATATTATTGAAGAAACGTTAGGTGCGGTTTCTTCTGAACGGACAAGCCGTGTAATTGATCAGGAGGCTGCTGGTAGTATGGAACGTCGTAAGAGAGAGGGGTATTTCTAGAATGAAGGGTTTATTGAAGTTTATTACATGTGGTAGTGTCGATGACGGAAAATCAACTTTAATTGGTCATATGCTGTATGATGCTAAGCTATTATTTGCCGATCAGGAAAAAGCCTTAGAACTAGATTCAAAGGTTGGTAGCCGTGGTGGGGAAATTGATTATTCTCTTTTACTAGATGGTTTAATGGCTGAACGTGAACAAGGGATTACCATTGATGTAGCTTATCGTTACTTTACAACAGACAATCGTTCTTTTATTGTTGCTGATACGCCAGGGCATGAAGAATATACACGTAATATGGCAGTAGGAGCATCCTTCGCTGATTTAGCGGTAATCTTGGTGGATGCGACAAAAGGTGTAATCAGCCAAACAAAACGACATGCGCGTATTTGTGCTTTAATGGGAATTAAACATATTGTCCTAGCCGTTAATAAAATGGATTTGGTAGGTTATGATCAAAAACGTTTTGAAGAGATTAAACATGACTTCCAACAGATGACTTATGGTTTTAATTTGGAAAGTATTCAAGTTATCCCTGTATCTGCAACAGAAGGAGATAACATTACCAAGAAATCCGACCATACGCTTTGGTATGACGGAAAAGCATTATTGCCTTATTTAGAAGATATTGAGGTAATCGATGATGCTGCTCAACAGGAATTTGTTATGCCTGTTCAGCGTGTAAGTCGTCCTAATCACACCTTCAGAGGTTTCCAGGGACAAATTGAAGCTGGAAAGATTAAAGAAGGCGATGAGATTATTTCGCTTCCAAGTCAAGAAAGAGCAAAAGTGAAAAGTATCCTCGTTACAGATTATGAAGTATCAGAAGCAGGGGCCGGTCAGCCTGTTACAGTTCAATTGGATCGTGAAGTCGATGTCTCCAGAGGATGTGTCCTTACTACTTCTGAAAATGTACAAGTAACCGATATGTTTTCTGCTTCGATTCTTTGGATGGATGACGCGGAATTAGTAGAAGGTAGAAACTACTTAGTCAAAGTAGGAACCAAAATGTTGCCTGGTACCGTGATGTCGATTAAACATAAAATTGATATTAACACAGGTAAAGAGGTTCTGGCAGATAAAATCTTTAAAAATGAATTGGTAGAATGTGATATTTCTTTATCAGAGAATATGGTTTTTGATACATTTGAAAATAATGAAGCATTAGGTGGACTTATTTTAATTGATCGGGTTACTAATATGACTTCAGCATGTGGTGTGATTGAACATGCCTTGCGTCGTTCTACTAATGTGGTTTGGCAGGAAACAGATATTTCAAGAGAAGTACGTGCTCAACAGAAAGGACAAAAGCCATTAACATTATGGTTTACTGGTCTGTCTGGATCTGGTAAGTCAACACTTGCGAATGAAGTGGAAAAACGCCTTGTAGCAACAGGGCATCATACGATGTTATTAGATGGCGATAATGTTCGCCATGGGTTGAATAAAAACCTTGGCTTTAAAGAACAAGATCGTGTCGAGAATATCCGTCGTATTGCAGAGGTTGGTAAATTAATGAATGATGCAGGTCTTGTTGCAATAACCTCTTTCATTTCACCATATGAAAGTGACCGACAAAATGCTCGTGAAATTATTGGGGATTCCTATGTCGAGATTTTTGTGAGTACGCCACTAGAAGTATGTGAGCAACGTGATGTAAAAGGGTTATACAAGAAAGCTCGTCTAGGTGAGATTCCAAACTTCACGGGTATTTCCAGTCCATATGAACAACCAGAAAATCCAGAGATTGAAATCGATACAAGTGAATATTCATTAGAAGAAGCTACAGATTATGTAGTTAAAGAAATAATGAAATTTTTGGACTAACAGTTGAAAAGCTACTATCAAGTGAACATGGTAGTAGCTTTTATGCTTTAAAAGGGAGGTGATTCCTCATTGACACTTGAAATGGGCTTTGTATTAGTGGTTATTGTTGTCATGTTTGTAGCCTTGTTATTAGAACTTGCTCGTCCTGATATGATAGTGTTTTCTGCTTTAGTAATTTTTGTTTTAACAGGACTATTAACTCCGGAAGAAGCATTTAAAGGCTTTTCTAATCAGGGTATGCTTACGATTGCCTTATTATTTATTGTGGCAGGGTCGGTTCAAAAACATGGTCTACTCGAACAATTGATGAAGCAGTGGTTGAGTAAAAGTAAGAAGGTTAGAGGTTCTATGTTTCGTTTTTACCTGCCGATCTCATTATCATCTGCCTTTTTGAATAATACGCCAATCGTGGTTACCTTTACGCCGATGATCAAGAATTGGTGTGAAGAAAGAGGAATCGCCCCCTCTAAATTTTTAATTCCATTATCCTATGTCACTATCTTAGGCGGTACAATTACAGTGATTGGTACATCCACAAACTTAGTCGTTCATGGGATGCTTTTGGATTATGGGTTAGAGGGTTTCACTTTATTTCAACTAGCAGTAGTTGGTATACCTGTTTTGATTCTCGGATTTATCTATCTGTTTACAGTGGGTTATAAGCTACTTCCGAATAACAAGGGCTTTAGTGAGCAAGTGAAACAGGACAGTCGAGAATATATTGCGGAAATGACGGTGTCTAACAGTTTTGATTTTATTAATGAAACTGTGGAAAAAGCAGGTTTACGTGAATTAAAAGGATTATACTTAGTGGAGATTATTCGTGAATCAGAAAGAGTTTCTCCGGTGAAGTCGACAACGATTGTGCGAGCTGGAGATCGATTGATATTTACCGGGTTAATCTCGACGATTGCGGAATTACAACAATTAAAGGGCCTGCAATTAGAAACAGGCACTCATTTAGATTTAGATGATTTGAAGAATGGTGATGTTCAGTTAGTAGAGGCTGTAGTCTCGCATCAATCCTCCTTGTTATCAAAGTCGATTAAGCAGTCACAATTTCGTTCCAGGTTTGATGCGGGTGTTTTAGCCGTACACCGAAATAATGAACGGATCAAAAGTAAAATAGGAGATATTATCTTAAAGCCTGGTGACGTTTTGTTATTACTAACCGGCTCAGATTTTATACGAACATATCAACAATCAAATGACTTTTATGTTGTATCCTCGATGGAAACGCCGAATCACTTAAATGAGAATCGTAAAAAAGGCTGGTTTTCTTTAATCGTGCTTATTACAATGATTCTAGCGGTAACATTAAATATATTATCGATGTTCAAGGCGATGCTGTTAGCTGTATTCATTTTTATCATTACAAAGATTATCAGTCCAGAGGAAGCAAGGAAGAAGATTCAATTTCATGTATTGCTTTTAATTGCTAGTGCCTTTGGTGTAGGGACGGCTATGACAAAAACAGGACTTGCATCATGGATGGCAAACGGACTTTTAGAAATAGGTGAACCACTTGGCATTATTGCGATATTAATCGCAGTATATATTTTAACCAACATTTTCACAGAATTGATTACAAACAGTGCCGCAGCTGTCTTAATGCTGCCGATCGGTATCGAGATGGCAGAAGTACTGTCCTTAGATTATATGGGATTTGCCGTGACGATCGCTATTGCAGCTTCTGCCAGTTTTATTACACCAATTGGCTATCAGACCAATCTAATTGTGTATGGTCCTGGTGGGTATACCTTTAGTGATTATATCAAAGTAGGTACTCCACTAAGTATCATAGTAATGCTCATCACCGTAACCATCGTGAATATGGTGTGGTTTTAAAAATTAAAGGAGGAAATTCTATGCATACATATATCAATGATTTATTTAAGATTTGTTTAGCCGCCGGAACAGAAATAATGGAAGTCTATCAACAAGACTTTGAGGTGGAAGTGAAGAAGGATGACTCCCCTTTAACGATTGCGGATAAAAGAGCACATAACGTAATTGCAGAAGGTTTGAATAAAATTGATGCGACCATACCTGTGTTAAGTGAAGAAGGTAGAGAAATCCCATATGAAGAGCGCAAGAACTGGAAGCAATTTTGGTTAGTAGATCCTTTAGACGGAACGAAAGAGTTTATCAAGAAAAATGGTGAATTCACGGTAAACATTGCACTCATTGATGAGCATTATCCAATCCTTGGCGTTATTTACGCTCCGGCATTAGATACTTTTTATTTCGGTGTAAAGGGTAAAGGTGCTTATAAGATAACAAATGCTTCTCAAGTAAATGTAGGGAATGCAGAAGAGTTAGTTAATCAAAGTAACCCTTTACCGGAAGTGAATGAGTCTGACGTTATTAATGTGGTAGCCAGTCGTTCTCATATGTCGAAAGAAACGGAAGAGTTTATCGATCAGCTCGATGGAGAAGTAGAGGTTGTTTCATCAGGAAGTTCGTTAAAGTTCTGTTTAGTAGCAGAAGGAAAAGCAGACTTCTATCCAAGATATGCACCAACGATGGAATGGGATACAGGTGCGGGTCAAGCGATTGTTGAAGCAGTAGGTGGTAAAGTAACAAGGCATGAAGACAACGAACGTTTTTACTACAATCGTGAAGATTTATTAAATGGCTGGTTTTTAGTTGAAAGATAAACTTCTATAGAAAGAAGGGTGTTAATTGAAAGGTATCATATTAGCAGGCGGAAGTGGAACAAGGTTGTATCCTTTAACAAAAGTAACAAGTAAACAATTACTACCTATTTTTGATAAACCAATGATTTACTATCCAATGTCCTCTTTAATGTTAGCGGGTATCAAAGATATTTTAATCATTTCAACTCTTGAAGATACACCACGTTTTGAATCGCTTTTAGGAGATGGGAGTCAGTTTGGTATTAATCTTCAATATAAGATTCAACCAAGTCCGGATGGTCTTGCGCAGGCTTTTATACTAGGCGATGAATTTATTGGAAATGATTCTGTAGCGATGATTCTAGGAGATAATATTTATTATGGTAGTGGATTGCGTTCGATTTTACAACGTGCCGCGAGAAAAGAACATGGTGCTACAGTATTTGGTTATCATGTCACAGATCCTGAACGATTTGGGGTAGTGGAATTTGATTCGAATGGAAAAGTGATAAGTGTTGAAGAAAAACCTCAGAAACCTAAATCCAACTATGCAATTACTGGATTATATTTTTACGATAATAGAGTAGTAGATTTTGCGAAGAATGTAAAGCCGTCCTCAAGAGGTGAATTAGAGATCACTTCTATTAATGAAGCATATCTTAACGCAGGCGATCTTGATGTAGAATTATTAGGTAGAGGGTATACTTGGTTAGATACGGGGACACATCAAAGCTTAGTAGACGCTACTAACTTTGTGAAAACTGTCGAAGATCATCAAGGAATTAAAATTGCAGCTCCAGAAGAAATTGCTTTTATAAATAATTGGATAACTGAAGGACACTTAAGAGAGTGTGGACATGCACTTAAGAAAACAGGATATGGCCAGTATCTATTAAAAGTAGCAAATGGCGAAATTAAATACTAACGGGAGGTTACTATGAAAATTACAGAAACAGAATTATCAGGTGTTTACTTAATTGAACCGAAAGTATTTGGAGATCATCGTGGCTGGTTTATGGAAAGCTTTAAGAAAGCTAATTTTGAAGAAGCTGGACTAGACATTCAATTTATACAAGATAATCATTCTTTTTCAGCAACTAAAGGTACACTTAGAGGATTACACTATCAATCAAATCCAAAAGCACAAACAAAGCTTGTTAGATGTACAAAGGGTGCAATTTTTGATGTAGCAATTGATATTAGAAAAGATAGCGAAAACTATGGCAAATGGTATGGTGTTGAGTTAACTGAAGAAAATAAGAAACAATTATTAGTACCCAAAGGATTCGCACATGCATTTATGACATTGACTGAGAATGTCGAAGTGGAATATAAAGTAGATGAAGTATATTCACCTGAAAATGATAGAGGAATTCTTTGGAATGATCCTGATATTGGAATTGAATGGCCACTAGATGTAGAACCTATTTTATCTGATAAAGACAAAAATGCTCCAACGTTGAAAGAAGCTGATAATAACTTTTCAGTGGAGGATAACTAAATGAAGATCCTAGTTACCGGTTATAATGGACAATTAGGGTATGATGTTGTAAGAGAAGGTGTTAAAAGGAACTTGGATATAATAGGTGTAACCAGGAATGATTTTGATATTACGGATGGGGCTGCAGTAGAACATTACATAAAACAAGAAAATCCTGAAGTTATTATACATTGTGCAGCATATACTGCTGTAGATAAAGCAGAAGATGAACAGGAAACTTGTTGGGAAGTAAATGTAGAAGGAACTAAAAATGTAGCAAGAGCTGCAAAAGTTATTGGAGCAAAGTTCGTATATATTAGTACAGATTATGTTTTTGATGGTGAAGGTGAAACACCATTTGGTGAATCAGATCCAGTGAATCCAATTGGATACTATGGAGAAACGAAATACAATGGAGAACGAATTGTACAAGAATTATTGGATAATTATTTCATTGTGAGAATCTCATGGGTGTTTGGTATAAATGGTAACAACTTCATTAAAACGATGCTTCGTTTAGCAGAGGATAGAGATGAATTAAATGTTGTTTCCGATCAATTTGGCTCACCTACCTACACATTTGATTTGGCAAAATTGTTACTTGATATGGTCGGTACTGATAAATATGGTATTTATCATGCTTCAAATGAAGGTTTTTGCAATTGGGCGCAGTTTGCTGAAGAAATATTTGATCAAGCTAATAAAAATGTTAAAGTTAATGCTATCACAACAGAAGAATTTCCGACAAAAGCAAAAAGACCAAAAAATTCACGAATGTCTAAGGACAAATTGCAAAAATCGGGTTTTGCACGTTTACCTAATTGGAAAACTGCATTATCGCATTATTTGAACGAATTAGAGATGGAGGGAAACTAATTGTCTCGAAAAAAAATACTAGTAACAGGTGGCGCAGGTTTTATTGGTGGCAACTTTGTTCAGTATATGGTTGATAAATATTCGGAATATGATATATATAATTTAGATTTGTTGACATACGCAGGTGATCTCACAAAGCATAAATCTATTGAAGAAAAGAGTAATTATCATTTTGTAAAAAAAGATATCGCTGACCGTGATGCAATTATTAATCTGTTTAAAGAGGAACAATTTAATTACGTTGTACATTTTGCAGCTGAGAGCCATGTGGATCGTTCTATCACAGATCCAGGCATATTCATACACACTAATGTAGTCGGTACACAAGTATTACTTGACGCATCAAGAGAGATAAACATAGACAAATTTGTGCATGTGTCTACAGATGAAGTATATGGTGAACTTGAATTCGACCCTACAACTTTTTTTACTGAGGATACACCGTTACAGCCTAATAGTCCGTATAGTGCAAGTAAAGCATCATCAGATTTTCTAGTTCGTGCCTATCATGAAACATATAATTTACCAATCAATATTACACGTTGTTCAAACAACTATGGACCATTTCATTTTCCAGAAAAGCTTATTCCGCTAACCATTTCTCGAGTATTGAATGATGAAAAGGTACCTGTGTATGGAGATGGTAAGAATATTCGCGATTGGCTACATGTCACAGATCATTGTTCTGCTATTGATTTAGTATTGCACAAAGGCCAGAATGGTGAAGTTTATAATGTTGGTGGACACAACGAAAAAACAAATTTAGATGTAGTAAAAACAATTATTGAAACACTTGGAAAATCAGAGGACTTAATTGAATTTGTTAATGATCGGCTTGGTCATGATAAAAGATATGCTATAGACCCAACAAAACTAGAGGAGTTAGGATGGAAACCAACTTATAATTTTGATTCTGGAATCAAACAAACGATAGATTGGTACTTGGATAATAAGGATTGGTGGGAACAAATTATAAGTGGTGAATATAGAGATTATTTTAATAAACAATATAAAATGTAAGTATGAATATCTGATTTTTTGCATTTGAATTATTAACGGTTATTAAGAGCATTAGGATCAGCAACCTTGCAAATACAAATGTATACTTAAGATAGACAGTTATAATTTTAAATGTGTTTATTTGGCGGGTTATATATTTTTTGCCTAAAGCAATGCGTGTGTGTATTTGTTACGAAACAATGGTACATGCGCTTTGTATTTTAAGAGTAATGTGAAATGTTGAGCATTTGTGTAAACCTAACTTTTAATTGAAGGATAAAATGAACTAGCAATTTGATAAGATTCGTTTATAATCAAGGTTTGATTCGAAATAACAGTGTTTTTATTTGCAAGAGTTTTCATGTATAAATGTAGACGGTGAATACTAATTAATCATTCTCTTCCGTTTTAAAATCAATTATCTGGCGAATATCATGAATATCAAGTGCTTCAGCAATCTTTTCAATATGTTGAAAATTAATATTTTGTCGCTTATGATTGGATAATTCACTCAATGTAGCATGTCGGATATCTGTTCTTCGTGAAAGTTCCCTTAATGAAATATTATAGTTTTTTAAGATGCTTTTTATGTTTACAACTACTATTTTTCGCATAGTTCACCTTTATCTATGATAATTTATTGACTTCCTATAGAATTTACCATAATATAAAAACGTAAGTGGTACTCTATTTAGTACCATCAAATATAGTTATGTACCAAAGTTTGTTTTGTAATTCCCTCTTTAACTATTATTTAGGGAATGAGCTATATGTTTTTATAATGCTTTTCTATTCATAAAGATGCTTGTGAAGGAGTTAAGGTTATGCACAAAACACAAAGGAATACTGAATATTTGCAAGATCGCATAGAAATTTTAAGAGAGGAATTAATAAAAATCGGATTACGAGATGGACTAACTGCACCCTCTACAGTAAGACTTAGTGAATTATTAGATAAAGAAATAAAAGTGTATCAGAGAAAAATCCTGAAATAGAAGCAATTATTAAAAAGTTAATATCTTATTTGCAAATAAATTTAACTATTTTTTTCTCAGTCTAAAGAGCAGTTTAACACCTTCGCAATTCTTCTACGGTAATAAAGGAGATATGCGGATATTTGCCACGCTCGATTTTACTGTAATGCTCTGGATCTAATCCTGCTTCTGCGCCAACATAATGCTGCGTCCACTTCGGATCTTGCTCCTGCAATTCCTCACGACACTGTCTAATACTCTGCCCAAGTATTCTCCTGTTAATTTCTGTGTTTTTTTCACAATATTACTCCTCAAAACCCTTCCCATCTATTAATAAAAACCAGAAGTCTCTGAATACTGGGGTACCACGTATTGAAAGTAGGAGGGTAGGATGGTTTTGAATATTTCTATTTTCCACTTCGTATAATTGGGAAGAGGATGACTTATAAAATGAGAGTATTATCCTATACAAGGTAAAACACTTCATATGTTAAAATATGTAATGGATGATATTTCCTTTACAAGTGGGGTGTAAGATGTCGAATCAAAGGGTGCATATCGAAGAAGTAAGTAACTTTTACCAGGAAGTGAGAAGACAAACAGCTTCTATTACGGCAGTATTACAAAATGTGCAAGACAATATCGATCAGCTGATACATATGGAGCGATTTCAAGGAGAAGCAGCTGATGCGGCAATAATCTATTTCGAGGAATTACACCAGACATTGTTGCAGGCCTTCACAGGCGTGTTTGAACAATTAGAAACTAACATAACAAGGCATCTTCAAGAGTTTGATAGTGAAGTAGATGGAAGTAGTCAGGCCATTATCCACACTGCTTACCTAGACTCAGAAGAAGAGGATATACAGGATACCTATAGACAGTTGGAAGATGTCCAAAGGGATGTAAAGCGGATAATAGGAAGCGTTTCTGATCTGACAACTGCCCATCCACCACCAACTTCCAACGTGGCGGATAAGAAAGAAGAAAGTACGCGAGTGATGCGTAAACTGTCACGTAAAGTGGAGGCATATTCCCAATCCTTCAGCAGGGACAATTTACAAATGGAGAGCGCTTTACAAGAAATTAAATCACTGATGGGGAAAGTGACCAACAATGCTGGCAAAAAGGAGATGGACAATAGCATTCAAGCACAATTACCTTTTATAAAATCACTGGTCGCGGAAGCAAAAGAACAATCGGCCTTTAGCCGTATGCTGTGGAGTCAGGAAGACAGGGACAGGCAAACGATTCTAGCTTTGCGGAATCAACGGAATGATAGAGAAACCATAGGATTGCAGAAATACGTTGAGACAACGGTTGCCCAGAGGCAATTAGCGGAACGAATCCAGTACTTTTTCCAAGCCCACCTTCAACAGAATTTTCTGCATGCCAATCGTTGGTGGCGACAGACTGTTACAAACCAAGTAGACGTAACAAAGAAATACTTGTTAAATGCTGGGTCAGTTTCTTACGACTATCTAATGAATCTAGGTAGGATGGAGCGAACATTTTACAATGATGTTATTGCCGGACCTGCCGAAAAGTCATGGGAGAGTTTCAAGACAATCGGAAATTCAGCGGTGGATTCTGTATCCAATTCCCTTACAGAACTGAATGAAAAAAAGTGGGATTCTTTTTATGATTTTGCTAATTATCTAACCATTGGTATACCAGATGCAGTAATAGGTTTTGGGGAAGGTTTGGATCAACGCCGGGAAGCATTTCAAAATGATCCTACTACCTCTAACTTCTTTAATTATGCTACGATGGGGACAAGTGATATGGCAGTCAATGCCGTCAACCCCGAAGAAGCCTTTTCACCAGAACATTGGTTAAATAGCTTCGGAACAGCAACTGTCCTGTTTACCGGTGGTGCCAGTTCAACCTCAAGCCATCTTGTAACGAAAACGAACTTTTCTATTCCAAAACCGCCTGTGACCGTTCCAAAAGTAACTGAGCCGTGGACATTCAATAATGCGTTAGAATGGTTGAAGGATCCATTTCCTGAAGTCTACATTGTACAGGATTCGTTTGGTGGGAATCAGTTTGTGTTTTCGTGGCGTGGTAGTGGGAGAGAAGGGTACGGTTCTGAACACAAAGGTAAATTAAAGGGAAAAGAAGTTTTATTAAAAGACATTAAGGAAAAAGAAATCACTTATACTAAACGAGATCGACAAGAATTTAAACAACTAAGAAATAGATTTAACAGTTCTGTGCGAAAATCTTTTCTACAAATTTTGTCGATGGATGAGAAGAATAGCAAGCAATTGATCGAAGCCGGTTTAACAAAGACAGATATGGAAAATTTAAAGAAAGGTTTTGTTCCAGACGGGTATCAGGTTCATCATAAACTCCCCTTAGATGATGGTGGTACAAACGACTTTGAAAATTTAATATTAATTAAAAATGATCCATATCACAAAGTTCTAACAAATTCACAGAAGAATTTAACTAAGGGTTTAAAAGTTGGAGAATCAATTGAAGTAAATTGGCCACTTCCTGATGGATTTATATATCCTACTTATAAAAAATAGAGGTGAAGATATGATTCTGGATTTATTACTTGAAATTGAAAAAATAAAAAATAGAGATGGAAAATCAATTATGTATCCGGCGAGTGTTGAAAATCTTCAAACTGTTAAAGAATGGATAACAAGAAATATAAATAATAATATAGCAATGAGAGAATACGAGGATTTATTGACAAAAGTAAATGGGTTAGATTTTAATGGGCTTGTTATCTATAATGCGAATCCTGCTGATGAAAATAATGGCTTTATTGGTGCTAACGAAATTTGGCAAGAAAATGAGTGGGAAAACAATTATTTATTTTTTGGAGATTCAAATATTTCATGGTATTGCTTAGATATAGATAATAATAAATTCCTTGAATTAGATAAGCCGAGTGGAGATATCGTGGAGGAATATGAGAGTTTTGATGAAATGATGAATGAAGCTTTGAAGAGTGTTTTATAAATAAATGAAATCCTAATTAGCACTTGCTGGATTAGGTGTTAGAAAGTGTGAAAGGAAATAGATGGCTACAACTGAAGAGATTAAAAGGACGTTGCTACTATGTGGCAACGTTTTTGTTAAGGCATTGGAAAGAAAAAAGTAGCCGAATGATATGTAATCTGTTACATAAAGTGGAGGTTTATTCCCAATCCTTCAGTAGAGATAACCCAAAAATGGAGAACGACTTCTTTAATTATGCTACGATGGGGACAAGTGATATAGCAGTCAATGCCGTCAACCCTGATGGAGCTTTTTCGCAGCACTGGTTGAAAAGCTTCGGACCAACAAGAATCCTGTTTATCGGTGATTTATCACCCATTCAAAAAAGGAGAGTGGATCCCTTTGGCAAATCCTCAAGTGGAGAATGGCTACATACGCATTGCGAATGACCTTTGGAATGAAGTATTACGGCGTGATTTTACGAAAAGGCAAATGAATCTGATTTTACTTATTTGGCGACTATCCTATGGTACAGGTAAAAAAAAGTTGCAGAGTACCGAATCTGATTGCATTCGAACAGGTAGGTATGTATAAGCAAGATATTAAGAAAGAATTACTTTTTCTCAAACAGTGTGCCGTTTTGGATTGGCATGAAAGCTTAATGGATTTTCAGATTAATAAACAGTATCACCTATGGCAAGTTACGCCAAACAAACAGTGGGATCAGGAGAAATTTGATCGGCTAATACATGAAAATCTGAAACGGAATAAAGTGAGTGAGAAAAAACAGGCAGTTAACGTAAGTAAATCACTTACAACTTCCAATCAACCAGTTCGTAAAACACGAACCCTTAAGTTAGTGAAACACTTACCAACAATCGATGAAAAGCCAGTGATGTTCGAGGATGCAGCTTTCGTAAAGAAAGGTATAAAGACAGAAAAGCCTAGAGACATAAAAGAATATAATAATAGTCAACGTGATCATCGTTTTCGTGAGATAATCAATTTTTACAGAAATAATTTACAAAAAGGGGTCACCGAATCGCCCTTTAATTACGAATTGCTCACACAATGGTACAAAGAATTCGGTTATGATCTATTACTGGAAGCGATGAAGATTGCAGCAAATAGAGAAGCAAAAGGGGTGAGATACATTGAAGGCGTATTGAAAAATTGGCAGCAGGCAAATGTCAAAACCGTTGAAGACCTCAAGGTACTTGAAAAACAAACCCAGTCAAAGGAAAAGACTGTCTTTTCTAAGAAAGGAAAATCTACTACGCGAAAGGATATTGTGCCGGCGTGGTATCGTCAACACAAAAAAGAACGCACGCCAATCGCCAGACGGGAATCAGAAGATCAAAAACAGAAAAAAGCAGGAGAGATTGACCAGATGTTACAGGAGTATTTGTTGCACGGGCAGACACCATAAAAAGACAAGTGATCATATGAAGATGACAGTTTGTGGATGTAAAGAGATGTATTTGGATGGATTTTGAATTGGTATGAAATATGAGTCAAATGATTTTCAATTTTTCCACCAAATCGAGAGTTGCCTCACCATAGCTGTGAAAAATGTGAAAATTAGCAAATGACGTGCTTAGCAGTTTATAGTAAAATAAATATAACAACTAATGAAATGTTAACCGCTCATTTATAATGAAAAGGAGAGGTATAATGGAAAAGGATGAAGTAAATAGGATACTTCAAGCCATTAGAGAATTATCAGAAAAAGTAGATCAAAATCGAAGCTCGATTCAGAAATTATCAGAAAAAACAGATCAAAATCATGTTAAATTAACAAAACGCATGGATAATAGGCAAGATAAGATGGACTATATTCAACATAAATTAACAGAGCATGATGAGGAAATTTATAAATTAAAACGAAAAGCACAATGAAATAAATATTTGATCCCTTGAAGATACAATTGTTCACTTACGTGGACCATTGATTAGGTAAGGGTTATTTTTTTGGGTTTTAATGTGAAGTGATGAGCATAATAGAACTGGTGTACAGGGAACTGTCGCGATCTTCGACGGCGCATAGCTAACTCTTAGCAAACAAATAACGAACAACTACATATGAATTGTTGTGAAAAGAGTTGTGTTGTTGTTCAGTCATTGAGCAAAAGCAAACCTCGGAGGAAAACTTCCATCCGGGGTTAGACTTGCTCATCATAATTTGTTGAAGTCAAGACGAAATCTTTATCGCATCTTTTTCCACTTAGCGCTCCTACCTAATCCAGTTGGCTCTATAAGCCCATTGTCTTTTAGTTCATTAAGCACACGATTTATAGTCGATTCACTTACATCAGGACACGATTTACGAATGTCTTCCTTTGTAAAGAAACCAAGCTTATTTTCAATGTACTTCTTGATCCTGGCAGCTTTATTTCCTTTTCCTGTTTGCACTAATCCTACTCTAAACTCCAACTCTTTGTAAGCAGCAACAAATGTACTTAGTATATAATTGATCCAAGGAAAAATGTCATTTTTATTTTCATGCCATCCTTGCGAAGATTGATGCAACGTATCGTAATATCCTTCTTTTGTATTTTCAATTATCTTTTCTAAACTAATGTACCTGCCAACCTCGAAGTTAAACTTATATAGGAGCAGTAAGGTTAAAATTCTTGCCATTCTACCGTTGCCGTCATTAAATGGATGTATCGATAAAAAGTCTAAGATAAATACACTGATTAAAACAAGTGGTTCCACATCCTCTTTGCTCATTCTCTCGTTTAGTTCATTACAGAGTGCCTCCATAGCATCTGGTGTTTCAAATGAAGAAACAGGAACAAAGCGAATGAATTTCTCTCCACTTGGCAATGTTTCGCTAATTACATTATCAACATTTTTCCATTTCCCGCCTTCAGCTGCAATGTAATGATAAAGTTGCTTGTGTAGTTGTAAGATCACATTGTTGTTGATAGGGATTGCCTCATATGACGCATGGACAAGATTTAAGACATCCCTATATCCTGCTATTTCCCCTTCTGAACGGTCAAACGGATCGACTGTATTATCCATTATTCCTTTCAAACGTTTATCTGTAATAATAATTCCTTCAATAGCATTTGATGCTTTCGTCGATTGAATAATTGCTACGTCTTTAAGGGTATTTAGGATTTGCGGTGCTTGTTTCATATATAAATCTTGTTTACCTTTATACTCGTTGATTTTTGAAATCAAACTTACTGTTTCCATTGGTAACATTAGATTCTTTAGGGAGCTATAATCGAACTTTCTCATTTACTTTCCTCCATCGAATTTCTTTATATATAGGATATTAAGTTTACTTAATGCAATGAAGAATACTTTTAAACTTAGATAAACATATTCATATTGTTGCCTAATGAATATGTTTTTATTAATTAGTGTATTTTTGATACCCTTTGAGCCATTATTTTTGTACTTACCAGTAATTTTGAGAATAAACATGTTCATTTTAATCAATAATGAATATGTTTATGGTGTTGATTATATTATTAAACATAGTCATTTGCAATGTATTTGATCTAGATTACCTGTAAAGAAAGACAATTGTTTATAAAATGGAGGACGAAAGTTATCAATATCACTATTTCAGAAAATTAGTAAAATAGATTAGGATGTAAAGGGGAAGGTTATGCTCGAAATTGAGGGTTCTTTTTATTTTATAAAACAGTGCTTCACGGGAGTAAAGCATATTCCCGTGAAGCGATCAGATTTTAGTCATTGTGTATGAGATTACGTCGTTTTACTGTTTTTAAACTGAGGAAATCCAATCAGTATTGCAATAACCCCACAAATCCCAAGTAATACCGGATAGAATGAATACGGCATTATCGCTAAAGGTGATATCGAAGCAAGTCCAGCTACTGCAAGCATTTGACCACCATAGGGTACGATCCCTTGCCAGCAAGCAGCGAAAATATCAAGAATACTAGCCGATTTTCTCGGATCTACGTCGTATTCATTCGCAATATTTTTAGCCAATGGACCGGTCATAATGATCGAGATTGTATTGTTTGCGGTACTGATATCTGCGACACTGACCAGCCCTGCTATCCCGAATTCTGCACCTTTTTTGGATTTAATTCGATTTTTCACAAATTGTAAAAGGTATTCAATACCACCATTGTGTTGGATCATACCAACGATACCACCGATAAACAAGGCGACAATGGCGATATCCTCCATGTTAATAATTCCTTGTGAAATAGCTTGAATAAAGGTTGTACCAGTATAAGAGCCGTCGATTAAACCAATCACCCCAGCAAAAATCGTTCCACCAATTAATACAATCATCACATTTACACCTAAAATGGCTACGATCAGCACAATGAGATAGGGTAGAACTTTAACAAAATCGTACGAATAGTCACCGAGATCGTTGACATGGTTTCCAGCTGTGATCACCCAAAGGATAATTGCGGTGATTATTGCACCAGGAATGACGATAAAAAAGTTGGTTTTGAATTTGTCGCTCATCGATGTGTTTTGCGTTCGAGCGGAAGCAATTGTTGTATCTGAAATCATTGATAAATTATCGCCGAACATTGCTCCTCCAATAACGGTAGCCATTGCTAATGCCATTGGAATATCGGTTTGCTCGGCAATGCCGATGCCGATTGGTGCAAGTGCGACCACTGTTCCCATTGAAGTTCCCATGGTAATCGAGATAAAACAACCAATTATAAATAATCCTACCATTAATAGATTGGCTGGCAGCAGTGAAAGGCCAAGATTTACGGTGGCATCCACCGCTCCCATTCCACGGGCAACTTCTGAGAAAGCACCGGCCAGAACAAAGATAATGACCATTAAAATAATATTTTCATGTCCAGCGCCTTTGGTGAAGATTTCAATTTTTTTAGATAATTTTCCTCGATGGTTCATTGCAATTGCCACCGCAGATGCTATGATAACTGCCACATTCAGCGGCATATTAGAGAAGTCCTGTGTTATGACTCCTGTTCCGATAAATAGTAATATAAATATAAGTAATGGTAATAATGCGAAAATATTACCTTTTGACTGTTGTGTCACTTTTACCCCTCCTGAAATTTAGTGCATGGTCATGCCGCCTGTCACATTGATTGCCTGACCTGTCATGTAATTTGCAAATTTGGATGCAAGAAAAATGACGACATAGGCTATATCTTCTGGTGTTCCTGTTCTGCCAAGCGGTACCTGTGAAAAGTCCTCTTCCTTAATCGCCTGTGCATCCAAGTTTCGTAGCTTGCCACCGATTTCTCGTTCTCGATGTTTCATACTTGTTTCAACAATTCCCGGACAAACCGCATTCACATTTATTTGGTCACTGGCAAGTTCTAATGCCATTACTTTGGTCAAACCAACAACTGCATGTTTGGACGCTACATAAGATCCCATGAAGCGGTAACCATTTTTACCAGCTTGTGAAGCGATGTTGATAATTTTTCCGCCATTACCTTGCTGTTG
This sequence comes from Gracilibacillus kekensis, assembly GCF_900143085.1. GTDB lineage: Bacteria > Bacillota > Bacilli > Bacillales > Amphibacillaceae > Gracilibacillus > Gracilibacillus kekensis. The sequence continues at coordinate 559,572 of NZ_FRCZ01000001.1, read as the reverse complement.
CATCTTTTTTGCGATAGCCTGACTGCAAAGCTGGACCCCTTTTGCGTTCACGTCCATGGTTTTGTCCCAATCCTCTTCACGAATATCTACAAAAGAATCCATTGTTGAAATCCCGGCATTGTTGACCAAGATATCAATCCGGCCAAAGTGTGAGATCACCTGGTCTACCATATGATCAATATCCTTTTTTTGAGAAACATCCGCTTGAATGTAAAATAGATCGTTATTCTCTTGTTGCGGATATTGGTTTAGGTCGATAACAGCAACTTTCGCATTTGAAGATCGTAAAGCTTCAACAATCGCCTTACCAATTCCGTTGGCACCACCAGTTACTACCGCAACTTTTCCAGTAAGATCCATCGTAAACATTTAAAAACCTCCTTTTGAAACAATGAAGACCCCTTCTACATAAGAAGAGGTCGATAAGTCAATATAGTCTCCTCTTATCTTCTGCTAATGCTACTGGAATTGGCACAATACTTTTTTAAAAAGCTGTTGCCGAGATTTCACAGGGCCAGTCCCTCCATCTCTCTGGATAAGAATCGTATTTAATTGTCAGTAACTATTAATTTACAACCAAATGTTTTTAAAGTCAAGTAAGTAGGTCGGAATAAGGGGGATTGCAACGAATTAATGCAAATTTGTCTATATATTATGCAAAACTGGATGTTGGCTTTCATTGTGTATGCTATAATATGGATGGTATCTCTAGATAATAAAAGGTTTAGAAAAGAGGACTTGTGATTTGAATAATCCGAATAAATCCGTCTATTTAGTAACTGGAGCAGCAGGTTTTATTGGCTATCATCTATCTAAACGGTTATTAGAGCAAGGGGCAAAAGTTGTTGGAGTAGATAATCTTAACGATTACTATGATGTGACATTAAAAGAGACGCGATTAAGCAGTTTGCAAATACATAATAACTTTACATTTATTCAAGCAGATATTTCTGATAAAAGAAAAGTAGAATCCATTTTTGTAGAGTATAGACCACATGTGGTAGTAAACTTGGCAGCTCAAGCGGGAGTTCGTTACTCCATTGAAAACCCTGATGTCTATATGCAAAGTAATGTGATAGGTTTCTACAACATATTAGAAGCGTGTCGTCATTATCCTGTTGATCATTTAATTTATGCCTCGTCTAGTTCTGTATATGGTGCGAACAAGAAAGTACCATTTGAAGAAACAGATTCCGTTGATCAGCAAATCTCTTTGTATGCAGCAACTAAAAAATCAAATGAATTAACCGCCTATACGTATAGTCATCTTTATGGAATTCCAACGACAGGTTTACGCTTTTTTACGGTATATGGACCATGGGGCAGGCCTGATATGTCTTATTATATTTTTGCGAATAAATACTTCGCTGGTGAACCAATTAAAATATATAATAATGGTGATTTTGAACATGATTTATATCGCGATTTTATCTATATTGATGATTTAATAGAGGGTATTGTCAGGGTAATACCTAGAATTCCAAATAGTAGGGTACCACATGACTTATTTAATATTGGCAATAATAATCCACAGAAATTAATGGAATTCATTACAATGTTAGAAAAAGCGTTGAGTAATACATTGGGAAGAGATGTCGAATTTTTGAAAGAATATGAACCAGTTAAACCTGGAGACCTGCCTGAAACGTATGCATCGACAGAACGACTACATAAGGAAGTTGGTTTTAAACCCGAAAAATCAATAGAAGAGGGTTTACAGCATTTTGCTGATTGGTATGTCGAATACCATAACCTGAGGTAGAAAAATGGTGGAGGGAAGCAGATGAAATGTATCATTCTCGCGGCAGGCTATGCCACAAGGCTGTACCCATTAACGAAAAACAAGGCTAAAGCCCTATTGGAAGTGGCAGGTAAGCCGATCTTAAATTATATCATCGAAAAGGTGGAAAAAGTAGCAGAAATTGACGAAGTGTTTATTGTTACCAATGAGAGATTCACATCGAGCTTTGAAGAATGGGCAAATGATTATGGTGGAGCCAAACAGATCATGGTAATTAATGATCGTACCACCTCTAATGACAATCGTTTAGGTGCTATTGCTGATATTGAATATGTGATCGAGCAGCAAAAAATAGACGAGGATATCATGGTATTGGCAGGAGATAACTTGTTTGAGTTTGAGCTTACTGAATTTGTTGAGTTCTTTGAGGAAGTGCAAGCAGATAGTATCACGACCCATGAATTAGATGAGATCGAGGAAATGAAAAGAACGGGAATTGTCGAGGTGAATTCAGAAGGTGTGGTTACTTCTTTTGAAGAGAAGCCAGAAGAGCCAAAATCGAATTTAGCAGGCCCTCCTTTTTATATATACCAAAAAGCGACGTTGCCGTTGATTTCACAGTATTTGAGGGAAGGAAACAACCCAGATGCACCGGGTAATTTTATCCCTTGGTTGATTCAGCACAAGCAAGTATACGCTTTTCAATTTGAAGGGTTACGGTATGATATAGGTACAATTGAAAGTTATCACAAAGTGCAGGATTTATTTAAGGAGGAAAAGAGTTAATGAAAATAGCAGTAGCGGGGACAGGCTATGTTGGTTTATCAAATGCAGTTCTATTAGCACAACATAATGAAGTAGTTGCATTAGATATTATCGAAGAGAAAGTAGAAATGATTAACAATAAGAAATCACCGATTATTGATAAGGAGATTCAGACCTTTTTTGAAACTAAGGATTTAAATTTAATTGCCACAACAGATGTAGAGAAAGGTTACCGAGATACTGATTTTGTGATTATTTCCACACCAACCAACTATGACCCTGATAAAAATTATTTTGACACAAGCACTGTGGAGAAGGTTATTGAAACAGTACTGGATATTAATCCGAATGCCGTGATGGTGATTAAGTCAACAATTCCGGTTGGTTATACGCTGGAATTGCGTGAAAAATATAATACGGATAATATCATTTTCTCACCAGAATTCTTGCGTGAGGGTCAAGCTTTGTATGATAACCTGTATCCTTCACGAATTGTAGTTGGTGAACGGTCAGAGCGGGCGAAAGTGTTTGCTGGATTGTTGGCTGAAGGTGCTATTAAAGAAGATATCGAGATCCTTTTTACCGATTCAACAGAAGCTGAGGCGATCAAATTATTTGCCAATACCTACCTTGCGATGCGGGTTGCCTTTTTCAATGAATTGGATTCGTACAGCGAGGTCCGTGGCTTAAATGCCAAGCAAATTATCGAAGGTGTCGGATTGGATCCACGAATTGGTACCCACTATAATAACCCCTCGTTTGGCTATGGTGGTTATTGTTTACCAAAAGATACAAAGCAATTGCTGGCAAACTATGAGGATGTACCAAATAATATTATGGCAGCAATCGTGGATGCAAATCGTACGCGTAAGGATCATATTGCAAATTCGATACTCGCCAAGAATCCAGACGTTGTCGGTATCTATCGCTTAACGATGAAAACCGATTCGGATAACTTCAGACAATCGGCAATCCAAGGTGTTATGAAACGAATCAAAGCAAAAGGTGTAGAAATCGTTGTCTATGAACCAGCAATGAAAGAAGAAGAATTCTATGGTTCACGAGTAGTCAAAGACTTTGATGAATTTAAAGAAGTAGCAGATGTGATTGTGGCTAATCGATTGACGGATGATATTAAGGATGTACGGGATAAGGTTTATACACGAGATTTGTTTAGTCGGGATTAAGTGGGAAGGAGATGCGTTCTCCTTCTTTTTTTTGGGTTGTAGTTGGGGATTGATGGTAATTCGCGTCAAGCGGAGGGCAATTCCCATGACATTAATGTAAGCAACAAACAAGTGAGAATATAAAAATCATTAAAACAGCATCGTCAGTAACAAAGAAGATAAGTAGGGGGATTAACGGGATAGACTTCAACGGATGAAACTCTCTCTTTATAATTTCATTATTTTTTAATTTGATTTTCATGGTAAGATTTACTTAGGGTATTCTAACGAAAAAAGTAATGGTTGTTTTTGGCGCAGGACCTAAAACGATAAAGTATATCTATTGGTAAACAAAGTAGAAATTCGAAAAAAACATCCAAGCAGATTCGAGTGTTAGAAATAAGGTAAGTAAAAAAATAGGCACTAATCTATAAATTTCTCCCGGGATAGTGTGAGTCGGAGATTTCAGAAAATGTATCCATTTTGGTTATTGTCCTAGTCAAATGATTAAAATTCTAATAAAATAATAAATATAATAACAAAAATAACAATAAGGGTGATTGGATGCCGAAAAAAGTAACTTTACAAATGATAGCAGATGCAGCAGGTTATTCTAAGTATGTTGTATCCAAGACATTGAATAATCAAACAGGTGTCAAAGAAAGTACACGTGAAAGAATTTTGTTCGTAGCAAAACAACTTGGTTATTATAAAACGAGCGAATATAATGCAAAAACAATAACTTCAGAGAATGAAAATCAAGGGTTTGTGCTAGTTGTTATGCCGAACATTAGGCAACAGAATGTTGAGTCGTTTTATTGGAGTAGTGTCTTTAATGGTATTGTCGATTATTTGGAGGAGTTGGAAGTTAGTGTTATCGTCATTTCTAATCATGACAATCTTGTTGAACAAATAAAAGGAGACTCTTTAATAGGTGTGGTTACAGTAGGTTTTGTATCAACGCAGATGTTGTTGCAATTGAGTGATTATGATGTTCCGCTAGTGATGGTAGATCATGAAGACCCACTTGTTAAAGCAGATCGAATTTTTATGGATAATATTACAGGTATTCAACTAATGGCTAACCATTTGATGGGATTAGGGCATACGCGGATTTGTTTTGTTGGGGATATTGATTTTTCGCCTAGTTTCAAAGATCGGTGGATCGGTTTTCGCACGGCATTAGAAAATAACCAACTCCTAGTGACAAAAGATTCACTCTTTGATTTTAATTACAAAGAAAAAATATCACAACAATTAACGGAACGTGTTCGTCGTTGGCAAAATAACAAGAATATGCCTACAGCGCTCGTGTGCGCGAATGACCAAATTGCTACCACTCTTATAGAGGTTTTATCAGTACACAATATTAGTGTCCCTGAGGATGTTTCTGTTACTGGATTTGACAATATTAAATGCAAATCCAACATCAATCCAGAGCTCACAACTATCCATGTCCTAAAGGAAACGATCGGAAGGCGGGCTGTTAGTATGTTGTTATGGAGAATTAAGAATAAACAATATCCAACTGAAAAAATACAAATGTCTTGTGAAGTGGTTATTAGAAGCTCGGTAACTTCTCCTTCTGATGGAATTCAAATAAAAAAATAAAATATCGGATTTACAGACCAATTAAACTATGATAATATATCCTCGTAATAACAAAAAAATAACAAAAATAACAGGAGGGTCTTAATTTGGGAAAAAAGTTATTGTTATTGTTGACGGGGATAGTATTGATGTTTTTTCTAGTTGCATGTAGCGAGGACGATGCTAACAGTGAAAATGAAAGCGGAAACAATGAATTAACCTTGTGGGCTTGGCCAGGTTTTGGATTAGGAGAATTAGCAGAAGAATACGAAGAAGAGACGGGTGTGCATATTAATATTCAAGAAGCAGATTATGGAGACGTACATCAAAATTTAATTACTGCGCTAGCTTCTGGTTCAGGTGCACCAGATATCTCAGCAGTGGATGAAGGATATCTCGACCGAATGAAGGAAAACCAAGACCAATTTCATAATTTATTTGATTTAGGTGGCGAAGAACTTGAAGGAGTCTATCTTGATTCCAAGTGGGAACAAGCTACAAATGCTGATCAGGATTTTTTAATCGGAGTTCCTACAGATGTCGGTCCAATGGTAATGGCATATCGTGAGGATATATTTGAGGAAGCTGGATTACCGACAGATCCTGAAGAGGTCGCTGCTGAAATTGATAGTTGGGAAAGTTATGTGGAAGCAGGTCGTCAGGTGATGGATGAGACAGGGAAATATATGATAAACAGAACATCTGATTTATATTTAGCTATCCTTGAGCAATCAGAAGAGCAATATTTCACACCTGATGAAGAGTTTATTGGTATGGAAAGTGATCAAAATTTAAGAGCATGGGACATTGCCTCAAGTGCAGGTGACATATCAATCAATCTAGAAAGGGACACCGCGGAATGGGGAACGGCTTTGGCGGATGACCAAATTGCTACTGTGTTATTGCCCCCTTGGATGTTACAAAATGTTAAGAATGCAGCTCCGGATTCTGCTGGTAAGTGGAATGTAACCTTTATGCCTGAAGGGTCTGGAAACTTTGGGGGTTCATTTCTAACTATACCTAAGCAAAGTGACCAGCCACAGGAAGCCTATGATTTTGCATCTTGGGTAATGGCGCCGGAACAACAATTGCGAATATTTAAAAATAGTGGACCATTCCCTTCTACCCCAGAGGTATATGATGATCCAGCTATTCAAGAATTAGAGGATGATTTTGTTAACAATAATAACCTAGGGCAAATTTATGCAGAAGCTGCAAAAGAAATTGTAGCAGGATACAAAGGTACTATGCACGATCCGGTCAGTGAACTTTTTCAAGATGGTTTAATATCGATCGAAGATAATGACACCCCACCAGAGGAAGCATGGGATAATGTGATTGATGAAGTAGATCGTCAGCTTAATCGATAATTCACAATTAAAGGAATAGAAGAGGAAGGAATACGGACTATTTTTTCCTCTTCTCTCTTAACTTTCATGCGTAAGCAGGCGACTCCATGAATCATACTACGATCAGTCATCATCGGTTTGTTTTCTGAGTGCTTTCTTTATCTTAGTTGATTCGATTGCTATGTTTCTAGACCGTCGCTCCACACTTTTCTAATATATTGTTAGGGGGTATAACATTGGATACTGTGCAGAAATCGAAGCAGTATAGACCGAAGAGGTATAGTCAAAAAGCAAGTGAAGTGAAATCAGGTTATCTATTCATATCTCCATTCTTTTTATTGTTTGGTGTTTTCGGTGTATTTCCTTTAGTGTTCACTTTGTATTTATCTTTTCATCGATGGGACATATTAGGTGAAACAGAATTTGTCGGTTTCAGTAACTTTTCGTCTATTCTCTTTAATGATCCATTATTTTGGAAAGCGGTTGGTAATACATTTAGTATATGGGCATTATCAACTATTCCCCAGCTAATTGCAGCGCTATTGATCGCCTTTTTTCTTAATCAGGCTTTTCTAAAATATAAATCCTTCTTTAGATTAGCTATTTTTATGCCTAACGTTACCTCTGTAGTAGCAGTGGCTCTTGTTTTTTCTGCTATATTCGGCACCCAATATGGTCTTGCGAATTACATATTATCGCTTTTTGGAATCGAATCTATTAGTTGGAGTGGTTCTTATATAGGCACTCATATTGCCATTTCTGTCATGGTAATGTGGAGGTGGGTAGGATATAACGCCATTATCTATTTAGCTGGTTTACAGGGGATTCCAAAGGATTTATATGAAGCAGCTACTATCGATGGTGCAAATAAATTGCAACAATTATTGTATATTACTGTACCATTGTTACGTCCAATTATTATCTTTACTGTCGTGCAGTCAACAATTGGCGGGATGCAATTATTCGCGGAACCGTTGTTGTTTGGGGAAGGCTCACGATCACAAGGATTAACGATGACACTGTATTTATACCAGGAAGCATTTAATCGTTTTTCCTTCGGTTATGCAGCAGCTATTGCATGGGTGTTATTTTTAATAATTATTATCTTTTCTTTATTTAATCTTTTTTTAACGAGAAAAATTGGATCATCTTAAGGAAGGATAGTATAGAGGAGGGTTATGTATGCATGAGGTAGGAGAAAATAAATTATCGAAAATAGCGCTGTATTTGTTTTTATTTGTCAGTGCTATCCTTTCAATTTTTCCTTTTTATTGGATGTTTGTTGTTGGATCTAATACCACTTCTGCAATTAATAAATTTCCACCTGCAGTGGTACCAGGACCTAATTTTATCGCAAACAGTATAGAAGTGTTTAACCGGATCGCTTTTTTTCAGGCTTTGGCTAATTCGATAATTATTTCAGCTGTAGTCACTATTTCTGTCTTGTTTTTCTGTTCGCTAGCAGGGTTTGCTTTTTCAAAATTACAATTTAAAGGAAGGGACGGCTTTTTTATATTTGTAATTGCCACAATGATGATTCCGCCTCAGCTCAGCTTAATTCCTAACTTTATGATAATGACGAACTTAGGATGGGTTGATGACTTGAAAGCTGTTATTGTACCAGCGATGGTTAATGCATTTGGAGTATTTTGGATGCGTCAATATATTTCCTCGTCGGTGCCTTATGAATTGATTGAAGCGGCGCGAATTGATGGATGTGGAAATTTTAGAATCTTTTTAAATATTGTACTGCCTGCTGTTCGGCCAGGTCTTGCTACATTAGGTATTTTTACTTTTATGATGACATGGAATGATTTTCTGTGGCCATTAGTAGTATTGAAAGACTCTAGTGTGCATACCTTGCAAATTGCATTACGTACACTGAATGACGTTTACAATACAGATTATTCGTTAATTCTAACTGGGACCTTCCTTGCAACATTACCAATTCTTCTAGTTTTTCTTTTGTTTAGTAGACAATTTATTTCTGGTTTAACAGAAGGTGCTGTGAAATAACCAAGGCCAAAATAGCTGAATAGTAGGTGGAAGAATGAGTAAAACGTATGTATTCGCTGATTGGATATTAGAAATGTTGAAATTACATGCTTTTTGGATGCTATACACCCTAAAGGGAGGGATTATTCTAGGAATATTCCCTTCTACTGCAGCTGCATATGGGGTAATTCGCACTTGGAAAATGGAAGGGAATGTCATAAGTGTTGGCAATCACTTCAAAAAATTTCACAAAGAGAATTTTAAAGCATCCAATATTTTAGGCTGGCTTCTTACGGTATCGACAGCTGCTGCGGTTCTCAATTTTTCTATGATTCCTCATTTTAACGAAATAACCCGCCTGATAATGTATACAGTAGTAATTTGTGTTGCAGTGATCGTGGTAATTGAATGGTTATATCTCTTTCCTATTTTGGTGCATTATTCTTTATCGATTGCGAATTATTTTGTAGTAAACATGAGAGTAGGTTTAACATCATTTTCTGCAATCATCATGCAATTCCTTATTATTGGTATATATGGGTTGTTAATCTATATAGCGCCAGCCTTATTTCTGGTATTCGGCATTATTCCCATAGCTTTTGTACAAATCGCAATTAGCAATAACGTTTTAAATAAAATGCAAGTTTCCTAACTATAAATTGAGATAATACAGCGAGGTGTAGCATGAAACAAATTAAATTTAATCATGATTGGTATCTGAGAAATAACTCAGAAGAAGAGCAATACAAGGTGAACCTTCCAGCTTCCGTAATACATACATTACTAGAGGAAGAATTAATTCCGGATCCATTCTACCGTGACAACGAAGATCAAGCATTAATGTTAAGTGCAAATGACTATGTATTCCTCAAAGAGTTTGAAATGGATGGAGCTTTATTAAGTCATGAAAACATTCAATTAAAATTTCACGGTATTGATACTATCGCAAAAATTGAAATTAACGATCAAACCATTGGAAGTACCGACAATATGCATCGAATTTATGAATTTGATGTGAAATCGATTTTGTGTGAGGGCACAAACAAGCTGAAAGTAACTTTGTATTCCCCTGTGGATTATGTACAGGAAAAGAATCGAGAAAATCAGCTTCCAGGAGTGCATCACGCAGTCGAAGGTTTCCAACACTTACGTAAGTCTCATAGTATGTTTGGATGGGATTGGGGGCCGAAAATACCTGATTTAGGTATATGGCGTGATGTAGAATTAATTGCTTGGAATGATAATCGAATTCAAGATGTCTACGTCTCACAAAAGCATAGTCCAAAACAAAGGAAGGTTGAAGTTACCATTTCAACTGAATTAGTAACCGAAGACCGATTTGTAGACAAAACAGTTATTTTGACATCCCCTTGCGGTAAACAAGTTAAAAAGGCCTTTGAGCAATCAGAAACTTCACTTTTTATTGAAGAGCCTCAAATATGGTGGCCAGCAGGCTATGGTGAACAACCACTGTATCAGGTAGAAGTATTGATTTCAAAGAATAATCGTTTACTGGATAAAGTGCAGAAACATATTGGGCTTCGGACCATCGAGGTTAGACATGAACCAGATCAATGGGGAAAATCTTTTGAATTTATAGTAAATGGTTTTCCATTATTTATGAAGGGCGCGAATTATATTCCAGAGGATAATTTATTGCCAAGATTATCAAAGGAACGAACAAAGCAAGTGATAGAAGATTCTGTTGCGGCCAACTTTAATATGATCCGTGTTTGGGGTGGGGGGCATTACCCTGAGGATTACTTTTACGATTTATGTGATAAGAACGGTATCATTGTCTGGCAAGATTTTATGTTTGCTTGCAGTGTTTACCCCATGACCGAAGCGTTTCACCAAAATGTTGAACAAGAGGCAATTGATCAAATTAAGCGAATTCGACATCATGCAAGCCTTGGTATTTGGTGTGGAAATAATGAGGTAGAAGAGGCAATGGAATATTGGGGGTGGCCAGATCGGAAAGATTGGCGGGACAATTATATTACGTTATTTGAAAAAACGTTGAAAGATATTGTAGCGGAATATGATCCACAAACCTTTTACTGGCCATCGTCTCCTTCGTCTGGTGGGGGCTTTATCGACCCTAAGAATCCTGATGTGGGTGATGTGCATTATTGGGAAGTATGGCATGGGCAAAAACCGTTTACTGAATATCGTAAGTACCATTTTCGTTTTTGTTCGGAATTTGGGTTTCAAGCCTTTCCAGGTTTACAAACTGTAGAATCTTTCACTATTCTTGAGGATCGAAATATCTTTTCGAGAATAATGGAAAAACACCAAAAAAATGATGATGCAAATGGGAAAATCTTGTATTATTTATCAGAGAATTTCCTTTATCCTAAAGACTTCAGTACTTTATTGTATACCTCACAATTGCTGCAAGCAGAAGCCATAAAGTATGGTGTCGAACACTGGCGTCGTAATTTAGGAAGGTGTATGGGATCACTGTATTGGCAATTAAATGATTGCTGGCCCGTGGCCTCTTGGTCAAGCGTTGATTATTTTGGACGATGGAAAGCCTTGCATTACTTTGCAAAAAAATTCTATGATCCTATCCTTTTATCAATAGAAGAACAAATGCATGAGGCATCCATTTATGTGACAAATGATCATTTGAATGGAATCACGGGACGAGTGGAGTGGAAATTACGTAATAATAAATCGGATATTTTACAAAAAGGCACTATCGATATTGAGGTTGAAGCACTAACTGCTAAAGCTCTTACACATTTGGACTTATCTGATGAAATTAATGAAGTTACTAGATATGAAACCTATTTAGAAGCGACGTTATATATCGATGGTAGTCCGTACAGTCAGTCAATGGTGCTGTTTTCTAAGCCGAAGCATTTTAAGTTTCTAAATCCCCATATGTCTATCGCAGTAGAAGAAGACGATGATCACTATATGCTTAACGTTAAGGCTCATGCCTTTACAAAATATGTAGAAATTCAGTCAACAGTGGACTTACCTCTATCTGATAACTATTTTGATTTATCAGCAAACGAAACCAAACAAATTACTGTTAAAAAAAATAAGATGCCAGCAGCTATGACGAAACAGACGATAGAAAACTCGCTAGAAACAAGAAGTGTTTATCACATAAGTGCAGACTAGATAAAAAGCTCCTGACAATAGGGGGCTTTTTATTTAGTTGGAAACCAATATTGAGAAAACTTCCGCTAGTTATATCTAAAGACTTACAAAAAATGTAATGAATGATGTGTCATCAAGTAATTATTTCTTACTTTTTCGTTCTAAAAGTATAGGTGCTATATTCAATAAGATAGAAACAATTGTCAAAAACCATAATGCCCTTTCCATACCGGGAACTACATCCATTAAAGCTGCCCAATCTTCCGCTTCTACCCATACCGATACAAGACTATATTCTGCACAAAGTGTTAATGCTGTAAATGATAACGCAATAGCCATAGCAAGCTTATAATCCTTTCCTGCTGAATACATATAAAGATTTATAAGGGTTGCTACGATGGCAATAATCCCTAATATTACCCACATATTGATTCCTCCATCTACTTTTATTTATACCGTGCAAACATCCCAATGTGATTCATTTTTTTTGGCATTCTGGGACAGAGGGACACTGAACTGTACCTGTCCCTCTGTCCCAGTTTATCACAGGACTAACTAAAAGAAAGGCTAAATAATTCGAAAGTAATAGAACATCAAATAGGATAATAGGTATTTGGATTTGTTTTTCTATTTCATACATATAATAACTGGATTATTCTTCTAATTATTATTTATAATTATGTATTAGATAAAGAGTTTAATTGGATTATTTTCTTGTTATGGAGGTGTATATATTGTCAGATTTTCTTAGTGATGCATTCCAGATTATCTCTAACCGATCGGCAGCAACAGAGGAAAAAATAGAACGGTTAAAACAGGCAAAGCGTGAGATAGAGAACGAGAAAGACCAGGCTTACGTGGAAATTAAAAAATTGTTACACCCTTCACTGGATTCCCTGTGGGAAGGAACTGAGGCCAATACATTTGATGAGTCTCGGCAGGAAGCCTATGAATATATGAAAAGAAAGATTCTGTATCAATACGACTATTATATCGTTCAGATAGACTGGGAAATCAGTCAGTTACAACTCCAGCAGAACACCTTAGATTTCGCAAGTACAATTGCCCATCAGGCCGATCGTTTATGGAGCCAGGGGGAAGAAGCAGCGGAAGCATACGGGCGTAAATTGAATGAATTAAAAGGATGGTTGTTCTGATGAACATTCGAGTAGGAAGTACAACGAGCGGCGGTACTGAAATTAAATTAAATTTTCCCTCCGTCATGTCGGAGCTTGCACATGCCAAGTCATGTCTGTCCCGTCTGGATTTACCAAAGCCTGCCAATACATTTAGTAGAAATGAACTGGCGTTTACAGATGAATGGCTTGAACGAGAAGAAATGATTCATTCCTTTTTGTTGCAATATATCGAGACCGTTGAAAAAAACTTGGCCGATACTAGGGAAAGTGTAAGGAAGCTAAAAGAGCAAGATGAAGCAATCGGTAAATAGAGAGAGGTAAGGGAGAGGAAGCGATGAGCACAACTCGAACGCTGGAAACAAAATCGTTAGTCGCAACCGTAGAAGCTCGTGCAAAAGAATACCAGACATTAAGAGAAAAATTGGAAACATTACGAAGTGCTTTTCAAAAGATAGTTGGTATCGATACTTTTACAGGCAAGAGTGCCGATGCGATTAAAGGTTTTTACCGGGCACAAATTGATGTCGTAGAGGCTTGGCTTGAATTTATCGATATGCAGATTTCTTTTTTCAAAGGAATCGAAGGAATGGCAGAGGATTTCGATTTAGGTGGCAAAACTTTGGTAGATGTTCCTTTTCTGGAAAGAGATCTCGCTCAAGGTGTGGCAAGAGCCTTTGATATAGTCGATCACCAGCGAGAGGATTTGCAATCAATTTTTTCACGTGTGAATGACCTCGTCTCGTTAAAGGTATTTTCCATTCATGACTTTGAGGAACGAATGGAAGACGCTGAGAATAAACGGAAGAAAACCAAAAATAGAGTAAATGAATTGGATCAACTCTTGTTGGAACATTACCAACAATCCTCCATCCATGAACAAGTCATCGTCGGTTTAATGCAAGAAATGTTCCGAGCATCCTCCCAAGGTGGTGAGGTTTCACCTGTTTATTTTAATGAAATCATCTACCAGCAAAGCGAAATCCATGCGGCACGTAATCAGGCGAAGGAAATGACGGCTGACTACTTAAACTATCAGAAGGAATTAGAGGAACACCGCGAGCTCCAAAGAGAAATAGAGGAGATGGAGAATCGACCATGGTATGAAAAAACATGGGACACGGTCTGTACCTTTACAGGGGAATTAACGGGATACTATGATGCCAAGCGTGCATCAACAGGTATTGACCCGGTTACCGGTGAAAAATTAACCACTGCTGAACGCATTACCGCTGGAAGCTTGGCAGCTGCGGGCTTCATTCCTGTCGTCGGTTGGGCAGGAAGAGCGATAAAAGGTGGTAAAACAATTCACACACTGTCCAAGGGTGCAAAAGTGACCGATCATGCATTGGATGCCTACCAAAATACCAAGGCATTTGATATACTGAAACAAACCGAGTATGGTATTTATGGGCTGGCCAGCTATAACGGCTTCAGCGAATATATCACCGGAAAAGATATGTTCGGCAATGAATTAAGTGAAGAAAAACGGAATCAGAGCTTAACACAAGGCTTATTTATGCTAGGAATTGGTGGAGCAAGTGTCACCGTAGACCGCATGCAGGCGAACAAAAACATTCACAACATTTTCCCAACCCAGAATCCACCCGGTACCTTACCAAAACTACCAAAGACATGGACCATCAATAATGCGATGACAAGGATGAAGAATCTAATTCCTGAAGTGCGTGTGGTGAGCGAGCCACTAACGGGGATGAATATTCCGATGTTTATGAAGCGAAGTGGTGGGGGTACGGAGAGTTTGGAAGGGTTAGGGAAAGGGAGTAAGGGTAATCGTTTGACTGGAGAAGGTGAAGTAAAACCATTAGTGGGAAAAGGAGAGCAGTATACAAACGGAAGAAAAAATAGATTAAAGCCTAATATTAGATACCAAACTGGAGAACATGATTACTTTTATGAAACTGACAGTGCTGGTAGAATTTCAAAGTTTGAAACAAATAATCTTCAATTAACTACCAGGGAAAATAGACTTTCACATAGCAAAAATACATTAGGAAAAATAAAAGGAAAGGATCATGCAGGTCATTTGGCAGGTGATAGATTTGGTGGATCACCTAAACTTGATAATTTGGTATCGCAATTATCAGATGTTAATTTGAAGCAATATAAGAAAATTGAAGATGAATGGGCTGCAGCTTTAAAGGAAACCCCTCCAAAAGAAGTAACAATCAATCTAGAAGTAATATACTCTGGGAATAATGTGAGGCCGAAAAAATTCTTAGTAAAATACACAATTGATGGTGAGCCGTTCTCTGAAGTCCTTTTAAACTAATCTAAGGAGTGAAAACTAGATGAATACTTTTGAAGATAGATTTAGTGAATTGCAATCTGATATGATATCCATATGTATGGAGTATGTTGAAGAGAGAGCGGATAAAGTATATGTTTACGCTTCATGTGAGGAAAGTATTATTTCAAGCAAGTTTTTTTATTTAATTAATAATAAGTATCTGAAGCCTCATAAAGTGAATGATGCATTTGCGAATGGGGGTGAAAGATACAATATATCTTCGGAACGCCAGTTTATGGTATTAGATATCTTAAATGAAGATATTGAAAAAATTAAAGAATTATGTTTGGATTATGAAAAAGACATGCCTACTGAAATGAAGTTAATATATGATGTTAAGAGTGGCAAATTCAAAGCTGAATACAAGTATGATTTAGTTTATACTAATCATGAAACTAAAACGGCTCGTCAGATTGCTGATGAGTGGTTTGATGAGATACAATATAATAAACTTTAAGGTTTGATTGCTAAGCCGTTTATTATTGAAACTATAAAGCACTTGATTGCCGGTTAGGAAACAAGTGCTTTTTGTTTTTTATTAGACAATTATGCTTTAGATATCATGAAAGATGCTTTACTGAAATTCATAGCTAATAATGGATGGAGTATTGATTTTATATTTGGTTTAATGAGAAGGACGATAAACAGGCGAGATGACATTTTACATGCCAAGAGGACACTATGGTACTGCAAGACCCACAAACTAAAGACCATGACAAAGCTCGTAATGCTAAAGATGGTAACGATACAGTTACATAAATCTAGTGAATAAAGAGTCATTTAATGATTAAAAATGGTGAGTATATTGACTAGGTTGGAGGTTAATTATGGCTAATATTAACTTTAGTAGTTTAACCGATGATGGTAAAGTAATATTTTTTCTTGGACTTTCAGAGAAAGTATTGTCGGTATTTTCTCAAAAGGAAGATCAAATTTTAGCTGAGGAAGTTATAAGCAAATATTGGAAGTGGCTAAAAGATAAAGAAAATATAGGGGATCTACTTTATGAATTATTAGATAATGAAGAAAATGGTATAACAATTATTCAAGAAATGGCAGATAATGAAACAGATATTTTAGCTTGGAACTGTGTTATTGATGCAGTTGCTTATACAAGTAGAAAAGCATTTGAAAGAGAAGGTGTCAAATATTTTCCAGAACCAATTGCTTTAGTAGATGATACGTTAGTAGAACATTTTTTGGATTGTTTTGAAGGATGTATCGAAAAATTAACCACTGCTGAACGCATTACCGCTGGAAGCTTGGCAGCTGCGGGCTTCATCCCCGTCGTCGGTTGGGCAGGAAGAGCGATAAAAGGTGGTAAAACAATCCACACATTATCTAAGGGTGCAAAAGTGACCGATCATGCACTGGATGCCTACCAAAATACCAAGGCATTTGATATACTGAGACAAACCGAGTATGGCATATATGGACTGGCCAGCTATAACGGCTTCAGCGAATATATCACCGGAAAAGATATGTTCGGCAATGAATTAAGTGAAGAAAAAAGGAACCAGAGCTTAACCCAAGGCTTGTTTATGTTAGGAATTGGTGGAGCAAGTGTCACGGTAGACCGCATGCAGGCGAACAAAAACATCCGCCATATTTTCCCAACCGAAAACCCACCTGGTACCTTGCCAAAACTACCAAAGACATGGACCATCAATAATGCGATGACCAGGATGAAGAATCTAATTCCTGAAGTGCGAGTGGTGAGCGAGCCACTAACGGGGATTAATTATCCAGTGTTTATGAAGCGAAGTGGTGGGGGTACGGAGAGTTTGGAAGGTGTAAGGAAAAAGGGTGGAGGTAAAAATCAAGAAATTACAAAGTTTACTGAGGAACAATTACTTACTAAACCACGATATTCTAGAGATCCAGAAAAATGGCTGAAAAAAGGTGGTAAGATAGAGATTAGCGAGGAAGGAACATGGACTTATATTGATTGGGAGGTTCCTCCAAATCGTGTTTCCTATCCAGGAGGCTTTCCTGACTTTAAATCTGCTGGGCTAGTAAGACAAGAAGTTCAAATTGGAGAATTTAAAAGATATGATACTGACTTTCAAAGAGCTGATGAATTAGCTCCAAATGGTGCTAAATTAGACGAAAACACATGGCATCATCATCAAGATTTGACAACAATGCAAGAAGTTAATAAAAAGATGCATAGAAGATTTCGACATATGGGTGGAATGTCATTAACTAAGAAGCAAAAATAATAGGAAGGAGAGAAATAAATGAATATAAATGCTTTTGGTAAAGCGACGAATGAATCAATTAAAGAATTGGAAGAGTATCTAGGTTTTTTACTACCTGAAGATTATAAGAAATTTTTAAATGAATTTAATGGTGGAACTCCGAAAAATAGATATAGTAAGTTTTTTGTGAAAGAATTAAATCAAGAAGTACCATTAGATGTCCTGTATGGTATAGGTGTAAAAAGCACTTTTAACTTAATTGAATGTTATGAAGAATTTGAGGAAGATATGCTACCAAACAGTTTAATAATAGGAGATGATCCGGGTTCAGGATTAATTGTACTTATTACAGATGCGGAAAACGATGGTATTTACTATTGGGATCACGCTTTCTATTTTCCACAATCTAATGAAGAAGAAAATACTTATAAAATAGCTGATAGTTTTATGGAGTTTATTAATGATTTAAGGAATCCTGAATTGTAAAACTTAATATCATTATAATTAATTTTTTTAATGTAGGATATACAAAGGAGCAAAACGCAACTAAATATATTTTTGAAACTATAACAAAAAAACAGCCCTATCGAGAAACAAGATAAATGGGAGGCTGAATACTTAGAGCGTAAATAATAGTTGATTTACTATAACTTTTAAAAAAACTAACTGATCACCCAATTGTCATTATATGAAAATATATATTTGTAGTTGCAAGAAGTATCTATATATTGTTAACCATTCATTATATGCTTTAGTAGAGTCTAATCCTGCATGATCACCGTTTCGATTGATTAATATGTTTGTTTTAAATCTCTTCAGCACAAATATTCCAATATCCTAATTGCAGAGACCTTGATAGGATGGAGTTTTAAAGTGGGTGGAATACAATGGAAAAGCAAGGATGGGTTTCAATTTGGTTAGGGAATATTAATGATGAGGACTCAATCGGAGAGTATGTTGATTTAACGTATGATGAGGATACTATTGAAAAAGCGGTCTATAAGGATAGTGATATTTCAACATTATTAGATGGATGTTCGTATGAAGAAATTGTCATCCCAAAAATACAGAAGAGTATAAACCTAAAAAAATCATATAATGCAGTAATTTTAATGTATAAATTTGAATATAAAAATAAAATTAGTTCAACAGGTGCTTTTGATTTTATTGCTGCTACAAATTATGAGTAAGAAAAATCTGAAGGGTATGGAGAGTTGAATTAGTTTATGGTTAACTCAGAGATTATTTATTTTTCAAGTTTGCTTTGTAATACAGGTAAAGATATTTTAATCAATCAATTAAAAAATGTAGATAATCCACTAATACTCCATTACTTTGCCGCCAATTATAATTGGGATAGCGGATTTGATATACCAACAGTTATTCTAGAAAATGAGGCTTGTGATTTAGGGACAGGTTTACTAATGTTTCATTATGCAGATGGTTATCGTTTGCTAGAGAGTTCAGATGAAATTTTAAGTTCTTCATTAGTGGAATGGAAAGCTTTTTTGACGAAAATTTATAATAAATTGCTAAGCTTAGATTTTAAATCACAAGACATTTCCTTTGATCCTGAATTAACGAAAATACAAAAGTATAAGCTGAAAAAGAATGATCCAAACCTTCCTGACGTTCTAATTAGTAAGTCACCAGGCAAAGATATTGATATACCGAAGATATAATGTAATTAAATTGAAACCTTGATTGGCAAAAAGCCTCTCAAGGTTTCCTTTTTGGTCTCTAAAATATGATTCTAATATATATGTCGGGGTAAACTGCACTTAATCAAATAAATAAAAAGAATAAAGTCTATACAGATGAATCAAAAATTCTACAACCAGCAAAACTTTGGTAGATGTTCCTTTTCTGGAAAGAGATCTCGCTCAAGGTGTGGCAAGAGCCTTTGATATAGTCGATCACCAGCGAGAGGATTTGCAATCGATTTTTTCACGTGTGAATGACCTCGTCTCGTTAAAGGTATTTTCCATTCATGACTTTGAAGAACGAATGGAAGACGCTGAGAATAAACGGAAGAAAACTAGAAATAGAGTAAAAGAATTGGATCAACTCTTGTTGGAACATTACCAGCAATCTTCCATCCATGAACAAGTCATCGTCGGTTTAATGCAAGAAATGTTCCGAGCATCCTCCCAAGGTGGCGAGGTGTCACCTGTTTATTTTAATGAAATTATCTATCAGCAAAGCGAAATCCACGAGGCACGTAATCAGGCGAAAGAAATGACGGCTGACTACTTAAACTATCAAAAGGAATTAGAGGAACACCGCGAGCTCCAGAGGGAAATAGAGGAGATGGAGAATCGGCCATGGTATGAAAAAACATGGGATACGGTCTGTACCTTTACAGGGGAATTAACGGGGGACTATGATGCCAAACGTGCATCAACAGGTATTGACCCGGTTACCGGTGAAAAATTAACCACCGCTGAACGCATTACCGCTGGAAGCTTGGCAGCTGCGGGCTTCATTCCTGTCGTCGGTTGGGCAGGAAGAGCGATAAAAGGTGGTAAAACGATCCACACATTATCAAAGGGTGCAAAAGTGACCGATCATGCACTGGATGTCTACCAAAATACCAAGGCATTTGATATACTAAAACAAACTGAGTATGGCATATATGGACTGGCCAGCTATAACGGCTTCAGCGAATATATCACCGGAAAAGATATGTTCGGCAATGAATTGAGTGAAGAAAAACGGAACCAGAGCTTAACACAAAGCTTATTTATGCTTGGAATTGGTGGAGCGAGCGTCACTGTAGACCGAATGCAGGCAAACCAAAACATCCGCCATATTTTCCCAACCGAAAACCCGCCAGGTACCTTACCAAAACTACCAAAGACATGGACCATCAATAATGCGATGACAAGGATGAAGAATCTAATTCCTGAAGTGCGTGTGGTGAGTGAGCCGATAACGGGGATTAATTATCCGGTGTTTATGAAGCGAAGTGGTGGGGGCACGGAGAGTTTGGAAGGGTTAGGGAAAGGGAGTAAGAGTACGGGTAATGCAAAGCATTTAGATGATGTGCCTAGAATAAAAAAAATTGAAGTTAATTTTAAAAGAAATGTTAAACATGACTCCGAAGAGTTTGCAAGACAATTGAAAGACCAAGAGAAAGGGATGAATGAATTAACGGTTGACGAATATTTGAGAAATAGAGAAAGATATATTGCTGAAGGTAGAGCAATTGAAGGAAATGCTGCCCAAAAAATGGCTAGACAAGAAGCACTTAAAGATAAAATTACTGAATTACGAAAGCAAGGATTTTCAAGAGCCGATGCTACTAAGCAAGCTTCAAATTGGATGGACACTCAAGCTGCCCTTCACAATCCAGATCAAATAGCCGGAGGCAGAGCAAGCGTTATTGGTGGTTTTGGGGATAAAAGAGTTAATTCCTCATTAGGATCTCAATGGAAATATAGAATTGATATTGTTGATGAGCAAATTAGGAAAATGGCAGAGAATATGTCACCCGAAGAACTTAAAAATACTTACTTAAATGTAAAGTTGAACCAATAACAAAAGGGAGGATATTAATTGGATACCTTTGAGAACTTTAATAAATATGAAACAGTTGACGAAAGTATTACGTCAAGATATAAAGAAAAACTTCCTGCTGAACTGATAGAAGTATGGGATAAGTATGGTTTTGGAACAGTATTAAACGGCTTTTTAAAAGTTATAAATCCAGAAGAGTATTTAGATATTTTGGAAAGATGTTATATAAGGTACGAACAGGCAATCCCTATTTTTACCACTGCAATGGGTGATATTATAGTTTGGGAGAAAAATAAATATGTAAATTTATTAAACTTTAGGAAAGGACAAGTTCATGTTGTTGCATCAGGATTTGATTTCTTTCTTGATGATTTAAATGATGATGAATTTATGAATGAAGAATTAATGTGGGAACCTTATCCTGAAGCTAGTAGTAAATACGGTACACCGGAATATGACGAATGTTTCGGGTACACTCCTTTACTAAGTTTAGGTGGTTCAGAAAAAGTTGAGAATTTAAAGAAAGTAAAATTGAAGGAACATATTCTTATTATTACTGAATTTATGGGACCAATTCAGTAATGTCTAAAATTTTGTTGCTGACTTAACTAAAAGCACTTGCTTGCCTATTAGGTAACAGGTGTTTTTTCGGCTCTAAAATATATGTTGGGGTAAAGAATTAATTCCCTCTGTCAAATAGTCGGTGGAAAAAGTAAAAACGTTTCACGACTTACTATTTAATTCCTTTATTAGTTCTTTTGCTTCAGCAACATTATCTACATTTATCACTTCCAGTGGTAGATTATAAGCTTTTTGGATTTCCTTTGCTTCTTGTAAATTTTCAGTTGGTAGCATCATAAGCTCGAATCCGGCATCAACAGATATCAGCATTTTTTCCTTGAGGGAACCAATTGGATAAACCTCTCCATCTTTATCGATTGCTCCAGTTACGGCAATAGGGATATTGTTTTCAATTTCTCCTTGAGAGATCATGGCTGAGAGAATCAAGGATAGGCCTGAGCTATTACCGTACATTTTTTCTCTTTTAAAATATTCCTTAATTGAAGGAGGAGTGGTGTCTAAGTATTCTGTTACAGCCTTTGACATTTTATTAAACTCACTTTGGATAGGTATTCCTAGCATTTTGAAAATTCTAGTATTTTTATTTATATATTTATTTTTATTAGAAATTTTTCTAACTTCGTACTTTTTAGGGTCTGCTTCCACAATCTGGATTAATTCCTGTTTATCATTTACATAGGTAATATTTATATATGAAACTCCCAAGGAATAAATCTCTGTGTCTTCTATTATTTGTTCGGGTTCATTATAAGTGGTTATTATATACGGATAGGGATTTAGAAAAGGGACAGGAAAATCAAATCCAAAAATAAATAAAGCTAAACTTAAAGATATAAGAAAAGGACGCTCTAATACTGATAGTTTCCATATTTTTGAATTAAAAAACAACAAAACGATAAAGTTTGCAAGCAATAAAAATACAAAAAGAAACGTATCAATCATACCAGATAAATAATAATAAAGTTCGGTAAAATATATAATACAAACAAACCAAAAAGGAGCATTTCGATTTTTATTCATCAGCATTTCCATACACATCATTCCGCCTCTCTGAATTTTCCAAACATCACCTTGTTTTCAAAAAATAACTAAATATAATCTGATTATAGCATATTAAAGCGAGCTCTAAACCTAGGTTAAATATACTCCATTATCAAAAATCTCACTTTATTTACCAAAAAAGAAACCAACTACCTATTTTAAACGTCATATACTAAGAGAGGGGGAGGAAAATGAAGAGAAAAATAGTAAGTTTCGGAATTTTATTGGTATTTATCATTTGTTTATTTTTTAGTCTTGACAATCCCGTGTATGCAGATGAAAAGGATCGATTGGATATACAAGTGGATGCAGGCTTAGATGGAAAAGCAAAAGAGGGACAGGGATATCCTGTAACATTAACTATTACAAATAATAAGGAAGATTTTAATGGGGATTTAGTTATTTCCCTTCCAGTGGTTAATAAGGTGATACCTATTGATATTGCTGCTGGGACGACCAAAACGATTTCATTTTCTGTACAAGATATGCAGGAAATGAGAAATTACCAACCAAATTCTAATCAAAAGAAAAAGTTATTTCACTTGTATGATGGGGATTGGCAAGACGGGAAAGAGGTCAGACTTGATTCTAATATCGACGATTTATTTCCTGTATATATTCAAATGGACAAACTAGTAATTGGAGTTCTGTCCGATCGTCCAGATAGTTTAAATTATTTGAAGTTAACCTCATTTTTTGGCAATGAACCCGAAGTGATCAACTTAGATGAAAGTCTCTTACCAGCAGAAGCGCAAGGGTTAGATGTGATTGATTTGCTGGTGGTGAATGACTATTCGATTGCGGCATTACCTGAGCAAAAGCAACAGGCGATTAACGAATGGATACAGCTCGGTGGTAAACTAGTGACAGGTAGTGAACCAGGTCTAAGTCAACAGTTTGGATCACTTGCAGAACTATTACCTCTAACCATCAATGGTGAAGAAGAAGTTCAACAGATTAACGGGTTGGATCATTTCTCAAAAGAATCTATTGAGTCAGGGCAAATAGAGCTATTTAAGGGAGAACTCGATGAAGAAGCGACAGTTTTACATAATGAAAAAGAGATTCCATTAATTATAGAGAATACATTTGGTAAAGGGGCAGTGATCCAGTTTACGTTTGATTTAGGGATGTCTGCACTGGCGGACTGGCAAGGAAACAATTCGTTATGGCAATCATTTGCAACGCATCCGAATAACCAAAACCCTTACATCAATGATTATGGGATGCGGACGGTGGATCGGTTATCTGATTTCACCCGAATGTTCCCGGCATTGGCAAACTTGAAAGTGTCAACACTGGTGCTTTTATTTGTCGCGTATTTATTAATCGTTATACCGATCCTTTATATTGTTCTTAAACGGATGGACCGGAGAGAATGGGCATGGGTTATTATTCCTGTGTTTGCTTTAGTGTCAAGTATCGGATTATATACGGTCGGGGCAAAGGACCGCGGTGGTGCCATCAAAACAAATGTCATGTCTGTGATTTCCTTGGATGAACAAGGAAAAGGGAGTGGAACAGGCGTGATATCAATGTTATCGAAAGGGTCAGGCGCCTACACGATAGCGATGGATTCTGCTTTTAACCCGATCCCTCATACGGATATATATGGCCCACAGCCATCCTATCTTGATCTGCCAGTTTTGGAAACGGAAGAGGATGCATCGAATGTCCATTTCCAACAAGTCGAATTTTGGTCACCTCGTAGTGTAGCATTCGAACAATCCGGAAAGGACTTTGGTAAAATTGAGTCGGAGCTATCGTACGTAAATGATACCATTTCTGGCAAAGTTACTAATAATTTTGTCCATGATTTGCAGGACGTTTATTTAATAAGTGGGAATAAGTACCAGGAAATTGGTGAAATGGCGGTTGGAGAGTCCAAAGAAATAAGTTTTGCCGCCAATAATAAAGACTATTTCCAACAACCAACTGAACAGGTGGCCTATAGCATGTTTGGTCAGCCAGGTCAATTCGGTCAACAGAGTGAGGAACAAGTAAAGTCGGAACTATTATCGACGGCCATTCGCAATGAAATGGATCGTAATGTCAACACGCCAAGGTTAATTGGCTTTTCCGATCAATCTTTCGTTCCATTAACGGTAAATGGTGATGAAACAAATCAAACCAATCATCATTTAGTAATGCAACCAATCTCTATTCATTTGCCGGATGATCAAACAAGTACTTTGTCAACGGAATTACAAATGCCTACTGCGACGGTTGAAAGTGGCCAAATTTATCATAATGGGATGGATTATGGTGAGCGTTTTATTGAAGCAAGTGCCGGCTCTTATCTTTTTACCTATGAAATACCAACAACGTTAAGCGAACGATCATTTCGTATAGATGAATTAGCAATTCGTTTGCAGAATAATCGTAATGGAGTAACATTTTCTTTAAAAAATACTCAAAATGATTCTTTTGAAACTATTGATACATCCACTACTACGTTCAGTGAAAATGCGGATGAAAAGTATCTAAATAATAATCAATTGGTAGTACAAGTGAGTGCGGCTTCAGAGGGAACAATTGAAGTGCCTATCATTGAACTGGAAGGAGTGATCAATCCATGATTGAAATCCAGAATTTAACCAAACGCTATGGTTCATTTACCGCACTGGATAATCTGAATTTAAGTATCGACAAAGGTACGGTTTTTGGCTTTGTTGGTCCAAATGGTGCTGGTAAATCGACCACTTTTTCGATTTTGGCGACACTCTTAAGTCCTAGTGAAGGTACAGCCTATATTAATGGTTATGAGGTGGCAAAAGACGCGAAACAAGTACGTAAATCGATTGGTTATGTACCAGACTTCTTTGGCG
The DNA here is from genome assembly GCF_900143085.1 of Gracilibacillus kekensis. Taxonomy (GTDB): domain Bacteria; phylum Bacillota; class Bacilli; order Bacillales; family Amphibacillaceae; genus Gracilibacillus; species Gracilibacillus kekensis. The sequence continues at coordinate 534,234 of NZ_FRCZ01000001.1, read as the reverse complement.
TATATGATCAATTTAAAGTACATGAATATTTAGATTTTTATGGTTCGAGCTATGGTATTCCAAGTGCTGAGAGAAAGGCGATCATTCCACAACTGTTGGAGCTCGTTAACTTAACGGAAAAAATAGATAGCTATGTGGACCTGTTATCTAGAGGGATGAAGCAGCGGCTTTGTTTAGCAAGGGCCTTAATCCATGATCCAGAAGTTTTAATTTTGGATGAACCTGCCTCAGGTCTTGATCCACGTGCCAGAGTAGAGATGAGAGGAATATTAAAAGAGTTAAAAAAGATGGATAAAACGATCATTATTTCATCACATATTCTTCCAGAGTTATCGGAATTATGTGATGAGCTGGGTGTGATTGAGCATGGTCAATTGATTGCTTATGGCAATGTTAGTCAAATTGAAAACCAGTTACAAGCACAAAAAGTCCTGCTAGTAACCGTTAAAGGGGATGCAGAGCAGGCAGTAACCTTTTTTGAAGAGGATCCATTTGTGGTTGGAGTTAATTATGATGAAGAAAATCCACAACTTTTACAGTTATCGTATCAGGGAACAGAGGATGACCAAGTGACATTACTGAAACAAGCAATTGAACATGGCATACCGGTCGTTACCCTTTCACAAAAACAAACGAATTTAGAAGATATCTTTATGGAAATTACCAAGGGAGGTGAGTAAGTGAGTCGATTACAGTCGTTAATGATTAACCCAGTATTGAACAAAGAAATTAAATTAAGGTTTCGCTCATTTAAAAGTTTCATTAGTATTTTATTGTTTCTCGCTATTTGTGGAGCGGTTTGTTTAGCATTTATCTATATTGAAACACAGTTTTCACAAGATGGCTTTACTTCTGAAGACAGCAGGAATTTATTTATGCTGCTGTCGATGGGTCAGCTTGGCTTGATCGTCTTTATTACTCCCGGTTTAACAGCAGGTGCGATTAGTGGTGAAAGGGAAAAGCAGACACTTAATATTCTGTTGACGACACAACAATCATCAACATCGATTATCTTAAGTAAATTGTTTTCCTCGATATTATTTTTAATGCTTATGCTTGTGGCATCTTTACCGTTGTACAGTATTGTTTTTCTATATGGTGGTGTTTCACCTCAAACGGTATTGATCATGTTCGGTTTCTTATTGTTGACGATGCTTACGATTGGAAGTATCGGGATTATGTTTTCAACCGTATTAAAGAAAACGATTGTTGCGACGATTACGACGTATGGGATCATGTTATTTTTGCTGGTAGGTACGATCATACTTTTTGTTATTTCCCTTCAATTCATTTTAGGGTTTTCACAAGGGACAGCTGGACAATCGAATAACATGCTACCTTATTTCTTACTCATCTTTAATCCGGCTGTTTCAATGTTTTCTACGTTGCAATCGAATATGTTTATGTATGAATTTGATCAATTAGGTATTCATGTACCATTATGGGTCGGCTACACACCAGCCTATATCATCATGACACTACTCTCTTTAATGATTGCAATTAAAAAGCTAAGGCCTAGTATGAAGGCGAAGTCAAAAAAGGCGAAGAAGGGATAATCTATGGATCAGCAGGACCATTTTTTTCGATTGCTAAAAGAAGTAAAAAGAAAACTATGGAAGCAGGCATTGACTGCTTGGCTCTATCTTGTATTGATTACTTGTGCAAGTCTTGCTTTGCTATGGATTCTGTCTAGTCGCTTTTTGGTCATTCCTTTTTTAGAAAACAAAATCGTGATTACGATCGTAGTTGCGTTTGTCCTTTTATGTTGCTATCTCGTTTGGAAGCGGCCGACCAATGTGGATGCGATTAAGAAATTGGATCAACAAGGCTTAGAGGATCGAGTGATGACCACGTATCATTTCATGGAGGAGACTTCTGCCATTGCCGCTCTTCAACGTAAAGACACCTTAAGCAAAATCAGGCAAGTCTTACCTTTTATTAAAAAGGAGAAAGTTGACTGGTGGAGATGGAAGCCATTCGCTCTTACGTGTGGTCTGTTGGTGCTGTCGTACCTGGGAGTAGCATTTCCTAATGATGTGATGGAATCGGCTCAACACAGGGAAAAAGAAATCGAAATCGTCGAGGAAAATAAGGAAAAAGTGGAACAACTTACAGAAGAACATAAAGAGGTTGGCGAGGAAGCAGAGAAGGAGCTTGCTAAGCTTGTGGAAGAAGTGAAAAACGCGGAACAAGCAGATGAAATGAATAAAAAGTTATTAGAGGCTGAAGCACAGCTGAATGAACTAAAGGAACAGGCTGAAACGAATCAAAATCAAGTAAATGAGTTAACAGAACAAATGAAGCAGCAAGGGTTGGATTCACTCGCACAAGCTGCTAATAATCGTAATTCAGATCAAATTGAGCAAGAGATGGCGGAAATGCGCAATCAGTTAGAGCAATTAAGTGAAGAAGAATTACAGGCATTACAAGAAAAACTGCAATCAGTCGCAAATGCGCTTGGAACAGACAGTGATCATCTAACGGAAGAAACGTTATCGAAGGAAGAGCTAGAAGAGTTGATGGCTAGCTTAGAAAACGATTTGAAGGATTTAGTGGAGGGTTCTGATGATGATGCGATGCTTGCTGATGCCCAACAAGACGTGCAAGAGCTGGCAAGTAATTTCAATCAACAAATGTCTTCTGCCGGTCTCCCTACTAATGGTCCGCTTGCTTTTTCAAATGGAGGTTCTCCATCAAATGGCAGTACTGGGACAAGTGGGCAATCCGGTCAGAATGGTCAACAACAGGGGTCTGGTTCGTCTTCTCAAAATGGAAGTGGATCAAGTAATGGTAATGGAAATGGCTCTGGCAATGGCAACGGATCGGGATCTGGCAATGGCTCAGGTTCAGGCTCTGGAGCAGGTGCAGGTTCGGGAAGCGGATCAGGTACTGGGAATGGTGCTGGTTTAGGAGCTGGTAGTCAGGAGTTATCCGTTCCACAAGAGCTGGATGGTCAGGAAAATCAGGAAGTAGATCAAGGGGAGTTAGGTTCTGGATTAAGCGAAAAACAAGTGGCTCCTAATGCACCTGTTTTGCCTGGTGAAGTGCGTTCCTATGAGGAAGTGTATGGGCACTATGAAAATACCTATCGACAAGCCTTGGAAAGAAACGATTACCCAGACCATTTACAGGAAATCATTAAGAACTATTTTTCTGACATTAAGCCAGCGGAGGAGAGCTAAACATGGAAGAAATGAAGGAAAACGAATTGATCGAAGTAAAGGAAAAGATAGCATTAGTAAAAAATGAAATTAGTCGTTTCATCGTCGGACAAGAGGATGTGGTGGATCAGCTTTTATGGGGAATATTTGCCCAAGGGCATGTCTTATTGGAAGGACTGCCGGGACTCGGGAAAACGATGCTCGTTCGAAAAATATCGGAAGTGATGGACATGACATTTTCCCGGGTGCAGTTCACCCCGGATTTAATGCCTTCTGATATTACCGGAACCAATATGATTCAGCCGAACGAGAATGGCGGACAGTCCTTTGTCTTCCACCCGGGTCCGCTTTTTTCAAATATTGTGTTAGCAGATGAAATCAACCGTGCCACTCCTAAGACTCAAAGTGCATTGCTTGAAGCAATGGGAGAGCATACGGTGACAGTGATGGGCGAAATGCATCAATTACCCAGACCATTTTTTGTGCTTGCTACGCAAAACCCGATCGAGCTTGAGGGAACGTATCCTTTACCAGAAGCGCAGATGGATCGCTTTGTGATGAAAATCAATGTATCGTATCCAACTCGTGATGAATTAAAGGAAATAGCCAATCGAACGACGGGTGCACGTCTTCCTCAATTAGAACAAATCGTCAATGATGCGTATGTGGTTCATGTCCAAACGTTAGCGAAGCAATTATTGATAGCAGATAATGTGTTGGATTATGCGGTTAATCTAACGATGGCGACACATCCTGCAGATGAGCGTGCAACAGAGAAAGTAAGAGAATATGTTGATTACGGTTCAGGTCCAAGGGGGATGCAAAGTTTAATTAGCATTGCCAAGGTTCGGGCATTATTTGACGGGCGTTACAATGTGTCGATTAATGATATTAAAAAGGTAGCACATTCGGTCTTAAGACATCGTCTCTTTTTGAATTTTGAAGGGGAAGCAAGTCAGGTTGATAAAGATGCATTAATTACCGAATTGCTTGAAGCTGTGGAAAGCGATTGATAGCAAAAGAAAGGTTGTGATCAGATGAGTGAGCTCCTGTCACCGGTAGTAACGAAACGACTTTCCAACTTTAAATTGACTTCAAAAAGAATGGTGCGGGGCGGACATAAGGGAGAACGTCGGTCACAACGACTTGGCTCCTCTTTGGAATTTTCTGATTATCGGTTGTACAGTCCTGGCGATGACTTAAGGCAAATTGATTGGAATACATATGCTAGAACAAGCAAGTTTTATATTAAACGATTTTTGGATGAACAAGAGCTTCCTGTTTCCATTTATTTAGATTGTACGAAATCAATGGGGATCGCTAAGGAAAAATGGCTAAGAGCCAAACAACTTGCAGCAGCATGTACTTTTTTGGCTTTGGCCAATTCGGACCGTTTAAAGTTTACAGCGATTGCTTCTCCGTCCAACTCGTATCCTGATACGAAAGGGAAGGCAATGATTAATCATGTCATGGATTGTATCGATCAGACAGCAGTTGCAACTGATGAACAACGATTTGGTCAACAATTGCTGCAAGCGTCTCGTTCGGGGAGAAAAGGGGCACTGACTATTTTGATTAGCGATTTTTTAGATGATCCGGATGATTTGTTTTCAGCACTGAAACAAATGCAGGCGCGGCATCAACAAGTCTTACTTTTACAAGTTGTATTGCCAGAAGAAATCAACCCTGACTACATAGGGGATTTACAATTAATCGATATTGAAACAACGAGAGAAAGAGAAGTGTCGATGTCACAAAAGGTGCTTCATCAATACAAGCAATTATTTCAAAATCATACAAATCAAATCAAGTCGTTCTGTCAGAAACGAGGGATGGAGTTCATTAGTTGTCCGACCTCCCAAAGTGTAGAAGAAACGATTTTTTCATCATTGATGCAAAAAGGATGGCTCAGGAGGTGATGGGATGGGATTTTTGGCACCAATTTCTTTTTGGTTTTTAACAGCAATTCCGATTCTGCTTTTATTTTACTTTTTCAAGAAGCAATTTGATCAACAAAACATTTCATCGATTTACCTTTGGGAGCGAACCTTTCAAGAGTGGGAATCCGATCACTGGTGGCGCAAATTACAGAAGAATTTATTGCTTTTATTACAACTTCTTATTTTACTTTTTCTTATATTGGCGCTCACACGTCCGTATCTCGAAAATGAGTCGGTAAGTGGGGATCATTTGGTGATTGTCATGGATACATCTGCCACTATGATGATGGAACAAGATGGAACAACGAGGCTAGCGGAAGCGAAAGAACAGGCAGAGGATTTAGTAGATTCGCTAGGAAGTGGGCAGCAGGTAAGTGTAATCCAAGCCGGGAAAACGCCCGCTATCCTTGCGACAAACCAAACAGATCACAATAGGGTTCGTGAGCAAATCAGGAATTTGGAGGTTTCTTATCAACATCAAAATCTCGAGGATGCCATTCAACTAGCAACATCTTTCCTTCAACAAGGGACAGGAGAAGTACATATTTTTACGGATCATCTGACTAAAGAACATTTGACTGATCAGAATCTATCACAGCCTGTGGTTGTCCACAATCGTACGGGCGTTTCTGATAATATATCCTTGCAATCGTTCGGCGTGAAGCAAACAGAGGATCAGGTTGCCGCGATTGTGACTGTAGCCAATCAATCTTCAGAGGATACTGATGTAGCGTTAACCATTCGTTTTGAGGATCAGGTGTTAACACAAGTAACCGAATCTATTTCGGCAAATGAAGAACAGACGGTTCGAATTGATCAGTTACCTGTTTATGATTATTATCAAGTCGAAATAGAAGGTGATGGATATCTGCTTGATAATGAGATGCATGCCCTCTTACCTCAACAGCAAGCCCCATCTGTTTATATAGCAGGTGAGGTGAATCCGTTTATCGAACAGGCGCTATTATCCGCAGGGCATGAGATTACATCGGTAACCAAAAATGAAAATGGCGAATACGCTTTTCCAGAACATCAATCAGAGAACATCTATCTGTTAGCAGGTGTGCAAGCAGATCAATGGCCTAGCGGTTCTAAATTGATTATGGCACCAGCTACTGACGGACCTTTTGGTGTGAACGAAAAAGGAAAATTAGAATACGGTTTACAGCAAGCGGAAGAGTCCGACTTGTTAGCCTTTACCAATGTGCAAAACATTTACTTGGAACAAGCTTATCCTGTTGAGGATTGGCATGGGTTACAGCCACTTGTACAAAGCGGTGAGCAGACCATTTTGGCACAAGGAATCTATCAAAATGATCCGATTATTTTCTATGCGTTTGATTTTCAAGATTCGGATTGGCCATTGCAACCGGATTTTCCAATTTTGCTAGCTAATAGTATTGCAGGATTAGCAGAAAGCAGCTCATTAGGATATTATGCACCACTAGAGACAGCTAAAATTCATTTTTCTACTATGGCAAATGAAGCGTCGTTTGAAGCGCTAAATGGTGAAGTGATAAAGCAATTGGAGCTTGGTGAGCGAGAGGTAACTATGCCTGGTAAACCAGGAATCTATCAGCTTCATGAAATAACCAATGCAGGATCTGTTCAGCGGCACTTTGTTGTGCAATTGGATCCTGAAGAAAGAACCAACGAAACAGCGGACTCCTTTTCTATCGGTGTCGAAGGGGAAGAAGCAATGGGTTCAAAACTATCGAAGCGAGAAATATGGCGAGTATTTGCTGCCATTGCATTATTGATACTGTTTGTCGAATGGGAGGTGTATCGACGTGGCATTACAAGTCGATAATCCCTTATGGCTCTTGGGACTGATTTCCATGATCTTTGTTTTATACTTATATGGGCGGTCCCATACATCGCTTGCCGGTGGAAGGAAAGTTATTCTCGTTATTTTGCGTGCCTTGATTTTTACGTTTATGATTATAGCTTTGGCTGGTGTACAGATTTTATGGCCGATTCAAAAAATAGCAACATCATTTGTGGTAGACAGCTCCTATAGTATGGCTGAAGGAGATACCGTATTGGAACAAGTTAATAAAGCGATTCAGGATAAAGCACCAGAGGATAAGACAGCTATAGTTTCTGTTGGTAAAGAAGCGGTAATTGAAACCCCTTTATCTGACAAGGTAAATACGATTGATTCTTTTCAAACAACGGTCAATCCGTCCTATACCAATTTAGCCTCTGGCCTGCAATTGGCAGGAAGTCAATTTTCAGAAGATGTCCGTGGCCGAGTCGTGTTAATGACAGATGGTAATGAGAATATTGGCGATGCGATAAGACAAGCTAGTTATTTGCGCGGACAGGACTATATTGTCGATGTGCTTCCTTTTTCACCTGCTTATAAGGAGGATGTGGCGATTTCTGCTTTTGATGTCCCGGAAAATATTTATTTAGGGGAACAGGCGACGCTTTCGATGACGGTTGACAGCAGTTTGGATACGACAAGTCAGGTTCGAATCATGATGAATGGAGAAAACATTGTCGACGAGAATGTGGAGCTTCAGGAAGGGAGTAACCAGCTGGCATTTAATCATCTAATAACAACCGATGGATTTCATACCTTTCGCGCAGAAATTGTCAGTGAAGCCGATCAGGTAATTGAAAATAATCAGTTAGCGGGATTTGCTGAAACGCAAGGTGTACCAAATGTTCTGATTGTCGAAGGGAAAAACGACAATGCAGCTAACCTGGAAAGTTCGCTAGATGCCTCTGCTATTCAAGTAGAAACGATTCAACCAGAATTACTACCTGGGCAATTGAGTAATTATTTAAAATACGACTCTATCATTCTTAGTAATGTAGCTGCCCATAGGGTTACGGGTCAGCAAATGGAGTTGATCGAGCGTGCGGTCCATGATTTTGGAGTTGGCTTCATCATGACCGGCGGCGACCAATCATTCGGGGTGGGTGGCTACTTCAAAACCCCTATCGAAAAGGTTTTGCCTGTTGATATGGAGTTGAAAGGGGAAAAGGAATTACCCTCCTTAGGTTTATCAATTGTGCTTGATAAATCAGGCAGTATGGCAGGTAATAAAATTGCGTTAGCTCGTGAGGCAGCAGCACGATCGGTAGAACTTCTAAGAGAGAAGGATACGCTTGGTGTCACTGCTTTTGACGGGCAACCGTGGGAAGTGGTTGAACTTGGTCCGATCAATGATAAAGAGGACGTGTTAACTAAAATCCGTTCGATAACCGCAAGTGGCGGTACCGATATATTCACACCGTTATCTCAATCCTATAGTCAAATGGAACCTTTGGATTTAAAGCGTAAGCACGTGATTCTTTTAACAGATGGTCAATCTGCTACAACTATCAATTACCGGGAAATGATTGAGGAATCCTTAAATGAAGGGATAACCTTATCTACGGTGGCGATTGGCACGGAAGCTGATCGAATGTTATTGGAAGAGATGGCACAGTTGGGGGGCGGACGTTTTTATGAAGTATTGGATAACTCCAGTATTCCAACGATTTTATCCAGAGAAACGTCATTAGTAACCCAAACCTATATAGAAGATGATCCTTTTTATCCAGCATTGGTCAATGGGTATGAATGGGGAAGCTATTTTGAAAATGCTGTCCCACAAATGAATGCCTATATTGCGACAACCCAGAAGGGTAGAGCACAACAAATTCTGACGAGTGAAAAAGAGGACCCGATCCTTTCAAGATGGCAATATGGTTTAGGAAAAACAGTTGCCTGGACATCGGATTTGACTGGTGAATGGGCAGGGGGTTGGCCAAAGTGGGAAAATTGGTCACCACTTTGGAATGATATCGTTACTTGGACGTTTCCTCAGTATCAAAAGGAGTCCTATCAAATAACCGAAGAGATCGAAGGAAATCAAGTAACGTTAAACGTAGCAGCACCAGATAATCATACTGCTCATTTAGATGCAAAATTAGTTGAATCTACAGGAGAAGAAGTAGCGTTTGATTTACAGCCAAAAGCGCCTGGAGAGTATCAGGGGAAGTTTGAAGCAAATGAAACAGGTGTGTATTTTCTGCAGATTACAGAGGAAGAGGATGGAGAGGTTGTCAGTTCCTTTAAAACAGGTGTCGTTGTTCCTTATTCAGAGGAATATACCTTCAGACCACTTAATCAACAGTTGATTGAAGAGATTGCTTCAGCTGGTGGCGGGAACGTTTTGGAGAACTTAGATGGTGCCTTTTCTAGTGAAGGCTTGCCACCTCGTTATGATCAGCAGGATATATTTTACCTTTTACTAAGTCTTGCTTTACTATTATTTTTGTTCGATGTAGCTGTAAGAAGGTTCCGATTTAACTTTGCGTTTATAAATAAAGTGAATACGCGACTAGATGATAAGCGCAGTCGAGCAAAAGAAATGACGGAAAAAAGGTCACAGCAACTGAGTCAAATAAAGCAGGCTTCATCGAAGAAGGCGGCTTCTTCAACAAAACAGGTGCCACCTAAGATAACCAAAGCACCAATCGTAAAACCAAAACAAACGAAACCGCCTGAAAAGCCGAGTGCCAAGAGTGAGAGCAGAGAGGAAAGAATGGCTCGATTATTAGATGCCAAGAAAAAAAGGTCGAAATAAACGCAAGAATAGAGAATACGTTAGCAGACAATCAGTAGGGGGATAGAGCTCTTGCTGATTGTTTTTATATGTAAAAATTGAATAGAGAGAATCTATTTTCTTCTAATGAAAATCGCTAAGTCTGATCAAGTTTACCTTTTTCTTAATGAAGCGAGACACGTATGGTTATATGATATTGAATCAAAACTCCAGTAGGCTTAAGTTACCGCGGAATACATGGTAGGCGCTTATCCTATTGGAGTTTAGGATGCAAAGTATTGAGTCCGTTTTACAAGAGTATGATCGAATGATTCATCATTTGATTCATAAGTATAAAATACGTGATACGGAGGGTGACTTTTTTCAAGAAGGATTGATTGCGATTTGGCATGCTTATCAGACCTATGACGAGTCAAAGTCCAAGTTTTCTACGTATGTGTATTACTGTATTGCACGTCGTTTTCTTAATAAAATTCAAAAAGATAACCGAGAGAATGACCAGCTCCAATCATGGCTCAATCAAATCACAACGGATGATTTCGTGACAGAAATGGAGTTGGATGTAGATACACAGATGTTAACCGATATTCAGAAGGTACTTTCTCAAAAGCAGTGGTGCTGGTTTGTTGAGTTTATTTTGCGTGATCAAGCTGTCCAAGATATTGCAGAGAAATACGAGGTGACGAACAATGCTGTTAAGAATTGGGGCAAGTTAGCGAGGCCTAAAATACAGCAGGTGTTGCGGGTGAAAGAGTATGTGGAGTGATTTGTGGATGAGAAGCAATTGTCGATGGTTGCTGTTTCATTAAGTAAATCAGTTTAATCTTATCTTTAAAAATTAATTTATTTATTTTATGGTAAAATGATGTTAAGAACACTCTGAAAGGGTGATGGAACATGTTAGATGAAAACAATGGAAATATAAGATTACCCATAGAAATGATTCAAATATTGGATAAGGGTGTTAATGGTAAAAATATTGATGAAAAAGTACGGTTATCACTTGCGATTGGTATGTTTGTCGATCAAACTGTTACATTAGAAAGAGCAGCAGAGTTAGCCGGGAAGCCATTAGCGAACTTTATTGATATTTTGCGTAATAAAAAGATAGATTGGATGCATTATACTGCTGAGCATATTGAGGAAGACGCAAAAGCTATTCAAAAGTATAAAGAGAATACAGAGTAAATGAAAACAATTATTACAAATACAAGTCCTGTAATTGCTTTATCTATGATTAATAAACTACATTTGTTATGGGAATTATTCGATAAAGTTTATGTTCCTGAAGCTGTTATTAAAGAACTGACATCTAGTTCTCACGAAAGTGATTTTGGTAGAAGTGAGATTCTTAACGCTATAGAAGATCAAAAAGTAATTGTCTATTCGGTGATGGATAAAGAACTGGTTCATAGAATGTATGCAAAGCTACATTATGAAGAATTGGAAACCATAATAGGTGGAAAAGAATTAAACTCTGATTTCGTACTGATAGATGAAAGGGCTACAAGGGATGTGGCAAAAAATTTTTCTTAACACCAATTGGAACCATCGGTGTTCTTAGTTTGGCAAAATTTGAACGGAAAATTGAAACCATCAAACCATTTATCGATATGCTTATTGAAAACAATTATAGAATTAGCAACCAATTATATGAACAAGTTTTAAAAAATGAAAATGAATGGTAGTGAAAAACGAAGCACTTATCCATATTGGACTAAGTGCTTCGTTTTGTTAGTAAATACTATACAGGAAATTGAAAAGTGAATTCAGGTGTCTATAGATTTTTAATTCAAGATTATTTAGCATATAATATACTACAATGATATTTATATCATTCATCCCATTTTATGAATTAAAATCTCTAGAAAATTACTAGATACTGAGGCAGGTTAGACAATGAAAATAGCGATTATTGCTGATGATTTAACAGGTGCATGTGATACAGGAGTTCAGTTAGTCGATTATGGTTTGGATGTAGCAGTAGAGGTTCAAAGGTCTAATATAGATACGAATAAAGATGCGATCATTTTTAATTCCAACAGCAGAGCGATAACAAGTGACAAGGCGTATGCTAGAGTCCATGAAATTTGTAAGCGCATTAAAGATAGGTCATATGATATCGTTTATAAAAAAATCGACTCTACCATGAGAGGGAATATTGGCTCAGAAGTGAATGCTGTAGCTGATATCTTCCAACCAGATTTTATATTTGTTACCCCGGCATACCCTGAAAACGGACGTACAGTAAAAGAAGGTATTCATTATCTTCAAGGTACAAAATTAAGTGAAACAGAAGTTGCCAACGATCCGAAAACGCCAGTGTATGATTCGGATATATTTGAAATAATGAAACAATCGTCAGGTAGACGTGTAAAGCATTTAAGTTATAGGGATTTGCGTAAGGGAGAGGCGCACCTTTTACACCTATTGTCAGAATGGAAACAACAAGATATTACCTACATAACCGTTGATGCTGTTTCGGAAGATGACCTGAAGTTATTAATGAATGTAGTACATTTAGGGTATTCCACTATATTTTGTGGATCGGCAGGTTTGATTAATTATTTGCCTCAAGCATTAGGGTTTGTGAAACAAAGGGTACAAAAGCAAATAATTTCGAAGCCTAGCCCTGTGTTATTTGTGGTGGGAAGTGTTAGCAAAGTCGGAAGAAAGCAGCTTGCGCACCTTTTATCACAACCTGAAGTGGTTGGTGTGGAGCTCGATGTTACAAAAGTAATTGCTGGTGGTGATAGCATGGACATTAAGGCGATTCATTCAGCAATTAACAAGGGGAAGAGTGTTGCGTTATACTCCTCCGCCAATATTGAAGTAACCAAAGCAATCGGTAGGGAAAAAGGAATACCTTTTATTGAAATAAGTGATCTGATCTCAAATGCTTTAGGTGAAATTGCAGTGTCAATTATAAAAACGTCAGACCTTCGGAATATTTTTTTAACAGGAGGAGATACTGCGCAACAAGTGTTTGCAAAGCTACAAATCAACGAATACCAATTGGTCGGCCAATTAGAATTAGGAGTTCCAATCGGTAAAATAGGTAAGGCCGGTGAGATGATTACGATAACAAAGGCCGGTAGTTTTGGAACGAAGGAAGTAATGACAAATGCATTCAAGTTGTTACATCAAGGAATTAAAAACGATAAGGATGTGAATCGATGATACCTGCGATTGGAATTACAATGGGGGATGCTGCTGGGATTGGACCAGAGGTTATCATAAAAGCGCTGGAAGAACCCGAGATTTACGAAATTTGTCGACCGATCGTCATCGGGGATGCAAAAATTTTAAAGCGTGCGGCAACGATTTCAGATTCAAAAGTGGTGATCCATACAATTGAGGATACAGAAGAAGCAAAGAGTCAGCATGGAATCATCGACTGTATCAATTTAGATCTATTACCTGAAGATATTGTATTCGGTGAAGTATCAGCAGTTGCAGGGGACGCTGCTTATCAATTTATAGAGAAAGCAATTACTTTAGCTAAAGCGCGAAAAATACAAGCGATCTGTACCGCACCATTGAACAAAGAAGCATTAGTAAAAGGCGGACACGATTTCTCTGGTCATACGGAAATATTAGCAACTCTAACCGAGACAGCCGATTATTCAATGATGCTGAGCTCACCGAAGTTAAAGGTCATCCATTTAACGACACATGTCGGTTTGAAGAAAGCTATTGATCTGATTAATCCTGAGCGGACACATACTGTAATTGAATTAGCAGATAAAGCCCTAAAACGTGCTGGTTATAAAGAGCCAAGCATCGCAGTCTGTGGTATTAATCCACATGCAGGGGAAAATGGCTTATTTGGTGAAGGTGAAGAAGAAGAAAAGCTAGTGCCAGCTATCCGTGAAGCGCAAGCGCAAGGTATTAATGTCAGTGGTCCGCATCCGGCAGATACCGTATTCTTTCGAGCGGTACGCGGTGACTTTGATATCGTGGTTGCCTGTTATCATGATCAAGGCCATGTCCCGATTAAAGTATTAGGTTTAGAAGAAGGGGTAAATATCACTGTGGGTCTGAATCATGGAATTATTCGAACTTCTGTCGATCATGGCACCGCTTTTGATATTGCCGGTAAAAATATCGCGGATAATCGAAGTATGGTTGCTGCACTGCAATCAGCCGCAGAACTTGCGCCGAAGTAGTTTTGGAGTCCTTCATGGGAATTCTCGTGAAGAGTAACAGTTACTGTAAGAAAATTCACTAATCCTTATATTTTCAATTCCGCATATAAGGATTAGTGATTTCTTTTTTTTGTACAATAAACGAACGTATGTTCTTGATAAAATAAATAATGTAGGATATAATTGAATTATCATTATATTTGGACGTTTAAGAAAAGGTGATATAATAGAGTAAAACGAACAACAGTGACACACGACGGAAATATCTTTCATTTTCTTAAACACGTCATCTTAGACCTTTTAAAAATTAAAGAAAGGGCTTGGTGCAATGGAAATGAAAGCAAAATTATTGAAGCGTGTGTCGTTGGATCGATTAATGGATCTTAAAATTGATTATGCTTTTAAGCAGTTATTCGGAACGGAAAAGAACAAGGCTATAACAGTGGTTTTTCTCAATGCAGTTTTACAAAGAACTGGGCATGAAAGTATAAAAAACATTTCATTCCATAACAACGAGAATGCTGGAGAATATCGTGATGACAAGCAATCCAGGCTAGATATACTTGCAGTTACCAATAATGAAGAGCAAATTAATATTGAGATTCAATTCACCAATAAATATGACATGATTAAACGCTCTATATATTACTGGTCTGGTGTATATAGAATGCCGTTAAAGAAGAAAATGGGATATAAACAGTTACATCCAGTGATTGCAATTAATATAATGAATTTCAATTTATTTCCTCAAACCACAAAGTTTCACACTTCCTATCATTTGTATGAGGACAAAGATTTTTTTCGATTGACAGATGTAATGGAATTTCACTTTTTAGAAATGCCTAAACTTATATATGATTGGAAAATGCAAAGATTAGACCCGTGGAATGATTTGTTGGCCAGATGGATGTTGTTGTTAGGAATAGTAGATCATCGTAAAGGAAAGGTTTACGAAGAAATTTTTCATGAATTGGAGGAGATCGCTATGAAAGATGACACACTAAAAAATGCAATCCAAGGATGGGATGTTTTAAGTGCTACTCGTGAAGAGTTATTAGCATATGAAGCACGCTTGAAATTTGTAATGGATGAAGAAGCAGCCAAGGTAGAGGCAGAATTGAGAGAAAAAGAAGCACTACAAGAGGGTAAGGAAAAGGGCTTAAAAGAAGGCATAAAAGAAGGTAGAGAAATAGGAAGAGAAATAGGCAGAAAAATAGGCAGAGAAGAAGGAAGAGAAGAAGGACGTACGCAAGAACGAAACGCATTGATCGTACGAATGTTGGAGCAAGGGCTAGCACTTGAACAAATAGCAAATATAGCAGGAACCTCTGTAGAAGAAGTCAAAAATCTTAGGAATGAGTTGGCGTAGTTGAATTTAACTGCATAATTGTAGTGATCAGGAAGCCCTGTTGAGAGAAATCTCTTCAGGGCTTTTTGTGTTGAGTCGATTTGATTTTTCTTCACGGGATAACTTCTTCTGTTAACAGGATAAGTCTGTCTGTTGACGGGATAACTCTGCCTCTTCACGGGATAAGTGATCATATCCCGTGAAGAGGAGTAGTTATCCCGTCAAGAGTAGACGATATCCCGTGAAGGGAATTACCGGATAAGAAAGAAGTTTTATCTAGCTTAGGAAAGTACAAATCGGCAAAGAAATCATTGCATATATTGGAAAAATATGATAATCTACTTTTAAAATGATGTATTTACTAAAAAAGTATTAATTTACATAAAATTTTACTTAATAGGCAGGAGAATTAATATGACAACAATAAAAGATATAGCTAAACATGCTGATGTTTCCACTGCTACCGTATCTAGAGTACTAAATAATGACAAGCATTTAAGTGTTTCCGTGGAGACAAAGAAAAAGATTTTAGACATATGTGACGAATTTGGCTATGTACCTTTAAAAAAGAGGCGACCTCAAATTGAGGAGGGTGCGAAAACAAAAGAAATTGGTATTATTATGTATTGTTCTCAAGAATACGAGTGGGAAGATGTCTATTTTCTATCGATTAGAAAAGGTATTGAAAATGAATGTAGAAATAAAAATGTACTTGTTAAGCGAATTATTCATCTAGGGGATCAATCTTCTAAAGAAATTAATGATTTGGATGGAGTTATTGTAGTAGGTATTCCAAATCCTGAAGAAGAGAAAATGTTAGATGAAACTCTCGGTGATAACATCGTATATGTTAATAATCTCGTAGAAAATGATCAGGTAGACAATATTATTATAGATTATGAAAAAGCAACCAACAAAGCTTTAGATCATTTACTTGAGCTCGGTCACACTCGTATCGGTTATATAGGTGGAAGAGAACATAGGGGTAGAAGTGGACCGGAAATGGCGAATCCTCGAAAGGAAGCTTTTGAAGCAAAAATGAATAGCCATCAATTATTAAATAATAATTATATCTATCTAGCTGACGAATTTTTAATTAAGGATGGTTATGATTGTATCCAACATGCTATAAAAAATAAAGAAATGCCGAGCGCATTTTTTGTTGCTAGTGATGCAATGGCTATCGGTGCTATTCGTGCATTGGATGAGCAAGGTTTACATGTGCCTGATGATATTAGCATTGTAAGTTTTAATGATATTTCAATGGCTGAGTATACCAAGCCTGCTTTGTCGACGATCAAAATTTATACAGAAGAAATGGGAAAACATGCTGTAAAGCTGTTATTAGACCGATTCGATGGAAGAAGAATCCCTGTTAAAGTGGTTACACCGTCAAAATTAATTGTCCGCGAAAGTACGAAGAAGATTAGATAAGGAAGTGCCAAAATAGTACCTCTAAAGTAAGAGGTACTGCATTAAATGTAAGCGCTTAATAACATTAAGGGGGTGGTAGGAGAGTTTCATTTGATGAAGTCACAGTAGGAAGCTATCTATTATAAAAGGAGTGTATTACTGGATGTTAACCTTTCGTAAAAAAGTATTGTTTTTTTTAGCTCTGTTGTTGTTCGTATCTACTATTACGATTACTGTATTCGCTGAAACTACTACGAATCAAGAGGATTTACCAGCGCCATTATATCATTGGGGGTTTGAGCCTGATGAAGTAGATGGAAGTACTATTTTAAACAAAGTGAACAGTGAGGAAACTACTGATCAAGCAGAATTAAAAGAAGAAGCTACCGTACTAGAAAGTGAGGAGAAAGGCAATGTTTTGCATTTGCCTGGTAATGGTTGGTTAGAACTTCCTGGTGATATATATGAAGAAGTAACAGATGAATTAACCATTTCTGTTTGGGTAAATATTGAGGAAGAGGCTAGTGGTTATTCTAGATTAGTAGGCTCAACCATTACTGAAAAGCACCAACATTACCAAGGGGTATCTGGTTCATGGTCTGATCCTGAATTTGCCTTTGTAGCTGGAGGAGCTAACTATAACCAAATTATTAACATTGGTACAGATACTGAAGGTGCAGCAGATTATCGCGCAGCTGTTTCATGGGAAGACCAACCGGATAGAAATAGTTGGCAGCATGTCGCAATTTCTCTCAAGAGTGATGGAAGTTATCGTGCTTATATAGATGGACAATCTATTGGAATGAGCGGAATGGACGGTAACGCAAGTGATGATGACGCAAATCTAGAAGAAGCAGTTCAGCAATTTTTTGATCGAGAGTTTTTAGATGCGTTACAGTTTAATGATTTTGGCAGGTCAATTTATACATCAGATGATGATGTGACTGGATACTTTGATGATTTACAAATATACAATCAAGCGTTAACTTCCGATCAGGTTCTTGCACTTGTTGGTCCAGAAAATGATGCTACGATTAATAGTATTACTGTTGGTGACGATGTAGTTGAGGTTGATGATCAAAAGAACATTCGCTACGAAATATCCGATAATTCTCAAGTAGATTCTACAGATATTTCAGTCGAAACCTCTAATCCGAATGCTAATGTGGAAATAGAAAAAATAAATTTATTTACTTATGAAATTAGGGTGACATCTACTAATAATTTAAAAACTTTAACCTATACACTATCGTTATATAATCCTGATTTGGGTGCGATTGCAAACTTTGATATGAATAAAACGAATGGAGAGATCATGCATGGAGCTAGTGGTTTTCTGTATGGTGTAAGTGAACCGAATGTTCCGACAATAGATTTGCTGGAACCTCTTAAACCTCAGGTGGTAGAACAAAAGCCTCCTAATGGATTGCAACATCCAACAGGAGATGGCTTAAGGGTTGCGGATACGTATTTTGAAGCTGGAACAGAATGGATACAATTAGCTGTTCCCGATATGTATTTGCAATGGCCATATGAATATGAAGGATTAGATCATTATGAAGAGTTGATAAGAGAAACGGTTAGAACCGTAAAAGATAATAGAAATAGTGATAAGATCGTATATGTCATTTTTAATGAGCCTAATGGTATTTGGTTCTCTGGAAATTTAGGAGAAGATGGCTTTTTAAACGCTTGGGAAAGAATGTACAATGTTGTGAAAGAAGAAGATTCAGATGCCAAAATTGCAGGGCCAAACCTGTCCCATTACGACAGCAATTTTTATGAGGATTTTGTAGAATTTGCTGTAGAAAATAATGTGTTACCAGATCAGTTTACATGGCACGAACTATCTGGAGAAAGCTCATTAAGTAATTGGGATGCACATTTTGACCATTACAGAAGCCTTGAAGAAGAATATGGTTTTAGTCGTCCAGTAGTAATTAATGAATATTCGAACCCAGAAGATCCAGGTGCAGCAGGTAGTATGATTCAATGGCTATCAAGGATTGAAAACAGTAAAGTAAACGCCGGACTTGCGTATTGGCATTTTGCTAATACATTAAATGAATTAGCTGCAGATGCAAATAGACCGAATGGTGCTTGGTGGTTATACAAGTGGTATGGTGACATGACGGGACAGACCGTTGATGTAGAGACATATAATGCAGAGGTCGATGGTATGTATGGATTAACATCTATAGATGAGGGAAAAGGTAAAGCATATACCATTTTTGGTGGAGAAGATGGTGTTTTAACCGCCTCGATGGAAAACCTTACAGACACCTCTGCCTTTCATGACGCCCAGTCAGTTCATGTAAAACTTTATCGCACAAAGTATACAGGTTTCTTAGGTACTCACGAAAAACCACGGGTGGAATTTGAAGGGAATGTACCCCTTCAAGATGGAAACCTAAATATTACTATTCGTGATGCTAACGAATTAGACGGCTATCACGCGATTGTGACACCAGCTACTAATGATACAACTACAGATTTTCAAGACTATAACAGAATTTGGACTAAGAAGTATGAGGCTGAAGACGCTCAATTAAATGGAGCAAGTGTAGCTAATCAAGGCTGGGGAGCAGTTTCCAATCAAGCATATGTTCAAGGGTTAAACTCTTCTGAAAAGAATGTGAAGCTTGACGTAACAGTACCACAAGACGGGAAGTATAAATTAGAAGTATTTTATGGAAATGGAGCACCACTTACGGATGGCAAAAATAGAGCGCAAGGTGAATTAGCAAGACAATTACTTACATTAAACGGAGAAGAATACAAAACATTAACCTATGATTCTACGGTAGACAGCGATGTTTTCTCAAGTGAAACCGTATACCTAGATTTAGAGGAAGGGACACATAGTTTGCAATTCAGTTATGAAAGTGGCATGGAAGCTTCATTAGATAAATTTGATCTGACTTATGTCGGAGAGAAAGATCAGGATTTAACCAAAACATATCTTTTTGAAGCAGAAGAAGCAAGCTACAGTGATGGATTTACTTTAAAGTCTGAAAAAGATAACTATAGTAGTGCAGGGTATATTACCGGAAGTGGTGAAAACCAATACACGGTTGTAGTAGAGGATAATGGCTACTATGATCTTGAGTTAGGTTATGCTTCAGATTCCAAACAATCGATTAGTGTTCAAAAACGAATTGTTAACTATCCAGAAAATGCTACAGCTGAAGCTAAACTTAGTACAGAATGGAACGAGATCGCAAAACAGGATATTGAAACATCTGAAGATATTACTTCTGTTTCCGGCTCAAAAATATATCTGACCGCGGGTGCTAATTCTATTATACTAGCAAGCCAAGAGGAGGTTTCACTTGATTATCTAAAAGTAACACATCTTCCAGAAGAAACATCTTCTAACTCTACGATAGTAGAAGCTGAGGATGGAGACGTTTTTGGTGAAGCAAAAATAATAGAGAATAAGAATACTTCTGGTGAACAAGTAGTATCTAATATCGGAGAAAATAAAAATAATGGTCTTTCCTTTGATGTGGAAGTCGAGGAAGCAGGTGCATATAAGCTATCTATTGATTATATTAATGATGAGCCTGCCCCAGTAATTTATAATGAGGATCACCCGGATGGTTATTTGCATCCATACAATACGGACTTAGTGGAAAGATACGCACAAATCGTCGTTAACGAGCAATCACCACAAACTGTATATTTCAGAAATACGCTATCTTGGGACACAGTTAAAAACCATGTTGTTGATGTAACTTTAAAGGCTGGCAAAAATACGATTACACTGTATAACGATAATTCTTATCAATTTAATGATGTTGTGCAATATGCCCCGCATTTTGATAAATTTGAAATTGCGAAGTCAACATTATCAGATGAGTCTGAAGAAGTCACAAACATTCATATTACGCCAGAGGACTTACTTTTAAAGAAAGGAAAGGAAATGACATTAGAGGTTACAGCTGAATATGAAGATGGTAATACTGTAGATGTTACTGAAGAGGCAGAATACCATTCCAAGAACGAAGAGATTGTTACGGTTACCGATAAAGGTGAGGTTCTATCCGTAGGAACGGGCGAAACGGAAATTCAAATAAAGTATCAAAGTCATACAAAAGTGATAAATGTAAAGGTATACCAGACAACGATTACGTTAGGTGAGGCTATTGAAGTGATTGCAGGAGAATTATTTAATATAAATAACTCTAATGCGACGATTCATATGCCTGAAGATTTACCAAAAGGTACGACCTTAACAGTGTATAAAGTTGATCAAGATGATGTTAGTAATGAAGGCTACATTATAGCAGGAGATGTTTATGAATACATTTTTGAATATCCTTCTGGCAACTATAGTGAATCCTTTACTTTAACACTTGAGTATGATCAAGAAAAATTTAAGGAAAAAGAAGTCGATGTGCATTACCAAGGTGAAGATTCAGACGAGTGGGAAATACGTGATAGCAAGGCTGATCAAGGGGTAATATCATTTACGACAAATAGCTTTTCTACTTACGGCGTATTTGCTGAAGAAGAACGTTCGAACGATGGTGAAAATTCTGATGACAATGCAGATGAAGATAATAACAGTGGTTCGGATAATCAAGATCAAGGTAATACTAACCAGGTTAATGAAAGCGAAAGTGATCAAGGAGAAACCACAAGTGAGGAATCTTTACCTGATACAGCAACCTCTATGTTTAATTGGTTGCTTGTAGGACTAGCATTATTAGTCTTAGGGATAGTCATTTATTTTATTGTGAACAGAAGGAAGAATTCGAATTAAAACATTATAACTGTGAGTGTTAGAAAAATTGTAATATTAAAAAAATGTAGAGCCCCATTGAATTGATCTTATATTCAATGGGGCTTTTTTCTATAATAATGGATACACTTTCTTTAATGAGTTTTTGAATGAGCAACTATTTAATTCATTACTTGAAAACTCAGATAAGTTTCTGGTATGTCTGTCTAGCTAATTTTGGTTTATTTTATGTAAAAAAAGCTGCTCTTTAATGGGTATCGGTATCTGTGAAGTCAATATAACAAGCATGAGAGAACTTCATTCAATAGGAGAGAATTAACTTTCTAGTTTAATTCTCTCCTATTGTATTCTAACTTGCCGATAATTTTGGCTAAACGTAGGGGAAGTTTAAAACTCCCAGTAATTGAGATCACATTTTTTGTTCACGGGATAAGTCTGTTTGTTGACGGGATAACTACTCCTCTTCACGGGATAAGTGCACATATCCCGTGAAGAGGAGTAGTTATCCCGTCAAGCCATGTACATATCCCGCGAAGGGAATTGTGAGAGGATAGTCGTAATAAGCGGGAATAAAAATGTGAAAAATTAACGATTAAGTGTTTACATTTAACAAAAATTCATGTATATTTTGTTTAATAAAAACATAAAAAAGTTCATTTTAAACATATTAGTGAAGGAAGGATAGAGAAATGGCTGATACATCCACATTAAATGATAGACAAAGAAAAATAGTAGAGTTTTTAAAAGAAAAACATGAAGTGAAAATAAATCAGCTTAGTGATGTATTAAATGTAGCGGGTATGACCATAAGACGTGATTTAGAAAAAATAGAAAATTTAGGGTTGGCCAGACGTACTTTTGGAGGAGCTATTTATATTTCAGTCCAAAATAAACCAAATACTGATATCATTTTTGGACAAAGGGAATTGCGTAACACCGATGCAAAAGATGCTATTGGGCGTATAGCAGCGAGCTCTATAGAAGAGGGAGATTCTATCTTCGTTGATGCAGGTACGACTACATCACATTTTATAAAATATTTACCTACCGATAAAAATATAACAGTTGTAACAAATGGCATGAATATTGTTTCAAATATTACGGACAAGAATATCGAAAAAATTTTAATTGGGGGTTTCATGAGAGATTCAACATTATCGCTTGTTGGACCGATAGCAGAAGCTGCTTTAGATAACCTGTATTTTAACAAAGCTTTTTTATCTGCATCAGGCTTTACGATTAAAGATGGTTTTAGTAATAGTAATAATTTTGAAGTTCAAATCAAACAGAAAGTTATTACTAAATCAAATGAAATAAATTTTCTAGTTGACAGTAGTAAATTCGGGCAACAATTCTTACATAAAATAACTACCTTAGATCATGTAGATCGATTGTTTATAGATAAATACAATTTCTATGATGAGATCAAAACGATAGAAAAAAAAGATGTAGAACTAATTTTGTGCGAATAAAACATATAGTTATTCGTACACATAAAAAGTAAGCGTATACATTTTGGTATTAGACCTAAAAGGTTTGATATAAAACAAAAAACAAGGAGAGGTCAAACATGAAAAGTAATTATGTAAAATTCTTGGGGATTTTGTTCGTCGTTCTTATTCCATTGTTTTTAGTTGCTTGTGGTGAAGAAGAAAGTACAACCAGTGAAGATTCTGAGGTGGAAAGTGAGGATGCTGGTGGAACCGAGTCAGAAGATACCGAAGGTGAAGACTCTGAAGGTTATGTGTTTGGGTATACGTCAATGACACAAAATAAT
Organism: Gracilibacillus kekensis; assembly: GCF_900143085.1. Taxonomy (GTDB): domain Bacteria; phylum Bacillota; class Bacilli; order Bacillales; family Amphibacillaceae; genus Gracilibacillus; species Gracilibacillus kekensis. The sequence continues at coordinate 511,135 of NZ_FRCZ01000001.1, read as the reverse complement.
CCTTTTTTCCAAGTAATAGAGGAAACGATGCGAGAAGAAATTGAGGCAAATGGTGATGAATTAATTACTACGAATCCAGCAATGGATGTTTCATTGCAAATTAGTCAAATTGAAGACATGATAGCTCAGGATATTGACGCTATTTTCTTGAATCCAGTCGACTGGGAAGGTATTCGACCAGCATTAGAGCAATTAGATGAAGCAGGTATTCCTATTATTAATTATGATACAGAAGTAAAAGCATTTGAATATGTTACTGCATATGTCGGTTCCGATAATAAAAATGCCGGGAAAGTAGCTGGTCAAGACTTAGTCGAACGTTTTCCTGACGGTGGAAAGATTGCAGTATTAGACAGTCCAACAATGAACTCTATTAATGATCGAATCGAAGGGTTTATGGAAGCGATTGATGGAAAAGGTTTTGAAATTGTAGCTCAGCAAGACGCTCAAGGTGATTTAGAAACAGCATTAGGCATTGCTGAGGACATTTTCACAACTAACCCTGACATTGATGCAGTTATGGCTGGGAATGATCCGTCCGCCTTAGGTGCACTTGCGGCGGCAAAAGCAAATAATGTCACAGATGTAGCGATTTATGGCGTTGATGGCTCACCAGATGCTAAGGCTGAAATCGCGAAGGGTGAACAATTTGTTGGATCAGGTGCTCAATCACCAATGTCAATAGCTACACAATCCGTGGAGACTGCTTACCAATTGTTAAATGGTGAAGAAGTTCCTGAACGAATTCCAGTAGATACCTTTTTAATTAATGAAGAAAACGTTGAGGAATATGGAACAGATGGTTGGCAATAAATGAAGGAACAATATATAGAAGGGCTTTACTTTTCATAGTGGAGCCCTTTTGTTGAAAAGAGGTGTAAACGTGTCAGAACAATTACTTGAAATGTCTAAAATAACGAAACGCTTCCCTGGTGTGCATGCATTGAAGGGTGTTGACTTTTCTTTACGAAAAGGGGAAGTCCATGCTTTATTAGGAGAGAATGGAGCTGGTAAGTCTACCTTGATGAAGGTTTTAGGTGGAATCTATCAGTTGAATGAAGGCTCTATTACAATTGGTGGAAATAAAGTAGATATTAAAGATGTTAATGATGCGAAGGAAAATGGTGTCAGCATTATTCATCAGGAAATTGTTCTCGTTCCTTACTTAACAATTGCAGAAAATATCTTTCTTGGTAAAGAACCATTAAAAAAAAGCGGCTTCATTGATATGGACAGTATGATAAAACAAGCACAAACATTTATTGATAATTTTGATTTAGGTTTACATGCAAAAATGCTTGTTAGTGATTTAACGGTAGCGCAACAACAAATGATTGAAATTATCAAAGCCGTTTCTTTTAATTCTGAAATAATTGTTATGGATGAACCGACATCTTCATTAACCGATAAAGAAGTCGATTTTCTTTTTAAAACGATCAAACAATTAAAAGAACAAAATGTTGGAATTGTTTATATCTCTCACCGGATGAATGAATTGTTTGAAGTGACCGATCGGATTACAGTTATGCGAGATGGTGAATATATTGACACTGTTAACACAAATGAAACTACCAATAATGAGTTAATAAGTATGATGGTAGGACGAGATATGAATCAAATGTATGAAAGAACATACGTCAAAAAGTCAGGTCAAACTATTTTAAGTGTGCAAGGTTTAACAAGAAAAGGTGTCATTAACGATGTTAGTTTTTCATTGGAAAAAGGGGAGATACTAGGTTTTTCTGGTTTAGTGGGTGCTGGTAGATCAGAGGTAATGAAATGTATATTTGGTATTGATGAATATGATGAAGGCGAGATATTCGTGAACGGTAAAAAAGTCAATATCAATGTTCCAAATGATGCGATTAGTCATGGAATTGCTTATGTACCTGAAAATCGAAAGGAAGAAGGATTATTTCTGATAAAGCCTGTTGACTATAATATAACAATAAAAATTTTGCATCAATTTATGAGTATGTTCCAAGTTAATAAGCGGTATGAAGATGAACAAGCAGACTATTACATTAAAGAACTATCCATTAAAACACCGAACAAAGATCAAATTGTCAACAACTTAAGTGGAGGAAACCAGCAAAAAGTCTTGTTTTCCAAATGGCTGGCAACAAAACCGAATATATTAATTTTGGATGAACCGACAAGAGGTGTTGATGTTGGTGCGAAATCCGAAATTTATACGATCATGAATCAATTAGTAGAAGAAGGTGTCTCTATTATTATGGTTTCTTCTGAATTACCTGAAATTATTAATATGAGTGATCGAGTAGCCGTTATGTATAAAGGAAGTATACAAAAAGTATTAGAAAAAGAAGCAATGGATCAGGAAACCATTATGTATTATGCGACAGGGGGGAACTAATATGTCAAATACAACATATGATAACTTTTTTATAAAATTAACCAATGCTTTCCTTCAATATTTAAGAGAAAATCGGGGGATTTTAATCGGTTTAGTTGTATTATGTATCATTATTTCCTTGATGAATCCAGATTTTTTGTCTACGAATAATATTATGAATGTGCTTAGACAAACCTCAACAAATATGTATCTAGCTATTGCGATGACAATGGTAATTATTTTAGGTGGTATAGATTTATCCGTAGGTTCCATTATTGCTGTTACAGGGGTAGTAACAACGATGTTGATTGCTGTGGCAGGATTTCCGATTTGGTTGGCGGTGGCATTAGGTATTTTCGTAGGTATGTTATTTGGCAGTTTTAACGGTTATGTATCAGCGACGACAATCATTCCGCCGTTTATCATTACTCTAGCTACGATGAACATTGCCAGAGGTGCAGCGTATGTTGTTACCGATGGAAAACCAGTAAGAGTGATGGATGATTCTTTTAACTTTATTGGCTCCGGGTATATTGGTCCTGTTCCAATGCAGGTGATATATTTACTATTCTTTTTAATTATTGCCTATATCATCATGAACAAAACGAAACTTGGCAGATATATGTATGCGGTAGGTGGGAACAGTGAAGCTGCAAAATTTTCGGGTATAAATATTAAAAAAGTGAAACTGTTTGCTTACACTTTTAGTGGGTTTATGGCTGGTGTTGCGGGTGTTGTATTATCTGCTCGTATGTTCTCCGGGCAACCCACTGCAGGTGATATGGCAGAACTGGATGCTATTGCTGCCGTGGTACTTGGGGGAACAAGTATGACTGGAGGACGCGGCAAAATTGGTGGTACCGTGATTGGCGCACTTATTATTGGTGTTTTAAGTAATGGATTGAACTTAATGGGGGTTAGTTCCTTTTGGCAATATATCGTGAAAGGTGTCGTTATTTTAGTAGCAGTATATGCTGACGTATTTAAAAAGAAAAATTAAAAGAAGGTGGTTCACGTGAGTGGGGGTATTGCGGTTGCAGGAACGATTGCAGTGGATGAAATTAAAGTAGTAGAAAGATACCCAGATAAAACAGAGCTGACAACTATCTCTGATATAAAACGGTCTTTAGGAGGAGCAGTAGCAAATTGTTCACTTGCACTCTCCAAGATAGACGCAACTTTACCTATTGAGACATTGTGTATTTTAGGTGAGGATGAAAAAGGCCAGTATATTTATAATCACCTAAAGCAACACAAAAACATTGATGTTAGCAAAATTAACTTTAAGAACACGACCCCTTTTACGGATGTGATTCAGGATAAAAATGATAAGACGAGAACGTTTTATCATTTTAAAGGCAATGCCTCTTTGTTTAATGAGCATACGATCGATTTTACAAAACTAAATTCGAAAATTTTACATGTAGCCTATTTGTTACTTTTAGATGGATTGGATCAAACCGACGACCAATACGGAACAAAGATGGCACTACTTCTAAAAAAGGCCCAAGATCATGGTGTCAAAACATCGATCGATATTGTAAGTGAGAATCAAGAAAGATACCAGAAAATTGTTCCCCCCAGTTTAAAATACACGAATTATTGTGTGATTAATGAGTATGAAGCAGGAAAAACTGCTGGGATTCCTTTGCGTAATTCTAAGGGAGATTTATTGGCTGCTAATATTAAGGATGTACTTAAATCTTTGAAATCCTTTGGGGTAAAGGATTGGGTTATTATTCATGCCCCAGAAGGAAGCTTTGGCTTTGACGGGAAAGATTATTATAGTCTGCCTTCTGTCAAGATTCATAAGGATCAAATTAAAGGAACAGTAGGGGCCGGAGATGCCTATGTAGCTGGTGTTTTATACGGGGCATATTTAAAATTCAGTATCTATGAAGCTATGAAATTAGGAACAATAACGGCTGCAACTTCGTTATGTGAGGAGGATTCTAATTCAGGTATTCTAAACTTTGACTGTCTCATGCAGGAGTATCAACGTTATCCCAAACATGAAGAAATCAAGATATAAAGGAGACATCGATATGTTAGTAACATTAAAAGAAAATTTAAAAAAGGCGGATGAGGGGAATTATGCTGTTGGGCAGTTTAATTGCCCAACCCTTGAATCAGCCAGGGGAGCAATTGAGGCTGCGGAAGATTTACAAGCTCCAATAATTCTGGCGCATGCAGAGGTTCATGATGAAATTATTCCTATCGAACTGATTGGTCCTGTATTGGTGAGGCTTGCTAAAGAAGCTAGTGTACCAGTTACTGTGCATTTAGATCATGGGACGAATTTAGAGATGGTCAAAAAAGCAATTGATATTGGATTTAGTTCAGTGATGATAGATGCTTCTGTTTTAACATACGAAGAAAATGTTAACACGGTAAAAGAAGTAGTCGAGTATGCGCACAAGAATAATGTGTCTGTGGAGGCAGAATTAGGGGTAATGACTTCATCTGGTATTGGTGGGGAGGATACCGGCGGAGACAATGAGGATGAATTGTACACAGATCCTGATATAGCAAAAGATTTTGTTGAAAAAACAAATATTGATGCATTAGCAGCAGCATTTGGTACTGTTCATGGCATCTATGTAAACAAACCTAATTTGGATTACGATCGTCTTAGTAAAATACATGATAATATCCAAAGACCTGTTGTGATGCATGGAGGTTCTGGATTGAGCGAAGAGGAATATATAAATACGATTAATCATGGCGTCCGTAAAATTAATTATTATAGTTATGCTGCAAAAGCGGGTGCAGATGCAGTAAAAAAATATGTTAATCAACATGAAGATATTTTCTATCATGATCTAACGGTTGTCGCTAAAGAAGAATTAAGGAACAATTATAAAAAAGCGATTTCGATCTTCACTAATAAGGGTGTGTAATATATGGAAAAAAGGGAATATAAAGAAATCAAAGATTATGTTTTAAAAAAATTTCAAGAACTGAATATTGTTCTGACAGATGAAGAATTTAATCATATTGAAATTGCAGATTTTGGTTTAGATAACATTACAGTTAGCGGATTACAGTTATTTACGTATATTAATACTAATAAGGTTTGTGCCAAAGATTTAGTGCTATTACCACATCAAACGTGTCCAGAGCATAAACATCCGAAGCGCTCTTTTGATGAGGGAAAAGAAGAAACGTTTAGATGTAGATCAGGTGTTGTTTATTTGTATGTAGAGGGAGATAAAACAATTAATCCAGTAGCAACTCCACCTAAAGAAGACAAGCAATATTACACCGTATTTCATGAAGTGATATTACATCCGGGAGAACAATTTACAATTCCTCCAGATACACTGCATTGGTTTCAAGCTGGTAAAGAAGGCTCAGTAGTTTCAGAATTTTCTACTACTAGTACAGACGAAGAAGATATATTCACTGATCCACGTATAAAAAGAGTTTAGTATAGTAAAACACAAACACGAATGGTATATTGACATCTTACCTTAATGCATAATTGAAGTAATCAGGAAGCCCTGTTGAGAGAAATCTCTGCAGGGCTTTTTGTATTGAGGCGTTTCTTCACGGGATAACTTCTGCTGTTAACGGGATAACTCTGCTTCTTCACGGGATAAGTGCACATATCCCGTGAAGAGGAGTAGTTATCCCGTCAAGCGTAGAGGTTATCCAGTGAAGGGGAGGACTTATCCCGTGAAGAGAAAGGTTATCCGAAGAGTGTGTCTGCTTTGCTATACAATTATTGAGATATTGCCAAAAGAAATAAATTACAAAAATAAACCGTTAAATATTTACTGTTGATGACAAATAGTATATTATTAATAGGTAAATAGGGTTAGTAATTGTGCATGTGAGTCTTTTGATTAAATATTTATAATAGTAAATACCATTATTATGGTATATTTTGATTATTATAATGCTGGGTATATATGTATATGGGTAATATTTACTATATTTCTTGAGGAAGACTAAGGAATATCTAGTTAAACTCAGTGTTTACTTATATAAAAGAAAGTAGTGGTGTTGTTGAAAAGAGGGGAATTTTTTGTTGAGTTTGTTAAGCGAAAAGGCTTAACTATAAAGGAAATATCAGAGAAAATCGAAGTGCCATATTCTACTTTACTTTCGATGATAAAGAGGGATTTTGATAATGCCTCTATCAATAAAGTGATAGACTTATGTACCGTTTTAGAAATAAAAGTGGAAGATTTATTTAATGATAACCTGGATCAGATTCACTTAAATGAGTTAATACAAAGACCAATAGCAGAAACGTTTATATCGGAACAAGTTATTGTAGAGTTTATTGAAAAAGATCTGGAAGGGCTTCTGTCATTTTTAAATAATGATTCAAGATTTTCAAGCCAATTATTTTTCCAATCAAAAAATATTCTTGAGGAAGATAAAAAAATGCTTTTTATTTATATTGAACAAGCATTAAAAATAATAAAAAAAATAAAGTATGAAAGACATTAACATACGCTAAATCTGTCATCATTCGTAACCCCCATAGATCAATTCAATTCGTTAGTGTGAAACCTTTTACAAATATGCTACAATTGAATAAAAAGACCTAAATCTCTACATTGAATTAGAGCGCTTGCACGAATAGATAGCCAGTGGGTACATATAACCGGAATTTCAGGGTGGTGAGGAAATGGACAAAAACAAGAAGATTGGTCTTATATCGCCTTTTTTAGATGGGGATTATTACGGAAGAATTTTCATTAATCTTCAGCAGCAAATTCAAAATACACAATCAAGTTTATTTACTTTTCAGGCCCGTGCTAGTGTAAATAACCCAGTATCTTTTCATTATCCAGTAGGGACCGATGTGATGGATGGCTGGTTATTAATGACCAATCCACAGTCTGTATTGCCACTGGATAAGGTATTATTAGACAAAATGGAGAAAACCGGTAAACCAATTGTTACTGTTGGCTATCAGGAAGATTCGATCCCCTCCTATGGAGTGATCATAGATAATGTTCAATCAGCTAAGGATGCAGTACTTCATTTAATGGAGGAGCATGGACATCAACGAATTGCCTTTGTTGGCAGCATTCATGAACACTTAGATATGAAGGATCGTTACACTGGTTATTTGGAAGCGTTATCTCAGTCAGGTGTACCTTATGAGGAAGCTTTATTTTACCAAAGTAATGATGCATTAAGGCAAAGTGGTTATGAAGTTGCAAAGCGAATGGTGGCAGCAGGAATTGATTTTACGGCGATCTTTGCAGCAACGGATTTTAATGCAATGGGGTTGATTGACGGCTTAACAGAAGCAGGCTATCGAGTTCCGGAAGATATAGCAGTGATCGGATTTGATGATATACCATCGGCTCAAGACTTTAAAGTCCCCTTGTCTACAGTGAAACAGTCATTCGAAGATCTGGCCAAGGCAAGCTTTGATGTGCTTTATCGAAAAATGAATGGAGAAACCATAATTTCCGAGCACACGAAGATAAAAACAAATCTTATTTGTCGAACCTCTTGTGGCTGTGCTGCTCAAGTGAAAACATCTACAGAAGAAGATGTGCAAAACCAAAATCAGTTGCTCGGAACAAGGGCAAATTTAGAGAACATTATTAAACGATATGATAATTTTGTTGAGAAATGGGCAACGTCCGCTAGAGAGAAAAAATTCCGTCTATCCAATATGTTTGGAGAGAAGAATCAATGGGGTTGTTTAGCTTTATGGGATAAAAACGATAAAGAGAAGAAACATGTAGTAATAGCACAAGCATTTAGTAATCACGATGATCCCGTACCTCCAACTGGACTGCGAGTCCCCATTGAACAATTTCCGCCAATTGATTGGTTACCTCAAATGAAAGATGATGAGTTTGTTCGTGTACAATCTGTCAGGAATGAACGAGGGGATTGGGGTTTTATCGCAATAGTTAGTAATGTTGATGAATATATTTTAATAAGTTCTGCAGATATAACACAGGTAAGCTTTACGATTTCAGCAGCTGCATTAGAGAGAGATGATTTATTTGAACAGACCCAATCGATTGCAGAACAACTTGAAATTGTCTCACGATCCACAAATGATGGGATTTGGGATTGGGATACAGAAACGAATCGTATTCGCTGGAACGTACGCAGTAAGGATATTTTTAATGCTATTCACCAAGAATTGCCCGCAGATACACAAGCATTTTTAAATTTAATTCATCCGGCAGACGTTACCGATGTAGTTAATCAAATTCAAATGCTGAAAGATAAGAATGTCCCATTAAAAGTGGAGTTTCGCTTGCATGGAAAAACAGGGGAAGAGCTCTGGGTATATGTAACAGGTGATGCTATTCGTAATGACAAAGGAAAATCGATTCGCATTATTGGTTCGATCACAAATATCACAGAAAAGAAAAAAACAGAGGAAAAAATCAGACATCTAGCTTTTCATGATAGTCTCACTGGTTTACCAAACCGAGAAATGGCAAAGGAACGTTGGGATTCTTATAAAAAGAATGCGATATACCATAACTATAAACTGGGGATCTTAATGATCGATTTGGATCGATTTAAAGTCATCAATGATACATTAGGACATCTTGCAGGTGATCAATTGTTGCAAAAGGTAGCTAAATCTTTAACGCGATCAGTTAAAGAAACGCTGAACACGAAAGATGAACAAAAACAATCAACCGTTTCACGCTTAGGCGGTGATGAATTTATTATTCTATTGTCTAGTATTAAAGATGTAAACAAAGTTTATCGAGTGGCTGAACAAATTATTTCGAAATTTAAACAGCCCTTCATTATACAAAATCAAGAAATTTTTACATCGGCAAGTATCGGGGTCAGTATTTATCCAGACAATGGAGGAGATTTCGACGAATTATCTCGTCGTGCAGACATGGCTATGTATAAAGCCAAAGAAAATGGCAAAAGTCAAATGGAGATGTATACTTCTGATGTTGATTCACAAACAACCAAGCGATTCTTGTTAGAAAATCGCATGCGAAAAGCATTGGATAACAAGGAATTAATACTGAATTATCAAACAATAGTAGATATGAAAACAAATGAAGTTACAGGTGTGGAAGCATTAATAAGATGGAATAGTCCTGAGCAAGGTTTGATTTCACCACTCGATTTTATACCAATAGCAGAAGAGACTGGATTAATTATTCCTATTGGAACGTGGGTATTAAAGGAAGCCTGTCTGCAAAATAAAAAATGGATCGATAAAGGCTTTAAACCGGTGCCAATATCGGTGAATATCTCTCCGAAACAGTTAGAACAAGAAGGTTTTGTACAAACGGTTACCACTATTTTAGAAGAAACTGACTTATCACCATCGTTTTTATGTCTGGAAATCACAGAAAGTATGGCGATTAAGAATGTGAAAAACAGTATAAATATCTTAAGGGAATTAGGGAAAAGTGGCGTGCAAATTGCAATTGATGACTTCGGTACAGGATACTCATCACTAGCAATGTTAAAGCATTTACCAATTACTAACATAAAGATTGATAAGTCGTTTGTACGAGATATGGATGATGATATGGATAATGCTGCCATTGTTCGTGCTATCATTTCTATGGCTAATTCATTAGAACTAACGGTCACTGCCGAGGGTGTAGAAAAAGCTGCGCAAAGAGATATACTTAAAGAGGAGAATTGCACGTATGCGCAAGGCTTCTATTTTAGTAGACCAATAGTGGCTGAAAAAACAGAGCATTATTTGCTCAGAAGTTAAGCCTTTCAATAGAGACGTTAAAAAAGGAGAGAGCAGTATTGGCAAAGGAAATTATCTCAAAAACACCCCTTTGTAAGGAAAATGGTAAGTTAAATCCTGAAGCAATCGGTTGGGCACGTGATCCTTTTATTCACCCTAATGTAAAAGGATCCTTTGGACGCAAGAAAAAGTGGAATTACTGGTGTGTCACCAATGATCACTTGCTTTTCTCAGCAACGATTTCGGATATTGATTATGCAGCAAGTCTGTTTGTATATATTTATGACCGGGAAACGAAAGCATTTGCCGAAGAAACCGTGTTGATCCCTTTAAGCAGGGGAATTGAGATGCCTGTTAAGGTATTAGAATCGGTGCAGTTTAAAAGTGATAAAATGACCATTCTAATTAGTGAAGACACAAATCAAACAAAAATACATGTGAAATGCCCGGATTTTGGCGAACAGAAGGAAATGTTAACTGCAGATCTCATGATACAAAGGCAGCAACAATTAGAAGCGTTGCATGTCGTTATTCCATGGAGTGAAAAGCACTTTCAATACACAGCAAAACAACCGGCCCTCCCGACCCAAGGAAAAGTGGATTGGGGAGAAAACACCTTTATTTTTGACAGTAAAGATAGTTTTGCCTGTTTAGATTTTGGTCGAGGAAAATGGCCATACAAATCGAAATGGAATTGGGGTTCTGCTTCAGGTTATAGCAAAGATAATGATTTAATCGGTATTAATATCGGTGGTCAATGGACTGATGGAACGGGACAAAATGAGAACGGAATCATTGTTAATGGGCAACTACATAAAATTCATGATGACATGGAATGGGAATATAACAAGGATAACTGGATGCAGCCATGGAAAATGAAAACACGACACACGAATCAAGTGAACCTTACTTTCACCCCGGAATATGAACGTGTTGCTGCAACAAATGCGATCATCATTCAATCCGAAGTACATCAACTATTCGGTACTTATACCGGCAACATTAAACTCAATGGTGGACAGTACATACAAATCGAAAATCTGTTTGGCTGGGCAGAAGACCATATTGCCAGATGGTAGGAAACAGTGGGGACGGTTCTACTGTTTCATTTTTTTGTGATTTGAAGTTCATTAGAATTCGAAAAGCTTTTGTTAAATCACGATGAAATCTTTTCTATGAATGGTCCTTAAACTAGCATTATTCTTAAAATTAATCTATGATTAAATGAGATATGCTTAACGAAATTAGTTTAACCTAATGCTTTTTTCGTATGCGTAGTATTACGTAATATACTGCAATGTTTGTTAAACATACTTTGGGACGTGTTCATAATGAAAGTAGAGAAAGCGGATTCAACTAGACACCATGTTTCGTTTCGTACACTTTTATATTTCTTTATTCCGCTAGGTTTATCTGCAAGTTTGGTAACCATTTCTCATGTTATCATCAACAGCACACTAGCTCGTGCACCAGATCCGGCGGTTGTCATTGCAAGTTACTCTGTTGCTATGAGTCTTTTCGCATTATTAGAACGCTGTGCGGTTATATTACGACAAACGTGTTCAACCTTAGTGCGCGATCGTATTTCCTACAAATTAATGAAAAATGCTACCTTTTATGTATTGGCAGCTATTTTTTTGTTAAGCCTGATCCTGGCCTACACGCCATTGGGAGAGGTATTCTTTTCTGGATTACTTGGTGTTAGTGACCGGATGCTGCAGCCTACAATAGATGCCTATCGCGTTTTGATGTTCGTCACGATTTTTTCAGGAGTTCGTTGTTTGTATCAAGGTGTGATTATTTCCAATCTGAAAACAAAATGGCTGACAATAGGGATGGCGATACGATTAATAGTTATGGCTGCTTTAGCTTGGTTTTTGCTTGCAAATGATAAGGTGAATCACGGTTATATTGGTGCTTACATCTTTTTAGCTGGAATGGCAGTTGAGGCTCTTGTCAGTGTGTTGGAGGGAAGGTTGATCGTCAAGGAGTTACCACCAAAAAAGGACAAGCATCATATTAGAAAGCAATCACAGATCTTCCGTTTTTACAGTCCGTTAATGATAGCGTCTTTGATTGCGGTTAGTGTAACACCAACGATAAATGCAGTGCTTGGTTGGAGTACAAAAGCGGAAATTGCGATTGCTTCCTATGCCGTCGCTTTATCTGTCGTGCATTTACTGAATAGTATTGCCACCTATGTGCATCAGATCGTTATTAATTTTTATCCGAAAGATCAAGGTGCAGTACTTCGATTTACAGCAATTATGAGCTTGATCCCAAGTATCATGTTAATGATTATTGGTTATTCACCAGTTGGGGTATGGATTTTTGAAAATATCATTGGCGTTTCCGGAGAGTTACTTGACCATAGTATTTTAGCATTGCAATTCTTTGTGCTTTTTACACTCTGTTTTCCGTGGATCGATTTTGCCAATGGGATCCTGATGATTCGAAACAAAACTAAGATTATGTCTTTTTCGCAAACAGGTAATGTCGTGGCAGCCGTAACCGCCTTATTTATCCTCATTTTTGTTTTTCCAGATGGGGGCGGATCGATCGGTGCTCTGGCGCAATCGATAGGCTTTCTAATGGAACTAATCATTTTGTTGATATTTCTGAGGACTGCGGCAATATCCAAGAACAGGTAATAAAAAAGCTTCACGGGAATCCATTTTGTCTCCCGTGAAGCTTGAAAAAGAGGTTATTGTTTTAGATAGGTCTTTCCATCGACTTGTTCGATTTTTCTTTGCTTCATTAATTTTCCAAGTGCTCGTTTGAAGGCTGCTTTACTAATATGAAAAGTATCTCTGATTGCTTCAGGATCACTCTTATCAGAAAATGAAATCACACCATCATTTTCTTCTAAATGAGCTAAAATTTCATCAGCGTCCTCACGGATACTTTCCTTTTTAAACGGTCTTAACGAAACATTGATCGTGCCATCTTCCTTAATGTCAATCACGCGACCTTTCACTTGTTCACCAAGCCGAGGCTCTTCTTTTTGTTCGGTGTGATGGATAAACGCCCGGTAGCCTTCTTCTGTTATGCCTACAGATCCTTCTCTGCCTGTTCGGTAAATACGCCCGGTAATTGTCGTGTTTAATAACCGATCTGGTGCTGCTTCAAATTCCCTCTCAAAGATGCTTTCTGTAGCCGGAAGTGCGAGAAGACGACCTTTCTGATCATTTCCTAACGTGACATAGAGCTGATCGCCTGCAATTGGCCATACATCTTCAAATAATGGAAGGTCATCCTTTGAAACGAGCATTTCTTTAGATGTACCAATGTTTACAAAAACACCTAGGTGTGGCAACACTTCCGCGACTTCTGCCCAGCCGTAAATATTGATTTGAATATGTGGTAATTGGGTCGTAGCAATTGTTTGCCCTTTTTTATTTCGATAAAGGAAAACCTCTGTCATATCCCCTTCGTCGAGTGCGGAGTCTGTTTCATTATGATGCAAAAGGATATCGTTTTCTAGTACATAGCCAGTATCCATTTCTCTTACTACTTCCAATGTTTGAATTGTACCTATTGGTTTGTTCATATCAAGACCTACTTTCATTTTATATGTATTGGAAAAGGGGTACTCTTACAATAAGAGTACCCCTTTGTTTGATAAAGTAACGCATAAGATTTATTATTTTTTATCCCGATAAACTCGGGTGGGAAATTTCATAATTGGAATTTCACTTAACCGCGGTACATGTTCCACTGGAATTTTCTAACTTAAGCAACGTAAGCCCTACCTGCTCTTACGTCCTTGCGACCCCGAAGTCGCGCCAGTGTGAATAAGCATCTTCAAAAAACTTCATGCAGAATGCCAGATACTCTTATTTGTTACCTCACATTTGTTAACTAAATAATAATATCACATGAGGAAGAGAATGTCAAATAGTGTATTATTTTTTCGTTCCCATGGTAAAAGAATTACGTTCTGAATTTGAGAAAATGCTTCAACTTTTAATAAGACATGTTGTCCGTTTTTTAGTAATATCGGAAAAATACAAGGAAGAAAAATACGATTCGTTGAGCAACATAAGAATGTTGTCAAACCCTTTGTAATAGGGATGTTGACCAGAATTATTATTGGAATTTATCGAACCGTTGAGCAATCTCAGTCAAATGAAGAGCAATAAGATTAGAGAATCGAATGAAAAATATTGATAGTATTTGAATAAGAATAAAAGAAAACGTTTACAAATACAAAAGGGGGTAACAAGGTGAAGTATTCTGTGTTCTCCGTAATGGCCCATGATCAATCACCTGAAGCTTTATTGCCAATGATGAAGGAAGCGGGTTATCAAGCTGTAGAATGGCGATTTAAAGAAATATCAGACAGTCTAAAGCAAGAACAGACAAGTTTTTGGCGGAACAATAAATGTACCATTGATCCAGAAGCGACGGATGACCAATTAGAAAGGCTGAAACAATTAACAGCTCAATATGGCATCGAAACATTAAGTGTGACCCCTTATTTAACAGATAATTTAGAAGAGACAGAGCAGGTTTTACAAGTTGCGAATAAACTTGGGGCCTCGTTTATTCGTTTAGGTGTTCCAAAGTATCATCGTGACGGAAATTTCCAAGAGTTGTTCGAAAATGCAAGACAATACATGAAATAAGCAGAAAAACTGTGTAGTAAATATGGTGTGAAAGGACTTATTGAAACACATCACAACACCATTGCGGCAAGCGCCTCAGCAGCTCTTCGGTTATTGGAAGGGTTGGATGCTAAGTATGTCGGTGTTCTTTATGATCCAGGTAACATGGTGCATGAAGGGTATGAGAATCATCTTCTCGGTATGCAAATGTTGGGAGATTATTTAGCGCATATCCATATGAAAAATGCAATATGGGTCAATGATGCTGAAACAGAGGCTGGAGACGTGAAGTGGCGAGTCGAATGGGCACCAGTCGAAAAAGGAATTGTGGACTGGCAGCAGGTAATACTTGATTTAAAATCGGTTGGATATGATGGATATATCGGAATTGAAGATTTTAGTAGCCAATACGATACAGCAACAGCTCTCTGTCACAATTATAAATGGCTGGAACAATGGACAAAGAACTCCTGAAAAATTAGGAAGGGAATGGTCATTATCAAGTTAGGTGTGTGTGGAAGTATAGAAGATGCCGTAGTTGTGAAGGAAGCAGGTTATGATTTTCTAGAATGTTCGGTTGTTTCATTAGTTCCCGAAGATGATCAAAAATTTGATGCAATCTTTGAAAAATATAAACAATCTCCTATTCCTGTTGAAGCCTGTAATATGTTGCTTCCAGGTCATTTACATGTGACAGGTCCCAACGTTGATTTTCGACAATTAGAAATGTATATTAAAAAGGCTTTGAAAAGAGTCCATGCAATTGGGGCTGACACCATTGTATTCGGTAGTGGTGGAGCCCGCAGTTACCCTAATGGCTTCTCAAAAGGTGATGCAGAAGTACAAATTATCCGCTTCTTACAAATGGTAGCAAATATTGCGGAGCCACTAGGAATAACGATCGTTATCGAACCTTTGAACAAAAAAGAAAGCAATATTATTACAAGTGTACCAGAAGCTGTAGCGTTGGCAGAAAAGCTAAACCACCCTTCCATTAAGGTTTTAGCTGATTTATATCATATGATGGAAGAAGAAGAACCGATTGAAAATATTGAAAGTGCAGGCCGCTATTTACAACACATTCATGTAGCTGACATTGGTCGACTGGCTCCAGGTACGGGGAATTATCCTTATGATGTATTAAAGGAACATATCGTTAAAGCAGGCTATGATAAAAGAATTTCGATTGAATGTGAATGGGAGGATTTTCCTGGTGACGTTAAACTAGCCAAGATTTATTTAGAACGTATCTTTACGTAATACGTAATTTGAATGCACCTAAAACGAGGGGGATCGGATGGTGAAAAAAGTGAATGAGTCGTTAGATAAATTTAATATTGTCTATCGCAATGTTGATGTTGATTTTGAGGAACAAGATTTTTTTGTTCATTCGCACAATTTTTATGAAATTTATTTTTATCACAATGGAGACTGCAAGTATCTAATTAATGACGATATTATTGAACTGGAAGAAAACGATATTATTATTATGAATGGTTCGAGTTTGCATGGTCCATCGCCAGATGTCCATTGTCCTTATGAACGTAGTGTCATTGAATTTTCTTCGGAATGGATTCGCCCGATTCTTGATAAATTAAATGTGCCAGAATTATTAACACCTTTTGATGAGCTATCGAATTCATTGTTTCGTAAAGTCGATCGTGATGTGTATGAAAGTATTATGCAGATGGTGAAGAAACTACAATTAAAACAAATACAGCAACAAGATCACCATAAATCAGAGGTTCAAAAGCGTCTGTTAGAGGCGGAAGTTACGACGATGTTAATTGAACTGTTATTTATTATTTATGAATTAAGCAAAGGTAAATTAAATAGCATCATGATGCACAATAATGATAAGAGTAGTCATGTTCATCGGATTATTGCCTGGATTGATCAACATTATCAAGATAATATTTCCTTAAATGATATTGCCGAATCCCTTCATATCAGTAAGTATTATATGGCGAGAATATTTAAAGATATTACAGGTATGACGATTATGCAATATTTAATGCAACGTCGGTTAGTACGCGCAAAATATTTGTTGGAGATGCAGACATCAAAGTCGATATTGGAAGTTGCTATTGAAGCAGGCTTTGACAGTTCCTCTCATTTTAGTCGTAAGTTTAGAGCCTGTTATCAAGTGTCACCTTCTGTATATCGCAACAGAATGCGGGAAAGATCTGTGGGGAATGCTTATTCCGTTAAGTAAGCAATATCGTGCAAACACTTTAATTAAGAGTGCAAGCAGCGACAAGAATACGATTTTAAAATGAAGTAGAATGAAGTTACTTTAATAAGATAAACGGTATCATTCTAATAAAGTTGCTAAATGAAGGGGGAGGGGAAAGCATTGAATAAAGAAAATATGAAAGCGGATACAACAGTGTTACCAAGTGAAGATGTCACGACGATCAAACAAAAGAAACGAAAAGCAACATTCACCTGGTATCTGTTTTTGTTGCCAAGTTTTATTGGTATCTTACTATTTATGGTTTATCCAATCGTTGAATCTTTTCGTTTAAGTTTCTATCAATCAAATGGAACGATCGAAACGTTTACTGGTTTAAGTAATTTCCAACTCGTTCTGACGTCAGCGACTTTTTGGAACACTGTCTGGAATACATTTTTTATCGCTTTTTTTCAAATTGCATTAACGATACCGCTAGGGTTTATCTTTGCTTCGATGATTAACTCTGTTCGCAGAGGACAGAATTTCTTTAAAGTTATTTATTTCTTACCGAATGTAACTTCTATTGTAGCGGCAGCAATGATCTTCCAATTTGTTCTGCACCCAGAGATGGGGGTAGTCAACTATGCTCTAGATGCAGTGGGGTTGCCAACATCCACTTGGTTTTCAGACCCTTCTACTTCAAAATGGGGAGTTATTCTTTTAGCGGTATGGCATTGGATTGGCTTTGTCATCATTATTTGTTTAGCCAATTTACAAGCGATCTCACCTGAAATGTATGAAGCGGCACGAATTGATGGTGCCAGTAAGATTCAGCAATGGCTATTCATCACGATTCCGAATATGTCAGGAACTTTTGCTTTCCTATTGATAACAGGTTGGATTGGTGGTCTGCAACGATTTAATGAGGTTTATGTACTCGGTGGACCGAATGGAAGCCCTGCTCGGTCTATCCAAACAATGGGAGCTTTCATCTATGAGAGAGGTTTCACTGGGTTTGAGTTTGGGATCGCCTCAGCTGCTACGTATATTATGTTTATTATTATTTTGATTTTTACCTTTATTAATTTAAAAGTATCGAAAATGAATCTGTAGCGATAGGAGGTATGAAAAATGAATCAAAAGTCGATGGATAATACGACTGGAATAATTAAATTCGTCATCCTGCTAATTTTTGGTGTCTTGTTAATGATGCCGTTTATTTGGATGGTAAGTGTTGGATTTGATCGAACTGCGAATATTACAATGCCATTTCCACCGCGATTGATTCCGGAGAAGATCTCATCATTTAACTACGGAATCGTATTTGAAAATGGCCGCCTGATTCAATCCTATATTAACTCAGGTATTGTAACCACGAGCTCTGTAGCTCTCCAGGTAGGTGCTTCATTGTTAGCGGGATATGCCTTCTCAAAAGGTACATTTAAGTATAAAAGACTGCTTTTTATTTTAGTACTGTGTACGTTGATGATCCCAATGGAACCACGATTGATTCCATTGTATACATTGTTTAACTCATTTGGTTTATTAAATTCTTTTTGGCCATTAATTTTACCAACGGTTATTAACGGCATGCTTATCTTTTTGTGTAAGCAATTCTTTGACCAATTGCCAACTACTTTAAGGGAGGCAGCACAAATCGATGGTGCTGGGGAATTTCGTATTTTCTTTACCGTTTATTTACCGCTAGCCGGACCGATTGCAGCAACAATGGTTATTCTATCTTTTATTTGGAGCTGGAATGATTTTATGTGGCCACTAGTCGTACTGAATAATCAGGAACTTCATACCGTACCACTATATCTCGCGAGTTTTTCATTAGAGAATGGTACTAGTTTAGGTGGGTTAACGATGGCATTAGCCACTGTTAGTATATTACCAATTGTAGTGTTGTACCTTTTCTTACAAAGGTACATTATTCAAAGTATCGCTTTAAGCGGAGTAAAGGGGGAATAAATAGTTGCATTATCAGTCAACGATTTTACTATAAACCATACAGGGGGTAAAAAAATGAAAAAAATCAAATGGTCCTTATTGTTAGTGTTAGCACTTTTATTTTCAATGGTAATTATGACAGCGTGTAGTTCTGATGATGAAACAGGTGGCGAGTCTGATACAGGTTCTGAGACCAGTGAAGAAGGCAATGATACTAGTTCTGAAGGTGGAGAGAACTGGGACGGTCAAACGATCAATGTTCAATTAATTGGAGATTTTAATATGGAAGATTCAACAGACCCTATAACTGGTCAAACAACGAAGGGATTACAGGAAATAAAGGATCAGTTTGAATCAGAACATCCGGGTGCGACTGTTGAATTTACGATTATGCCATGGGAAGGATACACGGAAAAAACACAAGCAATGCTAACATCTGGTGAAGCAGATGTTTATCAAATGCCAGGTATTGCAGATTTTGCTGCACAGGGTTTACTGGAACCGTTACAACCATGGATTGATGAAGATGAAGAGTTTTCAACGGATATCTTTATTGATAATCAGATGGAAGGCTGGATGGCTCTAGGTCCGGATAGTGACGAATTGGATGTGTTTGGATTACCATTTTTAGGTGATGCGCGTTTTATTACCTATGACAAACAGTTATTTGACGAATGGGGCGTAGAATATTTATCCGAATACCCTACCATGGAAGAAATTGCAGAAAAAGCGAAACAAATGACAGGTACAAACCCAGAAACTGGTGAACAGAATTATGGTCTGTGGTTCCGTGGCGATTGGTCCTCAGCCTTTACATTGATCAACCTTGCTGAAGGTCAGGGAGGACAGTGGGGTACCGGATTTGCCTGGGATGAAATTGAATTTGAATTTGATAGTCCAGAAATGGTTTCAGGGCTAGAGTGGTTGTTAGAAATGCAAGAATATGCACCAGAAGGTTTAGTAAGTAATCAAGGGGCTGAGAAGTGGTTAACACATGAGAATAATATTGGGATTATGTTAAATCAAGGGCCTGGGGATACGATTATGCCAGCATATGCCCAAGATTTAGGTGATCGAATTGGTATCGCACAGGAATTTAAAAATGATGACGGTGTAGGTGGTATGTTTGCCGGCTCTCCGATCACAATGGCAAAAGATAGTGAAAACAAAGAATTAGCATGGGAATGGATGAAATTTGCTACGAGCGATACTGTACAGCAATATGTATTTGAAGAAGCAAATGCAATGCCTTCCGTACAATCTGTAGAAACTTGGGATAGTTATGCAGAGGTGGAAAATCTGATGGAGCCAACGGTTGAGGCAATGAGTACTCCTTGGACTCCAAGATATCCATGGGCCTCTTCCCAACCTCGTTTTATTTTAACCTCTGAGGTGGAAGCAGCACTTACAGGTGAAAGATCTGCACAAGAAGCAGTTGAAAAAGCCCAAAAAGAAAGTGTCGAATGGCTGGAAAATCGTTAATAAAATAGTACTGTAGAGAATAAGGGGGAATATGCTTCTCCCTTATTCTGCTATTCTGTTGTTTTAGAGGTTAGGGAATGACTTTTTTCTAAAAAAGGAAGGTGTGTTATGCATCAGGATGGTATAATTTATCGGAGCATGGTATGGTTAACTCGTCTTGCATATTTGAATATACTGTGGATCGTTTTTAGCTTGTTGGGACTCTTGGCAGTTGGATTTTTTCCTGCGACAATTGCAATGTTTGCTGTCGAGAGAAAATGGATAAGAGGCAATACGTCATTTGCTATCTTACCTTATTTTTGGGTTGTGTATAAAAACAATTTTAAACAAGCGAATGTAATCGGTTTTCCTTTCGTATTGCTTTTTATTTTGATCTACTTCAATTTATACTTTACACAGGTAATGAATCATTTTATAGGAAATCTATTCTTCTTCTTTTTATTTGCTATTTTATTTTTGGTTGCTATTGTCTTTTTATATGTATTCCCAACTTATATTCATTATGATGTGCGAATGATCGAATCCATAATATTTTCTTTCATTATCGCTTTTTCTGCACCACTGCAAACATTTTTAATTTTGGTAAATTTATTCGGATTTTTTATTATTACACTTTATTTGCCGGGCGTCTTCTTTTTATTTGTTGGAAGCGCCACTAGTCTTATTATCATGTGGTTTGCCTACAGAGCGATGACGCAAATTAAAAATCGAAAAGAGTTAATTTTACGGCATGAAAAATAATGTCAAAGGGAGTTAGGAAGATGGAGACTCGAAAATATTGGATAACAACGATGCAACAGATAGTAAAACCAGTCATAGATGCCGCAAGCGTTGGGGAATTAAAAAAGCGGATGCCTCTCGAGGAAGTCGAGGGCGCAAGTCGTGAGCGCTATTCGCATTTAGAGGCTTTTGCACGGACGATTAATGGCATCAGTCCGTGGCTGGAACTAGAAGTCGATGATCCGGAAGAGGCAAGATTACAAGTAAGCTTTGCCGAAAAAGTTCGCCAGGGAATAGCATATGCGGTGGATCCGACATCAACGGATTATATGAATTTTTCCGAAGAAGGTCAGCCGCTGGTGGATACTGCTTTCTTTGCGCAAGCAATTCTGCGTGCGCCGGTTCAATTGTGGGAGAAATTAGATTCTTTAACACAAAAAAGGGTTATTACTGCTTTAAAACAGACACGGGCATACAAACCGCACTATTCTAATTGGTTGTTGTTTTCAGCGATGATTGAAGCATGCCTTTTTCGAATAGGTGAAAAGGATTGGGATTCAATGCGGATTGATTATGCTTTGAAACAATTTGAACAATGGTATGTTGGTGATGGTCACTACAGTGATGGCCCTGCTTACCATGCTGATTATTATAATAGTTATGTGATTCAGCCATTTCTCGTCGATATTTTAGATGTAGTTGGTGAGGAATATTCTGAATGGCAGGAGACAAGAAAGGTGTTCATCGAAAGGGCAAAACAATATGCATTGTACCAGGAACGGTTGATTTCTCCTGAAGGTACGTTTCCGCCAATTGGTCGGTCGCTTGCCTATCGTTTTGGTGCTTTTCATCATTTGGCAAATCAGGCTCTTCGCGGTGAATTACCAGCTTCTATTCATGATGCTCAGGTGAGAGAAGGGTTAACAGCTGTCATTAGACGCACCTTTCAGTCTCAGCATATGTTTGATGAAAATGGCTGGCTGACGATCGGTTTGACAGGGCATCAGCAGACAATAGGAGAGCATTACATATCGACAGGAAGTTTGTATTTAGCTGCGTTTATTTATTTGCCATTGGGTCTTGATGTTCATGCATCATTCTGGAAAGCCCCCGCTGAAGACTGGACAGCTAAAAAAGCTTGGAACGATCAGGACTTTCCGATTTATCAATCAATAAAATGAAACATGGGGACGGTTCTACTGTTTCAGTTACCTAAATGGTTACAAAGGAAAAAGTCTCTATATTCATGATATACTAATTGTAGATCAAGAGGTTGAGTATAATTGCTCGACCTCTTATTATGTAGAAAGAAGGCGTAATCATGTTACAGGCTGTGCATCAACGATTTTACATTATTTATGGATTATTATTTTTGATGTTTTTGCTCGCACTTGCACTGGGGAGTGTGAAGGTCGAAATAGTAATAGCGATCTATGCATTATTGGTTTTTATGCTTTCCTGGTTCTGGGCGAGTAATCTATTTAAAACAATCAGTATTCTCTTTTTTATAATTGGGGCGAGCTTGAGCTTAGGGAGTGGTGTGTCCTTCGATGAGATTATCCGTCATATTCTCACCTCATTACCGATTTTAATCTTTCTAAGTTTATTGCCGTGGATTCGGACTGTATTCAAATTGGGTACATATGATCAATACTTAGCCCAGTTATTAGTGAGCAAAAATGGCGACTTAGCCCAGCTTTATAGTAAAAGTATAGCCACGACGTATTCCTTATTAATTTTTCTTAATATATCCGCGATTTACTTAGCTCAAGAGTTATTGCGTGAGAAATTAGTATCTTTGCCAGAAAAAATACGAAACTCGTTTATTATCGAAACGACATTACGGGCATTTTCGGTTGCGATTATTTGGAGTCCGATGGAGGTTGTTGTTGGATTGACCGTCGATGGAACGGGTGTTAGTTATCTGGTGTATTTGCCATGGCTTTTGATTAGTTCCTTTTTAATCGCTTTATTGGACATCCTAATGTCGAAAAATCGCTATAAAGGATGGGAGATTAAATCTGCTTCAACGAGCATTGCTTGGTCCGTTTTATGGCCACATCTACTGAAAATGTTTGGAATGTTGACTGTCTTTTTAGTGCTCATTCTATCTGTCAATAAAATAACAAACATGAGCTTTATTTTAAGTGTTACAATGGTTATTTTCCCATTTTCTTTGATTTGGTCGGTCTTAATTGGCAAAGCGGGTACCTTTTTAAAGGATGGTTGGTATTCTTGGAAAAATTATACGAACCATCTTCAAAATTTTGCGGTTTTATTTTTGTCATTAGGTTTCTTTTCAGGAGGATTTAATAATAGCGCAGTTCCTTCATTGCTCCAGCAATTGATGGGTTCCATGCAGGATTATCTCATTGTGGTTTTTGTGTTTATTACAGTCATCTATTTCGTATTGGCAATGGTTGGCGTTCACCCAATTGCAACAGTAGCGATATTGTTGGAGGTTTTACAGCCAATGTTTGCTTACGTTAATCCATTAAGTATCGGGATCGTCTTAATCATATCAGCACTGGCGACCTCGGCATCATCACCATATGGCATCAACGCCACGATGACATCACAAAGCATGAAAATAAACCCATACACTATCACCAAACAGAATATTCTGTTTTCACTGATGATGAGTGTAATTGGGATTGCAATAGCGTTGATTGTTAACGGGTGAAATGGTGAAACATGGGGACGGTTCTGCTGTTTCATTCTACGCTAGATTTTATGATAAAAGAATGAAACAAAAGAACCGTCCCCGGCGTTTCACACTGGTGTCTTGAATGACCAGTCTTTGATGTTTTCTGTTTTTAGTGGTTTGCTATAATAATAGCCTTGCATGACGAAGCAGCCTAGTTTTGTTAGGTGGTCGATTTCTTTCTCGATTTCGACGCCTTCTGCAATGACGTCTAATTCTAGTGATTCTGCTAATAGAATAATTGCCTGAATAATCGCACGCTTACTGGGATTCTCAATATCCATTGTGAAAATTCTATCTAATTTCACGGCTTGTATCGGTAAGACATCCAGTAACCCTAAGGAGGAATAACCTGTTCCAAAGTCATCCATTGATATTTTTACTCCAAGTGCTTGAATCGCTTCCAGTTGTTTTATAATATCACTTAAATCCTGCAACATCATGGATTCAGTAATTTCTAGTTCTAAATATGTTGGATCTAAATTATTTTTTTCTAAAATGGAAGCAATTAAATTATATAGTGTGCCCGTATGGAACAGATTTGGAGATGTTCACAGCTACTGGCTGAATAATACCCTGTGAGTGCCAGACTTTGCATTGCTTTGTTGCTTCTTCTAACGTCCACCTAGTCAAAGGTATAATTAAACCTGTTTCTTCTGCTATTGGTATAAATTCCCTTGGTGAAATAATCCCTAAACGTGGGTGTTTCCAACGGATCAAGGATTCGAAACCGTATAAAGTATTCGTTTTGACGTTCCATTTCGGTTGATACTCCATATAAAATTGGTTATCTTTTAAAGCTTTTTGCAAATCTTTTTCTAACTCCATTTTCCTTACTTCTTTTAGTCCCATTTGTGTCGTATAGACAGAGAATTGATTTTTCCCTTTCTTTTTGGCTACATACATTGCTGTATCTGCAGCTCTCAGCAATTTAGTGTGGTCAGATTCTTCATTGGAACCAACTACAATTCCAATACTTCCAGTAACATAAAGCTCATTGCCCTCTATGTGAAAAGACTGCTTAATTTGTTCTAGTAAGGAGTGAGCCGATTGCTCTAAAGCTGATAAGTCTTGATCCTTTGTTATTATTAAAAACTCATCCCCACCTATTCGATACGGTATAACTTGATCCTTCTCCCATTTTTTTAATTGTTCTCCTATTTTTGTTAATAATAAATCACCCGTGTCATGTCCTAATGTGTCATTAATTGCTTTAAAATGATCAATATCTAAATATAACACTCCTGGTTTTTGACCTATTGATTGTTTGTTTAAAAAAAGGTTCATTTCGTTTCTATTATATAAGTTTGTTAATGAATCTCGATAGGCCATTTTCTCTAATACATAACGATCGAAAAACATGGCAACCCATGAAACTATAATGATAAGGAAGATTGTAACGATCACACCAAACGATAAAAATATATTAATCGAATGCGACTGATGTTCATGTCCTCTGTAGTTTGAAATGTAGTAGCACTCATCCCCGTATAGTGCATCCCGCAAATAGCCAATCCCATTAAAATAGCTGATAACCACTTCGTCCAACTTATAGTAGTATGATTACGAAAACGTGTAAACAGGAATAAAGCTGCATATGAAGCGATAAAGGCAATCATAATCGACAAAATCACTTTAAATGTCTGATAAGTGATCTCTGTTTCCATAATCATCGCTTCCATGCCCAAAATGCATAGTGACGATGCCGCTACCCATAGATAATCCGCCAAATAAAATTTTGTTTCGATTAATTATTTTAGGCATCGTTATGTAAAAGGCGATAAATGAGGAACCTATACTTGCAAACATCGAAAGCAATATTATGAAAATATCATATTCTACTGCATCATGTATGTGATAGGCTAGCATGCCAATGAAATGCATTGACCATACACCTGCTCCCATTACGATAGAACCAGATGCCAACCAGAAAATTCGACTCTTCCCTTTTGTATTTGAGATTCTCGAAGTGATGCTAAGTGCTGAATAGGAGGAAATGATGGCAATAATAATAGATAGTGTAACCAAGTAATAATTATATTCTGCTTCCAACGCGATGTAACCCCTCTCTTGATAGACAATAATTGTAATGCGTAACTAACGCTGAAAAATCTATAATCTTTCTTTTAAGTATAATGATTGGTCTTAACAACTCTTTTATCAAAAATCCAAATGAATTGGGTAAATTTTATCATTATAAGTCTCTTTCAATAGACTTAATAATAACATAACAAAGTTTGAAGTATGTATTTATGAACCATAAATAGATTTAAGCAACATACCTTTGTATCCTTCTATATAACTAATAGATACCCTAAAAATCGACAAGTAAGCACAAATTGTAACTATTTTCGCCAACAACATGTCCTATTGTCACATCATTTTGCTAAATTGTTGAGTTGGCAAAGCATCATATGGAGATGGGAAAGTTTAAATTTCATTTCTTCCGTTTACGAATGTAGTAAACACATTACTAGATATTTTCCTAATATTTTTTTCAGAAGTGATAAAGCATACTCATAAAAAAATCTTTATTAATCAAAATAAACTGTATTTGATCAAAATATTTCTAATTAGTTAAATTTCGAGTTGTTATACTGAGTTTCAGTAAGCGTTATCAGAAATCAGAGGATCTGCTATATTTTTTTCTGATTAATGAAAGTGTTTTCAAAAGTATAGAAAAATACAAAGAGGGGGAAGCGATATGTCAGAAATAACGTTGGATAATCAAACAAATTACAATACCTCTAAATGGTGGAAGATTGGCTTATTTGCCTTAAATAATAGCGCTACCAATCTTTATTTATTTATTATTGGTTTTGTATCGTACTATGTGACTGGGATTGCCGGATTGGCAGTTGTAGCAGCGAGTGCAATTATCGGGGGAAGCAGGGTGTTTGATGCGGTTACCGATCCGATTATTGGCTTTATTATCGATAAGACAGAAGGGAGATTTGGTAAATTCAGACCTCTCATGATTGTCGGTAACATCATTTTAGCTGGTTCTGTCTTAATCATTTACAATGTAACGCATTTATTACCTGAGTCAATGCAATTAATTTTCTTTGCATTAATGTACGGTGTCTACATTATTGGTTATACTCTACAGACTGCGTGTACAAAGGCAGCACAAACGGTATTAACGAACCATCCTAAGCAACGTCCCTTATTCACTATATATGATTCGATCTATGGTATTGGTATTTTCACTGGTGGTCAGATCTTCGTTGCAAATTATTTAATGGAGAAACATGGAGATTTTACGATGGAGCTTTTTGCTGAATTAAACATGTATGGAATTGCTCTATCCGGCTTGTTTACCATTTTGGCAACGATAGCGATCTGGCAAAAAGACCGAAAAGAATACTTCGGCTTATCGAAAAACAATGTGAAAACAAGATTTCGTGATTATTGGCCGATTTTAAAAGGTAATCGAGCACTTCAAATGTTAGTGCTTGCAGCATCTACCGATAAAATTACAGTAATGGTGATGAGGCAGCCTGCAGTATATGTCATGTTCTTCGGTATTATGATTGGGGATTATGCGTTAAGTGGGACAATGTCAGCGATAACCGTTATTCCTGCCATTTTGATT
The DNA here is from genome assembly GCF_900143085.1 of Gracilibacillus kekensis. Classification (GTDB taxonomy): domain Bacteria; phylum Bacillota; class Bacilli; order Bacillales; family Amphibacillaceae; genus Gracilibacillus; species Gracilibacillus kekensis. The sequence continues at coordinate 483,864 of NZ_FRCZ01000001.1, read as the reverse complement.
ACTTTTTTAGGTGTAAATATTGCAACAAAAACAGGGTTGAAAAGTGCTCTCGTTAAAGCAACTTGGATAGGGATTCTTTCGGCAGCCTTTTTATTTATATTTTTCTTAATGGTCGACCCAGGCACAGTCACGCTTAATAATTTGGGCTTTACCACGATTATTTTCTTAATCGCTTACAGTATTCTGCAAGGTATTGAAAAATTGACTACACCTCTTGTGATGCCAATGATTGCTGATGTAGCAGATTATGAAACCTACAAGTCTGGAAGATATGTCCCTGGTATGATCGGGACAGCTTTCTCGCTAATTGACAAGGTGATGTCCTCGTTAGCACCAGTGATTGTAGGTTTAGCAGTTGGTTTTATCGGTTATAAAGATGAATTTCCTCAAGTAGGAGAGGCGCTGACGCAACCATTATTAATTACTACGTTAATTTTGATGTTTGGTGTTCCGATATTCGGATGGATGATTTCATTGATTGCGTTGAGATTCTATCCATTGGATCATACAAAAATGGAGGAAATTCAACAAGTGATCTCAGATATGAAAAAAACAGAGAAAAGTGACAGATAAAACGAGGAGGAGAAGAAATGCATACTCAAAAAGTAACAACGAGAGTAAAAGATATGATCACCGTTAATGGCAAACAGTTCCGTGATTTAAATGGAAATGGCGTTCTGGATCCGTATGAAAATTGGGAGCTTCCAATTGAAGAAAGAGTGAAGGATCTCGTGTCACGCATGACTTTGGAAGAGAAAGCCGGATTAATGATGGTATCGTCTCAATATATGCCGAACTCCGCTAAGATCCCTGGAGAAAACAAGTTGAAAGAAACAGATGAAACGGGCTTATTAAACGAAACAGATGTCGTATTAAAAACACACCCTTTCTCTAAACCAGGAGATGATAATTATGAGCTACCAAAGCCATTGTTATACAATGCGGGAACAACAAAAGGGATACTTGATTTAAATTTGAGGTATTTTATTGTTCGTGACAATCCAAAAGCAAAGGATTTAGCGACATGGACGAATAAGATTCAAGAGGTTGCGGAAAGCTCGAGGTTAGGAATTCCTGCTGTGATGGTATCCAACCCCAGAAATCATATCGGTTATTTGTATCACGGAATGATGGAAGCGTCTGGACAGTTTTCAATTTGGCCTGGTGAACTAGGTCTAGCTGCTACTAATGATGAAAAGTTGGTGAAGGAATTCGCTGAAATTGCTGCGAAAGAATGGCGAGCTTCTGGTCTTCATAAAATGTATGGTTATATGGCTGATATAGCGACAGATCCACTCTGGATGCGCTATAATGGCACTTTTGGTGAAGATCCTGATCTTGTTTCAAAAATGATCCGTTCCGTGATCACAGGTTTTCAAGGTGCAAAATTAGGAGAAACTAGTGTTTCGATGACAACGAAACATTTTCCAGGCGGTGGGGCACGACATAAAGGGCATGACCCACATTATCCGTGGGGCAGTTTTAACCCGTATCCGACAGAAGGAAGCCTGTATCGCTATCACATACCACCGTTTCGAGCGGCAGTGGAAGCAGGAACTTCTTCGATTATGCCTTACTATTCTTATCCTAGTAATCAGCATAGCGCGCAACAATTGAAAGAAGATCAAGCTTTTGAAGAGATTGGTTTTGCTTATAATAAAGCGATTATACAGGGTGTTTTGCGGAAAGAACTAGGATTTAAAGGGTATATAAATTCAGATACCGGCATTATTAATATGATGCCGTGGGGGGTAGAGCACTTATCTGCAGAGGAAAGATATGCGAAGGCAATTGAAACAGGTGTTCATATGTTTTCAGATGAGGCGGATCCTTCTACTTTATTGAGCGCTGTTGAACAAGGTTATGTTAGTGAAGATAAATTGGATCATTCGGTGACATATCTATTGACGGAAATCATGGAATTAGGTTTATTTGAAAATCCATATGTTGACGAGCAACATGCCCAAGCAGTAGCAAAAAGTAAGGAATCCCAGAAATTAGCGGATCAAGCACATCGTCAATCGTTCGTCTTATTAAGAAATGATCAAGAGACATTACCTATAAAAGATGCGCAATTAAAAGATATGAAGCTATATGTGGAAGTTTTTCAAAAGGATGGAGCGAAAGAGGAAAGCGACAAGTTAAAAGAAGCGATCCAGAATCACGAGCCAGACCTAATCGTAACAGACAATCTGGAGGAAGCGACAGATGCTTTATTACTTGTGTCTCCTACCCCTGTAGCTGATCGTCCGGATCAACCATTATCAGTTGCGTTAGGAACAGAAACGGGTGTGGATGTTGCGCGGATAAAGGAAATTGAAAAAAGAGTGCCTGCGATTGTAGGAATTAATATGACGAATCCATGGTTAATCGGCGAGGTGGAATCAGGTGCAAGTGCCGTATTTAGTACATTTGGTATTAAATATGAGCCTTTAATGGATGTCCTTCGTGGCAAATATCATCCAACAGGAAAGTTGCCGTTTACGATCCCTGCAGATCAAAAGGCTCTCGATAATAGTCCAGGAGATATTCCAGGCTCTGCTAAAGGAAAAGACTACGTGTATCGTGATAAGCAAGGGAATGCGTATGGTTTTGGATATGGTATATCTTATTAATAAAAGAAGGGGTAGCATTGTGCTATCCCTTCTTTTTAGGTTAATAATAAGAATGTTTCTTTTGATAATGGGCTGGAGGCATGTAATAATATTTTTTAAAAACTTTTGTAAAGTAATTGAGGTCATAGAAGCCAACATATTCTCCAACCTCTTGTACAGAATGCTGGCTGAACTCAAGCATTTGAGCGGCTTTATCCGCACGAGCATGATTAATATAATTAGGAATCGATTCATGTACCTCCTTATTAAAGGTACGTGATAAGTGAGATGTACTCACACCAGTATATGTAGCTAATTGATCTAATGTCAGCTCATCACTTAAGTGAAGTTGTATGTAGTTCACTACTTTTCGAACGAGTGGTGAGAAAATTCGTAAACTGTATTTTTTAACAAGACGACAGTATTCTTTAATCATCTCTATACCTAATTGCTCCAATTCGGAAACATTAGTCGATGCTTCAATCAGAATTGCATAATGATTAGAAATGGAGTCCAGATAAATCGGATGTACACTCGCTTGCTCGCTAGCAATCCGGAGGTGGGTATTATGAACGAAAGCCAGATTTTTCTGATTACGTAATGGATTACGGTTACGTTTAATCACTTTTAAATGTTTCTTAAGAGTGAGATGATGCTCAATGGCCTTCGAAGTATTTCCATATTGAACTTCTAAATACAATTGGTTGATCACTTCATACCTTTTTTCTAATAAGGGCATGATTGATTCGGCATAATCTTTTTGTTCGGTGTCTTTATCTAATGATTGATCTGCCTTTTCTAATACAATTTCTTTGACGATAGGGTCAGATTTCGTGTGGAACAGCTTGTTGATAATAGTTTTTGCGACAAAAAGTAATTCGGTACTTCGACAAACGGGCAGGGATTCATAATAGGTATAAAAAGCTAACGAATAGGAAATAGGAAAATGATTCTCCTGCATTAACTCCTCCGCTATTTCCTTGGTAATTTCTTGTTCAATAAATGGTCCGAAAACAATAATATACTCAGGATCAGCATAAAAAACAATATAGTTCATCATCAAAGAATCCTTATAATGAGTAATCATCTCCTGACTTGGAAGCGTAGTCAACTTACTTGTCATTTGCCGCTTTTGACGAGCAGACAAAAATAAAGGCAACTGCTCCCCATAATCCTCCCACAAACCCTCAAGATCAGCATCCAAAACCAACACCCTAAGCGAAAACAACCCACCCATCAACTCATCAACAAAAGAAACCAACTCATCCCACTTCATATAATCAACCTTTCAGCACGGGTGAAACACGGGGACGGTTCTCGTGTTTCACTTTTGAGATATTTTTGAGATCCTTCTTGAAAGTTTGAACTTTAGGAAGGATTTTTAGTGATTTTGTAGAAATATATGTATGTGTGCAAGCCTTTGGACAAACTCACGATGTAGCAAATATTTGAGCCCTCTCAAGTGCCCCATTTCCACCTTTTTCTTTAACGACTTATCTTTTTTTATCCAAATATGAAAAACTAAACTGTTGTGACCTTCAGCGGAATGCCTTTAAAAAATATGTTATGTAAATGTGGTGATTAAAATCCCTCGTCAAGCTAGAAAGAAAAGTAAAACAGGTATCTATCATGTCATGCTTAGAGGTGCTAATAAGCAAGAAATCTTTCATGACGATGAAGACAATATGAGATTTTTGGATACGATAATCAAATATAAAAAGCAATTAGAATTCAATATTTTTGCATGGTGTCTTATGAATAACCATGCCCACTTACTTATAAAAGAAGGTAAGGAAGAGCTTTCGATAACAATGAAACGTATTGAGGTCAGTTATGTCCATTATTATAACAGGAAATACAACACAACTGGACACCTTTTTCAAGATCGCTATCGAAGTGAAAACGTAGAAACGAAGCGGTACTTCATGACGGTTTTGAGATATATTCATCAGAATTCGATGAAAGCGGGACTTGTATCTCGTGTAGAGGATTGGACCTGGAGTAGTTGCTCCGGCTACTATGATAAAGGCTGTTATTATCAGCATTTACTTGATAGTGATTCGGTTCTGAAGTTGTTTTCAGGTAATAAAGCAATTGCAGTAGAGGATTTTCGTAAGTTTAACGAACAAAACAATAATGATAGTTGTTTTGAAAATCAGGCTGAAAAGGGGCGACGTTTAACGGATGAAGAAGCAAGGGATAAAATAAAAGAAGTTCTTGGTACTAGAAATCTTGCACAAGTAAAAAGTTTACCTAAAAGCGAACGAGACGACCTTTTGCGAAAAGTTAAAGAAATAGAAGGTCTGTCTCAACGTCAAGGCTCAAGAATTTTAGGAGTTTCTGTTAGTCTGATTCATAGAGCGTAATGAAACAGGAATAACCGTCCCCACTGTTTCACCCCAAAAACCGTTTGACATAATCTGTCTGTTTTTTGAGGTCGTAATGTTTGTAGAGTTCTCGGGAAAGGTGGTTGGGGTTTCCGAGGAAAAAGCGTTCGTATTGTGTTTGTCTGCTCCCGAATGCACTCATGGTGGCGTCCCATGCGAGTCGAAATAATTGTACTCGGTCTTTTGCTTCTAATGTCGCACTTTGTAAGTATTGCTCTAAATCGGATTTTATCTCAGATTCGAAGTCTGCCTCGGTTGGGATCGATACTAATCCGCTAGAACCTAATAATTGGATGATTTCTGTTAGGCGAGCATAGACTTTTGGATAAAGAGCTGTTGCTACTTGTAATGGGGAAAGCTCAGGTCGCATCAAATTAAATTCATCCGTTTCTGCATAGACTTCCGCTTTTATTACAAGTGCCTCCATCGTTTCGAGAACGTTAATCATTTCTGCCATCATTTCCTGCACATAGGGATACTCCTGAATATTAATCGCATCCACAATGGATTCTGCAATTCCTATTAAAAAGTCTGTTTTAATAATTTGCCTACTGACAATTTGATGTAATGTAAACGGAAGAAAAGCACTTTCATTTTTAAACGTATTTGATATTTCAATATTGTGGTAAAAAAATACGCGATCCCATGGAACGATGACATCATCAAATACTACCAAACTATCAGATTCTTCAAACCTCGAGCTGAGTGGGTAATCATACGAAGACTCACCAGCAACAAAGGAATCTCTGCTAATAAACTTTAATCCCTTTGTATCGCTTGGAATTGCAAAGGCAAAGGCGTATGCTTTATCCGTGATGCCGCCTGGAGAGAAAACGATAATCTCATCTGTAAGCCCACCTTGAGTTGCCAGTAAGCGTGCTCCTTTAATAACGATGCCTTCCTTTGTTTCATCCACAATTTTTGCAGCTATCGGCTCTTTTGAATCTTCAAAGTAAAGGACCGAGCGATTGACTTGTGGATTGATAAAAGTATGTGTAAAGGAGAGATCTCTTTCTCTTGCCTCTTCGTAAAAATCAATGAGATGTTGTGGGAAGCAATTCAGTTTTCCTTTAAGTAGTTTAGCAGATGAAGCAAACGTCATAAGTATCGTATTCATATAATCCGGGCTTCTGCCAAGCATGCCACCACTTAACTTTGCCCATTCTTGCACCATTTTTCTTCGTTGGAAAAGATCTTCCTTGGTAACGGGTGGCAGATAGGAGACGCCAAACGGATGGCCTGTTACGGGTGAGCGATAAGTCATAAAATCCTTTTTGTGTTGTAAGTTATAAAGAGAGGCTTGACTTTTGATCACTCCTTTGAATGCAGTATGGTTCAGAATATCCTTCACTTTATGTCCATTATGCCAAAGATTCACATTTAATTTTTTTAATCGATTAACATAGATATCTCCTGTTATTGCAGGCATACATACACCCCTTGCTATAAAATGAACTCACATTATTATACAAATATTTTAAGAAAATGTTACGAGAACAAAAAATAGTCTTTTGTATATGATAAAAATGACTATCTAAATAAGGCTTAATGAAACAGGAGAACCGTCCCCCTGTTTCACTGGAGGTGATCAATAATTGGCAAGGGTAAAGTATACTTCAAATGATGTTAATTTGATGGCGAGGATGATGAGAGCGGAGGCTGAGGGTGAGGGGCGTCTTGGAATGTTGATGGTTGGTAATGTGATTGTGAATCGTGCGAAGGCGGATTGCTTGGACTTTGAGGATGTACGGTCGATTCGAGATGTGATCTACCAAGTTCAAGGTGGAAACTATTCCTTTGAAGCAGTACAAAAAGGGAATGTTTTTTATAATAGGGCAAGAGGTGTAGAAAAAAAATTAGCTGAACAAACGCTGAAGTATTGGCGCCAGCATCCTTCTAAATATGCTTTGTGGTATTTTAATCCGTATGGTGAATGTCCACCTACTTGGTATGGCCAACCATTTACAGGACAATATAAACAACATTGCTATTATGAACCACAGCCGGACACCTGTGAAAGTGCCTATCGATGGTAAAACTAAAACCCCAATTTTGTTGGGGTTTTTGCTTTGTGTTTATTTCTTATGTAAAATATAATGATAACGCTTTACTTATGAAGCTTTAGAAAAAAATGCGCGATTTAATAAAGGAGATGAGATAAAATGGCCAAGAAAATCCTAGCTGTATTGGGTGATTATTATCATCGCAAAGATTGGGCAATACAAGCACTTGAATCAGCAATAACATCGATGGAGGAGACAATTGAAATAGAATACAGCACGGTTGATCAACTTGTAGAAAATGTAGCAGGAAACCCTGATGCAGTTATATTGTTTGCTGAGAATCGAATAAATCCTGAGGATGAAACCGTAAGAACATGGATGGACGAAGAAGAAGCATCCGTGATTGCAAGATATGTAGAAAATGGTGGAGGATGGTTGGCTTGGCATTCAGGTTTAGCCAGTTATGATAATGTTCAAAATTATACATCGATGCTCCATGGTTATTTCAAATACCATCCGCCGGAACATCAACAAGTAACCTATTATCCAAAACCTAATTCTGAGTTAGTTGATAAAGGATCAAGTTTCTCGATCTTAGATGAACACTACTTCGTTGAATGCGATGAAACAAGAACAAATGTATTTTTGATAACAGAGTCAGTAGATGGTAGCTCCATTGGTGGCTGGAACCATCGATTTGGAAAAGGTAATGTTGTTTGTCTAATACCAGCACATTTAAAAGAAGGATTAATGAATGATTATGTTCAAAAGCTTTTAATTAGTTGTGTGAGAAAGGTTATATCTTGAGATAGCTTTCAGTAGATACTAAAAAGAATGGGACAAAGAAAAAACATTGTTCCTTAAACTCTTCTCACTCTGGTAACTTATCTTGTATTTCGTTTCTTTTTAGTAGAGTATGAATACGAGGAAAAGAGGAAATGCATACTTCATACCACCTCTTGAGTGTATTAGTTTTAATAATTTATATCTATTCAATACAGAAAAGTTGTAATATACTTATTAATGGTATAAAATATTTAATTACATACATAAATTTTAAAAAGGTGGATTAAGAATGTTAGAGCTTTCTATAAATAACATGGAGCAGTTAAGTAGCGTAACTCGTGCGCTTTCTTCTAAAGTTAGATTACAAATTATTGATCTACTAAATACAGGTAATTTAAATGTGCATCAGTTAGCAGATGAATTGGAAATACCAGTCTCAACAGCTGCCTCGCATGTAAAAATTCTTGAGGAAGCCTCTCTGATTCATACAGAATTAAGACCTGCCAAAAGAGGTGCGATGAAAGTTTGTACTAGAAATTTCGATGATGTACATATTGCTCTAAATCAAAAAAAGAAAAAAATAGATGAGATTGAAAATTATGAACTAGAGATGCCTATTGGTCAATATTCCGAATTTGAAGTAGCTCCAACTTGCGGAATGGCTAATCAGGATAAGTTTTTAGTCCCAGAGGATGAGCCGGTTCATTTCTATAATCCAGTAAAAAGTGATGCTCAGATTATATGGACTAGAAAGGGTTTCTTAGAGTATAAATTTCCAATCATTTTAAAAGCCAACGCAAAGATTAAGAGTATTCAGTTTTCATTGGAAATTTGTTCGGAAGCACCAAACCATGATCACGAGTGGCCTTCTGACATTACTGTTTGGATAAATGACATTGATGTTGGGACATGGACGAGTCCTGGTGACTTTGGAGATCGTCCTGGTGAACTCAATCCAAAATATTGGGCAGATTCAACGAGCACGCAATACGGAATTTTAAAAACTTGGAAAGTTACAAATGAAAAGACGATGCTAGATGATATCAACCTTTCGAATGTGACAACACAAGATTTGAATTTGTTGGATAATAATTTCGTGAAGTTTAGAGTAGGGATTAAAAACGATGCGGTTCATAAGGGTGGCATGAATATTTTTGGAGAAAAATTCGGTGATTATCCTCAAGGTATTAAGTTAAAAATAGACTATTACTAAATATCTAGCTGACCAATAAGAAGATTTATTCTTATTGGTCAGTTTTTTTGTTTTTTGTAAAAACAACCACTACTATAGTTACAATATTTTTGTATTAAAATCATATTTTTAAGAATGTTCGTTGACAAAAACTAAATGAAAGCGTATACTTCTGTCTAAAGTTACGAAAATTTTAATTCAAAACAAAATTATTGTAACTAAAGTTAGTTTATTTTAAAGAGGAGGAGTCATGATGAAAAAATCGTTGTTTTTGTCTTTATTGTCATTACTATTAGTATTAGCAGCTTGTTCAGGATCAGGTGGGTCAGATGAAGAAGTTGCGTCAGATGTTGACTTGCCAGAAGGTACTACTGAGGTAACAATGTGGAACTTATTCGGTGGTGGAGATGCTGAATTCATGCAGGAAATAGTAGATGACTTTAACGAAAGTCAAGATGATTATTATATAAATAATGTGATGCAGGAATTTGATGAGTATTATACCAAGCTTTTAACAAGTATCGGTTCAGGGCAAGGTCCCGATTTAGCAATTTCGCACTCGCATGTATTACCAGAGCTTGTTAATCAAGGATTAGTTGTTGATATGACAGATATTGCCTCTGAAGTCGGTGTGAATTGGGATGAATTTAATCAGAATATTTTAGATGCAACGGTTTATGACGATCAGCATTTTGCTATTCCTATTGATACACATGCCCAAATTATGTATGTAAACAATGAATTAGTTGATGAAGCTGGACTAATGAATGATGATGGTACGATTCAAATGGAAGAATCTCCTGAAGGATATATAGAATTTTTCAAAACGTTAGATGAAAATCTTCCGGATGAAATCATACCTTTTACCTTTTCATCAACAGGTGGAGACCCCTATTGGCTATGGTGGGGGATGTATTCCCAACTTGGTGGAGAGCATATCTTAACTGAAGGTGACCTTGAAAATCCAACATATGACATAGATTTAGACAAAGCAATAAAAGCAGCAGAATTTGTTAAAAGTTTATATCACGAGCATGAAATTGTTCCTTTGAATATTCAAGATTTCGTTTCTGAATTTCAATCTGGGAATGCAGCAACAACAACTACCGGCGTATGGACAACTGGATTACTGGAGACAACGGAAGATTTAGATTTCACTCCAATGCCAATTCCTAATGTTTTTGGCGAAAAGGCAGCGTGGGCTAGTTCTCATACTTTGGTCTTACCATATTATGATGATGCAGACGCCGAGGTACAAAAAGGAGCTGTCGAATTCATGAAATTTGCTACTGACAATGGCGCGATGTGGGCAGAAGCTGGACACATCCCGGCAAAGGATTCAGTAGTCGAATCTGAAGAATTCCAAGAACTCCCTTATAGAAGTGAGTATGCACAGGTAGCCGATTATGTTAATTTCGTTGACAGAAATGTATATGCACGTGGTATTGAAGAAATTATTACAAGAAATCTTGATTCGATTTGGGCAGGAGAGGTCGAGGTAGAAGAAGCTTTTTCTTCTATAGAATCTGAAATTACAGATTTAATTGAATAAACAAAGTAGTGGATGTCTATAGGCGTGAAATAGACGTCCACTTCTAAACCTCCCCAATAGAAAGGAGACTTGTGATGAACTCGAAGAAGAAAGCATGGATGCAAGATTTAAGAGCTCTACCATTTCTGTTGCCTTTTTTTATTGCATATCTGATTTTTACCATCTTCCCAATCTTTAAAGGGTTGGAAATGAGTTTATATGAGTGGAATTTAGTGAGGAAGTTAGAATTTGTTGGATTAGAGAATTATACCGAAATGTTTCAAGACGAGTTCTTTTGGGATAGTTTATGGAATACTACGTTGTTTGTAATTCTTACAACACCCACAATGGTTGCATTAGCCTTGGTTTTAGCATTATTAGCTAATTTAAATACAAAATTACAAACTTTTTTCCGAGGATCTTTTTTTCTTCCAAGTATCCTATCGGTAGCCGTTATTTCATTCTTAGCTATCTTTATGCTACAACCGTATAATGGCTTGGTGAATACCGTATTGCAATTAGTAGGAATTAATGCTGAACCATTTTGGATGGCTGATAAAACATTAGCGTGGGTAACAATTGTAGTCGTTACGTTATGGTGGACTGTTGGTTTTAATATGGTGTTGTTTCTTGCAGGTCTACAGGATATTCCTGAATCACTTTATGAAGCAAGTGAAATAGACGGAGCAACGAGATGGGAGCAATTCCGATATATTACGCTTCCACAATTAATACCAATCGGGCGAGTCATTTTATTGTTGCAAATTCTAGCATCCTACAAAGTGTTTGCCCAAATTCTATTAATTACGGGTGGTGGACCTGGTGGGGCTACTCGTCCGTTAATCCAGTACATTTATGAAGTCGGATTCACTAAAAATAATCTGGGATATGCTGCGACGATGTCCTATGCATTATTCTTTATCCTGTTAGTTCTTTCCATTATTCAGCTTCGAAGTCAACGATCGGAGGGGAAATAAATGAATAAAAACAGCTTGAAGATTCTGGAAAAAAACCGTGATCCTTTTCGAAGTGTAAAATTAACTGTCGGTATTACCATTTCAATAATATTTATATTTCCGATCATCTGGATGATGTTTGTCTCCGTTAAACCGGATGGATTTATGACTACCAATCCTGTTGAATGGTTTACACCTCCATATACATTCTCCAATTATGTCGATTTAATCATGAACAGTTTGATTTTACGATGGCTTTGGAACAGTTTAATTGTAGCTGTAATCACAACGATTCTTACACTTGTGATCACATCATTAGCTGCATTTGCTATATCACAAATGAAATTCCGCTTTAAAAATACGATTTTTATCTTTTTCTTACTAGGATTAATGATTCCTGGTGAGGCAACAATTATTCCATTATATGAAATTGTCAAAAGTCTTAACATGATTGATAGTTATGCAGGGCTTATATTGCCGATGATTGCCTCACCTTTAGGTGTTATTATCTTGAAAAGTTTTTTCGACGGCGTACCACGGGAAGTGATTGAAAGTGCGATTATGGATGGCTGCTCCTATCTTAAATTATTTTATAAGATAGTCTTACCATTGGCAAAACCAGCAATGGCGGCTATCGGTATCTTCACTTTTATTGGTTCCTGGAATAATTTCTTGTGGCCATATTTATCAATACTATCAGAAACATTGTATACATTGCCTGTTGGTTTACCAGTTTTCAATTCGACATATTCACAGGCATATGTTCAACCGATGACAGCTAATGCCATAGCATCAATACCTGTAATCGTAGCCTTTTTAATATTTGAAAAACAAATTGTAAAAGGTATTAGTTTTACAGGAATTAAAGGATAACAAAAGGAGAATAGAAAATGACAACAAAAAATTCAACTTATCAACGAACAGAATACCCAAGACCACAATATGTCCGTGAATCTTGGCAAAACTTAAACGGAACATGGAAATTTTCATTTGATGACAACAATGAAGGAGAAAAAGCTAAATGGTTTGCGAATCCTTCTTTTACTACTGATATTAACGTTCCTTTCACTTATGAAACAAAAGCGAGCGGAATTGGGGAAGAAAAATTCCATCCTTATATTTGGTATAAACGAGATTTTGACATTCCAGAAAAAGAAGTAGGAAAGAATGTTATTTTAAGATTCCAGGCTTCTGATTACAAAACAAAAGTCTGGGTGAATGGTACCTTTATTGGAGAACACATAGGTGGAAATGCAGCATTTTCCTTCGATATTACAAATGCAGTAGTGGAAACAAAATCAAATGAGTTAGTGGTAAAGGTAGAAGATAGTAACAGCTGTTACCAGCCAAGGGGGAAACAACGTTGGATTGATGAGAATTTCGGTTGCTGGTATGTGCAAAATACTGGGATTTGGCAAACAGTTTGGTTAGAGTTTGTCAATAAAGAACGTATCGATAACGTGAAAATCACTCCTAATATTGATACGAGTTCTGTAGTTTTTGAATATAAATTAAACGGCGAAGTAGATGATTCATGGCGAATTGATACGACCATTTCATTTAATAGTCAAGTAGTGAAAAAAGTATCTTTAAACCCTAATCGATCCAATGCCACTTATGAAGTGGACTTATTATCAGAAATACATGAATGGAAAGTGATGCACTGGACTTCAGAACATCCGAATTTATATGATGTGGAATTTACTTTGCTCAAAAACAATGAAGTAATAGACAAGGTGACATCCTATTTCGGAATGAGAAAAGTATCGATTAAGAATGGGCAAGTGCTTCTCAATAATCGTCCGATTTATCAGAAGTTGTTGTTGGATCAAGGGTATTGGCCAGATACGATGCTGACCCCTCCATCTGATGAAGCAATCCTAGAAGATATTGATAAAACAATGGCAATGGGCTTCAATGGCGTGAGAAAGCATCAAAAAATTGAAGATGAACGTTTTCTATACTGGTGTGACAAAAAAGGTTTATTAGTATGGTCTGAAATGGCAGCAACCTATGAGTTTTCAGATGAAGCGGTGGAGAATTTCACGAAAGAATGGCTTGAAATCATGCAACAAAACTATAATCATCCATCTATTATAACTTGGGTGCCATTTAACGAATCATGGGGTGTTCCAAATATTTTAACAAATAAAAAACAACAAGCATTTACCGAAGCAATTTATTATCTAAGTAAATCGTTGGATAACGAGAGACCGGTAATCGTAAATGATGGTTGGGAGCACACGATCTCAGATATTATTGCCCTTCACGATTATGAAGAAGTAGGTAAAGTATTCTACGATCGTTATAAAGAGAAAGACAATATTCTTGGCAATAAGATTCCACACAATCATCAAAAATATGCCTTTGCAGAAGGATATGAGTATCAAGGTCAACCTGTCATCCTAACGGAATATGGCGGTATTGCGTTCAAAGATGAAAGTGGCTGGGGCTATGGAAACCAAGTGGCATCAGAAAAAGAATTTTTGGACAGATATAAAGAGATCACAGACGCAATCAAAAGCATTCCATATATTAGTGGCTATTGCTATACACAGACAACAGACGTACAACAAGAAATTAACGGACTACTAAATGAAGATCGCACACCGAAAATAGCGATGGAGAAAATTAAAGAAGTAAATGATGCGAATGTAGATAAATAGAGAAGATATGAAGGGTTGTTCAGCAGTTTATGAACAATCCTTTTTCTCTAGAGAAGGGGGTAAGTGTTTGAGAGACGATGCCATGGATTATATGAAAGGGTTATTAGTTATTGGAATGGTCTACACACATATTATGCAATTTTTTAGTGATGTAGATATTTACCCTACTACTATATTTAGTATTGAATTATTTAATTTAATTACATTTTCCGGTTTCATATTTTGTTTTGGATATGTGAATGAATTGGCCTACTATCGGAAAAGATTTAGTGATGTTTATATGAGAATGCTAGTTACCAGTCTGAAAACTTTGGTCACTTTTTATATCTCAGGGCTTGCTTATCAAATTTACGTGAATAGCATGCCACTAGATAGTAACACGATTGTACCCGTTCTATTAATACAAGAAATACCTGGATGGTCAGAATTTCTGTTATCCTTTTCATTGATTATGTTAATGGGACTCATTCTTTTTCCGATCATCAATTGGCTAAAGGTGAGAAAAATACTGTTCTGGTTAGTTACTTTCACGTTATTATTCAGTACGTTTATCAATTACAGCATGATTGATTCACCTTATCTGGGCTTATTAATTGGGACAGAGTTATTTCCTACTTTTCCGGTTATTCAATATCTGCCTTTCTATTTAATAGGTATCTATTTTGCTAAGTATCGAATCATTTTCAAATGGAAGTATGTAATTGGTTCTATTGTTGGTACAGCTGTATTCACTTTATATCTGATCCGGAATGAAGGTCAGCTTCCCATGCGATTTCCACCCTCTATTTACTGGATAGTGGGATCGACTTTTTGTTTATATATCTACTATTTGATAAGCAAATTCGTAAAAAAGCAGAAGTATGAATTAGCTTTGCTGAAAGGTATGGGAAAGAATGCTCTATTTTATTTAGTCATGAGTAATATATTTATATTTTCTTTAGACAATGTGTTAGGCACAAAGATAATCGGACCATGGTATTGTTTGTTGTTTACTTTTGTATTATTGTTACTAATTTCTTTTTTAAATAGTATTTCCACTTATACAAAAAGAAGAACGTAATCATTTTTACGATACATTTTACAGGGAGGTATTATCATGCCAGATCAAATTGTCTTTTTTAGTGGGCCTTTGATTTCTTTTTGAATAATCTTGAAAAGTGGCCGAGTTATTCATTAGTTGTTAAGGGAGATTAAACTTTTGACAAAAGGAGGTGAATTGCAACCATTATCACAGTGTAAGCGTCCGTAATACCCCACCTTCATGTTTTGAATTAAGCAAAGAAGCTAAGACGGGGATAAATTGAAGTCTTAATTTTTTAAACCAAACGACCTACAAATTTCTTATCAAAAAGGAGAGTGCCTTTATTGAAAAAAATCACAGGTGTATTATTAATTACTATGTTCTTGTTATCTTTTAATGTTTTAAGTAAAGACTCCAGTGTTCTTGCTTCATCGGATCCTATTCGAATAAATGGAAATGACACGCCAAAAAATAAGCAACTACCAGATGAATTGAAGGAACTAAAGCAATATAAGTTGGAGTTGGATGATAGTTCTCTTGAAAGCGGAACTTATCACGATGGAACTATTCATATCGACTTTCAAAACAGTAAAACATTTGATTGGCAGTCAGATATTAGCGTTAAGTATGTATTTGTGAAGGGTGGTAATGCAGGAAATCTCTATAGCTATAATCAGGAGGAAACGATGGCAAACAATTTGAACGCTCCTAAAAATAATGGCGGACAGCAGCCGGATATTGGCCATATAACTTTTTATTATGCGGAAGAGCCTGTACAGCTATTTGAAAATCCAATTGTAGGTGATGGGGCAGACCCGTGGATTGTAAGTCACACAGATGGTTATTATTACTATACCAATACAACAGGAAACAACATTACTCTTTGGAAATCCAAAACGATTACAGGCTTGCAAGATGCAGAAAGTAAAGTCGTTTGGACGCCAGAACCAGGTGCACCTAATAGTGCTCACATATGGGCGCCAGAGATTCATTTTATTGATGGAAAATGGTATATCTACTTTGCAGCCTCTGGTGGTGACATGGAGAAACAACGAATGTATGTATTGGAATCTGCAACATCTGATCCATTTAGTGATTATGCTTATCCACAAGGGACGAATCTGGGGAAGATAACAACACCTTCTGACAAATGGGCAATTGATGGTACGATTTTAGAAATGGATGACGACTACTATTTTGCTTGGTCGGGTTGGGAAGGTGACGTCAACGTGCGTCAGGATATCTATATCGCACCAATGGCAAATCCGTGGACGATAAGTGGAGAGAGGGTAGAATTATCAAGACCGGAATATGATTGGGAAAAGATTGGAGAACCACACGTCAATGAAGGTCCACAATTTTTAAGAAATAATGAGGGAGAGTTATTCCTTATATATTCTGCGAGTGGAAGCTGGACAGACGATTATACATTAGGAATGTTACTATTTACTGGATCTGATCCACTTGATCCAGACGCATGGGAAAAGAATCCAGAACCAGTCTTCGAGAAGAACCCAGATGTTGGAGTGTATGGTCCTGGACATAATGGTTTCTTTAAGTCACCAGATGGAACCGAGGATTGGATCATCTATCATGCAGCTAAATTCCAGGGATCAGGTTGGGATCGGAATGTTAGAATGCAAAAATTCACTTGGAATGATGACGGTACACCAAACTTTGGTAAACCCGTAGCAACTGGAACATTATTAGAAGTGCCATCAGGTGAACAAGCAGGAACCTTAACACCGAAGCTACCAGTAGGTCATAAATTTGAAGCAGAAGATGCTACAGTGAATCGAGCGAGAATAGTATCTAATACATCAGCATCCAATGGGGCAAAGGTTGGTCATATTGATTTTGAAGATAGTTTTATAGAATTTGATATTGATCTTCCAGCAGGTGATTATACGTTAAAAATAAGGTATGCAAATGGCATGGGAGAGCCATCCTCGCATAATATCTCTGTCAATGGTAATTCAGTTGGTGAAATTACTTATAACAGTTACGGCTGGGATAGCTGGTATTTTGCAGAAAAAGATATTAATCTGGCTCAACAAAAAAATAAAATTAGATTGGCAAAAGAAAATTCATTTGCAGAGCTAGATTTTATTGAGTTAATTCCGGAGCAACCAGAACTCAGATATGAAGCAGAACATGCAGAATTGTATAAAACTACTGTTATGAATACCTTCACTGCATCCAATAAGCAAAAAGTAAACTTTACTAGCAATGAAAGTGAACTAGCGTATCGGATTAACGTAGAAAAAGCAGGCACTTACAATTTAAATCTAATCTATAGCAACGACACCAATGAGATTAGTGTACAGAAATTAGTTATTAATAATAAGGAAATTGGAGAAATAAAGTTTCCGCCGACAGCTAATAGTCTGGAAAGTGTTTCTATACCAGTAGAGTTAGAAGCGGGAGTACAAACTATTAATCTATCACACCATACTGGGGAGCTAGCCCTGGATTACTTGCAATTAACACGATAAGCTACCTGCCACCTAACCTATTTCGATAGGTTAGGTGGCAAATCTTGTAGTTACTATGAATGCTTCTTATCAATGTTAGAACCTATCCAGACTTTGACTTAACAAAAGAACCGATAGCGAAGTTCCATGATGATTTACAACAACATTGATGTGAATGTTAAATTGTTTAATAGGTATAAATATCTTAATATCAAAGACGATAAATGGCATTGGTTAGTTTTTTAATCGATTCATTTTCTATAGTAGGAATCTCTCGCGATCGTGCCAGACTGGGGTGTAACATAAATATTGCGTAGTAAATTAAATGCTAACTAAGCAATAAGAGTTTTACTTTTAAATAACTTTGTGAAAGAGAGCATTTAAGGTCAATGATAGGAAGCGAAAAGGTAATTATGGTTGTTTCAGGTGCAATTGTTTTGGATTGTGAAAATCAAGTGCTCATGCAAAAACGGTCTGATAACGAACAATGGGGTTTTCCAGGTGGATTTATGGATTTGGGAGAAAGTGTTCAAGCTACTGCTAAAAGAGAAGTTTATGAAGAGACAGGACTTAAATTAGAAAAACTTGAGTTATTTGGAATTTATTCTGGTCCTCAATATGACAAGACCTTTTCTAATGGCGATCAAGTATCACTAGTTTTTATACCATTTATTTGCAAACAGTATAGTGGAGAGTTAGTTGAAAGTAACGAGGAATCTTTACAAAATAAATTTTATTCACTAGATAAATTACCAGAAAATATATTTAAGGAACATAAGATGCTTATAGATGATTTATTATCTAAGAAAAAACGACCTATTATAGGATGATAATTTTTAACAAAAGGGAGGTGAAAATTCCTCTAGGAGTTGTCGGTTTGATCGCCTTTATTTATTAAAAAGGCAGTATTATTGAATAAACAAGTGAATAAAAATATTTAGAGAAGTTAAATAACGATAGGGAGATATAAAATGCAATCTAACTTAAACGAAAACGAAGAATGGAAAAAGAATAGAATTGCCTCCGCACGTTGTGGAGAGAACCCAATGATTATCACAAAAATGAAAAGTGGCTTTGCCGCAATTGGTGATACTCAGTTTCTACCAGGTTATTGTGTGCTTTTACCGTCTGAAGAATGTACTTCATTGGAAGAACTTGATTTCAGTCAGAGAAGTGACTATTTGTTGGACATGAGTTTAATTGGTGAAGCCATACTACAAGTATGTAATCCAAGAAGAGTTAATTATTCAATTTATGGTAATACAGACGCTTATTTACATGCTCATGTGTTTCCACGCTATAGTTGGGAACCTAAAGAACGAATTCCTTATCCAGTTTGGCAATACTCTAGCGAAAAATGGCGTAATTATGAATATCAATACTCTGATGAAGAACATGGAGCAATGAAAGAGAAATTAAGAATAGAGATTTATGAGTTAATGGAGAAGTGCTATTAGCAAACTAAGTTCTGATGTTAACATTGCCTTTTATATAGTCGTTATGAGCGTTGTTATTGCTACTCACCCTTCTCTTTGGTATCGTTTTCATATAAATGAAAATGGAGGGATATTAAATGGCTTTCACATTGCAAATAGGAGAAAAAGCATCAGATTTTAAGCTGCCTGCAACAGACGGTAATGCGTACCGTTTGTCAGATTTTAATGATGCAAAAGTTTTGGTTGTCTTCTTTACCTGTAATCATTGTCCTTTTGTTGTAGGATCAGATGAAGTAACCCGCTCGACTGCGGAGAAGTTTGCAGATCAAGGCGTGAAATTTGTTGGAATTAACGCTAATAGTGTGAGAACCAAGCCAGATGATTCGTTCGAAGTAATGGTGGAAAGAATGGAAGAGAAAAAATTCCCATGGACCTATCTACGGGACGAATCTCAAGAAGTAGCTAAAGCATATGGCGCTTTACGCACCCCTCATTTTTACGTGTTCGATGAAAAGCGTCAGTTAATTTATACTGGACGTGGTCTTGACAATCCGCGCGAATCGGAAAAAGCGACGATTAATGATCTAGAAAATGCTTTATCGGAGCATCTAGCAGGTGAAAAAATCACAACGCCATTAACCAATCCTTTAGGATGTAATGTCAAATGGGATGGTGAGGATGAACATTGGATGCCGCAAGAAGCGTGTGATCTAGTATAGTGAAATAATGGGAACAGTTCAGCTGAACTGTTCCCTATTGTGTTTTAATTATAAATATATTGACTCTCACTCATTTATAAATGCCAATTCAAGTGTGTGTCTTCTATCTTACTTTTTGGTTCTTAGTGCTTGTAGTTTATCTCCTATTTTAATAGATCATATAGAACCGATAAATACAAAATAATGGATGATAAAGGGTTGAAGGATGTGATTTTGCAAAATACATTCATGTAAACATATCTTCTCTCGAAATCTATGTTTGTAACTAGAAATCGGGGAGGATTTTTTTATGTTTAACAGACTTAGAGTTTTATTAACAGCCGTAGTAATAGCTGCTTTCATGTTGGTGGGAGCACCTGCTATTACAGAAGCAGCCCTGGGTGATCGTATCTTAGCTAATGGATCATCAGGGTCGGACGTTGCCGAATTACAAGATTATTTAATGACGAAAGGCGTATTTCCATATCATACTTCGACAGGGTATTATGGGGATATCACAGAAGAAGCAGTAAAGGATTTTCAGCGAAAACGTAATTTGAAAGTAGATGGAATAGCAGGCCCACAAACAAACCATGCAGTTGAAGTATTACGAAGTGGCAATATTGGAAAGCAAGTTATTCAAATACAAAATCAATTGAAAAAAACGGGTCACTATCATTCTGCGGTTGATGGGATATATGGCAGTGGAACGAAGGAAGCGGTTAAAAGTTTTCAAAGGCAACAGGGGTTATCTGTAGACGGAGTTGCTGGACCAAATACACGAGCAAAGCTGGATAGTAAGTCGAGCCGCAGTACAGCAGCTGGTAAAACATTCACAGTGGAAAGTACAGCATATACAGCAGATTGTGATGGTTGCTCTGGAGTAACGAAGATGGGACTTAATTTAAACCAGTATTCTGATGCAAAAGTAATTGCAGTGGATCCCAGTGTGATACCGCTTGGATCAATAGTCAAGGTTGAGGGTTACGGCACTGCCATTGCAGCTGATATCGGTGGCGGAATAAATGGAAATGCCATTGATGTGTTCATACCTAATCAAAATGACGCACTTCAATGGGGGCGTAAAACCGTTCGTGTTGAAGTTGTCGAATAAATAAGAGTAAGAGGGGCGGGTTTGTTTCTATGGGAAATAAATCTGCCTCCTTTTTTCTAAAAAAATGTTTATTATCTTCTAGTAAAGGTATTAGTAAAACAACTACATATTAAGGAGATGATAACATGAACGATCTAGGAAATTCTTTTGCACAAATGTTTAATGATGTGATTCAGGCAATTCCAAATGTGTTAGCAGCCTTATTATTGCTTGTTTTAGCATGGATAGTGGCAGCTATTGCAAAAGGGATTGTTGAAAAGTTATTTGTAAAATTAGGAGTTCATAAAGCAATTGGAAAAACGAATTTTGTTGAAGACGATGAACAAGGGAAGAAAGTATTAAGTGCTGTAGCGAAAGTCGTCTATTTATTGGTATTTATTTTATTCCTGCCAGCTATTTTGGATGCTTTAAGTATGGATTCTGTCTCAGGTCCAATCTCAAATATGATGGACAAATTATTAGGATTCCTTCCGAATTTAATAGCAGCGGCTGTTATTCTAATCATCGGGTATGTGATTGCAAAACTAGTAAAAGAGTTATTTGAGAGATTTTTAGTAAGTGTGAATGTTGATAAATGGTTTAATAAAGTGAAACCAGCTTCAAAAACAAATAGTGGATCGACTATGACACTATCGTCTGTTCTTGCAAATGTCTTATTTGTTGTCATAATCATTCCTGTAATTACAATTGCATTAGAAGCATTAGAAATTCAAACAATCTCAGAACCAATTACACAAGTGTTAGATAGTGTATTATTGATGATCCCAAATATTTTTATTGCGATTGTGTTAGTAATTGTAGGTTATTACTTAGGTAAAATCCTTGGTAATCTGCTTGAAGGTTTGCTTCAAGGTACTGGTGTTAATAATGTATTCTCTTCCATAGGTATTGATAATGCCGAAAGCAAAGTACCTTTTGATATTTCTAAAGCTATTGGTACGGTTGTAAAAGTACTAGTGATTCTATTCTTCACAGTAGAGGCGTTAAGTGTTTTACAATTAGAAGTATTAAATCAAATTGGCAGTGCAATGATTACCTATTTACCGTTCCTGGTAAGTGCGTTATTAATTCTGGGTGGAGGAATCTTATTAGGTTCATTCCTCGCTAGCTTTATTCGTAAGTATACACACAGTGGCTTCACCGCAGCTATTGTAAAATATGTGGTTATTGTATTTGCGGTCTTTATGACTTTGGATCAGTTGAAATTTGCAACTTCTATCGTTAACACTGCCTTCATTCTTATCTTAGGCGGGTTAATGGTGGCATTCGCGATTTCCTTTGGTATTGGTGGACGCGATTTTGCGAGAAATCAATTTAGTAAGGTAGAAGCGAAAATGAAAAAAGATAATAATAATTCCATTAATCATGATAATGACCCGTTAAATTAATAAAGGTTTTTTAAACCCTGCATCAAATGGTGCAGGGTTTAATTTGTAAGCAACAAACAGTTAGTGATGAAGTAATTCGAATTAATGGAAATATCGTAAATAAAAAGTTGAAAAAAATCTAAAACGAATCTATTTTAATATCTCTCAGGAATTCTTTTGGGGTTATTTGAGCATGACGTTTAAATATTTTAGTGAAATAACTCTGATCAGTGAAGTTTAGTAAATTACATATTTCTGTTAATGAACGATTAAAATAAATCATCATTTTTTGTGCTTCTTGTATTTTGGACTTTTGTATATATTCACTTATAGAAATTCCGACTTCCTTTTTAAAAAGGTTTGATAAATATTTTGAGTTAATTTCTAACTTTTTTGCAATAGAATTCACAGAAAGATCTGGCTCATAAATATGTTTGTAAATATATTCCTGACTGAGTGTTACTTTTCTGGAAAAGTTTTGTTTTCTGTTTCTTTTTACCATTTCTGTGAAGTCGTATAATATTTCTTCACGATACCAAGATACTTTAGAAATTGATGTTAATTCTTCGAGATCTTGTATCAACACATCCCCAAGGGAATAAGCATCTTCTGGATGCACTCCACCTCTAATGGCGGCTCTTGTAGCTAATGTGATCATCGCTATTGCTCTGTTTTTTAGGCTTCTCATTTCACTATTTCTTGAAAGAAGTCCATGTTGAAAATCCCCACGATTTTGAAAAGCTTTATAATAAGGTAAGATTTCAGCAGTATTTCCTTCCTCTACTAATTGATAAATACGGCGTTCTAATAGAGGATCATGGTGGTATAGAGATTTTTCTCTAACATCCGCAATATAATTGGAATAGTATTTATTATTAGTAGGTTCTTCTTTTTGTTTTACTAAGCTTAATTCTTCTCTAATATTAATTTCTGCTCCATTAATTATGAAGTATGCCATGTGCCCGGATTCAATTAGTTGATTCTTACTTTCGATTTTTAAAGTGAATAAATATTTTTCAAATTCTTCTTGCAAAAATAATTGATCCAATCTTTTTAAGAGTCTATTAATACTACTTTTAGTAGGTGGGTTATGGATAATGGGTCCGATTATTAACCAATACTTGGTGTCATTCTTCATAAATGGAATACTTAAAAGGCTTTCGAAATAAACAGTGTCCACTAGTTGAATATATTGGCCTTGAATTCCGCACTCTAATAGTTGTTCCTCATAACTTTCAAATAAAGGATTAGTTAGCTTAGAATTCGAAAAAGATTTTATTTGTTCAGAGTATTTTACAATACTAACAGGTATCTTAGTCATCTCAAATAATGTTCGTAATAACCCCTCATTAAATACTCCCACTGAATATTTCCCCTCTCGATTGTAAACGCATACAAATAAAATGAATAAATACAATAAAACTAACTATATTACCATAATTAAGTCTAACAATCCGTTATAATTTTGGCAAGTTAACAACAGAGTTTGTTAGCAATGTAATAAAAAATATGAGGGGTGAATGAAGATGAAAAAGAAATTAGTAGCTTCATGGTTTGCACTTATGTTAATCGTATTGTTAGCAGCGTGTGGCGGAGATTCATCAAGTGGTGGAGATGGCGAGAGCGAGGAATTAACTATTCCAGAGAATCCAGAAGAAGTTTCAGGTGATATTACAGTTTGGGCATGGGCATTGGAAGCGAACTATTTGGATAAAGATGTCTTACCTGCATTTCAAGAAGTGTATCCTAATGTCAATGTGACGGTGGAACATATTGGTGTCGATCAGGTTTACCAAAAAGTTAGTGCAGGGCTATCAAGTGGTGGTAGTGGTCTTCCAGACGTTGTACAAGTGGAGAATAACAGAATTCATTCCTTTACAGAAGAATTCCCTGACGCATTTACCAATTTAACCGCAATGGGGTATGACGAACATGAAGACAAATTCGCGGATGCGAAAATTGAAGGGCTAAAAGATAATGATGGGAATGTTATAGCAGCACCACGTGATTTAGGTCCTGTCGGTGTTTTATATAGAGTGGATGTTTTTGAAGAAGCGGGTGTTGATCCATCATCAATTGAGACATGGGATGATTATATAGAAGCTGGTAAACAAATAGTAGATCATACAGGAAAGTACTTTTTGGGTACAGATGGTGATGGTTTACTTCGTATTATGATGCAACAGCAAGGTAGTTATTATTTCGATGAAGAAGGGAAATTAGATATTACTTCAGAAGCCGGTGAAAATGCGGCACGCATATTACAGAAGATGAAAGATAATGAATTAATCACATATACAAATAACTGGGATGGTCAAGTGGCTGCTATGAAAAATGGCGAAGTTGCGACACACCCTGGTGCAGTATGGTGGAGTGGAACGATGTTAGAACAAATGCCAGAGCTGTCTGGGAAATGGGATATGTTTAAATTGCCTGCTTTTGAAGAAGGTGGTACTCGTGCATCGAATGATGGTGGTTCTGCTTTAGCAATTCCATCTTCTTCGGAAAATAAAGTGGCGGCATATGTTTTTGCTGAATTTGCTACAACTGATATAGACTCACAAATTAAAGCATTAACGAACAGAGGATTATTCCCAGCCTTATTAGAAGCATATGAAGAGCCTGTTTTTTCTGAAGACCAAGAATATTTCAATAATGAGCCATTTTTCCAAAAATTCGCAGATACAGTAGAAAATATACCTGCTGTAAACCATGATGGCGCAGAGTTAGAAGTTCGTTCTGTGATGGGTAGCGAAACAGAAGCATTTTTATTAGAAGATAAGTCTGCTATGGAAATGTTTGAAGATGGGGAAGAGCAAGCAGCTCAACAAACTGGAAAAGAAACAACAGATTAATTAAATAAAGGTTGGCTGAAGTCAGTCAACCTTTTTTTCTAAAGAAGGAGGGGACACTATTGGATAATGTAGCAAAAAAATCAGAATCAAAACCATACAAAAAAGGGTTTATTACTCCAAAGACAGCTCCATATATATTTATATTGCCTGCTGTTTTATTGTTTTTAGCATTTACCGTATACCCAATTATTGCGTCTTTTTTACTTAGTTTTCAGACACGAGTGGGAGGTGTCTACAGCTTTTCTGGATTAGATAACTATGTGCGATTATTCAGTGATCCAATTTTCTATAAAGCATTAGGAAATACATTTATCCTTCTAATTGTGCAAGTACCGATCATGTTATTCTTTGCACTTTTATTGGCAGTATTTTTAAATGCAAAATTATTAAACATGAGAGGCTTTTATCGTGTTTCTTTTTTTACACCAGCGGTCACTTCTTTAGTTGCAGCATCGATCATTTTTATCCTTTTGTTAAATTCTGATTATGGTTTAGTAAATTATATACTTACTTCCATCGGCTTAGAAAAGGTAAATTGGTTAACAGACGGATTTTGGGCAAAAGTATCATTAATTATAGTCACCACCTGGAGATGGACAGGATATAATATGGTTATTTTGTTAGCAGGACTTCAAAATATTCCAAATGATTTATACGAAGCGGCAAGTATCGACGGAGCATCAAGTATTCGTAAATTCTTTTATATTACGATTCCACAGTTAAAACCTGTATTACTATTCTGTTTTGTTTTATCAACCATTGGAACTTTCCAATTATTTGATGAACCCTATAACTTAACAAGTGGTGGGCCGAATAATGCGACCTTAACGATTACGTATTATTTGTATAACCAAGGCTTTGGTTATTTTGATTTCGGATATGCATCGGCTATTGCTTACGTGATTGTGTTATTTATCGCGATTCTATCCTGGTTGCAATTTAAGGTGGTGAAAGACGACTAATGAAAAGCGTATATGTAAAAAAATCATTGTTACATTTTATATTAATTGTAGGTGTTATCATTTCACTAGGACCTTTTTATTGGATGATCGTTGGTGCTACCAACCCATCTGGTGATGTACTAAGTTTTCCGCCAAAAATAATACCAGGTAACTATTTGATGGAAAACTTAACAAGCTTAAGTGAAGCAATACCAATTATGCAAGCATTATTTAACTCTGCTGTTATTGCGGTGATATTTGTTATAACAAGTTTGCTCGTATGTTCAATGGCGGGGTATGCATTCGCTAAGTTTAAATTCAAAGGGAGCAATGTAGTATTCTCCAGCTTCCTATTGGCGATGATGATTCCTTATCAGGCAACCATTATTCCATTGTTTCAAATTTTTGGTGCATTGGATTGGATTAACACATACCATGCAGTTATTCTGCCGCAGATCTGTTATCCGTTTGCGATTTTCCTTATTCGCCAAAATATGAAAGGTATACCTGATTCGATGATTGAGGCAGCGCGTATCGATGGTGCAGGAGAGATTTCAATTTTCTTTAAGCTTGCCTTACCAACGATGAAGCCAGCATTAGCAGCCGTAGGAATTTTCTTATTTACTCATCAATGGAACAATTTTATGTGGCCATTAATTGTGATGACAACAAGTGATAAATATACACTACCTGTTGCGTTATCAACATTAGCTGGCTTGAATTCGGTTGATTATGGGCAATTAATGTTAGGTACTGCAATTTCTGTCTTGCCGATTATGGTAGTATTTTTAGTGTTGCAAAAGCATTTTGTTTCAGGTATTTTAGGCGGATCTGTTAAAGAATAAAAGACATAAATAGTATACAGAAAAAGGAGCATACCAATGAAAGAAGTTATAAACGAAAAAGCGATTCAATTAGGTGTCTGTTACTATCCAGAACATTGGCCAGAAGAATTATGGGAAGATGATTTTAAGAGAATGAAGGAAATGGGTTTTAAATATGTAAGAATGGCAGAATTTGCTTGGACTATCTTCGAACCAGTTGAGGGGACGTTCGAGTTTGATTTATTTGATCATGCAATAGAACTTGCACAGAAGTATGATTTGAAAGTGATCATGGGGACACCAACAGCAACGCCACCAGCATGGTTGACTGAGAAATATCCGGAAGTATTAAACGTATCAAGAGACGGTGTCCGTTACAACCATGGTTCTAGAAGACATTACAATTATAATTCGGAAATATATCAGTCGCTATCAAAGCGAATTGTTAAGCAAATGGTTGAGCACTATAAAGATAATCCCACTGTTGTCGGGTGGCAGATTGATAATGAAATCAATTGTGAGATAAATGAATTTTATTCGGATGCAGATCATGTCAAGTTTCGTGAATGGGCAAAAGAAAAATACGGAACATTAGACCGATTAAATGAAGCATGGGGAACGGTATTTTGGAGTCAGACGTACACGGACTGGAAACAGGTATATTTGTCCCGTGCTACTGTGAACGATTCATATAATCCTCATCAATTTTTAGATGAAAAACGTTTTATATCGGACAGCGCTATTCATTTTGTCCAGATCCAGTCCGATATTATTCGTTCGATTACGACGGAACAGTGGGTAACGACCAACGGCATGTTTGGGCACTTGGATAACCACCAAATGACAGAAGAGGCATTAGATTTTTATGCGTATGATTCCTATCCAAATTTCAATAAGATTATTGAAGATAACTCATTCATGCCGTTACGAGATCGTAAATGGAGTCTTAATTTAAGTACAGTCCGAAATTTTGGAGGTAACTTTGCTATTTTCGAACAACAGGCAGGACCCGGAGGATGGGTGAACCGAATTGCACAACCCACTCCTCTCCCTGGTCAGTTAAGATTATGGACATTTCAATCAATCGCACATGGCGCTGATTTAGTACTCTATTTTAGATGGCGCACAGCAACAATGGGCTCAGAAATTTATTGGCATGGTATTAATGATTATCACAATTTACCAAATCGCAGGATCAAGGAAATTAAAAAAACGAGTGAAGAAATTCAGCGTCTCGATTCTTCTATTTTTGATTCTAAATATGTAGCAAACGCTGCGATTTTAACGGATTATAATAATGAATGGGATGGAGAAGTGGATACGTGGTATGGCGATTTTCTTGGGGAGAGTAAGGAAGCGTGGTTTAAGGCTTTTCAATATCACCATATTCCAGTTGATGTCGTGAACGTTACGCAAAATATGACATTAAAGGAGTTATCACGTTATCAAGTGCTCGTTTATCCGCATGCAGCTATTTTAACAGAAAGTACGGCTGAACTTTTGACGTGCTATGTCGAACAGGGTGGTCAAATTATCTTTGGAGCAAGAACGGGATATAAAGATATAAACGGCCAAACTTACATGAAAGCATTTCCTGGTTATATTAAAGATTTAGTAGGTATTTCAGTTGAAGAATATACGTTGTTAAATGGCTGGCAGAAGAATCCCAAGGTTATGATGTTTGGGGAGGAAATAGAGACCCAAGGGTTTAATGAGGTGCTTCAGGTAGATGCAGATGGTGTCGACGTGATCGGAACATTTAAAAACTGCCACTATGAAAATAAGCCAGCTTTAACAAAGCGTAACGTTGGAAAAGGTAAGGCTTATTACTTTGGAGGAGTATTTGATTATCAAATTGCAACAATGCTCCTAAAAGACTTGCAGGTTACAAATTATGAAGATATCTTCTTGCTTACAAGTGATGTGGAATTAGCTGTTCGTGAAAAAGAGGGTCATATCATTTATATCTTACTTAACTATTCTAGAGAAGTACAATCTATTGAGATTAAAGGAAAGATGGAAAACTTACTAGAAAATCGTATTGTTAGTGGCGAAGTTGAGATGAAAGCTTATGACGTAATGATATTGAAGTAATAATAAGAAAGAAGGAGAGAAGAAATAATATTAGGAAATTTATGATGAATTGAGAGATATTGATATAAACGTCTACAACTAAAGAGAACGTATTTATTAAGAATTACTATTAGACTATCCAGCAGGGTAGTCTTTTTTGTTAAATAGCTTATCTTCTCTGCATAATATTAAAAAAATTAAACTACTAATCTAGTTAAAATAGATAAATAGTATCATAATATTCAAAAAAATGGATATAATTCAGGATGGAAAAATGTTTCATTCTGTTCTTATTTGTCGAAAAAACTTAAAATATATTACTTATTCCTTGGATATAATTGTAAAATAGTTCGAATTAAAGACAATATTAGGAAAAAAGAATCGTTTTTACTAAAATATACCATTATCAGTTGACTTCAATTGGGAGTATCTTCTAATCTTATAAACAGGAAGAGCCTTAAGCTTTGACCTATCTAAATCTTTAATAAGGGAGATGAAGAAAATGGCAGGACAAATTCGTATGTCACCAGAAGAGTTAAAAGCAAGAGCACAAGTATATGGTCAGGGATCTGATCAAATTACTGAAGTACTTAATAAGCTTAAAAATTTGCAGGATCAGTTGCGTGGAGAATGGGAAGGTCGTTCTTTTGAACGTTTCGATGATCAATTTAGAGAATTGGAACCAAAAGTGCAAAACTTCTCACAACTATTGGTTGAAATCCAGACTCAACTGCAAAAAACAGCTCAAGCTATGCAAGAGCAAGACGAAGCACTTTCTCAGAACTTTGGTCTACGCTAAGAAATTACATGTATCATGGTGATACCGTCCGTAAAAGCCTCACTATAAACAACTTGGTATAGTGGAGGATTAGCGGACGGTAACTTCCTGGTATATAACGTTAGCAATCAGTGGCAGTTACTCCGCTAAATAAAGTCATACTTTATGGCTTTTGCTTACTCTTTAAGATGAGCTACACGATATTAGCTATTGTGTAGCTCTAGTTTTACTATGGAACTTTATCATTGTATCCCTTATATGGACTTATTTACATTTCTTATAATTACATATTACATATCGTAAAAAATAGGTAGGAGTTGTCAAGAATGAAAAAAACGTTAATACAGCTGCCTCTATTTTTGGTGCTTATTTTAGCAATCATAGTAGGGTTATCTTATTTATCATTGGATCAAGCAAATTCAACAGAGGAAGCAGCGCCAAAAGAAGATAGAATGTCTATTGCGCTTGTAAACGAAGATGATGGCGCAGTATTTAATGATTCAGATGTTGATTTTGGAGAAGCTTTTGTTAAAAGTATCAATCAACAAAATCATGAATGGTATGTTGTTAGTCGTGGTGTTGCAGAAAGCGGTATAGAACGTAACACCTATGACATGATGATTGTCATTCCCAATGACTTTACCGAGAAGGCGATCTCGATAAATTCAGAGGCACCGGAACAAGTAGTGTTAAACTATAAGATTAATGCATCAGACAGTGAAGCAATCCGTGCGAAAGCAGAAGAAACAGCCAGTAATATATTAAATGATTTTAACCGTCGTATTATTGATGTATATTTTGCGAGCGTAATCGGTAACTTGCAGGATGCGCAGGATAATGTTGCAAAAATTGTTGAAGATTATGAAAGTTTGACAGCTACATACAACCAGAATGTACAGAACCCACTTTCAAGTTATACTTCTCAGTTTTCAACTATAAAAGACAGTACAGAAATATCAAAAGATCAATTTAGTGTATTTGAAGATACGCTAAAAAATTATGAGCAAAGCTTAGTGGAGCAACTGTCTAATTATGAAGACTATCAAACTAATATTGACGATGTTCGAGAAACACAGCAAAGTAATAGTTTACTAACAAACGACTTTGCAGAACAGCTAAATAATTTTAAAAACCAGTTAGATAATGGGGATATAAATAGTCAGCTGCAAAACCTGCAAGACGTCAATGATTATATGAATCTCCAGTTTCAGCTTATCGATGAAAATGAACAAAACACGTTAGATACTGTTGCATTACATTCAAGAGGCTTGCAGAATCGTTTGAATCAAGCGTTAGAGGATATCACAGCAGAAAAGGAAAATTTTGATATTGAAGAAATCAGAGGTCGAATTGATGAACGTTTGAATGCCATCATTGCTGCATCTTTCGATGATGAAGATGACGACTTAACCACCCTGTTAGGAGCTCAGGATGATCGTTTGTTATCAGGTATTGAAGACCAGATTTCTCAGCTACCGACCTTAGACGAAAATATTTGGCAAGATGCTGACCTGTCTCCTGAAATGATTCAAGAGATAAAAAATGTAATTGGAATCACAAACAAATACCAGACGGAGTTTAATGAAGTCTACTCAAGTAATCATGATGTTATATTGCCTGAGCATATTCAGAACTTGAAAGAAGACTTACATTATAATGGTGTTACATTATCTGATACTGTAATGTTGCCAGAATCAGATAAGCCTTTACGAGAGTTTAAAGTTCATGGAATTTCCGAAGGGTTTGCGATCAGATATTTGGTCGTCCACTTGCCAGATGGTGAAGAAGTAAGATACACGAATTATCAAGAAGGTGAAACCGTTCAGTTACCGGGTTATCAAAATGGTGAATTCACGGTCCAACTGACGCTTGAATTAGAAGAAGAATTTTTAGATGAACCTATTAATATTTTTGAAATGAAACAGTGGAAATGGGACATGTATCAAATTGATGAGGAAGAAGCCAATCAATTAGAAGAGGAAGAAACAGAAGAAGAAACTTCCCAAGTTGCATCTAAAACGATTTATACTCCTATTGTAGCAAGTTATCATGCCATTAAGGCTGAAAATGGTGAAGAAGTAACAGATAAAACGAATCAATATCAAGTTAATACAGTAGAAAAAGAGAGTAGTTCTGCTTCGATTAATGAAGATGAATCAGGTGGAACTCCAGATGATAGTGTAGAAGTGACAGATGAGACGCCAGTAGAAGATGAAGTGCCGAATGATGGTAGTGGAGAAGGTACAGAAGTACCTGATGACGGTTCAACAACTCCAGGAGATCAGAATGGAGAAGAAACAGAAGATGGTTCAACAGATCCAGGTGATGGAAATGGAGAAGAAATCCCTGAGGAAGAAGAGCCACAACCAGAACCAGTAATTGAATTAGTGGAAATCAATCATCACCATATTCAACATACAGTAACAGCACCTGTGATTGATGAATATACGGAAGGTTTAATTCATACGGTAGAGAATACCATTACACCTTATCAGCGTTTATTAGCATCCTATGAATCTTATTTTGGTATTTCGTTATCTTGTGCGAATGTTGAAGAGGGTGCGTGTCCGGACGCTGGTGGAGATGAAACCTTACTTGATATGGCAACAGATGACTCCATCTACGCATTATTAAACAAAAATGTTGGGGATCTGTTAACGGATTATATTGCAACTAAAGTCACGGATGATGTGCTTTCAGAAGTAAATGAACCACTGGAAAACTATGAGAGAGATGTAGAAAACCATCGTGCATTTATTGAAAGAACATTATTACGGGCAGATCAATTAGCTGATAAAGTAACAAATTCAAGAGAAGTAGCAAGAAAACTAAATGAGCAATTAATAGCGACAATTGAGGATATTACTGCGTGGCGTGAAGAAAGCTTAAATTTAATCGACAGTCAGACAGAGATTCAAAATGCTAATGAGCAGGAACAAAACATGGTGATGTCATTAGGAGAAGGCTACCAACCCTTGTTTACACAAAGCCAGACACTAGCTGATCAAGCTTCTGGTAATCTAACGGAAGCTGAAACAGTGTACCAGACATTCGACCGAATTGACGAACAAGCAGAAACAATTGGGCAAAGCGGAACAGGCATTATCGAGCAAGCAGAAGTATTAGCCGAAAATTTAACTGCGAAAGTAATGGATGACCAAGCGTTTGCAGATAACTTCTCAGAGGTAATGGCGAATAGTCGGATTGGGGATAGACAAAATGAAGATCTTTACGAGTTTTTATCCAACCCAGTAGAAACTAAAAATGCTGGAGTTATTGTGGAACGTGAAACGTTTTCTGCTTATTTCCTTGTTCTGATTACTTTCCTTGCAGCGTTATTTACTGCGTATGGCATTTCTACAGTCAATCAAAAGCGAATACAGGAGAATGCTTTCGAAGAAGAAAGTTCTATCTTTGGCCGGAATGCATTAGTTGCGGGAATCACTGCTGGCTTAGGTGTAATTGAAGGAATAGTGTTCGGATTAGTCTCAGCATATCTATTAGATATAAGTGGTGGAAAGTTAATTATATGGACCTTGTTAATGGTGTTAATTATGACAGTAATGGTACTTGCAGCATCCTACTTGTTGAGACAACTGAAGCTGGTAGGTATGTTTATCTTATTAGGTATTATGAGTCTATACCTATTCTTAACCAATGCACTTTCAGCAGGTTTATCAAATGCAAGTGAATGGCGAGAATATTCCCCATTACAATATGTGGAACGTTTATTGAACCGTTTTGTTCACGGGTCATCCGATTATGGCATGATTGTATTGAGCTTGATTCTAGTCTTATTGATTGCTGTACTTGCGAATTTACTAGTTATATCAAAACAATCTGCCCAACGAAAAGAGGGGGATGAGAATGCTGCTTAAGTCACTAAGCAGAATAACCTTAATCAGTGTTCTATTGCTTCTGCTAATGCCGCTAAGTGCATTAGCAGAGGACACTGAGCAAAAAAAAGGATCCATCAATTGGAAAGTGGATCGAATAATCGAAAAAGATTCTGATAAAGAACAGAACCATTCCGAAACTGAATTAGAAAAAAGGTTTCCTGAATTATTTAAAGAAGAAACTTCCGAGGCGATCTCTTCTGTACAAGAAAATAAACAAAAATCTCTAGATCAATTAGAACAAGATTTATTCGCAACAGATCTCCCCAAAAATACAACTATCGAAGATACCAAGGAGATTTTATTTGCAGAAGACTATGTGGCACCACAAGTAGCAAGCTCTGAGAATCCATCAGATAATAGTGGTGGTTTCTCGATTTTCTTCATGGCTCTCACTGGCATAGCTGTGCTGATGAGCGGTGGTATTTATGTTATGTATCAAAGGTTTGTAGAGTAGGGAGTGAATCCAACATGAAGAATAGTCATATAGACGTGACCATTGATTTTCGTGAATATGGTTTACATCAAACCTATGATTTGCGAATTCCTGTTCAAATAACCATTAAACAGCTGTTAAGAGAGCTAATGGATATTTTAAACGTAGAACGGTCTAAAAGGTCGTCTTCAGCAATTAAGGTGAAAACCAAAGGACTCGTATTGGCGGATGATGATCTTTTAATGAACTACCCTGTTACAAATGGGGATGTTCTTACGGTATTAGACCAAAAAGTTATTAGTGAAGAAGGAGCAATAAACTATGACAGAGAAAAAGATAGAGCTTGATCATCTATCCCTTCCATTCCAAGTTTATGAAGATAGATGGGAGTTGCGTTTAGCTAAATCACAAACTCGTGTAAAAGATCCTCAGCAAATACGTTTATTAACTGGGGCTGATACGAATGCCTTTGTACCATTAGAAGTGAAAGAGGAAGAAGATGCTTTCACTTTTTCGTTTTTTATTGATCCAGAAAAGAAAAATTGGCAAGCGATTCAGCACTTGCATCGTAATGATAAATTACGTCTTCTTCTTAATCTTGCACGACTAAGACATTATTTAAAATCTCGTATTACTTTTTTTCTTCATCCCGATAATCTTTTATTTGATGACAACTTAAGTCCACATGTCGTCTATCGTGGGGTACGTAATCTTATCCCTCCTTATGAGATGGAAGAACAGGAATTCTTAAAGCAATTAAAATGTTTTAGTATCGCCCTTCTTTCAAAAAAATACACGTATGAGCAATTATATAATGGAGCCCTGGAGCATGCGAAAGACACTGAATTTGAACGACAGGTTCATCAAAAAGAAACACTAGCTGCTTTTGCCGATTATTTACAAGATTGTTATCAGAAAGAACAAAAGAAAACAGAACGGACGATGAAGCTATTTCCGATCAAACGCTTCTTGCTTTTTAAACGATTAGCTATTTCCTTTATTATTGTATCGGTCTTATTGGCGATCCCTCTTATTTATTTTGGTTTAATTAGTCTTCCTTACCATCAAAGTCAATTAGATGCGCACGAAGAATACTTAGCTTCTAACTATAATGGAGTCATCACTACATTAAACGGTGAGGATGCAGAAGATCTTCCGAAGGCAACGAAATATATTTTGGCATATTCTTATGTGACATCTGAGAAAATTTCAGATAATGATAAGGAAGTTATTATGAATAATATTACTTTGAATAGTGATGAAAATTACTTATTGTATTGGATCTATAATGGTCGAGGT
This sequence comes from Gracilibacillus kekensis, assembly GCF_900143085.1. Taxonomy (GTDB): domain Bacteria; phylum Bacillota; class Bacilli; order Bacillales; family Amphibacillaceae; genus Gracilibacillus; species Gracilibacillus kekensis. The sequence continues at coordinate 448,537 of NZ_FRCZ01000001.1, read as the reverse complement.
AATTTTGAACCAGCAATGGATAAGGCTAAATATCTCGATGATCCACAATTGATTATGTATGGATTAATAAAGCAGATAGAACAAGCTAGAAATGATCCAGGTCTAAGTGGCTCAGAGCGCGAGGAACAAGTAAATAATTTAAATGAGGAATTACAAGAATATATAGATGAGTTACCAGATGAAGAAGAGGATCAATTCGATAGTGAGTCCCAAGAAGAAACAGCTATTCCGGGAAATGATAGCGAGCCGGAAGATCAAACGCAAGCTGAGACAGATGCCACACTTGAAGAATAAATATTGTGAAGGATTTTAAAAGACTGTAACTTCATAAAATAGGAATGCTCATGGACAATTGAAGAGGTCATTCTATCGATGTCCATGGGATTCATTTTTACAAGGATAAAAAGATTGTGACTGTAACAATGGATCTAATCACTACGTAATCCGCTAGAGCACCTTGAATCAAGAGGTAACATCTAGATGAGTTTTGCTAACGATTAGAATAAATAAAAATAAGATGGATGTTGTGGAATGGAAAAGAGGTTGAATTTAATGGTAGAGAAAACATTGATAGTACATGATGGGGCGCAATTACATAAAACGGAATTGCCAGATCGTTCACCTAAGAATATGACAGTGGGTGATGATTGGACAGACACGATGACTTTTTTGTCTGTCGAGCAATCGATATCGGTTCGTTGGGATGGTGAATCCTGTTTTGTCGTAGATGAGCGACTGGAGACGAGCAAAGAAATTTCATTATCCAACGGGAAAACGATTATTTTCTACCTTACAACAACAGATGAGATGAAGCTCTTTGATATTGCAGGTCTGTCACATCTTTCTGTAAGTAAAAATGACTATGATGATATTATGCTGGAGGGCGTAGATGCTGATTTAGTGCTTCTTCGAGAAAAGAATGGATTTCGACTTGAAGTTCATGATGGAGAGGTATTTCATAATTTTTCACGGGCACAAGGAAACGAACAAATTGGTATTGGTGATCAACTCTTTTTCGAAGGCGTCAAAATCATTATCAGGGAAGAGGATGTGGAAGTATATCCATCAGGTAGAAAGCTTTCTTCTCAATTAATAGAGCTAATCGATTCAGAGGATGGTTTTAGTTCGGAATATCCGGATTACCACCGCTCACCACGTATTATTTATCGTGAACCAGAAGATAAGCGCACTATTGCTAAGCCATCACCACCACCTTCAAAACCTAGTGAACAGTTGGCTCGTACCATTGTTCCACCTCTTGTCATGATTGTGGCTTTAATCATCATATCACTTATACAACCAAGAGGGATTTTCATTATTGTGATGCTGGCGATGACGGTTACTACCATTATCTTTTCGATCACTACCTACGTGAAAAGTGTCAAACAATATAAAGTGGATACCAAACATAGAACGAAGACATTTCACGAATACTTAGAACGAAAAACGAAAGAACTTTATCATGCAACAGAAGAACAACGTCATGCCTTAATGTATCATTATCCGAATGTAGAGAAAATACGAGAAATGGCATTGGAAGTAAATGCGCGTATTTATGAGAAAAATATGTATCATCATGATTTTCTTCATTTTCGTGCAGGTTTAGGTGATGTGGATACGAGTTTTGAGATTGAGTTTCGCGAGGAAGAATTCACGCAGGATAAAGATGAATTAGTAGACGCTGCAAGAGAATTACGTTCGCAATTCCAAGGACTAACGGATGTTCCGGTTGTTACATCTTTAACGAAAGGTCCTGTAGGATATATTGGACAACGTGAACTCGTTTTAGAACAATTACAGCTTTTAGCTATGCAATTATCACTTTTTCACAGTTATCATGAAGTGCAATTCATTACGATCTTCCCTGAGCAAGAAAAGCCAAACTGGGACTGGATGCGATGGTTGCCACAAGCTAGCTTACAGGATTTGAATGTCCGGGGCTTTGTTTACCATGAACGTTCCAGAGATCAAGTCTTACATTCGATGTATCAAGTGTTAAAAGAGCGGAAGCAGTTATTAGACGAAAAAGCTAACTCGAGTGAACGACTCTTTTTTACACCACATTACGTAATTTTTATTACAGATGAAAAGTTAATCTTAGACCACATTATTATGGAATTTTTTAATGAGGATCCTAGTGAATTAGGAGTGTCCCTTGTATTTGTACAAGATGTGATGCAATCTTTACCAGAGCATGTCAAAACAGTAATTGACATACGAGACTCCAAGAATGGAAATATCTTATTAGAAGAAGGAGAGTTAGTGAACAGGAAATTTAAACCTGATCACTTTCCAGCGGATTTTAACAAAGAAGATGTGGCGAGAGGTCTAGCACCTTTAAACCATTTACAAAGCTTGAAAAACTCCATACCAGAAAGTGTCACCTTTCTTGAAATGTATGGAGTAGAAAAGGTAGAGGAACTGAGCATTACCGAAAGATGGGCAATGCATGAAACCTATAAAACGATGGCAGTGCCATTGGGATTACGTGGTAAAGATGACCTTGTCCAATTGAATTTACACGAAAAAGCACACGGTCCACACGGTTTGGTGGCAGGGACAACAGGTTCTGGTAAGTCTGAAATTATTCAATCTTATATATTATCATTGGCTGTAAACTTTCATCCCTATGAAGTTGCCTTTCTCTTAATTGACTATAAAGGTGGGGGAATGGCGAATTTATTCAAGAAGTTACCACACTTATTGGGAACCATTACTAATCTCGATCGTACACAATCTATGAGGGCATTAGCATCCATTAAAGCTGAGTTACAGCGACGACAACGATTGTTTGGTGAGCATGATGTCAATCATATTAATCAATATCAGAAATTATACAAGCAAGGAAAAGCAAGTGAGGCTATGCCACACCTTTTCCTAATATCTGATGAGTTTGCAGAGTTGAAATCGGAGCAGCCTGACTTTATGAAGGAACTCGTTTCGACAGCAAGGATCGGTCGTTCACTTGGTATTCATTTAATTTTAGCGACACAAAAGCCGAGTGGGGTAGTGGATGACCAAATCTGGTCGAACTCTAAATTCAAATTAGCGTTAAAGGTTCAAAACGAAAGTGACTCCAACGAAGTGCTCAAAACACCAGATGCGGCAGAGATTACCTTGCCAGGTCGTGCATATTTGCAGGTCGGAAATAATGAGATATATGAACTGTTCCAAAGTGCTTGGAGTGGGGCCGATTATGTGCCGGATAAAGAGGATCATGAATATGTAGATACGACGATCTATGCAATTAACGATTTAGGTCAGTATGATATTTTGACAGAAGACTTAAGTGGACTTGATAAGAAAGAAGAAGTAGAAAGTGTGCCAACAGAATTAGATGCGGTGATAGATTATATTCATGATTATACGGTAGCGCAACAAATAGAAGCCCTACCGAGACCATGGCTACCACCGTTAGCAGAGCGAATTGAAGCATCAGAAATAATTTCAATAGACTATAAAGAAGCTTGGAAAGAACAGAAGAAACCATTGGAAGCAAACATTGGTATGGTCGATCAGCCAGAACTGCAAAAACAAGAACCATTATCGCTTAATATTACCAAGGATGGCCATTTAGCGGTCTTTTCTAGTCCGGGATATGGAAAATCTACTTTCTTACAAACCGTGATTATGAATCTAGTTCAACAGCATAATCCAGAGCATTTGCATGTTTATCTCTTAGACTTTGGTACAAATGGTCTTTTACCATTAAAAACGTTACCGCATGTCGCTGACACTATCTTACTTGATGATACAGAGAAGGTGGCGAAATGGGTACGCTTGTTGAACACCACTATCTCTGAGCGCAAAAAGAAACTTAGTGAATATGGTGTCGCTGATATGGAAATGTATGAGAAGGCGAGCGGAGAATTGGTGCCAAATCTTCTATTAGCCATTGATAACTATGACTCTGTGAAAGATACAGACTTTAGTGATGAATTTGATCGATTGATCACACAGATCGCTCGAGAAGGGGCAAGTATTGGTATACATCTGACAATTAGTGCAGGTAGACAGAGTGCGATGAGAATGCCGCTCGTATCAAATATTAAGCGACAGTTATCCTTGTATCTGATCGATTCGGTCGAAGTCCGCACCATTGTAGGAAAAACCGACCTCGAAATTGAAGAAATAGCGGGTCGAGGAATTGTGAAGTTAGATGACCCTGCTTTATTCCAAGCAAGCTTACCAGCAGCTGGTGAAGAGCCGCTAGATATTATCGAGAATATTCAATTATTAGCAAGAGAAATGGATCATTTCTGGGAAGGTGAAGTACCAGATGAAATTCCGATGATGCCAGAAGGCCCAATTGATTTTGAAGGATTTAAACAAAAACGAAAAACGAAGAAGCTACTAGAAAAACAGGAATTACCACTTGGCCTTGATTTTGAACAAGTGGCACCTATCGGTTTTAATCCAGATAAAGATGATTTCCTTACTGTCGTAAGTGATCGACGAGATGGTCTGGATAAAATGACAAATGCGCTCGCAAAGAACATGACATTACTTCAAGAACCGTTTCAGACGATGATTATTGATAGTGCAGATCAATCTTTAGCAGATATTGGCGCAACGATGAATGCTTATATTTCTGATAATGACGGGATTCAGAATGTCAAAAAGAATATCATAACTGAAATTAATAACCGGACAAAAGGTGATCATAATGGCGTGAAATGGGTGATTATGATCAAAGACTTAAAGGATTTTGTCGATAGAGCTCTATTATTAGAAGACGAAGTAACAACATTATTTGAGGTAGGTCCTAGCATGGATGTACATTTTGTTATTTGTGGGGATGCAAGCTACCTCAGCACAGGATTTGAAAAAGCGGCAAAAGTAGTTCGTAAGTTATCCAATGTCGGTCTCGTCAGTATGCGGTTAGGAGATCAGGATATTTTCAGTCAACCTTTTATCCGCAAAGAAACCTATCCAAAAGCATATGAATGCTACGTAGCAAGAGACCATCAACATATCAAAATAAAAGTTCCTAGATGAGGAGGGAGTATATGAGTTCGTTAAGTCAATTAAGGGCACAGAAACGTACTGTATTACAAGGGATGAATAATTCTAGAGAACAAATTTCTATATTAGAAGATAAGATAACAAGATTACAACGAGCATCTAACACGTTATCTAGTAATTTATCAGAATTAAATTCTGTTAAAAGTTCGATTGAATCTTTAACCATCGAAAATAGTAAATGGAAAGGTCGAGGAAAAGAAAAGTTCGATGATTTTTATATTACTTATAAAGGTAGTGTAAAAGGTTATCTAAACAAAGTAAAAGATGCAAAAGAAACAATCGATGAAGATATAAGTCGTTATTCAACAACCCAAGATAATTATGTGAATGGTCTTAACAATCTTCAGAACACTTTATCTTCACTCAATTACCAGATTTCAGTTGCTGAAAGAGAGGGAGAGTAAATGACCAAAGAAGTTAGTATTAATATGAATGTGTTTCGATCAAATATTTCAAATCTCAGGACGTCTGAGGGCAAATTAGAGGGAAATATTAAAAATGATTGGACATTTGATAAAACGAACATTACTCCATTCACCAATGATTTAGAAAATACGTTAAGAACAATGGAATTACTAAAAAGATACGTAGAAATGTTAGAAAATGATATTATCACTTTGCAATCTATCGGGGAGAAAATACAAGAAACGGATGAGAATCTTGGAAATCAAATTGATTCTGCTAAGTTTGCCCCTGAACCAATACGTTAAGCGAGGAGGAATTTAACTTGGTTAATAAAGTAGATATAGCAGAGGTTCTAGAATTCAAGAATGATTTAAAAACTACCTCTGCACAAATAAAGGCAAGTATAGAGAATATTAAGACTAATATTCAGCAAATCGATGATATGGATTCTTTTTCAGGGTTTGCAGCCAAAAATGCAAAAGACTACTTTTGGACTTTTCACAAGAATAGCGTTTTAGAAGCTTTTGAGGAATTGCATACAGATCTTTTTAATCATTTGAATAATCACAGTGATAGTTTTAATTCTAATGTTGATTCAAGTGATATTGCAATAGTACAAAGCGATTACTTAGAGGATCTTGATTACCAGATTGATTTAGATTATCAGAAATTAGACAGTATTCAGTTAACAATTAAACGAACGATCAATAGTGTTTCAGATATTACCAGTGCAGGAGCACCTACTTTTTATGATGTGACTAATGACAAAAAGGAAGTAGAAAAGCTAATTGAAAACCTTGATAGTAATTTAGCATCTTTTACTAGAGAGGGAAGTTATAATGACTCACGAACAAAGTCATTAATTGAACGTATAGAGAAGACGTTAGCTAAAGTAGGATCTGTTGAAGGTGAGAGCAGGTTTAAGGACCATAACTTTAAGGAAAAAGCGGATAATCTGAAAGATTTTTTAGGAAATTATGCACTACCTACTGCAACGGGATCTGTTACTAGTTTGGCTATTGCAAAGGCAGCAAAAGATAATGGATTAAGTGTAACAGAGTATAAAAAGAATGGAAAAACAACTTATCGAATTAATGCTTCTGAAGATGCGTTACGGGCATTAGGTGTTGAGCCTGATATGAATGCGAATCGCGCTTTACAACAGAGTGGAAAAACAGGAAATGCAAAGGCACCAATTAATTATTATGATAAAGGACAAGGAAAGCAAATTTATTCTTCGGTAGGTGAGGAAGTAATAAATAAACATCGAGCAATGATGGCTTATAATGATAAAGCGACAACTGCAGTGAAATGGAAGAATGTTGGTGAAGCAGCAAAACATGGCGCACTTGATAGTATTAAAGAGTTAAATCCTAATGGAATACTTAAGAGTGGTTTGGTAAAAGGCGCGACTAAAGCGGGCGGTATTTTTACGGCTGGATTAACAGGATACAGTAATTATAACGATGCACTAGCAGACGGTTTGACAGGAGGAAAAGCAGTTGGCCGAGCAGCTGTGGATACCACGATTGATACGGTAGTAGGTGGTACGGTTCAAGTGGCATTTACTGCTGCAGGGACAGCCTTTATTCCAATACCTGGAGTGGGGACAGCATTAGGAGCAATAGCAGGCATTGGAGCCAATGTTTTATTGAATACTAAATTTGGAAAAAGTAAAAAATCAATAATGGATAGAGCTAAGGACGGTTTTCATAAATTGACCGGTTGGTTTAGCTGATAAGTAGGAGGTTAATAGATGTTTTTAAGCAAATTAAGAGAAGAGGATTTTTATGTATTAAGAGGTGCATTAGAATCTGGCAGACAAAGTCCACAGAGTTTTGGTGGTATGTTTACATTGGCTATTTTTCTTCAAGCATTAATAGTTTTTTTAGTCCATGTTGTAGCAGGGGATGAATCAAATTTACCTTATAAAACTACTATTTTTATCGTACATTCGATTATTACAATCTTTATTATTATATTATCGGGTATTTTTAGCATTCCCTCTGTTTATAAAAAAATGGAGATTTCTCAATATTTTCTCAGTATAATCATTTCTCAAAACCTTTTTGGGGTGTCATTTTATATTGCCACGTTGCACACTTTATGGAAGATGGATGCTTCTACTACTGCTTTGATATTCGCTACTACTTTTACTTTAGTACTAGGATTGTTAGTGTTTATTGTTACCTATATAAGATTTTATAGGTTACTAAAACAAGGAAGGTATAGAAAAAATACAAGTAAAGCACAAACGCGTCAAAAATTCGAAGCAAAGTCTTTCTTACCTCACGCAGTTATAGGTGGATTAGGAATTGTCTATTTTATTCAATTTATCGCAAGCCATACACGCTCTATTGATATAAACATTTTAATGATTGGTATAATTGGGATTATATTATTTTATGGCATGTTATTTGTACTCCCTGAACAATTAGTCATACTCTATTGTAAAAAAAGATTCAAAAGCTTTAATTTCAACAAAGAGGGCAAAATTTATTCATTCGGATCTGGTGAAAAGGAGTGATAAACATGAAAATAGAGAACAGATCATTAATATTTGAAAATGTCATAACATATCAAACCACACAATTAAGAAAAGACTGGCAAGAAGGGTTTTACAAGATGGAAGAGATTATGCTAGCTGAAGGAATTTATCAGAGCGGCCCAACTTTTTTTTCTGTAGAACCTGAACGAGGGGAAGCTAAATATGGTAATTTTACTTATTATCTTCCGATCAATAACCCTGTTCAGATTAAAGAAGAATCCGAATTTGGCTTTCAAGAGCGATTTCATATATCGGAAGCATTCGTGCTAAGACAAGCGGATGAAGCAAAGGACTTTCATGTTGCACTTGAGAAAATCCAACAGCATGCGGAAGAAAAAGATATTGCAATAAAAGACACTTTTTATTGTGTGTTATTAGAAGTATTCGATGATTATATGATAGATTTATATGTTCCACTGAAAACGGAAGGAGAAGCATAACTATGATTGTAGAAAATCATCGTATTGCCCATCGAAATGTAGCTTCTAAATATTATCGATTTTATCCAGATGAAATAGAATTAGCTGTACAAGATTTTCAGTCTATACTTGAAAAACATGATTACCATCCAGATGGAAGGATGCTTTTTTCCATATTAAGTGATCCGACAAGTGAAATTATGAGTGCTGAAATATTTTTACCTATATGGGAAAACACATTTACGATACAAGAACAAGAAGAAATCAAATTTCACAGTTATTTGAGTATAAGTCCCATGATTATGACACGCGTAACAGATGACTTTAATGAACAATCACAGGTACAATTTTGGGAACTAATGAACTACATTAATCAAAATAGTTTCCAACAAAATACACCGGTATTTGCAGAGTATAAGACGACACATTCCGGCAGCATATTTCTCGAAATGAGCGTAGGTGTTAAACGATTGAAATAACAGCATGGAAAGAATAAGCAAAATCTAATATTTAAAATAGACGATTCATACAAAAAATAGAACATATATAGATTAAAGTGGTTATCATCAAGTTGCTTAAATGAATGGTTCTCTTTAATCGGAAGGAGAGAATAGAAATGAAAAAAATAGTAGTGAGCATGTTTCTTATACTAATCATAAGTATTTCAGGTTGCAGCACGTCATCTGAAGAAACATCAGATATAGAGGAAGCTGAAACCAATGAAGGAACTGAGGAAAGTGAAAATAATCAAACTGAAACCAATGATACGGAAGATGAAAATGACGAGAACGAAATAGTTGATGAAGGAACTAACACGGTGGAAACGGACGAAGTAAATGCTGAAGATCAATCTTCTTCCGCAATACCTGACCTCCAGCTTCAAGTTCAAAAGATAGATGAGGAGGAAGGAATAACCATTGAAAATAATGAGATATACAGTCAATTAGCTTCGGTAGTAGAAGCCGATCCAAAAGCAGGTATTCCAAATGACTTCAGTGTGTATCCGCATGATATCATCGAGTATGATGATGGTTCTCTTTCTTTACTTTTCCTTGCGGTCAATAGATTACATGCTCCGATAAAAAATATTTCTTTTGATCTGACACTTGGTAATACGGAAACAGGAGAATATATATTCGATCAGCATCGAGTTGAGTTAGAAGAAACATTTATGGGGATATTAGAAACAGACAGTACTGTTCCATTTATGATAGATATTTACCCTGAAGATGAAGATCTATTTATCCAGCTAACCAACCAAACGACTGATCTAAGATTAGAAAATGCAGATGTGGATTTAGACGAATAATGAGATAAGTGGTGGAGATTGATATATTATCTTTACCACTTATTTTATGATCGGTTAGGAGAGTGAATCAAAAATGTATCCTTCGAAACAAACATGTGGAATGACAAACACGTTTGTTTTGTACTAGTTGGTCTAGAAGCTATTTGCTGAAGCTTATGCGATAAAGGTGAATCATTCGGGTATTTATAAACAAAGTGGCTAGGTAATAAATGGGGATGCAAATAGAATCCTCTGAATTGGGTGATGGAAATATTCATGAATTGTGAAGTGCGACGCGTATATAATAATATTAGATTCAGAATGTTAGATATTGATGGTGATAGATTTGTAATGGATATGAGCCGATCTGTTTGGAATATACTTATTCCGTTTCTAACGTGGATTGCTCCAAACACTATTTATAAAATTGATAAACAAGTTAGCGATAAGAAGTTGCAACTTTTGAACAACGATCCTACAAATAATAATACGAATACTGTCCTCACAACAGGTTTAGCATTAGCTATAGCCAATTTACTAAGTCCTTTAGCAGATTATTTTAATATTCAAAGTACTCCCAAAGTCAATGTCATAATGGCTTCTTTTGTCATACTAATAGTAGTTATTTTACGAGTGTATTTATCTAGTAAAAACAAAAAGAAATTTAATTCGGTTATTAGCTATGAAACAAACTCAAAGAAACTTGTATGGATCAGGCCAAAGTCTTTAAAACAAGTTATTCAATGTTTTTTGGCATATGTATTTTGTTTGGTATTTACCATAATGTGCTTTTGGGCTTTTGTTCAGTTAGGTAATGTAATCATGTTATTTATTGCAACTCTTAGTTTGTTAATTGTAGTCATTTCTAACACGCTTACCGTACTAGATGGCAGTACTCGAGTGAAATTTAAGAAAATCAGCTAATTATCGGTAATTTTTCAAAGAAGTACTTATAAAAGCTAGAGAATAGGGTGATATGCGATAGGTGAAAAAGGTTGGTTTTCTTAAGGAGGTAGCAAATTGTTAAATAAATTATCTGAAGAAGATTTTTTAGTTCTAAGAAAACCACTAGAGTCAAAAAGACAAAGCCCTATATCATTAGGTGCTGTATTCGTTTTGGCAATATTTTGTCAAGCATTATTGTTATATCTTGAATGGTTTATTAGTGGCTTTTCAAATTTACCACTAAGAGATATAGTATTTCAATTCCATTTTATGTTTTCATGTATTTTAGGAGGACTTTCTTTAATTTACTCAATCCCAATTGTGTATAGAAGGTACCAACGCATTCAGTACTTAATAAGCATAATAGTATCTCAAAATTTATTTGGTATCTCAAGTTTTTTACTTTCAATAATAGCTATTGGTACAGAAATGACAGATGATGGTGAAGTACTCTTGCAATTTTCAATAATTATGTTTTTTATTGGTATCATAGTTTTCATTATAACTTCAATACGATTTTATTTACTATTACAGCAAGGTAAATATAGGAAAGGGACATATAAAGATAAACAGAGAAACACTTGGGAATCAAAATCAGTTCTACCAATTATAATTCCTATAGGTATTGGAATTACTTTTATTATCCAGTTTATGATAAGAAACTTTGAACTTATGCAAATCGATCTTATCTTTATAGTAATACTTGAAATGACTATATTTAACGTAATGATATTTGTACTTCCTGAGCAATTAGTAATCCTTTATTGTAAATACCGTTTTGATAGTTTTAACTATGATTTAAGTGGGAGAATTAAGCCAGTAAGAGACTAAATATTAAAAATAAACTAAAGATAAACTAAATTAAGAGAATATATTCTCTAGCAAAAATAAATTACTGTCACTTATACTTTAGTATATTATCGAAGAAAATAATCAACTTCACAGAGAAAATTCTGATATTCCGAATAAACTTTGTGATACTAAGATTCTTAAAAAGTATTGTATCTTTTGAAAAACGAGAATACGATATCAAGGACTGATTTTAATGGACCTAATTCCAATATACACAGAAAATAAAAAAGGACGCCAACAGTACACCATATTTATAAATAAAGAGTCCAATCGTTCATATAAAGCATTCCATAGAGAGGAAGATCAATGGTTATATTGGGCTTCTTTCTTTGGCGTTCTTGCATTATTGCGAGGCTTACAAGGAATGCAAACACCTTTGTCGCTAATCCCAAATATCCTTTTGTTCACTGTATTATTAGGTGTAAGTTTTTTTATAAGCCGTTTGATTTATACACATAGAGTGTATGGAGAGGTTAGAGAAATTAATTTAACGAAACAGATGATAGAGGACTATATTGACGAAGGTAAAAGAATATATAAGTTAGAGTTGTGGTTGGCAATTATTGGTTTCATTAGTTTTCTAATATTGACTATTATATATTTTTTAACTTTGTCTATGATTCTATTATTTTTCACATTATTTCTATTCTTTATTTTCTGCATAAGTCTTCAACGCCTACCCATTACAAGAGTTAACTTCTATCGTAGCAACTAATTGGGTTTAATAAGAGAAGCTATTTGATTCGTGGAAGAACTACAAATCCAAACCTTAAAAGATATTTTTTATAAAATAAAGCAGGAGAATTAAGAAACCATTTTTCATAATCAATACTACAATAGTAAGTATGGATAAATTTAAGATAAGTAAGGATGGAAAAAAAATGAACAAAATACGGTTAGGCTCGTTATTAATAATAGTTCTTAGTTTAGTAGGGTGTAGCTCTTTTATAGAGACGGAAGTAACTCAGACCGATGATGAAGATACAGCGAAAAAAGATACAAATGAGGAAAGTACTGATGTGATAACAAAAGAAGATCAGCACGATCTGGACGAGGATGAACTAATTGACGAAACTGAAAATACAGAAGATACAGAGGCTACAGAAGACTCTGAATCAATAGGACAAAGCGAGACATCTCTTAACATTCCAGATTTAAAACTGCAATTGCAGAAAATAGACAAAGAAGCAGGTAAGACCATTGAAAATAATGTGATGTATGCTCAGTTGAATGCTGCTATTGAAGCGGATCCTAAGAAAGGTTTACCAAATGATTTTAGTGTCTATCCGTATAATATTGTTGATTATGAAGATGGTTCGATGTCATTACTTTTCTTTGCAGTGAATAGACTGCATGCACCAATAAAAAATATCTATTTTGAAATTACTCTGGGTAATGTGAACACAGGGGAATATATCTATGAGCAAACTCCTGTTACCCTAGAAGAAGACACTTTTGGCATTATAAATACAGACAGTACTATTCCATTTTTATTAGATATAAATCAAGAAGGGGAGGCATTATTAAATCAACTAACAAATGAAAATGGTGAGCTTCTAATAGAAAATACTGAGTTAGATTTTGTCGAATAAATGTGTGAGTGGTAAAGGTGTTTTCTTGCTCAATTTGATGAAAGAAATAACTTCTTTAATCATAATTATAAAAAGGAAATTATTCTTAAAGGATTCTAATCAGATAGTGAATTAGTTGAGGAGAGTGCGGGGTGAAGAGAAAAAATGAAGCATATTTTATTGTATCCATTTAGGATTGCTCTACAAGAAATTAAAAAGGATAAGAAACTTATTGAAAAATCAAAACACTATGGCTCAAATTTGAATTTATACCCATTTATCTCAATGTTCTTATATGTTTCTGTTCGTATTTACTTGCATGTATATATCGATTATCTATTTATTAATTGTCGGTATAACTGTTGCTCCAATTGGCTTAATTGTCCTAATTCCAAATATCTTAACTACCTGGATATTCACTCTTCTCTATACAAAAGTTTATCCTCAAACTAAAGAGAACAGAAGTAAAGGCTTTTACAATAATAACTAAATTAATAGTAAATACCAACTTAAAAGATTTGTAACAAGTATCAGTAAGTATAACTAAACAAACTTCGTTATCATTGAATAAAAATCACTATAGGTAGGTAAACAATATGGACAAATCTCATGAGTTTTGCTTTTACGTATCAAAATTCAAGTTAGTATTTTTAATATTCATCATGAGCGCTATGGGTGTGTTAGATGTTTTTATACTAGAACAAGCATACAATAATGGTGATACATCTGCTGTCTTTATAAGCGCTTTTATTTTTCTGTTCACAGTATTTATAATCTATTTACTAATAAAAAAATTATTGAAAAATGCGCCATATCTCATTATAAAAAATGAAGGGCTAATAATAAATGCTAATTCCAAACGTCCACATTTTGTAAAATGGGAAGATATTGAAGGTTATAAGATACGAGAAATGAATTTTTATAAATATATAGATATAATTTTAAAGAATGAAGAAGTCTATCGAGAGAAACTTGTAAAAAGAGGGACTAAATTTGATAAATTGTTTCTAAAAAGAAAAAGAGATTTATTTTCAATTATATTGTCAAATGTTAGAAGGAAAGACAGGAAACAATTGATTAGACTATTAGATGAACGCGCCTCAATTACAAATAGTTCCTCACTTGCAATTGCATTGAACGAAAAGCATGATAGCCAAGTGAATGTTAAGTATTTTTTAAAATCCTATGCAATTGCTTTTCTGTTAACAGTAGTGATTTATTTTATTTTTTTTCATCCGTCAAATAAAGACACCTATTTCATTGTTTCCTTTTGTTTTTATCCCTTTGCTCGTATTGTTTATGACGTACCAATAGGATTTCAATTATCTTTTAGGATGAAAAGACAATCCTTTGTATCGCACTACTTTCTACAATTGCAATTTTTCATAACGGTGCTCATTCTTTTCTTAAGTGTATTCCTGGCTCCATTGGAATTTTGTATCTTATATGGAAAGGAATCGAGTGTTTGTGGAAAAGAAAAAAATCTGTTGATGATCCCGATTCAAATTATAAAAAAGAATATCAATAAATTATCTAACTGCTTATTTAATAATCCAATCTGGAAAATTAGTCACAATCCCGTCAACACCTAATTCCATTGCTTTATTAAAATGTTTTTGCTTCTTGATGGACCATGCGGTAACCATGATGTCATTATTGTGAGCAGCTTCTACAATATCCTTGCTCAAATAATTTACATTATAGTTTATAACATTTACATAGTTAGCTAAATCTGCAATTTCAGTCGTATTTAGTTTCCTTTTAGATACAATAACACCTGTTTCTACGTCAGGAAGCAATTTCTTTACTTTTTTGATGACATCAAAATCAAAAGATTGTACGATTATTTTGTGTTTATCCTGGTAATCTTTTATGATATTGACTACTTTTTCTTCAATATCAGGATATAGATCTGGATATTTGATTTCAATCATAATTCCTGCACCTGGATTTAACGCAATCAGTAATTCTTCCAATGTGAGAATTTCTTCACCAATGTAATCTGTGCTGAACATGAGGCCAGCATCGACTTTTTTTAATTCTTCTAGCGTTAAATCTTTAACCATGCCATAGAAATTTGTGGTGCGATCGATTCGCTTATCATGCATGATTACAACATGACCATCTTTTGTTAATTGGACATCACATTCTAAATAATCTGCATTCAGCTCAATTCCTCTTTGAAAGGCTCCCAAAGTGTTTTCGGGCGCATGATAAGAGGCTCCGCGGTGTGCGACAAGTATTGTATCTTCATGAAGTGGTACGGTTTTAACCGGTTTAGTTACAAAACCGAAAGTGATAACTAGACTAGTACTGATCAACACAAGAATAAAACTGCTTTTTAGAACGGACAATAATGACATTTTGCTGCACCTTCTTCGCTGTAAGACTTTTTATCTATTTCTATAGATCAATTATCTCATTTATTCGACAAAATGAAAAGGTTTACATTTTTCTTTTTCTGTTTAGAATTCTCAGGAGTTGTAAAATCTAATCTAGTGGACAATACTCCTTGCTGGGAGCGGATAGTTAATGGAGGAGTGTGATGTTGTTAGGAACCTTATCAATTAGAGGGAAAAGAAGACAGACTTTTTTCTCAAGATATGTAATAGGGGAGATAGCCTAATTGGCATATCTCCCTTTTTGTCTTATTCATAAATATAAGAAATCACGTCTATTGCCTGATCCACTGTTTCCACAGTTACATTCGCTTTGTTCGATAATTCTTTAAGTGGATGGATCAGTGATTCTGGCCTAACAATAATAGTTGGCTTGTTTAGAGCTAGTGCAGTACTGGCGTCCATTGCTGTGTTCCATTGTTTATATTTTTCTCCGAAAAGAGCGATCACAATATCTGATTTTTGCAACAGCACCTGCGTTCTTAAATTGTTAATGGCCGAGGCAGCATCATCTTTATATACACTGCCAGGCTGGTCACCAATGATATCTTCTCCGACATTATCGGAGCGGGTATGGTCAGTTTGTGGACCTACAAATTCCAAAGGTAATTCTTTCTTGTTAGCCTTTTCTTTGACTTCCTTACGCCAGTTATCATGTATTTGTCCTGCTAAATATACGGTTAACTTCATCCTCTTCTCTCCCTTAACTGTATGTTTTATTTACTATTTTATCATGTAGCAAACGTTTGTAATAGCCCCCATCAGAATTAGAGCACAGGAAAAGACACTTAATTTTTGACACTTATTACACATAATAATGACTTATTGCTTTTTATAAATGGGAATATTATACTAGTAATATATGAACAAAAAGGAGGTTAGTCAGTTGAGAGAAAGAAATATAGCTATTGCCTACATATTATGGTTTTTCTTTGGACAAATTGGGGTTCACCGCTTTTATACAGGACGAATTGGAAGTGGGATTGCTCAACTATTACTTGGAGTAGTAGGATGGTTTTCGGTCTGGATTGTGATCGGTTGGATCCCATTAATTGTTTTATGGGTCTGGTTATTCGTGGACATCTTCTTGATTCCAAGTATGTGTCGAAATCCGCGATAAAGTATTTTTTTACTCTGTGGAACAAATGCAAACGTATAGGAACGAGATATATTACCAATAAAGATACGGGAGGAATAAGAATGGATAAGTTTATTAAATTTGATTCAATGATTACACCTATGATTATCAAAATAATTTTTTGGATTGGTGTAGGTCTATCTGTTTTATCAGGATTAGGGATCATTATTTCAGGGTTTAGTGCCTATTATGGTGGTGGATTCCAAGTATTCTTGGGACTTGTAGTTATAGTTGTAGGGCCACTAGTTATTCGTATTTATTGTGAATTGTTGATTGTCGTGTTTAAGATGCATGATGCACTTCAAACAATTAAAGACAATACAACGCCGAAAGAGAAAAGTACAAGTCATTTATCTGAATAAGTGATAAGCATTCATATATTTATATTGTAATTAATTAGAAGAAAGCTACCGAACTATTGATGATAGTTCGATAGCTTTTTTTATTAGTAAGTATGTTTATAGTTTAGGAACAAGGTAACTTCACTAATCGCGCATACTTGCCGATCGATGAACCCAAAGGCGATCCCTTAACCGTAACCGAATCAAAATAAAATTATTTGAGTTTTCTACAAAACATTCGTTCTCACTGTCAATCTTTATTAATTGTGTCTTATATCTATAAAGATAGAATAGTTCTATTTATCATTATTATAATCTTGCTTCAATTAAATTAAGTAATATTTACCTATAAAAAAACTACCATATTTCTACACTTTTTGTCGATAATGTACTAAAATAGTAATATATACTTAAGTGAGTTTGGAGGTGTTGGAGTGAATGAGGGGCAAAAATTCTTAAATGATATCCTGCCATTTTTAGATGGACATCAGGAAGAAACTATTAAAAAAGCTATAAATGATGATCCAAAGACATTGTTAGAGTACATTAGGTTAATACTAAATTGGAATATCTACATAAGTTACAAATCCTATTATGGTTTATTTGATCAATTGTTAAATTCATCTGACACCCAGACGAATTGGGTAGAAGAGATTAGAACACTGCGTAATACATTCATCGATAAATATAATGATAAGAAAGTAGGGGAAGTAAACTTGGAAACGTTTCAAAAAGAATTAGAAAATGAATTGTTAAACCTATCTCCTATCCTAATTGATGAGGAGATGGAAGATCCTAAAACAGATACAGACTTAATAAGCAAGTTCGACCATATCAAGGACGAAGTAAAAAAAGGAAATCATGTCAATTTTAAATTATTGCAAGAAATTCAATTGCATATTGATGAAAGGTTAGGACATCAGGAAGAAAAGCATGAATCCTCAACGGATGATGTGAATCAACAAATGAATCAATATGTCGATCTTTTGTTAGAAGTATTTGATCTACTTGATTTGATTAAAATTAATGCTGCACAAAAACAAGATAGTTCATGGTTAGAAGAAGTCACAAAAGTAGTCGATAAGGCTATTCAATTACTTGAGGGTTATGGAATAGAAGAAATTCCAGTGATTGGTGAAACTTTTGATGGATCGATTATGGAAGGTATAGGTACTGTTTCCTTAGAAGAAGTGGATGCGCCGAATCTGCAAAAATATGATGTGTATTCGATTTTTCAAAGAGGTTTTCGATACCAACATAATCAAACGTTAATCAGAAGAGCAAAAGTAATCACAATCTACTAAGAGAATAAGGATGGGATCATCATGGCGATTATCGGAATCGATTTAGGAACAACGAATTCAGCAGTAGCTTACATAAAAAATGAAAAACCTGAGATTATTGAAAACAGAGAAGGAGGGAGAACCACACCATCGGTATTTCACGTGACAAAAGAGGGGCAGATTGTTGTCGGAAACTCGGCAAAATCAGCAATTGTCAGTATGCCTGACCATGTTGTCACAGAAGTAAAACGTTTCATGGGTACCGATGAAAAACTAAACGTAGCAGGAGAAGTTTATCGTCCTGAAGAAATTTCAGCTAATATTTTAAAAGAATTAAAATTAAGTGCGGCAGATAAACTGGGAGAAGAAGTAACAGAGGCTGTGATTACCGTACCTGCTTATTTTTCTGATTCACAACGAAAGGCAACTCAAAAGGCAGGAGAATTAGCTGGTTTAAAAGTGGATCGTATTATTAATGAACCAACAGCAGCCGCCATTGCTTATGGTTTAGATAATATGGACAAAGAACAATACATATTGGTTTATGACTTAGGTGGTGGTACTTTTGATGTGTCGGTTGTCGAATTATTTGAAGGCGTTGTCGATGTCAAAGCAAGTGGTGGTAACAATACGTTAGGTGGCATGGATTTCGACCAGAGAATCGTAGAGTATATTGTAGAAGAATTTGAGAAAATGCATGGTATTAACCTTTTGAAGGACGGATCTGCACAAGAAGTCGTTTTGAGAAAAAACCGTTTAAAAGAAGAAGCAGAACGTGTAAAAAAATTACTCTCTACGCAAGTGTCAGTCAATATTTCGGTACCAATGATTCTTTTAAAAGACGGCATGCCTTTATCAGTAGATTTGGAGCTTAGCAGAATCGATTTTGAAAAAATGGTCGATGATTTATTGAGTTCAACTTTAATAGAAGTAGATAAAGTGCTAGCAGACACAGGAATTGGTATCTATCAGATAGACGAAGTGTTATTAGTGGGGGGATCGACAAGGATTCCGAGTGTACAAGAGTTAGTGGAGACAAAATTTAAGAAAGCGCCTCGAAAAGATATTAATCCAGATGAAGCGGTAGCACTAGGTGCAGCGATTCAAGTAGGTATTAAAAATGAATCCATTTCATCTGAGAATGGACTTATCGTCACAGATGTGGCTCCATATAATCTCGGAATAGAAATTATTAAAGTAATCGCTGGTCAAAAAGTACCTGGATATTTTGATATTATTATTAATCGTAACTCGACGATACCAAAATCAGAGACAAAGTTTTATCATACGGTCGAAGATAATCAAACCTCTTTTAATATTCAAGTATTCCAGGGAGATGCAGAAAAGACGGTGGAAAATACTTTCCTGGGAAATATTGAAATTAATGGAGTGCCGGCAAATCCTGCAGGTCAGGAAGGTATCGAAATTACGTTCCATTACGATATTAACGGTAATCTGAAAGTAACAGCAAAGCTTACCAGTACTGGTAAAACGGTAAATGCAGAGATCAATAATAGCGGAGTAATGAGCGACTTAGAAGTAAGCAAATCGAAACAAAAGATGGAGCAAGCTTGGGATCAATCGGAACTTTATAAAGATGTAAAAGCTGTTATGTATCGCGCAGAAAAAGTGAGAGATGAGTTGGATGAAGGGCAACAAACCATTTTGGATGGGATCATGAACAATCTTAAAGGCGCGCTTTCTCGTAATGATTCTCAAGCCGTAAAACAATTTGAGGAACAATTAACCGATTATTTAATGGAAGTTGTTTAAAGGATGTAAAGAATCTATGGATACAATCAAAGAAAACTACCAGCAAGCATTAGATTTTATAGATAAAAAGGATTATCTTCGGGCAAAGAAAGTGCTCGAAGATATAATGATTCATTATCCTGATCATTCTCAGTTGCTTTGGGCTTTAGCATTAGTAGAAGCAAGGATGGGCAATCCTTATCATGCAAAAGCAATGCTGCGTTCAGTAAGTCCTGGTGTGATCCCACAAGTAAGAGAGTTACAGAAGCAAATAGACCTTCAATTTCCCAAGTATAAGGTGATCTTTTCAAGATATAATGAAGGAATTAAAAAAGTAAAGAAAGGTCAATTTCAGAAAGCTCTACAGGACTTTTCAGTAGTCTTTCACGAGGATCATGACTTGCCTTTACCTGTATCCGTTTATAAGGCATATTTAATTAGCTTAATTCATTCCGGTGATCGTAAAAAGGCATTTTCTCTATATAATGAAGCGCCCTTGTATATCCAACAATCGATTGATTTGAATCGCTATCGTATTAAAGAAGAACCGAAGTCAAGCAATCGTCGGTGGCTATCAATGGTAGCCTTCGCAACAGTACTTGTGATAGGGCTGTTTGTTGGAAGTAAAGTTTTTCCTGATACAAAAGAGATACCAATTGTAGCAGAAGATACCGATGCTGTCCAAGTGGATGAAGACCTTTTGTCTGATCAGAGAAATAAGATTGATACCTTAGAATCGAAGCTGGAAGAACAGATGATTACATATGAAGCGTTAGAAGATGAATATAGCCAAATGGAAGAACGTATCGGGTTTGTGACCAATCTTGAAAACCTTAATACTTTAGCAAGTAAAGAAGCGTATCAACAAGGGTTGAAAGCTTTTCATCAGGAAGACTATGAAAGAGCTGCAACGTTATTAGAGAAATCATATAACTATGATCACGAACAATATTTCTCAGATGATGCGAGATATTTACAGATTCAATCTTCATTGATGGTTGGTCAACCTGTTGAAGAAGCGATGGTGTCATTCATCGAATCAAAGAGCAGTCATTTTCAAAAATCGCCATACCTTGATGATTTAATGTTACAATTAGCGGAATTAGCGATCGACAAAGGACAAATTGAACAGGCAACCGAATTATTACGTGAAATCGTTGACCGTTTTCCTCAGCAATGGACTGCTAACAAGGCCCAAACTCACTTAAATAGATTGTTGGAGGAAGAGTAAATGGAGGAACAGAATTTATATGAGGTTTTAGGTGTAGACGAAAATGCCTCACAAACAGATATTAAAAGAGCCTATTATCGCCAAATACGAATTTATACGAATGAAAAATTTCCTGAAAAATTTCAGGAATTGAATCAGGCTTATGAAACACTTTTTAACGAAGAAAAAAGGCAAGAATATGATCGCATGAAACAAGATGGTGGAAGGTATGAAGCGACGGCACACCAAGTTGTCGAGCATATCAGTAACGAAAATTATTATAGAGCAGCACAACTTCTGGAGGAGATGCTACAAGACTATCCAGATGATTTAACGGTAAAGTACAGGCTGGCAGATGTGTATGTATCTTTGGAAAGGTTTCAGAATGCAAAGAAGCTGGGAGCAGATCTGATATTAGAGAATCCTCATTCAGAAGAATATCGTCTTTTAATGCGTCAAATTTATTTTCATTTAGGGGATACGCATAAAGAAGAAGTACAGCTCAAAAAACTGATCCAGCTTAATTTAAACGAACGAAATTATCATTTATTACTCTCTCATTTTTATACCAGGCAAGAACAATTGGATAAGTCGATCAGAGTAATTGAAGAAGGGCTTTTAGTCACACCAATTGACATTGAGAACTATTTCTTATTATCGGAATTATACTTTTTAGCATTTCTAAATCAAGATGAGTTTTTACGAAAAAACACACTGAAAAAAATACGCAAGTTGCCTAATAATGAAGAAGAAAAGCAACAAGTGATGGCATTTATTATGAATGATTGTGACGAAGTTGATCAAAACCATCCTGCACTGCCAGATTTAGTTCGACTCGTGAAAGAGATGAATCAACCTTCGTATCAAGAGGTAGATGAGTGGCTCAGGGATCGTCAATATGTATTAAATAATACTCAAGCGCAACAACTGTCCAGTTATCAAGAAGAAGCAGGCGAAGATTTACGAGGATCGATCCTGGGATCAATTATTGTCGGTATTATCTTTTCATTTATCGCGACTCCAATAGTTGGTATAATTGTCGGTTTCGTATATTACTTTTATGCGGAACGGATTAAACAGATTCTGGGTTGTCTCATTCTTATCATCATTGCAGTAGCAATAATTGGCATGTTTTTATCAGGATTATAAGTGAGGTGATGGAAGTTGAGCAACTGGTATGATGACTTTCTATCGAAAGAACAGCAGCATCAATTAAGTAACTTTTCTAAAAAGGCAAAAAAGGAATTGGCTTCCTTACCTATTTTGTCAGTCGTAACTGATGCCACCCAGGGTGCAACAGGTGTAGCCGATCTACAGGAAAAGCTTGAAAAAGAACCAGATAATCCTCTTTATTGGTTGTTTTTCTACGAGGCGCTTATTACTTATCAGAAGTGGAACAGTGGTATGAATGTCGGAAGAGCAGTGATCAATCCGTTTGGTTTTGTTGTTGGAAAAGGGGTTGCTTCAGGCTTAAATGCCATTGATGAAGATTTTGAAAAAGCTTCACCTTCCACTTATTTAGGAATAGCCATTGCATTAACAGCTGAAAGAGTGAAAAGTGATGAACATCGAAATGATGTGGAAGACCTGGTGATTTTAGGTAAAGCATTAGCGTATTCTTCTGCATACGCAAATTCTAATCGTAAGAGGTACAATTTACTGAAAAAGGCAATTCAATATCTCACGAAAGCGATTCAAATTGAAAGAATTCCCCGTTTTCAAGCGGAATTTTTCTTCTATTTGGCACAGTTTTATCAGTTGGCGGGAAATCAAAAGATGTATTTTCGCTCGCTAAATATATCAAGAAAAATAGGATTTACTCCTGCTGAATCCCTTTTGAAGGATGAATTAAAACAAAAAGTGGCAGATGGTGATAGAGAAAAACTACTGTCCATTGGGAATAGTACACAAATTAAAAATAAATTCATTTATACCTTTCAATTTGATTTTGATCAAAAATTTGAAGGAACGATAGAAAATGTAAAAAAGAAACAAGCGGAAAAAATAAGGAAAACAAGTAGTCGTATTCAGAAATTATTTGATTAAATGGGAGGAATGATGTCAATGGAAATAGACCCACTAGATTTTTTAGATATGAATCATGATATGAGTATTGATGAGAGTGACTTGCAAATGTACCAGCTTTCAGAATATGGTACATATGGCATTAATGATCTGGATCACGATTTATTAATGGACCAATTTGATGTTGATCTAAACAATGATGGGATGATGGATGAATTCCAAGCAGATCTCGATAATAATTCTGTCATCGACCAATTTGAAACAAACCCCGCTGCTTTCGGAGGGACAGAGCTCAATTATGATATCAATCAGGACGGAAACATAGATTATATGGATACTGTTTTAGCTAAAGAGATCTTCTAAATAGAAGTACTCATTTCTCATTTGCATGAAGACCAGCGCGAAATGCAAGAAGAAAAAGAAATCTGCAAGAAGAACAGTGCGAAATGCAAGAAGAAATAATTTGCAAGAAGGGCAGATAATTATAAGACCCTTCTTTTTTTAGTGGAGCGATGCCTATTACACCTCAGACCAGCATACTAGATCTGTCTTAATTTTTCTAATTCAAATAGTTCGATCTTTCTGCTAGTGTGTTGTTTTAGGTATCCATTATCTTCCAACTCCAAAATTTTTCTACTGATTGTTTCTGGGGTTGTGCCCAGATAGCCAGCTAAGTCTTTACGACTTACTGGTAATTCAATCACAGCTTCGTTTTGTTTGTCGTAAAGATCTGCTAAATATAAAGCGATTCTCGTATGGACTTTTTCTGTTGCAAAATAAGTTGATTGTTGTTCTGATTGCATTAATTTTTGCGAAAATTCTTGTGAAACTTTTAACGAAATTGATGGATATTCTTCTAAAATGGCTTGTAAATCTTCTCGTTTGATTCTACACATTTGTGTTTTTTCTAAAGCTTCTGCGTATGATTCGTGAATAGTTTCGTTAAAAAGTGCGTATTCACCAGTAAAGTCACCAGGAAAAAGTAATGAAACAATGTGTTCCTTGCCATCTGGAGCTAGGTGATAGATCTTCACCCTGCCTTTATGCACAATATATAATGTGTCAGAGGTATCCCCTGCCTGGTAAATAGGATCTCCTTTTTGAAAAGTGGTGGATTGAACCGTCCTCATAATTTCATCAAGTTGATTTCTATCTAGATGATTAAAGATAGGTACCTTTGCAACACAACTATCCAGTGATTCTTGATTGGAGGAATGATTACAATTATTTATGCTCATCTGTTTAAAACCCCCTTGTTTCTCACTCATTACAAGTAAATCGACCGTCTTTCTATTACTTATTATTTTAACATGATAAATTCATTAATGCGCATATTCTAGTAGCAATTTAAAAAAAGTTGATTAAGATCAATGTTTTAAGCTCTATATACGGTTAAGATGTTCGTAAACAATCACTAAGGAGCGACTAGACAATGAGCACAATCAAATTCCCAGTAGAAACAATAACTTCTTTATCGTCTCTTCAAAGAATTGAAGGGAAATTGAATAACGTAGACGTGTCAAAGAAGTTCATGTTCTCTTATATGACTGCAAAGTGAAAGTGTATTTTGAGGAAACCATTGTGAGTGTTGACCAATTAACCGACATAATATCGATATTAGGATACCGAGTCGATTCAAAAGCAAGCTGATCAGAAGTGCCCTTCATGTTTCAAAAAGTTAAAATTTGGGTATTCTATAATTAATTTAAACGAAAAGGAGTAATATCTTTGCGAAAATTAGACCAAAGAATTGATGATGTTCGAAGGGCGATGTACCAGGCTTACGAAAAAAAGGTAAGTTATCATGAGTTACTAAGAATTTCTCAAGAATTAGACCGGCTTTTAAATCAGATGGAACATGGTAAAAAAGTAATTTGAAATTCTTCATTTAAAAAGGATTCCTGTTTAAAGCAGAAGTCGATGATAAAAAATCAGCAGGAGATTAAACCTCCTACTGATTAAAGTACACTTTATCGTTGTTCCAGTTTTGCAATGCGGTCGTCTAATGGTGGGTGGGAAGAAAATAAGGTCATCATGCTGCTTTTTCCATTGATTTTCATTGTTTGAATTGCAGAGTCGTCTGTACGATCGTTGACTTTAGCACGATCAACGTACATTTTTAATGAACGTAGCGCATGTGCCATTTTGTCACGACCAGCTAAGTCAGCTCCACCCTTGTCTGCGTGATATTCTCGGTGACGGGAATAAGCACTGACAACAATACTACCAAGTATCGAGAATAAAATCTGAAATACGATAATTGCTGCAAATTGAACGATCCATTGAATTTCGGAACGTACAAAACGTGAGACAATAATCGCTGCGATTCTTGAAAAGAAAACAACAAATGTGTTGACGATACCTTGTAATAACGTCATCGTTACCATATCACCATTCGCAACGTGTGCCACCTCATGAGCAATAATTCCTTCAATCGCATCATCATCCATTGTCTGCAAAAGACCTGAAGATACAGCAACTAAGGAGCGTTTTTTAGTTGGCCCTGTCGCAAAGGCATTTACTTCCGCTGATTGGTAGATTCCAACTTGTGGTGTATGAACCAAGCCTGCTGTACGTGAAAGACGTTCGACTTTTTCATAAACCATGCGTTCCTGTGCATTTGCAGGACGGCTTGGATCGATCACTTTCACTTTCATCATCATCTTAGCCATCCAACGTGACATCGCAAGTGAAATGAACGCCCCAGCGAAACCTACAAGAATACTAAATATCATTAGTGCGCCATATGATATCTGGCCTTCAGCGTTTTGAATTGCACCAATATTGGTGTACCTAGTGATCAAAGACCATGCAATGACGATGGTTGTCATTACTAAAATATTTGTTAATAGAAATAACAAAATTCTTTTTCCCATTTCTCAACCTCCAATTTATCCTTCATCTCAAAATATCATAACATATTTTACTTTGTTTGACCTTCTTTAGCGATTATCTCTTTAAATGTTGTAACGAAAACGCGCAAATAATTTGTCCCTCTTGCTATTTAGATAAACTGGTGCTACATTTTAAATGGAGTGAAGGAGGGGATAGGAAATGGAATATACTTATTTAGGTCGCTCAGGTATGAGAATAAGTAAACTATGTTTAGGCACGATGAATTTCGGTGTCGATACCGAAGAAAAAGAAGCTTTTAAAATTATGGATGCTGCACTTGATGCAGGTATTAACTATTTTGACACCGCTAACAATTATGGTTGGGGTGAGAATGCTGGATTAACAGAGAAAATTATTGGAAGATGGTTTCAACAAGGTGGCAATCGAAGAGAAAAAGTGGTATTAGCAACGAAGATGCATGAAAAGATGTTTGATCCGAATTACGGTCCAAATGATGAACAAGGCCTTTCAGCATATAAGATTAAGCGTCATTTGGAGGATTCTTTACGTCGGTTACAGACAGATCATGTTGAAATTTATATGATGCACCATGTTGATCGACGTACTTCATGGGAAGAAATATGGCCTGCTTTTGAAATTGCAAATCAACAAGGTAAATTAGATTATGTAGGCTCTAGTAACTTTCCAGGTTGGGCGTTAGCGGAAGCACAAGCGAGCGCAAAAGCACGTAATTTTCTTGGACTCGTGTTGGAACAGCATAAATACAATTTGAATTGTCGTTTACCTGAATTGGAAGTTTTACCAGCTGCCAAAAGGTACGGTATAGGTGTTGTCCCGTGGAGTCCGTTAGATGGAGGATTATTAGGTGGAAATGCACTTAATCCAGCTAAAAACTCCAGAAGTAGACACAGTCAAGAAAGAGCAGAAAAACAACGAGCACAATTAGAACAATTTGGTGCACTATGTAAGGAGATCGGTGAACGGGAAGATACGGTGGCGCTAGCATGGTTACTAACAAACTCTGCTGTTGACGCACCGATTATTGGAGTGCGAACCGTAGAACAAATAGAGAAATCGCTGCGTGCGGTTGAGGTGAAATTAACAGCGGAAGTACTGCAAAAATTAGAAGAAATATTTCCTGGACCAGGTGGACAAACACCAGAAGCATACGCTTGGTAGAATACCCATATAAAACGTAATGTCCAATAGATATCTGATGGTTATTTTGGATTAAGACTCAAAAAGCCAGTGAGAGAGCGTCTCATCGGCATTAACATTGAAAATGTGCCACGAAATGCCGACGAGAGTACGTCTCATCGGCATTATCATTGTAAATGTGGCACGAAATGCCGACGAGAGAGCATCTCATCGGCATTAGCATTGAAAATGTGGGACGAAATGCCGACGAGAGAGCATCTCATCGGCATTAGCATTGAAAATGTGGGACGAAATGCCGACGAGAGAGTATCTCATCGGCATTATCATTGTAAATGTGGCACGAAATGTCGACGAGAGAGCATCTCATCGGCATTAGCATGGTAAATATGGTATAAAATGCCGACGACAGACCATCTCAACGGTATTAACACTATAAATGTGGTAAGAAATGTAGACGAGGAAGCATCTCATCTACATTTCACCTATAACTTAAGCTGAGTAAAATAGCTTTTTATCAAGTTTGCTCATTAATAGCTTGATACGCTTGCCGTTGTTGTTCTAGATCACGACGAACTAAATCCAATGCGCCTTGATCATCAGTTGTATTGTCGGCTTGAGCCATGGATCGTTCCGCTCGCTCTAATGAATGTTTAATTTGCTCTAAAATTTCCTGGTTGGGATGACTTTGTGCTTGTTGGATCGCATGTTGCAGATGAAGTATCGATTGCTGAACTTGTGCTATTTGATTTTGTGCTTGCAAACTTGAGATATTATTGCCTTTTTTCATCGTTATCCTCCTTGAAGCATTTAAATACTTACTCTATAATGTGGATCAAACCAGCAGCAAATATACATATAATGTGATTTGTAATTAAAACGCCATTACTTTCAGATGAAAGTAATGGCGCTTCATTATTACTTGATGGATTTTTGTAGTGCATCTAGGCGGGGAGGCATACCATCACCAGCTTCTGCATCATATTCATATTGGATAACAAGTACATTCTCCTCAATTTGATAAACATAAAATCCTTCTGGTGTATCAGAAAAATCTTGCCCGATCCCTTGATAAGGATTTTCGTCTTCAGGTAGGGTATACGGACCATCACTTTCTCCAGTGTAATCGTCTTGTAAGTTAGAAAATACTTGCTCTATCGATGCATTTTCCTCTACATACATAACGATGGAGGCTTCAACATCATAATCATTGTGATACCTTACCGTAGTGTCTTCTATTGCATATTTGTCTAAAAATTTATCCACACTATATTCAATGCCGTAAGGTTCCATTCGATAGTGTGCGACAGGTTCTTCGCTTTCCATTCCTTCAATTAAAATCGTGTGTGTACCCTCACCAATTTTATCCACTTTAAAATCTAGAGGACTCAGATCTTCCGTCTCATTTGCCGTGTCTTCACTTCCTTGATCCTCTGCTTCATTATTATCCTGTCCATCATCTAAAATATCAACCTCATCAGATTCTTTGTTATCATCACCGGTTATACCTATTTCCTCTTTTTCTTGATTATTGTCGGCAGGCAGTGTGATCTGGTCGTTATTAATCATTTGAAAAACGAGAATACCACAGATCAAAATGGCTGCAGCACTTGAAAACCAAATGAACGTCTGTTTCGCTTTTGATTTGGCACGTTTTTTCTTAGCATGTTTTTGCAGTGCCATTTTCATCGTCTCCTTCTTTTCCGTCTCTAATGAGCGCTTAGTTTTCAATTCTTTTAACTCCTTTTTTAATTCATCTTCGTTATGACTCATAATGGACCTCCTCTACATGCATTTTCAAAGCTTTTAATGCTCGATGAAATGTGACGCGAACTTTTGAATCCGACCATTTTAAAATAGTGGCCGTTTCCATGACAGATAGTTCTTCAATACCTCTCAAAATCACAACATCTCGATAATCTTGCTTCAGCTTTGAAATCGCTTGATGTAATTCCAGTTTCCTTTCACTTATAAGATGTTTGTCTTCAGGTGAAATATCAACCTTACTCTCATACGATTTTATCAATTTGCGCCAGTCTTTTCGCTTGTTTTTACGTGCTTCATCTATGGCTAAATTTCTAGCAATGGATATGAGCCATGTTTTCGGGCTGGCATCCCCTTTAAAGGAATCATATCGATCGATTGCCTTAATAAATACTTCCTGGACTAAGTCTTCCACATCTGATGTCGATGTATAATAAATTAAAAAGCGATACACATCATCAGCATAAGCGTCAAACCAATCCGTGATTAGTTCTTCATCCATCATCTTGCCCCCTTATTTGACATTCTTTGGTGTTGTTAATTAATAGACGTTACAGCACAAAAAATATTACATAATTATAAAAAATATTTTAGATGACTAAACGGTATATAGCAATTTCAAGTATTTATACTTAATAATAATGACCGTAGTAAAGTTATATTTGCATGGTTAATGTATTCGAAAATTATCGAAATCCATCCGATTACAAGTTGGAAGGGCTGTGATCTACCGTTTTGGAGAGAGTTGTTGGGGTGATATATATTTGGCTTATATCATTATGTTAGCAAAGCACTTGTAAAAGATTTAGTAACCACTCTTAAGGCACTAATCACTTGGCTGGCAAGAGAAATTAAGATATCAAACTCAAAAAAAATCTTTGAAATGATTAAACAATATGAACCACGTATGATAAAAGTTGCACAATTAATGCAATTGGAAATGAGTTATGCCAATATTAACAATTCATTGTTGAAGTGGGAATGGTGTTAACAGCATATATTGGACTAAGAAAAGCTTCAAATACTTGGAAAAATATCGAGTTAGTATCTGTCCGTTTACTATAAAAATAATGAACACCGCGCCGTGTACAGGCGCGGTGTTCATTTTATTAAGTAAATAATAATTCTCTTTGGTTGGCAGTTGTGTTGGTAAGGATCGTTAATTGATTGATTAATCGCTGCTTTGTCTCTTCATCTACAATCGGTTCTTCTGTCTGTTGTTTATCAATACATTTATCAACAATATAAACACCTTGTAAACATTGACCTTTTAATGAAGCTAGCAATGGTTTGAGTGAGTATTCAATGGAAAGTAAATGTCCGCCACTTCCTCCAGTCATAACTGGTAATACTGGTGTATCCTGCAGAACATCTGGTGGTAATAAATCTAATAGAGCTTTTAATACTCCAGAATAGGCTGCTTTATAGACTGGCGAACCAACAATTACTGCTTTTGCGTTTCGTAATAAATTGGTCACTTCTTTAATTTTGGGATGATCAAATTGGGCATGAAATAATACTTCTGCTGGAATGTCCTGAATCGAGATATGTTTGACATCGAAACCTTCTTTTATTAACTTATCGCCTGCATAATGGAGTGCTAGATCCGTTCGTGAGCTTATTGATGGGCTTCCTGATAATAATATAATGTCTGTCATCTTCAAAACCTCTTCCTGTTTGTATTTTTAGACAATAAAAAACCTCTTCTAGTAAAGATAGAAGAGGGTGTGTGTTTATAATGAAATCCGCTCCTCTTATCTTTCAAGCTACTTGCTTGCTGGAATTGGCACAGTACTTGTGATTAAGTCTGTTGCCGAGGCTTCAAAGGGCCAGTCCCTCCACCTCTCTGGATAAGAAAATATGTCGCTTATTAAGTTAAGTCACAATATACAGGAGTTATAAAATACTGTCAACTCCTTTTTTAGAAAATTTAGAATAATAAAATAAATAGTTGACAATTTTTAGAAAGTTTTGTAAAGTGGTGGCTAACTTCATATCGATTAATCTTATCAAGAGTCAGGGAAGGAAACTGGTCCGCTAAACCCTGCAGCAACCACTTTTTGCTCGTATAAAAAGAAAGGTGCTACTTCCAGCAGGAGTCTATGCCTGAAAGATGAGAACGTGTTTATATTTATAAATCCTACTTCTCTCATCGAGATGTAGGATTTTATTAGTTTAGAGGGGGATTTATAATGACAATTGTTTCAGAGAATAATAGAAGCTACATAGAAGATGTCATAAAGTTATCAGAGATATTCGCGGAAAGAGCAAATCAAGTTGATGAAGATGCATTATTTCCTCATGAAAACTTTGAGGACATAAAGGAAAATGGACTTTTAGCCTTGACGGTTCCCAAAGAGTACGGAGGTTCAGGAATCGATCTTGTTGAATTTTTGCAGGTACAACAACAATTAGCAAAAGGAGATGGACCAACTGCCTTATCACTTGGGTGGCAGCTGGGTGTAATCTTGGAACAAGCGGAGAATCGTAATTGGAGTAAAGAAAATTTTGAAAAAGTTTCTCGTTTGATTGTGGAAGAAAGAGCCCTGATTAATTTAGCGCAGACTGAAAAAGCAACAGGTAGTCCTTCACGTGGTGGTATACCAACGACTATTGCAAAAAAAGAACAGAATGGCTGGCGAATCAACGGCGCTAAATCCTTTACATCGATGGCAGTAGCTCTTGATTATTCGATTGTTACCGTCGACGTCAATCAAACAGGAACAAAGGGCTATGTACTAATTGATCACTCATTACCAGGAGTAAAAGTTAATGAAACGTGGGACAGTATTTCGATGAGAGCTACCAAAAGTGATGATCTTATTTTAGAAAATGTATTTGTCGCAGAAGATGCTTTATTATTTGAAGAGACACCACAAAAACCTTTTCCAAAAGGATGGTATTTGCAAATACCTGCTGTATACTTAGGTATTGCAGAAGCAGCGCGTGATTATGCGATCAAGTTTGCGAGTGATTTTCAGCCGATAACACTTCCACACCCCATTAAAGAAGTGCCAGAAGTAAGAAGAAAGATTGGTGAAATCGAATTAGAGTTAGTAAAAGCGCGTGAAGTGTTATATGGTGTCGCAACAAAATGGGTGGAACATCCTGAAACCAGATCCCAGTTAGGTGCAGAGTTACAAGCTGCCAAACACATCGTGACAAACAGTGCCAACACAATCGTAGATTTAGCAATGCGGATTGTCGGTGCCAGGAGTTTATCTGCAAAAAATCCGTTGCAACGTCATTTCAGGGATGTCAGAGCAGGGTTACATAATCCGCCAACAGATGATGCGATTGTCTACAATTTAGCAAAAAATGTGTTGGACAGCTGACGAAAATTTTTTATGATAAATGATTGACAATTCTGAAAAATCACGTTACATTGATTACTATAATTTAATAACGACAACATTTTTTCTTATCCAGAGAGGTGGAGGGACTGGCCCTTTGAAACCTCGGCAACAGACTTGACCGCAAGTACTGTGCCAACTCCAGCAAGCAAGTAGCTTGAAAGATAAGAAAAGGACAGGACTTCAGTGATTGTATTTTAAGCCTCTTCTTTTCTTAAAGAAGAGGCTTTTTAATTTGTAAAGGGGAGAAATCTATGACAAAAGAAATAATTTTAAACGCATTTGAAATGACTAGCGCCATGCACAATTCACATGGTTTATGGAAACATCCCAAAAGTGAACGTCACCGTCAATATAAGGATTTGGATTACTGGATCGACTTAGCAAAATTATTGGAAAAGGGTAAATTTGATGCCGTTTTTTTCGCAGACGTACTAGGCATATATGATGTCTACCAAAAAAGTAAAGCACCATCAATCAGGGATGGGTTACAGGTTCCATTAAATGATCCGGCATTACTAGTGTCAGCGATGGCTAGTGTCACAAAACACCTGGCATTTGCGGTAACAGTAAGCACTACATATGAAGCACCGTTTGGTAATGCAAGAAGGTTTTCGACATTAGATCACCTGACCAAAGGACGCGTTGCCTGGAATGTCGTTACCTCCTATTTGCCAAACGCGGCTCGAAATTTTGGACTTGAAGATATGATTAAACATGATGAACGGTATGATATAGCAGATGAATACCTAGATGTTTCTTATAAATTATGGGAACAGAGCTGGGAGGATAATGCGGTAGTCGAAGATGTGGAAAATGAAACATTAGTTGACCCTGAAAAAGTACACGAAATTAATCATAAGGGTCATTATTTCAAAGTAGAAGGACCACATTTAAGCGAACCATCCTTACAACGAACACCCGTAATATATCAAGCTGGTACTTCTGAGAAAGGTCGTGAGTTTGCAGCTAAGCATGCGGAATGTATTTTTGTTGGTG
The DNA here is from genome assembly GCF_900143085.1 of Gracilibacillus kekensis. Taxonomy (GTDB): domain Bacteria; phylum Bacillota; class Bacilli; order Bacillales; family Amphibacillaceae; genus Gracilibacillus; species Gracilibacillus kekensis. Next base: position 415,209 of record NZ_FRCZ01000001.1, on the reverse strand, counting down.
GTCCGACTCCGCAACGCATTCGCTATTATGCAGATGATATTCGGGAAAGAGCAGCAAAGCATGGACGCAATCCTGAAAATTTAAAAATTATTTCGTTCTTAAGTGTTGTTGTGGCTGAAACAACAGAAGAGGCCGAAGCGAAATTCGAAGAATATAACAAAGTCTGGAGTGCGGATGCCGCAAAAGCACAGTATGGAGCAAGTGGTTATGATATTGCAGAATATGAGGATGCAGATTCGAATGAGCCATTTGAATATAAGAAAAAAACAGAAGGTGGTCATTACAAAGCAGCAACTTTAACGAAAGATGCACCGAAAAAATTGACCGTTGGTGATGTGTTAAATCGCTTTGAAGCAATTGACCGCAATAGCTATATTGTCGGGAATCCAAAGGAAGTAGCAGACGCCATCCAATTTCAGTTTGAGGAATCAGGGGTGGATGGTTTTAATTTAAACCATTTGGTGACACCAGGTGACTTAGAGTCGTTTGTCGATCTTGTTATTCCTGAGCTCCAAGCAAGAGGCATCTACAAAAAAGACTATCGTGAAGGAACGTTAAGAGAGAAATTATTTCCAGATGGAAACAGTAGATTACCAGAGGATCATCCTGGCAGTAAATTCAGAAGGAAGTGATCACCATTGATTGAATTAACGAATGTAACAAAAGAATTTAAAAGCAAAAAGCGAAAAATCGTCGGTGTCGATAATGTGTCATTAACCATTGATTCAGGAGAAGTTTACGGAATTGTCGGGTACAGTGGTGCTGGTAAAAGTACTTTATTGCGTTGTATGAATATATTGGAACGGCCAACCTCTGGGGAAATATTGATAGACGGCATCGATCTATTACAACTATCTGGTAGGAAGCTTCGAGAGGCAAGACAATCCATCGGTATGATCTTTCAAGGATTTTATCTTGTGTCATCGAAAACAGTCTATGAAAATGTAGCATTTGCACTTAAAGCAGCAGGTGTCCCAGATAAAAAAATAAGACCAAGAGTGAACCATTTATTAGAACTGGTAGGATTAACGGATCGAACGAATCAATATCCTTCACAATTGAGTGGTGGTCAAAAACAGCGGGTTAGTATCGCAAGAGCATTGGCCAATAATCCAAAAGTATTGCTTTGTGATGAAGCTACATCTGCATTAGATCCTAATACAACAAAGTCAATTCTAGCGTTGCTAAAAAAAATAAACAGAGAATTAGGGTTGACGATTGTAATCATCACCCATGAAATGGAAGTCGTCAAAGAAATTTGCCATCGCTGTGCAGTGATGCGGGATGGCAGAGTGATTGAACAGGGTTCTACTTATGAAATATTTTCAAACCCAACAGAACCATTAACTAAAAAATTTATCGAAACAATACTCGATTTTCAATTACCTGAACAACTGCTGGAAACAATTACAGGTAAACTTGTTAGACTTCATTTTTGGGGCGAGCTTGCGGCAGAGGCAATTGTTTCCGATGTATTACAAAACTTTTCAGTTAAGGGAAATATCCTGCACGGAAAAGTCGAATATATTCGTGATGTTCCGCTCGGAATTTTTGTTATGGAAGTCAATGGTGAGCCACGAGAAACTGAAGCCGCAATTGATTATCTTCGAGAACGAGTCAGTAAAGTAGAGGTGATCAACAATGGCTAGTATTATCGAACTTTTGCCAGAGTTAAATGTAGCCTTTTTTGAGACGTTATTGATGGTAGGTATTGCATTATTAGTAGCGATATTTATTGGATTACCCTTAGGAATTGTATTGTATGTGACAGATAAAGGGTTATTTCTTGAAAACAGTTGGATTAAAGCCATAGTAGGGGTTGTGATTAACTTAATCCGCTCGATCCCATTTATTATTTTGTTAGTTTTCTTATTGCCTTTTACCCAGTGGCTGGTCGGGGAAACGATCGGGCCATTAGCAGCCTCTGTTTCGTTATCGGTAGCGGCGATTCCTTTCTATGCAAGAATCGTAGAATCGGCTGCACGTGAAGTGGACAAAGGAGTAATTGAAGCTGCAATCGCAGTGGGAGCTTCACCTTGGATGATTATAAAAGATATTATCTTCCCAGAAGCAAAGCCGGGTTTGATCAGTGGTCTAACAATTACTGCTATTAGTTTAATAGGTTATTCTGCTATGGCAGGTACAATCGGTGGCGGTGGTATTGGGGACTTGGCGATTCGCTATGGTTATTATCGATATGATGATACGGTGATGTTTACCACTGTTATTTTATTAATTGTCTTGGTTCAATTCATTCAATATTTAGGTGATTTTATCGCCAAAACCGTAAATAAAAAATAAGGAGAATAAAAAAATGAAAAAAGTAGTACTTTTGATGATATTAATTGGATTATTAGCAGCGTGTGGTTCTGATGATGGCAGTGCCTCTGGTGAAAAGAAAGAATTAGTGTTAGGAGGAACGATACCTTATAGTGATATGCTGGAAGAAGGGGTAAAACCTTACCTAGAAGAACAAGGATATACAGTAACCATTGAAGAGTTTAATGACTACGTGCAACCAAATAAAGCACTTGATAATGGTTCATTAGATGCAAACCTGTTTCAGCATCTTGTATATATGGAGGCATTTGCAGAAGAGAATGATATGGAATTATCGAGTGTAATCACAGTTCCAACAGCACCAATCGGTATTTATTCGAATGATTATGATAGTTTAGATGAAATAGAAGAAGGGAGTACGGTAGCGGTTGCCAATGATCCTACTAATCTTGCTAGAGGACTGACTGTATTAAGAGATAATGGTGTGATTGAGTTTAATGATGATGTCGATCCATTACGAGCTTCCGAAAAGGATATTACAAGTAATCCATTAAACTTACAATTTGAACCAGTCGAAGCAGCGCAATTACCTCGTACCTTGGATTCGGTAGATTTAGCTGCGATTAATGGTAATTTCGCGATTTCAGCAGGAATTGATTTAACCACCGCACTTGTACGTGACGAATTACCGGAAAATATTATTAATCGAGTCGTAGTAAAGACAGAAAACTTGGATGCTGCTTATGTGGAAGATATTAAAGAAGCGGTGGAATCAGATCACTTTAAAGAAGTTATCGAAGAACAGTTTCAAGGTTTTCATAAACCGGATTGGATGAGTGAATAATGGTACAGGCGTTACAGAATTTTATTAATGGAAAATGGCAAACAGCTACTACACATCATATACAAGAAGTCCCTAATCCAGCAACAGGAGAAATTTTAGCTAACGTTCCTATTTCTTCAAAAGTGGATGTAAACCAAGCGGTTATTAGTGCAAAAAGCGCTTTTAATAATTGGAAAAATACTCCGGTTCCAAAACGCGCACGCATTTTGTTTAAGTATCAACAGCTTTTACTGAACCATCAAGAAGAGTTAGCTGTAATCATTACGAAAGAAAACGGTAAAAGTTTAAAAGAAGCTTATGGAGAAGTGTTAAGGGGAATCGAGTGTGTTGAATTTGCAACAGGTGCTCCACAGTTGATGAAAGGTGAAACTTTATCAACGATTGCTAAAGATATAGATTCTGAAATGTTTCGCTATCCAGTAGGTGTAATAGGTGGAATTACACCATTTAATTTTCCGATGATGGTACCTTGCTGGATGTTTCCATTAGCGATTGCATGTGGAAATACGTTTGTATTAAAGCCTTCAGAAAAAACACCATTATTAGCGGTAAGACTTGTTGAACTATTACAAGAAGCAGGTCTGCCAGACGGTGTGTTAAATCTTGTCCATGGTGCCGAAGACGTCGTGAACGGATTCTTGGAACATGACGAAGTCGAAGCTATATCGTTCGTAGGCTCGCAGCCAGTTGCAGAGTATGTATATCAAACAGCTGCAAGGTATGGTAAACGGGTACAAGCATTAGCTGGGGCGAAAAATCACTCGATTGTCCTGGAAGATGCAGATTTAGATGCTTCTGTACAGCAAATTATGAATGCTGCCTTCGGATCTGCAGGTGAACGATGCATGGCATGCTCTGTCGTTGTAGCGGTGGAAGAGATTGCTGACACCTTAGTAGAAAAACTAGTTAGTGCTTCTGAACAAATCAACATCGGTAACGGATTAGATGAAAGTGTTTTTTTAGGACCAGTGATAAGAGAAGAACATAAGCAGCGGACCATCTCTTATATTGAAAAAGTGGTACAGGAAGGTGCGAATATTTGTTTAGACGGACGAACGTCAGAACAAACTGAAGGATTTTTTGTCGGACCAACGATTCTGGATAATGTGGAAACCACTATGAAGATTTGGCAAGATGAAATATTTGCACCTGTTTTATCTGTTGTAAGAGTTAAAAATTTAGAAGAAGCGATTGCGGTTTCCAATCAATCTGATTTTGCAAATGGAGCTTGTCTGTTTACCCGGGATGCTAAGAGTATTCGTACATTTCGTGAAGACATAGATGCAGGTATGCTTGGAGTGAATCTGGGAGTGCCTGCACCAATGGCATTTTTTCCGTTCTCTGGCAATAAAAAATCTTTTTACGGCGACCTTCATGTGAATGGAACAGATGGTGTTAACTTTTATACAAAGAAAAAAATGATTACCTCTAGATTTTAGAAAATACATTAACACCCGATAATTATAATTATTGGGTGATTTTGTTTGTATAAGTGTAAACTGATAGTATACTACTGAGTTAAATGACAGATTAGGAGCGTTTACTTTGCAAAATAAAAAAATAGTACAATTTTCGATGGAAACGATACAATGGTTCATCTTTTTATTAGCTAGTTCGGTGGCACTTCCGATTGTAGTTGGGGCTATATTTGAAATGAGCTTTTCCGAAGTAGCTGGGCTGATGCAACGGACTTTTTTTATAGTGGGACTTGCATCGTTGCTTCAGAGTATTATTGGTCATCGCATGCCAATTATGGAAGGCCCTGCCGGGATATGGATTAGTATATTTTCGGTAATGGCGGCAACAGGGTTACAAAATGGTACCTCCCTGGATGGAACCCTTCAGTTATTAGAAACCACGATGATCATAACAGGTGTTTTCTTATTCTTATTCGGTATTTTTAAAATATCTCAATATATATTACCTATTTTCACACCACTTGTGACGGGTACTTTTTTCTTTCTGTTAACCGTTCAATTGAGTGGAACTTTTTTGCAAGGAATGTTAGGGCTACAAGGTGATTCCGCTCATATTCAAGTAAAAGAAGCGTTAATAGCTACTTTTACTTTTATAGTTGTTCTGGGGTTATCGATTTTTGCGAAAGGATGGCTAAGCAGTTATTCCATGTTTTTGGGTATTTTATTTGGCTGGATTATATTTATTGTGGTTGAGGGACAAGCACCCGTGATTGGAAATGTTGCGTTGTTTGCACTACCACAAGTATTTGCATTTGGCGAGCCTGTTTTTGATTTGAGTGCTATTCCTATTGCATTTATAACAGCTATAATCTTGATTTCGAATGTTGTGGCATCGGTGGTTGCCGTTGATCAGACGTTAGGTAATACCGGAGGAGAGCGTAAAAAAGAAATTAATAGAGGAACGACAGTTTTTGGCATTAATCATGGTTTGTCAGGAATGTTTTCTTCGATTGCAAATGTCCCTTTGTCCACGTCTGCAGGTTTTATAGGACTAACAGGGCAAAAAAGAAAAAAACCTTTTGTCTATGCTTCTTTGTTATTAATGGTTATTGCCTTTTTTCCACCGATCGTTACTTATATTTCCAGTATCCCATCCCCAGTTGCCAATGCTGCTCTAATGGCTTCTTTTGTTCAGTTAGTTGGTTTAGCGATACGTAATGTTACTTTAGTACCGTTGGATAATCGAAGGGTTACGATTATTGGTATTGCCTATTTAATAGGAATGGGAACCATGTTCTTGCCAGCAGAAGTATTTTCAGAATTACCATTACTTGTACAAAATGTAATGAGCAATGGTCTATTAGTAGGCACAGCATTAGTAATAATTTTAGAACAAATCTGGAAGGAAAAATAGAAGTTAAATCCTATTCGCTTATACATTCATCATAGACAAAAATATCGCGAGTTGTGTAATGTATTTAATTCAAGCTACTTTTTAATATCAAGGATATAGGTTATAATATATTTCGTGTACCGAAGTATATAAAGGAGTCTTTCAGAATGGAACATCCACAAAGAGCAAAGGCATCAAATACAGACAGAATCTGGACAAAAGATTTTATATTCATTTGTATTGCTAATTTCTTTATTTTTTTAGGCTTTCAAATGACATTACCAACCATCCCATTATTCGTACAAGATCTTGGTGGCAGTGACCAGATGATTGGGATTATTACAGGTGTTTTTACATTTTCTGCTTTATTAGTAAGACCTAATGCAGGTCATGCATTGGAATCAATCGGACGTAAATTTGTATATTTATTAGGTTTGGCCATTTTTGTAATATCGGTCGGCTCTTTTGCTTTTATTGCAAGTGTCATTTTTTTATTTATAATGAGATTTGTTCAGGGAGTTGGCTGGGGTTATTCCACAACTGCTACTGGTACAATAGCAACAGACTTAATTCCTTCGAAGCGTCGTGGGGAAGGTATGGGTTATTTTGGCTTATCAGGTAATTTAGCTCTTGCCTTCGGTCCGTCATTAGGTTTATTTTTATATGGTTATATCTCCTTCACTTGGTTATTTTTAATTGCAGCTAGTTTAGGATTAGTAGCTTTACTGCTAGCAACACAAATTAATTACAAAAAAGTCGAAAAGCCGAGTGAAAAAGAGAGTAAAAAGAAATTTGATATATTTGAGAAATCAGCTATAGAACCATCGTTGTTATTATTTTTTATTACCACCACTTTTGGAGGAATTGCATCCTTCTTACCGTTATATACCGCGCAGGAAAATGTTGCTGGAATCGAATGGTACTTCTTGTTATTCGCTTTATTCTTAATGATATCACGGGCATTTGCAGGTAGGTTATACGACCGATATGGACATATATCTGTGTTTTTACCGGGAACCTTTTCGATTTTAATCGCTATGTTATTACTTGTCTGGTTACCTAATTCATTGATGTTATTTGTTGCTGCTTCCTTGTATGGCCTTGGTTTTGGTGCAGTACAACCTGCATTGCAGGCATGGGCAGTCGATAAAGCGGCAATGAATAGAAAGGGAATGGCTAACGCAACATTTTTCTCCTTTTTCGATCTAGGTGTGGGAACAGGAGCTATTGCTTTTGGTCAAATTGCCTTTCTCCTGGATTATAGTTATATTTATTTAGCTTCAGCTATTTCTGTCGTTTTTTCTATTTCATTGTATCTCTACCTTTTGATCTACCATAAAAAACATCCAGTTGGTTCATAATACATGATAAGCTCACAAATAAGAGCTTATCATGTATTTTAGTTTGTACTAATAAAAATGATAGAATAAGAGCAAGAAGAAGGAGGAGATTGTTGTGTTTTTAGGTGTTCATCATATCGCAATTATTTGTTCGGATTATCAAGAAGCTAAAGACTTTTACCTTAATAAATTGGGTTTTACATTTGTTCAGGAAACCTACCGAAAAGAGCGTGATTCCTATAAATTAGATCTCGCGCTGAATAATGAATATGTGATTGAATTGTTTTCGTTTCCCGTCTCTCCGCCACGTCCAAATTTTCCTGAAGCACAAGGGCTTCGTCATCTTGCTTTCACAGTAGAGGATATTGATGAAACAATAAAAGAACTTGCATTGAAAGGTATTGAGACAGAAGGAGTACGAATAGACCCCACCACAAAAAAGAGATTCACTTTTTTTCAGGATCCAGATCAATTACCGATCGAAATATATGAAAAAGGCTAAGGCTTCTACGAAAATAGTAAAATATGATTACGAATGTAGTAGAATATGATAAAATTGAACTAAACTATATGTAGTGAATGAAGGTAGGGATCCTGATGCATCCAGAAATGAAATCATTACTCTTTAAGTTGTTACTTGCAGGAATCATTTATTATATTCTTTTATTTCTCACACAAGGTTATGTATTCTTACGTTCGATAATGTCAATTGCAGGACCAGTAATTGCTGTATTGATTATTTTGCCATGGTTATGGTCAGCCTACCAGCAAACATCGACCAAACAAAAAAAATTTTGGCTTTTTATAGGGATCGCGATGACGATCTATATGTGTGCCAATGTGTTTTGGATAATAAACATTGTTGTTATGAATGTTTACGCGTATCCGACAATTTCTTTTGTACTATGGCTTGTATCCTATAGTCTATTTTTTGCAGCAGCTGTACATAAAATAAGAGTTATTGAAACAAGTATTTCGACAAGTCCCTATCTATTTAATATTTTTGTGTTTATGGTAATTGTTGTAGCGATAAGTATTCACTATCTTTTTGAACCTGTTATCTTTTTTTCGCATAATTCTGTATCGTTAACGGTAATTACGATCTTTTATCAAATTGTTTATTTGCTCCTTTTAGTGTCAATTACAACGTTGTATTATCTTAATTTATACAGCCGTGAAAAAAATGCCTTGTATTTCTTTATCGGGGGACTATTTTTCCAAGTTGTTGCACAATTACTATTAGTAGTAGTAGAAATGAAAGATTTAACAAACTTCCTACATTTTGTAGATGCCTTATGGTTGTTTTCATTTTTATTAATCGGTGGATCCGCCAAGCTGGCAACGGTAGACTCTATCGAAAATGATAAGAATCGCTTAAATACGATTTATTCAAAAGAAACGTATTTCCCTTATATTGGGGCGCTTCTTTTAATTATTTTAGTTTCCGAAAGCTATAATTGGGCATTGAATATGCTTAGTATTGCCCTCAGTGTCGTATTCACAATGATTGTAATCAGACAAATCATTATTTTGAATCACAATAACAAATTGGTGCGACAATATCGACATTTAGCATATCATGATTCTCTAACATTATTAAAGAATCGCACAAGTTATACAGAGGAATCACAAACTATTTTAAAAAAAGCAGAAGAAGATAATTTTTCTGTAGACGTATTATTATTGGACTTAGATCGATTTAAAAATGTAAATGACACTTTTGGCCATTATGCCGGTGACCACGTATTAAAAGAAGCAGCAAATAGGTTAAAGTGTATACTTAACGTTAATTGTGAAATTTATCGGGTTGGTGGTGATGAATTTATAATATTGTTACCACATGCTTCTACGGAAAATAGTAAGAATGTAGCAGAAACCATTATTTCTACTTTTTCTACCCCGTTTTCTGTACAACAGCATGAATTATTGATTACGCCTAGTATTGGTATTAGTTCGTATCCTAAGGATGCATTAACAGGGGAATTATTATTGACACATGCGGATGCGGCCATGTATCAGGCCAAAAAGCTGGGTAAAAACCGCTATTACTGTTTTGATGAAAACTTAAATGAACAATTACAACGCCGAATGACACTGGAAATTGATTTGGAAAAAGCGATAAGTGAAAATCAGTTATTTTTAGTTTTTCAACCAATCCACTGTTTGAATTCTGGTAATATAGATAAATTTGAAGCACTATTAAGGTGGAAACATCCGAGGTTAGGCATGATATCTCCAAATGAATTTATTACAATCGCAGAAGACACCGGTCAGATCAATAAGATAGGCAAATGGGTATTAAGGAAAGCTTGTAAAGAAACGAAAAAGCTTCAACAGAATGGATTGAACGGAATAGGAGTTGCAGTTAATGTATCTTCTAGGCAACTGGAGTCAAGCTTTATCACAATCGTAGAAGAGATATTAGAGAAAACAGGATTAGAGGCTAAATATTTAGAATTAGAAATCACAGAAAGCATCATGCAAAATATCGATACTTCGGTGCGAATGATACAGAATTTCCATGAACTAGGTGTAAAGATTGCAATCGATGATTTTGGTACTGGTTATTCTTCCTTATTTTTATTAAGAGATTTGCCAATCGATACGATTAAAATTGATAAAGCATTTATAGATGAGATAAACGACATTAAAAGTCAATCCATTGTAAAAACAATCATTGATATAGGTATGAATTTGGATTTAAGAGTTGTAGCAGAAGGGATAGAACATGATTGGCAAAAGGAAGCTTTGAACGATTTACAATGTGATTTTGGCCAAGGATACTTTTTCTCAAAACCGATACCATCAGACGAAATTATAATGAATTGGAACAGAGTATTTTAGAAGGTATAATGTAGATGCATTGTAAATAAGGAGGAAGATATTATGGGATTTATAAAAAAGTTATTTCAACCGAAAAAATGCGCGATGTGTGGTAAGAAACCGACCAATCCTACTTATTATTATAATGACGACGATGAAAAAGTACCTGTCTGTGATAAATGTGTGACATATGCAGAAAGACGGGCATATCGGAAAGTATAATATTAGTTTATAGATATGGATATTTTAAAAAAGATGCTGGAACGTCATCGCTTTGCTCCAGCATCCTTTTCAAATTAATAGTTACTTAATTCACTCTCAGGCGTTTGAATAATTACAGGTTTTTTATTTGGGTCAATCCATTTCAGAATATTGATCATGTTACTTTGAGATACACCGGTACATCCTAATGTATAATTGTTTGCAACATGAAAGAAAATGGCACTTCCTTTACCGGGAGTTTTATTCGTATTATAGTTAATAACAAAGCCATATGTATATGCTGAAATATCCATATTTTCAGCACTTTTCCACTGACCTTCAGTGTCTGATTTGGATTGCCATGAATTATATAAGGAAGAATTAGGATCATCAACCCAAACATCATCCGAATTTATTGCACGAAAAGGTAATTTTGTACCAGGATTTCCACTTCTACCAAAAGACGTTCCAATTGTATATTTTCCTGTTGGACTTTTACCGTCTCCTTCAACTTTATTACCACTAAATCCATTCTTACCAATATAGCCGTTTGTATTTAAGACTCTTTTCCAATGCCCGTTAGAATCTCGTTCAAACGTTTGTATTTTTGCGTGAATACTGTTGTATCCTTTGGAAGTAACTAAGATTAGCTGATTATTCTGGTCGACAGTAGACAACATCATGGCATCATTACTAGGGGTTTTCGGTTTCTTTTTAACTGGTTCTTTACTTTTTGTTTCTTTTTTTGTCTCTGTTACTGTGCTTTTATCGGTGGAGTTCTTGCTTTCATTGGCAACAGGCACTGTTTCCTTTTTTATAGGGATGTCTTTTAGATAACTTTTATTTACATAGGCAACGGTATCCTTAGTTTTTATTTGTACCCAACCATCTTGACCAGTTCCAGTTTCCGCTGCTATTTTTTGGTTTTCTGTTAATACTCCAGCTACTTCATATTGGGTGCCAGGCCCTATTCGCATATTTAATGATTCTACATGAACATACATATACTTAAAATCATTTGCGTTATACTCTTCATGATATACGGCTAATAGTTCATTTTCTTCATCTTTTTCTTGTGCAATACTTAAATTATCATCACTAGTCTTTTTTGTTTCTTTATGTGGTGAATTAATTCGTTTTGTTGGTAGGTCTTTTTCAAGTTCATTCGTCTTATTTAATTCATTTGGTGTGGCAGTCCATGTTTGATTGGAAGCATTATGTTCATTTAAAACAAATATTAATAGAAATGAAAAAATACACAAAATAGTAATTGAAATTATTACATTTTTTCTGAATATAGTAAAAACCTCCTAATTATAAATGTTGCGTTAATAGTAATATTATATCAATTTTGTTCTATAAATGTAAGTGTTTTGTCATGTCAAAGTAGGTAATTTAGTCTGTCTGTAGTGATTTAAATCGTATGTTAAAATAGTGTTATTGATAATAAGGAGGTAATTAGATGCGTGCTGTAATTGCGAAACAACCTGGTGGTCCAGAACAATTAGCCTACACAGAAATGGATGATCCGGTATTAAATACTGGTGAAATATTAATAGAAGTACATGCTACAACTGTGAACAGAACGGATATATTAAATCGGGAAGGGAAAACTGGTTATGCCCAAAATCCAATAATTGGTATAGAAGTGGCCGGTCTTGTAGCAGAAACAAACGGTAACAAGGAATTCTCAATCGGTGATCGGGTCATGGGCTTGGTAAATGGTGGGGCATATGCTGAAAAAGTAGCAATGCCTGCCAATCGCGCCATGCGGATCCCAGAATCGTTATCTTTTGAAGAAGCAGCGGCCATTCCCGAAGTCTTCTTAACTGCTTTCCAAACTTTATACTGGCTAGGTAACTTAAAAAAGCATGAAACAGTTCTTGTTCATGCTGGTGGGAGTGGAGTAGGTACCGCTGCTATTCAATTGGCAAAAAAATTATCACAAGCACAAGTGCTCACTACCGCTGGAACGGAAGAAAAATTGCAAGTATGTAAACAATTAGGTGCTGATGTCCTTATCAATTATAAATCAACTTCTTTTGATGAAAAGGTGCTAGAAGCAACTAATGAAAAAGGTGCTCATCTAATTTTAGACTTTATAGGTGCCAGTTACTGGAGTAAGAATTATCGTAGCGTTTCAACGGATGGTCGTTGGGTTCTAATTGGTGTATTAGGAGGAAGTACTGTAGAAAGCGTAAAATTAATGGATTTAATGGTGAAACGTATACAATTAACAGGCACCTTGTTAACTCCAAGAAGTGATCAATATAAAGCAGACCTGACAAAGGACTTTATGAAACGTACAAGTGCATTGTTTGAAAATAAATCGTTACTTCCGATCATTGATCAAATCTTTCCTATCGAAGAGGTTGCGAAAGCTCACCAACATATGGAGTCCAATAAAAATATAGGGAAAATTATATTAAAAGTTAAATAGGAAATGGAAGTAAAGAGGCTTAGTGAAACGATCGGGAAATAAATGTTTTTCCTAACTTATAGTGCGAACGATCCAATAGATATTGTTGCATAATACGAGGCTGTACAGATGATATAGACGGGCACACTACTTGGAGAAATAGTAAGAAACCCACTGAACTAAATACTAAACAATAAATTTAAGTAATCTGCAAGAAGAAGAGGAAAACTGCAAGAAGAACAGCCTCAAATGCAAGAAAGGAAAAATCCGAACTTGGTTCGGATTTTTCTACTATTATCCAATTACAATAGAACTTCTGGAACAGATCCCACCACGGACTGTTTTTACGTAACAATCACCAAAAGCTAAAAATTATGAACAAGCTTAGGCGTGAGTTACTGAATGTATCCTACGATGACAATGGAAGTATTTATATGATTTAAAAAGTGGTTGCGCTTTCAAAAATAATATTGTATATTAATAAAGAAAACGATTGCACAAATATAATTAAAATTATGTGCAATTTTTATTTTTAATATTAGTGCAAACGTTTTCTTAACTTTGCATAAATTTGCACGAAAGTTGCACAAATAATAAGGAGGGAAATGGTTGAATGAAGAAAGTAAAGCAAGCCTCAGTAGTTTTGATGATTGGTGTCATGTTCCTAAGTTTATTTTCTGGTTTAGCACCTGTTTATCATGTCTCAGCTGAACAAACAGAGCAAGAATCAGTAAATGAAGGTTTCTTAAGAATTCATTATGATAATGGAGATCATGATTTATCTGAAATTGGGGCATGGTTGTGGGGAGATGTTACATCACCTTCAGATGAAACAGGTGATTGGCCAAATGGTACCTGGTTTGAAGAAGGAGGCACAGACGATTATGGAGCCTATATTGATGTATCTGTAACAGAGGATGCAGAAACAATCGGTTTAAAGATTAATAACAAAGCTGGAGAGGATATCACAGAAGATATATCTATTGATATTTTATCAGATGAAATGAACGAAGTATGGCTTAGCACGGAAGGAAATGTTTATTATTATGAACCTGTTGAATTTGAGGAAGAAGTAGTACGCGTACATTTCCAAACAGACGACGCGTCATATGAACCATGGGGGCTATGGACGTGGGGTGATGTTGCCACACCTTCAAATGGTGAAAATTGGCCAATGGATGCACATCCCTTTTCTGATCAAATTGTAGGTAAATATGGTGCATATGTAGATATACCACTCAATGCTGACCCGGGAACGATTGGGTTTTTGCTAGTCGAACGTGTAGAAGAAAATATAGATCAATCTGGTGATCTTACTTTTGATGAGTTAGATCAGCATCGACAAATTTTCTTGAAAGAAGGACTTGAAGAAGTATTTACGAATCCTTATTTTGTTTCACCAGAAGAAGAAGAAGCACCTGATGAACAAGACGGGGAACATGATATAACAATACAAGGTCAAGTCAATAAGTCATTTAACTATAATGAGCATACAGTATTGTCTGTTGATATTACAAATAATTCGGAAATGGATATCCATTCTATCTATGCAGACACGACTGCTTTGGGTGGAACAGATCGGCTAAATATCTCACCAGAGTTAAACGAAGTAACATTATCTGTAAAGCATGATATAACACCAGGTGAGAAAATAATTCCTGTCACTGCAGTGGATGCGGAAGGTGGTACATATACAACGGAAGTGACTGCAACGGTATCGCCTCGAGAAATAGGTGACAATACGACAGACTGGGATGAGTCAATTATATACTTTATGTTAACCGATCGATTCTATGATGGTGATCCCTCCAATAATGATCCATATGATTTGAATTACGAAGATTATGATAATCCTCGTGGTACTTATCAAGGTGGTGACTTTAAAGGGGTAACAGAGCAATTGGACTATTTAGATGAGCTTGGTGTCAATACAATCTGGATTACACCAATAGTGGAGAATGTCGGGTATGACGTAAATTATAATGCTTCAGAAGGATCTTATTTTGCTTACCATGGTTATTGGGCAAAAGATTTTGAAGAATTGAATCCGCATCTTGGGACACTAGATGAATTTCATACATTAATCGATGCAGCAGCAGAACGTGAAATCAAGATTATGGCTGATGTTGTATTAAATCATACCGGGTATGGATTAAAAACAGAGGATGCTTTGGATATGGAAGTGCCAGATGGTTATCCGACAGACGAAGATCGCTCACGATTTGAGGGAATGCTTCGTGATAAGTCAGGTTCTGGAGATGAAGGTATGGAATTGTCTGGTCTTCCAGATTTTATAACGGAAGAATCGAGTATCCGTGAAGAATTGGTTGTATGGCAAAAGAGCTGGGTAGAAAAGTCAACAACAGCTAATGGAAATTCACTAGCTTCCTACAGGATAGATACGGTTAAACATGTGGATGGAACGACATGGCAGCATTTTCGTAATGAATTAACAAAAATCAAACAAGACTTCCAATTAATTGGTGAAGCTTGGGGTGCTGGTAAATCTGATGACCAAGGATATCTAAATTCAGGAATGATGGACTCCCTGTTAGATTTTGAATTTAAGGAAACGGCAAAACATTTTGTCAATGGTAGCTTAGAAAGTGCAAATGAAGCTTTAATGGTACGTAATGATAGTATAGATACTGCAGGATTACTTGGACAATTTTTAGGCAGCCACGATGAAGATGGTTTTTTATACAGTCTTAACGGTGATGAAGGGAAATTCAAAGTGGCATCATCCTTGCAAATGACGGCAAAAGGTCAACCTGTCATTTATTATGGTGAAGAGTTGGGGCAATCCGGTGCAAATAACTGGCCTGAATATGACAATCGCTATGACTTAGACTGGAACAATATAGAAGATAATGACATTTTACAACATTATCAGAAAGTAATAGATTTTCGAAATAACTTTTCGGATATTTTCGCCAAAGGTTCCAGACAGAAATTGGCAGGGTCTGATCAAGATCAATATTTGATGTTCGAACGATCCTTCCAAAATGAAAATATTTATGTAGCTCTAAATGTGGCAGAATCAAAACAAACGATTACCGTAAATGTCGAAAATGAAGATGTTACCATAACAGATCACTATCAAGAGATTACTTATGAAGCAAACACAACAGGAGAAGGAAATCATCAAATTACGATAAAACTGCCAGCCAAATCAGATGGTGGTACAGCATTGTTAACGACTTCAGATGGAGATATATTATCTGAAGCAGAAAATGTGGAGTTACCTGATGTAGCGGAAATACCAGATAACCATCTTCGTGTTCATTTCCCGGGAAATGAACATGATTTTGACGAATTAGGGCTATGGGTATGGGAAGATGTCGTATCTCCTTCTGAAACATTAGGGGAATGGCCAAATGCTGCACTTGCTTTTGATAAGCAGAACCAAACAGAGTATGGGCGATTTGTTGATATCGAAATGAGTGAAAATCCTGAGAAAATTGGCTTTCTTATAAATCATACAAATGGCGATAATCTATCAGGCGATATCTTTGTCGATATCTTGTCACCAGAGATGAATGAAATTTGGTTGAATGATAATTATGAGGTCTATTTATATCCACCATTGAATAAAGAAGATGGAAAGCTTCGTGTGAATTTTTATCAGGAGGATTCATCTTATAATAATGTTGGGCTATGGACATGGGGAAATGTCGCCGAAGCTACAACCGATTGGCCTAATGGAGCCCATTTCCTATCTGATCAAAGATTAGGTTTGAAAGGGTCATATTTTGACCTGCCGTTAGCAGAGGATCCTAATTTAATAAATTTCTTGTTTTTGAATAATGAAACAGGATGGCACTCAGGGGATCTATCCTTCGATGATTTAAATGAACATACCCAAATCTTTGTCCGTAGTGGAGATGATACGGTATATACCAATCCTTACTTTGTAAAGGAAGAAGGATTATTATATGGTGAGGTGATCTCTGATCAAAAACTGGAACTTAGATTCAACTCTGTAGCAGAACTTGATGAAGAGGTTCTCCCCGGGGAAATAGAAGTTAGGGATAAAGAAGGAAACAAAATAGAATTTACTTCTCTCTCAATTTCAAACGAAAACCATACGGTAACGATTGACGGCTCGTTTGCTTTAGAAAAAGCGCCTTTTACAATTACACATAATGGAAGAGAAGTAATAGCTGATATCGGCTGGAGATTAAAAGATGAAATGTATGGTTATGATGGTGATCTTGGACTGACTTTACATGATGAATCACATGCTACATTGAAGTTGTGGTCACCTAGTGCAGACAAAGTTTCGGTCATACTTTATGATAAAAATGATCAGGAGCAGATTGTGAAAGATAATATTGAAATGGTAAAAGGTGATAAAGGAGTATGGCAAGCAGATTTAAGCAAGGAAACGACAGGGTTAGATAATATTACGGGTTATTATTATCATTTTGCCATTGAACGGGAGGGAGAAACCGTTCTTGCGTTAGATCCTTACGCAAAATCAATGGCAGCATGGAATAGTGATAACCAGGAACACAGTGTAGGAAAAGCTGCCATAGTTGATCCAGGAGCGATTGGGCCCGAATTAGAGTATGCAAATATCGAGGGATTCAAAAAACGAGAAGATGCGATTATTTATGAAATTCATGTTCGCGATTTTACTTCAGATCCTTCTATCGATGAAGATTTAGAAGCTGAATTTGGGACATTTGCATCTTTTGTTGAAAAATTAGACTATATTGAGGACTTAGGTGTCACACATGTTCAATTGCTACCTGTGATGAGTTATTATTTTGCAAATGAACAAAACAAAGGGGATAGATTATTAGATTGGTCTGCTTCTGAAAATAATTATAACTGGGGCTATGATCCCCAAAGCTATTTTTCGTTAACTGGTATGTATTCAGAAGATCCGAATGATCCAGCAAAACGAATCGAAGAATTTAAAAATCTGATTGATGAAATTCATAGTCGTGATATGGGAGTAATTCTAGATGTCGTATACAATCATACAGCTCAGGTCCATTTGTTTGAAGATTTAGAGCCGAATTATTATCATTTTATGAATGCAGACGGAAGTTCTCGTGAAAGCTTTGGTGGTGGTCGTCTAGGTACGACGCATAAAATGGCAAGACGTATATTAGTTGACTCTGTTAAATATTGGGTCGATGAATTTAAGGTCGATGGATTTCGTTTTGATATGATGGGGGATCATGATGCGGAAAGTATCCAACTAGCTTATGATGAAGCAAAAGCATTAAATCCAAATATTATCATGATTGGTGAGGGCTGGAGAACATTTGCGGGAGATGAAAATTATCCAGATGTACAACCAGCAGATCAAGACTGGATGGAGCATACCGATAGTGTAGCTTCGTTCTCTGATGAGTTCCGGAACGAACTGAAATCAGGATTTGGCAGTGAGGGCCAACCTCGATTTATAACAGGTGGAGCTCGAAGTATTGAAACTATTTTTAATAATGTGACGGCTAATCCAGGTAACTTTACAGCAGATGATCCTGGAGACGTTGTCCCATATATTGCCGCACACGATAATTTAACATTACATGATGTGATTGCACAATCGATCAAAAAAGATCCAAAAGATCATGCAGAAGAAATTCACCAACGTATTCGATTAGGAAATTTAATGGTGTTGACTTCACAAGGTACGCCATTTATTCATGCCGGACAAGAATATGGACGAACAAAGCAATTCAGAGATGAGGAATATAAAACTGAAGTAACTGAAGCTCCTTATAAGTCTACGTTCTTAACGGATGAAAATGGGGTACCCTTTGAGTATCCATATTTTATTCATGATTCCTATGATGCAACAGATGCAATTAACATGTTTGATTGGGAAAAAGCTACTAATTCACAAGAATATCCGATTGAGACTAAGACCCTTGCCTATACAAAAGGATTAATTGAATTAAGACGTTCTACTGATGCATTCCGATTAGCTACGATGGAGGACGTAAAAGAAAAAGTAACACTAGTAGAGGCACCAGAAATTGCGGATGAAGATTTAATCATAGGCTATCGAGCTGAAAATTCAACATCAGATGAAGTTTATTATGTTTTTGTTAATGCAGACAACCAAACCAGAAACCTCTCTTTGGCTGAAGATTTAACTAGTGGTGAAGTAGTAGTTGACGGTAATCAGGCAGGTGTAGCTGAAATTGAACAACCTCAAGGTGTGTCCATAACTGAGACTGGATTAGAAATAGACGCACTAACCTCTGTTGTGATTCGTATAGCTGATAAAACAGAACAGCCCGATGAAGAAAAACCGAAAAATCCAGATACAGATGAGGATTCAGAAGAAAAACCTGTGGATCCTGGAAAAGGGAAGAAACAAAAACCATCCATCCCAGGAAATCCTGGTAAAGAGATCCGCATTCCTAAACATGCCTTTGAAAAAGCACTAGGCTTAAAGAAAGTTTTTGTGGAAGCATCTGAAGAAGAAGATAAAGAAGATCGAATTAGTGTATTGTTATCCAAAGAAGAAATAGAAAAGTATGATGATCTGCCTTTAGTGGTAAAACGAGATGGTGTGCAAGTCTCCCTTCCTCTCCAAAACGCAAATGGAAAAGGGATTCGGTTAGGAATAGAAAGAAAAAATGTACCAATGGAATTAGAAGACGGCGTGCAGTTAGTTAGCCCTGTCTTTTCCTTCGATGTTACAGATGAGGATGGGAAGGCAATTTCAACCTTTGACCCACCTGTCACACTTCGTTTTAATGTGGAGAGTAGTTTAATAGGAGATCCCTCAAAACTAAGAGGCATGTATTTAGCTGATGATGGAAGTTTTAAATATTATGAAGGGACTTATAATGAACAGGATAGTACTTTTACCTTTGATGTAGATCATTTTAGTACGTTTACGGTGGTGGAAGTAGAGCAAGACATACTAGAAAGTGAAAATGAATCAAAGTTACCAGATACAGCAACAAATATGTACATGTATTTGGCAATTGGTTTAATAATGCTGGTCATAGCTGGTGGTATTCTCATTATTAAACGCAGGAACTGAATTTTCTAATAGGCGCTTTGGACAAAAGAATAGTATAATAAGAAAAATCCAAACGATTCAAATAAACAGTCGAATCGTTTGGATTTCAATGTGTATTAGGATGAAACTGTGCAATAACTGAAGTGGTAATTATGAGATTTTATATATGCTTTGCAACCGCTACGGCTTGCCCGTTTCCCTTTCCGCGGGTTTTTACCCTAAGCTAACTTTTTAAGCAAAATTCGCTTAAAAAGTGGATCTTAGGATAAAAATATCCCGCAGGAGTGAAAACGGACGCCTTCGCTCTAAATGGATACTACAACTGTTGTCACAGCTTTTATTTTGACCTTTCTATAGTATTTTATCTGCATTTTGCATAGTGTCATTATTTAAACTCATGCATCAATTGTAGCGCTATAACTAGCGTAGGCGTTCGCTTCCACTCCTATGGGAATCGTTTTTCCTGAAGATCCACTTTTCCATGCGGTTTTTGCTTGGAAAAGTTAGCTGAAGTGAAAACCCCATGGAAAGGGAAGCGAACAAGTCGTAGCGGTAGTTACGCACAAATTTACTGTCAAAATGACTACATCATTTATAGCGTAGTAGCCTGTTATTACACAACAGTATATATAGTCGTACGTGTTTGAAATTAAGAAAAATAGAGTATTTCTCTTTTTTTTCTTTTGGTTAACATTCATATAATAAGAAAAGAGTAGAAATTTCCTGGTATTTTGGTACATATGATAAAATGAGGAACAAAACAAGGGGGAAGTAAAGTGACTAATTACATGTTGTGGAATCATGAAATAATAGAACGGACAAAAGATAATGCGATGATTTCGTTAGAAGACAGAGGTTATCAATTTGGTGACGGAGTATATGAAGTCATTCGGATATATGATGGCCGTTTTCACTCACTGAAATGGCATCTAGATCGATTAGATTATTCAATGCGTGAATTGGGAATCCAACCACCTTTCGATAGATCAGCGTTAATAGCTGATTTACAAGCACTAATTGAAAAAAATCAGTTCCATGATGATGGGAAACTGTACCTTCAGGTTACAAGAGGTCTGCAACCTAGAGATCATGTTTATCAATCCGATCTGGATGCGATATATTACGCTACAATTGATCGATTTGATAAACCTTTTCAAATGTGGGAACAGGGAGTTAAAGTGACATTACAGGAAGACATCCGTTGGCTTCGTTGCGATATCAAATCGTTAAATCTGCTAGGTAATGTAATAGCCAAAACAAAAGCCCAAAGCGCGGGGTATTATGAACCGTTATTGCATAGAGATGGAATTATTCGAGAATGCGGAGCATCCAATTTCTTTATGGTTCAGGATGGCAAGTTATTGACCCATCCGTTAAATCATTTGATACTTGGCGGTATGACACGAAAAAAGGTATTGAAACTAGCGGGTGAATTAAATATAGAAGTGGAAGAAAAGGAATTTCCAGTAGAAGCATTAGAGGATGCGGATGAATGCTTTTTGACAGCAACACCACTCGAAGTTGTGCCAATTGTTCAAATCGATCAACAATCACTACCAATAGGACCAATCACCAAAAAACTGCAACAGTATTACCGGGAAAGTGTAATAAAAGATCTATACTGAAGTCTACTATGATAATATTTTTATAAGTTAGTTTAAAGCAGTAAAAAAAGTTTTATAATATGTGAAATGATTCACAATTAAAACAGATTTTGTGATACAATAAGTTTATTAAGAAATAAATGGAGTGTGTGTAACATGATGACATTAGTAGCATTAACACCTATTTTAGCCGTTTTTTTATTTTTGGTCTTATTAAGAATGCCTGCGATGAAAGCGATGCCGATTAGTTTAGCTGTGACTGCTATTCTAGCTTTCTATTATTGGAAAGTGCCTTTCGTACAAATTACTGCTTCTGTTTTTGAAGGAATATTAATTGGTATTTCGATTCTTTATATTGTATTTGGGGCTATCCTTCTTTTGAATACATTACAAAAAAGTGGTGCTATCGATACCATTCGAAAATTTTACATGGGCGTAACTCCTGACCGTCGTGTGCAGGTAATTATAATTGCCTGGCTGTTTGGAGCTTTTATCGAAGGAGCTGCCGGATTTGGTACTCCTGCTGCGATTGTCGCACCATTACTTGTTGTTCTCGGCTTCCCGCCATTGGCCGCTGTTGTTTTGGCATTAATTGCCGATAGCAGCCCAGTATCTTTCGGTGCTGTAGGTACGCCAATTATTGTAGGAGTGGAGCAGGGATTAATGGAAGGCGGTAGTGTTGCGTCACTGGTTTCTGTGTTTTTAGGTGACATGTCGATTGGTGCATATATGAAAGTAATCGCCAGTCAGGTGATGCAATTCGATTTAATTACAGGTACGTTAATGCCACTCATTATGGTTGTTCTTTTAACCCGCTTCTTTGGCGAAAGCAAATCATGGATGGATGGCTTAAAAGTGTGGCCATTTGCTATTTTTGCAGGTCTGAGTTTTACTGTTCCTGCCTTTATTGTAGCCACTTTTATTGGACCAGAGTTTCCTTCTATTATTGGTGGGCTTTTCGGTTTGGTCATTGTCCTATTAGCTGTAAAAAAAGGTTTTCTTATGCCGAAGACAACATGGGATTTTGCTGATCGTGAGAAATGGCCGAAAGAATGGTTAGGTAATTTACCTATTGCAAAAGAAGAAACAAGGAAGAAAATGTCATTATGGAAAGCATGGGTCCCCTATCAGTTGTTAGGTCTTCTGCTGATTTTAACAAGATTAGAAGTTTTACCTTTAAAAGACTGGTTAACCAGCGTCAAAATGGGCTGGGAAAACATTTTAGGAACTTCTATTTCAGCCATTTTTGAACCATTATACTTACCAGGAACGGTATTCATCATCGTGGTTATTATTACTTTTTTCTATCATAAAATGAGTATGAAAGAGTTAACAAGTGCTCTATCCACTTCAGGGAAAACTTTAATTGGAACGGCAATTACGCTGTTTACTGCTGTCCCGATGGTCCGTATTTTCATTAACTCTGGTTTAAATGATGCTGGACTTGAAAGTATGCCTGTTGAATTAGCTTATCAAGCTTCTGAATTATTGGGTAGTAGCTGGCCTGTCATGGCACCTTTTATCGGAGCATTGGGCTCCTTTATTTCGGGTAGTGCTACTTTTAGTAATATGATGTTTTCATTGTTTCAATTTTCAGTAGCAGATCAAGTAGGATTGGATCCTACTACCATTATCGGCTTACAAGTAATGGGCGCAAATGCTGGTAATATGATTTGTGTTGTCAATGTGGTCGCAGCTGCTTCAGTTGTGGGATTGGTAGGTAAAGAGGGTCTTATTATTCGAATGACTTTAATACCAATGATCATCTATGCGGTGATTGCCGGATTACTCGGAATGTTTTTTTAGAAAAGAGTTTTAATATGAATCTAATATAAACACTATCATATATAAGATTTGCGAATATATACCTTGAGTTGAACTGATTTATGGCAACGGTAGTGAACTATACAATGTTGTTCCTTACATTACTTGTTTCTTTCAACATGTGTCAACTATAAACCGACACAACGAATGGAAAGTAGTGGGAAATAATGTAGCAACAAATACGAATTTTAGATTGAAATCTGAACAAAAGCAATCTTTTAACTTTGCAGAGTTCAGATTTTTTGATTTTTTACCTTATGATATTGAAGTGCCGCTTGTATGTTTAATCTACTAATTCATCGATTAGTATTTTGTTTATTATCGAAAAACTAAAGTTCAATAAATCTAAAATTATGCATGGTTCACCCATTCAAAACAGGCGACTAGCATTACCCAAAGCATAACTAACTATATTGAAATTATGTTTGATCAATGCTATTGTTAATCCGTATTACTTGTAAGCGTTTTCTCGAAGAAATTGATTTCTTGCTTTGTTATTTATTTCATTTTGTATCGACGAAATGGAGGTGTCTGTTATATTCAAGCTTATAAATAAGTTTAAGAAGATGAGTTTAAAAGGACGTATAGCAATCCTATTTGCAGTAAGTACCTTTTTTCCGCTTCTTTTCACAGTAGTTTTCTCCTATCATACGATGTCATCGATTTTAACAAATAAATTAAATACGACCTTTAATAGCAACCTAAGCCAAATCCGATTAACACTTGAAAATACAGTTGATGACATGAATTATGTTTCACAGCAAATTGATTTTTCAGAGAATATTAATATTACATTACAAAATTATCTTGAAATGGAAGATTCCTTAGAAAAGAAACAATTATATGAAGAAATTAAAAATGAACTAAATGTAATCACATTTAGCAATCCGAATATTGGCCTATCTCTCCTCTATATAGAAGAGGAAGATAGTTATGTTTTTAACAGTCATTGGGCAAAAGATGATTTTACGTTAAGAAACGAACCGTTATTTATAAAAGGATATAAGATTGATAACTTCGGTCCTCACGTAAGTATGGAGAGATTTAATAATAAATCCGTACTCTCCACTGTAAGAGAATTAAGCATTAATTATCCTCAGAATGTCTATCTATATATTGAATCTAATCTAGATCTAACGAAAAATATACTTGAAACAGATAATGTCATAAATGATACAAGTTATCTAATTTTAGATGAAAATAAAAAAATTATATATACAGAGCAGGAGGAAGCTTTTTCAGTTAGTCAAACCTTTCATCCAAAAAGCGATACAAATTATGGGACAACCGATGGCTATTACTGGTTTAGAGAAGATACCGAGCGTGGCTGGAGTATTGTTTCTCTCATCTCTATTTCGCAATACAATGAAGAGATTAATCAGTGGATTATTATGATGATGTACATTGCAATATTGTTTGTCATGATTAGTTTAGTCGTTGGATTGCTATTATGGAAAACATTTTATAAACCATTAAATCAATTTAACCGTGAAGTAAAGTTAATGGGAGACAGCAACTTTCATTCGGAAATTGTCCAGACATCTATTCCAGAATTTATGGAGCTTACCCACAGGTTCCGATATATGAGAAAACAAATTTCAACTTTAATCACAGAAATTGAACTGAAAGAAAGGAACAGAGCTGATTTAGAGGTGGAAAAATTGCTACATCAAATTAATCCACACTTTTTAATGAATACCTTGGATACTGCAAGGTGGTTAGCAGTTTCTGGTGAAAAAAATCAAGTAATACATCTTATTTCTTCTTTAAATAAAATTCTTTATTACAACATGGGAAAATTAGGTCAATCCTCTACTTTAAAAGATGAATTAGAAAGTATGGAGCAATATTTACAACTACAGCAAATTCGTTATGATTTTATCTATCACATTAATATTAATCTTGATCATGATTTATTAACTACTTCTGTACCTCGATTTATTCTGCAACCAATTGTGGAAAATTCGATTTATCACGGCTTAGTAGAGGATGGGCAAATCGATGTCAATATTCAACTCCACCATAATGAGATCATGATAGAGATTAAGGATGATGGCAGAGGAATGTCGCGAAAAAAAATTAACAAAATACTTCATACAGATCAGTTAGAAGAAAAGAAGCAGGGGATGGGAATTGGTTTGAATTATGTAAAAAGAATACTAGAACGAACATATAATCATAAAGCAAGAATCGAGATTATCAGTATACTAGATCACGGAACTAGCGTCATTTTATATATACCGAACGGGGGAGAGTAAGATGATTCGAGTTTTATTAGTTGAAGATGATAAATTGGTCCGTAAAAGCTTGATTTCATCTTTTAATTGGGAAGCTTTTGATATGAAGGTGGTAGGTGATGCGAAGCACGGAGAGAAAGCTTTAGAATTCTTAGAAGCAGAGGAAGTCGATTTAATTATTACTGATTTGGCGATGCCAATCATGTCTGGAACTGAATTAATTAGAAAGGTGAAAGAAAAATATTCAGATATCCATGTAGTTGTATTATCCTTGCACCGAGATTTTGATTATATTCAAGAAGCGATGCGGCTTGGTGCGATTGATTATATTGCAAAAGTTGAGCTAGATAATGAAGAGATGGATAAAACACTAAAAAGAATTCATGACAGGATCAAGTTGGACGAACAACCTCTTAGGAGCACAGAAAAAACTGAGATACAAGCAGTGAATAAAGGCTATTTTTTAATAACTGATGAAGAAATCGATAAATATGAGAAGAGATTCCGAAATGAATTTACAACATTATCAATAGTTGTATTAGGTGTAAATGTATTATATATCGATTATGAAGTGAATATCACCGATGTTAAAAAACATGCCACTTCAGAACTTCATCCCAATGAACAGATTTTATTAGTCGAAATTGATAGTAATCATAAATTAGAGATGAACGAACTAGAAAGTTTTGTGCGAAAATATATAGACTCGATTTTTTTTTATGAGGTAGAAAAAACGGGTATTCTCTCTTTCTATACTTTAAAAAGTGCAAATATAATTAGGAGTAGAGCAACAAAAGAAGAAATACAAAAATTAAAGGAAGAATTAATCTCTTTAAAATGGTGTCGCAGTGATGATTTATTAGAAAAAACTTTATATGATTTAAGAGAATTAAGATTAGCAAAAAACAAATTAATGAGTCTTTTATTATTAACCATCCATGAATGTAGACGAATTTATGCAGATATTCTTGCAGTCGATTTGTCACTCCCAGATGAATTTAGAAGTTGGCAAGAAGTAGAAAAATGGTTTAGAGAAACGAAAGAAATAATACATCAAAAAATTTTTTATACATCCGTATCAGAAGAAACAACGGCTTGTATTATAGAAGCAATCCAAATTATTGAAAAAAAGTTAGATACATCGATTACAGCTAATGAAATTGCCAAAGATGTAAACATGAGCAGAAGTTACTTCTCTATATGTTTTAAACAGGTAGTGGGAAATACATTTAATGAATATGTAAGAGTTGCCCGCATTAGAAAAGCAAAAAACTTTCTATTATTTACAACGGAAAAGGTTTCTGTTATTTCAGAAAAAGTAGGCTACGCAGATGTGAAGTATTTTAGTAAAGTATTTAAAAAATCAACAGGTTTACTCCCTAGTGAATATCGAAAACAACAAAGCAAGGAGTAAATATGTTCTTTGTTAGTGAGACAAATGTATTCTCTGTGAAAAAATGAGTAAAGTTATTAAAAATAGTAAACATTTAACCCCTTTGAACTGAACACATTTGACTTATTGAATACGTTTTCATTACTGGTATCATTAGAACTGTAATAAATACATGAAATGAAAAGAGGGGTTTTACATG
Organism: Gracilibacillus kekensis; assembly: GCF_900143085.1. Taxonomy (GTDB): domain Bacteria; phylum Bacillota; class Bacilli; order Bacillales; family Amphibacillaceae; genus Gracilibacillus; species Gracilibacillus kekensis. The sequence goes on along the minus strand of NZ_FRCZ01000001.1, from coordinate 388,237 downwards.
AAAGTGAAGGGGAAAATTTTCGCTCTACTTATTTTGTTATTTTTACTACTCTTAGCAGCATGCTCAGACGATGCTGGTACCAATGAAGAATCCGAGGGGACTGACGAAGAAACTACAACAGAAGAAACAACCAGTGATGAGGACGCGGATCCTTTTGGAGCTTATGAGGAAGCGATTACAATTGCGATTGGTCAAGAGGTTGATCCGACCGATACAAGTTTAGAAGAAGGAGAGACACCACTTAATAATAAGTATGTCAATCATGTAAAAGAAAACCTAAATATTAATGTCGAACATGCTTTTACAGCATCACCTTCCAATTACGATCAAAAAGTAAGTTTAGCAATTGCTAGTAATGACTTACCTGATGCGATGATCGTAGGACCAGTAGAATTACGTCAAATGGTAGAAGCAGATCAATTAGCAGATTTAACGCAAGTATATGAAGATTATGCTTCTCCTGCCATCAAAGAAATAATTGATAGTACAGGTGGTGTTGCATTAGACAACGTAACGTTTGATGGTAAAATCATGGCGATTCCAAATTCACAAGCATCTGCTGATGGTATTCATAATATGTGGATCAGAAAAGATTGGTTAGATAAACTTGGACTTGAACCACCTACGACTATTGAAGAATTGAAAGAGGTAGCAAGAGCATTCGTTGAAGAAGATCCGGACGGAAATGGTGAGGATGACACGATTGGTCTAGCAGGTCCTGACACAAGCAATAAATTATATGCAAACTTTTTGGAGTCCACCAATAACTTATACGGGTTTGATGGAATTTTCTCAGCACATCATGCCTATCCAGGTTATTGGATAGAAGGCGAAGGCGGCGATCCAGTATATGGTTCCACTTTACCTGAAACAAAAGAAGCTTTAGCAACACTGCGAGATATGTATGCAGAAGGATTAATTGATAAAGAAATGGGTGTACGTGAAGATTCTGGTGAATCTGTTATTAGTGGTAAAACAGGAATGTTCTCGGGACCTTTCTGGATGCCATACGGACCGATAACGGATGCAGTTACAGAAAATCCAGAAGCGAATTGGCAGTCATATGCTGTTCCATTAGATGAAAATGGGGAATATACACCGCATTTAAGCACACCGACAAGTTCTTATGTAGTAGTGAGAAAAGGGTATGAACACCCTGAAGCTCCAATGAAAATGTTAAATAATTTATTTGCACATGAATCTGAATTTGATCACATGGAAGGTGGCGGTGGCCCTGGTCATTATCCACTAAGACTAGTTTATGCACCTGCCGATGAAATGGAAGTAACTACAGTTGCTATGCGTGAAGTATTAGCTGGGACAAAAGAACCAGAAGATTTTTATGATATGCCAGCTTATAAATTAATAAAAAATGATGTAGATACTGTTTTTGACGCCAAGCTTGAGCCGTACGACAATATGGATATTGAACATTGGGATATAACTTCCACTAGCTTTACTCGAGCCTATTCTGCTTTAGTTGGTACCGCACCACAGGTTGATACCGAAGTGAAGGGTGTTCCAAGTTTAATTTATTCTCAAACGGAATCAATGGAAGACCGTTGGGTGAATTTAAAGAAATTAGAGGATGAGATATTCTTGAAAATTATTATGGGAACGGAACCTCTAGATTCTTTTGATCAATTTGTAGATGATTGGAAGCAACAAGGTGGAGACCAAATTACAGAGGAAGTAGCAGAAGTAGTAAATTGATTTAACTATTAAAGGCGTCGGAGCTTTTCGGCGCCTTCTATCAATTCACAACTTAGTCGAGAGGGAGCGTTTATTATGAAAGCAAAAGGCTTTGCCAAACACTACTACTTGATGATGCTTCCAGGTTTTGTTTGGTTATTTATTTTCAGTATTATTCCAATGTTTGGCATCATCATTGCTTTTCAAGATTTCAATCCAGGTCAAGGTGTTTTTAATTCAGAATTTGTCGGTCTGGAGACATTCAAGTACATGTTTCAATTAAATGATACACCAGTTATCTTTTTTAATACGATGTTTATTGCGATTATGAAAATAATAGGAAATTTAATTGTTCCTTTACTGTTTGCATTAATGCTTCATGAATTAAGGTATATCGGTTTGAAGCGTTCCATTCAGACGATCGTTTATTTGCCTCACTTTCTATCATGGGTAATTCTTGGTGGCGTACTGTTAGATATATTCGCATACCAAGGTCCTATTAACCAACTATTAGGTGTATTTGGATTAAAGCCGATTTTATTTTTTGGTAGAGCGGACTTATTTCCTTTCTTAATTGTAGGAAGTGATGTGTGGAAGGAATTTGGTTTTAATACCATCATCTATCTAGCGGCGCTAACAGGTATTAACCCTGCATTATATGAAGCTTCAGGTATTGATGGTGCTTCCAGAATGCGAATGTTGTGGCACATTACATTACCAGGTATTAGAACTACGGCAGTATTACTAGCTGTATTAGGTTTAGGTAATGTATTAAACGCAGGTTTTGATCAAATTTTTAACCTTTATAATCCACTTGTATATTCTACCGGTGACATTATTGATACGTGGGTATACAGAACAGGTTTATTAAATCTTCAGTATGAGCTAGCAACTGCAGTTGGATTATTAAAATCAGTCGCAGGCTTTATCTTAATTAGTGTTTCGTACTACCTGGCATATAAATTTACAAACTACAGAATCTTTTAGCGAAAGGGGGAAATCACATGATTAGAAGTAAATCATTGTCTTCGAAAATATTTGATATTGTATTAATCGTGATATTGTGTTCGATTGCTCTAACCTGCATTTTACCTTTATGGTACACACTTGCCGTTTCACTTAGCTCTAAATCAGCAGCTGCAGCAGGCATCATCACATTATGGCCGGTAGACTTTAATTTAACATCATATCAACAATTGTTAAACGATACGCAATTCTTTAAGTCTTTTTGGATATCGATTCAACGTGTCGTACTCGGTGCAGGCTTAAACTTCATTATCGTACCATTAATGGCTTATCCTCTATCGAAAACCGTAAAAGATTTCAGAGGACGTAATGTCATTATGTGGACGGTTATTTTTACCATGCTATTTAACGGGGGATTAATTCCGCTTTATTTAACGATACAAGAATTGAATTTAATGAACAGTGTCTGGGCCTTAGTACTTGTAGGTGGAGCTCAGACGATTGTTTTCAATATAATTTTAACCATTAACTTTTTTAGAAATTTACCGAAATCTCTGGAAGAAGCAGCCCTCGTTGATGGTGCTGGACCATGGTATATCTTATTTAAACTATTTATACCACTTTCGATACCGGTACTTGCTACCGTGACGTTATTCAGTATCGTCTATCACTGGAATGAATTTTTATACGGCTTAATATTTATGACAAGAGAAGAATTTTATCCATTACAAACTTATATACAACAACTAGTAGTGTCGGTGGATCCATCTCAAATGACTGAAGACCAATACAAACGGTTGAGTGAAATGTCTAATCGAACGTTGGACGCAGCAAAAATCTTTATTGCGATGATCCCAGTATTAGTTGTTTATCCATTTTTACAACGTTATTTCATTCATGGTATTACACTGGGGTCTGTAAAAGAATAGCACAGTAAAGGGGGGATAATATGGAATCATTTGCTTTAGAGCGAATCTATCGTTTCACCGATATCATTGTTCGAACCGCCTATATTAATATCTTAGTGATCGTTTTTTCCTTGTTAGGATTAATTGTGTTCGGTTTCTTTCCAGCAATTATTGCAGCCTTTTCGATATTTAGAAAATGGTTCACAGGCTATAGCGATATCTCCATAACCCGAAATTTCTGGCGAGTCTATAAAAGAGAATTTGTAAGAAGTAATCTAGTAGGTTTTATTATAGTTTTGGTTGGTGGATTACTTTATATCAACATGTCAATTGCTGAAGTAATTCAGCATGATGGCATTCGCCTTACCTATTATCCATTGCTTTTAGTAAATATATTATTTTTAGGGATGCTCATTTATTTATTGCCGATGTATGTTCACTTCGACATGAAGCTTGTTGAATTATTTAAAAATGCTTTTTTGTGTATGTTTGCAATGCCGCTCCTCACTATTGTTTTGGTTGTAACGATAGTTATGCTTTATTTTTTGTTCACAATTATTCCAGGCTTACTTCCATTCTTTGGTTTTAGTTTGTTTATACTGGTGATGATGAAAGGTGCTCTAATTTCCTTTGAGAGAATGCTGGGCTTTTCAGAGATTGCAAAAGATTAGCTATTTTCACGCTGTAAAAAAATGATTGCAATATAGGAGTGGATAGGATGATTCGACTTTTTCAAACGCACCGCATCAGAAACAGAGATTTACATAGTCTCTGGGATTTTTAGATCATCAAGACCAAAACTCGCTTATCAAACAGTGAAAGAAATTTGGAAAAAGGGAGATAAAAAATAATGAAATTCACGGATGGAAATTGGCTAGTTAGAGAAGGATATCAGATTCATTTTCCAAGGTTTATTTATGAAGTGGCAGAAAAGGACGGTGCAGTCACGCTATATGCACCTTGTAAATATCTGAATCATCGCGGGGCTACATTAGACGGTCCACTTTTGACAATTAGAATTTCTGCACCGACAGATGAAGTAGTCCGTATTCAAACTTGGCATTTTAAAGGAGAGAAAGCAAAATATCCTACCTTTGATGTGCTGGATCAAGCAAAATCTGTTCAATTAGAAGAGAAACAGGACATGCTAAGCTTTACAAGTGGGGAATTAAAGCTTAGCATCACAAAAAGTAATTTTGCGTTATCTTTTGAAAATGCTGCTGGGCGCTTAACAGATACGGATGGAAAAGGCCTTGCATGGATCGATGGACCGGAGGGTAAAACCTATATGCGTGGTCAAATCCGTTTAGGAGTTGGTGAACATCTATATGGCCTTGGCGAACGATTTACTCCGTTTGTCAAAAATGGGCAAAGTGTTGATATCTGGAACAAAGATGGAGGCACAAGTTCTGAACAATCATATAAAAATATTCCTTTTTATCTAAGCAGTAAAGGATACGGTATTTTTGTAAACCATCCTGAGGAAGTAAGTTTTGAGCTAGGATCGGAAATGGTTTCTCGTTCCCAATTTAGTGTGAAAGGGGAATATCTGGATTATTATTTCATTAATGGCCCAACTCCAAAGGAAGTAGTTAGCCGTTATGCAGAGTTGACTGGTAAACCAGCGTTACCCCCAGCATGGAGCTTTGGTTTATGGTTATCGACATCTTTTACCACAGATTACGATGAAGATACCGTCAATCATTTTATAGATGGTATGGCAGAAAGAGGTATTCCATTAAGTGTGTTTCATTTTGATTGTTTCTGGATGAAAGAATTTGAATGGAGTAATTTTATTTGGGATCGTCGTAACTTTCCTGATCCTGAAGGTATGCTAAAACGTCTTAGAGACAAGGGATTAAAAATATGTGTCTGGATTAATCCATATATCGCACAAAAGTCACCACTTTTTGAAGAAGGAATGGATAAAGGTTACCTGCTTAAAAAGGTGAATGGTGACATATGGCAATGGGATTTATGGCAAGCGGGTATGGCAATTGTTGATTTTACAAATCCAGCAGCTTGTGCTTGGTTCCAAGGTGAATTAAAATCGCTTCTTGATATGGGTGTCGATTCATTTAAAACAGACTTTGGCGAGCGTATCCCAACGGATGTTGTCTATTATGATGGCTCTGACCCCCAAAAAATGCATAATTATTATGCTTATAAATACAATCAAGTGGTATTTGATTTATTAAAAGAAGTAAAAGGCGAAAAGGAAGCAGTTGTATTCGCCCGTTCTGCGACCACAGGAGCACAAAAATTTCCTGTCCATTGGGGTGGGGATTGTGATTCTACGTATGATGCAATGGCAGAAAGTTTACGTGGTGGCTTGTCTTTAACCTCGTCTGGTTTTGGTTATTGGAGTCATGATATTGGAGGTTTTGAGAACACAGCTACACCCGATGTATTCAAACGCTGGACAGCATTTGGCTTGTTATCCAGTCATAGTCGTTTCCACGGTAGCTCTTCTTACCGCGTTCCATGGAATTTTGATGATGAAGCAGTTGAAGTTGCACGTCATTTTACAAAATTAAAAAATAAATTAATGCCTTATCTCTATGCTCAAGCAGTGGAAAATAATAAAACAGGTATTCCAGTAATGCGTCCCATGTTCATGGAATTTCCTGAAGACCCAGTGTGTGAAACATTGGATCGCCAATATATGTTAGGAGATTCAATTCTGGTTGCTCCGATCTTAAATGAAGATGGTATCGCTTCTTTTTATTTACCAAAAGGAAAATGGACACACCTTTTGACAGGTGAAGAGAGGGAAGGCGGTATATGGATAAAAGAATACTATGACTATTTCAGTTTACCACTTTTCGTAAAATCGAATTCGATTCTCCCACTTGGAAAAAAGGACGATAATGCTGTTTATGATTATTTGGAGGGTATTACCTTCAGAATTTATGGTATGGATGATGGAGGAAGTACAAGAAGAGATCTAGTTAATGCAGAAGGAGATATTAAAGCAAATGTGACAGTGGAAAGAATGGATCATACATTACGCGTGAAAACTAACATAAGAAAAGATCAATTTAAAATAGAAGTTGTAGGAAAGAAAACAATTGCTTCTAAATCAAGTTCAAATGAGACTGTGTTAGAAATAGTGAGAGAAAAACAATAGCCTGGTTCGGCTATTGTTTTTTATTCTTTTTTGTTATTTACTCTATATCAATGTGAGAGGATGTATTGTAAACCAGGTAGATTACTGCCTGGTTTTTCACGATGTAATCATCCGAAATAACTCCACTCCACTTCCAGTTTCGAGCATAAGAAAACCAGATAAAATAGCTTAATTAATATTTATTATTTTTATTAGTAAGCTGCTGGACATCGTTTGTTGGTTGGAAATTTTTTTGTGTGTTTGCACGAATATTTTTATTCTTAAGTTTGAAATTCTTTTTAGCCATTTTCTCACCCCTTTAGTCTCTTCATTATAGCTTTTACGTGTTTTTTGCTTTTTATGATTATAATAAATTGTTAAAGTTACCTAAGATTTCTTATGTAAGCACTTACTTTTCTTTATTCAATTGTAAAGGCTTACACTTTAGAATAAACTTATCACATTAGAAAGGGGAATGATTTATGAGAAAGGTCTATTTATTATTCATTTTAATGTTATTTACAACAGTTGTAGTGGCTTGTAGTTCTGACTCAGCTACGGACGACACGACAGAGGATACTAACTCTGAAGGCACAACAGAAAGTGCAGAAGAAACCGAAGATGAAGAGGCGTCAGGTGAAGAAGATGTGACATTACGTGTAGCGTGGTGGGGAGGCCAGGAACGGCATGACCGTAGTTTACAAGTAATTGAAATGTATGAAGAGCAAAACCCACATGTAACAATCGAAGCAGAATATTCAGGGTTTGATGGGTATTTTGACAAATTAAACACACAATTAGCTGCAGGAAATGCACCAGATGTTATACAGTTTGGTGGCAACTTAAATGACTTTGTATTAAGAGATGTTATTTTACCACTAGATGATTATGTTGGGAATGAATTAGATACAAGCTTACATTCAGAAAGTATGTTAGATTCTGCTACATTTGATGGCAATTTATACGGTGTGACCCTAGGTACAACTGCTTGGGGCGTATTAGTAAATAAAACGACATTAGAAGAAGCTGGGGTTTCGATGCCTAGTAAAGAATGGACTTGGGATGATTTTAAAGAAATTACACCTGAAGTCACAGAAAACATCGACGGAACGTATGGAACGGGAGATTTTAGTGAAGATGGATTTGGCGTATTTTTAGCGCAAAGGGATAAATATACGTATCTAGACGGTGAAATTGGTTTCGGTGTCGAAGATGTTCAGGATTGGTTCCAACTATGGAAGGATTTAAGAGACAGCGGTGGTGCAGCGGTTGCTGAAGTACAAGTATCCGCAACTCAAACACCTGAGCAATCCTTAATTGTCCAGGGTGATGTAGCTATGGAATCGATCGCAAGTAACCAGTTGAGTGCCTATTCGAGTGCAACCGAGGATGAATTTGAGTTATATCCTTACCCATATAATTCTGAGACGGGAAAAAATGGTGTTTCACTAAGGCCAAGTCAATATTTCGCAGCTTATAAAGATACACCACATCCAGAAGAATCAGCAAAATTTATGGACTTTTTTGTGAATAACGTAGAAGCTACTGAAATATTAGGTAATGATCGTGGAGCACCAGTAAACTCGGATGTTCGAAAAAATTTAATTGAACAGGCAAGTGAATTAGATGAAAAAGTATATTCCTATATCGATCTGGTAAGTGAAACATCGGATGCACCTTATATTCCGAACTTACCAGGATATAACGAAAATACCCAACTCTTTACAGAAACCGAACAAATTATCTATTATGATCAAAAATCAGTAGAGCAAGCATCAGAAGATTATTTTGAAGAATTACTTTCAAATATAGAAAAGTATACAAGTGAAGAGGAATAACTTGTTGAACAAAGTGACTTTATGTCACTTTGTTCCACCATTTATTCTTGAAGTCTTATCTTCTTCAATTTCAGAATGACAACAATTAAAGTCGTTGTGTTTTGAAATGAAGGCTTCAATTTTCTAGGAGGGGTGACAATTGAAAAGCTCAGAAGCAGTGACAGTATCTTCTGTTCAGAAAAAAACAAAAATAAGTAAGGAAACCAGAAAACAATATATTGCAGCCTATATCTTTTTACTGCCATGGTTAATTGGCTTTCTTGGATTAGTTTTGGGTCCGATGGTAAGTTCTTTGTATTTGTCATTTACACGTTTTGACTTACTTAATCCACCAGAGTGGATAGGCTTTGCCAACTATACCGAAATGTTTCAGGATACACGCTGGATAGCTTCAGCCAAAGTAACGATGACATTTGTATTTATTGCCGTCCCTACACAGTTAATTGCAGCATTGCTAGTAGCCGTATTATTAAATAAAAAAATGGCAGCGGTAGGTTTTTATCGTACCACTTATTATTTGCCTTCTTTACTAGGAGGCAGTGTCGCCATTGCTATTCTGTGGAAAAACCTATTTGAAATTGATGGATTAGTAAATCAGGTTTTAGTCTTTTTTAATATCGAAGGTCAAGGGTGGATTTCACATCCTGATTATGCGTTAGGAACAATTATTATACTAGCTACATGGCAATTTGGTGCTTCAATGGTTATTTTTCTTGCTGGGTTAAAACAAATTCCAAAAGAATTATATGAAGCAGCAGCTGTAGATGGTGGGACAAAGAGACAAGTGTTCTTTCGAGTAACATTACCACTATTATCACCCGTTATCTTCTTTAATTTGGTAATAGAGCTTATTAAATCAATTCAAGTCTTCACTTCTGCTTTTATTATAAGTGAAGGTACAGGCGGACCAATTAACTCTACTTTATTTTATACCCTTTATTTATACCAAAAAGGATTTACACATTTTGAGATGGGATATGCTTCTGCAATGGCATGGGTATTAGTATTTGTTTTAGGTGTCATGACGCTTGTAATCTTCTTCTCATCTAAATATTGGGTTCACTATGAAGACGGGGGGAAATTATAATGGATCAAAGTACAAACAGAAGCAGATTAATAACGCACGTATTAATTATCTTGATCGGAGCTGGTATGTTATATCCGGTTATCTGGATGGTAACAGCTTCCTTTAAGCCTGAAACCCTTATTTTTTCTTCGCCAGGGCTTTTCTCAAAGGAATGGACATTAGATAATTATATCAATGGTTGGAATGTGGTCAGGGATGTCAATTTTAGTCAATTTTTTAAAAATTCTTTTTTAATTAGTTTAATCGCAGTGGTTGCCAATCTGATAACGTGTTCCATGGCAGCATATGCTTTTGCCAGGTTGAAATTTCCATTGAAAAAGCTTTGGTTTGCCTGTATGCTAATGACGATTATGCTTCCGGCACATGCAACTTTAATCCCGCAATATACTATTTTTCATAATTTAGATTGGGTCAATACGATTTTGCCTTTAACAGTACCGAAAATTTTAGCAACAGATGCTTTTTTTATTTTTCTCATGGTACAATTTTTTAGAGGCATTCCACGTGAATTGGATGAAAGCGCGATCATGGATGGTTGTGGTGTTTTTCAGATTTATACAAGAATTATTATGCCACTAGCTGTTCCTGTCTTAATTACAACTGCGATTTTTACATTTATTTGGACATGGGATGATTTCTTCAGTCAAATTTTATATTTAAATACAGTAGATACGTTTACCGTACCGTTAGGATTACGTTTATTCCTAGATTCGCAAGGTCAATCCTCATGGGGAGCTGTATTTGCGATGTCTGTTTTATCGCTAATTCCAATTACGACTGTATTCTTTATTTTCCAGCGCTACATCGTAGAAGGAATCGCTACTACTGGTATAAAAGGGTAAAGCGTTTCGTATTTTAAGCAAGAAATGAGGGGCTTGTAATGATTCGAAAATTGAAGACGATAATGGTTATTTGTTTTGTTTTCGTTAATGCTCTATTTCTTGCTGCGGTTAGTTATACTTCCTATCAATATTTTTTTAATTTTACCTCAAATGAAATTAGTGAAACAAAACTGTCGCTGTTAAATGAAAGTGCCAACAAACTATCAGGTGTTATAAAAAATATTAGTGAAGCTGGGACTTTTGTTGCGATTGATCGCACGGTTGCAGAGGTTTTTGATGATGTGGAGACAAATCCCTATGATGCATTGGTTGAACGTAATAAATTAAAAAATTTAATTAATAATGTGGCATCACTAAAACAGGAAGTCTACTCGATAGAGTTATTTACAGATCGTTATCAGGAGTATTCCTATTTATACGATCATACAATTCAACCAGAGTCTCATTTGACGAAGCGGGAGTGGTTTGCGCCGTTCATAAAAAATGTTGACAATGGGTGGGTTCCAAGGCACACGGATGCTCTAATGGATCGTGAAATGATTAGTTATGTACATCGTATTTTAAATCAAAGGAATCAAACGGTAGGATATATCAAGGTAAATATTTTGGCGGAACATTTTTTAGAATATTTGAATGATACCGATTTATATCAAGAAATAAATGAACCGTTTATCTTGTTAAATACAGGTGGACGAATTATAGCGGAAACTCATTCGCGTGAAGAATTTCCAATCGTTAACGATATAACGGTTCGAACTAAGAACGAAATATATGAGAGGCTAATTCCCAAATACGATGAAAAGACGAATCACCATCAACTGATTAAAAGAGATAATGAATACCATCTCCTTCTAATTTCTAAACCTAATTATGAACAATGGCGACTCGTTCAAGTTATACCTGTTGATAATCTTTACGCAGAAACGAAAGAACTGGGTATTTTTGTTCTAGTTGTTGGTTTTATTGCTATTTTATTATCGATTCCTATCGTTTATGGTATTGGAAAGTGGATAACCAAACCCATAAGTCAAATGATCAAGGGCATGCGGAAAGTTGAAAAAGGAGACTTTGATGTTCAAATGAATCGTCATTACGTTGAAGAATATGACATTATGGCGAACAACTTTAATCAAATGACTGGTGAATTAGCCGAATTATTAGAAAAGCTGGATATAGAAAACTCCAACAGAAGAGAAGCAGAAATGAGGGCATTACAAAGTCAGATTATGCCACACTTTCTATATAATACATTGGATATGATCAAGTGGAAATCCTTAGACCATGATGCAGATGAGGTAAGTGACATGGTCAATAAATTAAGCAAAATGCTTCGAATTGGCTTAAGTGGTGGATTAAAATTTATTCGTCTTCGTGATGAATTGGATCATGCTAAATGTTATATTGATATTCAAAAACAGCGCCAAGCTCAGGATATTCAATATAAAGTACGTGTGGCAGCATCGATGAAGGATTTATATGTCCCTAAAATCATTTTACAACCATTTATTGAAAATAGTATCAAGCATGGTTATCATTCCGATCAGCCAGGTCAAATGGAGATTACCGTAAATGGTTCGATCTTAGAGGATGAAAGGCATATCAAGTTAACGATTAAGGATAACGGAAGCGGATTACCTGAAAATTGGACATTCTCAGATGCAAAAGGTATTGGAATACAAAATGTTAGAGAACGAATTGCGATGTACTGTGGTGAGGAGTTTGATGTAAAGCTCTTTAATCATCTTGAAGGTGGCGTGATGGTAGAGATTATATTACCTATTTATCATCACCAACCATTCAGAAAAGCTTCATCAATAGAAGCGGGGGATTAATGATGAAATCAGTCTTAATAATAGATGATGAATTGTCTGTCAGAGAGGGTTTAACCAAACACGTTAACTGGGAAAAATTAAATATTCGTATCAATGGAACCGCTACGAATGGCCAAGAGGCATTGACACTCATTAAAGATCAGGTTCCAGATATCTTAATTACCGATATTTATATGCCTGAAATGGATGGATTAACTTTAATTAAAGAAGTGAAACAAACATATCCAGATATCTGTATTATTATTCATAGTGGATATAATCATTTTGATAATGCCAGAAAAGCAATTCAATACGGGGTTAAGCATTTTTTTCTTAAACCTTCTCCTGTATCGGAAATTGAAACTGTGATCCAGGAAGTCTTACAGGAAATCAAATCGGAAGAAAAGCAACAATCGATTCTTGTGAAATATCGTGAACAAAGACCGGTCTATTTAAGCTATCGCAGGGATACGTTTATTAGAAACCTTTTATTTAACCGGTATGAGACTAAGGATCTGACAGCAGAAAGTAAAGAACTAATTGGGACAGATGTAGAAACCCCACAAATTGTCACCTCTATTATGATTAATCGGCCGCCTTATTTAAGGACCTCACATGAACAAGAGTGGCAGCTGATGAAGTTTAGTGTCGGTAATATTTTATCTGAAACGATTGATCATTTTAATGAAGATAAAAATATGATGATACATTTGATTGATTATTCTGACTCGACCTATGTAATGGTCGCTTTTTATCCGGGAAACGCGATTTACCTGGAACAATTACAGGATCAACTTGTCAACAAAATGCTTGCTAACCTGTTATATTATCTAAAAGTTTCTGCCATGATCGGTGTTAGTTCTACAAAATCAAATTTGCATCAATTAGCAGATGGATACTCTGAAAGCATGCAAGCATTAGAAGTTGCAGAGTATGAAGAATGGAATAAAGTATATTATTTTCAAGAAACAAAGGAGAAAGGATCAAGCGATGTATTCACTTATCCTTTTGAAACCATTAAAGATATGCATGGAAAAATTGCAGATAAGGATTATGACGAACTTTTAGCAATATGGCAACGATTTGTAATCGGTTTATCTGAAGAAAAGTATTCTCCATTTTATATGATCCAAACAATATCTATCAACATTTTAAGTGCATTAATGATGGAAGATCATTCACTGGAGCATGTCGATCAGCAGCCTGTTGAAAAGTCTTCTTTATTAATAGAGGTGTATAATCATAACACAACAAAAGAGTTGTTAGATTGGACCACCTTTCAATTAACAAAATGGGTCGATCGCTCGAAAGATGCTTTAGCTGGCAAGAAAACAAGTAAATTGGTAGAACGTGTAAAAGAACATATTCACCACTATTATGATGAGGAAATAACCCTTGCAGATATTGCCGATACATTGTATGTAAATCGCAACTACTTATCTCAGTTATTTAAGAAAGTTACTGGTGAGACATTTGTAAATTACCTTAACCATTATCGCATTGCAAAGGCAAAGGAATTACTGCAGGAGAAAAGGTATATGGTCTACGAAGTGAGTGAAATGGTGGGGTATCAAAATTCTACCTACTTCAGTCAGGTTTTCAAGGCGATCACAGGTGTAAGTCCGTCAGAATACTTTTAAAAGGAGAGGACGCAGATGAGAACGAATCAAGAAGTTCAAATTCGTGACCCTTTTATCTATGTTGATCGAAAGGAAAGTAAGTATTATTTATATGGAAGTACCGATCGTAACATTTGGGGAAAAGGTACGAGTTTTGATGTCTGGGTTGGGAATGATTTAAAAAATTGGGAAGGACCATATCCGGTTTTTCGACCAGAACAGGACTTTTATTCAGAGGAAAACTTTTGGGCGCCAGAAGTGCATTATTATAAGGGTGCCTATTATATGTTCGCTACCTTTTTATTGAAAGGAAGTGGTTTTCGAGGTACAGCTACTTTAAAATCAAACTCTCTGACAGGTCCTTTTACACCTCATAGTGAGGGGGTAGTTACCCCGGATGACTGGTTTTCTTTAGATGGTACTTTACATATTGATGATGAAGGCATGCCCTGGATGGTGTTTTGCCATGAATGGGTGCAGATCGGTGATGGCGAAATTTGTGCAGTTCGTTTGAGTGAGGATTTAAAAGAAGCACTTGATGAACCAGTCACTCTTTTTGCGGCATCTGATGCGCCTTGGCCCACTTCATTCAAACATAAAACGCGCAATACACAAGCGAATTATGTAACAGATGGTCCCTATGTTTACCGAGCAGAAAACGACGAGTTATTATTGCTTTGGGCGAGTTTTGTAGATAATGTCTATGCTCAGGGTATTTCCCGCTCCAAAACTGGAAAAATTACCGGTCCATGGCTTCATGATGAGGAACCACTGTTTTCAAGTGACGGCGGGCATGGAATGTTGTTTCATGATTTGCATGATCAATTACATTTAACACTTCATTCTCCAAATAAAACACCAAATGAGCGCCCGGTTTTTATCGAATTGGATGAGAACAATGGCAGCATTAGGAGGAGAGACGATGAATCGAAAAGAAATCGTTGATAAACATTCGCCAATGCTTAAAATGGTACAACCAAGGGCACCTTTATCAATTGGCAATGGTGACTTTGGTATGTCTGTTGATTTTACCGGACTTCAGTCATTTCCTGAAGCATATATTGCGCCACTTAGCACTCAATCCAATTGGGGATGGCATGCTTCAGGTGAGGAGCATTCCTATACATTAGAGGATGTAAAGATGCAACATTATCAAGGTGCACCATACCCATTGTTTCCAGAGGGGAAAGAGGAGGCATATCATTGGTTAAGACAAAACCCACATCGATTGCAACTAGGTCAAATCGCCTTTCGTTTTTATGATGAAAATGGTAAGCCCATGTCACGAGAAAAAATCAACCCAATTACGCAACAATTAAAACTTTGGGAAGGCATAATTGTCAGCAAATTTTTAGTGGATGGTGAAGTGGTCAAGGTAGAAACCTGTTGTGACCCTTATCAGGATATTATTGCTGTTTCGGTGAAATCTGCTGCTATGAAATCGGGTCGGTTTGCAATTGAATTAGCATTTCCCAGCCCGAATATTTTCGATCAGAAGTGGGAAGAAACCTTGAAATTAAATTGGCAGAAAGAAGGCCATAAAACTACGCTTCAATTACATGAAGATAACTTGGCGGTTTTTTATAGGCAAGCAGATGACACAGAATATGCTGTGCAATGGAATTGGAATAAGGGTGACCTAAAGCAGGAAGAAGATCATACTTTTTCTTTAATTCCTAGTAAAAAAGAATGCCGTTTCACCCTTTCTTTTGCAGAAAATAAAACAGCTAGTAAGTCTGTTGAGGAAGTATTTACCGCTTCTCGTTCTTATTGGGATAGCTTCTGGTTGGATGGGGGATTTCTTTCTTTTCAAGGAAGTACGGATCCTAGAAAAGATGAATTGGAGCGTCGTGTGGTGTTATCTCAATATCTACTTGCAATTCACAGCGGGGGATCGATGCCGCCTCAGGAAACAGGATTTATGTATAATAGTTGGTTTGGTAAATTCCACTTAGAAATGCATTGGTGGCATGCCAGTCACTTTGCTTTATGGGGAAGAGCATCGATTCTAAAAAAAAGTATGGATTGGTATTTAGCTACTTTATCCAAAGCGTATCAACTTGCAAAATCTCAACGATACGAGGGAGCAAGGTGGCCTAAAATGGTCGCAAGAGAAGGTAATCAGACGCCATCTCCTATTGCCCCAGGTTTAATCTGGCAGCAGCCTCACCCCATTAGTCTGTTGGAGTTATGTTATCAAGACAATCAAGATCCACTTTTTTTAGAAAAATATCAAGAAATCGTCTTTGCTTCGGCAGATTTTATGGCATCGTTTGTCAGGTATGATCAGGAAAATGATGTATACGATCTTGGTCCAGGGCTGATACCAGCACAGGAAAATCATATGATGGAGGACAGCGTCAATCCTCCATATGAATTAGAGTATTGGCATTTTGGTTTAACAGTGGCTATTGAATGGTGTCTGCGTTTAGGTAAAGAAGTGCCCGGCAAATGGATAGAAGTCAAAGAAAAATTAGCTAAGCCAAGGGTAAAGGACGGCATTTACCTCGCTCATCAAAATTGTGCAAATACCTTTACGAAGAAAAATCATGATCATCCATCCATGGTAGCGTCACTGGGTGTCTTGCCAGGTGCACTAATAGATAAGGACGTTATGCTTCAGACTTTATATAAAGTAAAAGAGGAATGGGAGTGGGAGACTGCCTGGGGTTGGGACTTTCCAATGTGTGCGATGACAGCAGCTCGTTTAGGTGAGTTAGATTTAGCGGTAGATTTTCTATTGATGGATCAAGTTAAAAATACGTATTTAATCAATGGACACAACTATCAGCATGATGCATTAACTGCTTATCTACCAGGTAATGGTGGCCTTTTAACTGCTATTGCCATGATGGCTTCTACGTGGGGATTTCCTGACAATTGGAAAGTAAAGTATCAAGGTTTAAAAGGTTTAATGGAATAAATTTTTGAATGGTTAGCACCGTGATCAAATGTTTCTTAACAGAAAAAGCAAGCTTGTTAACCGTTACCCATATCCTGTGTAGACTTTACACATTGTTTTAGAAAAAAGTGATGACAGCTCAGTGAAAAATTGATAAACTATTTTAGTATATAAAATGTTGAGTTAGGAACAGTAATGGACTTTGTTCTATTGCTGTTTTTTTCTGCGCTTATTGGGTAAGGATAGAGATAGTGGAGGTAATGATATGGAAGGTACTATTTATTCGCTGGTTCCAGCAGTTTTAATGCTGATATTAGTCCTTTTAACGAGAAGGATTTTACTGTCGCTCGGAACAGGCATAATTGTTGGAGCGTTATTGATTCATGAATTTGATGTAGTAAAGAGCTTGCAACAAATCTGGTTTGTATTTCGTGATATTTTCTATTCATCAAATGGATGGAATTTAGGAAATATCTATTTATTAGTTTTTTTACTATTATTAGGGATAATGACTGTTATCATGACAGCGTCTGGTGGTAGTAAAGCTTTCGGAGATTGGGCAATTGAAAAGGTGAAAACAAGAAGAGGCGCTCAACTTGTTCCTGCTTCCTTAGGTGTCCTCATTTTTATCGATGATTATTTTAACAGCTTAGCAGTTGGACAAGTATCAAGACCATTAACCGATCGGTATAAAATATCTCGCGCGAAACTTGCTTATTTTATTGATTCGACATCTGCTCCTATTACGGTGGTAACACCAATTTCGAGTTGGGGTGCCTATATTATTGGAACTTTAGGATCTATTTTTGCGGCTTCTGAAATAACCGAGTTTCAACCGTTAGAAGCATTTGTCAGGATGATACCACTGAACATGTATGCATTTGCTGCCTTATTATTAGTATTCTTAGTTGCTTTGTATAACTTTGATATCGGTGCAATGAGAACGCACGAAACGAGAGCGAAACAGACTGGCCATGTTGTAGATCCATTAAAGAAGACGATGTCAGCAGATATGGAAGCTCATACACGTATAAATGAAAATGGAAGAATGAAACATCTATTAATTCCCATTGTAATATTGGTTATATCTACGGTAGGAATGATGCTTTTTACGGGTTATCAGGCAACAGAAGGGTCTGCAACCCTTTTAACGATGTTTGAAAATACCAATGTTAACTTATCGTTATTTGTTGGAGGTCTATTGGCTGTAGCGGTTGCATTTGTTTTTTATTATTTATTAAAAGGTGAGAAACAATCTGGATTACATGTAATCAAAGAAGGTTCATTGTCGATGATGCCTGCGATATATATATTAATATTAGCTTGGATGATTGGTTCTATCATCGAACTAATCGACACAGGAGGATATTTGGCAACTTTAGTAGAACAATTTTCACTAAATGTTAATTATCTATCCTTGTTATTATTTGTCCTTGCAGGTTTTATGGCGTTAGCAACAGGTACGTCCTGGGGCACGTTTGGAATAATGCTTCCAATTGCAGCACAAGTTGCAATAGTATATGATGTGGAATTAGTTTTGCCTGCTATGGCTGCCGTTTTGGCGGGATCTGTATTTGGAGATCACTGTTCACCAATTTCCGATACATCCATTTTATCTTCAACAGGAGCAGGATCTAACCACTTAGATCATGTCATCACACAGTTGCCATATGCTTTTATTAGTGCATTAGCGGCAGGGATTGGTTATTTCGTTTATGGTTTGACAGGAGGAGTAATCATATCACTTGCTATCACTTTGATATCAGTAATAGTGATCGTTTTAGTGCTAATGTGGCAAGAAAAAGTAGCGAAATAAAATTTTGCGATTCATATAAAAGAAGTTGGGACAAAAGAATATTTTAATCTCAAAAATCCAAACGATTCGGTGCCTACCCCCGGATCGTTTGGATTTTCTGCGTATTAGGAAGAAACTGCGACATAGTTGAAGTGGTAATAATGAGATTTTATATTAGCTTTACCACCGCTTCGGCTTGCCCGTTTTCCTTTCCGCGGGTTTTTACCCTAAGCTAACTTTTTAATCAAAATTCACTTAAAAAGTGGATCTTAGGGTAAAAAACATCCCGCAGGAGTAAAAACGGACGCCTTCGCTCTAAATGGATACTACAACTGTTGTCACAGCTATCATTTGAACTTTCTATAGTATTTTATCTACATTATGCGATAGTGTCATTATTTAAACTCATGCATCAATTGTAGCACTATAACAAGCCGTAGCGGATGTTACCTACAAATTTACTGTCACAATTACTACATCATTTGTTGCGCAGTATCCTGTTAATACGTACCCTCTTTTTGTTTGTCGCTGCGCTACACGTCTGTAATAAATACAAAAAATTAGTCAGGGCTGACGAGGATTTACAAATTATTAACATTATGGACAAGTTAACTTAATGAAGAAATTATAAATAGTAGGTGAAATTGTAAAAGGAGTGGAAAAATGAAGAATTCTGTGCTTACTGTACTATTTTTGTCTTTTCTTCTTATGTTGTCTACACTATCACCGACCATACAAGCTGCTGCTGAAGATTTAAATTATTATTCTGAAAAAGATCAGACGTTAGCTGTCGAATGGTTAGGACGTTATGCAAGTAAAGCCCCAATCGATGATGGCGGAACAGAAATCGTTGCTTATGATCCTAATACATATTATGGCTATTCTGTGAATGGGTCAGAAAAAACACTGGATATTATTGATTTATCTGTATTAGCCAATGGTGATACCGAAATCCCTTTAGTGAAAAAAATTAAGCTCAGTGATTTTGGTGTTGATGCAGGAGATTTAACGAGTGTTACCATTGACCCGGAGAGCAGATTTATTGCTGTATCGGTACCAGCAGAAAACAAAGTTGACAATGGTCATATTGTTTTTCTTTCTACGGAGGGTGACGTGTTAACCTCTGTTGAAGTCGGAGCCTTACCGGATATGGTGTCGATTACGCCAAATGGTAATAAAGTATTGGTTGCAAATGAAGGTGAACCAAGTGAAGATTATGCCATCAATCCAGAAGGTACTGTATCCATTATTGATATCTCGAATGGTATTGAAAAGAATCAGCAATTATCAACTGAAACAGCTAGATTCACAGAAAAAATAGTTGAAGATGATGTGCGAAAAGTACATCCAGGCAGTTCATATCCTGAAAACTTAGAACCAGAATACATCGTAGTAGATCAAGCAAGTCAGTATGGGTATGTTGTTTTACAGGAATCAAACGCTATAGCAAAACTTGACATAGCCACCGGTGAATTTCTTACAGTAAAAAGTTTAGGTTATAAAGATTTTTCGTTAGAACAAAACAAGCTAGATGCTTCAGATAAAGATGATATGATTAATATTCGCAATTGGCCTGTCCTATCAATCTATCAGCCTGATGGTATGGATATTATTAATATTGATGGAAAGAGCTATATTTTAACAGCAAATGAAGGAGATGCTCAAGATTGGGATGGCTTCTCTGAAGAAGAAAGAGTAAATGATTTGAAGGGTGATTATCAGCTTAATGCAGATCTCTATGATGGTTATACACAAGAAGAATTAGACCGATTAGTGGAGAATGGTCTATTTGATAATGAACAATTAGGTAGGTTAAAGACTTCTATTTCACATCCCGTCAATGAAGAAGGGAAATATGAAGCAATATATGGTTATGGAGGTCGTTCCTTCTCTATTTGGGACGCAAACTCTATGGAATTAGTATATGACAGTGGATCAGATTTTGAAAATAAAATAGCTACATTTCAACCAGATTATTTTCATAGTAATAATGATGAAGATACCTTTGAATCCAGAAGTGATGATAAAGGTGTTGAGCCTGAAAGTGTTATAACTGGAAAAGTGAACGGAACCAACTATGCTTTTATCGGGTTAGAACGGCAAGGGGGAATCATGGTTTATGATTTAACAAATCTTACTTCTCCTCAATTTGAAAATTATTTTTCTTCACGACATTTTAATGGGCAAGATGAAGAGGTTACATCAGCTAGTGGTGACGTTGCCCCTGAAGGATTAACGTTTATTCCTGAAAATCAAAGTCCGACAGGGAAGTCCATCCTATTAGCAGCACATGAAGTAAGTGGAACGATTGCTGCTTATGAAATAGGTGTGTCATCCGATTCTACGATTTCCGAATTAACGGTTGATCATGGAAAACTAAGTCCTGGTTTTTCTTCTGATACTTTCGACTATTCAATGGAAGTTGCCAATGATATAGAACATATTCATTTTTCAGCTATCACTAACTCAGCTAATACGAATGTACTCATAAACGGGAATGATCCAGATAAAGGTGTTGCTCTTGATGTAGGTGATAATGAAGTGGTCATCGAAGCAGTTGCAGAGGATGGATCAAGTTCAAGTTATGTTGTTCAAGTAAAACGATTAGCAAGTAGTATAACAGACGATTTACAAGCAGACGGTAACAACCTGATATTTGAAACTGATATAAGCTATTTAGACAATAGGGGAGAATTAATTTTAAATGTTCCCGATAAAAATGAATCAATCGTGAATATTATTATCTCGGCGGAACAATTACAACTATTAAAGGATAAAGATGTTACTGTTAAAGTTCAGGAAAAAACTGTCCGTCTTGCATTCGATTTAGAATCCTTCTCAGCTGAGGACGCTTTAACATTAACCATTAAACAGCTAGATGAAAAGAGTATAGAAAACGCTGAATTTGCACGTTCAGATCTATTTGATTTTGAATTTGTTCAAGCAAATCAGTCTATTGCATCTTTTGAATCACCAGTTACACTCTCCTTTAAATTAGCAGAGCACAATGATATTTTAAAAATTTACAACTGGAAAGGTAGTACAGAAAAGTGGGAAAAAGTCGGTGGTTTGATCTCGGGTGACTGGATTGAAGCAGAAGCAGATCATTTTAGTATTTTTGCCGTATTTAAACCGGAAGATTTGTTAGAGAAGGATAAGGTAAGCAGCGAAGATAATCCAGAACCCTCCCAAAATGAGAAAGATCCCAGCTCAGAGCGCATAAATGAAGATAAAGGTGAAACGCCAAAAACGGATTTAAAGAATAATACTCTACCAGATACTGCTACAAATATGTATACGATTCTTTTAATAGGTGGTCTGCTATTAATCCTAGGAATGGTTCTAGTAGTGCTAAGAAAAAATAAAAAATTTACTAATGAATAAACAAAACCGGGCGATTGCCCGGTTTTGTTTGTCAGGATTCCTCTATGTACTCTAATAGATCTCCAGGCTGGCAATCTAACGCCTTACATAAGGCATCTAATGTACTAAAGCGTACTGCTTTTCCTTTTTCGTTTTTTAAAATAGAAAGGTTTGCAGGTGTAATTCCCACTTTTTCCGATAATTCATTTAGAGACATTTTACGTTCAGCCATCATAACATCCAGTCTTATTCTAATCATCTTATCGCCTACTTTTATATGGTGTATTTATTTTCTTCCACAGCCTGTACTGCAACTCTTAAAGCTGCACCAATCATCAAACAAATGATCCCAGTAATAATTGGATCGACATAGGAGACATTAGAAAACGATACAGTAGCATTGGTAATATTTAAGGCCTCTATCGTTTTGTCAAAAAGTAATCCATCGAGATAACTAAAAATACTTCCTAGTACAAGTACAGTGCTTCCAAGTTGGTAAAAAAGAGAGACATTTTTATTGATAAAAAGACTTCTGTTATAAATGTTTTGAAACAACTTATCTAAAATTCTTAAACTAAATAATACCAGTAAAAGCACTGCAATGGTAGATATGAAAGAAAGAATAATGATATCATTATTTAAATAAAATGCTGGCTGCTTCTGAAATTCAATAGTTAAAAAACTAAAGAGTGGCTCGAATTCTCCAAAAGAAGCAGCAAATGTACTATTTGGATAAAAAAGATAAGCAACGTGATATAGTACAGAAAAAATCGCAAGCGGAATAATAACGATAAATAATACTCTACACAGAATGTATGCCAACCTAAAAACATTCGTTAACTTCATTTCATTCACCTCATATTTCATTTTTTATAGGTTCACTTTATTATACAATATATTTTTATCGAAAAACAATAAAAATATATTGAAATAGATATGAAAGTTTTGTATATTAAAATAAAGATCAAGAAAAATAGAGGATGTTGTACATGAATGATATAAAATTAGAGCACAAATTAGCTGCTGATATGCCAAAAGTGAGAATAATTTCAGAAACGATTGGCAATATAATTGGTTTTATTGTGTTAGCTATCTTATTAGGAGCTGATGTATATTTTGAATGGCCGGTTTGGATTGGCTGGATCCTATATGGTTTAATCGTTTTTACTGTATTAGGAACAATATGGGCTTTCATAGAACCGAAGTATTTATATAGAAGCTGGAGTTATCAAATAGATGAGGATTATCTGCAGTTAACATATGGTGTTCTCAAAAGGGAATGGGTGACGGTTCCTATGACCAAGATTCAATCCGTATCCACCAGTCAAGGTCCGATCTTGAGGAAATACCATTTGCGAACAATAAAAGTAGAAACGATGGGATCCTCTCATGAGATTCCTGCATTAGATGAGCCGGTTGCTCTGGAAGTAAGAGAAAAGATTGCAATTTCAGCAAAGTTAAAGGAAGTAGATGAATAATGAGGTACCATCCGTTAACGATATTTTTTAAATTATATCAACTTATAAAAAATAGTTTTTTTATTATCATTATTTTGTATGTAATTCAGGGTCGATCAGATTTCTGGCTCTATGAATATGGTCGATATGCTTTTATTGTTTTCATTATTTTACGAATTCTTTACATAACAGTTAGTTGGTGGAAAGAAACCTATCAATGGGATAAGCAGGCTTTTCATCTTAAAAAAGGGGTCTTTGTCAGAAATTTCAGTACGATTCCTTTCAATAAAATTCAAAATGTGACAAGGCAAACAACCCTCTTCCATAAAATACTTCGCTTTACTTCGGTCTCTTTTGAAACAGCAATGGATGGGGCTGATGATACTATTAAATTTGATGTAGTGACAAAGAAACATGCGGCTTTCTTAACAGATCTTGTTCAGAAGGGTGAGGCAGACGATCTGGAAGAGACAGAAAATAAATTTGAATTAGAAGACAAAGTGGAGTCAGTTAAGGCAAAAAATGAAGGTAAAATCATTCACTTTGAACCAACCAAGCGTGAGTTGTGGAAAGCAAGTTTTACATCTCTAAGTTTTTTGGCAATTATTCCTATAACAGCAGGGTTATATGATTACGTGGAACCCTTTCTTCCAAAGCTGGAAGGTTTTGCTGAGAGTTTTTTTCAAAGTAAATGGTTAATCTTTTTATTAAGTGTAATCGCAGTGATTATCGCGGTATCATTTGGTGTAATCAGAACTTTCACACGTTTCGGGAAATATAAAATTTCTTCCAATGAACGATATATTTATATTGATAGAGGTATTCTAAGTGAAAGTAATTTTGCAATCGAAAAACGAAAAGTCCAAGGACTACAAATGAGACAAACTTTCATGAAACGATTATTTGGATTGACTGAAGTAACATTGATAAGTTCGGCAAGTCCAGGTGCAAATGATGATAGTGTAAATGTTAATTCGCTTTACCCATTTTTACCGATTTCCCAAGCATATGCCTTAATTGAGCAGTTGTTGCCTGAATATCAATTAAAAACGAAGATGAGCAGGTTACCTAGAAAAGCTCTGTTTGTAAAGTTATTACGTCCGAGCTATGTATGGTTGATAGCTACGGGACTTCTTTTCTATTTCAAACCAAAGCCTTTTGATCTCGATATTACTTGGTGGATATATTCACTCGTTTTATTGGGGATCATTGTCCTTCAGCGTACATTGGATTACGTGCATACGAAATACAGGATTGATGAGGATCAAGTTCAATGGTGGCAAGGTGGTTTGACGACTCAAATGTTTGTTACTAAAAGACAGAGAGTAATAGAAATTTCAACCTCTCAATCTCTGTTACAAAAGATATTTGGTGCTACTACTCTGCAAATGATGAATCGTTCAACACCTGTTCAGATCGAAACTATCGTAGACGTCCCCGTTACTGTGGCCCGTTTTTATCAACAATGGTATCAAGAACGAAATAAGGAAATGAATTGATGGTCATAGAAGCTTTTTCAAGTCCAAACGTTTTAGGCGTTTGGACTTTTCTAATTATTGGAGGAATAGCAATACAGGAATATTATTTCGCCAATAAATAGATATTAGTCTATGAAAATATTATGATATAATCAAAAATGAAAACGTTTACTAAAGTGTGATAGGAAGGTGGTACAATGTTGGTTCAGAAGATAAATAAAAAAAGACAGCAAGTAGATGTTCCTGACTTCACCATCCAACACAAGAATGATAACAAAACAATAAGGGATTTTCATGCACATCCTGGTTATGAAATCGTATGGGTAAGGAATGGAGAGGCGAAATTCATTTTTGAAGAAAAGGTTTATCATTTAAGGAAAGACGATGTTTTATTTTTTCGCAGTTCTGCATTTCATCGTGTTCGTTTGCTGGAGGAGACTCCATATGACCGTGTGATGATTATGTTCACCGATGCTTTTTATCCCTTGGAGCAACCTATTTTTACGGCCTTTAAACAGCTGTTAGATCATTCTAATTTCCCTCATCGTTTATTACATCTAAAAAGACAATGGCATGATGAGACATTTCATCATATTATTCATCAATTATTAAAAGAAGACATGAATCAACATAAATGGCAACAAAAAAATGCCTTAAACCTCTATCTAACAGAATTGTTGCTTTTCTTAGGAAGAGAAGTACACACTACATATGATCACTCATCAGAAATTACCGCGAAATGTAATGAAATAAGATTGCAAGAAAGGATTTTAAGAGAAATAAATTTAGTTTGGGACACGTCCTGGCAATTAAATGAACTAGCTGACAAATTACATTTCAATAAATACTATTTGTGTCATTTTTTCAAAAAGGAATTTGGTCTAACGATACATCAATACATTTTAGAAAGAAGAATGTACGAGGCAAAGAAACTACTGGTTGAAACGAATATGCCAGTCACTGACATTGCGGCTAAAATCGGTTTTTCAACCTCATCCAATTTTATTAGGTGTTTTAAGCAATATCTTCAAATAACCCCAAAGCAATACCGTGAAGAAAAACGTAGGGAGTGGTTTTTATAAAAAAATGAAAAGTTAGTTTTATGTCGGAGGAAGCCTAATTAAATTCAGAGAGGACGAGAATATATGAAGTTAAAACGAATCAGTTATTTGTTTATTATTTTTATGCTTACATTGACAACTGTATTTTCATCGATGCCACTTACATTAGTTAAAGCTGATCCTAATTTTAACAACGTTGTTATTTTTGAAGAGAATTTTAATGATCATACGACAGACCAAATACCTAATAATTTAGATGTTTCAGAAGAGGGTGGAACTGTAACAATTGCAGAAACTCCAGATGTAGTAAATAAAAGTGTTTATTTAGAAGATACAAGTGAGACTGACGATGTTCAAGTATCTAGAAGTTTTGAAGAATTAACGAACCAGGTCACTATTGAAATGAAGTTTATGCAACCAAGCTATACAAGCTCTACCAAAATAATGCGCCTCAAAGGTGATGGTACTTCTGTTATTCTTGAAACAAAAGATGGGTTCATAGCTTACAGAAACAGTGATGATTCGTATGAAAACCTAGTAGAGGTAGAAGAAGGACAATGGTATAACATTAAAGCGGAAGTTAATTTAGAAGAAAAAACGGTAAATATTTATATTGATGGAGAACTAAAAATTGAAGGTGCTAACCTTTACGAAGATGCTTCTCAAATCAACTTTTTTGAATCATTTACCCCCGGTAGTAAAGCGTTAGGACATTATTTGGATGACATTCGCATTTCACATATGGAGGAAGTGGAAGTAGAAACACCTCCTGTAGGAACTACTGTATTCGAAACAGATTTTAATGAAGAGGTCGTTGATGAAGTACCTTCAAGTGTTACGGTTTCAGAAGGAGGAGGTACTGTAAGGGTAAAAGAAGTCCCATCTTCAGAAAATAAAAGTGTTTTCTTAAATGATACAAGTGATGATACAAATGTTATTTTAAGTAAAAATTTTGAAGATGTAGAAGGTGTTGTTACTGCAGAGATGAAGTTTATGCAACCAAGCTATACGAGCTCTACAAAAGTAATGAGAGTAAAAGGTGATGCGACACCCGTAATTATCGAAACAAAAGATAATCATATCACCTATCGAACAGGTGATCATTATGAACCTTTAATAGAATTAGAGGAAGAAAGATGGTATCAAATAAAAGTAGAAATAGATTTAGATCAGCAATCTGCTAATGTGTATATTGACGATGAGTTAAAGTTAGAAGAAGCAGCATTAATTCAATCAGGAACAAAAGTGAATTTCATCGAATCTTTTACTCCAAATAGTGGAATGAAAGGTCATTATTTGGATGATATAAAAATAACCGGTCAATTACCTGAAGACGAACCTACAGACCCGGTGGAACCGCCAACAGAACCTGTCGAGGATGGAACAGGAGTAATTTATGAGGCAGAAAATGCGGAGATAAGTGATGCTATTATTGATAATCAGCATGCTGGATTTACAGGTAATGGTTTTGTTGATTATAAACCAAATGCGCCTGGTGGGTGGGTCGAGTGGATTGTAGATGTGCCAGTAGATGGAGAGTATACATTAGATTTTCGCTATGCGCATGGAGGTACCGATTTACGACCTGCTGAAATTCTTGTGAATGACGAAGTAATAGAAGAATTACCATTTGATCCTACTGGAGGTTGGGCAACCTGGGAATATACTTCGACAAAAGTAACCTTAACCAAAGGAGAAAATGTAATTCGTGCGACCGGGGTAGGACCAAGTGGTGGCGCAAATATTGATCATTTAAAAGTATATATCGAGTTTGATCAAATTTTTGAAGCGGAAGAAGCAGAACTGGAACCAGAGACGGTCATTATCGATAATAAACATGCCGGCTTTACTGGAACCGGATTTATTGATTATGCCCCAAACGCACCTGGTAGTTGGGTAGAATGGACAGTTGATGTTCCGGTTGAAGGAACGTATACATTAGATTTTAGATATGGACACGGTGGAACAGACGAGCGTCCTGCAGAAATTAAAGTAAATGACGATGTGGTGGAAGCGGAATTGGAATTTAATCCAACTGGTGATTGGGCAGGATGGCAATATACAACCATGACGGCGGAACTTCAAACAGGAGAGAATAAAATTCGTGCGACCGGAGTAGGACCAAGTGGTGGTGCTAATATTGATCATTTACGTGTCCATAACACCTCTTCTTCCGATGATCAAGGACCGATTGACGTTGAGGAGACAGAAGTAGAAGAGGTAGCAGGTGGTGTCTTACTGAAAAAAATGAAAGAGCTTGGTATTGTTGTCGATACTCTGCCAGATGAAGAAGAATCGATTTCGCGACTTGCATTTTTCGCCTTGGTCAATCAAGCCTTAGGGATAGTGCATGAAGAAGAATTTAAAGTATCCAGTAACAGCGAAGATATTTGGGAGACCTCTAGTGCAGAATGGTATACCTATGTTTTAGAAACAACTAAAGAACTAGGTTATGCAGATGATCTTGTGGAAAATGGCAATATTTATCCTGAAGAATCAATTACATGGAACGAAGCCATTCAGGTTATGAAAGAAGTGACAGGAGAACAGTATGAAAGATCTTCTGAACTAGCCTTGACATGGGGAGAAGCAAAAGAACTAATAACTACTGTAGATAGTGAACAAGATTCTGTAGATATAGCAGGCGCACATGCGATATCCAATAATGTGTTAGTAGTTACACTTAACGGTACTTTCAATGAATTTTCCTATTCGGACTTGGATGTAGTAGTACCTACTCGAAAATTGGAATTATTGTCACCAGGCTTTCAAAATTTAAGAATAGACAAAGCAGCTAAAGCAACGAACCGTTTTGGACAGACGGTAATTGTCATGCATAGTCAGGATCAATGGAATGAGTATGCGGAATATCCGTTAGAAACTGAGGAAACAAGGTTTTCAGGAGATCTAGATACAGCGATCGAAGAAGCGGATAACTTGTTGACTTGGCAAATGGAGCATGGCGGGTGGACAAAAAATTGGTCCCATATCTATACACGTCCATGGGATGGCGAAGAATCGCGTTCTGAATGGGTAGAAGATGGTGAAGAATTAGGTACGATTGATAATGATGCGACTATTTCTGAATTGTTATATATTGCGCAAGTGTACCAGGAAACAAAGGAACCTAAGTACAAAGATAGTGTGGAGAAAGGTTTAGAATTTTTGTTTGACCTTCAATATGATACAGGCGGGTTTGCACAAGTATATCCTAGAAGAGGAAATTACTCTGATTACGTCACTTTTAATGATGAAGCAATGATTAATGTGTTAGAACTAATGGAACTTGTAGCAGAGCAACGATATCCATTCAATGATGACTTAATAAGTGAAGCGGATGTTATAAAAACAAAAGCTTCTATAGATCATGCCGTAGATTATATTCTAGAGGCACAAATTGAAGTCGATGGTGAGCTAACTGCTTGGTGTGCTCAGCATGATCCATATACGTATGAACCAAGAGGAGCACGAAGTTATGAACATCCTTCTATCTCAGGACAGGAGTCAGTTGGGATTATACGATATTTGATGACCCAACCACAAACAGAAGAAATTGAACAAGCAGTTTTGGCAGGACTGGAATGGTTGGATGAAGTGAAACTGGAAGGAATCAGATATGTGAGTGGTGATCCTAATAATGAATACTTTGTAGAGGATGAGAATTCTACTGCCTGGTATCGTTTCTATGAAATTGGCACGAACAAACCGATTTTTTCTGGTCGAGATGGTGTGATTAAACACGACATCATGGAAATTGAAGAAGAAAGACGAAATGGTTATTCGTGGGGTGGGCATTGGGCAACACAGTTACTAGAAATTGCACAGACAACAGGTAACTATGAAGATAAAGTATTTGTTCGTGTAATTGGTAACGAATCTGTAGACGTAAACGGCAAAACATTAACCGAAGATCAAGTGAAAGTGTTAGAAGGACAGACGAAGCAAATGGAACAAATTGAAAGCAATATAATTGTAGCGAAAGATGGTTCAGGTGATTATGAAACTGTTCAAGCAGCAATAAATGCGGTTCCAGACAACAACAAACATCCTGTCACCATTTTAATAAAAGAAGGTACCTATAAAGAAGTGGTTACTGTACCAGCGAATAAACCATTTATTACGCTAATTGGTGAAGATGAGACAACAACTGTTATCACGTACGATAATTATGCTGGAAGAGATAATGGTGTTGGTGGAACTTTAGGTACAAGTGGAAGCGCAAGCGTATATTTACGGGCAGATGATCTAAAAATCGAAAATCTCACACTGGAGAATTCTTTCGATGAGTCGATGGATGTGGAAGGTAAGCAAGCAGTGGCAGTCTATGCGAGTGGAGATAGGCAATACTTCAAAAATATTCGTTTTATTGGGAATCAGGATACTTTGTATACCCATTCTGGTACTCAATATTATCGTGATGTTTATATTGAAGGGGACGTTGATTTTATTTTTGGTGGTGCAAGTATCGTCGTTGAAGATTCGATTATTCACTCATTGGATCGAGGATCAGATTCAAATAATGGATACATCACAGCGGCTAGTACCTTATTGTCAGAGCAATACGGTATGTTAATCAAAGATAGTACATTTACTAGTGATGCGTCTGATGGAACGGTTTATTTGGGGAGGCCATGGCCTGCTGGAGGTAATCCAAATGCCAGAGGCAGTGTCGTAATTATGGAAAGTGAACTAGGAGCGCATATTAAAGAAGAAGGCTGGACTTCTATGAGCGGATTACAACCTGAAGAAGCAAGGTTATATGAGTATGAGAACGAAGGACCTGGTGCCGTCATTAATGCGTCCCGTCTCCAGTTGTCAGATGAAGAAGCTGCGGATTGGACGGTTCAAAATGTATTAAAAGGTTGGGATCCTTATACAATTGATCCAGATGAAGAGGAACCAGATGAGGGTGAAGAGTCAGAGGATGAAAATCCAGGAGAGAATCCTGAAGAGGAGCCAGAAGAACCTGGTGAAGAAACTCCAGATCAGGATAAGGAAGAAGAACAAGATGAAGAGGACAAGGACACTGAAAAGCCAACACCAAATGGTGATAAACAAGAAGTATCTATAGATAAAAAAGTAAAAGTATCCGCGAACATGGAGATTAATATCAAAAATTCAAATTCAAAAGTGATATTACCTGAAGACCTTCCCGAAGGAACGACTTTAATAATAAAAAAGGCAAATCCAGTAAACTTAGATGGTTTAATCGTAGCTGGGGATGTATACACTTTTGACTTCACATTTCCTCAAGGCTACGAAGATTATACAGGTGAATATCAATTAATATTGTCATATAATCAAGCTGATTTTAATCCAGAAGATGTTGCCATTTACTATTATAATGAAGCAACAAACAGTTGGGAGCGGATGGATGGAGAAGTGAAGGATGGTGTTATTACTACTACTGTAAATCACTTTTCCACTTATGGAGTCTTAGCAGAAAAGCAGATGGAAGAAGGTACAGAGCAACAACAACTAAATGAAGATAATACGAAGTTACCTGATACGTCAACAAATATATTCAACTGGTTGTTATCGAGTGTAATATTGATTTTACTTGGAAGTTTAATTTGGTATACTGTTAATAGACGAAATAAAAAAGTTTTCTAGGGTTCCGCAACAGCAAGTTGGTCTGGTCCGAGAGAAAACTCACAGTATTGCTGTGACACGGAGGGACAAAAGCCTGGGAGAATCTAATTTTCTCTTAGGCTTTTTTATTTGTAAGAAAGGAGAATGTTCATGTTAAAAGAATGGATCAAAATTATAGTAGCGGCATTTTTTGAGGTTTTATGGGTCATTGGCTTAAAACATGCAGACCAACCACTAGAGTGGATTGGGACGGTAATAGCTATATTTATTAGTTTTTATTTTCTTATAATGGCTGGTGAAAATCTCTCAGTTAGTACGGTTTATGCTGTATTTGTTGGACTTGGGACTGCTGGGACCGTTATTTCTGGTCTATTATTTTTTCAAGAAGACATAAGTATGGCTAAACTAGGACTTATTTCACTTCTGTTGGTAGGTGTGATTGGTTTAAAGTTATCAGATTCAGAGGAGGATTCCGTATAAATGGATTGGTTTGTATTAATTTTGGCCGGGTTATTTGAAATGTTTGCTGTGATGATGATGAATCAATGGCATCACGATAAAGCAAAAGTTTCCTTAATTCTGATGATCGCTAGCTTTGCTGCAAGTTTTTTCTTTTTATCTCTTGCTATGAAGTCATTGCCTATGAGCTTGGCATATGCGATCTGGACAGGGATTGGTGCTGCTGGGGGCGCTTTAATTGGAATACTCATTTATAATGAATCTAAAAATCCGAAAAGATTGTTCTTCTTGGCTTTGATCATCGTATCAGTAATAGGTCTTAAAATATTATGATAAAAAACGACATAAAAAGACAAATTAAAATGGTGATATTGAACTAAATGTGTTATAGTTAGTTGAGAATAAATACCTAGTCCTTTAAAAAGGCTTGTAAGGAGGAGTTTCCTGTGCGCTTCAGTGAACTTGTAAAAAGTATTAATCATTCTACTGAAAATTTAGATCTTGTCACAGCGAGAAAGTATATAGAAGAAAATATAGAGCTTTTAAAAAATAAAAAACATCTCTTAAATCATAATGCCAGAGAGATTTTGGAATTTATGATCAAACGTCAGGATGCTGGTTATAGAACATTAGATAAGAGAGAACTGGCGACACTTCGAGCGATTAATATGTATGCAGAAAAGTTCGACGTTAGAGGGATAAAGATGATTATTAAAGAGAAACCAAATCTTTTGATGGAGAAAGAAGCGATCGGTTATTTAAGTAACGACTCAAAAGTAATATTAATTGGAATGGGTGTATTGAAAAAAGAAGCGTAAAAACTGAACAAATAGCTGTTCAGTTTTTTTATGCGTGAAGAAAGCAAAGGTAGTGTGATTCCGTTATAATAAAGTAAGCGGTATCAAATAAAGGAGGTATATTATGCAAGAGTATGTAGATAAAATAAAAGATATGAAATTAGAAGAGAAGGCAGGCTTATGTTCTGGACTGGATTTTTGGCATTTGAAAGGAATCGAAAGGTTGGATATTCCATCAATAATGGTTACAGATGGGCCACATGGCTTGCGAAAACAAGCAGAGGGTGCGGATCACTTGGGGATTTATGATAGTGTCCCAGCTACTTGCTTTCCATCTGCGGTCGGACTTGCTAGTACATGGGACAAAGAACTAATCTATCAAGTAGGTGCAGCACTGGGCGAAGAAGCACAGGCAGAAGAGGTTGCAGTGCTGTTAGGACCTGGAGCAAATATTAAACGGTCACCACTTTGTGGGAGAAACTTTGAATATTTTTCAGAAGACCCTTACTTATCTTCCGAAATGGCTGCCAACCATATTAATGGGGTGCAAAGTCAAGGTGTAGGAACATCACTTAAACACTTTGCTGCAAATAATCAGGAGCATCGACGTATGTCAACAGATGCTATTATCGACGAGCGTACGTTACGAGAAATATATTTAGCAAGTTTTGAACAAGCTGTCAAAAAAGGCCAGCCTTGGACTGTCATGTGTGCTTACAATAAGGTGAATGGTGAATATGCGGCTGAAAATCATAAACTTTTAACCGAAGTTCTCAGAGATGAATGGGGATTTGAAGGCTTTGTCGTGTCAGATTGGGGAGCTGTTAACGAGCGTGTAGATGGTTTAGAGTCTGGACTTGAGTTAGAGATGCCTTCAAGTAATGGTGTCAATGACAAGAAAATAATTGAAGCTGTACAGAATGGTGAATTGAAAGAAGAAACTGTTGATATAGCAGTTGAGCGAATTCTTAATATAGTAGATAAAGCGATTTCTAATAAAAAAGAGAATGCACATTATGATAAAGAGGCCCATCACCTGTTTGCTAGAAAAGTAGCAGCAGAGGGTATCGTTTTATTGAAAAATGAACAGAATGTATTACCATTGACTAAGGATGCTAATATTGCAGTTATCGGATCTTTTGCGGATAAACCACGTATTCAAGGTGGCGGTAGCTCACACATAAATCCAACTAAAGTCGATCGTGTCATTGATGAGGTTAACATGTATAGCTCTGCCACAACATTTGAAGAAGGTTATGATGTAGAAACCGACAAAGTCGATGACTACAAAGTAATTAAAGCTCAAAAAGCTGCCAAGAATGCAGAATTTGCCGTTGTATTTGCAGGTTTACCTGATCGCTATGAGTCAGAGGGATATGATCGAGATCACTTACAGATTCCTGAAAATCAGCGGTTACTGATTGAAGCTGTCGCTGAAGTACAACCAAATACAGTAGTTGTTTTAAGTAATGGGGCACCAATTGAAATGCCGTGGTTGGAAAATGTAAAAGGGGTTGTTGAAAGCTACCTAGGTGGACAAGCATTTGGTGGAGCGGTAGCAGATGTATTATTTGGAAAAGTAAATCCTAGTGGTAGATTAGCAGAAACTTTCCCTGAGAAATTAAGTGATAATCCTTCTTTTTTAAATTTTCCTGGTGAAGGTGACAAAGTAGAATATAAAGAAGGTATTTTTGTTGGTTATCGCTATTATGACACAAAAGAACTTAAACCTTTATTTCCATTTGGATATGGTTTAAGTTATACGACGTTCGACTATAGCGAACTTAAAGTGAATAAGAAGGAAATTGCTGATAACGATAATGTAGAAGTATCTGTGAAAGTAAAAAATACAGGAACTATTGCAGGTAAGGAAGTTGTGCAGTTATATGTAAATGATGTTGAAAGCACAGTTAATCGCCCTTTAAAAGAATTAAAAGGTTTTGAAAAGATATATTTAGAACCAGGTGAAGAAAAAACAGTTACCTTTCTATTAGATAAACGGGCATTTGCCTACTATAATGTAGAAATTTCAGATTGGCATGTGGAAACAGGCGATTTCAACATTATGGTCGGAACGTCTTCACAAGAAATTTTATTAGAAGAAACAATTAAAGTAGCAAGCACGGTCGAATTACCTTTTACTATTCATCGCAACACTTTAGTTGGTGACTTACTAAATCATCCTAAATTAGCTCCAGTGGCTAAAGAGCTTTTGTTGAAAAATAATCCATTTGGTGGGATGGACGAGTCTGAAGGGGAAAATGATGCACCTGAAATGATGGAAGCAATGATGCAAAACATGCCACTAAGAGCAATGGTCAACTTTAGCATGGGTGCCTTTACCAATGAAATGCTAGAGCAAGTAATTAAAGATCTAAATAACGTTTAAAAAAAGTGTTAACGCTCAGAAACTGTCCGATAAACGGATATATCGCCCAAAACAAGAGAGAAAGTCGGCCCCTTTTGTCCAATAAAGCAATATATCGACCAAATCAAGAGGAGAGGCTTCTTTCTGAGCGTTTTACCTTTATTAATACACCCATGAAATCATAAATATTAGTCCTAGGTAAATGCAAAGGGGAGTGTACAATTTAGTATCGTAGTTAGAAAAGCGAGTATGTTTAACCTTCTTTGTAATGCCAAAATACTTAAAATCGCCAATTGCTCTAAGAAAAAATATGACAGCAATAAGGATGCTCGACCATTTTGTAAAGGAGTTTGAAGGGAGAAAAGATACTAAATTGTTCTGTGCTAACAATATAAATGACATACTAATCAAGCCTATTGCAACAATCAACGTTTCAAACCATTTAGGTGTAAATGTGTACCCACCTGCCGTTTTTTTAGGGATTACAGCTTTGACCCCCCATTTGCCGCCAAATACCCAATAAAGATGTAAGATGCTTATTAAAACTAAGATAAGCACTGTAAAATAGATCAATATTAGTTCCATTATTCAATGCCCTCCCAAACTACTTCAAACTGCTTTTCAAAAATAGTGATAATACTTTCGTTTTTCTCATTATTTACAGACCAATTAACTAAAGTATTAAAGTAGATTCCTACGAGTACGGATGAAATTGTCCCTGAAGCAAAATGAGTATTTATTGTATTATTTTTCTTTGCATTTTCAATTAAGTCAGTTAATGTCTCTTCAAAAATGTTTATATTTGTTGATTCATTTTTAAAGGCAGAACGGATCGTTTCGGAAATGGTGAGTTTGAAAAGGTCTGAATTGTTTAGATAAACGGATATAAGTTCTTTGAAGATGTTTAGGAGCTGTTGTTTGATTTTGAGATGCTGATATTTTTGTGCAATATCTTGAAGTAAATCATCTTGTGAATTTCCTAAATATAACAATACATGCTCTTTCTTTGGAAAATAATTAAAAAAGGTTCCTTTAGCAATACCACAGGATGATGCGATTTTTTCAACCGTAACATTTTCATAACCGTACTCCTTAAATAATTCAATAGATTTAAGAAATATTTGGTTTTTTAGTTCTTTTTTTCTTTCTTCTTTTAACATGGAATTACTCTCCCTTCACTAAAATGACCATAGTCAATTTATGACTGTGGTCATTTTATCGTTAAAACCTTATTTTTACAATTAATACTTATATCTGATTTTTCTTTTTACGCATCACTTTTGGTATATACACACAATAAGGTTCACTTTCTAAGTAGTCTCCTGTTGCGGCATACGCTCTGGAACGTGAGCCACCACAGACGTGCCGGAATTCACATACACCACATTTACCTTTATACTGGTCAGGGTCCCTTAGTTGTTTTAGTATAGGAGATTCGCGATAAATTTCAGGTAAGGCTTGTCCTTTGACATTTCCTACTTTTATCGGTAATAAACCACTAGGGTAAACATCCCCAATATGTGAAATAAAGATAAATCCATTACCATCATTAACTCCTTTTGGTGCACGGCCTAATCCATCCACCGTCCCTGTAGCACCTTCCATTAACACATTTTGAAATTCAATATCGTCTTTAGCAATTTTTTGCTCGCGAGCCTTGTGTTGTAACACGACTCTTCGATAATGTTGTGCGGCTGTCGTTTTTATATCAAAATTTACAGTTTTAGAAGTCTTATACAACCAACGGAAAACTTTCTCGTGTTCAGCAGGGGAAATCATATCCTTGTCCTGTCCCCGTCCTACTGGAACTAAGAAAAACACACTCCACAGTACCACATTTAATTTCTCCATTAGTTCTCTCATTTCCTCTAAGTACTCGATGTTATATTGGGAGATAACCGTATTAATTTGCAGCGGCATTTTTAGTTCATGTAAATATTGAATGGCTTCAATCGTACGATCAAAAGATCCTCTTGTTCCTCTGAAAAAGTCATGTATTTCTTTATTGGGGCCATCAATACTGAAAGCCCACCTGGATAATCCTGTGTCCTTCGCCTTTTTCATTGTATCTTTGGTTACATTTGGAGTTGCTGATGGTGTCATTGACACTCTTACTCCTTTTTTTACTGCATACTGAACAATCTCCAATAGATCGTCACGTTCTAATGGATCCCCTCCAGTAAAAACTAGGAGAGGATTATTCATTGATTGGATTTGATCAATAAGAGTCTTAGCTTCATTTATATTTAATTCCCTTGGATCCCGCTTATATTGTGCATCTGCACGACAATGAAGACATTTTAGCGCACAAGCACGGGTCACTTCCCAGATAACAATAAAAGGATCTTTTTGGTAATCCCTCGGTTGAAAAAATGGTGCGTTGCTGATCATATAGAACCCTCCTGACAGGCTGATACTATACATTTTATCGGAAATTTTCATCGTATAGTGTGATTAAATGCACAATCATCGGACCTTTTTCAATAAAAATTGATGGTTAATGTTGGAGTGATTGCACCGTTATTTCTGCATACCAAAAACCCCCACTTCAAGCTCCGAAAAAATGGAAGCTCAAGTGAGGGTGAACGGTCTTTACTTCATTGATAAATTTGGCTGAACATAATTAAAATCTCAGTTTATCGGCAATACATAAATCAAAACACAGAAAAAATGTGCGATCGTTCCAGCTAATACAAATAAGTGCCATAATGCATGGTGGTACTGGAAACCACGCCATACATAGAATACCGCTCCGACCGTATAAAGTACGCCACCAATCACAAGCAGCATTACACCATTAGGATGCAAATTTTCTACTAGCGGATTCCATGTTAATACAATTAACCATCCCATTAGTACATAAAGAATAGTTGAGAAAAACAAGAACTTTTTAACGAAGAATGCTTTAAAGATTGTTCCTCCAATAGCTAGTCCCCAAATGATTCCAAAAAGAGTCCATCCTAATGTACCCTGTATCACCACAAATAAGAAGGGGGTGTATGTACCTGCTATAAAAAAATAGATGGATGAATGATCCAATATTTCAAAAATATTTTTTGCTCTTCCTTTTGGGAGGCTATGTAACAAAGTAGAAGAGGTATAAAGTAAAACCATCGTCACTCCGAATATAGTAAAACTTACGATATGCCATGCTGTTCCATATAAAGAGGAATAGACGATTAATATAACTAATCCTGCTATGCTTAAGACCATTCCGATACCATGTGTGATAGAATTGGCCACTTCTTCTTTCACAGAAAATTCATGCGTTGAACCCATATATTGACACGTTCCTTCCAATAATCTTAAACAATTACTGTAATTATCACGACACTAACTGTTCATACTATATTATCTTCCTTCTAAAGTTGAAATGCAAGTGATCGAAATGTGAAGAATACTTCAGTCTCATCGTTTTTTTAACCACTGCCGCTGTCCACTTCCGAGGAATTTCGCCTAAGCTAACTGTAGTAAGCACAGATCGCTTTCGAAAAATTAAAGTAATTATCTCCTTTTGTTTATAATAGACTAGACGTAAAAGCCTAAAATCATCTCAATAAAATAATTATGAAAGTTTTTAAAGAATTGATGCCAAATTACTTTGTTTCGCGACTGAACTTAGTTATAATGATATCTAAGTTAGGTTTGAAAAGAGGAGTTGACACAAAATGAAAACGATAACAAACCCGATCTTACCTGGTTATCACCCAGATCCATCCATTGTAAGGGTAGGGGATGACTTTTACATTGCAGTATCCACCTTTGAATGGTTTCCAGGTGTACAAATCTATCATTCTAGAGACTTAAGCAACTGGGAGTTAATTGGATACCCTTTAACTCGTTCTTCACAGTTAAATATGCTGGGGGATGTGAATTCTGGAGGAGTATGGGCCCCATGTCTATCTTATTCAGATGGTTTGTTTTATTTGATTTTTACTGATGTGAAAAGCAGACAAGGAGCTTTCAAGGACACACACAATTATTTAGTGACAGCAGCAAGTATTGAGGGACCTTGGTCAGACCCCGTTTATTTAAACAGTAGCGGCTTTGATCCGTCCTTATTTCATGACCATGATGGCAAAAAATGGCTCGTGAACATGATATGGGATCACCGCAAAGGAACGAATTCTTTTGCTGGAATAGCTTTGCAAGAATACTCAGTGGAAGAACAACGATTAGTAGGACCGATTCAAAATATTTTTAAAGGTACAGAATTAGGTTTAACCGAAGCGCCTCATCTTTATAAACGAAATGGATATTATTATTTACTGACAGCTGAAGGGGGTACTTGGTATACACATGCCGCTTCCATGGCCAGGTCCACGTCTATTTTTGGACCATATGAAGTAGATCCTACAAACCCTATTCTTACTTCAAATAAGTCGAAAACAGATCAACTTCAGAAAGCTGGACATGGCTGTTTGGTCGAAACTCAAACAGGTGAATGGTATATGGTACACCTATGTGGACGACCAGTGATCGATGACAAATGTATATTAGGAAGAGAAACCGCTATTCAGAAATGTTTCTGGACGGAGGATGGGTGGATAAGGGTAGTAAATGGACCGAATCCGAGCAACGAGGTTGAGGCACCTGATTTACCATTATCGCCTATTATTGCAAAAGATAACAAGGATAATTTCGAAGATCCAAATCTCCGATTATACTGGAACGCCTTAAGAAGAACTTTTGAAGAAAAGTGGTTTTCGTTAACGGATCGTCAAGGATTTCTACGTTTGTATGGGGAAGAGTCAATGAGTTCATTCCACCGACAAAGTATGATGATGCGAAGGTTAGAGCATTTCCAAGCGGAAGTGGAAACAAAAATGGAATATCAACCTGAAAATTTTCAACAGATGGCAGGGTTAATGATTTATTATGATACAAATGACCATGTTTACTTAAGAGTGACAGAGCATGAAGAATTAGGAAAATGTCTCGGGATAATTGAGACAAAATATGGCCAATATGATGAACTTTTGGATAAAGATATTGCATTACCAGCAGATCAACCGATTTATTTAAAAGCAGTGATCCAGCGTCATTTACTTCAATTTTATTATGCAAAACAAGAAAATAATTGGATTGAAATCGGTAATGCCATTGATATTGGGCACCTTTCGGATGATGATGCGGACTACATTCGTTTCACGGGTACATTCGTGGGAATGGCTGCTCAAGACTTAAGCGGACAGAAAAAATACGCGGATTTTGATTATTTCAACTATAAAAGTATAAAGTGAGACTTCAATCTGTGGGAGTTTATTAACTCCTACTGATTGATAGCGAAACTTATGAGCAAGTATCGTGTAGATAAAAACTAGGAGGTTTCAAATATGAAACAAGCACTTATTTTTCAAGGTGGATGGCAAGGACATGAGCCAGAAGAAGTAGCCGATATTTTAGGAGGTATTTTAGAAAAAGAGGGGTTTCAAGTTAAGATTACGGATACATTAACGACTTTACAGGAAGATGATTTAACACAGTATGATCTTATTGTTCCGAATTGGACACAAGGAACGATCGAACAAGAGCAATTGCAACCGTTATTAAAAGCAGTAGAACAAGGAACCGGATTAGCTGGTCTCCATGGTGGAATGGGAGATTCTTTTCGCTTTGAAGTAGATTATCAGTTTATGGTTGGCGGTCAGTGGGTCGCACACCCGGGTAATGATGGTGTTTCTTACAACGTTCATATTAAAGATCCTGATCATCCATTAACAAAAGACTTAGAAGAATTCACCGTCGTTTCTGAACAGTATTACATGCATGTCGATCCTGCAGTACATGTACATGCAACGACAAGATTTCCAGTGGCAGAAGGTCCATACCAGACAAACGGCGAAGTAGACATGCCGGTAGTTTGGACAAAAAAATGGGGAAAAGGAAAGGTCTATTATTGCGGATTAGGTCATGTAGCTGAGATCGTTAGAATGCCACAAGTCATGGAATTAATGAAAAATGGTTTCGTTTGGGCGAGTAGATAACGCTTACATTAATACATCAAAATTAAAGAAAACGTAGTATCGTGAAACTAGGAGGAATTCGATGACTGTCTTAAAGGTAGGTATTATTGGTTGTGGGAATATTAGCAAAATTTATTTAGAGAATGCTCCACAATTCGAAAATTTTGAAATTAATGCAGTAGCCGATTTAGTTTTAGATCGAGCAATTGAGCGTGCGAAGGAATTTGATATTGAAAAAGCTTATACAACAGATGAATTATTAAAAGATCCTGAAATTGATTTAGTAATAAATTTGACTATACCAGCGGTTCATGCGCAAATTGCTATTAAAGCACTGGAAAATGGTAAGCACGTGTATGGAGAAAAGCCGTTAGCAGTAACAAAAGAAGACGGCAAAAGAATGATCGATGTTGCAAAGGAAAAAGGGCTGTACATTGGTAATGCACCAGATACTTTCCTTGGTGCAGGGATCCAAACATGTAAAAAGTTGATTGATGATGGAACAATTGGTAAGCCGATATCAGCTACTGCTGCCATGATGATTCCTGGTCATGAGCGTTGGCATCCAGATCCAGCATTTTATTACCAAACAGGTGGTGGCCCAATGTTTGATATGGGGCCCTATTATATAACAGCATTAATTGCATTGATAGGACCTGTAGCACGGGTAACAGGCTCTGCTCAATTAACATACAAAGAACGAACGATTACAAGCAAAGAGAAGTATGGAGAGAAAATAAAAGTGGAAGTACCAACACAGATTAATAGTGTACTTGATTTCGAGAATGGTGCAGTCGCTTCAATGGTCATGAGCTTTGACACATGGCATCATCAGCTGCCAAATATTGAAATCTATGGAACGGAAGGAACCTTGTCTGTACCAGATCCCAATACATTCGGTGGTCCGGTCTTTGTCAAAAGACATGATGATAAGGAATGGCGTGAGGTAGAGTTGGCCGAAGGATATGCTACGAATAGTAGAGGATTAGGTGTAGCTGAAATGGTGAAAGCGATCCTATCCAACAGCAGATCTCGAGTAGATGGCAGTCTAGGTTATCATGTATTAGATATTATGCATGGTATTCATGAGGCATCGAATGAGGGGAAACATCAGGTACTTTCAAGTAGTTGTACCCAACCAGAAACTTTACGTATAGAATCTATTAAGAACTGATTATGACTTCAATCTGGAGGAGTTTGTTCCTTCACCGGATTGTTAGCATAGCTTATCAGGATTTTTCTGTTCGTCGATTTTTGATGAAGCCCTGATAAAATTATTATAAAAGGATGAGGTGATTCGTCATGAAATTAGGTGTTTTTGCTGTGTTGTTTGGTGATAAGTCATTGGAGGAAGCGTTGGATAATGTACAGGAAGCGGGACTGGATGCAGTTGAAATAGGAACTGGAGGATATCCAGGAAATACACATTGTAACCCGGCAGAATTGTTGGCAGATGACTCAAAGTTACAAAAGTTTCAAGAGGCGTTTACTAAAAGAAACATTGAAATAAGTGCGCTTAGTTGCCATGGTAACCCGTTGCATCCAAATCAGGAAATCGCAAAAGAACACCACGAACAATTTGAACAGACGGTTTTACTCGCGGAGAAAATAGGAGTAGATACAGTTGTTACTTTTTCTGGCTGTCCTGGTGAATCCGATTACTCTCGAAACCCTGTATGGGTAACAGCAGCATGGCCTGATGATCATCCAGAAGTATTAGAATGGCAATGGAAGGAAAAAGTTATTCCTTATTGGCAACAACAAAATGCTTTTTTAGAACAACATGGTGTTCGTGTTGCCATTGAACCCCATCCGGGTTTTGTTGTTTATAATAATGAAACAGCATTAAAATTGCGTGAAGCATGCGGGAAACAGATTGGCGTTAATTTTGATCCTAGCCATTTGTATTGGCAACAAATGGACCCGGTAGTAAGCATCAAAGAGTTAGGGGAGCATAATGCACTCTTTCACTTCCATGCCAAAGATACTGCAATTGATCCACAAAATACAGCTGCTAATGGTGTGCTGGATACTAAACCATATCAAGATGAATTACATCGTTCCTGGATTTTCCGTACGATTGGCTATGGTCACGGCGAGGAAGAGTGGCGACGGATCATCAGTGCATTGCAACTAATTGGATATCAAGGAACAGTCAGTATTGAACACGAGGATAGTTTAATGTCTGTTGAGGAAGGACTAGAAAAAGCAGTTGGCCTTCTTAAAAATGTATTAATTAAACAAAAAGTGGGTGAAATCTGGTGGGCGTAAAACAAAAAGTAAGAGTTGGAATGATCGGGTATCAGTTTATGGGAAAAGCGCATAGTCATGCTTATCGCGATTTAAACTTCTACTTTGATAATCCTCTAGAGGCTGAGATGGTGGTAATTTCAGGACGGAATGAAGAAGCTGTAAAAGAAGCACAAGAAACGATGGGCTGGCAAAGCTATGAAACAGATTGGCGGAAAGTGATTGAGCGTGATGATATTGACGTAATCGATATTGTAACACCAAATCACACACATGCGGAAATAGCGATTGCAGCTGCAGAAGCTGGTAAACACATTATTACGGAAAAGCCGTTGGCACTTACAGTGGATGAAGCAGAAAGAATGTTAGCAGCCGTTGAAAAAAATGGTGTAAAACATATGATTTGTCATAACTATCGATTTGCACCAGCTGTTCAATATGCCAAAAAATTAATTGAAGATGGTCGTATAGGTCGAATCTATCATTGGAGAGCTAACTATTTACAAGACTTTATCATGGATCCAAATTTCCCACTTGTTTGGCGCTTGAAAAAGGAAGTTTCCGGCTCAGGTGCGCTAGGTGATATTGGTGCACATAGTCTTGATTTGGCACGTTTTTTAGTTGGGGAATTCAGTGAACTAACAGCAACAATGGAAACCTTTATTAAAGAACGTCCAATAGGGGAAATGACTGGTGGATTAAGTGCAAAGGGTGATTCTAGTAATATGGGAGAAGTAACGGTAGATGATGCCGTTACCTTTATTGCAAGATTTAAGAATGGAGCACTAGGTACCTTTGAAGCGACACGTTTTGCAGGCGGA
The DNA here is from genome assembly GCF_900143085.1 of Gracilibacillus kekensis. Classification (GTDB taxonomy): domain Bacteria; phylum Bacillota; class Bacilli; order Bacillales; family Amphibacillaceae; genus Gracilibacillus; species Gracilibacillus kekensis. The sequence continues at coordinate 344,056 of NZ_FRCZ01000001.1, read as the reverse complement.
AATCGGAATAAAAATAAATTTGAGATTAATGGTGAAAAAGGTTCGATTCGTTGGGATATGGAAAATATGAATAATCTAGAAGTCTATTTTTCAGGCGATGAGGAAGGATTGCAAGGATTTCGTTTAATCAATTGTACCGAAGAAGTTCATCCATATGCTGGTGCATATTGGCCACCAGGTCATATTATCGGATATGAACATACGTTTATTCATTTAATAGATGAATTTCTTCGTGGCATTCACGGTAACTATCAACCAAGCCCAAATTTCGTTGATGGTGTTCGTAATCAAAAAGTCCTTGAAGCAGTAGAAAAATCAGCCGAAGAAAAACGCTGGATAGAACTAGATTAATAGCAAAAAAAGAAGTATTCCAAATAGTCAGGAATACTTCTTTTTTTGGAACTTAAACAAATCTACATAGCATACTACATATTAGGAATATACTGCGACATAGCAGAAGTGGTAATTATGAGATTTTATATCTGCTTAGCAACCGCTTCGGCTTGCCCGTTTTCCTTTCCGCGGGTTTTTACCCTAAGCTAACTTTTTAAGCAAAGTTCACTTAAAAAGTGGATCTTAGGGTAAAAACATCCCGCAGGAGTGAAAACGGACGCCTTCGCTCTAAATGGATACTACAACTGTTGTCACAGATATCATTTTGACCTTTCTATAGTATTTCATCTACATTTTGCGATAGTGTTATAATTTAAACTCTTGCATCAATTGTAGCACTATAACTAGCGTAGGCGTTCGCTACAACTCCTATGGGACTCGTTTTTCCTGAAGATCCACTTTTCCATGCGGTTTTTGCTTGGAAAAGTTAGCTGAAGGGAAAACCCCATGGAAAGGGGAGCGAACAAGCCGTAGCGGATGTTACGCACAAATTCACTGTCAAAATTACTACATATTTGTTGAACAGTATCCTTATTCTGGGAGAGGGTTGCAAGTGGTGTTATTTTGGTGCTTTTTTTTAATCAAATTTTCAAAAAGTAATTATCTATTAGATGTTAAGTATTGTTAAAATATTCAAATAATAGTTTCCTTTTTATAGTAATATTGTGCTATAATATAAATTGCGATTCATTGAATCATTGCGATAAATGATCGGAACTAAGCTAACAATTTCCCTGATTTTATCAGTATTAATACACTATGGATGAAATCGTATATTATAAAGATAGGATGTTGATTGAGAAGTGGAAACAAGATCAAAACTTAAAAAGTCAAAAAAATGGTGGATTTTAACACCTCTTATCATATTACTTGTTATCATATTAGCGATTGGTGGTTATGCCTGGTCCATTATTAACGATGTGGAAGAGACTTTTAATACAAGAATGCACGATCCAATAGAGTCAATAGACACAGAAAAAGTTAGCAAAAAAACAGAAGATGCAGAACCACTAAATATACTACTTTTAGGAGTAGATCAGCGTGGTAATGATTCGGGACGTTCAGATGCACTAATGGTGATGACTTTGAAACCTAAAAATGACGAAATGCAATTAGTTAGTATACCACGAGATACACGTACGTTAATTGTTGGTAAAGGTTTTGAAGATAAAATAAATCATGCATATGCATTTGGTGGAGCTGATATGTCTGTTCAAACGGTGCAAAATTTCTTAGATATCGAGATTGATTATTTTGTGAGAATTAACATGGAAGGTTTAAAGGAATTAGTGGATGAAGTTGGAAAGATAACTGTCCAGAACGAAATAGAATGGAATGATGGCAAATATCAGTTTGCTAAAGGTCCTGTAGAAATGGACGGAGATAAAACATTAGCATATGTGCGGATGCGTAAGCAAGATCCCAACGGTGACTTTGGACGAACCGATCGTCAACGAAAAGTAATTCAAGCTATTATAGATCAAGGTGCCAACGTAGCCAATGTAACAAAAATTGATGAGATGATAGATATTATGGGAAATAATATGTCAACGAGTCTTGATTTTAACAATATGAAAGCACTATTAAGCGGTTATTCGAATACAAGAAAAAATATGAATAGTTACCAAATGCAGGGGTCTGGTAAGACAATTGATGGTATCTATTATTATATTGTACCGAATGAAGAAGTATCAAAAGTTAGAGAAATGATTGTAAATTAACTTTTACAGAGCTATACGTAAAAAGAAATAGAAATAAAAAATTTCACTAGAAAAATCCAAACGAATTGATTCGTTTGGATTTTTCGTGTAATAGAAGAAAAAATAAAAGGCAAGGGGGCAAGCCGGGGCGTTCAGAACAATATTTATCTCCCAACCTTTTTAATTGTTTGCATTACTTAGATATCTAGCCCAACACGCTAACCCTGCACCATGCCTGAAAATTCCCTTTTCTACTAAGTGACTGAAGTCCTTAATTTCTACTTCCTCTACTTCAATGTTCTCTAATTCATCCAATTGTTGATTGGATATTTTTTTTGCATTTTCAGCTAAAAACAAATGGATTTTCTCTGTCGTTGATCCTGGTGAGGGGTAAAAGAAATCAAGTGATTGCCAATGCTCGGATTGATAACCTGTCTCCTCAAGTAACTCGCGCTCGGCAGCAACCATAGGTTCTTCATTATCATCAATCATACCTGCAGGAAATTCTATCTCCGTTGACTGTAAGGGATGACGAAACTGTTTTAATGTGATAATTTTTTGCTCAGGGGTAATTGCTAATATACAAACTCCTTCTGTAAATTCTATATAAGAAAAATTTTGCGTCTCTTTATTAGCGAGTAAGACCTCATCTATTGTTATTTTAAATCGATCAACCTGGGTGATAGAGCTTTGGCTTATTTTCCAATCATTTCTTCTCAATTTAAGTTCCCTCATTTCTTTTTTGGATAACTTATAATCATTTTAAATAAGATGATGTATAGTAAGACTAAACCTATCGTAAAACTAAAGGTTACCGGAAGCTTGGTGAAAAAAAGCAGATGATAAATCAATAATGGCCATAACAACGCATAAGAGGTCATCTTCCATAATTGTTGGTAAGCAAGCTTTCGTTGACATAACCACTTAATTAACCAAGAGCCAAGTGTGAGGATAGAAATACTAGAAACGATCAAGAACATCATAAAGAAAGGATAAAACACAATAACCTGAAGCAAGTACTGGCTATAAGGAATTTGAGATTGAGTTGGATCAAATTGCGATATAATAAGTATCACATTTGGTAAAAAACTGATAAAAAATAAGAGAAAAAGGTAAACAAGAGTATCACGCATACTAATTCTATTAAGCCAAAACATGGCTTCTTTTTTAGGTAAGCTTGCGCTTTTTCTCAGGATCGATAGAATCGCCATTGTCTTCCTCCATGAAACTATTGTTCTTCAGATATTTTTTCGTATCCACTATTGTAATAAATAATTGGATTTCCTTCTGCAAGTTTAATTTTATCTACTTCTGCGATCAGCAGCATATGATCTCCCGCTTCAACTGTATTTACAACACTACAGGCTAAGGTGGTTAAACTATCATTGATTACCGGTATGCCGTCCAATGTGTTGTAATCATCATATTTTTTATCCACCTGTTTGGCAAAAATCATCGACACTTCTTTTTGTTCTTCTCTTAAAATACTAACACCAAATCGTTTGATTTTATCAGCATTTTGATAAAAACTTGTTTTATGGTCAAGTGAGATTGTAATTAATTGAGGATCTAATGAAACAGACATAAAGGCATTGACAGTCATGCCTTGCACCTCGTTATCAAACTCTGTTGTAACCACTGTAATTCCAGTAGCGAATTTGCTCATCGCTTTACGGAACTCCTGCTTACTCATATTCGCATACCTCCTGAATAATTATACTATGAAATGAGGGACTACTCATTTTATTCTCAATTTATACCTATTTTAACATATGAAATCAAAAAGATTATGTAATCTGTCTCGCAACTTGATCAAATGAGAATTCAATTATCGAGGGATAGAGACGCTCAGATCTTTTCAATTAAGGTAATTACGGAAGATTACACAATAAAAAAAGTGAGGGATTCCTCCCCCACTTTTTTAGTTGCTTTCTTCATAATCGTAAGCAACTTCATCAATTTTTTCATCGTAGTTAACAATTAAGTTATATCCTTCAAAGTACCATGCATCTGTTCCATCTATGAAAAATGTAATGCCATCTTTCTCTTTAGAAGTAATGGTATCTTTGAGTGGCTCATTTAATGAGAAAGCTAATGAAAACCCTTCATGTATAGGACTGTATCCACCGTATTTCGCTTGAAATTTAACTGTATCCCCATTATTGACTTCTACTTCATTTTTAAACCACTCTAGGGCTTTATCAGAAATTTTAATTTCCATGTATATGCACTCCTTTTGATGATAACTCTCTTAAAGCTATTCCCAATATTTAGTTCTATTACACTTCATATAGAGTAATTCATTGAATTAATAGGAGTACAGGTAAGAATCTCTAGAAAAAGTCCTCACGTGTGTCAGCATTCCATTCATTATGAAACGGATTTAAATAAAACGTTATTCTCCAAATGAATATGCTGATATGTGTTTTGTTCTAATTCTGATAATCTTTCATAAGTGATGCGATACGAATTGCATGCACCTTCAGGTAATGTATAATTATTGGTTAATTCATTCATTTTTTGAATGAGTTCACCTACATATTCATGATCCTTTATCATCGTTTCATTTAAGTTGAAGATTCGATTTTTTAATTGTTCTGTCGGATTTTTTTCATATTGTTCAAATAGTGGGAATAAATCACGTTCTTCTTCGATCATATGACTTTCCATTTCCATTTTGTATTGATGAAAATATTTAAATAATTCTTCCAGGTGTGGATGATGTGTTCCATGAACACGATATATTTTTGTCACGAATTGACTTAATGGCGTTAATTCCTCTGTTAAATAGTGATGGTGGTTTTCCAGTACATAGTTCACGACTTCTGATGGAGAAACTTCATCCCAATTCACTTCTTTATTACCTGCTTCTTTCCATTTTTGATAGGATTCATTAATCGAAGAAATTAATTGTTGACCATCTATCGGCTTTTTCTTTTTATCTATTATCGTTTGAAGTGGTTGATCACCACCACAACAAAAATCGACTTTGGCTTTCTTGAAAAAGTCACTTGCTTTAGGATAGACTTTGACGATATCTGCGGGCGTATCCGTTAATTGGAATTCTCTCATTTTTTATTCCTCCTTTATAATTATTTAAAGCATATCAGATCGGGTAATGAAAATATGTGATGCATATCACATATTAGTGAAAATTTTTCGCTGCGTAACCGTCGCTAGTAGCCCCAATAATTGTTTTAGATATAGTACATGTAAACGGACACTTGCATTATTATAAAAATTACTTATATTATTTAACCTTTTGTTTGAGGAATAGCAAGATTTCATACCTTTCAAAGTTTCACTTTAACTAGTTTTTTGTTATACTTATGAAAGCAAAAAACTTGTGAGCAAGAATCGGTTATGAAACTAAAGGTGGTGTAAATATGACAGTACAATATACGAACTTTCGTGGTGATGAATATTTTTTGCATGTGCGGAAAACAAAAAAAGGGAATCCAAGTTATTATTTTAAAAAGGACGACCCAGATACATCTTTAAATAGTATCCCAGAGGGTTACGAAATATATGAACATCCAAATGGCAGAGTATTTTTAACTAAAAAGTCAAAACGAAAAATCACAGATGAAGAAGTAACTACGATAAAGAAAAGCATGGAAAATAACAGTCCGATCAAAGATTATAAATTAGATATTAGACAGAAGAGTATATATCTATATACCTACGAAAATCCCGTGCCATTTGACGAAAATCCATTAATTGTGGAAGCATTGTCTGACCCTAAATACAAAACATATGAAGCGCAGTTATGTTTTTCGTTAGTAGATAAAAAGGCAAGATTGTTCCAAGTTGAACGAAAATCATATACAGGGGAAAAAGATGATCAATGGCTTTATTTAGAAGAATCAACGGACTTAAAAGCATTAGCAGATAAATTTGTGCAACACTTAGGACAAGAGACTTTTTTTGATCTATTTTAATAATAGTAAAAAGAAGCTCAGGCAGTTTATTATGTCCGAGCTTCTTTTTATTTAAGCGTATTATCCATAATTTTAATTAGTGTATTAAAATGTGGTTTCACAATAAAATCTTTTGCACCATATTGCAAGGCGCATGTTATATTATTAGTGGTGGCGAGGGACGATGAAATAATGACATTGGCTTTTGGATCTAATTCTTTAATTTTTTTTAATGCGTCCAATCCATTTGATTTTGGCATTACAATATCAATAAGAATAATATCAGGGTGAAATTGCTGATACATTTTAACAGCCTCTAAACCGGTTGTTGCCTCTGCAATAACTTCATAAGAATTCTTTTCAATAATTTGTTTAAGCCAACGCCTCATAAAACGAGAATCATCTGCAATAATGACGGTTTTTTTCATGGTAGTTTCCTCATTTTCTTGTCAGTAGAATTTTCGACATTATTCTACTAATATTTTATATGATAGATAAGCAGAAGTGAAGCGTATTTTAAAAAAACATTCAATAGCTTCTATTTGGATTTTAGGTCTATAATGATAAATTGTTATTTCTAAAAAAAAATGCAATCTTGCTTATACAAAACAAGATTGCACCTGAAGTTCCATTCTATTTAAATATAGTATAATTTAAAGTTAATATCTTGATCATGATTTCCGAATCCTTTTCCGAATAACGTAACTCCACCGACATGTTCGGCGTCTTCTTTTACCTCTACACGGAATTTCCAACCATCAACACTCGTGTCTAAATCATCAATTGTTACATCTGACATCGGTTCTCCATCCATATATGTACCGTGTGACGTAATTCTGATTGTTTTAAATACACCATATTGATTAATGTTATGTGGCCACCAACCAGGAGTATATTTCCCACGGGTGTCAGCAAAATCCCCGGGACTTTGCCATGAACCAAGTTCCATATTGTTTAAGGTGAATGTAATATCGGATGGCCATACTTCATTAGAAAAAGGAAACTCTGAAGAAATTTCAAAACTTATATCCATTTGTTGTAATTGATCTTCTTCATTAAGAAAGTTTGGTGTTTTGTATTCAACAAAACCTTGAGTAAACCACAAAATTCGAGCATCCATTCGTTTAGGATCCATAAAATATTTTGTCTGATCCACTGGTCCTACAAAGTCTTTATTCGTAGCTAACCCACATGTAGGTAAGACATCATAGTCTGTATAATGACCAATAGGTACACTTGTCTCATAGGTAGCAAAAGAATGATAGATCTTCTTCGGGAAATTCACTTCAATATGATCGACTTTCAAGATCGAAATCCGTTGAAGTCCAGATTTACCTGGTATTTTCTCAGTTCGAATAATACCTGCCTTTTCTAATTTTTCAATATGCTTTGTAACGATCGGGCTACTGATACCTAACGCACTCGAGAGTTCTTTAATATTCAATTTATTTTTAGATAATAACTGAATAATTTCCAACCTTACCTTGCTTGCTAAAGCTTCGTAAATATGCAAAGATGATTTATCTATTTCTAATTGCATGTATTCATCAACTTCTTTCTAACTACGATATTTATTACGGCGTATCTGTATGGCCTCCACAGCTTGAAGTCTCACTTTACAAATTGATGTGTTCTTATGAAGGATTGTTTAAATATATTAATATAAAATTTCTATTTATCACAGTGCTAAACAACCGGTAACTTCCTTATAAGTTGCATAATCAATCAGCGGAATTAAAAATTCCCGCTGATTGAAGTCTCATTTTATTATCACATAATAACAAATTTATAACTAACATTACCTATTATGCCATAGTTTTAGACAGGAAGCACCATTTTTAACCACTTTTTTCTCAATTTACTAGCACGTATTGTCTTATGATCGACTATTTTGGGTATAACAAAGATATAGATGTTTTTGGAGGGATGATAATTTGTTTTTAGAAATTGGAATCTTACTTGTTTTAATATTGATTAATGCTTTTTTTGCAGCTTCCGAAATTTCATTAGTCGCATTAAATGATAATAAAATAAAAAAAAGAGCGGACCAAAAAGATAAAAAGTCAATGCAACTGCAGACTCTACTAGCTGAACCAGGACGGTTTTTAGCAACTATACAAATTGGAATTACTCTGGCAGGATTTTTAGCTAGTGCTTTTGCTGCAGATAGTTTTGCTGGTCCACTGGCAGAATGGTTAGTAGCAATTGGTGTGCCTATAGCGATATCGATACTGGAAACAATAGCAGTTATTACGATAACGATATTACTTTCTTACTTTACGTTAGTGATAGGTGAACTTGTGCCAAAACAACTTGCCTTACAAAAAGCTGAAACAATTGCATATAAAACAGTGGTTCCTTTAACATTTTTATTTAAAATAAGTTATCCATTTGTGAAAATTTTGAATCTTTCCACAAACTTAATCGTAAAATTATTTGGTGTCGATCCGAATGCAAAACAAGATGAAGCAAATGAAGAGGAAATTCGGATGCTAGTTGATATTGGCGGGGAAAGGGGTACTATTGAAAATGACGAGAAACGTATGATTCATAATATTTTTGAATTTAACGACAAAACCGTAACAGATATTATGACCCATCGGACAGACATTACAGCAATAAATATCGAAGCAAGTGTGGCTGAAATATTAGAAGTGATTAATGACAAACGTTTTACCCGTTTTCCTGTCTATGATAGTGATATCGATCATGTAATTGGTATCTTACATATGAAAGATATGTTTCCCTTTTTACAAGAAAGAGATCATCCGTTTACACTTGCAAGCATTTTGAGAAAACCTTATTATGTTATGGAATCTCAGCCAGTAGATGTAGCTTTTCGAGATATGAAACGTCATAACATTCATGTTGCAATGGTCGTTGATGAATACGGTGGAATTGATGGTTTAATTACAATGGAAGACATTATTGAAGAAATTGTTGGAGAAATACTAAGTGAACATCACCTTCCTGGAGAAGATGAATCAAGTAGTTTTAAAAAAATTAATAGTAATCAATTTGAAGTGGAGGGAACGACACATCTTTATCTATTGGAAGAAGCCTTTCAAGTAGAGCTACCTTCAGAGGATTTTGAAACTATTAATGGTTTTATGGTCCATCAATTAGGTTATATTCCCCGTCAGGAAGAACATCTAAGTGTAACGTATGGTAATCTTATCTTAGAAGCAATCGAAATATCAGATTACCGAATCGAAAAAGTCTTAATTACGAAAAACAAAGATTAGGGAGGAAACGAAGCTTGAGTACCTACCAAAAAAACATAAAAGAAGTATTAGACCAGTGGGAAGTTACAAAAGAAGAAGGACTTACCAGTCAGGAAGTCAATAATCGATTGGAACAGGAGGGTTATAATGAAATAGCAGATAAAGAAAAAGTCCCTACCTGGAAACTGTTTTTAGAAACGTTTAAAGATGCCATGGTAGTTGTTCTGTTAATTGCTGCAATCGTTCAGCTAGTCTTGGGAGAAGTTATTGAATCCATCATTATATTTATTGTTATTTTATTGAATTCGGTTATTAGTGTAGTCCAAACGAAAAAAGCCGAAAGCTCTCTCGATGCTCTACGTGATATGTCTGCTCCTGAAGCCAAAGTGGTTCGAAATGGTACGAGTCAAACCATTATGGCTCGTGAGTTGGTGCCAGGCGATATTGTTCTATTGGAAGCTGGAGATTACATACCGGCAGATGGTCGCTTATTAGAAGCTGAATCATTAAAAATTAATGAAGGAATGCTTACTGGTGAATCAGATGCTGTCGAAAAGGGCACAGAACCTATTGAAGAGGAAGTATCGATTGGTGACAGAGTTAATATGGTATTTTCCAGTTCACTAGTCGTCAACGGTCGAGGTACATTTGTAGTTACAGCTACAGGTGGAAAAGCAGAAATCGGTAAAATCGCTGAAATGATCGAAACTGCTGAATCTAAACAAACACCATTGCAACGAAAACTAGATTCCTTTAGTAAAAAACTAGGGTTAGCTATCCTGCTTATATGTATTGTAATATTCGCAGTACAGGTTGGCCGCATATGGTTTAGTGATGCAGATGTTGATATGACAAAAGCTGTGTTAGATGCGTTAATGTTCTCAGTAGCGATCGCGGTTGCCGCCATTCCTGAGGCCTTGCAATCCATTGTAACTATTGTTCTTTCTGTTGGAACCAATAAAATGGCAAAGCAGCATGCCATTATACGTAGATTACCGGCAGTAGAAACGTTAGGATCAACCAGTGTTATCTGCACAGACAAAACAGGAACATTAACACAAAATCAAATGACAGTCACTGAAACTTTTTTACCTGGAGTAGAGGAACCATTTAGTACCGAAAAAGGCTCAAAGAATGAAGAGTTACTAATACAAACGGCTGCATTGTGTAATGATTCCTATATTAATGAAGATAAAAACGAAATAGGGGATCCAACAGAGATTGCACTAATTCATTTAGCAGATAAACAAAAAGAACCGTATAAAGAATTAAGAAATAAGTATAAGCGAGAAGCAGAATTACCTTTCGACTCAGATCGAAAGATGATGTCTACTGTACATACAATTAACGATGAGCGATTGATGTTAATTAAAGGTGGACCAGATGTCATGTTAGATAAAGCCAGGTTTATTTTAAACGATGGTAAAGAGGAAGAATTGACATCTGATTGGCTTGAAAAACTGCACCAGCAGAATGAAGCATATTCAAAACAAGCATTACGCGTGTTGGCTTTTGCATATAAAAAGTTAGATAAAGATCATGTGACATTAAAAGATGAAAAAGATTTTGTTCTGATTGGATTTACCGCTATGATGGACCCGCCAAGAGACGCGGTATATGGCTCAATTGAAGAAGCAAAAAAAGCAGGCATCAAACCAGTGATGATAACTGGTGATCATAAAACAACTGCAGAAGCAATCGGAAAAGAAATTGGACTGATGGAAGAAGACGATCTAGCAGTAACTGGTAAAGAATTAGATAAAATGTCTGAACAAGAGTTAGATGAGAAATTAGAGCATATTTCTGTCTATGCACGGGTATCACCTGAAAATAAAATACGAATCGTCAAAGCATGGCAACGGAAAAACCAAATTACCGCTATGACAGGTGACGGTGTTAATGATGCTCCCGCATTGAAACAAGCGGATATTGGAATTGGGATGGGCAGTGGTACAGATGTTGCTAAGGATTCTGCAGCCATGATATTAACAGATGACAATTTTGTATCCATTGTCAAAGCAGTTAGTGTCGGTCGGACCGTATTTGATAACATCAAAAAATCGATTGCTTATCTGTTTGCAGGTAATCTTGGAGCGATCATTGCGATATTATTTGCCGTCATCATGAATTGGGCAAATCCTTTTACTGCTTTACAATTATTATTTATTAACTTGGTCAATGATTCATTGCCGGCAATTGCCTTAGGGATGGAGAAATCAGAACCAAATGTGATGAAAAGAAAACCACGAAAGATTGATGATGGTATCTTTGCAGGAGGTACTTTGCGATCTGTAATTATTCGAGGTTTATTCATAGGTGTAGCGGTCATTATTTCACACTATATCGGTCTGCAACATTCTGAAGAGATGGGTGTTGCCATGGCATTTACCACTTTAATTTTATCAAGGACTTTACAGACTTTCCCTGCAAGGTCTAACGTTCAGACCGCATTTGGAGCAGGCTTCTTTCAAAATAAATACGTACTAGGCGCTGTAGTGGTTGGCTTTGTTTTATATACAATCACAATCCTTCCATTTGCAAGAGGTGTATTCCATATCCCGGCTGAATTTGGATGGAGTCAGGGATGGATTGCATTCGGTCTTGCGATCGCGTCTGTTGTATTAATGGAAGTCGTTAAGATTTTTAGAAATAAATAATAAAAAAAAGGTCACGTTATGAATAAATAAACGTGACCATTTTTTGTGATCTGAACTTAATGTCCGGTTGTTCTCTGCTTAATTTTTTGCTGAAGAAAGAACCCTTATGTACAGGTGTTTACACCGGGATAAATTTAATCCTCGGACACTACTAAAAGCTGAAGTAACCAGTAACTTTTTTAAAAACAATATTGAGTATAGCTCTTTTGAATTACTTCCGATTAGAATATCCTTATTCTTAATAAAAAAATATGGTATGATTAACTGTAAGGGTTTACAAAAATGTGGATGAGGTGATAGAATGAAGGTTTTTGTTACGGGAGCAAACAGAGGATTAGGATTATCTTTGGTTGAAAGCGGACTAGAGAGAGGACACATTATATTTGCAGCTGTGCGCTCTGTATCAGATAAACAAATTCATGATTTACAACAATTAAAGGAAAAATACGAAGGGCAACTTCGAATTATTCATATGGATGTAACCAATGAAAAATCTGTTGAACAAGCAGCAGAAGCAGTAAAACTTACGGATCAATATCTAGATGTAATCATAAATAATGCCGCTATATTGAATGAGCGTGATAAAACTATCGAGGAGTTAGACATCCATGCTTGCTTACAAGCTTTTGATGTAAATACACTTGGTCCAATGCGAGTTGTTAAACACTTTTTGCCTGTTTTGCGGAGGGGACTTGAGCAAAAAACGATGACTAATCAAGCTGTCATTAACATAAGCTCTGAAGCGGGTAGTTTATCCAATGCCTATAGTGGAGATTATCCCTATGGTATGACAAAAGTAGCTTTAAATATGTTAACTGAAAAATTAAAAGTTTATTTAAAAGATGACGATATCGATGTATTATCAATTCATCCTGGATGGATGAAAACCGATATGGGTGGAGAGAGCGCACCTAAGCTGCCGAAAGTAACAGCAGATAATATATTTGCGGTTATCGAAAATGGGCTGGAAGATGAGCAACGTTTTGCATTTATTGATGACACAGGAACCCCTATGGATATTTAGATTACTCGCTCTGGTCAAACAGAATATAATGCGATCGATCCGATGGTTTTTGAAACGGATGGAAAGTGGTGGATGGTCTTTGGATGGCAAAACAACTGGCCAACTTTTAATTAGCTACAGAATCCCGAACGCTTCAAACGTTCGGGATTTTTCTATAACTGATGAGGTAATTGTCCGTTACAAAAGACTCAAGCATAAAGTGAAGAGATAACAGAATCATTGGGTGATTTGTAAACCCAGCTTAAAAAAACGTCTCCCTTAAGGAGAATTTCATGCTGTGTATGTTGACATATCCTTTCAATTCACTGTCAGTTAATAGTATAATAAAGCTAGGTTGAGAAAGGAGTAATCCTCATGATGAATGCTTTAGTACTACAATCCGACTTTGGTATAGAAGATGGTGCTGTTAGTGCAATGAAAGGTGTGGCACACAGTGTCAGTAGGGTTATACCAATTTATGATAATACTCATGATATCCCCCCGTTTAACATATGGGAAGGGTCCTATCGCCTTCTACAAACCGTGGCTTATTGGCCAAAAGGAACAGTATTTGTTTCTGTAGTAGATCCAGGGGTAGGATCTGAACGGAAGAGTGTGGTTGTACAAACAAATAATGATCAATTTATAGTAACGCCTGATAATGGTACACTTACACATATCTTTTATAAAGTGGGAATTAAACAAATTCGCGAGATTGATGAAAAAGTAAATCGACTTCCGCAATCAGGTGCATCTCATACTTTTCATGGCCGGGATATTTATGCATATACTGGAGCAAGATTAGCTGCAGGTGCGATTACATTTGAAGATGTCGGCCAGGAATTAATGATAAACGATGTTGTTCAATTACCATTTTATGGGGCCAAGTTAGAGAGCAAAATCATCTCTGGTACTATTGATATATTGGATGTCCAATTTGGTAACTTGTGGACGAATATCAGTAGGGAGTTATTTTTAGAGTTGAATGTTGACTATGGAGAAGCAGTTGAAATAGAGATCATCAGTGATACGAGAAGAGTGTATCGAAATAATATGACCTTTGGAAGGTCGTTTGCTTCTATTCATGTCGGTGAACCTGTGCTATATGTGAATTCCTTAGATAATATGGCTGTTGCTATTAACCAGGGGTCCTTCGCAAAAGCATATAATATTGGTACTGGTTCCAATTGGAGAATATATATTAAGAAAATCAATTAAGGGGTTCAATGAATGAGTCTTTTGTTAACAGAATTAAAATACTTATTTAAAAGGTTTGTATTAATTGCAAATGTACTGCCTGCTATTTTTGGGCTTTTCATTGCTGTTCATTATTATAATGTTCCGTTTACTGATTATTGGGTTGAATTATTATTATTACTTTTTGGAAGTGGGATGCTTGTTGCGGGAGCATTAACTTTAAATAATTGGCTAGAAGCAGATGTAGACAAATTGATGGAACGAACAAAACAACGTCCAACAGTTACGGGTACTATCTCTTTGAAAACAGTTCTGATATTAGGAATTGTTTTAAGTATCATTGGTCAATCAATCTTATTTATGATTAATCTTGAAGTCGCCATTTATGGCTTTATCGGATGGTATACCTATGTAGTAGTTTATACGGTATGGACCAAAAGAAGGGTAACTTGGAACACTCATATAGGAAGTTTATCAGGGGCTGTTACTCCATTAATGGGATGGGCAGTAATTGATACAGCAATACATCCAATCCCACTTAGCTTATTTGCGATCATGTTTTTATGGCAAATGCCTCATACCTATTCCATAGCGATTCGTAAATATGATGATTACGCCCGTGCTGGTTTAAAGATGTTACCAGTCGTCAAAGGTTTTCATGTTACCATTTGTCGGACAAATATATATATTGCACTACTTTTATTTATTCCGTTATTTTTAGAAAATTTTCATCCGTTTTTTTATGGATTCTTTACTATTATAAATATTGGGTGGTTAGCAATTGGATTAAGTGGTTTTAAACATAACTCTATTTTGAGTTGGGCAAACAAACTATTCGTTAGTTCACTAGTCTATTTGCTAACAATTTTTATAACATACCTTATTTTTGTACCTTAAAAAGGCTGGCACATAAATACTAATTTTAACTTCAAACATGAACAATGCAAAGAGAATGGTGGCGCAATATGAGGAAACTGCGCAATAAATGATGTTGTAATTTTGACATGATGTGTGAGCTTAGCAATCGCTACGGTTTGTCCGCTTCCCTTTCCACGGGTTTTTCTCCTCAGCTAACTTTGTTAAGCAAAAACCGCTTATCAAAGTGGATCTTCGGATAAAAACATCCCGTAGGAGTTGAAGCGGACACCTACGCTTATTAGGATTCTACAACGCTAGTATGAGGAAGTATAATGTTATTTATATCATGTAATGCAATAATTTATTAAAGTAACAGATCCTAAGGTTACCAGTCACAATAGTTGTCGAACAAATATGTTAGCGGAGGCCGCCCACTTTCACTCCTGTGGTAACTTTTTCCTTAAGATCCACTTTTTCAAGCGATCTTTGCTTGGAAAAGTTAGCTGAAGAAGGGAAAAAACCATGGAAAGGGAAGTGGGTCTAATTCTAGAACCCGAGCCAATTTTTCCTCGTCTTCAATAATAAGAATCTTTGTCATGGAAACCTCTCCTTTGACTTTAAATTTATTGTGGAATCTAAAACAAATTCAAATTAAATTCACGAAAAGTAATAAGCTGATTGAAATTATAAAATAAAAAATACCGGGAAAATTCCCAGTATTTTTTAAGTTTGTTTAAAATTGTTTTTTAAGATCTTCTGAATCTTCTACGGCCTGATCCAGCAATGAAGCTAGCTCTTGATTGCTCTCTGTTAATGTCGTAACCGTTGCGCTCATTTCTTCAAGACTTGCTGATGCTTGTTCAATAATTGCCGCCAAATCATTGGTTGACGCTTCTACACCATTCGATTGACCTTGTACTTCTTTGGCAAGGTGAGAAAAATTAAGCAGTGCATCATTAAGCGTTGCGATCGTACTTGTTAAATCTTCAAAGTAACCAGTAACTTCATAAGAGGTTTCCATACCAATCACGAAGTTTTGCATACTTTTATCCATTTGGGCTACTGCTGAATCATTCGTTTCATTTAAAGCAGCTAAATTTCCAGTTATTTTCTCTGTCGTCTCGCCAGTTAAATCTGCTAATTTTCTGATCTCGTCTGCTACCACCGCAAAACCTTTTCCAGCTTCCCCTGCGCGAGCCGCTTCAATCGAAGCATTTAAGGCAAGTAAGTTTGTTTGTTCGGTAATCTCTTTAATATTGGAAGCGAAAGTATTGGTTTCTTTTATTTTGTCAGTTAATTCAGCAAATGTTTTACTTAAATCTCCAATCGTCTTTTCTAAAACCTGGTTATTCTGATTTAGAGTATCCATCTTCTCTTTACCAGATAAGGTTAATGTACTAGCTTGTTTAGATTCATCATATAATTGCTGGGAGGTTTGTTCCACAACGTCGATATTTTGTCTTGTATCATTGGTGGCATTGGAAATATCAGAAATTTGCTCTGCTTGTGATTGGCTAGCCTGCGAGATTTCCTGAATGGTATGATTCAGGTCTTCTTGAGTCTGGACATTCTCTTGAAGCTGGTCATTCACTTGAGCAATCTTATTTAGAATGTTAGTAACAGATTTTTCAACAGACTCTTTTTGCTGCTCTTTTTGTTTACTTTCTCTTTCGGAAGCCAGTAGCAAACTTTCTAGTTTTGTAAATTGTTCGCTAGACATTTTCATCATATAATGGAACACAATAACTGTTAATAGGTAGACCAATAGTGAATATTGAAACAATTGAACCATTATTTCATTCGTTTGATCCATCTCTATATAATTATAAACAATAACAGCTATACCTAAGATAAAACCGGTATAAAATACTTTACGATCCATTTGAATGGCTGAGAATAAACTTAAGAATATAACAATTAAAAATAAGGCGGCACTTGCGCCACTTGTCACAATATATAATAGGTTAGAAAGATAAAAAATGATAACGAATAAATATGGTAAAATAATTGGTTTTTTGAGGACCTTTTGTAAAATAAAATAAGTAATAATCGTTACAGCCAATTCAGAGCCATAAAACGTAGCAGATACTAGTTCATTAGTAGCTAGTGAAAGAGATAAGCCTACTAATAAAGTAATGGCCATCACAACAAACATTAAAGTGTTCTTTTTCTGTAAATCGTTGTAGCGCATAGATTGAATAATACCCATTGTATAAACTCCTTTAATTAAAATGGTTTAATCTTTTGTCTCTAATAAAGTTTCCTGGCAATCAGTGAGAGTTTTAGCTTATTTTGAATAAAGCTTCACGTTTATGTAACTTCACTTTCTTGTTACTAATAGTATATAGTAATAGGAAATTTGGCACAATATATTATATTAAAATAAAGACAAAATGTTTCTAAAATGTTAACGAGGTAGTTCCTTGTAGTACTTTTTCCTTAAGGTTGTTAATTGTTCTAGTCTTTGTATGTGTGAAGATTGATCTTTTAAGCTTAAACCTAAAATGATATTCTCTATTAACAAGGTGGGAGCGAGCATAGAATGAAATTCGTGTGGTTCTCCTCTGCTGGCAAAGAGACTTATGCTTGCTAAAGAAGTAAAGTCCGCTATTAACTGATCGGTAATCATGACCGTTCGATAATGAATGTCTCTTTGATAGTCTAGTATCACCTTTGCTTCCGGTAACAATCTCCCAAAAGCAAAAAGTAAGACGATATCCTCTCTCTTAAAATGAATAATTTCTTCGAAAATTTCATTGCCATGATGTGCAATTAGTTGAATAGGAATTCCTAAGCGTTTCATTCTATATATTAATAATTCTCCAAGCCCTTTCGAGGGGCCATTGGCAAATACATAGACTTTTTTAGCACGATATATCATGTCCAAAGCTTGATTAAATCGCTGACTATCTATATTTTCAAATGTTTCTTGAAGAAGACCAATACTTTTTTCGATTGAGAGATAGTTCGTATGATCTGATTTTTTATCCTCTACTCGTTTTATTTTTCGTGCAGGAGATACCTCTAACTCTTTTTTCATATGTTGTTTAAATTCTTTCAAATTATGAAACCCAATCACAGACCAGAATCGAGATACTGTAGCAATGCTAACTCCAACTTCATATGCAATTTCTTTTT
Organism: Gracilibacillus kekensis; assembly: GCF_900143085.1. Taxonomy (GTDB): domain Bacteria; phylum Bacillota; class Bacilli; order Bacillales; family Amphibacillaceae; genus Gracilibacillus; species Gracilibacillus kekensis. The sequence continues at coordinate 325,966 of NZ_FRCZ01000001.1, read as the reverse complement.
CAGTAGAAAGCAATACCTGATGAAGATGTTTCGTAATATAATTTGCCAGTTTGGTTTGACTTTGTGTTAAATTTTGTTGGTCAATAGAAAATGCCATCATTTTTCCCCTCTCTTTTTCGCCAGTGCAACAACTTCTATCCTATCAAAAATAAAATGAGATAACCCCAAAAATGAAAGAAAATTTACATCATGATAATAAAAGTTAACAAATTTACATTTACTTAACTCTATTCAAAAAGTAGCTTAAAAAAGCAACATTACAATGAAGATAACAAAATAAAGGAGGTAGAAAGAGATGAGTAACCTAAACAAACGCTATACACTCACACAGTCACAAAAGATGATGGTTTTTATTTTGTCGATGTCGTTATATGGTTTATCAAACATGATTACAGAGTTAGTACCAAGTGCACAGTTAGGTCCAATTGAATTTTCGATCGAGTATTTTGCTTTCATTCCTTTAACGTTATGTATCTTGTTTCATCCTTTGTATGCTGCTGTTGGTGCATCCTTAGGAGAAATAATTTTTGGGGAAATCATGCTAGGTCAATTTGGCGGTTTTGGAGAATTAGAGAAATTTATTGCTTTTTCATTGGCGATGTATGTTGCTGGTACATTTGTCCGTGATCCAAAAAATAGATTGCAAGTTGGAATCGCAGCTATGCTAGGAATAATTATTCATCAGGCGATTAGTGCAACAGTAGATATTTTAAAAGTATGGGTTGGTGTAGAAGAATTAGAGGCAGTTCAAGGACTTGCAGAAAGTGTAGTTGTTATTGAAGGGGTTGCCTTCCTAAATGATATATTATTTTCCGGTATTCTGTTTGCATTATTACCAACATTGTATTTGGTGCCTAGATTGTACGGTAAAATTGAGCCGTTATTAGGAATGAAACCACGAGATCGCAATGATCGCTACTCTTTAGCAGAAATTATTGGTCCGAGACTGGTGGCAGTTGGAATTTTGTTAGCTGCATCAGCTTTTCTGTTTGAGTTTTTATCAGAGTCTGGATTTAATGTGGAGTGGGAAGCAGATTTTCTTGCTATGTTTGGTGATTGGTTTATTTGGGTCAGTCTTGGTGTAGCTTTGTTGGTATCAATCATAACCATTTCCGTAATGATTAAGAAAAAATCTTCACATTCATTAAAAAATAAGCAGGAGGAAAAGATACCATCATGACCAAGCATATCGACATTAAAAATGTTACATTTCAATACCCAGGTGCAACAGAGCCAGTACTAAATAACGTCAATCTTTCAATTGAAAAAGGGGACTTTGTTGCGATTTTAGGTGGTAATGGCAGTGGGAAATCAACGTTGTGTAAGCTGCTTAATGGGTTAATTCCTCATTATTATGTTGGTGACTTTGCTGGTGAAGTGACTGTGAATAATTTAAATACTTTGGATCATAAGGTAGCCGATTTGTCTCGAACGGTAGGGTATGTCTATCAGGATTTTGAAAATCAGATTGTTAGTCCGAGAGTGCTTGAGGATGCTTGTTTTGCACCTCTACACTATGGGCTTGCTGATTATCGTGAGCGTGGACTCCGCGCTCTGCAATTAGTAGGTTTAGCTGAGGTGAAGAACGCTTTTGTCTGGCAGTTGAGTGGTGGACAAAAGCATTTACTGGCACTGGCAAGTGTACTGTCACTTAATCCGGAAATTATTATTATCGATGAACCGGTCGCACAACTGGATCCCCAGCATGCTAAGGTGATTTATGATATTTTAAAAGAATTAAATGAGGTACACGGAAAAACAATTATTGTGATCGAGCATCATACAGAATTTGTCGCCAGTTATGCTAAGAATGTTGTTTTAATGGAAAAAGGGAACGTAACCTTTAAGTTGCCTGTAAAAGAAGCGTTGAATCAAGTGGACATATTATTAGCGCATCAGATCTACCCGCCACAAATTACGCAAGCAGCGAAGATGATAGGGGTAATCGATTCCTTGCCAATCACCATAGAGGAAGGACTACCTACCTTCTCAGAATTAGGTCCGTTGGAAGCACACATTAAACATTCAGCATCAAAATTAAATCCGATTGTTTCCTATGAGAAAGTCAATTTTTCCTATAAAACTGTTTCAAGAGACAAGAAGCAAGTTTTACATGACATTAATTGTACTATATATGAAGGAGATTATATTGCACTTGTTGGGAATAATGGAGCAGGTAAATCTTCCTTTATGCGTTTGATAACAGGATTAGTGAAACCAGGTTCTGGTGATGTGTTGGTGGATGGCACGAATACGAGGAAATTATCACCTGAACATTTGGCAGAGAAGGTAACCTATATTCATCAAAATCCAGAGCAAATGTTTATTGAGGATTGTGTTGATAAAGATGTGGAATTTTTTATGAAAGCAAGAAAAGTAAAGAATTATCGTAGCAAAGTAGAACAGTTATTAGAACAATTTGAATTAACAAATTTAGCGGATCATGATAGCCGATTATTAAGTGGTGGTCAACAACGTAGAGCGTCGTTAGCAATCGGGGTTGGAATGCATCCAGAAATTATGTTGTTAGATGAACCTACTGCAAATTTAGACATTAGCACAAGAAAACATATTACTAGATTACTAGATGGATTAAAAGATACATTAAAAGCAGTCATAGTTGCCACACATGATATGCAATTAGTTTGTGAATTTGCTAATCGAATTATTGTGATGCATGAAGGACGAATCATTCATGACGGTGATCGTGAATCAGTTTTTCAAAATTACCGATTATTAGAGAAAGCAGGACTCGTACCTCCACAGATCTTTTCATTTACGCAATCACTAGGATGGGATCAACCTGCCTATACAGTAGAAGAGTTTGCCATTCGTTACCAAGGAAGGGATGTCGCTAATGGAGTATACGCGTAAATTTAGTGATAAGTTATCGGTTGAGCAAGTTAAAATTGAATTGTTAAATACGGCATATGGAAATGGGGATACCTTCCTGGCAAAACTAGATCCTCGGACATTGTTCCTTTGGTATCTTTTCTTTGGGATTTTCCCCTGGTTTATTCATAATGTGTCGGTACTTGTTGGGATGTTTATATTTATGGTCGTCACCACTTATGTTGCCAAAGTAAGTCCATTGATTATATTTATTTTATGTCTAGGCTTATTAGGGCAAGGTGGCTATTTGTTAATCGTTTCCCTGTTTTTCGGTGGGGACTTGAGTGCACTCCTTCCATTATTAGTGTTAACGATTAAATTATCGGTTATTTCGTTAGCAAGTATTACCGTTTTTTGTTCGATGAATCCTGATAAATTAAGTGATGGGTTGTTGAAAATCAAAGTGCCAGGTCAAGTATCGTTTAGCATCTCGTATGGTTACCGCATGTTACCAACCTTATTAGAAGAGTATCACCATGTTTTTCAATCATTCCGGTTAAGGGGTAAAGCTCCTGAAAAACATGGATTTTTATATATTAAAACGATTGGTTATTTTGTGAAAATTGCAATGCTGTCATTTTATCCACTGTTGTTATCAACTGCTAAACGAGCACGTACCACCGTTGAAGCTCTAGAAACGAAAGGAAGTATGTATGGGTTTAATCATCCTGAAGTTAAAAGATTAAAATTAGCTGGAATGAAAATGAAACGTAAAGATTATTTATTTTTAGTAGGTTCGTCTTTGTATGTGGTTGGATTGTTCCTCCTGCTATGATACGAATGGACAGGATCACTAATGAATTACATATTTTAATAGATAGGAAGTGTTTGGATGATAATCGACTTTCATAGTCATGTGAAGATTTCAAAAAAATCAACATTTATGCCAGAATATTTTAGGGAGATGATGGAGGAGGCGAAAGGCAATGGTTTAACTGCTCTAGCCCTTACTGAGCATTTTAATACCACTCGTTTTTATGATATATATCGTTTTTTGGATGAAAATTATTCGTATTCGGAAGGGTTTTACAATATAGCAGGATTAAAGTTGTTTCCAGGTATCGAAGTAGATGTGAAAGAAGTGGGTCACATTTTGTTAATTGGTGATCGGAAAGACATTGTATTGATTTGGGAACAACTTGAGCCACATCTGCAGGAAGAAAGTTTTATTAGCTTTAATGAACTAATGGACCTTGCAGACCGGTATGGCGTTTTGAAAATAGGGGGACATCCTTATCGAGAAAGTACACCATTAGCGAAAAATGTTACGAGAGATCAATTGAGAAGATTAGACGCACTTGATTTAAATGGCAAAGACTTGTATACCAAAGGAATCGAAACTTGTAAAAAAGAAGTAGAAGCATTGGCAGTCGAGATTAAATTACCAATAGTGGGTGGCAGTGACACACATCAATTTTTGCAATATGGAAGTGTTGTTAATGATTTTGAAGAGGAGTGCAGCACTAGTGATGAATTAAAACAATTGATCACCAACAGAAGATATCAAATTCAGATTGCAGAACAATTACCTTTAAAGGTGAAATCCGCAACATTAGTAAAGAAATATATGAAAAAAGCATTGAAAGAAGCAGATTCATTAACAGTTTAATTAATAAAAGAGGATGGTAAATAATGTGGTAATTATGAGATTTTAGAACTGCGTAACAAACGCTCCGGCTTGTCCGCTTCCCTTTCCGCGGGTTTTTCTCCTCAGCTAACTTTTTAAGCAAAGTGCGCTAAAAAAGTGGATCTTCGGATAAAAACATCCCGCAGGAGTGGAAGCGAACGCCTGCACTTTTTCATGCGGTTTTTGCTTGAAAAAGTTAGCTGAAGGGAAAACCCCACGGAAAGGGAAGTGGGCAAGCCGTAGCGGTTACTACGCCCATATTACATTTCAAAATTGCTACCAGAGTTATGTCGTATAATCCTTCTAATACGCATAAAATTCAAACGATTATTCTAGTTAAAAAATTCTTTTGTTCCAATCTTGTCTCATATACCTAAATAGCAACAAACTGATCTAAAGTTATTATAAATTCTTAAGCAATTGCTATGATATAATTATAGAGATTGGGGGGGATTGGATGAGTACTAAAGAGTCTAAGAAATTATTACATTTACTACATACACACCATTCATCTTTTTTAAAGAGTCAAGTAGCACATGCTATTGGAATGGAAATGTATATCCGATCCAGACAAATTAATTCTAAAGAAGACTTAGCATCATTTTGTAACAGTTACATAGGAAATTATTTGGTCTATAATGATGCCATTATTATAAAAGAATTATTTCTTCAATTAAAAAAGAATGATTGGCAACAGGTTGTTTATTTAGCTGAAATTTATAATGCGCGAAAAAATGTTTTAGAATTAAAGAAAACGAGTCGTCAAGCAGGTAAACGATTATTAGATCGACTATTAACCATTCAATCGTCCGCTTTTTTGGAAAAATGGCAAAAGGAAGTAATCGAAAAAGAAATGTTAAATCATTATGTCGTTGTTTATAGTATGTATGCTTATGAGCAGGGATTTGACCTATATTCTGCGATTCAGATGTATCTATATTTTTCCTTAACCAATCTAGTTCAACATGCTGTTAGAGCGATACCGTTAGCTCCAAAAGATGCGGAAAAAGTGACATTAGAGGCATTAGATGAAGTCGATAAAGCAACTGAAAAGGCGATGACTCTATCATTTAAAGATATGAAGAATAACGCCATTGGTTTAGAAATTTCAGCAATGCAACATAAATACCTTTTATCAAAATTATTTATATCCTGATTCAAAAAAAGGAGGTTACTATGTTAAAAAAACAATTAAAAGCACGGTTCCAAAAAGTAAATCTTCTTGACTATCAAAGTGAACCTCCACTCCATATTGAAAAATCAGATGAAAAACATCGGATTTTTACCAGTTATTTGCTTGATGGATGGAATGAAAGTGAAGCTCCGATGGATATTCATTTTACTGTGAAAAAGGCATCTAATATTAAACTTACATCTCCTATTAAGCCAGCTGTTACACTGGCAGAGCAGGCAATAGATGTGCAATGTGATATCGAAGAAGAGGCATTATTATTTTTTGACAAACGAGAGGTGATTCCAAGTAACAATAGTACTATTAACGAACACATAAAAATAAATGTTAGAGATGATGCTGAATTTATTTGGGCAGAAATTATTCATTTAAATCAATCGGTCAATTATCGTTATCAATCCTTAATGGAAATATGGGATGGGGCACATTGTATATCGTATGATCCTATTCAATTTTCTTCTCAACAGGGGATTGCGCTTACCCATCATGGATTGACGGAAGATTTTCCTTACATGGCCTCGATTTGGTATATTTCACCGAATCCTCCTTTCGACGAATGGGATATTCAACAACGTCTTTCCCAAGCGAAGTATCATCGGGCAGGAATGACGGATATTGATGGAAAGGGGATATTGATTCGTTGGTTATCTACAGATATATCCTTGTTAAAACAAGAAGTTGATGACGTATTATCATTTTTTGATGAAAAAATTACAGAATTGCGAAAATGGCGAGTATAATGAAAGTTAGAAGTAAATCTTCTAGCTTTTTTTAGTAGTTTATTTACTACGTTATAAAACTAAACTTCGAAAACTATGAAAAATCTCCTTCACTGGATAATCACTTCTCTTGACGGGATAACTGGTTTTGCTCACGGGATATTAAGACTTATCCCGTGAAGGCAAGAAGTTATCCCGTCTACAATAATATTTATCCCGTGAAGCGTACTTAATCTAATTTACGATGTTAAAGAGGTGAAGTAGGATGGGTTATTTTCCTGAAGCGGTTGCTTATTATTATAAATTATGGCACGAATTTGAAATGGATCTGCATGATCATCCTGCAATGGAAATAATGTATGTGATCAAAGGGAAATGTCAAATTGAAATTGATGAACGAATAGTCAATATGCGTAAAGGGCAATATATTTGGATTCAAAGTAATGTAAAACATCGCTTAATCGTACATAAAGAAGCCCCATGTCGCATGTTAAACCTTGAATTTCTATTAAAGGATCAGGGAGAACACTATACTTCTATAAAAGAATTGTTTCATCAAAATCCTGCGTTACATGAGTTGTTTAATGAGAATAATCACTATTTTTTATTGAAAGATGATGAAGCCGTCTATTATACGTTGCGGAATTTGGTTTTAGAATTAGATCACCACTCACCACATAATCAATTGCTAATTGATAACTTGATGGTGCAATTACTGTTGTGGATTAATCGCAATCGTTTAGAACTTAACCAACAATCCGATAATTTTCATATTAAGAAAGCACTAACTTTTATCCATGAACAATACGATACAGAAATAAAAGTAGATGATCTGGCAGCGATCACTCATCTGCATCCAAGTTATTTACATCGAATTTTTAAAACATCTTTGCAAATGACGATAAACGAATATATTACAAAAGTTCGACTGGATAAGGCTAAAATGTTGCTAGTAAATACCGAGATTCCCGTAACAGAAATTTCAAATTATATTGGTGTGAATACCAGTCAGTATTTCAGCAGTTTATTTAAAAAGGCAACAGGACGATCGCCTTCTGCCTACCGTGAACATTTTAGACAAATATAACAGGTCAGGATTTTATACATATATTCCAAAAAAGGCGACTATTTTTAAATCGCTTTCATTTCTATTGTGGTAAGATTTTGGATAAAGTAGTAGAGGAGGAAATGAAGGTGTCATTTAAAATCGCTTTTATTGGTGCAGGTAGTATTGGATTTACTAGAGGATTATTAAGAGATATATTGTCGGTACCGGAGTTTCGAGAGATAGAAGTTGCATTCACAGATATCAATCAACATAATCTTGAGATGGTTACACAGTTATGTCAACGTGATATTAAAGAAAATGGCCTAAAGATTACAATTCAAGCAACAACTAATCGTAGAGAAGCATTAAAAGGAGCGAAATATGTTTTTAATGTGGTCAGAATAGGTGGATTAGAAGCCTTTAAACATGATGTGGAAATTCCCTTGAAATACGGTGTTGACCAGTGTGTGGGGGATACGTTAAGTGCTGGAGGAATAATGTATGGTCAACGCGGAGTTGCAGAGATGTTAGAAATTTGTAAAGATATTCGTGAACAGGCAGATCCAGACGTTTTACTATTAAATTACGCGAATCCGATGGCGATGTTAACTTGGGCATGTAATAAATATGGAAAAGTAAATACAATAGGGTTATGTCATGGTGTACAGAATGGACATAAACAAATTGCTGAAGTGTTGCAAAAGACAAAAGAAGAAGTAGATATTATTTGTGCGGGTATCAACCATCAAACATGGTATATTCAAGTGAAGACAGATGGTGAAGATCGCACGAATGAATTATTAGAAGCTTTTGAAGCACATCCAGAATTTAAAGATACCGAAAAGGTTCGTATTGATATGCTGCGTCGTTTTGGCTATTTTAGTACAGAATCTAATGGACATTTAAGCGAGTATGTACCTTGGTATCGTAAACGCCCAGAGGAGATTCATGAATGGATTGATATGAGTTCATGGATAAATGGGGAAACGGGAGGTTATTTAAGAGTCTGTACAGAAGGCCGTAATTGGTTTGAAACAGACTTTCCGAACTGGTTGAAAGAGCCTGCTTACGAATATAAGGAAGAACATAGAGGAGAAGAACACGGCTCATATATTTTAGAAGGATTAGAAACAGGTCGTGTATACCGAGGACACTTCAATCGAGTAAATCATGGTATTATCACTAATCTACCAAATGATGCGATTATTGAAGCACCTGGCTATGTGGATCGTAACGGAATTAATATGCCTTATGTAGGAGATCTTCCTTTAGGTCCTGCAGCGGTTTGTAATGTAAGTATTTCGGTTCAACGCTTGGCGGTCGAGGCAGCAGTTCACGGAGATGATTATTTATTGCGACAAGCGATGATGATGGATCCGTTAGTAGGTGCGGTTTGTAACCCTAAGGAAATTTGGCAAATGGTTGATGAAATGCTAGTGGCACAAAGGGAATGGTTGCCACAATATCAGGACTCGATCAAAAAAGCAGAAAGCAGACTGCAACAGGGCGATTTAGTACCGACAAAAAATTATCAAGGTGCAGCAAGGCTTAATGTGAAAACAGTTGAAGAAATGGCAAAGGATCGAGAGGCTGCCAAGAAAAACGCAGGAGAGGCAGACAAAGGTAATTTTTGATTTATCAGTGAAATATTAGTATAGTAAAGCCACTAGTTTAACTGGTGGCTTTTTCTGTTCTTTACACCTCAACTCAAGGATTGAGCAAAAGCCCAGGAGTACACATTCTGACAAGCCATTAAATATCAAATACACACGAAAATGTCCATAAAAAATATAGCAAGGAGATGAATGCGATGAACATTATTCCAATTGGTATTTGGGGCGGGTACCCTAAAGCAAATAGTTCGACGTCATCCTTTTTAGTAGAAGAAGATGGCTTTCATCTTTTAATCGATTGTGGAAGTGGTGTACTATCTTCTTTGCAGAACTATATTTCTATTGAAAAGTTAGATGCGGTTATTATTACACATTATCACCATGATCATATTGCAGATGTCGGTCCCTTGCAGTTCGCTAAATTGATCCAAAACCAATTAGCCTCAAATGCAAAAACATTAGCTATTTATGCAGATGAGCAAGATCTAGGATACGAGACACTAACCTATAAAAACCATACAAATGCCTATCCTTTACAGTCTTCACAAAGAATAGGACCATTTAGTATTGATACGACACTAACCAATCATCCTGTTCGATGTCTCGCTCTTCGATTAAAGTCAAAAGAAAAAAGTGTTGTTTTTACAGCAGATACAGGATGGCAAGCATCGTTAATACCCTTTTGTAAAAATGCGGACTTATTAGTTTCAGAGGCAAATCTGTATCAATCGTTTGAAGGGAAAATTTCAGGTCATATGAGTGGGCGACAAGCAGGAGAGCTAGCTGCTGCTGCTCAAGCTGGTCAATTAATTTTAACCCACCTTCCACACTTTGGGGAACTTTCTGACTTAGTTTTAGAAGCTAAAAGTGAATATAAAAAAGATGTGTCACTAGCAGAGGTTGGGAAAGTTTATCGTATTTAAATGCAATATAAAGAAGACAAGGGGCTATCCATACCCTTTGTCTTCTTATGGTTACTATTACCGTTATTCGCTAAATGTTCGAGTGGACTGTCTAAACTTTATTTCATATGGAACAATAATGCGTTTAGCAGGTTCGTCTTTATTTTTAGCTTTTTCGATTAAGCATCGAGCAGATTGAACACCTAATTTATAAATTTGAATATCTACCGTAGTCAGAGGTGGGGTGGTGATCTCTGAAAGATATAAGTTATTAAAAGAGGTTAGGGAAACGTCCTCTGGACAACTTAATCCAATTTCTTCTAATGTATTGATAACCCCTAGTGTCATTAAGTCATCGGCAACGACTAATCCAGTAGGCGGTTGATCCAATGCAAACAACTGCTCTACAGCATCTCTCCCCCCCGATTTCAAAAATTCTGTGTGAATCATATATTCCATAGGTAAAGGTAAATTTGCTTCACGAATAGCAGATTTATAGCCATTTAACCGATCCACTGTTACCGTTAATTCAGTTGAACCCCCGATAAAAGCAATATGACGGTGACCGATATCTATTAAATGATTGGTAAGGTCTTTACTAGCCTTGAAGTTATCGTTATCCACATACGTTATTTCACTTTCTTGTTCAGAAGGTTTTCCAACAATAACAAAAGGAAACTTATTATCTGTTAAAAACTTTTGGACAGGATCAGCAATTCGTGAATAGAGTAAAATAATACCATCGACACGATTGCCATACACCATACGCTGAACCTCTTCATAGACCTCTTTATCATTGCCTCCGGTAGAAACATATAATGAGTACTCTGTTTCATGTGCAAACGACCCGATTCCCCTAAGTACTTCAGGAAAAAAAGGATTCTGTAATGCCTTATCAGCAGATGAAGGCATGATCACGCCGATTGCTTGAGAAGAGCGAACTGCTAGGTTTCGCGCATTAATATTTGGATGATAACCTAAATCCTTCATAGCCTTTCGCACCCGTTTTTTTGTATCTAAACTGATTCTGGGATTGTCTGCGATCACTCTAGAAACAGTAGAAGGAGCTACTCCTGCTTTTTTTGCTACGTCTTTTATTGTAACGGCCATATCATTACATCCTTTAAATAAATTAAAAAGTCATTGTTAAATTAGTATGTGGTTCTATTATATTATATGTGATCAATAAGTAAATGAAAACATAGATTCTCAAAACACTATGATCATATCAAGCTATTAGCATGTAGTAGCTTGAATCAAATGGTACACTTTCTTACTAATAACTGTACATTTATCCTTTGGTCGCACCTGCAGTTAATCCTCCGATCAAATACCTTTGAAGAAGTAGGAATACTAATGCAATAGGTACGGCAATTAATATAGAACCTGCTGCGAAACGAGTAAAATTAGTGGAAAATTGGTCATTAATAAAATTGTATAATCCTAAAGCAAGTGTATAGTTATTCGGATCCGTCAACACAATTTGTGGTAACAAGAAATCCATAAAAGGTGCCATAAAGTTAAATAATGCAACTACTGCTAAAATTGGTTTAGCGAGCGGTAACATAATTGTCCAAAAAATTCGTAAGTGACCAGCACCATCAATTTTAGCAGCTTCATCTAGTTCACGTGGTATCGTATCATAATATCCTTTTACTAACCATGCATTAAAAGGAATTTGTCCACCTAAATAGATTAATAATAATCCCCAGATAGAGTCTACCAATCCGATCGTGGTAAGTAAAATATACAAAGCAACCATACCCATTAAAGCCGGGAACATCTGCAATAATAAGAATAAATACAAACCATATTTACGACCGAAAAATTGGTAGCGTGAGAAAGCATAGGCAATGAGTGATGTAATAATTACGGAACCAATTGCGTTTAGTACGGCAATTATGACACTGTTTTTGTACCAAATTAGATAGTCACTACCAGGGTCTGTGAATAACCAAATATAGTGTTCCAAAGTTGGACTATCGGGAATTAATTGTGTAACAAGCATATTTGTACCTGGGTTAATGCTCATCATAACCGTCCAAGCAAGTGGATAGCCAATAACAATAAACATCAGAGCGAAAAATAAGTATATGAACGCTACTTCGATTTTTGATTTAGTCTTTCTTGTCATAGCCATTAGTAACGTCCCTCCTCTTTAAATGATGCTGTTTTTCGGAATTGATAAAAGGCAAATCCCATTACAATAATACCCATTATAATCGTAATAGCTGCTGCCATGTTGTATTGGTTCGTTTCGAATGTTAGTTTGTACACCCATGAAATGAGAATATCCGTTCCACCGGCATTTTGACCACGAACGGCCGGCAATCCTTCATTAAATAAATATATGATGTTAAAGTTATTAAAGTTTTGAGCGTATTGCATAATTAATAGTGGTGCTGTAGCAAATAGAATGTGTGGTAAAGTAATGAATTTTAACTTTTGCCACCTTGTTCCACCATCCACATCTGCTGCTTCATACATATCGGTAGGGACACTTTGCAAGACGCCGGTAAAGAGCGCGAAAACAAAAGGGAATCCCAACCATGTTTGGATCATGATTAACGCTACTTTTGCCCAAAATGGATCAGATAACCATGGTATCATTAAATTAAATTGACTTAATATATCACGATTAATCGCACCAAATGTGGGGTTAAACAACGCTGAAAAAATTAATATAGATACAAACGCAGGAACTGCCCAAGGTAAAATAAGGAACGTTCTAATCGTTCGTTTGAATTTAATTCGTTTATCGTTAACAAGTAACGCTAAGAATAAGCCAAGCACGATTTGTAAAGTTGTAGCAACGACTGTCCAAACAATTGTCCAAGTAAATACATTAAAAAAAGTATCTTTCCATATATCTATTTGTACTAAGTCAGTGAAGTTCTGAAAACCAATCCAATTTAACAGATTCCTAGGTGGCGCATTATATTGATTATAATCGGTAAATGCCAGCCCAATCATAAATACAAGCGGTAACACGACAATAAACAATAGCATTAGCAGACCAGGTAGAATCATGAAGTATGGAAAACCATTATTATAAAAATCTCGTACTCCCTGAAGTAATGTTGGATTTGTTTTTTCGTGTTCTTTTGCTATTGCATCTTTGCGAGCATCTAAGAAATTATAGGCATAAATACCAAGTCCAAAAGCTAATACAATTAATGAAATAAGGCCTTGAATTAATAATTGGATGGAATGATGTTCTCTAGGAATTGTACCTAAAGTAAAAAGTCCCCAAATACCGATATCAAGAAAGTCCCAAAAAGCGATCAAAAAGGCTACAGTAATAATAAGAAATAAGAGACCTTTTATAATTCGTTTATTATAAAATTGTCCAAAACCGGGAATGATCGATAAAATGGTTGCAATATTTCGTGGTTGTGTCATATCAAATTTCTTTTCAGTATTTTGATTTGCCACCACTTGTCCCTCCTCAGAGAGAAAATGATATACAGGAAGTCAACAATTCTCTGCATATCATCTTTCTCATTTTTTTATAGTTATCCGGTGTTATTGAGTAGCACCAGATGCTGCTATATTATCTTTAATTACTTGTACAGCTTCATCTAGTACATCTGCTACTGGTTCGCCTTTCGAAATAAAGGAAAGCCCGTTGTTAATTGGATCCCAAACTTGTTGCATCGCAGGAACACCTGGCATAGGTTCACCGAATGTTGCTTGTTCAGCAAAAGCAGAATAAATTGGATCATCTGCAATTGCAGGATCTTCTATTGAGTCTACCCGAGCTGGCATTTCACCTGCAACATCATAATAAAGCATTGCATTTTCAGAGTTTGTTAAGTAAGCCATGAAATCTTCTGCCCATTCTTTATTTTCAGAGTAGTAGGAAAGTAAATATGCCTTTACACCTACAAAAGATTTAGGATTTTCGCCATTGTCAAGCTTCGGTAAGATAGCAGCTTGTAAGTCATCGCCTAAAGCATCCTGGTATTCACGTACCATCCAAGGTCCATTGATGACAGAAGCCACTTTTCCTTCTTTAAATAATCCATTCATTATGTCTGGTGTAAGGTCCTGAGGTATATAGCCATTTTCAAACCATGTTTGAATCAGCTCTCCACCCTGTACAGCGCCTTCATTGTTTAAACCAATATCTTCAATATCATACACACCATTTTCTTCTGCAAATACATATGCACCATTACCTGAGAAGAAAGGATATGAGAAGTAGAAATTTGCTGCTTCCATTAGGAAACCATATTCATCATTGTCAGCATTCGTCTGTTCATCAGCAATTGCCATTAAATCTTCCATTGTTGCAGGAGCTTCTTCAACTAGAGATTTGTTGTAGAATAAAGCATAAGTCTCTGTTACTGCAGGGTATCCCCAAAACTCACCCTCATTTGTAACAGCACTTAAAGCTGCTTCTGTATAATCTGCTTCCAGTTCACCTAAGTTAACTGGATCAACCAGACCACGTAAAACCAGGTCGCCAATTCTATCATGTGGTTGAAAAATGATATCTGGACCATTACCAGCAGGACCTTCTACATCTAATTTTTCTACTTGCTCTAACATATCAATTGGAACTGCTTCGATTTCAATTCCTGTTTCTCCTGTATAAGTTTCAGCTATTTGATTCACTGCCTCTTCTTGCTTTTCTTCTGCATTTACCCAAATTGTTAATTTTTCAGGTTTCTCGGGCATTGAACTATCGTCAGCGCTTTCATTTTCACTATTATTATTATCGTCTGATTCTTGATTTTCCGATTGTTCTGTTTCACTTGTGCTTTCCTGTGCATCATCTGGACCACACGCTGCTAGTAATCCGATAAACAATAATCCAACAAATAAAATTCCAAACCATTTTTTCATCTAATGGACCTCCCAAATAAATATAATATTTTTTTAGATACGCTTGTGAAAACGATTGCGCATATCTTGTTTTTTATTATACATAGATAGTGAGCCTTTGACAACCATTAATTTTCATGGTTTTTTATAAATATCAGAATTACTATTAATAAAATGTTTGTAACGCTTACATTTGGCGGAGTTTTTTGGTATAATAATTAACTAATAGAAATCCGACAACAATGATAGAATTATACTTAATTAATTAAAAATTTTAAATTAATCAGGTTATTGCGCAATCGTTTGTTTTATATTATTAAATTCATGGAGGGTTTATATTGAATACGGAAGCAATTTTCCACAGACCTGTTAATCAATTTGCATATAGCTATGATAAAGATTCCATTCATTTGCAATTGCAAACTAAAAAAGATGATATAAAAGAGATAATATTACTATTTGGAGATCCTTATCATTTTGAAGGTGATAACTGGCATTATAATCAAAGTAATATGGAGAAAACAGGGTCAGATTCATTGTATGATTATTGGCGGATAAAGGTAAAACCTGATTACAAAAGGTTGCGTTATGGTTTTCAATGTCGTGATACTAAAGGTGATATGTTAATCATTACAGAAAGAGGATATTTTAAAACAATGCCTCAAGATATCGGTGATTTCTTTTGTTTCCCATATTTACATGAAGTGGATATCTTCCAAGCCCCTGACTGGGTAAAAGATACAGTCTGGTATCAAATCTTCCCAGATCGATTTGCAAATGGAGATCCCTCTTTAAACCCACAGGGAACTTTACCATGGGGGAGTGAATATCCTACACCTACCAATTTTTTTGGTGGAGACTTTCAAGGTGTCATTAACCATCTTGATTATCTAGTTGAGCTCGGGATAAATGGTATCTATTTCACACCAATCTTTAATGCATATTCAAATCATAAATATGATACAATTGATTATTTTGAGATTGATCCTCAATTTGGGGATAAAGAAACCTTTCGGAAACTAGTGAAGGAATGTCACAGTCGTGGTATTAAAGTAATGCTGGATGCAGTCTTTAATCATAGCGGATACTACTTTGAGCCTTTCCAGGATGTATTGCGCAATCAAGAAAAATCACGTTATATAGATTGGTTTTATTTATGGGAATTCCCGGTGCAGACAAAGGGGTATCCTAATTATGATACATTTGGTTTTGTTGCATCAATGCCGAAGTTAAATACAACAAATCCTGAAACGAAAAAGTATTTATTAGATGTGGCACGCTATTGGGTCGAAGAGTTTGATATTGATGGTTGGCGCTTAGATGTGGCGAACGAAATAGATCATGTATTTTGGCGTGATTTCCGTAAAGTAGTGAAAGAAATAAAGCCAAGTACGTTTATTCTAGGTGAGATTTGGCATGATTCCATGAAATGGCTTCAAGGAGATCAATTTGATGCAGTGATGAATTATCCCTTCACAAATGGTGCGGTTGAATATTTCGCTGCTAATAATATGAATAGCGACACATTTGCCGATTCAATAACAAAAGTGCTGCATATGTATCCGAAGAATGTGAATGAAGTTGCATTTAATTTGCTTGATAGCCATGATACTGCCCGGATTTTAACAATGGCCGATGGAAACATAGAAAGAATTAAATTACTTTACTTATTTCAATTATCGTTTATCGGTTCACCATGTATCTATTATGGTGATGAGGTAGGACTTTCAGGTGGAGAAGATCCGGGTTGCCGTAAATGTATGGAATGGGATCAATCGAAACAAGATCTTGCATTGTTTGATTTTATAAAACAGTTGTTACAAATGAGAAAGGAAATACCAGCATTCGGTAATCAAGCAGATTTTAAATTTTTAAAAGTTGAAGAAAATGTCATTGCCTACCAAAAGGAAAGTAATGAAGGAAAGTTAGTCTTTATCCTGAATAATAGTGGTGAAAAACAGACGTTTGAACTAAAAGCGTTGGAAAATAAAAAGGTGAAAGAATTGTTTTCAGGAAGAGAAATTAATTTTTCAAATAAAGCAGAAGTACATTTAGAACAATATGGTTATCGTTGTTACCAAATACCCCAATAAAAAGAACTTCATTTCGCAAATATATTATAAAATACCAAGTTAAGAATGCCATTGAAAAACCGAACTATTAATTAGTTCGGTTTTGTTTATGGTTTAACTATATTAATTAACTCTTACTTACTTTGTCATGATAAACAACTCTTATTATTGTTTTGCCTCATATCCTGAAGCGAAGATAGCTGCTAAGAATGTTACAGAAACACCGATAATTAATGCGATACCCATCTTAGATCCTCCCTTATATATGTATTATTTTTTTATAATCTCCATCCATTATACCTAAATCTTATTGATTTGTGAAGCAACGAATGATGTGCTGTGAAAAAAACGCCATTCCCTATGTTATGTAAATGAAAGTGAACTTAATCATTATCTATTCCAATTCATTTTTTGAAACTTACCTACATACATTTATATATAGCTAAGAATAAGAACATAATATTCGTTCTATACGTATACTTAGTTTAACACAGCTCTTTAATTTTCCTGCTTCAAGTTTCTCGTAACATATAGAAATAAAAGGGGGAAAACAGACGCTAAGTATACGGCCCGGTATCCACCGGTAGGAAATTTCTCATGATGAGAAATGGAACTTGTTAATTTACAACCATCATTATCATACGGATGGAAGTCTCACATATTGGGAGGTCAGTGTATGGATATTTTAAGAAAGGTGCAACAATATAGAACAACAAAGAATGCATTGAAGTGGGAAGGAACATTTTCTGAATACCTTGACTTATTAAAAGAAAAACCGTACCTTGCTCAATCTGCTCACTCTCGCATTTATCAAATGATTAAAGAGCAAGGTGTGACTGATGTAAATGGTGTACGCCAGTACTCTTTTTTTAGTGAAGAATTATTTGGTTTAGAAGAAGCTTTGGAAAAACTAGTCGAAGAATACTTTCATCCAGCCGCAAAAAGGTTAGATGTGAAAAAAAGGATATTATTACTAATGGGGCCAGTCAGTGGTGGCAAATCTACATTAGTAACTTTATTAAAAAGGGGACTTGAACAATATACCTTAACAGATAAAGGTGCGGTGTATGCGATTAAAAATTGTCCTATGCATGAAAATCCGCTACATCTCATTCCTGAACATCTTCGTGGAGATTTTGAAGAAGAGTATGGTATTAAAATCGAAGGGAGCCTCTCACCTCTAAATAGATTACGACTAGAAGAAGAATATGATGGAAAAATAGAAGATGTATTAGTGGAACGGATTTTCTTCTCTGAAGATAGACGCGTTGGTATCGGAACATTTAGTCCTTCTGACCCAAAGTCACAGGATATTGCAGATTTAACTGGATCGATTGATTTTTCTACCATTGCTGAATACGGGTCTGAGTCAGATCCACGAGCATATCGGTTTGATGGAGAATTGAATAAAGCCAATCGTGGGCTTATGGAATTTCAGGAAATGTTGAAATGTGATGAGAAATTTCTATGGCACTTGTTGTCCCTAACTCAGGAAGGTAATTTTAAAGCAGGAAGATTTGCATTGATATCTGCAGATGAAATGATCGTTGCTCATACGAATGAATCAGAATACCGCTCTTTTATTGCTAACAAAAAGAATGAAGCTTTGCATTCCAGAATGATCGTAATGCCTATTCCATACAATTTGAAATTGGATCAAGAAGAGCGGATATATAAGAAAATGATTGAAGAAAGTGATATTAAAGATGCACATATAGCACCGCACACGTTAAAAATTGCGGCAATGTTTACCGTTTTAACTCGCTTAAGAGAGTCGAAACAAAGTAACGTAAGTTTATTGAAAAAGCTATATTTATACAATGATCAGGATGTAGAAGGATTTAGTGATCAAGACGTGAGTGCTCTGAAAAAAGAATTCGCAGATGAGGGTATGACAGGTATTGATCCTCGCTATGTAATTAATCGGATTTCTTCAACAATTATTCGTAAAGAAATGCAATCTATTAACGCTCTTGATGTATTACGCTCTTTAAAGGATGGATTGGATGACCACCCATCCATTACTAAAGAACAAAAAGAAGACTATTTAGATTTTATTTCAGCGACACGGAAGGAATATGATGAGTTAGCGAAGAAAGAAGTGCAAAAAGCCTTTGTTTATTCCTATGAGGAATCTGCTAAAACACTAATGAATAACTATCTAGATAATGTCGAGGCATTTTGTAATAAAACAAAATTGGAAGATCCTTTGACAGGTGAAGAGATGCATCCCGATGAAAAGCTAATGCGTTCGATAGAAGAACAAATCGGGATTTCAGAAAATGCTAAAAAAGCATTTCGTGAGGAAATCTTAATTCGGATCTCTGCTTATGCTAGAAAAGGGAAAAAGTTTGAATATCAATCACATGAAAGATTACGTGAAGCGATCCAGAAGAAATTATTCGCGGATTTAAAGGATGTTGTAAAAATTACTACTTCAACGAAAACCCCTGATGAACAACAATTGAAAAAGATGAATGAAGTAGTTGCAACATTGGTGGAGGAGTATGAATATACTACGCAATCTGCCAATGATTTATTACGATATGTCGGAAGTCTGTTAAATCGTTAAACTTCATCAATAATGACAACTGACATAGGATTATTGACAAAAGTATTGAGATGAGTGCTAATCCAACGCTACGGAAAAACACTCCCTTTCCGGGGGCACGGCTGAAGCTAACTTTGGGAAAGAAGACCACTTTCCAAAGTTAGCTTCAGCTCGTGCTGTTCCCCCAGGAGTGTCGCATTTTTCCTCCGCTTTGTTAGATATTTGTTCAAGTAAGAATAAATATGCTGTGACATCAACATTCTAGCTGTTTCTAAAATTGGAGAACGCTATTAAAGCGTAGTCCATTTACGTAGACTCCTGTGGGAACAGCGTCTTCCGAAGACCCCACAGGCAGTGATTTTCTGCCGAGGAGGCTGAGGTGACGCCCGCGGAAAGCGAAGTAAATGGACGGAGCTTTTGCCTAGCATTCATTTTCATAGTGTGTTTTGACGGATTATCTTATACCAGATTTCCACCTGCTGTTTAGTCTCTATGGTTCGCAATTTGACCAAATTTATTTCAAGGTTTTCTAAATGCTCAAAAAGTCGTAACCCATTGCCAAGCAATATAGGAGCAATCGTTATTTGTAATTCATCAGCAAGGTTAGCTTTAAGCAATTGTTGACCAACTTGTCCTCCCATAACTGCAACATCTTTACCTTTAGCAGCTATTTTGGCTTGATTAATAGCACTTTCAATGCCATCATTTACAAAAGTAACCGTCAGCTTGTCGTTTTCTTTTGGATGTTTTTTAGGTGGATTGTTTGTTAGAACGAACATTGGTACTTGAAACTTATATGAGTCGGCGTAAGAATCGGTATCTCCACTTGCATTAAAACTGTTACGTCCCATCACAATTGCCCCGGTATTATTCAACATTTCGGCTAGCTCTTCATTAGGTTCAAATGTTTCAAAAAGACGATCAAAATGACCATTTCGATCATTGACGAATCCATCAACAGATAAAGTCATACCAAAATAAACTTTTGACATGTTTCTCCATTAAATCAATTAAGACTTAAGTCATGCTTGCTAATTGTGCCTCCAATCGGTCAAGGTTTTGTTCATTTGCTTGAACGACGAACTTCTCAACTTTCTTGCATTCTTCCACTGAATCGAAGGTCATTCGCCAAATTAGTTTCGTTTTCCTATCAATTTCAGATAAGGAAATGGTTAAAAGAAACTCGTGAACAGGCTCAAGGTGGCGAAGTACAATTTGTTCAGGTTCAATTACTTCCAAGATAATGCTCTTATTTTCGTAATCAACGCCATCAGGTCCATGCATAACGTAATGCCAGGTTTCCCCTGGTTGTAAATTAAATGCATAAAATGTATTTGAAAAACCTTTTGGCCCCCACCATTGAGCTAATATATTGGGGTCTTTAAATGCATGAAATATTTGTTTTCGAGAAGTGTTCAAAATGCGAGTGTTAATTATTTCGCGTTCTGAAATCACTTCAGATGAATACTGTTTATCAGAATCTTCAAATGCCATTGATCTCACTCCTCTTGTTTGAAACATTTTTTTTTACTTTTGATTAAATATATCACCTAAGTGATCTAGTAAAATATTTGTTCCGTGTTCACGATGTTCAACTGTATCTTGTCCGTCAAGAAAAACACCTTGCTCAGTAAACGTAAGCTGTGTTCCTGAATCAGTATCCTTAAACTCCACTGTTGTAACGGACACTGAAATCCTTGTTTCTTCGAGGTCCATGGCATAGGTGTAAACGATTCGTTGATTGGTAACGATTTCCTGATAAATCGCTTCAAAGGTGAAAACAGGCCCTTCAGGTGGTCCACCTTTGTTCTTTTCAATGCCACCAACTCGAAATTCAAACACGTCAGCCTTAGGAAACCATTTCGCTTTAGATTCTGGATCAGACCAAGCAGCGAACACTTCCTTTGGTGAAGCATCATAGCTTTTTTCAATAACAAAAGTATCGTGTGTTGCAATCCGTTTATTCAAGAATTATTTCTCCTCTCTGTGTTTAAGTGAATGTGAATGGTTTAAGTGGTTTTCAAGCTCGTCAAAATAGTTCTCCATATTTGCTCGTCTTTCTGAAAAGTACGTCTTATGCCGAGTTCTCATCATATTTAATAAATTAGTGAAATCCATAACCGTAAGTGGCATTTCCATCATCATTAAGGTCGAGACATTTTGTAATTCCTTTAGTAGCATCTGTTGAGTTCTAATATTATCTTTTAGCTGTGCGATTTGAAGTGAGACAATTTCGTGTGGGTTGTATTCGTCATCTGATAAAATAGATTTAATTTTATTAAGTGGTAATCCAAGGTTCTTTAATGCAAGAATTTGTTGCAGGTGTAAAATATCAGATTCATTATATAGTCTATATCCTGCACTAGAATAATCAGATGGAGAGTACAATCCAATTTGATCATAATACCTTAACGTTCGAATGGTTAATCCAGTTAGATTAGCAAGCTCACCTATTTTCCAAAATTTTTTATCTGTGATCATCATCCCCTCATTTCGCGCGATAAATTTTACCGGTGATTTCAATATAAACGGTTACGTCACGTAAGGGTCAAGCTATAATTGAAATTTATTCCATTGTAGCCTGGTATGAATTTTCGGTCAAAGAATGAAGCACAGTGTATATGGGAAATATTAATAGACAAATAGATCCGAACGATTTACAAACAGTGGAGGGGTCCGTAAATCGTTCGGATGATTCAATAGTACTTATTAATTGTTAATCCCATCAATTGAATCCTTTACAATGTCGCCGATTGGGATAACTTACTTGCGCCAATATATGCTATTAGCGAAATGGCAAGTGACGATACCACTGCATGCATACCAAACGGATTTGGATAAAAGGCCTGTAAGAGGATATAAGATGTAAAACCAGTTATGATAGCCGCAATAGCGCCTTGTTTCGTTCCTTTATCCCAATAAATGCCCATCACAACAGGCCAAAGAAAGGCCGCTTCTAAACCGCCAATTGTATATAAATTTAACCAAATAATTAAGTCAGGTGGATTTACGGCAATTAAATAAACAATAATTCCTAATAGTGCTGTAATGGTCATACTTAATGTACGTACTTTTTTACGTGAAGCTTCTGGTTCTATGTAGTTGATGTAAATGTCTTTGACAATAGTGGAACTTACCAGCAAAAGTAAAGAATCGACGGTAGACATAATTGCTGCCAATGGTGCAGCTAAAACAATACCTGCCAACCAGGCTGGTAATACTTCCAATGCTATTAATGGAATAACTGTATCAGCTACTTCAATTCCTGGTAAAATAGGTCGAGCGAATACACCGATTAAGTGCATATTTAACATAATGATACCAACTACCAGCGTGCCAATAATTAAGGCACGATGAAAAGCTTTGGTATTTTGATAGGACATCGCCCTTATAACAATTTGCGGCAATGCAATTACGCCCACCCCAACTAAAATCCAGAAGGAAGAAACATACTGAGGTGAGAGTGAGCCATCTGCGCCATAGGGAGTAATTAGATTAGGATTTTCACTCTGTAAATCAGTCATGATCGAGGAGATTCCCCCACCAGATATTATAATCGACACTAGTAAAATAATAGTTCCGATCAACATAATACTTCCTTGTATGGAATCGGTTAGTGTAACGGCGCGAAACCCTCCGAATGTTACATAAATGATCACGGTTAATACGAAAATGAATAAAGCAGAATGATAGGATAGGCCAGTAATCGATTCAATTAAACGCCCACCACCAATCCATTGAGCGGCCATTGCCGAAAACAGAAAGATGATGATGCTGAAGGAAGATAATAAAACGACCCATTTCGATTGATAACGTTCTTTTAAAAAGTCAACCATTGTAATTGCCTTGTATTTCTTTGCCATGAGTGCAAACCGCTTACCAAGGATCATTAATGTGAAATATCCGGTAGCAACTTGAGTAATCGATAATAAAACCCAGCCTAACCCTTCATTATAAGCTACACCTGGTCCACCTATAAAACTACTGGCACTTCCGTACGTAGCTGTCATTGTCATGGCAAGTACAAACCCACCTAATCTTCGTCCACCCAGATAATAGTCTTCCAGAAATGAATGATTGGTGGAAGAGGTCCTGCTCACTAATAATCCAATTATAAAAATAAGACCTACAGTAACAAATAAAGTAATCGTTGCAATCATATTCATGTTTGATCAAACTCCTTTTCGTCAAGAGAGACATCTTTGAAGAGGAATTTGACTGTAACTAAAACAAGTATTGCCATTACAAAAACGCCTACGATACAGCTGTAGAAAAACCATGCTGGAAACCCAAAAATAAATTGATAGTCTTCTGGACTTTTATCTCCCAAGCCATATGCGAAAGCAAACCACCATATGAAATTAAATACAACTAGTATGATCCCGATCATCGCTTCTCGATTGGCTATTTGAAAAGGATTTTTATCTTTCACGTTGACAATCTCCTTTTTGAAAAAAATGGTGTGATAAAAGTAAATCATATTAATGTTATGATCGCAATATAAACAATTCGATTGGATATAAAAGCTACACTTTTATATGTAAATATCGACTAAATAAATGGGGTAAGCTTAAAATGAAAATCTCTTTCAAAAAGAATTCTTATAAACGATCATAATGTGTTTTTTAACGGATAAAATCTAGCTTTTAATCGCTTTTTTTATAGTAATTTAACTTTTTACAAAAGAAATTAAATAATCCCTACTTTTATGTTGTTTCCCTAGGTAAAATAGGTTATATTAATTGATGTAATGATTTATTGTTACAACATTTGGATGGGAGTTAAATTTAGCAGGAGAAAGTGACTTCTAATGGGGGTATAAGACGTGACACAGCAGGAATCCAGTGAGAGATTCTGGAAAAAATTTTACGGTCCCAATATGGGATACGTGCAAGAACAGTATGACCTGTATTTGGAAAGTGAGGACTCTGTAGATCCTTCCCTAAAAGCAATGTTTGATCAGTACGGAGCTCCAACAGAAATAATTAAAGGACAACAAGCAGAGGTAGGAAGCAGTAAAGGCTTTTCATCTGAAATAAGTGCAAAACAATTAACCTCAGCTATTAAGCTTGTTGAGGCTATTCGTCGTTATGGACATTTGAAAGCAAAGATTTACCCTGTAGGTTCTGGAATATCAAGTGATACAACACTTGTTGATCCAAAACATTACAACTTATCTAAAGGGGTTTTGGAAGCGATTCCGTCTGAATGGGTTTGGGATTCATCTGTTCAAGGCGTAGTCAATGCGCAACAGGTCATTGATTATTTAATGGATCAATATGCAGGAACAATTTCATTTGAATATGACCATGTAAACAATGACGATGAACGACTGTGGTTCCAAGAGAACATTGAGTCTGGGAAGTATCGTATTCCATTTTCAGAGGATGAGAAAAAAGAGTTGCTAGGAAAAATTGTCGATGTCGAAGGATTTGAGAATTTTCTAGCAAAGACCTTCGTCGCACAAAAACGTTTTTCTATTGAAGGTTTAGAAATGATGGTACCGATCTTAGACCGAATGGTTCAAAATTCCTTTTATGATGAAACAGAAGAAATATTAATGGGCATGGCTCACCGTGGAAGATTAAGTGTATTAACTTCTATTTTAGGGAAGCCATACGATAAATTATTTTCTGAGTTTCATCCTTCAGCAGATAAGGAATTAGTCCCGTCTTCACCTGGATCAAGAGCCATTACATATGGTTGGACAGGTGACGTTAAATACCATTTTGGTGCAAAAAGAGATGTAGGTGAAGAAAAACCATCACCAACAAAAATTACATTAGCACACAACCCTTCCCACCTTGAATTTGTAAATCCAGTGGTGGAAGGTTTTACAAGAGCAGCACAAGATTTTCGTTTTCAAAAAGGTAGTCCGGAGCAAAACCCTGAGAAAGCTTTTAGTATTCTCATTCATGGGGATGCTGCATTTATTGGGGAAGGCGTTGTAGCAGAGACGTTTAATTTAAGTGCATTACCTGGATATAGTACAGGAGGTACGTTGCATATAATTGCAAACAACCTTGTTGGATTTACGACAGGTCAACGTCAAGGTCGTTCCACAAGATATGCCAGTGATTTAGCTAAAGGGTTTGAAGTTCCAATTATCCATGTAAACGCTGATGATCCGGAAGCTTGTATTTCAGCAGCAATGTTGGCATACGATTATCGCAAAAAGTTCAGAAAAGATATCTTAATTGATTTAGTCGGTTATCGTCGCTACGGTCATAATGAAATGGACGAACCGAGAGCAACGCAACCTAAACTATATCAATCGATCGATAAACATCCTACATGTGCTACTGTTTATGCGAAGCGCTTGCAACAGGAAGGCGTTTTAAACGAAAATACTCATGAAGAAATGAAAGAAGCTGTTTTTAATAAATTACAAGGTATATATGATGAAATGACAGAAAGTGTAAATGAAAATCCGGAAGCAATGCCTGTTCCGCAAGCATTACGTCAAGGGTTAAGTGATATTGAAACGGCGGTGCCAAAGGATTTACTACTTTCTCTAAATAAAGGTTTATTGAAACGTCCTGAAGGTTTTCAATCCTTTAAGAAGCTCGAAAAGATATTATCTAAGCGACATAACACGTTTGAAAAAGAAGAAAAGGCGGATTGGGCAGTCGGCGAGGCGCTAGCATATGCTTCGATTCTTCAAGATGGCATTCCAATTCGTATTACAGGACAGGATTCTGAACGTGGAACTTTTGCCCATCGTCATTTAATGTTGCACGATGTTGATTCGAGTGACACGTATTGCCCGATGCATGGTCTAGATGAAGCAAAAGCCACTTTTGATATTCATAATAGTCCATTATCGGAGACTGCGGTATTAGGTTTTGAGTATGGATATAGTGTAAAGGCTCCAAAAACTCTAGTGATCTGGGAAGCGCAATTTGGCGATTTTGCCAATGCGGGTCAAGTTATTTTTGACCAATTCATCTCCTCAGCCCGTGCAAAATGGGATGAACGCTCTAATATGGTCATGCTGCTACCACACGGATATGAGGGGCAGGGTCCAGAACACTCGAGCGCGAGAGTGGAAAGATTCTTAACGATGGCAGCAGAAAATAACTGGATTGTAGCAAATGTAACGACAAGTGCACAATTTTTCCATTTAATTAGACGACAGGCAGCATTGGCGGATAGTGAGGCAGCACGTCCGTTAATCGTTTTAACACCTAAGAGTTTATTACGTAGTCCAAAAGTAGTTTCAAGTATCGAAGAATTTTCAAAAGGCAAATTTAATCCATTGATGCCTCAACCTGGCTTAGATCTAACTTCTACAAAAGCGAAACGATTACTAATAGGAACAGGGAAAGTTATGGTAGATATTGCTGAAAAAATGAGTGAGAGCCCGAAAAAATACGAAAACATACATGTGCTTAGATTAGAGCAGATTTATCCGTTCCCTGAAAAGCAGATTCAAGAAGTGATTGATGGCTGTAGTAATCTAGAAGAAATCGTATGGGTACAAGAAGAACCTCGTAATATGGGAGCCTGGAATTTTGTGAAAGAATTACTGTTTAGAATGATTGAAGACAGTCAATTAGAATTACATTATGAAGGTCGTCCAGAGCGTTCATCGCCATCTGTCGGAGATTCACATATTCATAAGGCGGAACAAAGTCGCATCGTAAAAAGAGCAGTAGAGTTGTCTGAAGGAGGAGAATCCAAATGAAGGAAATAAAAGTCCCAGAATTAGCAGAATC
This sequence comes from Gracilibacillus kekensis, assembly GCF_900143085.1. Taxonomy (GTDB): domain Bacteria; phylum Bacillota; class Bacilli; order Bacillales; family Amphibacillaceae; genus Gracilibacillus; species Gracilibacillus kekensis. Next base: position 298,802 of record NZ_FRCZ01000001.1, on the reverse strand, counting down.
CATTACGGAAGGTACGATAGCGGAATGGTTAGTTAGTGAGGGTGATTCCGTCGAGAAAGGTGATCCCATCTGTGAACTGGAAACAGATAAAGTAAATGTGGAAGTAAATGCTGATTACTCAGGTGTGATCACTGAGTTTGTCAAAGGTGAAGGTGATGATGTTGAAGTAGGCGAAGTCATCGCAAAAATTGATGAAAATGGTGAAGCAGGAAGTAGTTCTTCATCTGAATCAAACACGGAAGAAGAAGTAACAGAGGAACCAGAAAAAGAAACACCGAAAAAAGAAGAACCAGCTGCTAAGAAACAAATAGAACCGAAAAAAGCAGGCGAACAACAAAAAGTAGTCGCATCTCCAGCGGCGAGAAAACGAGCACGTGAGCTAGGGATTGATTTAAATGAGATCACACCTAGTGACCCATTAGGTCGTATTCGTCCTGAAGATGTCGAGCATTCTGCGAAATCGTCTAAAGAACAACCAAAGCAAACGAAATCAGACAAAAAAGCGGATTCTTCTAATGAAAAGCAAGAATTTGATAAGCCGGTAGAACGAGAAAAAATGTCCCGTCGACGTCAAACAATTGCAAGTAAGCTTGTAGAATCACAACATAATGCTGCCATGCTTACTACTTTTAATGAAGTTGATATGACAGCAGTAATGAGTTTACGTAGTGAACGTAAAGAAAAGTTTGCAGAGAAACATGGTATTAAATTAGGATTTATGTCTTTCTTTACAAAAGCAGTTGTTAGTGCATTGAAAGACTTCCCTTATTTAAATGCTGAGATTCAAGAAAAAGAAATTATCAAAAAGAAATTCTATGATATTGGTATTGCCGTATCTACTGACGACGGTTTAGTTGTACCAGTTGTTCGTGATGCAGATCGATTAGATTTCGCAGGAATTGAATCTGAAATCGCTGAATTAGGAACAAAAGCAAAAAATAAAGAATTACAACTTAGTGATTTACAAGGTGGATCTTTTACAATTACCAATGGAGGGATATTTGGATCACTTCTATCCACACCTATTATAAATTCACCACAAGTTGGTATTCTTGGTATGCACACGATCCAAAAGCGACCTGTAGCAATGCCAGATGATTCGATTGAAGTTCGACCAATGATGTATATTGCACTTTCATATGATCATCGTATCGTAGACGGAAAAGAAGCTGTACAATTCCTAGTACGTATCAAACAATTACTAGAAGATCCATATGATTTATTACTAGAAGGTTAATACTTAAGCACTCACCTAATTCATTAGGTGAGTGTTTTTTTTGGACAAGATCGTGGAGGGGATTCTTAGAAAGATGTCTAACGGACAAAAAAACACGAAAAGGCGAAAAGTTGTCCATGAGAAAGGATCTTACGTACAAAAAACACGAAAAGGCGAAAAGCTGTACATAAGAAAGGATCTTACGGACAAAAAGCAGGAAAAGACGGAAAAGTGTCCATGAGAAAGGATCTTACGGACAAAAAGCAGGAAAAGACGGAAAAGTGTCCATGAGAAAGGATCTTACGGACAAAAAACACGAAAAGGTGAAAAAGTGTCCGTAAGAAAGGATCTGAGCTTCATAGCTAAAACTCCCATGAGCAAAAGTATGACGAAAGATTCCGGAAGTCTTACTTAATAAAATTTCTGGCAAAAATGCTTAATCATTCTTTGCTTCATTGCATACAATAAATATACAAGCGGAGGTGGGATTGGATGACAGATACGAACTTTGTAATTGCTGAAGAAGATTGGTCCCTCCATCGAAAAGGGTTTGATGATCAGAAACGACATCAGGATAAAATTAAAGAAGTAATTAAAAAGAAGTTACCAGATATCGTAAGCGAAGAAAATATCATTATGTCACGAGGGAAGGAAATTATTCGTATCCCTATACGTTCTCTAGATGAATATAAGATCCGTTACAGTCAATCCAAAAACAAACACGTTGGTCAAGGGGATGGTGAAAGCAAAATAGGCGATGTGGTAGCTGAAGACCCTCAACAATCAAAGAAAAGTCAACAAGGTGAGAAAGCCGGTAATCAACCTGGAGTTGATTATTATGAAGCAGAAGTAGATTTCGAGACAGTGGAAGAAACCTTTTTTTCACAATTAGAATTGCCCAATTTGATGGAGAAAGAACAAGATAATATAACGATTACAGACGTAGAATTCCGAGATATTCGCAAAAAAGGCCTAACTGGCAATATTGATAAAAAACGAACAATGCTTGCATCTTTCAGAAGAAATGCATTAGAAGGAAAGCCATCTTTCGCTCCCATTTACCCGGATGATTTACGATATAAAACATGGGATAATATTGAAAAACCTGAATCAAAAGCGGTTGTATTAGCGATGATGGATACAAGTGGTTCAATGGGTCAGTTTGAAAAGTATGTAGCAAGAAGTTTTTACTTTTGGATGGTTCGCTTTTTACGAAAAAAATATCAAACGGTCGATGTTGAATTTATAGCTCATCACACAGAAGCAAAAATAGTCGATGAAGAGTCGTTTTTTACCAAAGGAGAAAGCGGTGGAACAATATGTTCTTCTGCTTATCGAAAAGCATTAGAATTAGTTGACGAAAAATATCCGGCAAGTCAATACAACATTTATCCGTTTCACTTCTCTGATGGAGATAATCTAACTTCTGATAATAGAAGGTCTTTAGAAGCTGTATACCAATTATTAGAAAGCGCAAGTATGTTTTGTTATGGAGAAGTTAACCAATATAATCGTTACTCCACTTTAATGCAAGCTTTTAAAGAAATTGATCATCCACGATTTAAACAATATGTATTACGTAATAAAGAAGATGTGTTTTATGCCATGAAGCATTTCTTTCATAAAAGTAACGTCGATGCTAAATAGTATCGACGTTTTCTATTGTGTAAGAATTATAAAAGGGAGTACAATAGTACTAATAAAGTTATAGGTGAGTAAATATTTTTTGAAAAATTGTGATAGAGTGTCGCTATTTTTGAAACTTTTTAGTTGCATATATCGTCTAATAGTATACGAAGTATTTATCTCGGTGCAAACGTCCGTAATTCCCACAATTTATGGTTCAAGATTCGACAAAAAACGGAAGCTGACTAAGTTAAGCTAGCAATTAGTGGCAGTTTTAAAACTCCTACTGATGGAAGTCTCACTTTATTGGAGGAAGATATATATGAGGTTTTTTCAGCAAGTAATCACAGCCATTATGTTTGTTTTGGTTTGTACAGGTTGTAACACCCAATCTGCTGTCCCAGAGGGTTTTCATTCCTATGAAAAAAATGAAATAGAAGAGGCTGTCGAAGTTTTAGATTTTAACCCGGAATTACCATCCTTCATTCCGGTACTTGCTGAAATTCTTGTCACAGATCGTTTTCAAATAGAGGAAAATGGACTGGATGCATTTGATATTACCATGTTCACAAATGAAAATGATATATTCTCAATTCAATTCATCAATGGTGAAATGGAGGAACAAAAGGACTATAATCAAATTCGAATTTCAGATGATATAAAAGGGTACTACCAGAACCAATCCTATTCACAAACCTTGAAATGGATGAAAAATGGTATTACTTATCAATTAATTTATCGTCCCAGCAAAAAATCCTTAACTAAAGAGAAGTTAGTAGAAGTTGCTAAGTCATTTCAATCAACGTAGTTTATCAAAATGCCAACTGTTTGTAGTGATTTTTACTAAAAAACAGTGTGAATAAAACTACTGTTTGTATTGTCATCTTAAACACTCATAATGGTTCATACTCCTTCTAAATATGTGATTATTTCTGCCAGTGATTGGGTATGGTAGAAGTAATAACGTTTTTATAAGGAGGAAAATCTGTGGGTATTTTGTTAGGACTTTTAGCCATAATTATTGCACTAGCCATAGCATATGCAATGTCGAATGATCGGAAAAATGTAAACTTCACTGGGGTCGGAATTATGTTACTGGCACAAGTGTTAACGACTTGGTTTATGTTTATGACACCTATTGGTGAAGCAATAATTAATTTCATTTCTGACGTTTTTAATAAACTAATCGAATTTGGATCAGAAGGTGTTGCCTTTGTATTAGGTGGGCTTACTGTAGAAGAGAATGCTTCTGTATTCTTCTTTAATGTCTTGTTGATCATTATTTTCTTCTCTACCATCTTGTCTGTTCTTACGTACCTGAAGGTTTTACCATTTATTATTAAATACATTGGCTGGGGTATTTCTAAAATAACTGGCTTACCAAAAGTCGAATCTTTTAATGCGGTAAATAGTATGTTTTTTGGTCAATCCGAAGCAATAATTGCAATAAAATCACAATTTCGACATTTAAATAATAACCGTTTATACATTGTCAGTGCTTCTGCAATGGGATCGGTCTCTGCTTCGATAATCGGGGCATATATTCAAATGCTACCTGCACAGTATGTGTTAGTGGCAATACCTTTAAATATGTTTAGTTCTCTCATCATTGCATCAATTATCGCTCCTGTAAATGTTCCTAAGGAAGACGATGAGGTGGATGTGAAAAATGTATCTGATGCAAATAGTTTCTTTGAAGCAATGGGTAATGGTGCATTAGATGGTGGTAAAATAGCACTTATCGTTGCATCCATGTTAATTGCTTTTATCGCTTCACTTGAATTAGTCAACTGGGTTATTTCCTCTATTTTTGCAGGAACGACCCTGCAGGAAATTTTAGGATATGTACTTGCGCCAATTGGATTTTTAATGGGGATAGCGCCTGGCGAATTGATACAAGCTGGCGGTATAATGGGTACCAAAATAATTACGAATGAATTTGTAGCGATGATTGAGTTGGAATCGGTAATGGGCGAATTCTCTGATAAAACGGTTGGGGTAGTGTCCGTATTTCTTACGAGTTTTGCTAACTTTTCTTCGATTGGTATTATTGCAGGTACTGTTCAAGGGATTGATAGTGAAAAAGGAGCGTCTGTATCCAAGTTTGGTATGAAGCTATTAATCGGTGCCACCTTAGGTTCCATTCTATCTGCAACAATGGCAGGGTTGTTTCTGTAAAATGAAAAATTAATTACTAGAGAAGTCTTATAACATAAGGCTTCTCTTTTTAAAAGGTTTAAGTTAGTAACTAGGTGGAATAACAAAAGTAGAATAAAAATAGAGGTGTTAATTATGAATAACTATAAACTTTTTATAGATGGAAATTGGATTAATTCAAATGGATCGCTAGAGGTATTAGATAAATATTCTCAAGAAGTGTATGCACAAGTTGCAAAGGCGAATGAAGAAACAGTAGATCAAGCTATATCAGGTGCTTGGCATGCCTTTGAACGAGACAAACTATCGCCTTTTGAAAGATATCAAATCTTACACAAAGCATCACAATTAATCATAGAACAAAAAGACGAGTTAGCCAATATTATTACGAAAGAAGCCGGAAAACCTTTAAAACAAGCAAGAACGGAAATTGACCGTTCGGCACAGACCTTTTTGGTAGCAGCAGAAGAAGCAAAAAGGATTCATGGTGAAGGAGTTCCAGTTGAAGCTGCTCCAGGGTCTGAAAATAGAATGGCTTTTACAATAAAGGTGCCAGTGGGTGTAGTAGGGGCAATTAGTCCTTTCAATTTTCCTTTAAACTTAGTGGCACACAAAATAGCACCAGCGTTGGCAGCTGGTAATGCCGTTGTTTTAAAACCTGCTAGTAAAACGCCGATATCATCTTTGAAGCTTGCAGAGATTTTAGACAAAGCTGGACTACCGAAAGGCTTACTTCAAGTTGTGGTAGGTTCTGGTTCAACTGTTGGTAATCAGATGATGAAAGATGAACGAATCGCTGTTTATACCTTTACCGGTAGTGCCGAAGTTGGTCTGAAGCTAAAGCAGGAAACAGGGTTGAAACGTTTGATCCTTGAACTAGGAAACAATTCACCTGTTATCGTTGATAAAGAAGCAAACGTTAATTTAGCGGCAAAAACGTTAGCGGCACAGTCGTTTGCTTTTGCAGGGCAAGTTTGTATTTCCGTTCAACGGATCTATGTTCATGAGTCGATAAAAGATACATTTATGGAAAAGTTAACGAAGCAAATCTCCGCTTTGAAAATAGGAGATCCATCCGATCCTGAAACAGACGTTGGGCCCATGATTTCAGAAGAAGAAGCGAAACGAGCAGAAAAGTGGATTCAAGAAGCAGTAAGTGATGGTGCGACTATTGCTCATGGAGGAAAACGTAAAGGCGCATTGTTGGAACCAACCATTATCACTGATGTAACAAAAGAGATGCGTGTCGTATGTGAGGAGATTTTTGCACCAGTAGCTAGTGTTATCAGCTATAATGATTTAGATGAGTGTATAAAAGAAATAAATCAATCGGATTATGGTTTGCAAGGTGGTATTTTTACACAAAATATTGATACGGCCTATTATGCTGCTAAACGAGTCGAAGTTGGAGGATTTATGATCAATGATGGCTCACAATATCGTGTCGATTTAATGCCATATGGTGGTGTTAAAGACAGTGGAAGTGGAAAAGAAGGACCAAAATATTCAATCGAGGAAATGACAGAAGAACGACTGATTGTAATGAATTTAAAGGAGTAGCGATACCGCTACTCCTTTAGTGTTACTAAGAAAATTTATTAATCATTTTCTTTTGTAGATATTGCATTCGTCCAAATAAGGTAATCGCACCTGCAGATAGTCCCACAATTAATCCCAACCAATAACCAAATGCATCTAAGCTTGTATAATTAGCCAAAATCCAGCCACTAGGCAGACCGATTAACCAATAGGAAAATAGCGACATCCAAAAGGTAATATTAACATCTTTGTATCCACGAAGGATTCCTTGAACAGGAGCACCAAATGCATCAGCAAATTGAAAGAAAATCGCATAGAACAAAAATTGCTTTGTTAATGAGATCACTTCAGGATTTTCGCTATATAAGCGTGCTACCTGATCATCGAAAATGTAAAGGATCGCACCTGCTACAAATGCGATCATAACTCCAGACAAGATTCCTAAGTAAGAATAGGCTTTAGCATCTATAAATCGTTTTGCACCTACCTCAAATCCAACTGATATGGTTAGAGTCATCGCTATACTTAAAGGTATCATGTATAAGAAGGATGCGAAGTTAATGGCTGCTTGGTGTGCTGCGATTGTATTGGTACTATACACACTTAACATAAAAGTGACCGCAGAAAAAATGCTGACTTCGAAAAAGATGGAAAATCCAATTGGAATCCCTAATCGTAACTGGCTGAGCCATTCTTTTAGAGCAGGCTTCAAAAAGTTTCTGAAAATCCGATGTTCCCGGAATGGACGGACATAATGAACAATCCAAATTGATAATAGAAAGTTAATCACAAAAGTTAATGCTGAAGCGATTCCCGCCCCAATTCCACCGAATGCAGGCAAACCTAACTTCCCGAAAATAAATATATAATTAAACAGTATATTAAGTGGTAAGGAAATAAGAATGATTGCCATTGAGATTCGAGTGTGACCCAGGCCATCAATATAGGAACGCAATAAATTATAAATAAAAAATGGAATCATTCCTAAACCGATCGTAATAATATAATACTTTGCCACATGACGAACCCGGTCTTCCAAATCCATCATCGATAAAATAGGATCAATAAGAAACGCGCCTACAATACTTACTACTACACCGAGCGCTATTGATAAATACATCCCTTGCTGCACCGTGAAGGGGATTTTGTCTGCTTCTTTAGCTCCTGTAAGTTGTGCTACAATGGGAGACATCGCCATTAATATACCAACAACACCCATTTGAACGGGCACCCATAAACTCGAACCAATCGCAACGCCGGCTAGATCAGCTGCACCAGCTTTTCCTGACATAATCGTGTCAAAGAAGTTCATCGCATACATACTTACTTGCGTGATGAGAATAGGTATAAGTATAATCATAAAGAGTCGTATTTTTTCTTGTAACGTTTTCGTTGGATACATAACCGTACTTCCTTTTCATAGATAGTAGAAGGATTATAACATAAAAACCGCAAATAGAGAGGAAGATTATCTTGAAAGATAAACAAATAATTTTTACTGGAGGAGGAACTGCTGGACATGTGATGGTTAACCTTGCAATCATACCAGAGTTCCTCAATGAAGGTTGGTCGATTGATTATATTGGGTCGAAAGATGGTATCGAGAAAGAATTAATTGAATCGATAGAAGGTGTCACCTACCATCCAATATCAACCGGCAAACTAAGACGTTATTTTTCTAAGGAAAATTTTAAAGATCCATTTAAGGTGCTCAAAGGAACATGGCAAGCTCACCGTATTATCGGCAAAAAGAAGCCTGCTGTTATTTTCTCAAAAGGCGGATTTGTTTCGGTTCCAGTTCTGGTGGCAGCGCGATTAAAGGGCGTTCCTGCTGTTATTCATGAATCCGATTATACACCAGGTCTTGCCAACAAACTGGCGATTCCTTTTGCAAAAAAAGTACTCGCAACGTTCCCTGAAACCTTAAAATATTTACCAGAAGAAAAAGCTGAATGGATAGGGGCTGTTGTACGGGAAGAACTATTTACAGGTATACGTGAAAGAGGGTTTCAGTTAACAGGTTTTAACGGTTCAAAAAACGTGTTACTTATAATGGGGGGAAGTGCAGGGTCACAAAAGATTAACCAAGCTATTCGTGAAGGGCTGGAGCAATTATTACAAGACTTTCAAATTGTACATATTTGTGGGAAGGATAATATTGATGAACAATATACACAACCTGGGTATGTCCAGTATGAATATGTGCAAGAGGAGTTAAAGGACTTGTTAGCAATAACCGATATAGTATCTTCTCGAGCTGGTGCAAATGCAATCTTTGAATTTTTAGCATTAAATAAGCCAATGTTGCTAATACCGTTATCCAGAAACGCTAGCCGTGGGGATCAAATTGTTAATGCAGAATCATTTAAAAAACAAGGTTACGCTCACGTGTTAGAAGAAGAACAATTAACAACAGATTCATTAATAGAAGCTCTGCAAAAGTTGAGAAAAGAGAAATTAGCCATAAAAGATAGAATGAACAATTATCGATCAAGTGAGGCAAAAGAAAAAGTTATTGATATTATAAAAAAGCAAGCTGAAAATGACTAAGCATTTTTCTTTCTAGTAGAGTAAGTTTTTAATAAAATAGGGATGTACTTGATAACAAACTAAGGAGGCGTTTCTGAAATGAGCTTAACTTCAACTTTGAAATTGAACAATGGTACAGAAATTCCACAAGTCGGACTAGGTGTTTACAAGGCAGAGCCAGGTGATGAAGTGTATCATGCGGTGAAGTCTGCTTTGGAACTAGGGTATCGCCATATTGATACAGCATCCTTATATGGTAATGAAGAGGGTGTTGGACAAGCGATAAAAGATAGTAATGTGCCACGTAAAGACATTTTTGTTACAACAAAAGTGTGGAACGATGAGCAAGGATACGACGAAACAAAGGCAGCTTTTAAGCGAAGTTTAGAACGTCTACAAATGGATTATGTGGATTTATATCTCGTTCACTGGCCTGTGCCAGGTAAATTCATTGAAACGTACAAAGCGTTAGAAGATATTTACCGGGATGGAAAAGCGAAAGCAATTGGTGTAAGTAATTTTGAACCACATCATTTGGAGGAGCTATTAAAAGTAGCAGAAATTAAACCAGTTGCCAATCAAGTAGAATTACATCCACAATTACAACAAAAGGCAGTAAGAGATTTTTGTGAAAAGCACGATATCAAAGTGGAAGCATGGGCTCCATTAGGCAAAGCTCGCTATTTTGATCATCCGGTATTACAAGAGCTTGCTGCAAAACATAATAAGAAACCGTCGCAAGTAATTGTTCGTTGGCAATATCAAAGTGGTATTATTACCATACCAAAATCTGTTCATCAAGAACGTCAGCAAGAGAATGTAGATATATTCGATTTTGAATTGACTACTGAGGATATGGACAAAATGGCCAGCATGGATGAAAACAAACGAATCGGACCCCATCCAGATGAATTCGATTACGGTGTATAAATAAAAAACAGGCAAATTCTTTGGAATTTGTCTGTTTTTATTACGAGTAACATGTTGTGTGTAAAATTCTCCTTTACAGGATAAAACCTGCTGTTGACGGGATAACCCTCTCGCTTCACGGGATAATAAATGTGCTTGGCAGGATATGGAGACTTATCCAGTGAAGAAAGTACTTTATCCCGTGAAGACAATCGATTATCCCGTCTACAATACTACATATCCCGTCAAGGGAATTTATCATTCATTTAGTATCCTTTTTTGACCAGGTCTAATTTTCCTGTTTCTGGGTCGATTACTAATCCGTGTACTGGAATATCCTCTGGTAATAGTGGATGATTCTCGATGATTCGTACCGATTGTTCGACATTTGCGGTCACATCATCAAAACCTGTTAACCATTCTTTTGGATCCTTATCCAGGCTATTAATTGCCGTTTGATCGATACCCTTGTCCTTCATCAACCCAACGAATTCTTCCGTATTAAACCCATTCATTCCACAACCGTGGTGAGCAATTACAATTACTTCATCCGCTTGTAAAGCATGGATGGCAACGAGTATACTCTTCATCGTACTGTCATAAGGATCATTTAAAATCGCACCGGCATTTTTAACCATTTTAACATCGCCGTTTTTTAAATTTAAAGCATTAGGTAGTAATTCAATTAAGCGTGTATCCATACAAGTGAAAATTACCGCTCTCTTGTTAGGAAACTTATCTGTTTCAAATACCTCATACCCTCTTTCTTCGACAAATTGCTTATTATAATCTAGGATTTCATCTAATAACATTTTTTACACTCCTTTTAAAGTCTTACTACTAATATAAAAGAAGTTTGCTATTCCTTCAATTAAAATACTTTTGAAACATGCTATAATAGAATTAGAATAGGTCGATATGGTGAGGTGTGACATGCGAGATACTGATGAAAAGAAAGAATGGGATATTATAGATGAGGATCTTTACGAAGAAATAGAACCTGAAGAAATGTATGAGCTTGTTCAATTGGAAAAACAAAAACTTAAAGAGAAAGAAATGCGTGAAGAGGATGAAAGAAAGAAACGACCTTTTCCAAAATGGGCCATTTGGTCGATTGCGATCGCGATGTTTATTCAAGTGATTGCAATACTTCCACAAACTTTTTCGATACCTGCCATTGAATTTATAAAAACGTCCGCACAATTAATGCAAAATGAAACAGTTCAAGATTATCGGCAAGCTGTAGTCGTAATAGAGGGTGCGGATAATAAAGGTACAGGATTTTCCATTTCAGATGATGGCTATATCATCACGAATTATCATGTCATTGAAGATCAGTCGAAAATCACCGTAGCATTCAAAGAACAAGGCTTGTTTAATGGTGAAGTAGTCGAGGTTTATCCGGAAATAGACTTGGCATTACTAGATGTGGAAGGAAAAAATTTACCTTATTTAACATTGGCTGATGAAAGCAAATCACCTCCAATAAATGATGTTTTTTTTATTGGTAATCCGTTACGTTTTAATGGAATAGCCAATCAAGGAGACTTAATAGGTATGACAGAGTTAAACAGTTGGGAACAACCAGTCTATATGTTAGATGCACCAGTTTATCGTGGTAATAGTGGGAGTCCTGTCATCGATCAAAACGGTGAGGTAATTGCTGTTGTATTTGCAACACAGAAGCAGGAGCAACATGGCCGGGTAGGTTTAGCTGTACCGATCGAATATTATCATGATGTTAACAGTCCTTAGAAGCTAAACAACAAACATCAAATAAAAAACGAAGTGGTGAATAGAAAAGATAGTCCTCCTAATGAAACACATACTTTATATAGAGCAATATGCTTTTAAAAACTTACATTACATAGTTAGTTTTTAAAGGTTTATTTTTTTTGAGAATGGGTAAATATATCAAGGTTAAATAACTATAATTAAATTTAAGTCATTGGGACTATGTTGAGATAGGGGAAAACTGATATAAATTAATCACAGTATGACATATGGACTACTTTTTGAAAATAAAATTTAATTATTTGTAATCAAATCATGGTAGATAGATCTTTCAACATCTTATATTCTAGACAATGTGACAAAAAATAAACTGGTGAAATATAAAAAATAAAAAAGTTATAAGAGATACAGACAAAAAAATGGATAGATTTAACGAAAAATATAAAGGACTGGTGGTGCTGGATATGTTAGAAAGCCAGTTAATCGATAGAGATTATAGTTTAGAAGATCAAATTGAATGTATTCAGCGAGGTGATGAGCAATTAAGAAATGAGATTATAAAGGCATATCAACCATACATAGCGAAATGTGTATCAGAGGTTTGCAAACGATATATTAAAAAAAGTAATGATGAATTTAGTATCGGTATGATTGCTTTTAATGATGCCATTCAAATGTATTCAAGAGAAAAGGGTGCGTCTTTTCTTGGTTTTGCGCAAGTCATTATAAAAAGGAAAGTAATTGATTATATAAGAAAAGAGCAACGACAGTATATGTATCCTTCTCTTGATGTAAGCGAGGAAGAGGAATTAGAAGATAGTCCATTAGAAATTTCTGAAGCAAAGAAGATATTCCAACTGGAACAGGAATCCTGGTATCGCAGGCAGGAAATAGTCGAATTAACAAAACAGTTGAAGGAATTCAAAATCTCTTTTAAAGAATTAACAGAAATTTCACCCAAACATCGCGATGCTAGGGAATCTGCCGTGTTTGCTGCAAAGCAATTAGTAGTGGACCCCTCATTATATGAATACGTCTGCGAAAAAAAGCGTGTACCTATTAAAAGGCTGTTAAAAGTGGTAAATGTAAGTAAAAAGACGTTAGAAAGAAATCGCAAATACATTATTACTGTTTTTATTATTCTTACTGGTGATTATGTATATTTAAGAGAATACCTCGAGGGGGTAGATCTGTGAAAAAAGGAATTATTGTGGAGCATAACAGAAGATACACGATTGTTATGGATAAATATGGTATGTTCCATAAGGCTATACCAATAAAAGAAAAAGAAATAGGCATGGAAACTTACTATCAACCTAAGAAAAAGTCTTGGTTTCTATCCTTTTTTTTTATTAATGGTCCAAAATGGAAAATAGCTCCGATGATCTTGATTTGTTTGTTATTAATAAGTCCACTGTATATTTGGATTGCACAAGACGAAGAAGCCTATGCAGTTGTTAATATAGATATTAATCCAAGTATAAAAATTATGATTGACGAGGATTATCAAGTACTCGAAACAGAAGCAATGAATAAAGATGCGGATAAATTATTAAAAGATATTGATATAAGAGATCATACGATCACCTCGTTGACTGATCAACTTATTGAGCTCAGTCAAACGGAATTAGGATTGAAAAAAGGTCGTCCAGTTCTAATGGCTGTAAGTTACTACAATCAGGTTGCTGATCATAAATTTGAAGAAAAACTAGATCAACATTATCAACAACTTGGATACAAAGTCGCTATTTACGAAGTAACAGAAGAATTACGAGCACAAGCTGAAACAGATCATGTTTCCATGAATCAATTAACAGCAGAACAAATTAAGAACACTAATAATTCAGAGGTTACCAATCTAACATCTGAAGACAATGGGACATCCTCCTCATTAGATCAAGAAGAAAAAGAACTTATTCAAAATTATTATAGTAAAGATGAGGAAGAAAAGGATGAGACTTCTGTAAATGAAAAAGAATCGGGCTCCTCTGAATCAATTAAAGATCCTAAAGTTCTCCCTGTTCAGGCTAACGAACGAGCAAAAGAAAAAGCTGTAATTCATGATAAAAAGAAAAATCAAGATCACGAAACTAAAGAGCCGGAAAAAAACAAGGTGAAAGAAAGTCATGGCCAAAAAGTGAGTGGAAAGGCCCGAAAAAGTCAAGTTCAGAACGATAAGAAAAAGGTAAAAAAAAACCATGGTCAACGAATGAGTAAAGGTGTTAAGAAAACGAATAAACCAAGCTCCAACCAACGACAAAAACTAAAAGGTAAAAAATCAAAAGAACACAAATGGCATCATAGTTTTAATCGTAACGATACTCGCCAAATGAAGAAAGCTAATCATCCTGGCAGATGAACCGGAAAATTATTACTTGAAAAGTTGAGTATGCTCCATTAAAAAGATTCGACTATTGAAGAAGAGATAGGTATAGCTGAATAATATCATACTTATGATGATTCAGAAGCGGATTTTCATTTTAAAGTCACAACGTATGAATGACGATCACAATATTACTAAATCAGAGTGGGGGCTAGTGAATTTTCACTAGTCCCTTAAAATTGTAATATAAAGTACATACTAATTGTCTCCAGACATTAAGGTGAATTATCATGTCTAACAAAAAATCTCTGTTAGGATATCCAGGGAAATCTCTGTACTTCTTTAATCTTGTAATCGGTTAATTCTAACCATATAATGGAATGGGAAACTTCTTCAATGTAATGAAAGTTATTCAAACTTCAAAAATAGTGGAGGTAACTAAAATGCCAATGAAAAAAAAGGAGTTGTCACAAGAACAACGGGAAGAACTTTTTGACATCTTGAAAGCCCGCTTTGAGAAAAACACGAACAGACATAAAGGCATGGATTGGGCTAAAATACAGGCTAAACTCGAAGCTAATCCTGAGAAACTGTGGTCACTCAATGAAATGGAGTTGACTGGTGGCGAACCAGATGTTGTAGATCAGGATAAAGAGACTGGTGACTATATTTTTTATGATTGTTCGACAGAAAGTCCTAAAGGTCGTAGAAAGGTATGTTATGACCGGGAAGCATTAGAATCAAGGAAAAAACATAAACCAGAAAATAGCGCTATCGATATGGCAACTGTGATGGGAATCAAAATTTTAACGACAGAGCAATATAGTGAGTTGCAGAAACTCGGAAAATTTGATATGAAAACATCAAGCTGGGTACAAACACCGGAAAATATTAGGAAGCTTGGCGGGGCTCTTTTTTGTGATCGTCGTTATGAAACTGTCTTCGTTTATCACAATGGGGCTGACTCTTACTATGGTGCCAGAGGTTTTCGAGGTTCATTAAGAGTATAAAAGAACAAGTCATTTTTTAAATATACGGAGTACAACTCTTGTTTGAGTGCGATTAAAATATATGGAGGAGAAGATCCAACTTCGTTCCATATCACTCTGTAATCTTCTGTAATTTCCCCTTTTCATGGCGAAGAGTAACATTTGGTGAAGGGAATTTCCCTCACCAAATGAAACTACTCACTCCAAACTTCATTCCACTGTTTGCCAACTCCTTAAATCGATCGGGCTGAAGCATTCGCTTTATAAGCCCAATAAAACAAACACCATCATCATATCGAGTGCTCGCTATCGCAAAAAGATATAGCACCTTTTTTGTTAATCAGTTTTCTGTTTATTTAAAACGATAACTGTAGTTAAATATTTATTTCGCTAAGCAGAGCGTGATCTATATAATACATGAGCTGTTCATGCTTATTTATCAAATACTCATTCGAAATGGGGTAATGATAAGCATGCAGGAATTGTTCAATTTTTTTTGATAGTAAATCATCGTTGGTTCTTACCATTAAAACAAGCAGATCATCCCATTGCCCCCATAATGTATAGTATAAAGCTTTGTCATAATCAATATTGTACAATGTTTCATCCCCCTTGTATAATCAGTTTTTAATTTTTTTAAATGGGGGGACTTCTCATGGTGAAACCATTCGTAATTCCCCACCAAATCCGAAATATAAGGAAGCTAAGTGAGGATGTTCGTCAACAATCACTTCAGGAGACTTAAAATCCTAATGATTGAAGCTTCATTTTATTGTTTACGATAAACATCAATTCAATCGGAGGATCTTTTGGACTTCTTACCAGTTATTATTTTGGATAAGGGAATCTGATTCCAACCATACTAATGATGATCCTAAAAAAGGGAGGGAATCAGATGAAATTGCCAAAACCAGCTTTAGCTCTAACATTTGCTGTATCGCTGACACTAGTAGGTTGTGGTGGCAACGAATATGGACAGCAAAATGGTGAATATGACGGTAATAACACACAACCGATTGGCTATAACCAAACATCTAATGAGCCAATGCAAGATCGAGCGAATAATACAGGGCGTGGACATGGAAGCAATAACCAAAATATGCAAGGGAACGAAAATAATCAATTTATGTTCGATGGCAAAACAAATCGTGATGCTGATAACATGACGAATTCCAGACGTGAAGGAAGCAATTACGAGGTAGCGGAAGAAGCTGCTGATAAAATAAAGTCAGATGTTTCAGAAATTGATCGTGCTTATGTACTGACAACGGACAATAATGCATATGTTGCTGCTTCTTGGGATAAAAGAACCGATAATTCAAGTAAGAATAACAGTGAATTGAGCCAAGAAACAAAGGACAAAATTACCAAAGCTGTAAAGTCTGTCAACGATAATATTGATAATGTTTATATTTCCACAAATCCAGACTTTTTTGATTTGGCTGGTCAATATTCCAATGACGTTGATAATGGTGAACCTGTAGAAGGGTTTTTCAGACGTATAGGTAACATGGTCGAAAGAGTTTTTCCAGATGAAGATAACGAATCATTAA
This sequence comes from Gracilibacillus kekensis, assembly GCF_900143085.1. GTDB lineage: Bacteria > Bacillota > Bacilli > Bacillales > Amphibacillaceae > Gracilibacillus > Gracilibacillus kekensis. Next base: position 282,227 of record NZ_FRCZ01000001.1, on the reverse strand, counting down.
GATAGAAGTCAACGTGACTGAAATAAAGAAATTTAAATTTAAAAAAACCTAAACGATTCGAATAGTCTTCGGATCGTTTAGGTTTTTACGTGTTAGGAACATACGCAATAACTGAATTGTTAATTATGAGATTTTATATATGCTTTGCAACCGCTACGGCTTGCCCGTTTCCCTTTCCGCGGGTTTTTACCCTAAGCTAACTTTTTAAGCAAAATTCGCTTAAAAAGTGGATCTTAGGGTAAAAACATCCCGCAGGAGTGAAAACGGACGCCTTCGCTCTAAATGGATTCTACAACTGTTGTCACAGCTATCATTTTGAACTTTCTATAAGTATTTACGTATACACTATGCACTAGAAGTCTTTATTTAAACTCTTTCATCCATTGTAGAATTCTATCTAGCGCAGGCGTCCACTTCGACTCCTGAAGACATGCCCCGCGGAAAGCGAAGTGGGCAAGCCGTAGCGGTTGTTACGCACATAATTTCTTTCAAAATTGCTACAATTCAAATAAACATACTGCATAGTATCCTTATATTGCGCAATAGCGCATATATGCAATCGTATGTTTTTTACTAAAAATCACGGTGCTAACGGTCTGTAAAATCCTTTTTAAGTCTCACTTTATTGCAAGAATCAGTAGATTATGCTATATTAGTAGCAATTCCGATAAAACAGAGTAAAATAGTATGAATTAGAATATACTGGAGGAATTCAAATGGGGAGAGAGTTTTTAGAAGTATTTGAAGAATGGGCATCGTCCTATGATGAGGCCGTTACAGGACATGACCCTCAATATAGAGATGTGTTTGAAGGATATGATACAATATTGAGTGAAGTTGCTCAGCTTTCTATTGGTAAAGTAATGGAATTTGGAGTAGGAACAGGTAATTTAACAGAAAAAATAGTAGCAAAAGGTTTAGCTGTTGTTGGCGTTGAACCTTCAGCGCCTATGCGCCAATTAGCAAAAGAAAAATTACCTCAACTGGAACTTTTTGAAGGAGATTTCCTAGACTATCCATTACCTAAGGAACAAGTCGATACAATTGTAAGTACGTATGCTTTTCATCATCTTACAAAAGAGGAGAAAAACATAGCGATTACTAAATTTCATTCTCTCCTGACAGATGGAGGGCGAGTCGTTTTTGCGGACACAGTTTATGAGGATAAGCAAGCAGAAAAATTAATAAAACAGGAAGCATCTCGAAAAGAATATTACGATTTGTTGGAAGATCTTAATCGAGAATATTATCCATATTTAGAAGAGTTGCAGCAACTGTTCAAGCAAAATGGATTTAGTTTTGAAGCTAAGCAACGAAACAAGTTTGTTTGGTTATTTATTGCTAAAAAACAATAACAGGAGTGATCAATAATGACGCAAAAAATGAATGTAGAAAGTTTTAATTTAGACCATACAAAGGTAAAAGCACCATATGTGCGTTTAGTAGGTGTAACAACTGGTGCAAAAGGTGACAAAGTATATAAATATGATATCCGCTTTTGCCAACCAAATAAAGATCATATGGACATGGCAGGCTTGCATTCGATTGAACATTTAATGGCTGAAAATATCCGTAACCATATTGAAAATGTCCTGGATATTAGTCCAATGGGATGTCAGACAGGTTTCTATTTAGCAATTATCAATAACGATAGCTACGATGAAGTGGTAGCAGCAATCGAGAAAACTTTAAACGATGTATTAGAAGCAACTGAAGTACCTGCATGTAATGAGGTGCAATGTGGTTGGGCAGCTAATCACAGTTTAGAGGGAGCACAAGAAATAGCTAAACAGATGTTATCTGAAAAAGACGAATGGCATATTGTATTTGCATAATGAATGAGGGATAAAATTGGCACTATATCGAAATATACAACAACTAATTGGAGGTACACCGTTAATGGAATTGACAAACTTTTCTCTTCCAGACGGTGTACACCTTTTTGCAAAACTGGAGTTTTTTAATCCAGGCGGTAGTATCAAAGATCGATTAGGATTAAATTTTATTGAGGATGCCATTCAATCTGGAAAATTACATCCAGGAGGTACAATTATTGAGCCAACTGCAGGAAATACTGGAATTGGGATTGCGTTAGCTGCAGTAAATAAAGGACTTCGCGTTATTTTTGTTGTACCTGAACATTTTAGTAGGGAAAAGCAGTTATTGATGCAAGCACTAGGCGCTGAGATTGTTCATACTCCAAGGAACGCTGGTATGCGAGGAGCAATTGATAAAACAAAACAGCTTTTATCTGAAATACCCAATAGTTATTCTCCTCAACAATTTGAAAATCCATCAAATCCACATACGTATTATCAAACATTAGCACCAGAAATCGATAAAGATCTGGACGGCAATCTTTCGGTTTTTGTGGCTGGAGCCGGAACAGGCGGAACATTTTCCGGAGCAGCACGTTATTTTAAAGAACAAAACTCAGCTATCAAAACAGCCATTGTAGAACCACAAGGATCAATAATAGCTGGTGGAGAAGCTGGACCACATCGAACTGAAGGTATTGGAATGGAATTTTTACCAGATTATATGGATCGTCAGTTTTTTGATGCAATTCATACTATTGATGATGAACTAGCTTTTGATATGGTAAAACAACTAGCTGAAAAAGAAGGACTGCTTGTTGGCAGTTCTTCAGGAGCGGCAATGGTTGCAGCCTTAAAAGAAGCACAGGAAGCAAAACCTGGAAGCAATATTGTTACCGTATTTCCAGATAGTAGTGAGCGTTATTTGAGCAAAGATATTTACTCATTTGATTAAGAGGAGGCTGTAAAATGAAAAGAAAAACTAAAATGGTTCATGGTGGTATTACGGGTGATGAAAAAACAGGTGCTGTTTCTGTCCCTATTTATCAAGTAAGTACCTATCGTCAACCAGAAGCAGGAAAACATACTGGTTATGAGTATTCTCGTACCGGTAACCCGACTCGTCATGCACTAGAAACGGTTACAGCTGAACTAGAGAATGGGACAGCTGGCTTTGCTTTTGCTTCAGGTATGGCAGCGATCACCTCTGTGATGATGCTTTTAAAAGCAGGTGATCATGTTGTATTAACAGATGATGTATATGGTGGTACCTACCGTTTAACAACAAAAGTGTTAGATCGCATCGATTTATCTCATACCTTTGTGGATACAAGCGATGTCGAAGCTGTGGAAGCAGCGATAAAACCAACTACGAAAATGCTTTATATTGAAACACCAACCAATCCTTTGTTAAAAGTAACAGATTTGAAAAAAATGAAAGAAATTGCTGATAAACATGATTTATTATTAGTGGTGGATAACACATTTGCCACACCATACCTGCAAACACCTTTGGACTTGGGAACAGATATTGTTCTGCACAGCGCGACAAAGTATATCGGAGGTCACAGTGATGTGGTAGCAGGTCTTGTGGTTGTTAAGAATGACCAGTTAGCTGAAGATATTCATTTTATTCAAAACTCTGTAGGTGCAGTTTTAGGTCCACAAGATGCCTGGTTATTAATGAGAGGAATTAAAACGCTAGGTCTCCGTATGGAAGCAATTGAAAAGAACGCCAATAAAATAGCGTCCTATCTGGATCAACATCCAGCAGTAGAAAAGGTTTATTATCCTGGTTTGGCAACCCATGCAGGGCATGATATTACCAATCAACAAGCACAAGGCTTCGGTGGTATGATTGCCTTTGATGTGGGTAGTGGAGAAAAAGCGGATCATGTCTTAAGCAAAGTAGACTTTTTTACATTAGCAGAAAGTCTTGGCGCAGTGGAGAGCTTAATCTCCATACCAGCAAGAATGACACATGCATCGATTCCAAAAGATCGTCGTGAAGAACTTGGAATTACCGACGGACTCATTCGATTATCTATTGGGATTGAAGATGTCGATGATTTAATCGAAGACTTGGCAAAAGGATTAAACTAAAAGAAAGCACGTATCTTTTTTAAAAAAGGTACGTGCTTTTTCTTATGGACAAAAAGAGCCATAAACAGAAAAATTGCCCTTAAGAAAGGATCTTACGGACAAAAGGGAATAGAAAATGCAAAAAGTGTCTATAAGTTTGTTTGTTATGGACAAAATGAAAGCATATATGTAAATATTGTCCGTAAGTTTTTTGTAAGACAAATGTAATTATTACATGTTAAACTATGGAAGGATAACTGAAAAGGAAGTGATCGTGATGCAGGAAGTTATAGAATATCTTGAAAAAAATAAAGAAAAACATATTGAAGAACTAAAAAAATTTTTACATATACCTAGTGTGAGTACTGATTCCAGCCATAAAGAGGATGTCACAAAAGCGGCGGAATTTGTATCAAATTATTTAACGGAAGCGGGATTCCAAACCGTTGAATTGCAAAAAACGAAAGGCCATCCACTTGTATATGCGGAATGGATGGATGCTGGCGAAGATAAGCCAACGGTTTTGTTTTATGGACACTATGATGTTCAGCCGCCAGACCCGCTTGATCAATGGAAAAGTGACCCATTCCAAGCAGAAATTAGAGATGAACGTATCTATGCGCGAGGGGCAAGTGATGATAAAGGGCAAGTATTTATGCATTTAGTTGTGCTGAAGGCATTTTTACAAACCACTGGTTCTTTACCGATTAATGTTAAAGTTTGTATTGAGGGTGAAGAAGAAATCGGAAGTGCTAATTTATACGATATTCTCCATCAACAACAAGAAAAGTTTTCAGCAGACTTCGCTGTTATTTCTGATTCCGGAATGGTCGCAAAAGATCAACCGACGATACTATACGGTTTAAAAGGGTTCACCGGATTAGAATTCACTTTAAAAGGACCTGATAATGATTTGCATTCAGGACTATATGGAGGAGCCATAAAAAATCCGGCGATGGCGATGGCACAATTATTAGCGACCATGAAAGATGAACAGGAAGTAGTTCAAGTAGCTCATTTTTATGATCAGGTAGAACCGTTGACATCTGAAGAGCGACAATTAATTAAAGAAGCTCCAAGTGAAGACTACCGAGAATCTACTGGTGCAATAGAGACAGTGTCAGAAAAAGGCTACACAGCTAAAGAACATACAATGGCACGACCGACTCTTGAAATAAACGGGCTGTATAGTGGTTATCAAGGGGAAGGGACTAAAACGATCATTCCTTCCACGGCAACGGCTAAATTGACTTGTCGACTCGTTCCAGGACAGGATCCAGTACAAATACAAGAGTTCTTAGTAAAACATATAGAGAAACATCTGCCACAAGGTGTGGAGTTAACCATTAAACGTGAACCTTTATCGGCAAAAGCTTATAAAGTCGATCCGAATCACCAACTAATTACAAAGGCTGCGGAAAGTTTTGCTGAAACTTTTGACAAAGAAGCGGTCTATGTTCGGATGGGTGGTTCGATTCCTGTGGTTGAATGGATCGATGCAATCTATAATATACCAGTCGTATTATTAGGGTTTGGTACACCAGATGACAGACTCCATTCACCAAATGAAAGCTTCCCAATGGCCCATTTCGAAAAAGGAATGAAAACAATTGTCCATTATTGGGAAGCAGTAAAAAATACAAAGTTGTAAAGCGTACTCAACATCCATTTCCACTAGTGGAGGATAACCTGACAAAAGTGCTTCCCAAAAAACATGAGGCTACACTTAAAAGATAAGTTCGATGGGTTGACTTAATACCGATCAGGGTATAATATATGGAGGAACCATTCATCTGAGTTAATGGGAGGCTTAATCTATATGTCAATCCTATGGTTGATCGCAATAGTAATGATAGTAGTTACTGCGCATTTAATATATACTAGGTATGTGCCAATTAAAGGAGTCCCATGCGTGGATCCGAATATAGAATGTAATCATGATAAAGTCACTTTAGATATCCGCGACTATCAAAAGGCAGCTAAAGATAAAGTGGAAGGGGCAATCGTTATTCCAGTTCCCTATTTAAGAAGGTATTATTCCGAGATTTCATCGCAATCCATTTATGTAATTGCATCTAATCACTTAGAAAAAAATTTAGCGATTCGCTTTTTGAAGAATAAAGGCTTTCATGTTATTGGCTACACTTTAACAGATTGTCAATGCAAGAAGAAAATTGAACAGATGGTATAATATGTTAAATAAACCTTACTTTTGTAGGAAATAAAGTAAGGTTTATTTTTTATAGACAATAAGTACTTTTAGTATGGTAAAATAGTCTTTATTAAAACAATCTGATTACACTAAAGGGGTCATTGTTAATGAGAAAGATATTTAAAAGAAAAAAGCATGATACACCAAGTACAAAGGCACAAGAAATTGAGGTAACATTAGATGTACAAAGTGGTACGTCTTTTGACAAACAATTAAAGATGGTCAATTTGACTAAAGAAGATTTGGTAACGCTTAAGCAAATTAAACCATGGGTAGAAGAAAATATTGATGATATTGTTGGCCAGTTTTATAATAATTTGGAAAATGAGTCATCATTAATGAATATTATAGAAGAAAATAGTTCAATAGAACGATTGAAAAAGACGCTAACCATACATATCCAAGAAATGTTTAATGGAATAATTGATCAGCAATACTATGAAAAAAGAATGAAAATTGCTCATATTCATTTTAAGATAGGATTAGAGCCAAAGTGGTATATGTGTGCATTTCAAGATCTTTTGAATTCATTATTAACGATTTTGGATAAAGAAATTACTGATAAATCATTCTTCTATACTGCTGTGTCGTCCACTTCAAAAATCTTAAATATTGAACAACAGCTTGTTTTAGAAGCTTATCAAAGTGAAGTTCAGCGAGTACATGACAGTCAAGAACAAGAAAAAGAAAAATTGCATATAAAGATAAAAGAAACTTCAGAGGATTTAGCAGCCATTTTTCAACAATCTGCTGCTTCAACACAATCTCTTGTTCATCAACTAGAAGATATTCTTAATTCAGCACAACAAGGAACGGCTACATCGGAAAATATAGAGAAGTCATCTCTAGATCGACGTAAAGACTTGCAAGAACAAGAACAACAAATGGAGCAAATGGAAGACAAGATGCACGGAATTAAGCAAGAGAGTAGTAGTTTAGCAGATATATCCAAACAAATAGAATCGATTGTCAGTATGGTGACTGATATCGCAGAGCAAACAAATCTCTTAGCATTAAATGCAGCCATAGAAGCTGCACGGGCAGGGGAAGAAGGAAAAGGATTTGCTGTTGTAGCAGATGAAGTACGAAAACTGGCAGAACAAACGAAAAATTCAGTTAGTAATGTAACAGGATTAATTGAAAAAACCAATACTCAGGTAGGAAAAGTAACTGGTTATGTAGATGAAGTTCAACAATCGGTTACAGGTAGTACACAAAATATGAAAGATATTCATCAATTCTTTGAAGAATTAGTCGAAAAAATGAATCAATCCAAAGGTCACAACAATACGATTGAAACAGAAATTGAACAATTCTTCCATAAATTAGATGACGTTCATCAGTCATTTGGACAGATATCTTCTGCTATAGAAGACTTAGTAGACATGACCAATAATAAATAGGTTTTGATAGGACACTCACAAGAATGAGTGTCCTATTTTCTTCTGTTTTTCATATACTGTAGTGGAGGTGTTATGTGTTGAAAGCAGATGAAAAAGTAAAATTAGAAAAATCAATACAAGAGATAACGGAAATAGCGAAAGGGTTTGGCTTGGATTTTTATCCAATGCGCTATGAGATTTGTCCACCAGAAATCCTGTATACCTTTGGAGCGTATGGAATGCCAACACGTTTTTCGCATTGGAGCTTCGGCAAACAATTCCATCGTATGAAATTACAATATGATTTAGGTTTAAGTAAAATATATGAGCTCGTAATTAATTCTAATCCGTGTTATGCTTTTTTGTTACATTCTAATAGTCTGATTCAAAATAAATTAATTGTCGCCCATGTGCTTGCGCATTGCGACTTTTTTAAAAATAATGTCAGGTTTCAAAATACGAAAAAAGATATGGTAGAAAGCATGGCAGCAACAGCAGAAAGAGTAGCAAAATATGAAAAACAGTATGGGATTAAAGAAGTAGAGAAATTTCTGGATGCAGTGCTAGCGATTCAGGAGCATATAGATCCTACATTATTAAAAGCACAATTAGATTGGCAAAAAGATGAAGAAGAGCAACAAACTAAAAGGAAAAGAACCGAATACGATGATCTTTGGGATTTAGATCAAAAAAACATCAATCAAAAATCCTCCTCCGTAAAAAGAAAAAAGGCTTTTCCTCCTCAACCTGAAAAAGATATTTTATTATTTATAGAAGAGCATAGTCGGGAGTTAGACGACTGGCAACGAGATATTTTGACAATGATGCGTGAGGAAATGTTGTATTTCTGGCCACAGCTGGAAACAAAAATTATGAACGAAGGCTGGGCAACGTATTGGCATCAAACTATTCTCAGGGAATTAGATTTAACAAGTGACGAAACAGTTGAATTTGCTTCATTAAATGCAAGTGTGGTGCAACCATCTAAAACGCAAATTAATCCTTACTATCTAGGAGTAAAAATGTTTGAAGATATTGAAGAACGCTACAATCATCCAACAGATGAGATGAAACGTTTTGGTGTGAAAGAAAATTCTGGACGTGAAAAATTGTTTGAAGTAAGAGAGATCGAATCAGACATCTCTTTTATGCGAAATTATTTAACAAAAGATTTAGTTGATCGTGAAGATTTATACCTTTTTCAAAAACAAGGACATCAGTATAAAATTGTTGATAAGAAATGGGAAGACGTCAGGGATCAATTAATCTCCACTCGCTTAAATGGTGGTTTTCCATATTTAACAGTTGTTGACGGTGATTATTTACGTAATGGCGAATTATATATTCGTCATCACTATGAAAGTGTTGAACTTGACCTTAAATATTTAGAAAAAACATTGCCATATATTTATACCCTCTGGGGAAGAGATGTTCATATAGAAACCATTATGGAAGAAAAACCTTGCTTGTTCTCATGTAATGGATCAAAAGTTGTTAAAAAATTCATGTAAAAGAAGGAGAAATGTATAAGCATAGAGAAATAGTAATCATCAAATTGAAACTGCATATGAGATTTTCAGGTTTGGATTAGGAATGGAGGTAGCATAGTTTGAAGAAGGTGAAAAAAGACGGATTCACAGCTGTTGGATTAATAGTGAAGCAGGATTGGGAAGGTTTAATTCGGGAAATGCCAGTAAAATGGGATATTTTCAAAAATCACGTTACAGAAATTGAAAATAGAAAAACAAATGTGATGATGGACATTAGTTTAAAACAGCAACATGGAATATATACGCAATTTATTTGTGCAGAAACAGACGATCATGCTTCTGTACCGAATGGAATGCAAATGCAGAAAATACCAACTCATCATTATTTGCATCATCTACATCATGGAAGCTTGGTCGGGATAGCCGAAACATTTGGTGAAATGTATCAATACGGCAAAGATAATGGAATTGAATTAGAAAACATGAAAATCGATATAGGGTATACGATCCAGGGAAACGAAACACATCATGATCTATATATAAAAATAACCGATTAATGTGCGATAGCCTATTTTATCATAAAGTAACCGTCGCAATCCTCCACTTCAAACAAAGTGGGGGATAAACAGTAATTGGACAAATCACCTAACCTAATCCCTATCATATAGTGATAGAGAATAGGAGGTAATCATGATGGAATCTATGTATCCAACTAATAATGGAATTTACGATGAGTACGGTAATATGTATCAAGATGATCGCCAAATAGGCTTTTTCCCTTTTTTTCCAGGCTTATTTCCTGGAGGTAGTTCTCCAGGCCAAGGTGGCCCACCATTCGGTCCACCACCTGGCCAGGGTCAACCAGGACCACCATTTGGACCACCACCAGGTCAAGGACAACAAGCAGGTCCACCTTTAAGTCCGCCGCCACAGTATGTTCCACAACAACCTGCTCAGGCTGGAAGTGGTGGGCCACAGCTATTTGCAGTTGATCCTGGTTCGATTCGAGGGTGTTTATATCGTTTCACCTATGTATGGTTAAGTCGTTTCAATGCTTTTTGGTTCTATCCAACTTATGTAGGAAGAAGATCAGTGGCAGGATACCGTTGGACTGGGTTCAATTGGGTTTACTTTGGAATTGACCTTGAGCGTATTCAATCGTTTACATGTGTCTAAACATCTTCTTGCACAAAAGCGAATCCAAGAAGAATATACTATTAACTAAGGTACGAATCGCCCATCGATTTGTGCCTTTTTTCTCACAGTCTAAATACCATAAATGAAAAGTTTAAAGTTTGAGCACAGAAGATGTGTAGAGAAAAGTGTTCAACATACCTGAGAGAAAACCTCTCATCGGTAATTCGAAGGAAAAAACGATCAAACTCCCGACGAGGAAGTCTCTCATCGGTAATTCGAAGGAAAAAACGATCAAACTCCCGACGAGGAAGTCTCTCATCGGTAATTTGAAGGTGAAAAGCGATCAAACTCCCGACGAGAAAGTCTCTCATCGGTAATTCAAAGGTGAAAAACGATCAAACTCCCGACGAGGAAGTCTCTCATCGGTAACTCGAAGGTGAAAAGCGACCAATCTCCCGACGAGGAAGTAGCTTATCGGAAATAGAGGTTAACTAGCAATCAATCTCCCTACGTAGAGCATCTTTTCTGCCATTCATCAGTAACTTATTAATTAAAGATGAGAGAAGCTACTGGCTAAGCACATTAATACAATATCATGAATTTAGTCTGTTAATTTTGAATAAAAAGGAGCATAATATTAAAATTAATGTTACAGTTAGAAGGTATATTTTAAATAAGTTAGTAGGTGAAATACATGATTGAGATTAAAACATCAAAGCTTAGTGACGGTGAATTTAACAGAGGTGTTTTTGCTACCTGTAATATCGAGAAAGGGAAGCTTCTACATGAAGCTCCGGTCATTGCATACCCAAATGATGAGCATCAACATATTGAAAAGACATTACTCGCAGATTACGCATTCGAGTATGGGATAAATCATTCTGCCATCCTGCTTGGTTATGGCATGCTGTTTAATCATTCTTATCAACCAAATGCAAATTATGAGATTAATTTTGATAATCACACATTTGAATTCTATGCTTATACAGATATAAAAGCTGGAGAAGAGATTTTAATTAATTATAATGGTGATGTTGATATAAATGATCCACTTTGGTTCAATCAAGAGGAAGAAAGTTGATTTACAGATAATCGTATTAAATAAATGGTACGTTGTAAAAGCTATCCGTAAAATAAGTGGATGGTGATGAAGCACATGAGAAAATTAGCTCTCATTTTTGGTGTTACTTTCGTCATTTTTAATTCGACTAAAGTAGTTATTGCTGAAAATCAATTAACAAGAGAAGAATTACTGGAAGAAGCATTAATTGTAAGATATTCGACACAGATGTTAGAAGTTACTGGTAAACTATTCATGTGTGAAAAAATAACTGATATAAGGAGACTTAATGGAAATCGTCATCATAGATTAACGATAGAATTGGTCACTTTTGAAAAAGCGCACATGCCTCCATATGATTTGGTACGACTAACCATAATAGACCAATCCGATCAAATTGTGATTACAAATATTGAACGTAAAAAGAATTTATCGATTGCTGAGTTGGACGAGTTTTGTTATAGATAAGAGCTTTTAACCAGCGAGATTAAGGGGATGGATTCGATGGAAGGTCTTGTTAGTTTTAATCAAAGCGACTATCCATTTCAATTGTTTTCTCTTTCCCATATTTTTATGGTAATTATCACAGTTGGACTTTTGGCATCATTGTATATTTTTAGAGAGAGTATTAAGAGGAACTATAAACGACTCTTTAAAAATACTTTGATTGCACTACTTATATTAGGAGAGATTACGTTTCATTTATGGTATCTCTCTGATGGCAGGTGGGATGTCGCAACAAATTTGCCCTTGCAACTATGTTCGATTTCCTTATATTTATGCACAATTATGTTACTAACAAAAAATTATAAAGTATTTGAAATTTCCTTTTTTGTGAGTATGACAGGTGCATTTATAGCAGTTGTGACGCCAGAGCTTTTTTTCGGATTTCCGCATATGCGGTTCTTTCAATTTTTCATTGCCCATATAGCCATTATACTTTCCTGTTTCTACATGATATGGATTGAGGAATATAAACCCACGTTTCAATCTGTAATTCGAGCGTTTGTCATGCTAAATATAATGGCATTCTTGGTTGTTATCATTAATCAAATCATTGGTTCGAATTATATGTTTCTAGCAGAAAAACCTAATACCATAAGCATGATCGATTATTTAGGGCCATACCCATGGTATATCGTATTACTTGAAGTTGTGGCATTTTCCATATTTCTGCTTATTTATTTTTTCCTATTTAAGCTATTAAAAAAGTAAATTGGTGCTCATCACAATACATTAACTTCAAAAATCCAAGCGATATCGATCGCTTGGATTTTTAATTCGGTTCAATGGTGTGTGGCGTGGTCAATGGATTGCTGCAAAATTTTCATGACGTGTTCGTCGTCTTGGGAGTAATAGATGGTTTTCCCATCGCGACGATATTTTACTAAGCGTAAATTTTTGAGGAAACGAAGCTGATGGGAAACATTAGATTGATTTAAATCCAGTTTCTCGGCAATGTTGGAAACCGATAATTCCTGTTCAAATAATAAATGCAAAATGCGAATTCTGGTCGGGTCACCTAATGCTTTAAAGGTTTGTGATACTAAGAATAAAGTCTCTTCATCAAGTGCCTCATATGTTCCGTCTGTCATTACAACATCCTCCTTAATTACAACAGTCTTCCTCTTTCTCAATTTCTGCATGAACACCTTCGATTTGAATGGTGGTGTGGTGAAGTGAGAAAGAATCATGTAATAATTTCGATGCCTTTTTTAACATTAGATCGCGATCGACACTTTCTTCTACAACCATATGACAGCTTAGTGCGGGAAAATCAGAAGTAATTGTCCAGACATGTAAGTCATGTATGTTAACAACACCTTCTAATTCAACCAATTTGTTTTCAACTTCTTCATAGGATAAATGATGCGGTGTTCCTTCCATTAAAATGTGCAACGAATCCTTCGAAACACGATAACCACTGATCAATATTAAAATCGCTACAATAATACTGGCAAGAGGATCAGCGATATTCCAATTGAATAGCATAATGAGAATCCCAGCTATAATCGCTCCAACTGAACCAAGCAAATCACCTAACACATGTAATAAAGCACTACGCATATTTAAGTTTCCTTTGGTATCTCCACTGTAAATGAGAATAAAGGCTACAATAATATTTACTAATAAACCAGTTACCGCTATCCAAAGCATCATTGGACTGACATTAGGTGGTTCTAAAAAACGGTGGTATGCTTCATAGAAAATATAGAGAGAGATCGCTAATAGCGTTATACCATTTATAAAGGCTGCCAAAATCTCAAAACGTTTATATCCAAATGTTTTATGTGCGTTTGCTGCTTTCTCACTTAATTTAAAAGCAAATAAGCTGAGTCCAAGAGCAAATGCATCACTTAGCATATGTCCTGCGTCTGACAACAATGCTAAGCTATTGGTTAAGATTCCACCAATTACTTCAATGACCATAAAAGTAAAAATTAACATAAAACTTATCAGTAACGCTTTTTTATTATTAGTATGGTGATGATCATGCGCATGATCATGTCCGTGTGAGTGTCCCATAATCCAACTCCTTTACACATATGAACATATATTCATATTATAAAAGGAGTGAAGATTATGTGCAAGTATTTTTAAGTTTTAAAAAAAAGTGACTGGAAGATTCCAGTCACTAGATTGGTAGATAAGGCAGTAAAATACCACCGATAAGACCAATGATTACAATAACCCATGATGGTAACTTCCAAAATGCTAATAAACTAAAAAGAATGGCTGCTAAGATAAAATCTTTTGCTTCTATGATCGTACTGGTCCAAATTGGTTGATAGAAAGCAGCGATTAAAAGTCCAATAACAGCTGCATTGACACTAATAAGAGCACCGCGTATCGATGGCATTTGGCGCAAGGAATTCCAAAATGGCAATGTTCCTATTATTAATAAAAATGCAGGTAAGAAAATTGCAAAAGTAGCTAAAAGTCCACCAGGTACGCCAGCGATTACTGTTCCTAAATAGGCAGCAAATGTAAAGAGCGGACCTGGAACTGCTTGAGCTGCTCCATAACCAGCCAAAAATTCCTGCTCGGAAATCCAGCCAGTCGGAACAAATTCCTGTTCAAGTAACGGTAATACAACATGACCACCACCGAAAACTAATGCACCAGAACGGTAAAAACTGTCAAACATCGCAAGCCACTGCCAGTCACTTACTTGATTGGCTAATGGTAAGAGGAGTAGTAACAAAAAGAATAGTGAAATACTTATGATAGCTGTTTTCTTTGATAATTGTAAATTCAGGTTCACTGTTTCTTCTTTTTCTTGTTTTTGAAAAAAGAAGACACCAATCAATGCAGCTGCAAGAATGATGATCACCTGAGTCAGAGTGGTTTGCCAAACTAACATAACCACTACTGCAAGCAAAGCAATAGCTTTTCTGGGAAGGTCTGGCGCAAGTTTCGAACCCATCCCGATAATTGCGTGTGCCACAACCGCGACTGCAACAATTTTTAAGCCATGAATAAAACTAGCATCATAGAAGGAAAATTGATGAAGTGCTAATGCAAAAAAGATCAAGACGATTACTGACGGTAAGGTAAAACCGATAAAGGCTAGAATCCCACCTATAACTCCACCACGGATAATACCTACACCCATTCCGACCTGACTGCTCGCTGGTCCTGGAAGAAATTGACACAATGCAACTAAATCTGCATATGCTTTTTCATCCAGCCATTTTTTTCGTCGAACATATTCCTCATGAAAATAACCTAGATGTGCAACAGGCCCACCAAAGGAAGTAAATCCTAATCTTGTTGCAATCCATAAAATAGTGAAGTAATCTTGAATCGAATTTTTTTTAGTATCCATATAAGCCCCCAGCTAATCAATTATCTAGATGAATTATAGCAATATTCTATATGAGGCGACAAGCTATACAACGTAAAAATTTTGTTAAAATTGAATAATGTAAATGAGTATCGCTAAAATGACGATGACAAAACTAACGGCAATTAGTGAATAGGTTTTTGATGTGTTAGCAACCTGAATTTCACTCCAATTAATTGGTTGAATGCCGCTTGACCAAAATACGAGGATAGCGGAACATAAAATCGCGCTTATATTAACAAATAGTAAAATAAATGGAGTTAGTGCTTGTTGAAATTCAAAAGCACCAAGCATCATCCCTAAGACAACTGCTGGAGGCAATAGGGCAACAGACACCATAACACCTACTAATGCTTCTGAAACACGTTTAGCAAAGGACATCGCACCTGCTGTACCTGCAGCAAGTGCAACAACAATATCCATTAATCCAATATTGGTTCTTGCTAAGAATTCATCACTATTGATTGGTAGAGGAAAAATAAATCCAAAAATTATCGCGATAGCAACTGGGATCGCCAAACCGTAAAGACATGTTAATACAGAACTTTTCATTAACTTATAATCCCCTAATGTAGCAGCGAAAGCGAGTGCGGTAAATGGACCAATAAGTGGAGCAATCACCATTGCTCCGATCACAATAGCAGCACTGTCTTTGACAATTCCAGCAGTGGCTACAACTGCGGAGAGAACAAGCATCCATAAATAATTGATGCTTGTTGTACTTGATGAGTGGACGACATTATATAGTTCGTGACGGCTGGCACGAGTGATTTCTTTTTGGTGTTCCTCTGCATCTGCCTCATTTTCTTCTTCATTTTCTGGTTCTACTCTTGGTACATAGGTAGAAATATTATAAAGTAAGGCTCGAACTTCCTCCTGACCTTGGTCATTGACTTCTAAAAAATCAAGAATTTCTTCAGTATGTTTTTTCTTTATTAGTATTTTGACTAGTTCTTCCTGTTCTGAAATCTTTGTATGCCACTTTTCAATGACATGAAATTCTTTAATTTCAGTCAAAAAAGCATCTAACCTGTTGATCGGGATATAGATCTCAATTAGTTGTAGCTCCATAATGTATGTCCCTTCTTCAACCGTATTATATTTAGCACGTCACGGTGTAATCGTCCTAATTTCCACTTGTTGTAGTCTCATCTTAAACGTTATGAGCATCCTTCTCTTTAGGGAAACGAAGTGATATCGTTGTTCCTTTGTTAACCTCACTTGTTACGTGAATATCACCTTCATGCATTTCAACTAAATTTTTAACAATAGATAAGCCTAAACCAGTTCCCCCATTAGCTCTAGAACGTGATTTATCAACTCGATAAAAGCGTTCAAATAAATAAGGTATGTCTTCCTGTTTAATACCAATACCTGTATCTTTCACTTGTATTAGCACATCGTCACGTTCTTCTTTTATTTGGAGTACTATACCACCTTTTTCCGTATATCGCACAGCATTTTCGACTAAGTTGGTTAATACCTGATCTAACCTGCTTTTATCGGCAAATAAGTAAACTGTATTGTCAGGAACCTCTAATTCCATTTTTAATCCTTTTTCTGCTGCCCTGAATTGAGATCTTCGCAACATTTCTTCTGTCAGTTTATTTATATTTACATCTTCCTTATTGAGATCGATTTTACCTTCTTCTATTTTTGATAGATCCATCAGGTCATCCATGAGATTGCTAATGTGATCTGTCTCGTTTTCAATAATTTCCAGAAATTCATCTCTTTCCTCTTTACTTTGATACATTTCATGAAGAACCGCGTTAGCATAACCTTTCACATAAGTAAGAGGAGTTTTTAATTCATGTGTAATATTTGAAAAGAACTCGTTTCGGTTTGTTTGATAACGTTCTAATGTTTCCGATAAGTGGTTAATGGCATGGGCGAGTGAACCAATTTCATCGTTAGCTTTATAATCGACGCGCAGGGAGAAATTTTTCTTTTCTGCAATTTGTTTAGCTACTTTTTCCATTTCAATAAGAGGTGCCCCTAATTTCTTTGAGATGAAAAAGGTAAATCCCATAGCTAATGCTACTGCACCTAGACTGGCTAGGATAACTAAGAAAATGATATTGTGAATGGAATTACTAATAAGGCCGAAAGATGAAAACAGTACAACACTTCCATTGGTTCCGTTCGGATTTGTTATGGGTTGTGCAACTTTTAGATATGTAGAACCATTAAATGTATATTCTTCAACTACAGTTGCCCCCTGGTCCAATTGCTTTATTTCATTCGGATCTAAGATCTGGTCCGTAATGTCACTGTGCCAATTTGTTTCCAATAGATTATTTCCATTACTATCTAGTATCACAGCGCTAGTATCTGTCATATCTGTCAGGTGTTCTAATAATTGTAAGTTTTCAGGATCTTCTAAATCATTCACCTGGGTAGCATATTTTTCTGAGAGTTGAACCAATTGGGTTTCGGTTTGGTTGATCGAATAGTTTAAAATTAGTTGTAAAATAATATACCCAAGTGGAATTAAAATAATAAGTTGTAAAAAAAGAATGGTAGCACCAAGTTTAAAAACGACACTATTTAGTTTCATTTTGACCCTCCCAATCAAATTTATAGCCTACTCCCCATACGGTTTCAATCGGTTGATAAGAAATTCCTGCTTTTTTTAATTTATCTCTTACATAACGCACGTGCGAATCAACTGTGCGAATGTCCACTATCTCGTCTAATCCCCATATCAGATCTAATAATTGTTCTCTTGTATATACTCGATTCGGATGGGAGGCTAGTAAAAATAGAAGTTCAAATTCTTTAGGACTATATTTCACCTCTTTTTGATGGACGGTAACTGTGTGTGATATTGAATCGATGGATAGTTCTCCAAACGTCAATATTGGAAGGTTCGTTTGCTCTTCTTTTTGAAAATGACGAAGCTGTACTTGTATTCTTGCTAGTAATTCTTCTGGTTCAAATGGCTTAACAATATAATCATCTGCTCCGATTGTTAGCCCCTCTACTTTCTGTGACGTATCATTTAATGCTGTTAATAAAATGATAGGAACATTTGGTTTAACAGTTTTCATTTGTTTACATGCTTCGATCCCATCTAATTCTGGCATCATTATATCTAATAAAACGATATCAATAGCTCGGCTTTGTAATGTTTGAACGGCTTTTGTTCCATTTTCAGCTTCTACTATTTTAAAGTCTTTTCTTAAATATAGTTTTAACATCGTCCTCATCTGTAATTCATCATCAACAATTAAAATGGTTGTCATTGCAATCCCTCACATCTTTCTATTTATTCCCTACTCAAATAGTATAGAAAAAATGATGATTAGTAAAACAGAGAGCGTTTCAAGTAACAGTTAATCGGACAGTTAAATTAAACTGCGAAGTACCTATCATGGTAATTTTGAACGAAAATACGTGCGCAACACTCGCTACGGCTTGCCCACTTCGCTTTTACCACGGGCATAAGTCAACATCTGCTCAAACAAGTTTTCGCAGTGTATCCTATACCGGGGGGCGTGCTCTTCAGCTAACTTTGAAAAGAAAACCACTTTCCAAAGTGGATCTTCAGATCACGCTAATCCCCCAGGAGTCGAAGTGGACGCCTGCGCTAAGTCAGATTCTACAATGAATGCGAGAAATATTCATATAGACAGCTCAGAATGATCACTGTGGCAACCGTTGTAAAATCTATTTATAGCGGAGGCCGCCCACTTTCACTCCTGTGGGAATTTTTTACCTGAAGATCCACTTTTTCAAGCGATCTTTGCTTGGAAAAGTTAGCTGAAGGGAAAAAACCACGGAAAGGGAAGTGGGCAGCCGGAGCGGATGTCTAGTAAATAATAAGTTTCAAAATCACTACTTTAGCTAATAGATTTCAACAGTCTACTTCATTGTTTGTGTCAACTCTCCGTAAAGACAAATAAGAGTACTGTAAGGAAGTACTCACTTTTTGAACAATTTATGACAATGTTGGTTTCATCATACTTTCATCATATTTATCTGTCAGTATGTAAGACAGTTGTAAAATTATTTTTTAAACCAAAGGGTATGTAAAGTATATAAATGTTCTTGAAAGAAAGGAGAAACATCATGAAGGCAATGAAGAAGCTCGTATATATTCTCACTTTGTTGTTCATACCTATCTTCTTAGCAGGTTGTGAATCAAAACTATTAGTCTTTGATCCAAAAGGACCGATAGCGAGAAGTTTAACAGATTTAATTGTGTATTCTATTAGCTTTATGTTAGTAATTGTTATTGTCATTTTTGTTTTGTTTAGTTATATCGTTTGGAAGTATCGAGCAAGGAAAGATGACGGTGATTTTGAACCGAAAGAGGAGAAAGGAAACCATTGGTTGGAGATTACCTGGTTTACGATACCTGTTATTATCGTTATTGCCTTAATGATACCAACAACTAAAACGATCTATGAGGTCGAGGATATTCCACAAGGGTATGAAGAAGAAGAACCTCTTGTCATCCACGTTACTTCTGCCGATTGGAAATGGATTTTTAGTTATCCAGAACAAAATATAGAAACAGTAAATTATATTAATATTCCAGCAGATCATCCAGTTCAGTTTAAGATGACATCTGCAGGTACTATGCAGTCCTTTTGGGTACCTGAATTAGGTGGTCAAAAATATACAATGGCTAATATGCAAACAAACCTTTTCTTAGTTGCGGATAAGCCGGGTTCATTCTATGGACGTAATACAAGTTTTAATGGTCGAGGATATGCACACATGGAATTCGAAGTACAGGCACAGACACAAGATGACTTCAATGAATGGGTAAATGATGTTAAAACAACAGCAATAGATTTAACAGAAGACAAATATGCGGAAATATTAGAACCAGGAAACCTTGGTAGAATGACATTTAATAAAACGCATTTAGAGTGGGTTAATCATGCTCATGGTGGATCTGAGAAATATATTGATTCTGAGTTGTATGAAATTAGCCATGATGATGAAGAGCATGAAGAAGAAAGCGAAGATACAGATGAGCAAATAGAAGAAAGTAATACAGAAGTAGAAGAAGATACGAGTGATTCGACAGATGCAGATCACTCACATCATTAAAAGAGGTGGTGGAAGACATGTCATTAGATGAATTTTTTGTCACAGGTGACCCGATGATTTTTGCGTCACAGATTGCCATTGGTTTAACAATGGTTGGGTTAATTGCTTTAATCACATATTTGAAACGTTGGAAATGGTTATGGAGCGAATGGTTTACAACCGTTGATCATAAAAAAATAGGTATTATGTATATTTTAGCTGGGGTACTCATGTTTTTCAGAGGTGGTGTCGATGGTCTATTAATGAAAGCCCAAACCTCAAGGCCTGAGATGGGCATATTAGACGCCCAGCACTATGATGAAATTTTCACAACACATGGGGTAATCATGATCTTGTTCATGGCGATGCCGTTATTAATCGGGATTATGAACGTAGTAGTTCCATTACAAATTGGGGCAAGAGATGTTGCCTTTCCGAAATTAAATGCACTTAGTTTTTGGTTATTCTTTGTAGCGGCAATGTTATTTAATATTTCCTTTGTCATTGGTGGTTCACCTGATGCAGGCTGGACATCTTACTTTCCACTAGCAGGGAAAGAATTTACACCAGGTGTCGGGAATAACTATTATGCTATATCTTTACAGATAGCTGGTATTGGTACCTTAGCAACAGGGATTAACTTTGTTGTAACGATTATTAAAATGCGAGCTCCTGGCATGAGTTGGATGAAAATGCCGATTTTTGTTTGGACAACATTTATTACGTCGATTATTATCGTTGCGGCATTCCCGATTTTCACAGTAGCACTACTGTATATGACATTGGACCGACTTTTCGGTACACACTTTTTCACGGTTGCTGCCGGTGGAGATCCAATGTTATGGCTGAACTTGTTCTGGTTATGGGGACACCCGGAAGTTTATATCGTTGTCTTGCCAGCGTTCGGTATGTTCTCTGAAGTTATCGCAACATTTGCACGAAAAAATTTATATGGATATAAATCGATGGTATACGCAGTTGCCGGTATTGCCTTCCTAAGTATGTTAGTTTGGGTACACCATTTCTACACAATGGGCAATAGTGCCACAGTTAACTCGATATTCTCATTAACAACGATGATGATTGCGATACCGACTGGTGTGAAAATCTTTAATTGGTTATTTACATTGCGAAAAGGTCGAATTGAGTTTTCAACATCCATGTTATGGGCGTTAGCATTTATCCCGTGTTTTACAATCGGTGGGGTAACTGGTGTCATGCTTGCAATGGCAGCAGCCGATTATCAATACCATAACACGATGTTCTTAGTGGCACACTTCCACTATGTGTTAATACCAGGTGTTGTCTTTGCCGTATTTGCTGGTCTTTATTACTGGTGGCCTAAAATGTTTGGCTTCAAACTAAATGAAAAAATCGGTAAATGGCATTTCTGGTTATTCGTAATTGGTTTTAATTTAACATTTATGCCAATGTTCTTCGTAGGTTTAGACGGTATGTCCCGTCGTATGTACACATATGCAGAAAGTACTGGATGGGGTGCATGGTTAGGATTTTCAGCAGTAGGTTCATTAATTATGGCAGCAGGCTTTGCGGCGCTCGTGTACAATATTTATTGGAGTTTCCGCTATGCGTCACGAAAAGTAGGAAATGATCCATGGAATGCTCGTACACTGGAATGGGCAACCGCATCTCCAGCACCACATTACAATTTTGCTAAAGTACCTGAAGTAGATCGTTTAGATGATTTTTGGTACAAGAAGAAAAAAGGTGAAACTGGACTGAAGAAGTCTGATTTAAAACCAGTTCATATGCCGAGTAACTCATGGACACCAATCGTATTAGCAGCAGCATTTGGCGTTGTTGGGTTCTTCTTAGTATTTGAATGGTTTACGCTGGCGATAATCGCTTCTGTTGGTATTGTCGTTGGATTAGTTGCCAATACGTTTGATTATGATGACGGCTACCATATTCCAGTCGATGAGTTAGAGGAAGAAGAAAGAGAGTGGAGAGGTGATCTTAAATGACGTCACACACAACTACACCGTTAGAATACAAGACTCAACAGAGTCAAATGAATATATTAGGTTTTTGGATCTTCTTAGGTGCTGAAATTGTCTTATTCTCCACTTTGTTTGCTTCTTATTTCGTTTTGGAGCATAACATTGCTGGAGGCCCTGCCGGTGGAGACATCTTTGTCTTAAAAGATGTCTTGATCGAAACCTTTTTACTATTAACAAGTAGTTTCACCTCAGGTCTTGCGATTCATGCCATGCGTAATCATGACAAAAAAGGGTTATTAATATGGATGATTGCGACATTATTGCTAGGTGCAGGATTCTTATATATGGAAATTAACGAATTTCTTCATTTTATCCATGAAGGGGCAACGATTCAAACAAGTGGTTTCACTGCAGCTCTATTTACCTTATTAGGAACACACGGTGCCCACGTTACGTTCGGGATTGTCTGGATTAGCTTGTTATTAGTTCAATTAGTTCGTCGGGGTATAACTGAAAAAACATCTAGCAAGTTGTTCATTGCCAGCCTGTATTGGCACTTCTTAGATGTTGTCTGGATCTTTATTTTTACATTTGTATATTTAAAAGGGATGGTGATGTAAATGAGTGCAAATACTAGCCGTTTTCCGTGGAATCTATTAGTAGGTTTTGTATTATCCATTGCACTAACATTACTAGCCGTGTTTGTAGCTTTTAACACTGATTTTTCCAAGTCAATCATCTTAGGAATAATTGGAACACTAGCAATATTTCAAGCATTGATTCAACTGTTTATGTTCATGCACGTAACTGAAGGAAAAGAAGGTATTATTAACGTAGTGAACATGATCTACAGTGTGTTCCTTGCATTAGTGATTGTTTTTGGTTCAATATGGGTACTAACATCAGGACATGCGTCCATGCATTAAGTAATAGCGAAAGGGACTGCCTCAACGGCTCACGTTGAGTGCAGTCCCTTTCGCAAAGTTGCCAGTAAATTCGCAAAGTTGCCAGTAAATTCGCAAAGTTGCCAGTAAATTCGCAAAGTTGCCAGTAAATTCGCAAAGTTGCCAGTATATTCACAAATTCACAAATTTAATCGCATAGTTGTCTGTTCACTTGATTAATCCATAAGTTCTCTGTGTCTGCTAAAATAGTTTGCCATCCAAGTTTTTCAGCGGGTTCTAGATTCTCCCTCTTATTATCAATAAAAAGAATGGGACGAGTTTCATCTAAATGCTGCATACAAATCTGATAAATTTTATGATTAGGCTTAGCTACTTTGACCTCAGCTGATATTGTAGCACTCATTATAAATGGACGTATATGATCTAATATAGGTTTTATCCATTCTGTTCGGTGATTGCTTAGAATATGGATATCTGAAACTTCGCTCCATTTTTTGACAAAATGAATTCCTTCTAATTCAAGAAGACTTTCTGGTAAGACTTCCTGTAAGTAATTTAGGTCTATATTGGGAAAAGTAGACTTAAGCCAGCACCAAAAGGATTCTACTGATATTTCGCCATGCCAGAGCTGTTTGCGAATTTCTTCCTTATAAATATTTCTTACTTCTTTATAAGAAAGGTTTGTCTGTGAAACGAGTTCATCCCAAAATTGGTCGAGGTCAGTAGCTAATACACCACCAACATCTAATACTAATTGTACGTTATTCATATAAATATCATTTCCTTTCGTTATTATGGTATCATATCTTCAGACAATTCTTAAAAAGGAGAAAAAGGCATGCCACTAAACAAAAAAAGTCTATTATCATTTATAGTTGCCTTATTACTAGCTACGCCAATTACCGCATATGCTCATGTGAAATGGTTTGCAGAAGTAGAGCCAGAAAAAGTTCCTATTGAACAGATTTTATCACCATTTTTCATTACATTTGCCGTCTTAGTAGCTATCATTTTAGCTGTTTTATCACAAATAATGGATTACTTTATGAAAATTCCATATGCCGAAAAAATAGATAACTTTTTAAATGGAATAAGAAAATATTCACGATATATTTTAAAGTATGGAACAGCACTAGCATTCATTATCCAACTAGTTTCTGGAACAATGTTTGCACCTGAATTCGAAATTACAGAAGTTTGGCAGACAGTTGTAATGGGAATAATTATCTTGGCTTTACTGATTCCAACCCACATTAGTACCAAGGGTGGAGCCTTCCTGATGCTTGGCTTATTTATTACTGTATGGCAGGATTATGGCTGGTTCTATATGCTGGACTATGGATTTTATATTGCCATTATTTTCGTATTATTTATTGGAAAAACAAAATTGGAAGGATGGGGCTTTCCATTCCTTTACTTAGGGACAGGTTTAAGTTTATGTTGGGTTGCGGTAGAAAAATGGGTTTATCCAGCGATGTCATTGGATATTGTAGTTAATCACAATGTACCAACCTTTGGCTTTGATCCTGAAATATTTATTGTAATGGCAGCATTTGTAGAATTCGTAGTTGGTTATTTATTAGTAGTAGGGATTCTAAATCGAATATTAGGGTTAGTGGTCACATTAATATTTGTTTCTACCACTCTCTTATTTGGGATGACAGAAATTATTGGTCATGCGATGATCCATATTGTTTTGATTATTTTTATTATTGAAGGGGTTTCGTTTTATCATCCTCCAATTAAAATGCATAAAACAAAGATCGATCAATTTGTATTTGTCTTCTTAAACTTTATTTTTATCTTAGCTACTTTTATTTTGGTTTATTATCGATTTGCGTAAATTGTCGATTTACTTGTTCACCGATATAAAGTAAAATAGTAGCTAGTACAAACAGCACAACTCGTGCAAGAAATGGGGCGAGTATCATGAAAAAGATTGCATGGATTACTGATAGCTCATGCGGACTGGATAAAGAATACGCAGAGAAAAATGATATCTTTATTATCCCTTTGAACGTTATTATTAAGGGCAAAACATATAGAGAAGATATCGACATATCGAAAGAAGAATTTTATGATTTATTAAAAGAACATGGTGACGACGCGAAAACTAGTCAGCCAGCTTATGGAGACTTCATCAAACTATATGAACGTTTGAAAGAAGAATATGATTGTGGAATAGCTTTACATGCATCCAGCCAATTAACGGGTACATATCAAAGCTCTATATCTGCCTCAGAAATGGTAGGTTTTGATGTGGAAGTGATTGATTCTAAAATAGGAGACTATGCTCTTGGTAAAATGATCAAAAATGGTGTTGAAATGGCGCAAGCAAAAACCCCTTTTGATCAAATCGTCGCAAAACTTCGATCCTATCCGGAATTTGCACAGATGTATTTAATGCCACAGAGTTTTGATCAATTACGTAAAAGTGGAAGAGTAAGTGCTGCACAATCGATATTTGCTTCGCTTTTAAATATCCATTTAATATTAGGTTTTGATAATGGTAAAGTGGTAGTAAAAGATAAAGTCCGTATTAAAAAAAGAGCAGCACGAAAAATGTTTCAGTTATTGGATGAAGTAATGAAGAAGTATCAATTAAATGAAATCTGTATTTTACATGCCGGAGTTAAAGATCAGGCACATAAATGGAAAGAAGACATCGAGAAGCTTCATTCTGGGTTAAAAGTAAATATTCAGACACTGGTGCCAGTAGCTGGTGTTCATACTGGATATGGTACTATGTGTATTACCTGGTTGCGAGACTAATGATAAAAAATCAAGTTTTTCTAATTGGAAAAACTTGATTTTTTACGTTAAAGTATAATTAATGAGATGTAAGAGATAGAGAGGAAGATGGTTAAGATGGGACAAGGTTTTGATACAAGATCCGTGCACGTTACAATGAAAAGAGATGAAGGTGTGCCAACGAAAGTCACGCCAATTCATCAAACATCTGCGTTCACTTTTAAAAATTTGGAAGATATCGAAAACTTCTATAATGGAGAACGTGATTATCTTTATACCCGTGTTGGAAACCCTAATACAGATGAATTAGGAAAAGCGGTAGCAAACTTAGAAGCAGCACCAACAGGAATTGCAACGTCCTCGGGACTGTCAGCAATTATGGTAGGTATTCTAGCCATTGCAAAAGCAGGAGATCACATCATAGCCTCAGAAGATCTATATGGCGGTACATACGAATTATTAGCAAATGAATTAACAGGTTTTGGGATTGAAGTTAGTTTTGTCTCCTTTGAAAAGGACCTGGAAACTGAAATAAAGAAAAATACAGTGTTGTTGTACACAGAATCGATCACAAATCCGTTGTTGCGTGTGGAGGATTTAGAGCGTGTGGTTCAAATCGCTAACAAACATCATTTACAAACAATGGTAGATAATACATTCGCAACTCCCTATTTAGTACAGCCATATCAATTAGGAGTTAATCTGGTTGTGCATAGTGCGACTAAATATCTTGGTGGACATAGCGATATAACAGCGGGTGTTTTAGTTGGAGATGAGGACTTACTAACGATAGCGAGAACCAAATGTGTCAACCTTGGTGCTAATTTAAGCCCGTTTGAAGCTTGGTTAACAGTTAGAGGGTTAAAAACATTAAGTGTTCGTATGGATAGACATGTTCAAAATGCGTCAAAACTAGCAAAAGCATTAGCGAAACATGCAGCAGTAGACAAAGTATATTATCCAGAATTTGTAGCAGAAAAAGGGAACGGTGCAATTGTCACAATAGATATTACCAATCAAGCAAATATCGACACCTTTTTTGAATCGCTGGATTGGATTAAAATTGTCGCCACCTTAGCGGGAGTTGAGACAACTGTTTCTTATCCAATCGGCACTTCCCATCGTAATTTACCGGTAGAATCTCAACAAGCACTTGGCATTACCAAAGGTTTAATTCGTATTTCGGTAGGTATTGAAGACGTAGATGACATTATCAGAACAATTGAGAATGCGTTAACGATAGCAAAAAAATGAGGTGAAACGATGAAATATGCAGTAGTAACAGGAACATCAAAAGGTCTTGGTGCGTCCATCGCAAGGCTATTAATGGAAGCATCTGTGAATGTGATCGGTCTAGCAAGAAGTAAAAATCAAGCTTTAGAAAACGCTGATTTACCCGGCAGTTATCAGCATTATCAAGTTGATTTAGCTAATATCGAGCAAACGGAAAAAACATTTTTCAAAATTATTAACTTTTTGAAAGAACAACCCATCGATTCCTTACAGTTGGTCCAAAATGCAGCTTTAGTATCACCAATTGAACAAGTGGGTAAACAAACTACAGAACAATTGACGTCACATGTTCATGTAAATTTGTTAGCGCCAATGGTGATTACAAACCTGTGGTTGGAAGCATGGCGTGATCGTGACATTCCTTTAGTTCTGGTGAATATAACATCTGGTGCGGCAAAACGGTCTGTTTATGGATGGAATGCTTATGGCAGTACGAAAGCAGGCTTGGATCGTTATACTGATACAGTTGCACTGGAACAAGAAAAATTAGAAACAAATAATAAAATTTTCTTGTTTGATCCAAGTATTATGGACACAGACATGCAAGGAGAAATACGTTCCGCAGATCCAAGTCAATTTGTTGATGTAGAACAATTTAAAAATTACAAAACGGAAGATAAACTTCGAAACACGGATGTTGTAGCAAATGTATTAGTAAAACGTTTATTAAATGAATCTTCGATTAAAAATGGTGATTATTATAGTGTTAAGGATGTTTTTTAATAATAACACATCAATTTGCAAGACTTAATGTTCCTTAAAAGATGATATTATGAGCGATTTCACCATGATAATTAGGTGAATACCTATTTTAAGAATTATTACTGACCATTTCCTCCTCACCTACATACTTTATAAGTGTAAGTATTAAAGGAGGGATGAAGATGGGCGCACAACAATATGGAGGCGGATACGGCTCTGGCTTTGCCCTAATCGTCGTATTGTTTATTTTGTTAATTATCATCGGTGCTTCATGGGGATACGGCGGCTTCTAATAAAAAATAATACAGGTAACATCTTAACTAGTAAGAGAACTATTTCTCTTGCTAGTTTTCTATATGAAAAATTATCGCTGATGTCTAGCTCCGAACGCCCTACAATAAAGAAGACTTGCCGATTGGTGAAACCAGAAGCTTAGTCGCACTTATGCTTTCGGGTGAAAGTCATCGTCGGTTCGTAACGGAGGAACATCTGCTAAGTTCTCCTATGTCCTATAGACAAAACAGATGTCAACACTCAAGTGATTCCTATATCTCGGGTGATGCCGAGGTCGCCACGGCGCTCTACGCTTTTTCTTATAGTATCTCCGCGGTTTAGTAAATAATCGTTTTAATATACTGACGTTTTGGAACACATCTTTTATGGAAAATATGATAAACTTTATAGAGATGATATTTGGTAAAGGTTTAGAAAGGAAGTTAAAAAATGATCACAAGAAAAAGTAAACGTGAAATAGAAATGATGCGTGAGGCAGGCAAAGTGCTCGCAAAATGTCACAGAGAAATTGCGAAACTAATCAAACCTGGCATAACAACAAAAGAAATTGATGATTTTGTAGAGGTCTTTTTAGAAGAACACGGTGCAACTCCAGAACAGAAAGGCTATAGTGATTATCCTTATGCGACTTGTGCGTCTGTAAATGATGAGATTTGTCACGGCTTTCCTAGAGATGAAAAATTAGTAAAGGGTGACATCGTGACAATAGATATGGTAGTTAACTTAAATGGTGGCTTAGCTGACTCAGCATGGACGTATGCTGTTGGAGAGCCGGATAAAAAAACAGAAAAGTTATTAGAAGTAACAAAAACTTCTTTATATAAAGGGATCGAACAAGCAATGCCAGGTAAACGAATTGGTGACATTGGTCATGCCATTCAACAATATGCGGAAGCTGAAGGCTATTCTGTTGTGCGGGAATTCACTGGTCATGGAATTGGACCAACCATTCATGAAGATCCACAAATTCCTCACTTTGGTTTAGCTGGGAAAGGTCCACGTTTAAAGGAAGGTATGGTTATTACAATCGAACCAATGATTAACGAAGGTGTATGGCAAAGTAAAATGGATGATAACAATTGGACAGCACGCACAGTCGATGGAGAGCGTTCTGCGCAATTTGAACACACCTTAGTTATTTCAAAAGAAGGTCCGATCATCTTAACGGATCAAGACGAACTTTAAGATTATGAAGAAGGAGTCAACATTGTAATGGACCTAGAGGAAAAACAGTTAATTAAGATGCAGATCAGAGATGGGTTCATTGCTGGTTCACCGATAGTGGTTGGTTATATACCAATTGCCATTGCTTATGGTGTGTTAGCGAAGCAAGCTGGCTTATCTTTATTAGAACTCACAGGCATGAGTCTTTTTGTATTTGCAGGTGCTGCTCAATTTATGGGTGCTGGGATGATAGGAATGGGAGTCAGTGCAATGGAAATTATCATTGCGACTTTTGTATTAAACTTTCGGCACTTTGTAATGAGTTTATCCTTTGTAAATCAGATCAAACATTATGCGATGAAATGGAAATTCCTTTTAACGATTGGTTTAACAGATGAAACTTTTTCTGTATCATCCATTTATAAAAAGCAAGTAAGTCAAACATATGGATACTTTTTTTATGGAACGATTATGCTTACCTCTTATTTATCATGGGTAATTGGTTCATTTCTTGGAGGAGTTTTAGGAGATGTAATCCCGGAAACATTAACTCAAAGTATGGGTGTTGCTTTATATGCGATGTTTATTGGTTTACTGATTCCTTCCGTCCGAAAGTATCATCGAATTGCTATTATCAGTTTGTCTGCTATGTTCATTAATTATCTTGTGAGTCCCTACATAGGACAAGGTTGGGGAATAGTTGCAGGTACAATAATAGCAGCATGTTTGGGTATTTTCGTGTTAGAGGAGGAAAAAGTATGATCTGGGTAATTATTATCGGAATGGCATTAGTGACCGTGATTCCGCGAATTATACCAGCATATATTGTTGATTGGATCCAATTTCCTGATTGGGCCAATAGGGGATTGAAAGCGATTCCGTATGCTGCATTAGGTGCACTTATTTTTCCTGGTATCCTGACTGTTATCCCAGAAAAACCCTATATCGGCTTGATTGCAGGGGTAGTAGCAATCACATTAGCCTGGTTGAAGATCCATGTGATTTTCGTTGTATTAAGTGCCATAATTACCGTGTTTTTATTAACAATCTAACAAGGTTAGGGTGTAAACCGTATGTATACAATTAGAAAAGCGCGTCTTGAGGATGCGCAAGATATTGCCGAAGTACATGTGAATAGTTGGAAAGCAACATATCAAAACCTTATAAATGAACGTGATATTTCCAATACGACGGTCGAGCATCGTCAGATTTTATGGGAAACGATATTAAAATTACCACGTAAGCAACAACCTGCAACTGTGATCGAGGAAAAAGGGAAAATTGTAGGATTTATTTCTGGAGGGAAGGAACGTACAGGTCGTTTTGGATATGATGGGGAGATCTTTGCGATTTATTTATTGCCTACTCATCAAGGGAAAGGATTAGGGAAAAGATTATTAAAAACCTTTGCCGGAGAAATGAAAGAATTAGGTTACCTTTCACTATTAGTTTGGGTACTAACTAAAAATCCAAGCAACCAATTTTATTTAAAATATGGTGCCAGCAAAATAGACGAGGAGCAAACAACTATCGGTTATGATACCTATCAGGAAACGGCATATGGTTTTAATGATATAGATATTCTGTTGCAGAAATTGGATCAAGTGTAAGATAAGACTCCAAGCAGCTAAGTAATGAAAGGTTTTTATGCGTGTTAGGAGGATACTATGCAATAAACTGTGTGGTAATTTTGGAATAGTTTAAACTGGTTAACATCCGCTCCGGCTACCCACTTTCCTTTTACCACGGGGTGTCCCCATTTAACTAAATTGCTGTGAACTAACTGAAATAAAAGTATCGAGACTAATGCAGTGCTAACACTCCGAAAAACACTCTCTTCAGGGGGCAATAAGCCCGCACACCTGCGCAAGTGTCCGATAAAAGAATATATCGCCCAAAAGGAGAAGTGCGCACCTGCGCAAGTGTCCGATAAAAGAATATATCGCCCAAAAGGAGAATCGCGCACCTTCCCAAGTGTCCGATAAAAGAGTATATCGCCCAAAAGGAGAAGTGCGCACCTACCCAAGTGTCCGATAAAAGAATATATCACGCAAAAGGAGAATCGCGCAAACAAGCCGTAGCGGTTTTTAAGCACAAACTATGTCAAAATTATGACATTATTTGCTGCGTAGTATCCTCATACTGCGTTATAATGCAAATCGATCCGTTTGTGTTAGAAGTTAGGAAAAATTATTGTCCTCGTTCAGCCTCTTTCTATTTTTCCTTTTCAAAAGGCTCAATATGGATATGTGCGTGTGGAACATCATGATCTTCTTTTAATTTTTCCTCAATATTATCAGTGATTTTATGACTCTCCTTAACTGTCAGTAAAGGATCAACATAAATAGTTGCTTCGATTAGCGATTGATTACCATGCAAGCGTCCTTTTACGTCTTTAATATTTAATACATCTGGATGCGTATCAATACTTTCTTTAATTTCCTCCAGTTCTTTTGGATGGAAACCATCGGTAAGCGTGTGTGTGGCATTGCTAAATATGTCCCAAGCCGTTTTACAAATAATCAGACCAACAATAGCCCCAGCCAGTGGATCTAACCAGTATAAATTAAATT
The DNA here is from genome assembly GCF_900143085.1 of Gracilibacillus kekensis. GTDB lineage: Bacteria > Bacillota > Bacilli > Bacillales > Amphibacillaceae > Gracilibacillus > Gracilibacillus kekensis. Next base: position 250,511 of record NZ_FRCZ01000001.1, on the reverse strand, counting down.
GAGCACCGACAATTCCAATAAAAGCACCAATACTTACAAGGGCATCAGACTTATTATCCTGTGCGGCAGCTTGTAGGGCAGCACTGTTTACTTTTTTTCCTAGCCGTAAGTTATAAGCATAAACGAGAAACATAATAACAGCAGCTGCTAAAGCAGTCCATGCTGTCAACATATCGGGTTGAGAAAACTCACCAACGATGATCGATTTAACAGTATCAATTAGCACTTGTATACCAATTGTTACCATAATGAAAGCAGCAATAAGTGATGCGATCATTTCTGCGCGAAAATGTCCATAATGGTGATCGTCATCAGGTGGTTTTCTTGAAATTTTAAGTCCTATTAGGACAGCAATTGAGGCAATAACGTCTGTTGCATTATTTAGTCCATCAGCTCGTAATGCGGAGGAATTACCTATAGTAGCAATAATTAACTTTACTGCAGCAAGAAAGATATAGGTGAAGATGCTTAACCATGCTCCCTTTTCTCCCTCTTTGAATTTATGATATTGATCCATAATCGTCCTCCGAAGTTTCTCTATTGTAAGATAAGCTTATCAAATGAAACTGTTTTACGTCCACATTAGTGTTTCCTAATCCTAGAAAATATTGCTTCAGAGTGAGAAAGAATACGTTTTGACTGCCTAAATTCAGGGAAAAGATTAGTAACCTATTCACAAGAATAACATTTCAGCATACAATGTTATTTAAATAGAGTATAAAAAGGGAGGCGTGCTCCATGAAAAAACATAAGCTTAGTTATCAGTTGAAAAAGTTCGACAAAAGTGAGCAATTAGTACTTAAAGCGAAAAGAGAAATACCATTTGAAATTCGTTTGGCATCACAACTTGTGTTAGATGATCTCTGTTTCAGTTGGAATAAAGCACGCTTAGAAGAAAATATAAATCAATCGATCGATGAAAATAATAAAGAAGCATTTGAATCATTAAGTAAAACATTCAATAGTTATATATGGGAATCTTAATATTAAGCCTCGCCCTGTTGTGGCGAGGCTTTTGTTTTATGACGTAATGGCTTGTGCTATTTTCCAAAAAAATAGTACTTTCACAGTGTATAGGATTCACCCTTATTATGTTATAGTAAATAGAGCAAATACTTGTTACATTGATACAGAAAGGAAATATTAATGAAAAAGATAGCTATACTATTTATTCTGATGGTTTTTGTTACATTGATAAGCTGTCAGCAAGAAAGTTATTCTACAGAAAAACAAGATAAAAGAAATTACCAAGCTGAACATAAAAAAGAACCAAATACAGCATTAGTAAATGCGGGAGTTGACGAAGAAACTGACGAAGGAGAAACGTCAGAGCAAGATACACCAAACCAATCCGACCAAGAGAACGATACAGCAGAGCAAGAAGATGGCTTGAAAGTTATTGATAATCCAACAAGTGTAGAACTCGTTGTCAACAAACAACGAAAACTGCCAGACGGTTATGAACCAGGTGATTTGGTAGATGCTAATGTCCCTTATCATCCTTCAGCTGGAGAAGGGAATCCTAAAAGATTATTGCGACAAGTTGCTGCAGATGCACTGGAAGAACTCTTTCAAGCAGCAGAAGCTGATGGTCTCGATCTTATTGCGGTTTCCGGCTACAGATCTGCTCAACGTCAGAAACAATTATATGAAAACAGTGTTGCTAAGAATGGTCAAGAGCATGCCGATAAATTTTCCGCAAAGCCAGGAACAAGTGAACATCAGACCGGACTTGCGATGGACGTCGCGTCAGCTGCCCTTGTAGCAGTGTTAGAGCAAAGCTTTATTGAAACAGATGAAGGAAAATGGCTGGAAGATAATGCCCATAAATATGGATTTATTATCCGTTATCCAGAAGGAAAAGAAGAGATAACAGGTTATGGCTATGAACCATGGCATTTGCGCTATGTGGGAGAGGAAATGGCAACAGAAATTTACCAGGCACAAACGACTTTAGAAGAATATTTTGGGCTATATCCATAATGGTGCAACTAAGGATTTTTTAGTTGCATCATTTTCGTATCGTGATTTTCACCAAATCACCCCTTCATACATAGCCTATATTAGCAAGCTCTAGATGGGGTGGTTGAGTGAATCTGATGACAGGAATGCTTGTGACACGATATTCCTATAAACATGATATTGTTTTTCGTGTGAAAAATATCAATGGAAACAAGGTTTTACTTCACGGGGAAGATATCCGTTTAGAAGCAGACGCCCCTGAAGAAGATCTACGAATTTTACCAGAAGCTGATGTACGGAAAAGACAAGAAGAAATAAAAGAAAAAGAAGAGTATTCCTATCGTCTTTTTCGTCAAGATTATCAATTAATGAAAGAAAAAAAAGAATATGAACACAAAAAACAAGAACCCCGAAATGTCCAACGATTTCAATTACCTGTGAAGGTACTACACATTGATGGAGATCGCCTTTATTTAAAAAAGTGCATTGAGCTCTATCAACGACTAGGATTGCAAGTCCACGGTGTTTATGTACAAGAAAAAGATTTGCCATTTGAAATAGACGCATTGATACAAAAAGTTCAGCCTGAAATAATGGTCGTAACCGGTCATGACGCTTATTCGGAAACAAAAGGAAGTAAAAAGGATTTAGCTGCCTATCGAAATACTCGTTTTTTTGTGGAAGCAGTAAGGCAGGCTAGAGCTTGGTCTTCTAATTTAGACCAGCTTATTATTTTTGCAGGGGCGTGTCAATCGCATTTTGAATCGTTAATCCGAGCAGGGGCAAATTTTGCAAGTTCACCGGATCGAGTTAATATTCACGCACTTGATCCAGTATATGTCGTTGCCAAGGTAGCTTATACTCCTTTCATGGATAAGGTAAATGTATATGATGTTTTAAAGAATACCTTAACAGGCGAACAAGGTCTGGGAGGAATGGAAACAAAGGGGCTTTATCGTACAGGTTTACCATATATAGAGACAAAATAGCTTTTGTCTCTATTTTTTTGTTATTTTTTGATACAATAAGGATAGACTTATCAGGATGTGAGCGTCTGCTTTTATTTGTTATTGAAGTGGTGTTAAGGCGGTTACACCGTGATACAGTGTAAGATTAATTAAGGGGGAAATAAATGATGGATTTTCGGATCGAACGTGATACAATTGGTGAAATTAAAGTAGCAAGTGATAAATATTGGGGAGCCCAAACACAAAGAAGTAAAGAAAACTTCCCCATTGGTATTGAAACAATGCCTAAAGAAATCATTGAAGGATTTGCGATTTTAAAAAGAAGTGCAGCAATTGTAAATAGCGAATTAGGTTTAATGGATAAAATGAAAGCGGATGCGATCAAATACGCTGCCGATCGGATACTTGCCGGGGAGTTATTTGAGCACTTTCCATTAGTAGTATGGCAAACTGGTAGTGGTACGCAATCGAATATGAATGTCAATGAAGTGATCGCTTTTGTAGGAAATGAATGGTTAAAAGAACAGGGTAATGAGATTACATTACATCCAAATGATGATGTCAATAAATCTCAAAGTTCCAATGATACCTATCCAACTGCCTTACATATTGCAGCAGTTCGTAAATTAGAAGATGTAGTATTGCCTGGATTAGCCACAATGAAACAGACCTTAAAAGAGAAAATGGAAGCATTTAATGATATTGTAAAAATTGGACGAACACACTTGCAAGATGCAACACCTTTAACATTAGGCCAGGAAATAAGCGGCTGGCACCGCATGTTAGAAAAAACAGAAGACATGATCCAAAGAAGTATTCCATACGTAAAAGAGTTGGCTATTGGTGGTACCGCAGTTGGTACAGGCTTAAATGCCCACCCGGAATTTTCTGAACGGGTCACCGCTAATATTAATAACTATACAGGCAAAGATTTTGTCTCAGCCGCTAATAAATTCCATGCCTTAACAAGTCATGATGAATTAGTTTTTGCTCATGGAGCATTGAAAGGTCTTGCAGCGGACTTGATGAAGATTGCCAATGATGTTCGTTGGTTAGCAAGTGGTCCTCGTTGTGGTATTGGTGAAATAACGATTCCAGCAAATGAGCCCGGAAGTTCGATTATGCCAGGTAAAGTAAATCCAACTCAAAGTGAAGCAATTACGATGGTAGCGACGCAAGTAATGGGAAATGATGCAACAATTGGAATTGCTGCTAGTCAAGGTAACTTTGAATTGAATGTATTTAAACCGGTAATAGCTTATAATTTCCTGCAATCTGCTCAATTATTAGCAGATAGTATGCTATCTTTTAATGATCGTTGTTTAGTTGGGTTAGAACCAAATCTCGAACAAATAGAGAAAAACTTAAATGATTCTTTAATGCTTGTAACAGCATTAAATCCACATATTGGCTACGAAAATGCAGCTAAAATTGCAAAAAAAGCTTTTGCTGATAATACTACATTAAAAGAAGCAGCAATAGAACTTCAATTATTAACTGGAGAACAGTTTGATGAATGGATCAAACCAGAAGAGATGACCTATCCAAAATAATGAGAATTGGTTCTTTTACTAGAAATTACTAAGAAATACGAAGCATAGTGATCCCTTTTTTGTTCACAATATGGTGTACAGGAGGTGATCAAAGATGGCGACTAATAATTCAAATCAACTAGTTGTTCCAGGAGTTGAACAAGCATTAGACCAAATGAAATATGAAATTGCACAAGAATTTGGTGTAAACTTAGGTGCAGACTCTACTTCTCGTGCTAACGGATCTGTTGGAGGAGAAATCACAAAACGTTTAGTAACAATGGCTGAACAGCAATTCGGTGGTACGCAACAACAATAATAATTAGATTAGTAAAAGGGAGACGCTTTAATAAAGGTGTCTCCCTTTTGTAAAATGGTTAATTACGAAGCATAGTAGGTAGACCGATCTCTTTGGAGGAGAGCTATGTATATTTGTTATTTATGTAACGGTTTAGAGAGAATGGAGCAGTCCTGCCCAAATTGTAATGCACATATGCTAGACGGTGGCAAATTGGTGGACTATTATGGAGATTATGCACCGTATATAGAAAGTGAAGATGCACAAATGATAGATGGGCTTACACATTCCAGTGAAGAACATCAATGTTTACATGTTGGAGTTTGTTCTGCTTGTAACCATATCGAAGAGATGATTATTAATGAACAGGAAATACGATAAGGATTATAATATAAAAGTAAAAAGCGCAAAGCCTCAGGCTATGCGCTTTTCTGAAATTATTGAATTCTTTGTTCAGAGTCTTTATCAAAGAAGTGACATTTGTGCATATCGAATGCAAGATCGATTTTTTCGCCACCATGAATGTCTGTACGAGAATCTACACGTGCAACAAATTCTTGACCATTTACTTCAGAGTATAGGTAAGACTCAGAACCCATTAGCTCAGATACGTCAATAGTTGCAGTGATTTTCTTACCAGGGTTTGCATCTAAGAACACTGGCTCATCATGGATATCTTCTGGACGCACACCTAGTACAACTTCTTTTCCGATATATCCTTGTTCACGAAGTACTTTCATTTTACCTTCAGGTACTTCTACGTTAGTGTCACCAAGCTTCATAGATCCTTCTTCTAATGTACCATTAAAGAAGTTCATTGCTGGAGAACCGATGAAACCACCAACGAAAATGTTATTTGGCTTGTCATATACTTCTTTCGGTGCACCAACTTGTTGAATAATACCATCTTTAAGTACTACAAGACGAGTTGCCATTGTCATTGCTTCTGTTTGATCGTGTGTAACATAAATAGTAGTAGTCTGCAGGCGGTGGTGAAGTTTTTGAATTTCAGCACGCATCTGCACACGTAATTTCGCATCCAAGTTTGATAATGGTTCATCCATCAAGAATACTTTTGCATCACGAACGATCGCACGTCCTAATGCCACACGCTGACGCTGACCACCAGAAAGAGCTTTTGGTTTACGATCTAGATATGCTTCAAGTCCAAGAATACGAGCTGCTTCTTTTACACGACGCTCGATTTCGTCTTTTTTGAATTTACGTAATTTAAGACCGAATGCCATATTGTCATATACATTCATGTGTGGATATAGTGCATAGTTCTGGAAAACCATTGCGATGTCACGGTCTTTAGGTGCAACTTCGTTCATCAATTTGTCATCAATGTAAAACTCACCAGATGAAATTTCCTCAAGACCTGCAATCATACGAAGTGTCGTTGATTTACCACAACCAGATGGACCAACAAATACGATAAATTCTTTGTCTTTAATTTCAAGGTTGAAATTATCAACCGCTTTTTCATCACCTTTAGTATAAATCTTATCAATGTTTCTTAATGTTAATTCTGCCATTTTGTATTCCCTCCTAGTTTTGTTGAAAGCGTTTCATCTATGTCTAACAGTTTACTAGTAATTCATCTAATCGTAAATAGAAAGCGTGCACAAAAAATGTCGTTTCATTTGTGCACGGTTACAAAAGCTTGGTCAAAAGAACAAGTAAACCTAAAGATATGGAGGAAGAGATTGATTGACAACAAGGATTGATGATAAAATTCCATTATATTTTAATAAAATGGAATTTTCAAAATAGTATTTGTTCTGTTCGATTAAATTGAAAATTTGGAGGGAATATATGCCCGAAATTATTGGTAATAGGTGGGAAGATCATGAATGGATGTTAATAATTGCTACGATTTGTTCTTTAATTACTTTTAGAAAAATAAAAAAGTTAGAGCGTTATAAAAATAAATTGAAAGGGACTTATACACCCTATTAATTATCAATCAAAGGGATTATCATTAGATAATTCCTTTGATTTTAGTTTGCAGTTACTTCGCAACTTAGCTATAAGACGATGTTATTTTACCATTTTGTCCGCATGATAAGGCAAAGGTAGATGGCGATGGCACCCTCGAATTGTTTCACATCAATTCCTGTTTTTTCGATAAATTTGTCCACGCGATATTGCAAGCTATTTCGATGCATGTACATTTTTTTCGCAGCTAGTGTCGTGTTGGAATTGGATTCTAGAAACACTTGAACCGTCTTTAGTAATTCTTCATCCTCTTTTACATCATTTAGTAAAGATTCAATAATAAGTTGTTGTTCTTTGTCATTAATATCTTGTAAAAACAAATAAGGAATCGCTTCTGTATATCGCATTACATCATGGTTATGGCTAGTTGTTAAGTGATAACATCTTTTTATCCAGTAGTAAAAATCAGGTGCTTGTTTTATATTTTTGATCGTTGGACCTATAAAAAGTTTGATATTCATATAGAAATCAGTTGTTAAAACTTCTATGATTTCAGAATACGATATGAAATCCTCTGAGTTTTGCGTCTCTTCCTGGATAATAACCCCTTCATGATTATTTTCCCATAAGATGGGGGTTTTTGTAGGGAACAGACCATGGATTGCTTCGCGAAAGGACTCAGGATCGATAGTTTCATCTGAGAGCGAAAAATAGACAAAATGAAAGTCATTTAATTTTTCTTGTAGCATTTGTTTAGGAAATTCGTGATGAAATAATACATCCATCCACATTTTTTCTCTGTCAGTTGTTGGAGGTTGATTCGCTTTATATGGAGTTAGTAATATTTCCAATAATTCTTTTTCTCGCTGAGTAAGATCTGTCTTTGGTATTCCAATAATCTCATTGTTACTTGTTACGTACCATTTATAGGAAACAGTATCCATTGTTGTATTATCAGTTATTGTAATTAGATTAGGAAACATCATTTTTAATTGTGCAAACATCTTTCAGCCTCTTTCATTTCATGTTTCCCTCTATTATAACAAAGAATAAGGAGATATACCTGTATTAAATAGAAAACACACACCGAAAGTTAAGTGTGTGTTAGTCTTCTGTTTCAGCAGGAAAAGCTTCATGTTCTTTTGCTAATTTTCTGGCTTGTTCAATTTGCATTCTTCCGTGAAGCGAATAGGTGGTTCCACCAGCCATTCCTTCGTTAATCATACGATCTACATCAACTTCATATTTCTCGCGTGAATCTCTTTCATTTTTTGATGAAGGTTTCGCCATCTTTTTCCCTCCTAATGATCTTAGCTTGAGCAAAAGCGTTCAAATCATTCAGAGACTTTTAATTTAGATAAACCGATATTAAAAAGCTGTGTAAAATAAGTCGATGTTTTTGATGCGATTGCTGGATGGTAAAATATATCCCAGCTTGGTTTCGCATAGACTTCAGCCAGCCATAATCGATTTTCTTGGTCTAATCCAATGTCGAATCCTAACTCGCCAAAACTATTATCCATTTGTGCATCAACAATTGAACTTAATTTTAATGCAATGTCATCTAGCTTTTTTAACATTGCTGCAGCTTCTTTTTTAGTGAAAACCATCGATAACGGTATAACAGTCTCACTTGTATCATAAGAAGACAAAACGAACTTCTTCATATAGTGTAAAACGACACGCCATTGATTATCGAAGTTTTTTAAGGTGTATATTCGAAAAAGGAATGGCTCTCCTTGAACTTCCATATATCTAATCGCATCTTGTAACACATATTGCTGAGCTCCTTTTGGGAAATATTCATTAAAGAATAATTCCGTGCTCTCAAAATAGCTGTGTTCTTTCTGTTTACCTGTAATCGCAACAAATAACCGGTTGTCGACCTTTTCGATATAATACTTATTATATTTTTTACTGTATGAGAGCGGGTTCAGGTAGATAGGATGCTGTGTTAATGCTTCATTTATTGTCGTTTGAGAAGGATGAAAGGTGGTTTCAGGTAATAAATAATTGACATCATCAGAATTTTTTAATTGATCGTAAACATGCCATTTGTCAAAAAAATGAGGGTTAAATAAAATCGAGGTAGTTTTTAAATAACTTTTTGCTTGCTTAATCTTAGTGTGATTCTCGATTGCACGATTTGGAATGCGATTATAGATAACAGGTGGAATGTCTGTTTCAATCTTTGTCCAATTATGCTGTTGAAAAATAGATCCATTAGTTGTATGAGAAATACGATCGAGATCCTGTGGAGAAAATAGGATGGTTTCAAAACCAAGAGTATGACCAACTCTAGCCATTTCCTGATAAAGAGGTTCATGTTTTAATTTATTTGGTTGCTGATGGACAAGCACACCAAACAGATAATAGATGGAACAACTATTTTTATTACTGTAAATGATTACGTCTGATTGATTTTTTAAATGTAGATGTTTCATAATAGAAGAGGAAAGGTATACAGTGTTTTGTTTCTGGTTATGACTTAGAACTTCACAGGGCACTTTTTTAAATCCATGATGGATCAGTTTCACATCTTTCATGCGAAAATAATGAGATTTTGGCACGATTATTCTATTTTTATTAATATGGTAAACTTTAATTTGCAATGTTGGTAGCATGTTGGTCCCTCCTTCCTTCAAAAAGGTAATTCATTATATGCAGGAAAAGGACTTACTATACGTAGTGGAAAGGTGGAAATCAAGTTTGGAAAATTTAATACTCATTCTTGTTATGGTTGGTGTCGGAAGTTTTATTGGAGGATTGACGAACTCAATTGCAATAAAAATGCTATTCCGACCATACGAAGCTAAATATATAGGAAAATGGAAGATTCCTTTTACACCAGGAGTTATTCCGAAGCGCAGGGATCAGTTAGCCAAACAATTAGGGCAGCTAGTTGTTAATCACCTGTTAACTGTAGACAGTATTCAAAAGAAGTTAGCTGATCGTCACTTACATTGTAATGTGGAGGAAAAAATCGAGCAAGAATTTGATCACTTTTTGTTAAAGTCTACATCGATTCAACAATTATCTGATAAATTTGGAATCAATCTACAATCAAATCAGCTAAAGGAAAAGATCGCAGAAAAAATAGTCGAGCAGATCCGTGTATACCTACAAGAACATCATGAAAAACCGATAAAACTTTGGTTGGAGCAAGCTGTGACAGATGAAGATATCGATAAAGCTTCTGCTTTTATTAGAAATAAAGGAATCGATCTTCTAAATAATGAAGAAACACGTCAAAAGATGGAGGATGTCATTCAGCAGTATGCACAGTCTAAAGGGTTTTTAGGAAATATGGTGTTATCGATGTTCAGCAGGGAAGAATTAGCATTAAAAGTGCAACGTTTAGTCATCGAGTATTTACGTTCTGAAAAAGGTTATCAATGGATTTCTCGAGCTGTAAATCAGGAATGGTCCAATTTACTGGAACAAGATTTAAAAATTGCCGAATCCATATTCGAAAAAGCAAAAACACAAGATTTGTTGAAAAAAGTAATTCAAGAGCAATTAGCTGTAGAAGATTGGTTGGAAAAACCAATTCAAACAATCCTGACCCCTTTTACAGATCAAGTCAAAATAAAAATCATCCCACTTTTAACCGATCAGCTTTTTGAAAAACTTTCGAATAATGTACCAGAGATGTTAAACCAATTAGAAGTAGAAAAAATGGTGGAAAACCAAGTTTCATCTTTCCCAACTTCCCGGATCGAAGAAATCATTCTGTCGATTTCGCGAAAAGAGTTTAAGTTAATCACTTATTTAGGTGCGTTATTAGGTGGATTGATTGGATTAATTCAGGCGCTACTCTTTATCATGATTTAAATCTTTGTTATAGTGGTAAAGTATATGTAGGTAATATAGATAATCTACTGTAGACGTTTTATATTTTAGGAGGATTTTATTTTATGTCAAATGTAAATGACAAAGCACATGAGTTAGAACAAGCAATTCAGGAAAGCGAAGAATACAAGGATTTAAAAGCTGCATATGATAAAGTAATGGCAGATCCAAACGCGAAACAAATGTTTGATAATTTCCGAAACACACAATTAGAATTGCAACAAAAACAAATGCAAGGAATGGAAATTACCGAAGAAGAAGTAGAAAAAGCGAAACAAGTAGTGGAGCTTGTTCAACAACATGAAGATATATCTAAATTAATGGAAGAAGAACAACGCGTTAACGTGCTTATTAATGACCTAAGCCGCATTATTACAAAACCGTTAGAAGAATTATACGGTGCACAAGAACAATAAATGACCATGAGTTACAGCAATATCAGCTGTAACTCATTTTTTTGAAACTAATGAGTACCGTGATTCGTATATATAGTGAAAGGAGTGAGTGAGTGTGACATTAAAACTAGAGAATGTGACAAAAAAGTTTGGATCGTTTACTGCTGTGGATCATCTTTCGTTAGAAATTCCAGATAACCAGATTTTTGGATTTCTAGGCGCAAATGGTGCAGGTAAAACAACGTCATTCCGTATGATCTTAAATTTATTAGATCAAACATCAGGAACGATTACGTGGAATGGTGAAGAAATCGATTATAGTAAAAGTGACTTAATTGGCTACTTACCAGAAGAAAGAGGACTTTATCCGAAACTTAAAGTTCGTGATCAATTAATTTACCTGGGAAAATTACGTGGTATGGCAAAACAAGAAGTGGTGGAAGAATTAACGAAATGGCTTGACCGGTTGAAGGTTCCACAATATATGGATAAAAAAGTGGAAGAGTTATCAAAAGGGAATCAACAAAAAATCCAATTCATCTCTGCAGTTATACATAAACCTAAACTACTTATTTTAGATGAACCTTTTTCTGGATTAGATCCTGTCAATGTAGAATTATTAAAAGAAGCGGTAGTTGAATTAAAAGATAGTGGGACTTCCATTGTTTTTTCTTCGCACCGGATGGAACATGTCGAAGAATTATGTCAGCATCTATGTATGATGCAACATGGAAAACCAATATTACATGGTGATATTCGAGAAATAAAGCGCTCCTTTGGTAAGAAAAATTTATCAATTCAAGCAGACTTTGAATTGGGTTTTGTGGAAAGCATCCCTGGCGTGGTCAAAGTAAAGCACTTTTCAGATGGAGCACTTTGTCAAATTGAAAATGAAGATGTATCGCAAAAGATCCTAGAACAATTGCTAGGAAAAGGTTTCGTTCGTAAATTTGAATTAGACGAACCAAGCCTAAATGACATCTTTATTGAGAAAGCGGGTGAGTCCTATGAATAAATTTTGGATTGTATTTTCCCATACGTATATGTCTAAAATTAAATCAAAATCTTTCATTATTACTACAGCTATCTTTCTCTTATTTATAGTATTAATGGCTAATATCCAATCAGTTATCGACTTATTCGAATCAGAAGGTGAAGTAGATCAGGTTGCAGTTATAACAGAAAGTGAAGAAGTATATCAACAACTAGAATCAAGATTAACAGCAAACGACTCCGATTTTGAAATTGAGCATTTTGAGGCTTCGATTGAAGAGGCAAAAGAAGCGGTAACAGATGAACAGTATGTAGCAGCTCTTGAAATTAGCGAAACTGCTGATGGTTTACCATCTGCTGTGTATCATAGTAAAGACTATTCAAATCAATCGATGGAAATGAGACTTCAAAACGAGTTACAACAAATCAAAGTGGAAATGGCAACAAATCAGTCTGAAATAGATCCGGCTATTATTACAGGCATTTATGAGCCGATGACTTTTGAAAGTGAATTGATTGCTCCAAGTGACGGGGAAACGTCAACTGTCAAGTCAGAAGATGAACTTAGTAGTGCAAGAGGTTTAGTGTACGTTATCTTATTTCTCTTATATTTCACAGTGATTTCGTATGGAAATATGATTGCAATGGATATCGCAAACGAAAAGACATCCAGAGTAATGGAGATATTAATTTCAAGCTCTTCTCCAGTAAGTCAAATGTTTGCCAAAATTACTGGAATTGGTTTGGTAGGTTTAACACAAATCGTTGCATTTTTAGGGGTAGGTTATCTTGTAATTACGCAGAAGCAAGATGAGCTAGTAGGCGGATTTTTCGAATTCTTCGGACTATCAGATATTAGTACATCTACTTTTATATATGCAATTATCTTTTTCCTGCTAGGGTATTTCCTTTACGCTACATTAGCGGCCATGTTAGGATCCTTAGTTAGCAGGACAGAGGATGTGCAACAATTAATGATGCCAGTAACATTACTTATCGTTGCAGCATTTATGATTACCATGTTTGGACTAAGTATGCCAGATTCTACGATTGTTGTAGTTTCTTCCTATATTCCATTTTTCTCACCACTTGCAATGTTCTTGCGTGTCGGATTATTAGAGATTCCATTCTGGGAAATAGGTTTAAGTATTCTTATTCTGATAGCAACAATTGCATTATTCGCTGTAGTAGGAGCAAGAGTCTATCGCGGAGGTGTGTTGATGTACGGCACATCGACATCACTGAAAGATTTCAAAAAAGCACTACAACTATCGAAAAAAGAATAAGTGAAAGCAGAAGCTATTTCGTCCTTGTGACGAAATAGCTTCTTTCATGGTGAGAGCGAAGTTGCCAATAAAGCATTGGAAGTTGCCAATAAAACACAAAAGTTGCCAGTAATACATTTCACTTTAATTTATTTAGTAAAAGGGACAGATCGTGTTTTCTATCTCGATAAGTTCCTGTAGAAGGAAACTGCACCTGATTTAAAAGCCTTTTTGTTAAATGAATCGATTCAATATTTAAAAAATAGCGTGCTTGCTTATTCGTAATGGTTGGTCCAAAAATTAATGCCCACTCCTTCAATGCTTTGATGTGCATATTTTTGTCTTTCGTTCCGCATTTAGGACAATACCAAGTGCCATAGATTCTTTTTGCTTTGACTTGAATACATTTGGAACAGAAAACACCGCGTTTAATTGTCTTGGGAGAGATCTTAAATTTTGCTAGTATATTCGTTTGTCTTTCTTGATGATTATTCGTTAGAAAGGAAGTGAGTTTCTTCAACTGAGAGGTAGAAAATGGAGTAGCTTTACTATTCGATAAAATCTCTTTCATTCTAATAGGTAATTGTTGTATAGGAAGGATGTCTGGTTGTTGGAAGTCAAGATTAGCACTAGGGTGGGTAAATATAATGACAGGATGAATCGGAGGTGAATGGAAACCACTTGAAGAGAGGAAGGATTCAAGTTTATCCTTTTGATACTGTGCTTGAATTAATGGATTGTCATATACTTGTATTTGTTCATTTTCTGTTTCCTGAATAAGCTGATTTGATTGGTTCAGCGAGATTTTTCCCTTTAAATGTTTGACTTCACAGATGAATATTTTTTGTGGGAAAACAACTAAACTATCGATTTGAAAAAAGTGATGCTGAAAGGGAAGGCGTGTTCCGAATAGTCGACTTACTGATGGCAGTGAATCTAAATAATAGGGCAAGTTCTTTTCGCCAGTGTATCCTGCTATTTCACGACCGAAGGATTTTTCAAGTTGAACACACTCATGGGGAGATAACCGTTGGATCGTTGCTTCAAGCTGTTGTAAATAAAAAGATTTATGGGGAATGGAAAGGTTCAATACATTTCACCTCCTTTAATGTATGGTTATTCACAGCGTTTGCTTCCCTTCAATCCAAAAACGTTTGACGACATTTCCGTTTTCCTCTATAAAATCCTTATACTCCACGCCGTTATTCTTTAAAATAGTTTTCCATGAAGCGATGTTGTTTTTATCACAAGTTACTAATATTTTCTTAATGCCTAATTTGCTCGCTTCTTCGATTGATAACCTCAGTAACTGAGTAGCATAGCCCTTCTGGCGCTGACTTGGACGTATACCATAGCCGATATGTCCACCGATATTCATTAAATAATCAGTGAGCTGGTGACGAATATTAACGACACCTAAGACTTGTTCTTGTTCATTTATCAACCAGTAAGTGGAATCTGGAACCCAGCCTTCTGGTAAATCAATACCTTTTTTATGTTCATCAAAAAAAGTTAACATTTTTTCAATATCATATGGATATTTGTCGATCACCCAAGGAATTCTAACTTCCCCACTATGTATCCACTCTTGGTAAAAATCAAGATAAGCCTCATATAATTCTTTAGCTGGTTCCACTAATTTTACTTTTTGCATTTTGTAGCTCCTTCAATAAAATATTCTACCTTCTTTCCTTTTCTTATATCGAAATACAACGACATTGATAAAAGATAGGACTACGATCGCTATTACGTAATAAAATTCATTTTGATCTCTAGTCAAGTTGAGCTCATCAACGATTTCTCCACTCATATATAATGTTACATTTGCAAGGATAATAAACGAGATAGCGAAGGCAAGAACTGAGAAGGTTGTAAGTAACTTATGCTGAATTAAAATTACTAGAAATAATATTAAAAGAAGTATGATCATGGTGATAAAAATAGGTCGTAAATAAATAAACATTTCGATTCCCATCACCTCCATTTCCTATATATTAACACAATATGTCAAACGCACAATGATCGAACGTGCATTCTGATTTATGCTCTGCTACAATAATAGGAAAGGCAGGTGAATCTTTTGAAAAAACAAATAACCTTTCTTCATTGTGCTGATTTACATTTGGATAGTCCATTCAAAGGTTTAAGTAATATACCGTCCAATATATTAGCGGATATCCGTGAAAGCACATTTGCAGCATTAACTAATTTGACAAACCTTGCTATTGAGAAAAAGGTAGATTTTGTCCTATTAGTAGGTGACATTTTTGACCAGGAAGAACAAAGCATGCGAGCACATATCGCATTGAGAAAATCGCTAGAACAGCTAAACTCACATGATATTAACGTATATATTTCCTTTGGTAATCATGACTTTATAAACAGTCAGGCGTTTCCTAGAAATTATCCTGATAATGTTTTTGTTTTTGAAAAAGAAAAAGTTGAAGCATTCAATTTTGTAAAAGATAATCAGAAACTAGCCAAAATTTATGGCTTTAGTTATGAAGAACGAGCAGTTACTGAAAATAAAGCATTGCAATTCCAAAAAACAGAAGAACCGATTCATCATATCGCAACATTGCATGGTACCGTTGGCAATGTAAAAACAGAAGAACATGTACCCTATGCACCTTTCCAACTTTCTGATCTCAAACAGTCTGGCTTTGATTACTGGGCACTTGGCCATATTCATAAAAGAAATGTTTTATCAGAAAAACCTGCTGTCGTTTACCCAGGTAATATTCAGGGGAGATCAATGAAAGAATCAGGGGAAAAGGGTTGTTATCTAGTTACCTTATCAGAGACAGAGCAACAACTCGATTTCCATCAGCTTCATTCTATTCGATTTGAAAAATGCATGATTTCAACTGAAGAATGGACCGATATTAACCGAGCGCTAGAAGAAATTGAAAAGACAATAGCGGAATATTCATCCGGAAAGCAAGTGATTGAACTCCAACTCACGCGTGTATCAACTACTGTGCAAGAATGGATCAGCAACGGTTCATTTGATGAAATGCTCGACATTATCAATCAATCAGTTGAGACAAAAGAATGGACCTATATTAGTGGTTACAAATGGCAGAAAAACCAGCAACGATCAGAGTGGTTACAAGATGGTGGTTTCTTACAGGAGTTGGCACAAACCTTTTCCAAAAAAGAAGATTTAGCAGATATGCTGGCAGAACTCTGGCAGCATCCCGAAGGCCGAAAGTGGCTAGACAAGCTTGAGGAAGAAGACTTAGATATGACTAGAGTAGAGTCTGAACAACTGCTAGATCATTTATTACATGTAAAAGGAGGATAGCAGGATGCGTATTGAAAATATACATATATATGGCTTCGGAAAGTGGCAAGATCAACAATTTAATTTTCAAGATTCAGCAGGTGTGATTGAAATTTCAGGAAATAATGAATCGGGGAAATCAACATTACGCCAGTTTATTTTATATGTTTTATTTGGTGAAAAACCCTCAAATTTAAAACGCTATGTTCCAAAACAAGGATCAGCACTTGGGGGAAGAATCACCGTTTCAGGCTTGTCCTCACAAACCGTAACGATTGAAAGAGTAGATGGTAAAAATAAAAATAAGGCGCTCGTATTTGTTGAGGGAGAAACAAAAGAGGAAGAATGGTTACAAGAAAATATAAAAGGAATGGATCGAGAACAGTATGAAGCTATTTTTACCTTTGATGCCATTGACCTTCAACAGATCCAACATCTGGATAATCATGCCATACATGACATATTAATAGCAATTGGTATGTCAGGATCGGATCGTATTTACCAAGCAGAAAAAAAGTTGGAGAAAAGTTTAGCAGAGTTATTTAAACCATATGGTAAAAAACCTGAAATTAATCAATTTTTTCAAGAACTCAGAGAATTAAAAGATCAGTTAGCAAAAGCAAAACAAGAAGAAGCTACATACCGCGATCAATTGGAAGAGATCCAGCAATTAAAGACAACTCTACACGATCAACAAATAGAAAGAAAACGACTAACCGAAACATTTCAACAATTAGAAAAACGAAGCACCCATTATAAGCTTATCAAAGACTTTTATTTCGCATCTAATAACCTGGCACGTCAAAACACAACCATAACATTTCCGACCGATGGATTAGAACGATTAAACCAATGGAAAGAAAAACTTCTCCCAATTCGAAGCGAACAATATGTCATTGAAAAAAATATAAAAGAAGTCGAACAAAACCAATCTGATCTAGTTACATTAACGGAAAATGACTGGCATCAATTAAACCGTGCAGTGCAACTAACCGAAGAAATCAATGAAATCACTGCAAAAGAAAAAGACATTTCTAATAAACTAGCAAAGATCCGTCAAGAAATTACGGAAAAACTCGATCGCATGCAAATTAATCTAACGATTGATGAATTAGAAGAACTACCTTTACCATTTTATTTAGAAGAACATTGGACAGAACTTGCAAAGAAAGCAGAAAAAATAGAAGTAGAGAAAAACCACATAGAAAAGGAACATGCATCCAACTTGAAACATATTACCAATATGGAGATAGAAAAAAAACAAGTGGAAGACCAGTTGGTCGATTCTGAGATCATTGATGATTACCAAAAGCAAATAGAACAAGCTGATTTTACAATAGATCAAGAGAAACAAGAAAAACGCTATCGGAAATGGCAAGAAAAATATCAAAATCAGTGGAAGTTATCATTAATTGTTATGATAATCGGACTTGTTTCGTCGATACTGTTAGCCTTTATCACCGACTGGTTGTGGGGAGGTATCATCGCTTTTCTCGCGATCTCACAATGTCTCGTAATAAGAGTTTATGGAAAAACATTTACACATTGGTTTCAACCCGATCAAGTAGATTCAGTAAGGCTAACGTTAGATGAGCGGCAGGAAAAAAAGAAAGAAATAGAAGATCATCAAAAACAAAAAGACCGGATCGCTTCGATTGAGAAGAATATCCAGCATTACCTTCGCGAGCAATTAAAATTAGAGGCAAGGGCCACTTTTTTAAATGAACAACAAGAGCAGAACCATGCGAAAATACATGATCAGCAGTCACAATATCCATTTCTAACAAATGTAGGGATAACCTACTGGTCTAAGATATATCAATTACTAATGATCCAAAAAGAGAGATTATCAGATTCCAGGAAATTACTAGTTGACTTAGATCGACCTCAACAACTTAAGAAGGATTTGGAACAGGAACTTTCCTCCTTTTCAGTTGACGTAAACAAAAATCTTACCGAGGCCTTACAAGTGGAAAGAGAAAAACGAAATGAAGCAAAACGGTTAGCAGATCGCTTGCAGGAGTTAACAGCTCATCTGGAACAATGTCAGGAAATGCAGCAGCCTTACCTTAACGAGATAGATCAGTTATTACAACATGCACAAGTGGAGAATCAAGAAAAGTTTATCGAAAAAGGGGAAAAATATCGTCAATTAGTCGAAACAAAAGATAAAAAGAATCAGCTTTATGATAGCTTAACTGTTTTATTTGAAGAAAAAACAATTAACTCATTTGCGAATGGTGAGTTTGCAGACGAAAATGAGTTGAAATTACAGATGAGAGAAGTAAAAGAGAAAATAGAGAGAAATGACCAAATGATTGATAAGGCTCAAAAAGATTTAAGTGATCGAAAAGCAACGGTTGAGCTATTAGAAAAAAAAGAAGACGTATCGATACTCACTCATCAAATATCATATAAGCAGGAGAAATTACAAAAAATAGCAAAGAATTGGGCGACACACCAAGTAGCACACTCTAAGCTAATCAAAGCAAAAACAAGCTATTCAGAAAAATATATGCCGATGGTTTTTGAAAAAGCGAGTCAATACTTTAAATATTTAACAATTGATCACTATCCAAGCATCTATATAAATGACGACTCAAAAATTATCGTAGAAAATAAAGATGGTTTTCATTTTGATGTAATCGAGTTATCACAAGCAACGAAAGACCAATTATATATAGCACTTCGATTTGCGTTAAGTCATGTAATGGCAAAACGATTTGCTTTACCTTTTCTTATCGATGATGGCTTTGTTCATTTTGATAGAGAGCGAAAAGAAAAAGTATTAGAGTTACTAGAAGAAATCAGTGAACAACATCAAGTATTTTACTTTACTGCAACAAAAACGAAAAATGCCGAGTTGACATTACGTTAATTGGGAAAGTATGGTACGATAAAAAGACTAACAGAGGGAGTGGCGAAAATGACCGAGATTATGTATAAAGATGATATAACGATAACACCGATCGACCTATCTGAAATATTTAAAAAATCTGGCATTATCAGACCTTTTGATGACCTTGATCGATTGCAGCAAATGTTGGATCATGCCAATGTTTTGGTTACTGCATGGGATGAAGAGAGGCTTGTAGGAGTTGCCAGAGGTCTAACTGACTTTAGTTATTGCTGTTATTTATCAGACTTAGCTGTTGACGAGACTTATCAAGAACAAGGGATCGGTAAAGAATTAATCAATCGAGTCCAGCTTTTATTAAATGAGAACGTCGCGCTGATTTTATTATCGTCACCAAAAGCGATGGATTATTATCCGAAAGTAGGATTTGAAAAAATTGATAATGGTTATAAAATAGCACGAACAAAATAAACGAAGAACAAGAGTGAGGATAAGTATTTATTACATATTGGGAAGATACTACGCAATAACTGATATGTAACTATTAGTCGAAGTAGTAATTTTGAAATGATAGATTTACTAGATATTCGCTGCGGCTGTCCACTTCCCTTTCCACGGGTTTTTCTCCTCAGCTAACTTTGGTAAGCAAGACCACTTACCAAAGTGGATCTTCGGATAAAAACTTCCCGCAGGAGTGAAAGTGGACGCCTCCGCTGCGAATAGATGCTACAACGATTGTGGAAGCTGTCATTTTGAGTTTTCTAATATTATTTCATTTAAATGATGTGTCATTGTAGAACTATACCTAGCGAATTGCGCAAGTCGTATCGGTTTTTACGTGCAAATTTAATGTTGAAATAATCAAATCATTCATGGCACATTATCCTTAAATAGAGCAACAATTTATATTGAATATTTATCGTTTGAAGGAATTTATTTTCTGCGTACTAGTTTTAGAAGAATGATAATTACTAAAACAGACAACAACAAATAAATAACAGTGGAATAAACCTCGAGATAGTGTAAGATATTCTCCCAAGAGGCGCCTAGGGTAGCTCCTACAAAAACTAATACCGTATTCCATATGAGTGTGCCAAGGGTAGTAAATAATAAAAATAAACCAATGTTCATGTGAGACATGCCAGCAGGAATTGAGATTAAACTTCTGATAAGAGGGACAAACCGGCAAAAGAATATCGTCCAGTAACCATGTTTATCAAACCACTTATCTGCCTTATAAATATCCTCTCTTTTTACTCGAAGAATATGTCCCCATTTACCTATTATTTTCTCCAATCGTGCTACATCCATTTGTAATCCAATACTATATAGAATGATCGCACCTAAAACAGAACCGGCAGTAGAGGCGGAAATAACTCCAACAATATGTAAAGAAGAAGTGGTCGTGAGAAAGCCGCCAAAGGTAAGAATTATTTCAGAAGGGATCGGTGGGAAAATGTTTTCAATAGCGATTAAAAACATAATCCCTATGTAGCCGTAATCATTCATGATTTGGATTAACCATTGTTCCATTATAATCTCCTTTATTTCTTTATCATACAATCTTTTTCTTTAAAGTTAAATTTCCGATAAAAATCATGGGCATCTTTCGTAGCAAGTGCAAATTTCGTATTAATAAGATCTGGATGTTGAATCATACACTCTATTAGCCATGTGCCAATGCCTTTTCCCTGATAATTTGAATTAATCACCACATCCAATATCCAGGAAAATACAGCTTGATCAGAAACAATGCGACCGAAGCCTATTTGATTGTTATTATGGTAAACTCCAAATACATAGGAATTCTCTATACTTTTTTCAATCGTTTTAATGGAACGGTCTTTAGCCCAGTATGTAGGGGAAAGCAGGTTATACACAGTCTGAATATTAATTAAAGTTCTATCATCGCTTATTAAAAATTCGTCTTTATAGACTTCCAAATAGCTTCTTCCTTTCTGAGGTATAATTTCTCCTTTTAATGTAAAATGTGTAGTGATTTACTGATTTCTCGTTTCCTTTAATAACTCTATCACTCTCTGATTTTGTTGAATCATCTCATTGTTCTGATTTCTTATCTTCGTTAAATCGAATGTTAAAATTAATAAAATAATAAATAATATGATAAATATCATAACGTCACCTCATAACCAATTGTTATAGCTTATTTTAGCATAATATTACCATTGTTGTTAGTTGTTTCAAAAAAATCAGTGCTGTAGTCGTGTTAAGATTCTTGGTCATCTTGAGCACCAGACGTAAAGAGATAAAACATAAGTATTTTATTTACTTTTACTCATTTTTCTGTATAATAACATTCAAATGAACATTTGAATGTTAGGAGGGCTCATTTGAATCAATATAAAGTAATTATTGTTGGTGCAGGACAAGCTGGAATTGCAATGGGGTATTATCTTATGAGAGAAAATATATCGTTTGTGATTTTGGATAAAAAGGAAAGAGTAGGTGATTCATGGCGTAATCGCTATGATTCCTTAGTGTTGTTTACTCCTCGTAATTATAGTAGTTTACCAGGTTTGAATATGAAAGGAGCGCCAGATAAATATCCAACAAAAGACGAAATTGCAAAGTATCTAGAAGATTATGTAAGTCATTTTCAATTACCAGTTCGATATAATGTGAGAGTTGAAAAATTAACAAAAACAGAGAAGGGACGATTTCGCCTTATAACAAATAAAGGAATAATGGAAGCTGAAAAAGTTATTGTGGCAACTGGACCATTTCAAACTCCTTTTATTCCAGATGTCTTTCAGAACTCTACAGAAAGACAAACTTCTATTCATTCATCAGATTATAAGTCACCATCTTATATTGATGGTGACTCTGTGTTAGTAGTAGGAGGAGGGAATTCAGGAGCGCAAATTGCTGTAGAATTGTCAAAAATAAAAAAGGTTACCATTGCTGTTAATCATTCTCTGCGATTTTTACCATTACAAATAATTGGGAGAAGTATTTTTGAATGGTTAGACATTTTTGGTTTTTTATTTGCTGAGAGCGATTCACTAAAAGGAAAGTGGTTTCGTAATCAAAAGGATCCTATATTTGGCAATAAATTGAAGTTGTTGATACGAAAGAAACAAGTGACTTTAAAACCGAAAGTCATTAGTGTATCACGCCATATTGTAACTTTTGATGATAGAAGTAAACAGGAATATGATCAAATTATTTGGGCTACAGGATTTAATGCAGATTATCATTGGATTAAGACACCAGATGTAATTTCACCACATGGTAACCCAATCCATAAAAAAGGTGTTTCAGTTATTTCAGGTTTATATTTCATAGGATTGCCTTGGCAATCGCAAAGAGGTTCAGCATTAATTTGTGGGGTGAGTAAGGATGCACAATATTTATTATCAAAAATCCTTCATGAGGCCTGAAACTCAGACCTCACTATTCTTCTAAGGCTGACACATCATTAAATGGTTACCATCAGGATCCTTAAAATTGAAAAATTGGTTAAATTGAATGTTAGATGTTAATTCGATTCCTTTTTCATGAATGTATTGGTAAGATTGTTCAACATTATCTGTATCAAAGTGAAAAAGAGGAGTTTGAATAATCGTTTTTTCACTATAAATCTTACTATCCAGAACAAGGTTTAAATTATTAAACTCTATCACATAAAGATGTCCACCTGGAAACTCATTTGTTGGTTGCACGGCTAATAAATCACAATACCAATCACGGGCTTTTTCAATATCCTTTACCGGAATAAAAATACCTGTAATCTTTTTAGATAATGGAATCATTTAGTACCTCCTTCCTGATAACAATCAGTAGGAAGTCAAAAACTCTAACTGATTGAAGTCTCACTTTATTTTTGATGATCTGCTTCAGTATTTTCATACCTGCTATCTAAGTAATCTACGATGTGGATAAGGTAACCTTCTAGATTAAGAGGTTTTCGAACCGCGCTACCCCATTCTGGTAAACCATGATGGCATAAGATACAGTGTGACATGAGGTGGATTGCTTCCATACTGACCTGGACCTGGTTATGTTCAATTACTTTGGTAAGAAGTAGAACTCCATAAGGAATATGACCAATAGTAACTCCTAATGGATCCATCGCAATTCCAGCTTGTTTCCTTTGGGCATCCTCGATAGTGGCAGTAGGATACAAATAATCGAAAACGTTCATTGATTTCCCAGCATAATCGTATTCTGCCAACTTTCCAATGTCATGGAATAATATACTGGTTATTAAGGCGTTATAGTTGATCTCTTCGTATTTATATTCTCCCATGCCTTGTAACATATGATACAAGTGGTCGATTGCATCTTTCCATACAAATGAAGGTCGTTGGCCATCTTCTTTTAGAGATTCCCAAATTTCCTGTTTATATTGGGTTTCAACTTTATGTATGAGCTTCATAACAGCACGAAATGGATTGTCTTCCTGTATGGTAATGTAGCGGCAAAAACGCATAAGACCAACTGTATGTTTTAATAATCCTCCTAAGTAATTGTGATGAAAACCTTTCGCAGCAGGGCTTATCCGGAAAGATTCCCAAAGTTGATCCATTGCTCGAAGCGCAATCTCTTGATAGGGATTATCTAATGCATACAGATAAGCAAATAATTCTTCTGATAATTGTTGAATATCTTGTTTTGTATAGGCAAGTAGTGTGAATGGATCGATATTTTCTTTACACGGGGTCATGTCATAGATAGTCACACTTTTAAAACCATTAAATTCATCGACTTGACCTCTAATATCAAAGACCCCTGCTTTTTCCAAGATCGGCTGCATGGCTTCTACTTCTCCATTGTTATCCCACATTTTTGCCGAGATATTACCAGATTGGTCACTTAAAGTTATCTTTAAGAAGGATTTATTTGTTTTTGTTTTCTTAACTTCAAAATCATTCAGTAACACACGTGTCTTCACAGGTGTACCTTTTGCTAAATTATTAAGGTCTAAACCTGCAATCTCATCTGGTAAAGCTGGCGGTGGAAAGGAGGATTTAACTTGCTCACGTTGTTCTTCAGTCAGTTCGTAATTGATCGGAATCATGTCGTAAAAATAATTCGCTTTCGTCAACGGTAACACTCCAATTCATTTAAATACGTAGTAGTATAAATATAACACAAAAAAACCCTATCCTCATTCTTGATGAAGATAGGGTTTTTGATTTATTATTCTTGAGTTTCTTCTTCTGTATTATCAGATTCTTCAGCGTTATCTGCTTCCTCTTCTGTACTTTCAGATTCTTCAGTGTTATCTGCTTCCTCTTCTGTACTTTCAGTATCTCCTTCTGCAGGTGCTGCAGGTGTTTCAGGTGCTTCTGGTTGTTTGAATAGATCTTCAAACTCTTCTATTTTAACATCTATTTCAGCATTTGACATTAAATCTTGAATTTTAGTTTGCAATGCTGCTTGATCAATTTTTGTTTGAGCAATTTCTCTGCGTAGTTGATCTTTTACATCTTCTAATGGCTCTACATCTTCTACTTCTACACGATCAGTTACTTTGATGACATGGAATCCATGTTGTGATTGAACAGGCTCACTAATTTCATCGATTTCCAGGTTGTAAGCAGCATCTTCGAATTCAGGGACCATTTTTCCAACACCGAACTCTCCTAGATCTCCACCATTTGCAGCACTACCAGTATCTGTTGAATATTCTTCTGCTAATGCAGCAAAATCTTCGCCATCATTTAATTTCTCAATTACTTGATTTGCTGTTGCTTCATCTTCTACAAGAATATGGCTTGCTACTAAGTTTGTTTGCATTCTTTCATAACGTTTTTGGATTTCCTCGTCTGTTACTTCAACGTCTTCTGTGGCAGCTTTTTCTTGTAAAAGGTTAACACGTAAATCTTCACGGAAAGCATCCTCATCTTCGTATCCACTTTGCGTCAAGACCATTTCAAACTGCTCACCATATTGTTCTTTAAATGTTTCAATTTCTTTATCCACTTCTTCATCAGATACATCATATTTATCTTCAAGAATAGTTTCCAACACCATTTGTTGAAGGACTTGTCCACCATTAGCGGATTTTAATTCTTGATAAAATTCTTCTTTGGTGATATCTCCTGATCCAGTCTCTACTACTGTTTCAGAATCTTCTTCTGAAGAACACGCCGAAAGCGCGAAAATACTTGCTGCAACTGTTGCAGTGATTGCTAATTTTTTCATTGTACCTACACTCCTAATTATTTACTCATGCAATTTTTTACTCTTGCAATAATATAACATACTTTTTATTAAAAAAAACAGTAAATATAGATATTACATTGTTTTTACTAATTTTTTTAGGTATATATTACCTCTACGTAGGAGGACACTAATAATATAGTAATTAAAATATTGATGGTCCGGAAAACGTTTGGTTGTTTTTCTTGGGACATTTCCGTTTGTAAACATAGTCTCATTGTCAATGAGTTAAAAATAAACAATGTGAAAAAAGCAAAAATAACAAAAACAAAAAGCATGAAGCCTACCTCCTTAATCTACTTTAATTACTTTAACAAAAAATCGTAGTTTTGAACAGTATGTCTTCTTTAATTAATAGAAAAAAATGTATATCGATACTATAACATAGGAGTTAATAAGAGAAAAAAATGGTTTGTTATCTTGTAACTCATTAAGGCATAGCCTCACTGCTAACAAATGATTTACTTTAAATATGGATAATTAAAAAAGACCAACGCTATCGTTGGTCTTATCGTGGTATGAGGATATCGTATCCTTTTTCATCGTTAGAAATCACACATTTTTTTGGTGCGTTCCACAGGTGTCTGATATAAAGAAAATCAATATAAGACAGGCTTAAATTAATCGCACCCGCTAATAAGAAATAAGGATAATAAGAAGGTAGAAAATAGCTCCCTACAATACATGGTATCGTTATAATTATTGTCGGTAATAACAATGCTAAAAGTAATACAGGTTTTGTCGTGTGCGAATTTTTACACAAATCGAAATTTGGAATAATCCTCTTTTCCCATGTCCATTTTAGTTTAATTTTTTTATTCATACATTTTAATGGTATGATTCGTATGATTTTATGCATTAAAGGCAATATCGCTATTCCAAAAGCTAACGGGATTAATCCGTGATCTTTTACCAATGCATCTTTATGAATTAAAGTAAATGGCAGATATAATAAAATAAATGATAATAGTCCAAAGATAAAGGAAAGTATTATACTACGATAAAAGCCTAGTTGTTTTGTTAGATTAATGGAATCCCAACAATTCATAGGATCACCCCTTAGTTTTAAAATACATGTTTCAAATAACACTACATGACTATAGTATGTTTCGTATTAAAAATCAACCGTTTTTTTGTAAAAAAAATAAGTAAACGATTACATGTAATTGCATTAACATCATTAAGAAAGCTAAAAACTAAAAAGAGTTGGCATTTGCCAACTCTTAGGGTGATTATTATTCCGTTTGAGATTTTGTCTTATCCTCTAATTCTTTAAGGCTCTCTTCAATTTGTGTTAAATATTTTTGTATGTTTTTTTGATGAGGCTCCACTGTTTTTTTCCAAGATTCAATTGATTCTTTTACATCAGCAGAAAGGTCTTTAATTAAGGCTGCACCTTCTTTGGAGGTTTTGGTGATTTGCTCTTTAAGATCAACACCCTCTGTTCTCAGGTTATTAATATAGTGTACTGCTTTATCACTTTTTACTTTTACATCTGTCCTTAATTCTTTACCTGCTTTAGGTGTACTTAAAAGTGTGGCAGCAGCGCTTACTATTCCACCTGCAAGCATACCGATTAATAATGACTTACTGTTAATCATTCCGAACACTCCTTTCATATATATAACATTCTCTTTTTTAGAGACAATCAAACCAGTTTTTTTAAAAAATTAGATGTTATTGTTGATGGAAGAGGCAATGTCAACCAAATTATATTTATCTTCATGTGTTTCCCACTTTGCATCAAATCCATCTTGCTCATCATATCGTGGGATAAGATGTATATGTAAGTGAAATACAGATTGCCCAGCAGCTTCACCATTGTTATTAAGTATATTAATACCAGCTGGCTGAAATGTTTCTTTTAACGCATTTGCAATTCTCGGAACACGAGCGAATAATGTCGAAGCAATTTCATCATTCGTTTCATAAATGTTTTTGGTATGATGTTTCGGTATAACTAATGTGTGTCCTTTCGTTACCTGACTAATATCAAGAAAAGCAAGAACATCTTCGTCTTCATAAACTTTTGCTGATGGTATTTCGCCATCGATAATTTTGCAAAAGATACAATCGGAATGCTTAGTCATTTATCTCACTCCTTTTATAAATAAGTCTTTTTTCTCATTATACATTATTTTGCGGTTCCTTTAAAATGCTAACTATAAAAAAATAGCAGGAGTGCTATAAAACGATCTCTCGTTTAACAGCACTTCCTGCTTGAAGGAGACAAGTCAGTTCTTTTTCACAAAAATCGGGGAAGATTTTTGTTAGAAAAAGGTCGTTCTATACATTTGAAAGGATTGATACGACTCATAGCAAGCAAGAGTAAATCTTCACTTTACTAAATTCATGCAACGAAAGGCTTTCGCCATTTCATAAACTGGTTTTTAATCAAGCTTTTTTATTGCTTCCTTGCCCCTTCATGATATAGTTTGTTCAAAATCATTTTCTTTATGCACATCATTCGAAGTTTTAAATCTTCAATGTCAGATAAATTGTTATATCGCCTAAAAGAAGAAGGTCACACCAGCGTTTTTGTCCAATAAATATATATATCGCCCAAAAAAAGAGTCTCGCACCGGCTCTAGTGTCCGATAAAAGTGTATATCGCCCAAAAGAGAGTCGTGCACCAGCTCTAATGTCCGATAAAAGCATATATCGCCCAAAAGAAGAGTCGTGCACCAGCTTTAATGTCCGATAAAATATATACCACCAAAAAAGATGAAGTAGCATCAGCTGAAAGACTAGTTCAATGTTTCTTTTTCTAATACTAAAAGAATTTGGTATAATGGATAGCAATTGGTAATACTTTTTGGATAAGTAATTAAAGAAGGGACGTTAGGGAATGGAACCTTTATTACATATTAAGAATTTAGAAGGAGGTTATACGCATAAGAATGTTTTGCATGGCATTTCTTTTGACGTAAAACCGAATGAAATTGTCGGATTAATTGGCTTAAATGGTGCTGGAAAAAGTACCACCATTAAACATGTCATTGGTTTAATGCAAGCTAAGAGTGGGGAAGTTTCAATAAAAGGTAAATCATTTCAAGAGGCCCCTGAAAGCTATCGAAACTATTTTTCATATATTCCGGAAATGCCAGTGTTATATGATGAGTTAACGTTAGAAGAACATTTACGTTTGACTGCGATGGCCTATCAAATCCCGGAAGATGTCTACCAGAGAAGAGTGACCCCTTTACTAAAAGAGTTTCGTTTAGAAAAAAAACTGAAGTTATTTCCGATTCACTTTTCGAAAGGTATGAGACAAAAAGTGATGATTATGTGTGCCTTTTTAGTTGAGCCTGATTTATATATCGTGGATGAACCATTTGTTGGTCTTGACCCATTGGGGATTCAATCTTATTTACAGCTGATGGATCAAATGAAGGAAAAAGGGGCAGGTGTGTTAATGTCAACACACATTTTAGCAACGGCAGAACGTTATTGTGACAGGTTTGTCATTTTACATGATGGTCTAATCAGGGCAAAAGGTACTTTAGAAGAATTGCGAAAGTCTTTTGATCGACCAGAAGCGACATTGGATGATCTATATATTCAATTGACGAAAGAAGCCGATTCTTATGCTTAATGCTCATCAATTGTTTACCGATCGCTTATCCGCTCATATAAAAGAGCTTAGTCGTTATTTAAGGTATATTGTGACAGGACATATTGTCATAGCTATGGTATTTATTGTGTCCGCCATGTCGGTTTATTATCAGCAGTTCTTAGAGAATATACCAAGTTATTTCCCATCGGCATGGGTAATTGCATTCGTATTAGGATTGGTAACTGCTCATAGTCCGATTCAGACTTTATTAAAAAAGGCTGACATTGTATTTCTAATACCTGCTGAACATCTTTTGCAAGGTTATTTTATTCGGACATTGGTTTATAGTTATGTTACGCAGATTTATTTGTTTATTTTAGCAATTGCAGCAATTGCCCCACTTTATGCAGCTGCTTTTCCAAATCAGGATACACCAGCATACGGAATGTTGTTTATCGTTTTGTTAATTGTGAAGGCATGGAGTTTGGTTGCGAATTGGTGGATGCTTCGTGTTAGAGATAAAAATACAAGGCTAATCGATAAAATCGTTCGTTTTGCTTTAATAGTAACATTAATTTATTTTTTTATTGGACAAGAAATGCTTTTTTTGGCTATTATTACGGTCTTACTGATCGTTCTTTTTGCAACCAATTACTTAACAGCTAGCAAACAAAAAGCGTTGAATTGGGATTTGTTAATCGAAAGTGATTATTTACGCATGCGTTCTTTCTATCGGTTAGCAAACATGTTTACCGATGTACCACACCTAGAGACACCAGTTAAGAAACGCCATTGGTTAGCTAAAGTTTTAACAAAAGGTATCCCGTTTCAGCAAAAGAATGCTTACCCTTATTTATATCGCTTAACCACTGTTAGAAGTGGCGAATATTTAGGGATATATCTTAGGTTGTTAGTGATCGGTGGTCTGTTGATTTATTTTGTTCCAAATCAATGGCTAAAATTGATATTCGCTCTTCTTTTTATCTATATGATCTTTTTACAAATCGTGCCATTATGGAAACATCACGCTACATTGGTTTGGCTGGATTTGTATCCAATTGCGGAGTCTGTGAGAAAGCAAGCCTTTATGAAATGGATGCAACAATTAATCGTCGTAGTCGCCATCCTTTTTACTTTATTTTTAGTAATAATAGGAGAGTTGGTGATAGGCGCAATGATGGCTGTTGCCAGCTTGCTTTTTGTCTTGGTTGTCATACCGAATTATCTGAGAAAGAAGCTTAAAGTGTAGATGAAAAGCCTCGTTTCCCAATTGAAACGAGGCTTTTTACTTCTATAATTGATTGACATTTAACGTAGCCGCTATTAAGGTTTTGGCCGCTATTTTCATTGCGCGTTCATCAAAATCAAATAATGGATGGTGGTGCGGAACAAAACCATTTTTAATTTGAGCACCGGTGAAGAAAAAGGCACCCGGTTTTTCTTGTAGATAGTAGGCAAAATCTTCCCCTGTCATGCTAGGTTCGACCATTTCAGCTTTTTCTACATCTTCCACCGACTTTGCCGCCACTAAAACCTTCTCGGCATGCTCTGGATCATTCACAACAGGCTGATAACCTTTTGCATAATCGAACTGATAATCTACATCATAAGCAGTACAGGTACCTTTAATGATCTTTGCCATCTCATCGATAATAAATTGCTGCAGACTTTGATCAAAAGTTCTTACTGTTCCCTCAATTGTTGTGGAGTCTGGAATCACATTATAAGCATTTCCGGCATGGAAGGAACCTATCGAAAGCACTGCTGTATCTAATGGGTCGATCCTTCTGCTAATAATTTGTTGCAGGTTTGTTACTATTTGGGAACCGACAACGATAGGATCTTTTGTTTGGTGGGGCATGCCTCCATGACCACCTTTTCCTTGAATATTTATTGTGAATTTATCTGCTGCCGCCATAAAATTACCTGGCGCTGTTTGGACGACGCCATAGGGTGTATTCGTCCAGAGATGTGTACCATATACCACATCCACATTATCAAGAACGCCTTCCTTTATCATCGGTTGGGCCCCACCAGGCGCTAGTTCTTCGGCATGTTGATGAATAAATACAACATTGCCAGCAAGTTCATGCTGATATTTTTTAAGCACTTTTGCAACAGCAAGTAATGTGGTTGTATGACCGTCATGCCCACATGCATGCATCACACCATGATTCTGTGATTTGTATGCTGCCGTCTTTTCATCCTGAATGGGAAGACCATCAAAGTCAGCTCGAAGTGCCACTGTTTTTCCAGTCTTGGCACCTTGTAATGTAGCGACTACACCGTTATCTCCAACATTCGCTTGGAAAGGTATATTAAGAAGTTTATATTGATCTTGGATAAATGCTGCGGTTTTGAATTCATAAAAGGAAAGTTCAGGGTATTGATGTAAATATCTCCGCATTTGAACCATTTCATCGTATAATTGATCAATTTCCTGGAATAATATCTCGCGCATTTTGTCACCCCTGATTGTTTTATATCTAGTATATCATAGACTTATAGGCTTTCTCATGTGAAAAAGAAAACAGCCTCCAAGAATGGAAGCTGCTCATTTATTTTAAAAAAAGGGAAGGGGTTAGTTCATTATTGAAAACTAGGATCTGCTAATAATCGTTGTGTTTCTTCTTTATGTTTTGTTTCATCTGCAATCATATCTTCAAGTTGTACAACAAGCTCTGTAAAGCCTAATTCATCTGCTTGTTGTTTTCTTACTTCATAGCGTTCAATGGTTTCTTTTTCAGCTTTAAAGGTAGCTTCGAGCATCTCTTTTACATCTGTCAGCTGTTCTACCGTAGCAGGTGTTGTGGTTGGTGTACCACCTAATGTTTTAATTTTATCGGATAAATATAAAGCATGTCCGATTTCATCGTTTATTTCATCTTCAAAAAAAGGTTTTAATGAAGAACGATATAGTCCTGATACAACGGAAGCATGATACGTATACATAATGGTTGCTGCATATTCATTAGCTAAATCTTCGTTTAAACCATCGAGTAAAGCTTGTAATTTTTGTTGATCTTGTGCCATTTCTACAACATCCTTTCTAAATATTGTTTCCATTATATGTCTACCCTTCTTTTTGTTAATTAAACATAAATATTTGCTATTGGCTTATTTTTCATACTATGTTATCCTTTTCCTGTATAATAAAATACGATTGAACACTAGGGGAGCCATTAAGTGGCTGAGACGAAAAATTCGGACCCTTTGAACCTGATCTGGTTAACACTAGCGTAGGGAAGTGGTAAGAGAGCGAATGATCAACGAGCTTTTACTAAATGCCACTTGTCCATACTGGATGAGTGGCATTTTTGCTTCCTATACTCGATGAAGGAGGAATGGCTGACATGAAAGGAATACACCTTATTACCAATGGGAAATTAACCGAAAAGGAACTTCAGGACCTACCCTTTTTACAGCATGATGTTGATTATATCCATATTCGAGAAAAATCCAAAACAGCTCAAGAAATACAAACTATTGTATCTTTTTTGTTAGAAAAAGGGGTACCTAAACAAAAACTAATCATTAATGACAGGGTGGATATTGCTGCCATCAACAACTGCCATGGGGTTCAGCTCGCTTACCATAGCTTACCTGTTGACGTAGTAAAAGGGACTTTTCCAGAGCTTTCTATTGGTAAATCTGTACATTCATTAGAAGAAGCGGTTCATGCTGAAAAGGCTGGAGCTAACTTCATCATATATGGCCATATCTTCCATAGTTTATCAAAAAAAGGACTTTCCCCACAGGGAATAAGTCGATTACAAGAGATAACACAGTCTGTTTCGATTCCTGTAGTTGCGATTGGTGGAATAACACCAGAAAATGCGCAAGCGGTATTAAAAGCAGGTGCTAGTGGAATTGCCGTTATGTCAGGGGTCTGGAATGCAGCCGATCCGTTGGAGATTTTAAAACAATACCAGAGTGTGTTCAATAATGGGGAGGGGGGAAGGCATTGACTAATCAATTTGATCAAATCATTGTTGGTGGTGGAATAATGGGAGTATCGATCGCCTATCAATTAAGCAAAAGAGGCTACCGTGTGCTCGTTTTGGAAGCAAAAGAGATCGGTGCTGAGGCATCCAGTGCAGCGGCAGGGATGTTAGGAGTACAAATGGAATTCAAAGCGGATTCACCATTATTTCAATTTGCCAGAGAAAGCAGATCGCTTTTTCCGGAATTGGCAAAAGATCTAAAAAAAGAAAGTGGCATCGATATTCAATTCCAAGAAAAAGGTGCTTACAAGCTCATCTACAGTGAAGAGGACCAAAATCATTTAGAAGATATTGTACAATTTCAAACGAATCACGGCATTGAGGCAACGATTGTTAGACCTGAGGAAATAAGAGAAAGTGAATTATCTCGTGATTTTTATTTAGCTCTTGATTGTCCAAAAGAAGGGCAAGTCTCCGCTCCACATTTAACAAAGGCATTTGCAATCGCAGCTGAAGCTTATGGGGCAACAATATTTGAGGATAGTGAGGTTCAGCAGTTAGTCATCGAACAAAACAAAGTATCAGGTGTGAAGGTAAGTGAACAATATTATACAGCGGATCAAGTCATTATCACTTCTGGATTTAAGAGCGATCAGTTCAAAAAATACATTCCAGCTTTAGATATCACACCTGTTAAAGGAGAATGTCTCTCGGTTAAAACAAGAGAACCGTTAATTCAATCTACTATTTTTACCGATGATTGCTATCTCGTTCCCAAGCAAGGAAATCGAATCATTATTGGTGCGACCTCAAAACCTGAGCAATTGGATAAACAAGTGGAAGTAGCAAGTGTCCTAAAACTATTAAACAGTGCTAAAAGAGTCGTACCAAACATAAGTAGTGCTTCTATTGAAAATATATGGGCAGGAATAAGACCATTAGCAAAAAAGGGGTCACCATTTTTAGGGGAAGTGCCAGAAACATCAGGCCTTTTTGTTGCAACAGGACATTATCGTAATGGCATTTTATTAGCGCCAAAAACATCACTATTCATTGCTGATTTACTAGAAGGTATATCAGATGAGCCAGACTATATTCGAGCTTTTTCCTTGACTAGCGATTGTCAACTATCTGTATAAAGGAGGATAACCATTGGGAATTATCGTAAACGGTGAAAGTCTAGAGTTGAATCAAAGGATAGAAACGGTAGAAGATTTGTTAGGACATTTACAATTAAAGAAGAAATCATTAATTGTCGAGCATAACCAAACGATTTTGAAAATGGAACAACATGATAAAGCGAAAGTAACAGAAGGTGACCGGTTTGAAATCGTACATTTTGTTGGAGGAGGATAAACAATGCTTAAAATAGGAAAAGAACAATTTAATTCACGTTTATTTTTGGGAACAGGTAAATATCCTGATTATGATATTCAAAAGAAAGCCGTAGACGTTTCAGAAACAGAAGTACTTACCTTTTCGGTGAGACGTATGAATATCTTTGATCCAGACCAGCCTAATTTTTTAGAAAAAATCGAGCTGAATAAGTATCGTTTTTTACCAAATACTGCAGGAGCAAAAGATGCTGAAGAAGCGGTTAGGATAGCAAAATTAGCAAATGCTTCAGGACTTTGTGACATGGTGAAAGTGGAAGTGATCGGGTGTCCTAAAACGCTCTTACCTGATCCTGTTGAGACATTAAAGGCAACTGAAATATTGCTTGCAGATGGCTTTACTGTTTTACCATATACTTCAGATGATGTAGTGCTTGCAAGAAAATTAGAAGAACTTGGTGCACATGCGATTATGCCTGGTGCTTCACCGATAGGATCCGGACAGGGGATTATTAATCCACTTAATTTGCAATTTATTATCGAACAAGCGAACGTTCCTGTAATTGTTGATGCTGGTATTGGTTCGCCGAAGGATGCAGCCTATGCAATGGAATTAGGAGCGGATGGTGTATTACTAAATACGGCTGTTTCAGGCGCACGTAATCCGGTACAAATGGCTGAGGCTATGAAGCTGGCGATAGAGGCTGGTCGGTTAGGTTACTTGGCTGGAAGGATTGATAAAAAAACATATGCAGTAGCAAGCAGTCCAGAGGATGGGATCAGTGTTGGTGGATAATCGATATTCTCGGCAAATTTTATTTGATCCAATTGGAGAAAAAGGTCAAGAATGTATTCAAAATAGCCACGTTTTGATTATAGGTGTAGGTGCCCTTGGTTCAAGTAGTTCTGAAATGCTTGTAAGAGCAGGTGTAGGGACGATTACACTTATGGACAGGGATTATGTAGAGGAAAGTAATCTTCAGCGCCAACAGCTATTTACAGAAGCAGATGTCGAAAATAAAACCCCAAAAGTAATTGCAGCTAAAAATAGATTGCAAAAAATCAATAGTCAAACAAAAATAGATGCACAGCTTACCGACGCAGGGGTAGAGGAACTGGAAGCAATTGTACCTGACGTGGATGTGGTCATTGATGCTACAGATAATTTCGATACAAGGCTGATCATTAATGATGTTTGTCAAAAATATCATACACCTTGGATATATGGTGCATGTGTTGCGAGTTATGGTGTAACATTCACTGTCTTACCAGATGAAACGCCATGCTTGCAATGTATAATGGACCATATTCCAAGTGATGGTGCCACATGTGATACGGTTGGTATTATCAGTCCAACGGTTCAGAAGGTAGTTGCTCATCAAGTAACGGAAGTGTTAAAGTTATTAACCGGGAATACTGAGGCTCTTTCTGGTAAATTGGTAGCTTTTGATTTATGGAAGAATCAGCAAATGGAGTTAGAAGTTGCTTCATTAAAAGATGACAGTTGTCCATCCTGTGTTAAGAAAATTTATCCCAATTTGGACTACCAATCCCAATTGAAGACGGCTGTCTTGTGTGGGCGAAACACGGTACAGATCAGAGCAGGAAAACACAGAAACTTCCATTTTGATGATTTTAAAATGCATTTGAAGCAAACGAACTTAATCAATTATCTTGAAAATCCATATCTTATTTCCTTTGAAATCAATGAGTTTCGAGTAGTGGTATTTCATGATGGCAGAACGTTGATCCATGGTACTAAAAATATTCAAGAAGCAAAAAAAATCTATTATCGATTTGTTGGTTGAAGCAGTCTTAATGACTGCTTCCTTTTTTTCATAAATCATTTCTTTGTTTTTATAGACGGTGTATGTATAATAAATGTGAAAGGGGAATGTGAAAAATGGACAAGAAAAAAGACACATTGCTTTTTATTGCATGGGCACAAAGCTTAGTCGCAATGATGGGTAGCTTATTTTATTCCGAAGTTATGGGATACATACCGTGTGAATTGTGCTGGTATCAACGCATCTTGATGTACCCACTTGTAGTAATATATGGATATGCATTATATAAAAAAAACATACGTTTTGCGTTTCCAGGACTCATTTTGAGCGGGATCGGTATTTTAGTATCTACGTATCATTATTTGATCCAAAAAGTTCCTAGCTTACAGGACGCAGGAAGTGCTTGTGGTGTCGTTCCATGTAATGGTACGTATGTAAATTATTTCGGATTTATTACCATTCCTTTTCAAGCATTGATAGCATTTCTTGTTATCTTTAGCATTCACGCCTATTTAATGGTTCAACAAAGGAGAGTTTAAAGTGAAAAAAATGATTATATTTGTACTAGTGCTCGTTTTGATCTTTGGAGGACTAATACTTGTCGTCAATTATCAAAATTCGAAACAACTAGACGGGGTTGATAACCCTTATGGTAAAACAGATTTAAATCAAACGACGATTGATCAATTAGACGATGAGATCTATCAAAATCAAATATTGCCTGATGAACTGGCAGAAAGACTTGAAAATGGCGAAGATACTACCGTTTATTTCTATGATCCTAACTGTTCTCATTGTCAAAAAACAACGCCTGTACTTGTCCCAATTGCAGAGGAATATGAAGTGAATTTAGTAAAAATGAATTTGGAAGAGTTCAAAGATCAGGGGAATGTTTACAACATTCAATCAACACCAACAATGATACACTTTGAAAATGGACAGGAATCAGCAAGAATAGTAGGAGAGCAACCACAACAGAATTTCGAAAACTTTTTTGAAACAGAAGTATTAGAATCTGAATAGTGAAAAGAGGCTGATTGCGCATCAGCCTCTTTTATATTTTAAAAATTATGTGCTTTTCTCAATTTGAATGTCATCGGCATAACAGCCGAAAACATCGGTTGAAATGCCGACGAGAAGCAGTCTCATCTGCAAAAAGCAGAAAACATAAATTGAAATGCCGATGAGGGGTGGTCTCATCGGGATAAAAGCAGAAAACATCGATTGAAATGCCGACGAGAAGCAGTCTCATCTGCAAAAAGCAGAAAACATAAATTGAAATGCCGATGAGGGGTGGTCTCATCGGGATAAAAGCAGAAAACATCGATCGAAATGCCGACGAGCAGCGGTCTCATCGGCATAAAAGCAGAAAACATCGAACGAAATGCCGATTAGTTTTTATTCTTCCTCTTCTCCAAATTCTTCCTCTTCTCCAACGTCAAAAGTCTCAGTATAGACCTCCCCAGAAATATAAGAATCCTTTTTCTTAGTTGGTAAAGGCTCAGTGCTTTTCCATTTCTGAAAATACTTCTGTTCCTGCCATTCCACTAATAAAATATAAGAGTGTCCACGTTCTGGTTGTAAGATTCTCGAAGCAATCACGCCATCAACTAGAGTGATTTCTTTTACTTTTTGTTTAAAATCCATTTCAAAAATTGGCTTCCCTTCCTCTGTTACAGGGAGGTGTGACATGCTGCAAAAACCTGTTTCTGTTAAAGTCCCAACTTTTTCAAGAACATGATAATCTCTACTCGATTCAAAAATAGTTGGTTTTGTATCTTCATAATAGGCAACCGTTTTGACTCCGTTGTGTAAAAGAAGAAAAGGTGAGGTGTGTTGCTTTTCTTTTAATTTTTCTAAAAATGGATAAGTTCCATTCGTCATATAAGCTTTCACAATCGATCTCCTCCAATCTTAGATTAATTATAACATTCGTCTCTTTCTTACATTCTATGATAAAATAAAACTATTGTCGAAATTTAGAAGAAAGGTGGTGTAACAGTTTGGATAAAGAGAAATTGCGAACGATATTTCGTTCTGTATGGGATCGGATCAAAAGATATAAATGGATCACTCTTACCGTGTCGGCAATGCTGTTATTATCGATCGTAGGTTATTTATTTATTATTTTTGGCGGACGCTTTATTTTTGATGAAAAGGCAGTTATTTTACCTGCTGCTTCTACAGTTGTAGCAGAAGATGGAACAGTAATTGGAAAACTTTATACGGAAAACAGGGATTATGTGACCATCGATCAAATTCCAGACCATGTTGAAGAAGCATTTATTGCAATGGAAGACCAGCGTTTCTATGAGCATGCTGGCGTTTCCTTCCCGGCTGTTGCACGCGCCGTTTACCGTGATATTTTAGCAATGAGTAAAGTGGAAGGTGCTAGCACGATTACCCAACAATTGGCTAAAAACTTATTTTTAGTTAATGATAAAACATGGATGAGAAAAACAAAAGAAGTAATGGCATCGATTTATTTAGAACGCAATTATAGTAAATCAAAGATATTGGAATTATATTTAAACGAAATATACTTAGCACATGGCATTTATGGAGTAGGTACTGCAGCTGATTATTTTTTCGGAAAAAATATAGAGGATTTAAATGTAGAAGAGGGTGCATTGTTAGCTGCAATGGTGAAAGCACCAAATACATATAGTCCACAGAACGACCTCGAAGCAGCTAAGCAACGAAGAGACCTTGTATTACAGCAAATGGCTAACAATGATACTATTTCAACAGAAGAAATGTTGGATTTACAAGCAACATCGATTAACCTCAAATCACAAAAAGATGAAAGAGACCCATGGTTGGATGACTATTTCGCATACGTATTAGAAGAATTAGAACAATCCTATGGCTTAAGTAGAGAAGCACTCAAGAGAGGTGGTTATACGATTCAGGTCAACATGGATCCAACCGCCCAAAAAATAGCATACAATCAAATGCAAAAGAGTGATTTTTTTCACGGATCTAATGAGTCGATTAATGGTAGTTTTGTATTAATGGAACAAGAAACAGGTAAATTGCGAGCATTAATAGCGGGTAGAGATTTCGAATTGAGTGATACCAACCATCTCATTACTAAAAAGCAACCAGGTTCAGTGATCAAGCCATTAGCTGTATATGGACCAGCAATGCAATTAAGGAAATTCTCGCCCTATGACCTGATCCCTGATCGTGATATTGATTATGATGGTTACCGGGTAGGTAATGCCGATGGTCATTATGACGACGAAGTGACACAATACCAAGCAGTTGTTGAGTCCAAAAATGCACCTGCTGTATGGTTGCTGGATCAAATCGGTATCGAGTATAGTAAGTCGATTTTGGAAAAAATGAAACTAAATATAGAGGATAATGGGTTAGCAATTGCTTTAGGAGGACTTGAAACAGGACTTACCCCAATTCAAATAACCGAAGGCTATCGTACCTTTATTCATCGTGGAGAATGGCTCGAGTCCAGCAGTATTGCAGCGGTATATGACCGTGACCAAGAACGTTTGCAACCAAAACAAGAAGAGAAAATAAATGTATTTAACTCACAAACTTCGTGGAATATGTTACGAATGTTAGAGGCAGTAGTGAATGAAGGAACTGCAAAAGCAGGAGAGTATCCAAAAGCGTTAGCAGGAAAAACAGGCTCTACCCAACATCCAAAGGTCGATGGCGCTGTGAAAGATGCCTGGTTCACTGGGATTACACCTGATTATGTAATGACAACATGGATTGGATATGAATCTGCAACAAGTGAAAATTATTTAACAACTGGTTCAGAAGCTTCGACACGTTTAACAAAATCGATATTGACAGAAATAGATAAACAAAAGCCCCTTACAGAAAAATTCACTAAGCCAGATGATGTCGAAGATTTACCAGAACCAATTGAATTACCAGTAATTGAAGATGTAACAGCGACAATTGAATTTGGGGGTTTTTCTATATTTAATGGTGTCTTGAATTGGACTCCGACTGATGATAGTAGAGTTATTTATCGAATTTATGAACAAACAGATGAAGGAGATCAATTGATCGGTGAAGTAGAAGGTAAAGGGTCGTATAAAATAGATCGAGTCAATGTATTTAATACACGGGAGTATTATGTGGTTCCATACAATCCACTAACCAACAAAGAAGGAGAACCTTCCAATATCGCGTCCTTAAAAATTGACTTTTGATTCATAACTATTTACAATTACTTTTTAGTTATAATAATTACAATTTAGTGAACTTTTTATAAAAATACTATACAGGATAGGTCAAAACTTCTATAGTAGAATGGAATAGTAAAAAAGGATGGAAAAAATGACAAAATTCAATGATACAATTTTAAAAGCATTCAGAGGAGAAGAAACAGACTACACACCTGTCTGGTACATGCGACAAGCGGGTAGATCGCAAAAAGAATATCGAGAGTTAAAAAAGAAATATTCTTTATTTGAAATTACACATCAACCAGAACTTTGTGCCTATGTAACAAGATTACCAGTTGAGATGTATGATGTAGATGCGGCAGTCCTCTATAAGGATATTATGTCACCCTTACCAGCGATCGGAGTCGACGTTGAAATCAAGTCAGGAATCGGTCCTGTAATTGATAAGCCGATTACTTCTCTCAGTGATATTGAGAAATTAGGGACAATCGATCCAGAAAGTGATGTCCCATACGTAATGGACACAATTCGTCTATTAACAAAAGAACAATTGAATGTACCATTGATCGGTTTCAGTGGTGCACCTTTTACACTGGCAAGTTATATGATCGAAGGTGGACCTTCTAAAAATTATCATAAGACCAAAGCATTAATGTATAGTGATTCAAAGGCATGGTTTATGTTAATGGATAAATTAGCAGATATGACGATTACCTATGTCAAAGCCCAAGTAAATGCCGGAGCACAGGCAATTCAAATTTTCGATTCGTGGGTAGGGGCGTTAAATGTAACAGATTATCGCACCTACATTAAACCGATTATGAACCGTATTTTCAGTGAATTACGTGATACAAACGTACCGTTAATTACGTTTGGGGTTGGAGCTAGTCATCTTATTAAAGAGTGGAATGACTTACCAGTAGACGTAATCGGACTTGATTGGAGAATGTCGATTGCAGAGGCACGTGATTTAGATGTTACAAAAGCACTGCAAGGTAACCTGGATCCAGCCTTTTTGTTATCGGACTGGCAAGTGGTTGAAGAAAAAACAAAACAAATTATTGACGAAGGAAAGCAGCATCCAAGTCACATATTTAATTTAGGACATGGAGTAACACCAGAAATTAGTCCAGATCGACTCAAAAAACTAACTGAATTTGTTCATCAGTACTCACAACGATAAAGAAAGGATGCATATTCATCATGGCAAAGAAAAAAGTAGGATTACTCGTAATGGCATATGGTACACCATACCAAGAAGCGGATATTGAACGATATTATACCCATATTCGCCATGGTCGCAAACCAACCCAAGAAATGTTGGATGACTTAACAGAACGATATCAGGCAATTGGTGGTATTTCACCTTTAGCACGTATTACAAAAGAACAGGCAACAGCGCTTGAAAATCAACTTAACGAAAAACAAGACGATGTAGAGTTTGTCTACTATCTTGGTTTAAAACACATTGAACCTTTTATCGAGGATGCGGTAGCACAAATGGCGGAAGATGGTATTAAAGAAGCTATTTCGATTGTATTGGCACCACATTATTCTACCTTCAGTGTAAAGTCCTATAACGGCAGAGCACAAGAAGAAGCAGAAAAATATGGTATCGCAATCCAGTCTGTCGAAAGCTGGTATGATGCAGAAGGTTTCATCAGCTATTGGTCTGATGCCATTAAGCAAGAGTATCAAAAGATTGAGGATAAGGATAAAGCGGTGCTTGTTGTATCAGCCCACAGTTTACCAGAGAAAATTTTACAAAATGGTGATCCGTATCCACAACAATTAGAACGTACTGCAGAGTTGATTCAGCAGCAAACAGGTATACCTAATGTTGAAATTGGCTGGCAAAGTGAAGGAAATACACCTGATCCGTGGTTAGGACCAGATGTGCAAGATTTAACGAGAGATCTTTTTGAACAAAAAGGTTACCGCTCCTTCATTTATGCACCTGTTGGCTTTGTTGCAGACCACTTAGAAGTATTGTATGACAATGATTACGAATGTAAGGTGGTTTGTGAGGAAATTGATGTAGATTATTATCGACCACCAATGCCAAACGTTGAACCACTCTTTATTGAAACTTTAGCAGGAGTAGTTCTTGAAAAACTGCAAAGTGATGATCAGTCATGAAAAAAATAACTATTATAGGCGGCGGAATAGCAGGACTTACTGCCGCTTATTATTTAAATAAAAAGATAAAGGAAGAAGGCTTAGACTACCACTTACAATTAGTGGAGGCTGGTAACCGGCTAGGCGGAAAAATAGAAACAGAACGTCGCGATGGATTCACGATTGAACGTGGACCTGATTCCTTTTTAATTCGAAAGCAATCTGCTGAACGTCTTGCGCAAGATGTTGGTATTGGAGGTAAACTTGTTAAGAATGGAACAGGTAAATCCTACATTTTAGTGGGGGATGAACTCCATTCGATGCCACAAGGTTCCTTTATGGGTATTCCAACACAAGTAAAACCATTTCTAAACTCCAGTCTATTCAGTTTTACTGGTAAACTACGAGCTGGCATGGATTTTGTCAAACCAAAAGGTGAACCTGCTGAAGACCAATCGTTAGGTAAGTTCTTTAGAAGACGTTTAGGTGATGAAGTTGTTGAAAACTTAATAGAACCATTACTGTCCGGTATTTATGCAGGAGATATGGATGATTTAAGTTTGATGGCCACCTTTCCAAATTTCTATCAACTAGAACAAAAATATGGCAGTCTGATTAAAGGGTTGCAAAAAACAATGCCAGCACCACCAAAGACCTCGGCAAAAAAGCGAAGCATGTTTTATAGTATTAATGGTGGCTTACAAACACTAGTTGATGCATTAGAAGATGCTTTAGGCGACGTGGTGTCCAAGCAAACCGAGGTAAAAGAAATTTCTAAAAAAGAAGATGGTTACCAATTAACAATGCAAAATGGAAAGGAACTGCAAAGTGATGCGGTGTTAATCGCTACTCCTTATCCTGTTATGAAACAGATGTTAACGTCTTATGATTTTGTCTCAGAATTAGTGGAGATGAAAGCTACTTCTGTTGCTAATGTTGCGTTAGCTTTTGACCAATCTGCCATAAAAGAAGATATCGATGGAACAGGTTTTGTCGTATCACGTAATAGCAATTATCGAATTACCGCATGCACCTGGACCCATAAAAAATGGCCAGAAACAGCGGCACCAGAGGGT
Source organism: Gracilibacillus kekensis (assembly GCF_900143085.1). Classification (GTDB taxonomy): domain Bacteria; phylum Bacillota; class Bacilli; order Bacillales; family Amphibacillaceae; genus Gracilibacillus; species Gracilibacillus kekensis. Next base: position 206,995 of record NZ_FRCZ01000001.1, on the reverse strand, counting down.
AAAGCATTATTACGCTGTTATGTAGGCCGTCCAGGTGATGAAGATATTGTAGACCTTTCTGATGAATCATTAGAAGAACTGGTATTGCATGATTTAAATAAGATTATGAAAATAGATGAGAAACCATTATTCACGGTAGTGTCTCGTTGGAAAAATGCTATGCCACAGTATCGAATTGGACATAAGCAACGAGTCGAACAATTAGAAAGCGACTTAAATGATAACCTTCCGGGTGTATTCGTAGCTGGAAGTCCCTATCGAGGTATTGGAATTCCAGATTGCATTGATCAAGGCGAAGCAGCAGTAGATAAAATAATGGATTTCTTAGCAGAGTAACAACAGGTTCCTCTGCTTTTTTTATTGTTTAGGAAATTATAAAATAAGTGGCTGTGGATTATTCGAAATTCTGTATCTAGCGACGTCCAGCTCCAAGCGCCAAAAACTAGGCGACTTCACGAAATCACCCTACGATAAGTCATCATCGGTTCGTAAACTCACCGTGATTCCTTTATCTCAGTTGATTCGCTCCAGTCGCTACGTTTTTAAACGGCACCCTGCGCTTTTTTTCTATAAAAAATACACAAAAAAAAGCAGCTAATGATTAGCTGCAGGTGTCTGTCTTTCACATATATCTCGATTAATTGGATGGGAATGTTCATCATCCTTGTTCAGCAGGATAAGAAGGATGAAAGAAACGAAAGATATGGGTGTAAAAGACATTAACAGGTTAAATGGCGGGATGACTGCAGTTATCACAGGTGTTATGATAACAGTCTGCTTGTTCTACAATATCATTTCCGCACTTGTTACACTTTTTTCTGGGAATGTTGCGAAAGAATTCTAAGATGTTGATCATTTAGATACCCTCCCAAAAGAGTGTCGTACGCATATTGTATTATAACAAAATAAAAAAATCAATACTTTGTATTAGTACAATTTCAAAAAATTGTTTTATCAACGTTGATCTTTTATACTGATAGTTAATGAGAAAAATATAAAGGAGTGTAATGAATAGATGAAATTCATTGATAATAAAGGGATTACCGATCCACAAATAAATTTAGCAATAGAAGAATATGTACTGAAGAAGTTTGGGGAAGAAGATACATATCTGTTATTTTATATTAATCAACCATCGATTATTATCGGAAAGAATCAGAACACAGTAGAGGAAATTAATACTGATTACGTCGATGAAAATGGTATAAAAGTAGTTCGTCGTTTGTCAGGCGGAGGAGCTGTCTACCATGATGAAGGTAACTTGAATTTTAGCTTTATCACAAAAGATGACGGTGATAGCTTTCACAATTTTGCAAAGTTCACAGAGCCTGTAGTGGAAGCGCTAAAAAAGCTAGGAGTACCTGCTGAACTAAAAGGTAGAAATGATCTTGTCGCAGATGGACGTAAAATTTCTGGTAATGCCCAATTTACAACGAAAGGACGTATGTTTAGTCACGGCACATTGATGTATGATTCGGAGATTGAAAACGTCGTACGTTCGTTAAACGTAAAAACTGAAAAAATAAAATCAAAAGGTATTAAATCGATCCGCAGTCGAGTAGCTAATATTTCAGAATTCATGGATGAAAAGCTTTCAATGGATGATTTAAAAGCACATATTTTAAAACATGTTTTTGAAGTAGACAATGTGGCAGATGTGCCAAAATATGAATTAACAGATGAAGATTGGGATAATATTCACCAACTATCAAAAGAACGTTACCAACAATGGGAGTGGAACTTTGGAAAATCACCAAAATTTAATATTCAGCATTCCCACAAGTTTGATGGTGGTTTAGTAGATGTGCGCTTAGACGTTCACAAAGGAATCATCGAACAATGTACGATTTATGGTGATTTCTTTGGTGTGGGCGATGTCAAAGAATTAGAAGAAAAATTAAATGGTGTACGATACGAACGTACAGCAATAAACGAAGCATTAAGTGAGTTAGACGTATCACACTATCTTGGTAAAATTACAAAAGAGGATTTCCTTGGATTAATTTATTAATAATCGCATGTGAATTTTTTTCACTGGATATGTAATTCTCTAGACGGGATAAGTAGTCAGCTTCACAGGATATATTACTCTCTTAACGGGATAAGTCTTTTTATCCCGTTAAGCGAAGACAATATCCCGTGAAGCCAAGGAATTATCCCGTCAAGAAGACCAGTTATCCCGTGAAGAATCACTGGTTACAATCCTTAATCTAGTAAGCCGAACTCCTTGTGTTCGGTTTTTTACTTTCTTCAGTATTCTATATTTTTTGAGCGATGTGTATAATAGTGACAATAGATGTTTAAACTTCATTAAAAAACGGAGATTACGCATGAAAAAGATATTTTTTTTATATTTAACATATATAACTGTTCAGTTCCTATACTTTTATTTCCTCTATCCATTGGACTCCTTAAGTGATTCAAGATATGGTGCAATGTCCCATGCGTTCTTTTTTGCGATGTGGCCTTTGCAACTTCTTATTTTAGCTTGGCTCGTAAAACATCCAATGTTCATAAAACGATTAGAAAAAAAGAGATATAAATTTGTCTTGTATACTACATTTTTGATTGTACTAGATTATATCATTCACTTCCCGTTTCGAGTAACCTGGTACATAATTAGTGTAAGAGAAGGAACTCGAACTCAAGGATTTTTCTCATGGCTACTGGAAGGGTGGCTGAGTACGGGCCTATTTTGGATATCATTATTTGTGATCGTAGCTGGGACAAGTTTTGTTATTAAAAAATGGCCAGTAATATGGGGATGGATTTTATGGGCACTATCGATTCCGATTGTGCTATTTGTTATGTTTGTGCAGCCGATTTGGATCGATCCGTTATTTGATGACTTTAGCTCCTTAGAGAATGGCGAGCTTAATCAGGGGATAGTCGATTTAACAACAGAGGCAGGGATTGAAGATGCAGATATCTTTGTCATTAACAAAAGTGAGAAGGTTTCTACTTATAACGCTTATGTAACGGGAATTTTTAATCATGCTCGCATTGTCTTGTGGGACACCACGATAAATGGTATGGAGACAAGCGAAATTCTTTTTATCATGGCTCATGAGATTGCGCATTATATTTATCACCACGTTTACTGGGGAATCGGATTGTATCTTGTCTTAAGTCTGCTCATTTTATTAGCACTTCAAAAACTATCACACAATTGGATAGATGCTCATAAACTACCATCATTAACAAAGCTATTGCTTATAACAGTCATCATATTAATGGTAATGCAGCCTGTTCAGTTGTTAGTCTCACGACAAATGGAAATCCAAGCCGATCGATACGCAATAAAACAAACGGAAAACCTGGAACCTGCACTAACAAGTTATTACCAATTAGCAGAACAATCGAGAACAGATATTTCGCCTGCTTTCTGGATCAAACTTTTGCGTTCCAGTCACCCGCCTATTGCTGATCGAATCGCACGAATTGAAGAAGAAATTAAAAATCGTGAAACGAATCAATAGGTCTGTTCGTATATAGTAATAGAGGTGATAGAAAAAATGGATGCATTTTATCAAAAAATTGTTAAAGCTCAAGAGGAAAAACGAAAAATCAATCGTTTAAAACATGAACGGAAAGAATTATCGGTTGATTTAGAGAAATTAGAAAAACAAAAAAGCGAATACTATCAAAGATTGCAAGATGAAAAGGTAGATGTGGAAAAGTTAGAGTCGATCAGTATCAGTAATTTATTTTATACGGTTACTGGTAAGAAGTTAGAAAAGCTCGATCAGGAAAAACAAGAAGTCGTCAGAGCACAATTACAATATCAAGAGGCCAAAGAATCGGTAGAAGATATCAAAGAGGATATTGATGAACTCGATCAACAGATTCGTGCTTTAGGTGAGCCGGATGTCCGTTATCAGAATTTACTAGAAGAAAAATATCATCATTTAATAGATTCTAATCATCAGAGTGGGCAAGAGGCGTTAGATTTATTAGAGCAACTTGGTGTGATGCAGGATGAGAAATCAGAAGTAGCAGAGGCGATTGCAGCTGGAGAAGAAGTGAAAAGAGCATTATCCGCTGCGACTGATTCATTAGACAGTGCAAAAAACTGGGGAACAGCTGACATGTTTGGTGGTGGAATCATTTCGACCTCTTTAAAACACAGTCATTTAGACGACGCAGAACGTTCCACTCATAAGGCACAGCGTTTACTTAGAAAATTTTCACATGAATTAAATGATATCGGGAAATCTTTTCAAGCGAACATCGAAATCTCAGGTGGTTTAACTTTTGCCGATTATTTCTTCGACGGCTTAATCATGGATTGGTTTGTCCAGGATAAAATCAATAAATCAGCTGATCAAGTCAGTGATATGTACCAAAAAGTAGATCAAACTATCAGTCAATTGAAACAATTGAATCTGGAGTTAAATGAAACGATTAAAAAAGCCGATCAGCAGTGGGAAACAATTGTATATAATGCTTCGTAAATAGTGATAAATGAAAGGGCATTACTTGATAACAGGTAATGTCCTACCTTATTGAACTAACACCAACAAGACTAAAGCCTATTCCACAATCTATTAACACCTCTTAACCCTCTACCGTCAAAAGTTAATTTATAAACATTTGGCATATCGAGATTTTTCCAAAATGTAAAATCATACTGAAAATCAAAGTGATTCATAATTAGAGCCATTATATTGCCATGTGTACCTATAACAATGTTTTTATCAGCGTACTTATCCAATACGGTATAAGTAGCATCTACCCCTCGTTTTTGAGCATCCTTATTGGACTCTCCACCATCCCAGAAAAAGCTGAAATCTTCCCATACTTTCGCTACTGCAAGATCAAAATCTGTAACAGGACTTGTTGTTAATAGTCGTTCTTTAAATTCCTCTATAATTATCACCTCTTTCCCTAATTGAGCTGCAACACCTTCTATCGTTTGAATAGCTCTCTTATAAGGGCTAGATAAAACAATATCAATCTTCTCCGCTTTTAATATTTCATTTACTATAGTTGCATCTGCAAAACCTCGATCTGATAAAGGCCTTCCTAACTCATCAGGCGTATAGAAAGAGTGAGCGTGCCTTACGAAATATAAACTAGTCAAGTTAACATCAGCTCCTTTAAGCAATCTATAATACTACATAATTTTGAAAAATTTTAAAAATTAACATGTATATATTTTTAAAGCGTGCTACATTCGATATGTATCAAACAAACCAAATATGAAGGGAAGAAAAATAATGAAATTTAAAGTCGAAGTAATTCCAAACTTCCGAATTGCTTATATGCAAAGAGTTGGTCAATATGGTCCCGACAACATTAAAGTCATGGAGAATCTAAAACAATGGGCTAAGGAGAAAAATCTCCTTGAATCTGCAATTCTATTTTGTATCTCACATGATAAACCAGAAACAACACTTCCTGAAAACTGTAGATTTGATGCATGCATTGTAATATCAGATGATTATCAAGTGGATGATTCCGTTCTTGAAAGACGGCTTTCTGGTGGAAAGTATCTTACTTGCGAAGTTAAACATACAGCAGCTGATATTCAAAAAGCTTATAGTGATATTTTTCAGTCACTACAAAATAACGGATATGAAATGGATGAAAAGCCAATTATGGAAAAATACACTGGTGATAGGACTAACAACAATTATTGTGAAATATGTGTTCCTGTAAAACGATAAAAGGTGTTAAAGATTTTTTTGATTGAACCAATATTATAGTAACAAAATAAGAAGAACAAATTGTTTATGAATGTTGACAACTTTGTTCTTCTTTCATCCATGTAATCATGTAATATCGATTGTTTATCCATCCAGTAGTACTAGGTAACGGGAAATCTATGTTTTCTATCCCACTGGAGCTTCAATTAAAAGAAACATTATCCTTTTCATCAGGTATTGTTTTCTTCAAAATCGAAAAATATAAAGTATTTACATCCCTGCTAAAAAGGTTTCATTAGTAAAACAAGGGTAGGGCATAAATCTATTATTAGTAGAAATATCCAAACACTTATTGAACAAAAGTTCAAAAGCGTTTGGATTTTTGATTAACATGAAGACTGCTTATTACTTTTTTCTTTTTAGAAATAGCAGCTATTTGTACAGCGATCTTTCTTTATAGTAATGTTTGATTTTTGGTTATACTACATAAGATTTGTGTCAGTTATAATGCGGCGGATTTTTTTCCTTGCTGCATTTTAAACATTTGATAATAGTTACCGTAAAGTTGTAAGAGTTCGTGGTGTGTCCCTTTTTCTATAATATTCCCTCTTTCCAGTACAATGATTTGATCAGCATGCTGAATCGTAGACAACCGATGGGCAATTACAAGCATTGTTCTCCCTTTTGCTAATACTTTCATCGCCTCTTGTATTTGTCCTTCGGTTTCGGTATCAATATTGGCAGTTGCTTCATCAAGTATTAGAATGCTAGGGTCAAAGGCTAAAGCTCTGGCAAATGATAGTAATTGGCGTTGGCCTGTAGAAAATTCGCTCCCGTTTTCACCGACAGTTTCATCGTATTGTTTAGGAAGTTTTTCAATAAATTGATCTGCTCCAACGGCTTTTAAAGAAGCAATTGCTTTTTCTCTTGAGATGGTCGGGTCATTTAACGTTATGTTGGAAAGAACAGTACCAGTAAAAATAAATGGATCTTGTAATACAATGCCAATGTTTTGTCTCACCTGTTGCTTAGACAAGCTTGAAGTGTCTTTTCCATCAATCTTAATGGCTCCTTTCTGTGGATCATAAAATCGAAATAACAAATTCATAATGGAACTTTTTCCTGAACCGATATGACCGACAAATGCAGCTGTTTCCCCAGGTTTAATATGGAAACTGATATTGTGTAAAATATAATTATTGCTGGTATAAGCAAAGCCCACATTCTCAAATTTCACATCACCTTCGATGGTGGTTGAGTCAATCGGATGAATTTCTTCGTCTTCCTCATCCAATAACTCAAAAACACGTGCTCCAGCAACTCTGGCTTGTTCTAATTGTGGCAGTTGGTTAACAATTTGAGTAATTGGCTCAAATAGACGGGTAAGATAATCAACAAATGCGTAAAGTACGCCTGCCGTGATAACACTTTCACCTGTTAGGGAAGAAGAACCGAAGAACCAGATAAAAGCGACAAAAGCAACACCCCGAATAGCATTAACGAGATTAAAGGAAGTTAATGCGTTTAATACAATTAACTTCTTTTGATAAGAAAAATGACGGTTATTCAGCACCTCGAATTCCTGTTGTGTTTCCTTTGTTCGCCGAAATGCCTGGATGATAGGCATTCCTTGTATCGACTCATTAATCGATCCGTTAATGTCTGTATTGGTTGTACGGATCACGTAATTATAGTTTCCTGCATATTTTTTGTACAGCTTCATCCATACAAATAGAAGTGGAATAAGAAGCAGACAGATACTCGCTAAAGTAGTATTCAACAGAAATAATGCGACAAAGATACCTGTCATATAAATAAAGCCGTTGACAAAGGTTTCCAACACTTTCACATATAATTCTTTGATCGCTTCAGTATCATTGGTTACTCTTGCTACTATCTTTCCTGCTGGTCGATTTACAAAGTATTGCATCGGTAATGCTTCAATATGATGAAATACATCATTTCGCATTTTTTGAATTATTTTATTTGCAGATATTTGTAACAAGTAGGTTTTTGTATATTGAAAGACAGCGGCTATTAAAATTAAACCTAGGTATAAGCTAAGTAGTAAAATAATAGGATGTACCTCTGGGCCGAAAAAAGTATATAAATCTCCTGCCGATAATTGCTCACCAGCTATTAGCTCAGTTGATTGATCATAGCTTATTTTTAGCCTGCCATCATCTATCACTTCAATAGATCGATGTCTAGAAATGGTTCCTTCGACTAAATAGTAATTATTTTCTGACTGTACTAATGTATATTCATTTAAAATAGCGTCACTTTCCTTTAAACGATCCTCTCTTTTAAAAAAGGAATCTTTATAATCAACGGTATCCGTGTCACTGTTTGCTTCCACTTCTAACCAGGTTGTCTGTATACCCACAATATGATGATCAATCACTCTTTTAGCTATAAAAGGACCAGTTAGCTCTAATCCCACTGCTATTATCAAGCAGATTAGACCTATAATAATCAATTTTTTCCTAGATAGGGCATATTGAAATAATCTTTTTTCTGTTGAAGGTTTCATTCGTTCACCTCACCTTCCATTTGTTGTATTTCAAATTGTTTTTTATACCATTTATTTTCATTCATTAGTTGCTTATGTGTGCCGTGTTCGACGATATGACCGTCATCCAATACAATAATTTGGTCAGCGTGCTTTACTGCTGATAAACGATGGGCAGCGATTAACGTTGTTTTTCCTTTTCGTTCCTTTTTTAAATGGGCTATAATATTTGCCTCTGTTTTACCATCAACAGCAGAAAGCGAATCGTCTAAAATTAATATTTCTGGATCCATTAATAAAGCTCTTGCCAATGATACCCGCTGCTTTTGACCACCAGATAAGGTAACACCACTTTCTCCAACGATAGTATCCAAGCCGTTTGGTAAAGATTCCATATCATCTCGTAAGCATGCAGATTCTAATATATGGTGAATTTCTTCTAACGATTTTTCACCGCATCCAAACGTGAGATTTTCTTTTACTGTCTTGGAAAAGAGAACATGCTCTTGAGGAACGTAACCAATCCAGCTTCTTGTCATATCTAATGTGAAGTGATTTATTGGAATTTGATTAATAGTTAAGTTGCCTTCAGGTGGAGCATAGTCTCTTAAAAGCTGCTTGAAAAGAGTTGTTTTCCCAGCACCTGTTTTGCCAACTACACCAATTGTCTCACCACGTTTAATTAGTATATTGATTGCACTGAGTTGAGCACCTACTGCCCCAGGATAAGTAAAACTAACATTTTTATAATGAATGATTTCTGGTACATCGGTAAATTTAGGGTTGTTTGGATCTTTTACATCAGAAGTTTGTGCCAGCACTTGCTCAACCCGATCGATCGAAGCATTCCCGCGTTGCATGACATTAATTAACTCTCCAATTGCAAACATCGGCCATATGAGCATTCCTAAATATACGTTAAATGTAACTAGATCTCCCAAGGAAATACGATTTTCAAATACCATCACTGCTCCGTATCCTAACCCGATGGTATAGGAGATACCGACTAACACTTTTATGGTCGGTTCAAAATACGCCTCCATTTTAGCAACTGATTTATTTTTTTGAAAAACTTCTTCTGTCATCGACGAAAAGCGTTTTATATCCTGCTTTTCTTGTACAAACGCGCGGATGACACGTACTCCCCGTACTGATTCAAGTGTGTAGTTGTTTAGGTCACTGAAAGCGGATTGAGCTGCTGTAAAACGATGATGGATAATGCTTCCATATTTATGAACGATGAATGCCATGATTGGCATAGGTAGTAATGCGGCTAAAGTTAAAGACCAGTTTATCGTAAAACCCATCATCAAAATAATTAGCAACATAAAAATAGTTGAATCCACTAATGTTAAAACACCGAATCCAGCTGTCATCATAATCGCCTTTAGATCATTCGTTGATCGTGCCATCAAATCACCGGTTCGATTGTTACTGAAGAACCGGGGACTCATGTTTAAAAAGTGACGCATTAATTTAGAGCGCATCTTCCGTTCCAGTAGTAGGGAACCACCAAATAAATTATAGTCCCATAGGAACATAATCGCGTAGCTTACTACTATTAGACTAATAAATATTAGAATAAGTTCTGTTAATCTTGCAGCTGTCAGTTGATTGGATTGAATGGCATCAATCGTCGTCCCAACTAACTTTGGTGGGATTAAATCAATAAAACTTACAATAATTAAAGCAATAATTGCAATCGTGTAGCGCAACCATTGCTCTTTAAAAAACCATGACAATTTATGAAATACCGAAAACATTATTTTCTCGCTCCCCTCTAGATACCTTCTCTGTTATCGGATAGGGCTAACCGCTATCTAGCCTCTGTTTATAACTTACGTGCGAAAACAATTTTATCCATGTCATTATTTTCTCTCCCTTGAAATAAATGGTATTGATAAAAAACAAAAAGAGCGCATACGTCCATGACGTATACGCTCCTGTGAAAGATACTACTCCATATATCAGAGTATTTTTTCAAGTAACAAAAAAAGTCACGAATCTATTAGTGACCTCTAAAAAGTGATTATCATCTTAAAATAATACCCAAATAAAATGCTAAGAACAGGTCACGGTAAAATTATTTGGTTGTAAATGTTGAATTCTTTTAGCCTGACGTCTCATTTTACCGGACCTCCTTTACTTGTTTTTTATCAATGTTCAATTATTATATATTTTAAATAGTTAATGGTCAATAGAAAATTGGATTATTTTTCAATTTAAAACGCACACAATGATTGATTATTTAAAATTATCCACTTCATTATTGGGTGAATAAAGAAATATCTTTTTACCTTGCCCTAGTGCAATACCTAATTCAATATGACTTCTAATTCCTGCCGGTAATAAGATGATTATAAAATAAGAAGAACTCTACTTGGCTCTTAAGCAGCCTTATGTATGATTCTTTATCCAATGAAAATATCTTTTAGAATAAGATTGCAATTCCTTCATGTAGGAAAGCCACCCGTTAGCTTAATAAAATTGTATAATTTACTTGTGAATTATAATTAAGTATTAAATCGCACCCTGCAAACCCTATTTGTTTCTTTTCCTATCAAACGGGTTTATATAATACAAGCCGAAACAAAGAGGTGAATTATTTATCAAACTTAGGCGAGAAGACTCCTTCCTCAAAACGCGAAAGGTTTAGGTGGGAGATGAATCACCCTTTTTTGAAAAATAGTCATGTTATCTTTTGTGCGAATACTTGTTCGGTAGTATAATAGAAGATAGATAAAACGGAAGGGGTGAACAACCGATGGCTGTTCAACACAAAGCATATCAATATCGTATTTTTCCGAATAAACAACAACAAAACTTTATATTGCAGTCTTTCGGTTGTTCACGCTTCGTGTTCAATCATTTTCTCGAAAAAATCAAAAATAGAGATGAAGAAAACCAAAAAACACTACAAGTGAATGCGTTTAAGAATGAACTAAAAAGCATGAAAACAGGTTATGTTTGGTTGAAGTTAGTCGATAGCATCAGCTTGCAGGCAAGCATTGAGCATTTGAACGATGCAATGGTTCGGTTTTTCAAGAAGCAAAACAATTTCCCACAATTCAAAAGTCGCAAACATCCGGTAAAAAGCTATACCACCAAGTCCGTGAATGGCAATGTCAAAGTGACAAAAACACATATTAAGTTACCAAAAGTAGGGTGGATTCGATACGCTAACAGTCGCCCTCTCCCGGATAGTGCGGTGATTAAACACGTAGTAGTGCGTCAAAATGCAGCTGGCAAGTATTTTGTATCTATCAATGTAAAAGAAGAGGTTAAAAAAAGAGATAAAACCAACCAAACCATCGGTTTGGATATGGGATTAACACATTTCGTTATTGATTCAAATGGCAACAAAATCAACAACGAACGTTATTTTCAATCTTTAGAGAAAAAGTTGGTTAAAGCTCAACGTTCTCTTTCTCGAAAGCAAAAGTTTTCAAATAATTGGCACAAACAAAAGAAAAAAATAGCTACTATTCATGAGAAAGTAGTGAATAAAAGAAAAGACTTTCAACATAAACTATCTTCTGAACTAGTCCAACAGTATGATGTCATTGCCATCGAGGACTTATCTGTTTCCGATATGTTGAAGGATAAATTATTTAGCAAATCCATCCAGGATGCTTCCTGGAGTGAATTCACGACGATGTTAGCTTATAAATGTGATTGGTATGGCAAAGAACTTGTAAAAGTGGGGAAGCATTTCCCTTCTACTCAAATATGTTCTTCTTGTAAACAGAAGCATTCGATAACCAAGGATACTTCTATTCGAGTATGGACATGTCCGACTTGTCAAACTAATCATGATAGAGACATCAACGCAGCTGTTAATATTCTCGAAGAAGGTATGCATCTTTCAACCGTCGGTGCGACGGGGATAGCCTGATAAACTTAGAATCGTTAGGTTCTATGACCCAGGAATCCTCTTCCACAACAAGCTTTAGCTTGTAGGTGGGGGTAGTTCAATGATTTAATAACATCTTCTTTTGAAATTACTTTTGACCAGTAGGATTCATTGCTCAAAAAGTTAAAAATAACATTCAGTTTTAAATCAGTTTTATCCATAGTAATAAGATAATCTCCATTTTTCCAACTTTTTTTAACCAAAATCTCCACCTCAAATTATAATTTTTGTATAATAATACAATACTTTGAATATTAATACAATTTATTTTATTAGTTTTAGATCAAACTTTCCGATACTCTACATTTATATTAACATAAAATTACAATTACTCATTTAAAAAAATGGAAATTAACTCATTAACTGTAGTCATTGTGTATTTTGGGTATGATTTTGTATATTAATACCAATTCTAATGTGAGATATTCGTGATAGACCAACGAATATAAAGAGGTTAAATCTCATACAAATAGACCTAGCTAATTGCTATGTTAAATTAATTTTCTGAACCTAAACGGAAAACTTGATTAAAATTCAGGTTACTTTTTCTCCTGGATACAGGGGTTGAATAACAGGAATATAATGGTATAATCTTATGAAATCATTACTTCAATAATAGATTCCTATATTGAAAGGACCACATATATGAAAAAAACAGATTATTCTGCAATAGCTGACAGGTATGATCACAATCAATTTCGTGTGGACGAAATACAACATGACAAAGATCTAAAAAACTACTTAAACAATTACCACCAACAAGAATACCAAGTATTAGATTTATCATGTGGAACAGGGAATTATTTAGTAAAGCAACATCACTTTTTAAAAGATCTCCCTATTAAGTGGTTTGGACTTGATGCCTCTGAAGAAATGTTGAGAATCGCAAAAGAAAAGAATGGACACGTAACATTTGACCATGCCAATGCAGAAAAGATGCCATATCATTCAGAAATGTTTGATTTTATTATTAATAACTACGCCTTTCATCATTACCTGGATAAAAATCAAGTGATTGACGAGGTCTACCGTATAATGAAAAAAGAAGCTGTATTTAAAATGCATAATATTGCTATCCACCAAATGCCCAAATGGTGGGTGTATCATTACTTTCCATCTGCTTATACTGAAGATGCTCAACGTTTTTTGGAAAAAGATATGATTTATCATGAACTGAAAACAAGGGGATTCGAAGTGAAAATGCACATTCATTATAGAATGGAAGAAATAAAAGTAGTCGACTATCTCAAATTAGCTGAAAATCGCGATATATCTGTTCTTACCCTTATCAGTGATCAAGATTATCAAGAAGGTTTAGAAAAAATGAAATTTGATCTTAATAAAAACCGTGGGAAAACCATTATAAATGATTTTGCTGAAATGTTCTGTTTAGCAGGAAAATACTAATCCCCTGGAGGTGAGCGTTATGACTATACCTGAACAAAACAAAAAATTAGATCTTAATCGTATCGTCTATATCGGCAGAACCTTTGATGAGTATATCGACATGTTTTCTCTGTCCGGTGATTTTCTAAAAGAAAAAAGGGTCCTGGATTGTCCAGCTGGGGCGTGTTCCTTTACTGCCATTGGCAACAAAAAAGGATACGATATTACTGCCTTCGATATTGCCTATTATTATGATGTGGAAGAGTTGAAAGATAAGGGGCTTCAGGATATCGAACATGCAATGGAGAGTATAAGCAACGTACGAGAAAATTACAAATGGGAATATTTCAAAGACATAGAGTCCCTCAGGGAACACCGTTTAAGTGCTTTACTTGATTGCACGAATGATAGAAGAAAAGCAAAAGAAAATTATATTCCAGTTACTTTACCTAAATTACCATTTGAGGATAACTCTTTTGACGTCCTATTATCTGCACACTTCCTATTCATGTATGCTGATCGTCTAGACTATCAGTTTCATATCAATACTTTATATGAATTACTAAGAGTAACAAAAGGCCAAATTCGTATTTTCCCATTAGTAGATTTAGAAGGAAATACGTACAAATATCTTGATAAAATCTTGCACTATTTAGAAGAAATCGGCTGTACGACTGATATAGTGCAAGTACCATACGAGTTTCAGGTGCATGCAGATTCGATGTTGATCATTTCGAAGGGAATGGAAAATGACAAATTATAATATTATACAAAAAATCGAGGAGTTATCTATGAATGCCCTTCCATCTCTGCAAACAAGCCTTTTGGACGGATGGATCTTACGTTTTTCCGATGGGTATACCAAAAGAGCAAATTCAGTTAATCCATTTTATTCTTCAACAGAAAACATCGATAAGAAAATAAAGAAAGTAGAACAGATCTATCAAAAGAAAAACCTACCAGTTATCTTTAAACTAACTTCAAACGTCTCTCCTCATGATTTAGATAACACACTAGAAAAAGCCCGATATTATCGTGATGGATTAACAAGTGTACAATTACTCGCACTTGATAACATTCAACAAGTACCTTCCAAAGCTTATCTTACATTTCAAGATAGATTATCAGATCAATTGTTTGCTGCATTTTGCAAGTTCAATCACATAGACGAATCCGCTCAAACCACTATAAAGACAATGCTTATGAGTATTATTCCAAAAGTTTGCTATGTCATGTTGTTAAGTGGTAATAATGAAACAATAGCGTGTGGAATAGGAGTTTTAGAAGAAGATTACATAGGATTATTCGATATCGTCACGAATGAAAAATTTCGAAGAAAAGGATTTGGTGAACAATTAATCGCTTCTATTTTAAAGTGGGGTAAAAACAATGGAGCGAAATATGCCTATCTTCAAGTTGTAAATGATAACTATCCTGCTCGGAACCTTTATCAAAAATTAGGTTTTAAAGAGTCTTATCAATATTGGTATCGAATTAAAAGGTGATTGCATTTAAGTTGAACGGGGGAGCCATAATGAAAAATAAAATTCACATTTTAGGCGCATCCGGATCCGGCACATCAACACTGGGTGCTGCACTTTCTAAAGAATTACCACATACTTATCTTGATACAGATGATTATTTCTGGATAAACAAATTTACAGAACAACGACCAGTTCCCGAAAGAAGGAAAATGTTAAATAATGATCTATTAAATTATGGAAATTGGATTTTATCTGGATCTGTCTGTAAGTGGGGGGATAACTTCAAACCTTACTTCGATTTAGTTGTGTTTCTGTGGATTCCAGAAGAGATCAGACTTGAAAGATTAAAGGTAAGAGAATATGAGAGATACGGAGAAGAAGTATTATATGGTGGCAGCAATTATAATCAATCAAAAAAATTTCTGGAGTGGGCGTCTCTATATGATCACGCCGGAATGGAAGTCAGGAGTAAAAAATTACATGAACATTGGATGCAAGATTTGCCTTGTCCGGTATTAAGGTTAGAAGGAGACTATTCAGTTGAAGAGCGTGTGAATCGTGTTTTAGAGTATTTGGGTTCTAAGGGAAGTAAATCCAGAAATTAATTTGAACTGATATATCAAGGAGATGTCAATGATGTACGGTGTGTATCCATATTTTATACTTCAACTTATAGTTACTATTACTGTAATCATTGCTTTGTGGTGTTCTATCACTTATTTGCTGAGAAAATGGCTCAATATCAGTAAGGAAAGCTTACTCTCTAATCATCAGTTAAACAATGAATATAACCACATAAATTGGTCTATTCGTATCCTATTTCTATTAATTATGATCACAGGCTTTGTCATAAACTTGGAAAGAGATCCATTTGAAAGATTTAAGTTTTTAGAGCCATTTTTTTTATTATTCATATATCTACTAGTAAGTCAGATCACGGGAGCGTTTATCCAGTGGAAATATATTGGGAATAGAAATGTCGCCATCTATATATTAAGTCGTTTATTTCTAGTCATAGCTTTCATTATTTCTTTTATCATCACTAATGCATGGGGATTATTTTAGAAGGAGGAGACCAAGTGGAATTAATCTATAAATCTACTGTCCCAAATAAAGAAGAATTTTATTTTCTATATGAGACAACTGGCTGGAACTTGAATAATGCTTATAGCAAAGAAGATCTGTTCACTGCAATCACTAACAGTTGGTACTTAATTTCCGTATATAAAAAAGAAACACTAATAGGATTTGGTCGCATCATTTCAGATGGTGTATATCAAACATTCATTGTAGATATGATCGTTCATCCGAGCTATCAAGGGAAGGGTATTGGATCAAAAATTATGTCTTTACTTATTGAAAAATGTACATCCAGTGGCATAAAATGGATACAACTATCTTGTGCAAAAGGAAAAAAGGATTTCTATAAACGGTTTGATTATAAAGAACGATCACCAGATGCTCCTGGTATGCAAAAATTTATTCGGTAGGTTGAAAATTAACACAACATTGTATATTTAAATCCCTTAAACGACGAAAGGATGAAGTTTTATCTATCATATTGGTTCAATGTTCTGGTTAAAGCTCTTACTATTAATATTCCTTTTTGTCTTTTTCCAGAAAACATTTGAGATTATGATGAGGAAGCGGCTGCAAGTAGAAAAAAGAAATATTTTTTCTTATAATCATGTGAACAAAAAACACGAGTGGGTGGATTGGACAATACGCATCATATTTTGTTTAATAATGTTATTTCTTTTTGCCTTACGTGTTGCTTACTATCCTCATGAAGGAGACTGGGGTGAAGAATTATTTTCTATCTCCATAGCGTTTGTTATCGTATCAGAAATGGCTCGAGCTATGATGGAATGGAAATACAAAGAAAATAAAAATGAAGCAATCTTCACCATCAGTCAACTTGCCTTTGGCCTAATATTACTAAGCACTTTATTATTAACAAATGGGTGGGGGTTATTTGGATAAAATAGCATCTATGATTCTACTATAAGTTTTTCAGTCGGTTGCACTTTTCCAGAAAAAAGATGAAGTAGTTAATAATGATATTAAAAAACGGATATAAAAAATTAAAAGGAGGTAAGTAAGTTGCCTACTATTAAAGGTTTAAACCATTTTCTTTTTTCTGTTTCTGATTTAGAAAAGTCTATTGAATTCTATAAAAATGTTTTCGATGCTAGGTTATTAGTAAGAGGAAACAATACAGCATACTTTGACTTGAACGGTATGTGGCTAGCGCTAAATGTTGAAGAAACTATTCCTCGAGAAGAAATTAAACATTCTTATACCCACATCGCTTTTACTGTAGAAGAAAAAGAAGTGGACGCTCTCTATAAGAAACTGGAGGAATTAAACGTCAATCTCCTCACTGGACGACCTCGACATGAAAAAGATAAATACTCGATTTATTTCACAGATCCGGATGGTCACAAATTTGAATTTCACACCGGTACTTTACAAGATAGAATCGAATTCTACAAAAAAGAAAAGCCATATATGGAATTTTATGATTGAGAAAGTTGGGGAAGACCTTGATCTTTTTTGATATTGATGGAACATTATTAGATCATGAGCAAGCAGAAAAATTGGCTGCTCTTGAGTTCTATAATGCATGTTCAAGTGATATTAAATGCAATAACAGAGACGAATTTTTAGTTGAATGGTATACATTATCCGTTAAATATTACCAAGAATATTTAGAAAAGAAATTATCTTTTCAGGAGCAGAGAAGAATGCGAATGAAAGATGTATGGCGATTTCCCATCAAGAACGAAGAAGCAGATGATTTATTTATAGAATACATAATTAGCT
Organism: Gracilibacillus kekensis; assembly: GCF_900143085.1. Classification (GTDB taxonomy): domain Bacteria; phylum Bacillota; class Bacilli; order Bacillales; family Amphibacillaceae; genus Gracilibacillus; species Gracilibacillus kekensis. Next base: position 189,226 of record NZ_FRCZ01000001.1, on the reverse strand, counting down.
ATAAAAGAAATTGGTTCACCTTCCTTGATGTGGTCCCATGCTTGCAGCGTTTGAAAGGTTCCAATCAAAAAATAGGAATAATAAGTAATGGTGAACATCAACAACAGCTAGAAAAATTAAATCAAATGGATATAAGCAGCTACTTTGATGTTGTGGTTACCTCAGATTCAACTGGAGTGGCCAAACCAGACAAATCAATTTTTTTAGAAGCTTGTAAAAAGGCAAAATGTAAACCAGAAGAAAGTTATTATATAGGTGATAGGATAGAAACAGATGCTCTTGCAAGTAAACATGCAGGGATGAAGGGTATTTGGTTGAATCGAAAGAATAGCTCAACGCATTCTGAGGTGTCGGTGATACATAGCTTGAATGGTTTTAGAATAGAGAGATTTTAAATTGGAGGAGAGAGTGTGTGAAATCTATTAAGGTGTACCAATATGATGCTTTTAGTACCATCCCCAATAAAGGGAATCCAGCTGGAGTAGTGTTAGATGGTGAGAATCTTACCGATGCTGAAATGCAAAATATTGCGTATCAAGTTGGATTTAATGAGACTGCTTTTCCAATTAAATCTGAAGTAGCAGATATTAGAATACGTTATTTTACACCAGGACATGAAATGAATTTATGTGGTCATGCAACTGTTGCCACTCTTTATGCTATGAAAACAAATGGATTATTAGACGATAAAACAGAAATGACAATTGAAACAAAAGCTGGCATCTTACCTATTAAAATTAATACAACTGACGAAAATGAAATCTCAATAACGATGCAGCAAGCTTCTCCAAAATTTGAAGAGTTCAACGGCTCAAGAGAACAACTTGCAGCCTCAATTGGCCTTAACGTCTCGGATTTAGAAAAGGATTGGCCTATTGTCTATGGAACTACAGGTACATGGACATTGCTTATTCCAATTAAAAAGTTAGAAGCTTTTACAAGAATGAAGCCTAATAACAAATTATTTCCCCAAATTTTAAGTGAAATACCTAAATCGTCTATCCATCCCTTTTGCATGGAAACGATTGATTCGAATTCCGATATGCATGCACGCCATTTCTCTTCTCCCTACTCAGGAACAATTGAGGATGCGGTAACAGGTACTGCTTCAGGTGTAATGGCGGCTTATTATATGACATATCTAGAAAAAGATAAGAAGGAATCTCTAAAACTGACTGTGGAGCAAGGGCAAGAGATGGAGAAAGATGGAAGAGTTCTTGTTAGTATTCAAGAAAATGAAGCGTCGTATAAGGTTGAGATAACTGGTAGTGCGGTGTTTGTACGTAAGTGGGAAGTACACATTTAATTGAGAGCTGGTACTACTCCATATGGACTGCTTTTTCTTTGTTACCGACATCTCTGTACACAAATTATCGGATGATCATCTTTAATACCTGCTATTGTTTTAAATAGAGGAGGTCAGAAAATGGATGGCTTAAAAGAAATGAATCGAGCTATGAATTATATCGAAGAAAATTTGACGAATAACATTGATTTTAAAGAAGTTGCAAGAATAGCACTTTGTTCTGAGTATCATTTTAAGCGAATGTTTTCTTTTCTTGCAGGTGTCACCTTGTCGGAATATATTCGCCGCAGAAGACTTACACTAGCAGCATTTGAACTGAATAATGACAAATCAAAAGTGATCGATATTGCTATTAAATATGGCTATCAATCACCGGATTCATTTACACGAGCGTTTCAAATGCTACATGGTATTACACCTACAGAAGCGAGAACTAAAGGTGCAAAGCTCAAATCCTATCCTAAAATGACCTTCCAACTAACGATTGAAGGAGGACATGAGATGAATTATCGAATTGAAGAAAAAGAAGCCTTTCATATAGTTGGCTTAATGAAAAGAGTGCCGATTGTTTTTGAAGGGGAAAATTCTGAGATTACTGAAATGTGGAAGTCTCTTAATGTAGAAAAAATTAATCAATTGAAAGAGTTATCGAACACTACCCCAAATGGGTTGATTCAAGCATCCACTAATTTTTCTGAAGGCCGGATGGAGGAAAAAGGAGAGCTTGATCATTATATTGGGGTAGCGACGACAAAAGAGGCACCTCATAATTGGACTTCCCTTAAAGTAGCTGCATCAACTTGGGCTGTTTTTGAAGTAGTCGGGCCATTCCCAGAAACATTACAACAAGCTTGGGGTAGAATCTATTCTGAATGGTTTCCTTCCATTAATTATCAACTTTCTCAAGGACCAGAAATATTATGGAATGAAAACAATGATTTTGATTCGCCTAATTTTAGAAGTGAGATATGGATACCGGTAGAGAAGAAATAAGAAAAGGTAAACTCTTAAATAACTGGATTGAGAATTATAAAGTAGTTCATCTATGGAAATAAAACATATTTTGAACTACTTTAATTAATTATTAAAAAGTGTGTGATGTGCAAGGAAAAATATGTGTAACCAAACAAAGAACGTTATCGTCTAAAATTAATAAGTTGGCTTTGTATTTTTAGATGATTTTCAAGTTGTTTGCCCATAAAATAGCTAATCATAAGAATTTTGACAGTTAGGAGGATTTTATGAAACGGTTAAGCACTATTATTATAGTATCCCTTTTATTTCTTACCGCTTGTAGTTATGCTGAAATGATAGATGAGAAGGTGGCGGGTGAGGAGGTTACAAACCAGCAAAACGAGCAAGAAATTGAGTATGCATTAACTAAAATAATTGGCTCACCATCAGCGTCGTCTAATCCTAATGATTATGTCAAAGCACATCCCGAGGAATTTGCTTATATCGTAGGACAAGGAGAATTAGCATTGGGTTATTTTTTGAGCGAATTCAAAAAAACTTCAACAGATGGGTTAAGGGAGTACGTGATGGCTCTAGCATGCACTGAAATCTTAGGTAGTTTAAATCCAATTGAGAATTGGGAGACAGGAAGAGCATGGTATAACAGTTATAAACAATGATACTTATGTTTTGAAGAAACTATTTTTCAGTTTCTGCCACTTTTTTAAGTTCTTCCGCACGGGAAATTATAAACTCTCTCATATATTTTTCTAAAAACAATTTGTCAGCAATTAAACCAATCATGCCAAATGGTGACTTGTACTCAAATGTATCTGTCATGAGAGTCCCATCCTGTTCTTCTGAAAACTGATGGTGATGAGTAAATGAATGAAAAGCGCCTTTGATCATAATGTCAACAAACTCACGAGGTTTTTTCATATAGATTACTTTAGCGGTTAGCTGTTGTCTAACAGCAAAATGAGTAGCTTCCCACGTAACCGTATCTCCTTCTTCTAATAAACCTTGCGTAACACCACCAACCGCTTTTTCTTTCGTCTTTGCTGTGGTTTTCGTATGAACATCCACGTTTCTTGCTAGGTCAAAACACTTATCTATAGGTGCATGGATGAATTGACTGTGTTGGATAACTGGCATTCAAAATTTCCCCTCTTTTAGGATAGTGAAAGTTTCTAGAAAGTTTATTTCTATTCCGTAGCTTAAAAGCAAAAAGTCAGACATAGTTTGCTAAATCATGTATATTGATTAATTCAACTATTTTGTTATTCTTATAATCCGCTCCAATTCCTATTCCAAAACCACTAATATCCATATTAATTGCTAATTCTATATCTACTGCCGAATCGCCAACCATAAAAGATTCGATTAAATTTATGTTTGGGTATTTATTTATTGCTTGTTGAATCATTCCGATTTTAGGTTTTATACAAGGACAGTTTTCACTTTTGGCATGAGGGCAATAAAAAACATCAAGCACTTCAATGTTATGATGGTTTAGCTCATTAATCATTTGTTTCGTTATAGAATGATATTGGTTTACTGTGATATACCCCTCGTTAATAATGTATTGATTGGTTATAATAATAATTTTGTAACCCATACTAGTGACTTGTTTTAAAGTCTCTATGGCCCCATCTAAAAATACAGGATGTTTAATATTTGACCACTGTGGATCCGTATAATCTCCTATAATAGTCCCATCCCTATCAAAAAATGCAACTTTCATAATACTGCACCCCTTTTAAAAAAGAGATTACTTATTACCTGATATCGTCCCAAACGCATCCAGAGAGCCATTATTAAAAAGATTTACCTCTGAATAAGCATTATCTATCTTTATTGCGTAAAAAAGCTCGTGTTCCAATGATGAGTTTGAGTAATCAGATGTCTCATCGCTCTTATATAACAAGTTTAATGTGTCAACCTTTTCTTCAACTTCAAAGTCAATAAAATGAAGAGCATTCTCACCTTCGACAACATTTGATCCATTTAAATAGACAAAAATAGCGTCATTATGATGATCAAAATAGAGGTGAGCACCATTTTGTTGTTTGACATCTTCAAAGAATGCTCGGATATCCTTGTTAAGACTACCTTTACTGGCTTCGGAGAAAGACTAAGATGATTCTGTACTACACCCCGTTAATAATAAAACACCTAACATTAGTAACCATATATTTTTCAATGTAATTCTCCTCAACATGTTTTTTTAGCCGAATAAATGGATGATCAGAGCATTAAAATCGCTATTTTTCATAATGCAGTTTATTTAGATTGTAAATATTTTTATCATGAAGGTGGGGATAAACGAATACTAACTTTCTGTGGTTTAACTCCCACTAATTGAAGTCTCACTTTATACATATATTAACATAACATTGTAATAAATGAATTGTTTATTATAGAAACGATTTCTGTTGAAAATTTTCCGCGCAAAAAAAGTATACAGAAATAATTCCGTATACTTACCTGTTGATTTTAAACTAATTAGAAATTCAACATAACCTATTTAAAATTCTGCCCATAAGACGTAATCTTACGGACAGAATTTTAAAATATGCAGGAAAGGGCCTTGAAAGTTACTGTTGATCACGTGCCTCGTCTTTTATTTCATCTCTCATACCCGAAATGGCTTCTTCTCTACGGCGATTTTTCGCTTCAATTTTTTCCTTTTCTTCTGGTGAAGCAAACTGCATAGTATCATGAGCTGCTTCAATATTTTCGATTGTGTCCTGTACTTTGTGTTGTAATTTTTCCACATTGTCTGATCTGTCATCTGGGTTAGGTTGGTTATTACGTTTTACCATTTGTATTCCTCCTCAAGTTATAATTATTTCTAGTATGACTATATTTATGGAAATTATGTATGATTCATCCCATATGTATTTAGTGTCTTTTTGGAATAACATGTTAGTATAAAAGGGGAAAGGTATTATTCATAAAGGACAATTTTGCTATCACATGTCCTGAATGACGGAGGATTCTTTATGGGAAATCAGAATAGCGTTTATATTATATCCGGTCCAGCAGGTGTTGGAAAATCGACTATTTCGCAACAATTGGTGAAGCAATTGCAACAAAGTGCTTATATTTCAGGTGATGATATAAGCCACATGCACGTTAATGGTCGACAAAAGCCGTGGGAAAGCCAAGAAGAAATCAACTTAATTTGGTCAAATATTTTAAGTCTCACTAAAAATTTTCTTCTTTTTAAAAATGATGTAGTGATTGATTATGTCACTTTTCCATCTGAAGCAAATTGGCTAAAAGAAACTTTAACCGATATGAATGTCACTGTTCATTATATTGTGTTGTGGGCGAATCAAGATATATTACTGAAGAGAGATGCGCTAAGAATCCCCGAACATCAAATGGGCAAGAGGTGTTTAGAACTAATTCAAGAATTTGAGGATGCAGAAGTGAGTGAGGAAAATATTTTAGACACAAGTGAATTTGAGGACCATGATGTTCCATTGATAGTGAAAGAGATATTAAATACACGAAAATATATTATGGTTTAATATATCGAATAGAATGTGTGACCGCTTGTTATGCTATACGATTTTCCAGATAGAATCGTTAAGTGTATAAGGATGTTTTAAAAGGGAGAGAAAATAATGACTCAATCACTAATCTTTGATATGGATGGAACACTATTTCAAACAGATAAGATACTGGAACTATCACTGAATGATGCTTTTAGTCATTTAAGATCATTAAATAAATGGGATGAGGAAACGCCTATTGATAAGTACCGAGAAATTATAGGTGTTCCTTTACCAAAAGTATGGGAGACTTTACTACCCAATCATTCTAATGAGGAAAGAGAACAAATGGATGCTTACTTTCTAGAGAGGTTAGTGGAAAATATAAGCGAGGGGAAGGGAGCTTTATATCCTAACGTCAAGGAAGTTTTTAGCTATTTAAAAGAGAATAATAGTTCAATTTACATAGCAAGTAACGGTTTAACAGAATATTTAAAAGCGATTGTCAGTTATTATCATTTAGATGAATGGGTTACAGAAACATTTAGTATTCAACAAATTCAATCGTTAAATAAATCGGATTTGGTACAAAGTATAATAAAAAAATACTGCATCACTAATGGAGCAGTAGTTGGAGACCGACTTTCAGATATAAATGCAACTAAAGATAATGGTTTAGTTTCAATAGGATGCAACTTTGACTTTGCTCGAGAAGATGAGCTTTCTCAAGCTGATATCGTAATTGACGATTTGAATGAGCTACAAACCATATTACCCAAATTAAAAAAATAGCTTATTGAAGTAAAGAGCAGGTTACTGCAATAAAAAAATTATACCTTGAATTTAATTTTGTAACTTTTACCCTTTATTGATAAAACTAAATTAGTGGAGATATATTGGAAGGGGATAAATTCTAATGTGGATTAATTTGAATTATTAGGAGTTGGATAGTTTAATTTTCACTCTCACTAATGAGGGTTATTTAACTATCTATAATCATTCGAGGACTGCATTATTTGGCTTCAAATCCCTCTTCTTAGAGGATGGATGTCTATTAAATCTGTCTTTTTTGTGGGGAAATTATATCTCCTGTTGTTATTATTAATGCGTCCTTCATTTGGAGGGATATTTATGAAGAAATTAAAAGATAAAATTGCAATTGTTACGGGTGTAAGCCGTCTTAAAGGGATTGGAGCAGCTATATGTAAGGAGTTTGCTGAAACGGGGTATCATATCTTTTTCACCTATTGGGCGGAATATGATAAAAAGACGCCTTGGAGCATTACTTTAGATGAGCCATTGAAACTTAAAGAGGAATTATTAAAAAAAGGCGTGAAAGTATCATGTATGGAGTTAGATTTAACCCAGCATGATGCACCAGAACAACTTATAAATATAGTGATTGAAAAACTTGGCTTTCCTGATATTTTGGTGAATAACGCAGCATACTCAACTAACAACGATTTTTCTAATGTGACTGCTGAAGTATTAGATAAACATTACTTGGTAAATGTTCGTGCAACGGTACTATTGAGTGGTAAATTTGCTCAAAGGTTTGATAAGAAATCTGGTGGAAGAATAGTTAATATTACTTCAGGTCAGTTTCAAGGACCAATGCCTGGAGAATTAGCATATGCAACAACCAAGGGAGCTGTTGATGCTCTAACTATTACATTGTCGGCAGAACTTGCTCCGTTAGGTATAACAGTCAATGCAATAAATCCAGGTCCAACAGATACTGGCTGGATGACAGAGGAAATAAAAACTCAATTAAAACCGCTGTTTCCTTTCGGTAGAATAGGTGAGCCGAAAGATGTTGCAAAAACCATTAAATTTTTAGTGAGTGATGAAGCAGATTGGATTACAGGACAGATTATTCATTCAGAAGGTGGATTTAAAAGATAAACTATACAAAAGGCTCTTATCCTGGAGCCTTTTTGTAGTATTAAATATCAACATAGAAATAAGTTTGTGAAATATTGTACTTAAAGTAACGGGAGCGAAATTTGAATAACAATAGGAATCATTTTTCATGCAAATACAATACTTGCCACTTCTTGGTCCTATCCTTTCGTAGTGTGTGAGGGCTATACCTATGAGGTGTTGGATTAGGTGATGGTGAATCTATAGCATATATGTGTGACGTAAAAATTATAAAAGATACCATGTTGATAAATTCAAAAGGTGAAAGCCTCCCTTTAGATGAGATAGAAATAGGTGATGCTGTCTCAGTAGTCTTTACTAAAAGACGATTTTCAAAAGAGAAAACTAGTAGTAGAGATGTTAAGGCGACAGAGATTAAAATATTGGAACCAATAAAGTAGTTGCAATCATAAATATATAATTTAAATGAAAATGGAAGTGGGATTAAAGTGGAATTAAAAATAATGAAATCAGATTCTGAAATTATGTCAACATTCGATACAGTTAAAGAGCTTCGCCCCCAACTGGAAAAGGACTCCTATGTAGAAAAAATCAATAGACTCAACGAGGTCTACCAATATAACTTAGTTGCACTTATTGACGATAATGAAATCAAAGCTGTTGCAGGCTTTCGAATTAATGAATCCTTAGCATGGGGGAAATATTTCTATGTAGATGATCTCATTACCAAACAAGTAAGTAGAAGAAAAGGTTATGCAAATAAATTATGGGAATGGTTAATTAAACAAGCTAAAGAAAATAAATGTGAGCAATTTCATTTAGACTCTGGTGTAAATAGGCATGACGCCCATCGCTTTTATTTAAAAGGCGGACTAGATATTTCTTGCCATCATTTCCAGATGGCTATTGAATCTTAAATTAGGTCGAAGATGAAATAATTAACTTTGAACATCAAAATTGTGTCTACTTGACTGGATTATATCCTCGCTTGACGGGATAACTGCTCTGCATCACTGGATAAAACCTTTTCTTCACGGGATATGAACATTTATCCCGTGAAGAGAGCGATGTATCCTGCGAAGCCGACTCATTATCCTGTCTACAGCTTATAATCATCCATATCTTTTATTTCACTCGGGCAATCGTAATCCCATCCCCAATGGGTACAAGGATAGCATCCAATTTCGGATGATCGGCTACCAATTGGTTAAATTCCTTCATGATGTTAGTATGGCCTATTGCTTCCAACGTATCATCTGCGACAGTGCCTCGCACTAACACATTGTCCACGGCAATCACTGCATTTTTTTCAGCGATTTTGATACATGACTCTAGATAGTTCGGATAATTGCCTTTATCTGCATCAATAAAGAAGAAGTCATACCGCTTGTTTTTTTGTGCCAGAGATTCTAAACTTTCAAGTGCAGGACCTGTTAGATAAGAGACTTGTTCACCGAATCCTGCTTTCGTCAGGTTGCTTTTTGCTAAGTTTGCATACTTTTCTTCTAATTCTAAAGAGGTAAGTTGCCCTTTCTCTTGAAAACCTCTTGCCAGACAAATACCACTGTAACCCCCGAGTGCTCCAATTTCCAAAATGTTTTTTGCGTTAGCAATTGATACTAATATCGTTAGAAACTTCCCTGATGAAGGTGAGACGGATATATTAGGCATACCATTTTCTTTAATTGAATCTAATACCTCTTCAAGTAGTTGATCTTGTGGTTCAAACACAGTATCGATATAATGGTTAATTTTGTTCATAAGTTTCAGTTCCTCCTTGTTTATCTTAGTAGATTTTGTGCCATCCGATATAAAAAAATAATTGCTAGTTATAGGCGGAATGTTCAGCTCATTATATTTGGATGAAATTCCTCCAAATTTGTCATGGCAAACCTTACGTATCCTTCTAGTGTATACCAATCTATATGAATAAGACAACGATTTCACATTCCATATATTAGCAACTAATGATAAAATAAAAATAACTAATCTCCCAAAAAAGGAGTTCTATTATGCGGTCAATAATTCGATTTACTGCAGCTTCTTTGACGATAACAATAGGAATCATTCTTCATGCGAATACAATACTTGCGACTTCATGGGTCTATCCTTTCGTAGTATGGGAGGGCTATACTTATGAGGTGTTGGATGAAAAAATTAAGGATGTTGATGGGGAGGTCGGTTCAGTAACAAGATATTCAGATATGGAAACGTATTCAGGTAACTTTTCCAATGCATATAAAAAAGGCACAAAATATTATGCCATTCAAGGAATCAATACTGAAGAAGCTATTGCAGTAGAAGTAGAAGATGGTATATACAAAAAAGCAGAAAGAAGAGGTCCATTTGAAGCTGAGAAACAAGATCCATATATTTTTGTGGAAAAAATTATGGTAACTTTCTTTGTGCTAATTATAATAGCTGTATTTATTGCAATAGGTTTAACATTTAAAAAGAATAAAAACAGGGGGTGAGATGTATTCACCATCTTAAATATATATGGAGCGCCTTTTTCTTTTTAGAATTTGGGCGGTATATGTACTTTATCATTATTTCATGGATATTATATGAAATGACAAATGACGCATTATATACGGGAGCTTTAGTAAGTGTTGGTTTTATCCCGAGTTTATTAATAAATCTTCTTTTTGGGGTTATTGTTGATCGTTTTAATCGTCGCAAACTAACATTCTATGCGAGTTTGATTAGTGCTATGACGGTACTTATCATATGGATACTTATCCTAAACGAATGGTTAACTCCTATTTCTATCATACTTTCACATATGATCATACAGCTAATGGGCTCATTATTTCGTCCAGCAATTCAAGCGTTGGTTGCTGAAATTTTTGATCAAAAAAATCTGCCAAGAGTGTTCTCGCAATCTGGGTCCGCTGCCATTATTGGAGGGTTGTTAGGTGCATCATGTGGAGGGCTTATAGTAGGTGTTACGTCTGCATTTACCGCTACATCTATAGTTTTTACTTCCTTTTTATTAACAAGTTTTGCAGTGCAATTAATTAAAGAAAATAGCACGAACGATAATCGTAATCTCGTTAAAAATAATATTAGAACAGATTTGGCAGATGGCTTTGTCTATTTGAGAAATAATCTGTTTTTATTAGAGTTATTTAGTGTAATGTTTGTCGGTCAATTGGTATTCCATACAAGTATTGCTTTTCTATCGGTTTATGTAAATGAATATTTAGAGAAATCTGTTAGTGTCTATGGTTTTTTGGATGCATCTATATCTATCGGTGGCGTCATTGCGGGGATGCTTGGAGCTAGATGGTGGAACCTCAATAAACGTTACCTCTCTATCAATTCATTATTAGTCATTGCTTCTGGTTTATTATTGGTAGGCCTATCACCATATTTGGTAAGTGTCTTTTTAGGAGCTATGCTGATTGGATTAGGCACGACGTGGATTAGAGTATTACTGCAATCTGTTCAACAAATTGCTACAGATAAGGCGTATCATGGTAGAATGGCTAGCTATCGAATGATTTGTAATCAAGGTTCCGTGGTAATTAGTGCCCCCATTCTAGGGTGGGTGGCAAATACATATGGAGCTAATATGGTGTATGTAACGCTGCTTTTACCTGTAGGAGTAGCAATCCTTTTCTCAGTTAGACAACAAAAAAATAAGAAGTTTATAGCAATTACGGAAGAGTCTGTGTGAAAGAAAGGTGACGGAAATGAATATTAGAGAATTTAGATTAGCTGATGTTGAAGATATAATTCCTTTAATGAATCAATGAGGTTATCCGGCAACTTTTGATAGGCTTTATAAAAGACTTTTTAACATTCAATCATTTGCTAACTATCAAACTCTGGTAGCCGAACAAAATGGTGCAGTTGTTGGAATGATAGGTTTGTATATTCAGCATTTTTATGAATACGATGGTAGTTTCGCTCAGATTGGTGTGTTTGTTGTGGATGAAAAATATCGAGGTAAAGGTATAGGAAAAAAGCTATTAATTACGGCAGAAAAGTGGGCTGAAGAACAAGGGGCATTAAAAGTATTAATTAATAGTGGTAATCGGGATGAGAGAAAAGAGTCACACTCGTTTTATAATAAAATGGGCTACAAAGCAAAGAGTATTGGATTTTTGAAAGATATTAGAAATTGATTGTAATATTTATATTATCAATAAATAGGAGCAATGTAAGAAATGTATATTTAAGTTTATATAGATGAGTTAAAAAGAAATTTTATGCTACTAATTATTGTCGCAGTTCTGTTGTTTTTTTCTTCTGCTATATGGCTTGGTGTTCCTATTTTCTTAATAGGAAATGCAGTGAGTAAAATAGTTGGAAATTTGGTTGTAGTACACTTGTTCATTGCTTTATCAGTAGGATTTCTGTTTAGTTTGTTTTTGGTACCAATTAATATTGAAGTTGCACAAAAAATAGCAAGCATTAAGCAAATAAGGTTATGGAAAGCTTTTGTTAGGATACAAGTAGGATGGCTAATTGTAGTGGCTGTTCTTTTTGAATTTATTGTTTTGGCCATTATTTTTATGGAACTATAATATAGATCTATATTCGACTTTGAAACTATTTCTTTATATTGAAAGAGGTCGGCTAGAATATGAAAGATTATCAAATTAAGAAATTAAGGCTAGAAGACTATAATAAATGCAATAATATTTGGGATATGGAAAAGGTTCCAAAAATGGCTAGAAAGTTTTACGAGGAATTAAAGATTGGTAATAGAATTACATTTATATATGTAGAGAATAACGAGTTTATAGGTGAAGGTTCGTTAGTTTTTTATAACAATGACCCAGATTATACTATACCTGATAAACGAATATATTTATCTCGGATGATTGTTAAAAAAGAATATCGAAATCGTGGTATAGGTGGCATTATTGTTGATTATTTGCTGAGTTATGCTAAAGAACTTGGATATGAAGAAATAACACTAGGTGTAGATCTTGATAACTTAAATGCAAGACATCTTTATAAAAAGAAGGGCTTTACAACCATATTATACACTGGGGAAGATGAATTTGGTGAATATGTAAAACTGCTAAAGAAGTTAAATTAGGATATGTAAACGGGAGTTGTTTTCATGATTAGAGAAGCAAAAACAGAGGACATACCAAAAATAGTTTTATTAAAGCTTGAAATGTTTAAAGCAGCAGAAATGGAACACAAACTTCACGATGATTTTGTTGAAAAAGCAGAAAAAACATATCAGGAACTCTATCATACAGGAAAAGCAAAACACTTTTTATTGGAAAAAGACGATGAAATAATTGCTTGTGCAGGAGCATTCATTAAAGAAGATATCCCGTATTGTTTTTACAAAGATCCTCAATATGGTTTCATTGGGGATGTCTTTGTCGAAACCACCTATAGGAGAAATGGCTATGGTAGATTATTAACCAACTGTGCTATCGATTGGCTTTTAAAAATGGAAATTAAGACAATTCGTTTATTGGCAAGTGAAAATGCAAAGAAATTATATCAGGAATTAGGATTTCAAGGAACAGACGAAATGGTTCTGTACAGATAGTAAAAAGTCATATTATTATTTAAATAGATTATCGCTCATAATGTGCTTGATTACTTGGATAAGCGAGAATGAAAACAAATTATAAATATGATTTGGACATGGATTTGATAAATTATTGTTTAAATGCAAGAAAAGAAGAGGTGTATGATGAAGTTGGTTGATAGGGCTAAAATTGACGATTTAGATAAAATAGTAGACTTAGACACTGAGGTTATTGGCAATTCAAGCAGGCGAGGCTATATTGAACATTCCATTGAACGTGGGCACTGTATAATTGTGAAAAATGATTATGATATTGTAGGTTTTTTAATATACGATACAAACTTCTTTGAATGTGCTTTTATAGCCTTGGTTATTATTTCACCTTCCAACAGGCGAAATGGATATGCAAGTTTATTGATTGAATATATGGTAAGTTCATCTCCTACTACTAAAGTATTTTCTTCTACTAATCGTTCTAACATTAGTATGCAGAGAGTATTCGAAATGAATGGTTTTATTCAGAGTGGTGTTGTTGAAAACTTAGATGAAGGTGACCCGGAAATCATCTATTTTAAATCAAAACGCTAGTGCTTTAACAGGAGAGTTGAGTTTGATGGATTCGAAGAACACGTTAAGATGTCTATGTAAACAAAGAGAAACAAAAGAATTAAAAGTTGAAGGAGATTTAGGGGCAGACCCTATTTGGTGTAATCGCTGTAATTGTAATCTTGAAATAGAAGAAGTTCCGATTTCACTTGATTTAAAGTCGGAGCTAATACATTGGATGGGGAAATATGGTGAATGGATAGATTGGGACAATGATGATGAAATCGTTCCTAATGGAATAAAATTCGAAGATGAACATAATAAGCAAGGATTAGAACTAACAAATAAATTGCAAAAAGAACTAGGGGGAGATTACGTGGTTATATTTTCTCCATCTTCATTTGCGCGAAGAAATGCTTGTAAATAGCGCAAAAACGAATAGTATCAATCGAAAGGATGATAGAATTTTGGAAGAAATAAAGATTGCTTCAAGAAAAAGTAGAATATTTGCTTTTATGATAGATCATTTTGTGTTAACCATTATTGCGGTTTTTCCATTAATAATTTATCTGATGAATGCGGAAATGCAAGCTGGATTTATAGTTGCATTTGTTGGATTATGGATATTTATCTTTTTTATTTTCTTCACTATTAGAGATACTTTTAAAGGTAAAAGCCTGGGTAAGAGGATTATAGGTATAACAGTAAGGGATGCAAAAAATATAGATTCTGTACCAACTATTTCAAGGTTGTTTGTAAGGAATTTATTAGTAATCATTTGGCCAGTTGAATTTATTGTTTTGGCAACTAAGGAAAATAAGCAAAGACTTGGGGATGAGATAGCTAGAACGGTTGTAGTTAAAGAAAGAGATCTGAGTCTATGGAAACTCATTTCAGTGATTCTGTTTGTAATCATTTTTTCAATCGGAATATTAATTTCGACCATTTTACTTTTAGTAAAGAACAGTGATGCTTATGAAGCGTCTATTAACTATATTGAAAACAGTGAGGAGATCGTTGAGGAAACAGGTGGTATTGAAGGATTTGGATTTCTCCCTTCAGGTAGCGTACAAATTAGTAATGGAGAAGGGGAAACGGTATATTCGATTCGTGTAAAAGGGAAAGATGAGGATATTCTTGTTGAAGTATATTTAACTAAAGAGCCAAGTCAAGACTGGGTGGTTCAAGAAGTTTATTATGAATGATATCAAGTAATAAGATCGGTTGCTCACTATTAATTTCAAAACAAGACTTATTACCTGGCTTTTAGTTGGTATTATATGTTGTTACATATATCAATCCGTTGAGAGTAAGCTATATAGTTGTTTCAACATATCTTAAGTATTTGAGGAAATTCTATTAAAGTTAAAGGTTTTTACTCGCAAAACCTTCCAAATCAAAAGACCTTCCATATTCACCATTATATATAGTGGTGCTATGTTAAAGGTCTTTTAATATGCAAAGTAACATTGTTATTTTATCCGTGGACGCTTACTCTTCATTTAAATGCTCTAATAGTTGATTTGTAATACTCTCTAATCGTTTGTCCTCGATTTCTACGTAATACCGTTCTTCGATAAAAGTATCTTTTAGGGAATCTTTAAGTTTAATGACTTCCATTTGATAGTGGCTAGTTGCAAGATCGTCTAACAATTCACTTGGAATATCCGTCTCTTTACTCGTTTGGATTTGTTCCATCAAATGTTTAAATACTTCCTGTTCTGATAATATGTCCTCTACCGCACTTTTTTTCGATTTTTTATCAATGTAATCTGACATTTGCGAAAACTTTTCTATCGGAACAAATGAGTAGTAATCGATGGGGACTTGTAAGAATTTAGAAACAGTTAACAAACTAGCATCAGGATCTGGATAGTAGGCACCAGTGTGTAACAATTTATCTTTCATTTGTTTATTTCCTTCCGCATCATATATATCTACATATGTGGCACGAGGAAAAGACACTGCTTTTATACTTTTATCATTACGGTTAACTGTCAGAAGGATATTAACCGGATTACGATGCGGCGGGGAAGACGAATCTCTTGCCATTACTAAAGTTGAAAATGTCATATCTCCCTGTTGAGCAACCATTGAATCCGCATTGGGACTTTCATTAGCAATAAAACTAGGCAATAGTGCAATTGCTAATAGGAATGCAGCCACTGTAGCCACAATGGGTACTATACGTCGATTCGACTTTTTATCCTCCTTCATTTCTGTTTGACGGCGTATTTTTTGTATTGTTTTATCTCGATCCTCTTTGGTGAACGTTAATTCTTCGTCCTCTATATAGTAGGATAACTTTTTATCAAATTTTTCAGCCATATATATTCGCCTCCTCTATAGCCTCTTTTAATTGGTCTTTAGCTCGCCGTAATCTGGTTTTCACAGTATTTAGATTAACCTCCGTTATTTTTGTTATCTCTTCCATTGTTAGCGATTTATAATAATATAAAAAAATGACCTCTCGGTATTTCGGAGCTAATGAAAATATATGATCTCTCATTTCTTGTTTTTCCGCTTGCTTAAGAATTTGCTTTTCTGTAGAAGGTAGTACTGTGGTTACTGTTGTTTCTATAAATTCTCTGACCGATGTTTTTCGGTAATTCCAGCTTTTCAAATAATCTTTACACTGATTAATAGTAATTCGGTATAACCAGGTTTTAATAGATGAATCATATCTGAATGTCTCCAAATTTTGATAGCACTTAATAAAGGTGTTTTGCACCATGTCTTTAGCTGTTTCATGATCTTTTACATATTGAAATGCTAGACGAACTAAATCATCTCCATGTTGTATCATGATTTTTTCTAGCAATTCTTCTTTCTGTTGTTCAGTCATCACACCACTCTTCTCTTCTTGTTCTTAAATTCATCTATTTGACGGAGGCGAAATATAAATAGTTTCAAATTATATAAAAGTATATACCATTAAGTTTAATCTTTGGCTCCAATATAAAATGTCATATTATGTTAATATAACTATAATGAAAGGAGGCACATCCTATGATTCATATAGTATTTGGCGCTGCTGCAACAAATAGTTTAACATATGCCTTACAAAGTAAAAGTCATAAGGTCATTGGATTTCCAATCGATTTTCGGTTGGAGCGCTTACTAATATTCATAAAGAAAGCGGGATAGAGCATTATTTCAATTGGTTAAAATCGTCTTTTCATTTAGTCCACGACAACCTTGAGGATGATCAAAATGCTTATTGGGATTCACTACAAAAATTAGTTGAAATAGAAGCCGGAGAACAAATAACGATTTGGACGTGTGAAAATGCTTCAGAGCAAATTGGCCTTCGCATCGCTAGTTATCTATTAAAAGATAAAAATGTTGAAGTAAACTATGTAAATACTTATCACGCCATGCATGATTACATAAAAGATAAAGAAGTAAGAGTGAACATTCGTCATACAGGTGAATGTAATAGAGAACAGTTGCTTCATTTTTCTCGTAATTCCGTTTGTTCGATTACAGAGAAAATACAAAGTAATTATTCAAAAGAAGGCGAGAAACTGCTCAGTAGCAATAATCTTGCTCGTTCTTGGTTAGATGGGAAAATTGTTAATGAGAAAGAAACGAAGGATGACCGATTTATATTAGAGCATGTTCAGTGATTGCAAAGAGAAAAAAATAATGACTATATAAAAGTAGTAATCGTTATTGGTGAAGTAATCGGTCATACAGACCAAGCTTTGACTGATGTCTGGATTGAATACAGAATAAGGTCGCTTATTGGTTCCAATCAATTGGTATATGAAGGCAGTCTTCAATCCATGCAAGGGTATAAAGTAAGAGTGTCAACAGAGCGTCCAATTACCAATTACGAAACACATACATGTGACTAGAAAGAGGGTGTATTAAATGGAAGAAGGTCAAATTATCAGAAAGACTTTGAACGGATTAAAACAGAGATTAAATAGTGATAGGACCCTCACTGTACAACAAGAAGCTGGAGCTATTTTTGAACTTTCTTGTTCTTTTCATAATCAAGCAACAATTGAACAATTAGAAAACTTTCAATCTGAACATAATTGGATTTTGCCAAAGGATTATCAGGTTTTCCTTTTAGAACATAATGGAGCGAGAATCTTTGAGGATTTAGATTTATATAGTTTGGAAGAGTTGATTACCTTTAAGGATACTAACTTACCTGAGGGTTGCTTTTGTATAGCGAGTTTCCTGGATTCTCGTATCGTCATAGATTCTAGACTTTATCAAAAAGGGATTAAGGACTATTTATTTTGTTTGGATTCTATAGCTGGTTTTGAAAATGCAATAAACTTAAATGCTAACTTTGAATTGTGATTAGATCGTTTAATTATTGCGCAAGGAACAAAATATTGGGAATGGAAAGATTCTAACACTTTCTATTATCGTTGGAGTATCTCATAAAAATTACTAAATACCCTCTCTTACGGAATAAAGGAGGAAGAAAAATGATCTATGACCTAAAAGGTGAAGCAACAATGCAACCAATTGTTGGAATGTTATACTCGGCTGTGAAGGAAAATTATGAGCGTCTTCAGTTAATAACCAAAGATATGTCACAACAGGAAATGGATTATCAAGGACCAAAAGATAATTATAATAGCACTGCTCAATTAATTAACCATATTCTCTGTGTGGACATTCACTGGGTTTACCGGATAAAAGATGAGCCGCTTCCCGTTTCTTTAAAAGCACAATATGAACCGATGTTAGATGCAAATAATAGACTTCCAATGGTGAAGGATAAATCATGGGGAACATTGGTGTCGGAATGTCAAAGCCTATTAGTTATGTTCAACCATATATGTTTAACTCTAACTGACGCTGGTTTAGATAAAGTCGTGCAATTTGGTTTTAATAATGAAAAACAAGCAACTATTCGGTGGGGAATTTGGCATATGGCTGATCATAACCGTTATCATCAAGCACATATTAATCAGCTTAGGAAATGGTATAAGGAATGATAAAAGGTTAAAACAGCTGTCGTATTGATTGACTATTGAAGTGCCAGAAGTATAATTTTCGATGGGGGTTTATATGAATAAGGTTTATTTTAAAATTTATTTGAAAAGACTTTTTATTTTATTAATTGGTGTTTTTCTTCTTTACAGCATATATATACATTTAGAATACAGTGGTTATCTTAAACAGGAACGTGAAGGGAATTATCAATCTTTAAAAATTATTTCTGATAAAGGTAGTAATTTGGCTGACAAACTGGAGGAGTTTGTCTTTATGTCCAGTGCAAGAGAAAATGTAGAGGAGAGTGAGTTAAACAACACGTGGAAAGTTATTAATGGGGAGAGCAAAAGTATTCACTCTTATTTATATACTATTTCAACTGTACATACAGAAGAGGAAGCATCAGATTGGGATTTATTACAATTTAGCTTGTTTCGCGTGGATGACTTCATTGCAGGTAAGACCAATCAATTTCTGGGAGACCGTTCTTATTCGATAACTACTCAAGAAAAGGAAAAAATGAAAGCAATTATTTCAATTTATAGAACTATTAGTGAGGAAACAAAGCAGAATCCTATAAACTTAGAAAATATTTTACGCTCTATAAAAGAAGATATGCTTGTGATAGATGATAATTACCCCGGTATTTTAGAGCGTATGGGTAGATAACAGGATAATCTGCAGGGGGGAGATATATAAAGACCGTCTCTCATAAAAAAAGACTCAGAATTTCCTGAGTCTTTTCAACTTTCATATATTAATGAGGATTTTTACTTTTAAAGCAAAGATATTACTATTGATAATTGATAGCAGTTTATATTTTTCTCCCTTCCACTGCCAACAAATACATTTGTTGTTTCTCTGCTTTTTCTTCTCTCCATTTTTGATACTCAATCGATGCTTCCTCTACAGCTTTCTTATCGATAATGCCATCCGCTAACATTTGTGCCCCCTTGGTCGATACAACTCCAGACCAGATTGAGGTAGCTGTTTCAAATCCTTCCTCATTTCGTTGTACTTTTTCATGTTGAGGGAAAACTTGAATTTGCGTTAGGCCGCTTTTTTCAAACATAGCAGCTAAATGATCTGCAATTGAGTTATCCATTGCGGCATCTGCTCGCCATTCTAAAAACTTCTCATAAAAATAGTGCATAGATGCAGGCACTTCTGGTTGCCAGTTGATTTTCTCATGGTTGTAGTCTAATACAATAACTATCCCACCCGATTTTGCGATTTTCACAAGATTCTCTAAAGCTTGTTCTGGGTGAGCTAGCCATTGTAATACTCTTGCTGAGGTCACGATGTCAAATTGATTTTCATAAGGAAGGTCATAGATGTCTGCTGTTTCAAAAGAAAGCGAAGGTATATCTTGATAACGCTGACGTGCTATTGTGATCAAGTCTATATCATTGTCTATTCCAATTACTTTTCCAGTTGGCCCAACGGCTTCTGCTATTCCTGAAGTAATTGCTCCTGTTCCGCAACCAACATCCAGTACGCTCATTCCTGGTTTTAATAGTTCTGCTAGTCTCCTGTGTGACTGTGTTAAGGAACGTGCATCAATTACAGATGAATCATTCAACTTTGCTCTGCTTTTTGCCTTTTCCATAGATATCCTCCTCTTTATAAATATAAAAAACCCCGCCTCTATATAAAAACATAGAGACGAGGTTTACTCGCGGTACCACTCTAATTGATTAATTACTCATTAATCCAGCTCTATCAGTAGCGAACACTACCTATCCTGATAACGGTGGATGCCGATTCCCCTTACTTTGGTTTTCGGGGAGTAGCTCTTGGACGAGTTCAAAAGGATAATAACTGCCAATTCCCACCAACCATTGGCTCTCTGTTAGTTTACTGATCCTTTTACTATTTCCAATCATAGCTTGAATGTAATTGAATTATTAGAAAAATATCACACCTTGGGAGGTATGTCAATCTCTAGTAAAAAAGAGAATAGCATTTCTATATATTTGTAGAACAACAAGAAAAAAGGCCATCGCTCGGCAAAGCGATAGCCTCATGCTTCAAACACGCAAGGGGGATTTTCTCCCTTGCATACTCCATATTATACTTTCATTATAAATGAAATATGCAAATACAACAAGAAAGATGTGATTAGATGACCATATGGACCATTGTTCTCTCTGTATTAGCTATTGTAATTTCACTCATTTCTTTAGTTATTACTTTAAAAATAGGTGAAATGATAGCACGAAATTTATTTTTCTCCATCGAATACTGTACGCCCTGGCTACTACAACTCTTGGGACTATACCTACGAAATAAGAACAACTATTATTTTGGCTTGATGGTTGTCACTAATTGCTCTTCATCCGTAATATAAAAATCCATTTCAGGTCGTTCATCGATCAATTTTAATTGTTCTAACTTGTGAAAACTTACCTTGCGATAGGGATCGTAATCTATAATTGGTAGTTCTTTCTTTTGGGCGATATAGTTATCTACTGCTCGTTGAACCGTATCAAGTGCATAGGCGATATGTTTATCCTCTTCCTCAAATAAGTCATAGGTTTCTTTTGACATATAGTAGGTTTTGTCAGGTATTGCTTTTAAAATCGGAGCGAGCAATGTGTAATCCAACGATAAATCGTCTTTAACCAGGATCTTAAGGGGAATGTTTGGTGCTAAATCGCGACTATATTCATGAACCGCATATTTTATTTCCTCAAATGATACCTCTTTTACCGGGAATTTTTCCGCTTCTTTTTTCTTCTTTTTAAACCACAAATTTCTCACCACACTTTTGATCAAATTTTAGCAAAAAAGCCATCTCAGTTACCTTTTATAAGAAAATTATATCAAACTTTGCTCAAATTGATAGAAAAACCGTGAAATTTAAGCGATTTCATTCCATTTCATATCCATTTTTATCAAAAGTTGCTACATTTAATTGGAATACTTTATTAGGAGGAATGTGAAATGGTTAAAGTGTTGGAAAAGGTGTATGAGATTAGTCCGAAGACATTGGCTGTAGTTGGGGCAGAGGTTAAAGGAGATTTTTTTACGAGAATTATTGAATATGAGGAAGCGGATGATTACGAAACAACTTGGAGTGCCCAAAAGGTGATGGACACTACCTGTAAAGAATTTGGTATTAGTTTAAGAGGTCTAATCGAAGGTTCTCGAATGCTCAGCGGGATTACTCATAAACCACCAATAGCCATTGATCGGTTAAGCGGCATGTATTTTTTTCCTGTGGAATCACCTTTAAGAAAATCGTGTACGTGGATCGCACATTCTCATGTATTAGAAGTGGAAAAATTAGATAGCCACTTGACGCGTGTCGTTTTCAAAAATGGTCGTGATTTGATATTGGAGATCTCCTATGCAACCATGATTAATCAATTGTATCGAACGGCGCAATATCGTTACTTACTTAGTAACAAAATGGAGCACATACTTGAAGCATCGCAATTTGTAGCAGAAGCGAAATGGCATAAAAAGCACCGATAAATAGCGGAACTTATTTGGAAGCAAGCGTCCGTTTATCCTCTTTGCTATAGAAAGAACTTTTTGTTAAGTGTATTACGAACGATACACCGTGATAAATGTAATTTTAAAGGGGGACAAATCGCATTGTCGATTCGTTCCTTTTTATATTTGGCTATGTCAACAATTATCACAGTAGAAAGAAAGGCCGAATACAGCGTTTTAAAGGTATGGCGACCAAGTATCAGTATCTTGATAATTATCTTGCGTGGTTCCAAGTGCTTGAGAGCACTCAGCACCAAATTAACGAAGTGACAGTAAATAATATGATAATTAAAGGAATCTAATTCTAATTATGGAAACATATGATAAGCTTAGAATGTCTAAGTTTACGAAATAACTATTTTATTGAAACAATTTAAAAAAATATTCAATAAATATGGTTGAATTATAATTTATGAAAGTGGTGAATCTATGACTTTTTGGACTTGGATAGCAATAGCTATTGCATTGATAGGTGGTGTAGTAGCTGCTAATAGTGGAAAGAAAAAGACTGAAAGAAAATATGTTGTCGCACTTATTTGGTTTATTGTAGCAGTAATATTATTTTTTATTTGGTGGTTTACTAGATAACAATATATACCCAGTGGCTCCTTGGAAACACGGAAATTATTTGCGTGTTCTAGGAGTTTTTCTTTTTTCAAAAACAATAATAACCTTTATTTTAAATGGAAATCTTTCTCTTAAAATATGATTAATGGGATTTTATGTTAAAATAACCCTAAGGAAACTTCATTTAAATATTGAACTATATCTAAAGGAGGAGTTTCAGTGAGTACTTTTGCAGCCATCATTATTATTGTATTAGCTGTCTTAGTTGATTATTTTTGGTTGGATTATGATAAAAAAAGATGGGGTTGGATGAAAAAGTGGTCAAAACGTAATAAAGGTTTATTATTTATTGGCTTCATTTTTGCTACTGGCTTAATTTATTTTGGGTTAAGTTTGAGTTATTTTCAGTAATCTTGGAGGCGGTGTTGAATGAGATTCTTATTTTACTGTTGTGCTATTATCATTATAATAATTATACTCATAGGTTGCTCAAATGAAGGATCCTCTTCAGATTCTAATCCAGAAGTGGAAGAAGACAAAATATTAGTTGCGGAAGACATTACTTCTGAAAAATTTGATGAAATAATACTATACAAGAATTAGATGAAGAACGAATCGAACTGATATATTTAAGTGGTGTTAACGGTAATAAATTTAACAAAGGTAACCGTGTGCAGGTTTGGATTGAAGGTGGTATCAACACATCTTACCCTGGTCAAGCCAAAGCGAAAGAGGTAGAAGAGATAAAATGATTTGAGGAGATCGTGTGATTATTGAAACAAACAGATTACTAATAAGAAAATTCGAAATCAAAGATTGAAACTTTGTATATGAATATACATCAGATAGAAAGGTTATGAAATACATTTTAAAAGATGAATGGAAGGCTAAATGTCATCAGCACACCGAGAATACTCCAAGTTAAAGGAAGTGTTTTAAATGATTGAAGATCTAAAATCAGATTGTAAAAATTGCTTTGGATTGTGCTGTGTAGCCTTGCCCTATGGAGAATCCTCAGATTTTCCTTTCAACAAGGCCGGTGGAGAACCATGCCGAAATTTATGTTCAAATAACTTGTGTTCTATCCATGATACATTGAGAGAACATGGGTTTCGCGGCTGTGTATCTTATGAGTGTTTTGGAGCAGGTCAGCACGTTTCCCAGTCTATCTATAATGGTAAAGATTGGCGAGTTGATCCAGATCATGCCGAGGAAATGTTCGCTGTTTTTCCTATTGTACAACAATTACATGAAATGCTATGGTACCTTCATCAGGCACTTGCTTTAAAGGAAACTGAGGCGTTTCAAGCTAGTCTTCTTACAATCTATGAAAAGACTCTTAATTTAACTTCAAAAAAGCCTGAAGAGATTTTAAAAGTTGATGTTGTAGCACATCGAAAAGACGTTAACGAGCTATTAATCAAAACAAGTGAAGTGTATAGAGGCGAGATCAATAAAAGGGGTAAAAGCAATAATATAAAAAAAGAATCGCACTATTTAGGAGCAAACTTGAGTGGTTTAAATTTACAAGGCGAAAATTTTCGCGGAAAACTAATGATAGGGTCAGATTTAAGCCAAAGTGATATGAGAAGAGCAGATTTCATTGGTGCGGACCTTAGAGATGCTGATATAAGCGGTTCGAATCTAACTGAAGCACTTTTTCTAACTCAATCTCAAATTAATTCTGCTATTGGAGACATTCATACACAAATTCCCAGTTATTTAGAAAAGCCAAGCCATTGGTTAAAATAGTAGTAACTTGCGTGAAGTAGTCTGAAATTATAAATGGGAGGGATAGCATGACAAAGGAAAAAGAATCCCCTGAATATAGAAGAGAGAAAATGCGACAAGAAGAATTGAAAAGGAATCCATCAGGCAGTATTCATGGTAGTGGATTACCTGATTTAGTGGGGAGTTTGGGATGGAAGGGAACTGGCATACTGCTTCTTATCATCGTTTTAGCTGTGATTGTTTATTATGTTTTCTTTTATTAAACAGTTAAAAATATGAGCGGGTGTACTTCAGTGGAGAAGAATGAAAGCCACTGCTCTAAAATTGAATGTATAAAGTAAGTTAGCGAGAGTTTTATACTCCCGCTGATTGTTAATGAAAATTTTCAGGAAGTTAGCATCCATTTATCCCACCTACTGGATAAAATATACCGGCAGAGAAAGAATCAGAAGGCTCACCACTGGAACACATGCTATGGCCAAAGGTGTTGCCGTTTTTGGAAACATATCTGCCGGATTTTTTGCTGGTGTATGCACCCAGTTTGCGATTCTTTGTAAGAATGATTTTTTTTGCGGTATCTCAGGTACTTCTACTTCAAATTGATTCAACTGCTGTTTTAATTCTTCTGGAATGTCCTTTCTATTCATCATCCCCCACCTCCAATATCTTCTTAAGTTTATCGAGTGCCGTGTGTAGCCTTGACTTAACGGTACCGAGTGGTATCTGTAAAATCTCCGCGATATCCTTTTGGCTAAAATCATGATAATAATAAAAGATGATAACAGATCGTTGCTCCAAAGGCAGCTTTAGTAACGCTGCTCGTATAGTAATTTTGTCTTCTAGCGGAATGGAGGATTCTTGTTTATTTTCGTATAAAAAAGGTAATAATTTTTGTAACTTGTTTTGTCTCTTCAGCTTATTCATTGTTAGTTGATAAGCGATTCGAAATAAAAAAGTGCGTATATGTGATTTGGTTGAATCAAATTCCGCCTGATACTTCTGATACTTGATAAACGTATCCTGCACAATATCATAGCTCATGTTTTCATCTTGTGTATAACGAAAAATGAAGTGATAGATCTGCTGATGATAAGTAGTAAATAGGTCTTCCAGGTTAGTATCTTCATTCGAATTCATCGGACCACCGCTCTTTAATGCCTTTAAATACATAAGCTAGACGTGAAATAAACCAAATGGAAGAGAGCATAGAGAACATAAAGGCTTGATGAAGGAAAAATTGCACCCAATTATTATCTATTGTTTTCCCGTTTAGTAAACAGACAGCTAATCCCACAATACAGATAAATGCATAGGCGGCACATATAATGGTGATGTAATCCCATCTCGTCCAATAAAAATAAATATCTGTTTTTTTAAAGTCGACTTTCCCTAGTCGATCCTTTACCACTTTCTTATGCAGTGTAGCAATAATTATCGCAAATCCAGTTCCTAATGATATTGCTGTAATTGTACTAATTAACCAACCTAATTGCATGTTTATCATCTCCTTTATTTACTTATACCATTAATGGAGATGAAAGGTTCGATTTATTTGAATAAAAAGTAGCGATGTTATAATTTTACTTCTTCTTGAGAAGAAGATGTTGTTTCAAAAGCATGTGCAAGTAATTCTTCAAAAATGATTTCTACTTTTTTACGAATAGCCGGGTTAAAGTAGTTTCGTTTTTCCTCTTTTCCTTTGCACATAAATAAATAAGAGGTAAAGGAATCATTTTTTTCTAAGGCGACGACTTTTATCTTTTCCTGGTACATCTTTTTTCTTAAGTGACGTCGTTCTTCGGTTGCATTTTTTTCCATTTTTTCTAATAATGCAATATATGGTTCATTAATTTTAAAGGGTGCTAATTGGTTCATTTTTTCTAAATCATGTTTAATAACCGTGAGAGCCATTGATAAAAATAGAAAACGTGATGCTAATTTCCATTCTTGCTCGTTTAAATATCTCATTTTCCATTTCCTCCTCTGAAGGGAACGTTTGTTCTTATTGTATGCGTAAATTTTAAAAAATGCAACAAAATCGTAAAAAAATTTAGTAGAAAATCGAGGATTTATGTGAAAGAATAGGAAAATGAGGGAAAACATATTAAAATAAATATATATCATACTTTTGAGCCAACTGAAGGAGATAAATTCTGTATGATCACATATAATATTAGTAATCTTGACAAAATCGATGTAAATGAAATCAAAGAACTAATCGAAGCAGATGAATATGGACAGTTGATGAATTTCTTATTGCAAAGCTATGAAAGCTTAGGGCCCATACCTGGTTTTTTGCTGCCTTTTATTGAAGCATTTCTGCCATTTTTACCGATTATCGTATTTGTAATGACAAATGCAGCAGCATATGGTTTGTGGGAGGGATTTCTTCTATCATGGGCGGGGGCAAGTACGGGTTCTATCGCCGTGTTTATGTTGGTACGCCGGTTTAGGCATATTCGTTTATTGCGCTGGATTAGCAGAAACAAACAAGTTACCAGAGTAACGAACTGGTTAGAACGTCATGGCTTTGGCCCATTGTTTTTACTACTGTGTTTTCCATTTTCGCCTTCCGCTGTAATTAATTTAGTAGCCGCAATTTCCGGAGTGGGCTTTTATCAATTTGTTTTAGCGGTTTTATTAGGAAAAGGTGTGATGATCTTAACCCTTGCCTCGATTGGAGATAGTATTGTCTCCTTTGCACAAAATCCAGTTAAAACGATTATATTAGCAGTAGCGATCACGATTCTATGGATCGTAGGTAAATATATAGAAAAATACCTGCAAAAAAGAGCGGAAGAAAAAGGTGAGAGTAAAAAGGGTTAAATCTTTCCAAAATGGGGTAAATTAGTAATAAAGAGAGTCCCTTTGGAGGGAATGACTATGCAGAAAAAAAGAATCTGGTCGATTGTAAGAATTGTTGTCTTTGCTTTGTTACTTGCCGTGTTTTTTCGTTCTTATTTATTTGCAAGTTATGTGGTAAATGGCAAATCGATGGAACCAACACTGCATGATGGAAATTTATTAATGGTTAATAAAATGGTATATGACTTAAAAGCAATCGATCGTTTTGATGTAATCGTTTTTCATGCCAATCAAAAAGAGGATTATGTAAAAAGAGTAATTGGTCAGCCAGGCGACCATATAGCCTATAAAGATGATGTGTTATATATCAATGGAGAAGCTGTTGAAGAATCTTACTTAGAACAGTATCGTATTCCAGGAGAAATATTAACAGAAGACTTTACTTTGGAAGAAATAACAGGTGAGAAGACAGTACCTGAAGGAAAATTATTTGTTCTTGGCGATAATCGAACAAAAAGTTATGATAGCAGAGAAATTGGATTTGTAGATCAAGAGACCGTAGTTGGAAAAGTAGATATTCGTTACTGGCCAATGTCCGAGATTAATTTTCAATTTATAAACTAAAATAAGGAAAGCGCTTAAAAATCATCTGTAGATCTTATCAATAGATTTGTGGATGGTTTTTTAATTTGGGAAAAACAGTTATTTTTGGAAGGGATTTGTGCTATTCTATAATAGAGTAAAGTATTCAAATGTGATACGAATATCTAATGACGAAAGATAAGGAAATAAGCGAATTTCTGGATATATATTACTAAATCCACTAGCTGTACTAAAAAGCTTGTCGAAAAACTCAGATAAGCAGGAATAATTGATATAATAAACTTTACAATAGATCGACTTCATATGAGGGGTGGCGTACCGACGAACCTTCTTTGGATTTCTCCAAGAAGGGAGGTGACGCCTATGGATATAGAAAACGTATTAACACTAATGATTGCTTTTGGCATGTTGGTTGCGTTTATTATGTCCGATAAAAACCGAAAAAAATAACCCCTCATGTGCTTGACCGGCCGTGGGGGTTACTTTTTCCTTAACGCGCCACCCCTCTTATTGGGGTTCGGTTTGTTGTAACCGTAGATGGTAAAACATCTACGGTTTTTAATATAATATGCTTTTCTTATTAATAGTATACCATGAATGAAAGGAAATTCCACTAATATCTAACTAAGGTTTAAGGGGTGTTCATATGTTCCAACATAAAATCGATGAAGAGGTAGCTTTGAAACTAATCGACTTAAAAGACGCTGAGGCAGTATTTAAGTTAACAGATCAATCAAGAGAATATTTGCGAGAATGGCTGCCATGGGTAGACAAGACAATCAAAGTAGAGAATACCGAAGAATTTATCCGCGAATCCTTAAAAGACTATGTAGAGGGTAAGAGCCTCACCACTTTTATTCTGTATCAAGGAAAGCTAGCAGGCGCAGCGAGTTATAACAAAATCGACTGGCAAAATAAAATTGTCTACATTGGATATTGGCTTGGTAAAGATTATCAGGGAAAAGGAATCATGACGAGAGTTGCAAGAGGATTAACAGAGTACGCCTTTACTGAAATGCAATTTAATAAAGTCGTCATTGAAGCAGCAACAGAAAATAAAAAAAGCAGATCGATCCCTGAACGACTCGGATTCACTGAGGAAGGATGTATAAGGCAAGCGGAATGGATCCATGATCATTATGTAGATCATATCTTTTACGGAATGTTAGCCGATGAATGGAAGGAATAAAATCAAGTTAAAGGGAGCTGGAGAAATTGAAATTAGTTTGTGAAACAGAGCAGCTTAAAGATTATTTAAATGAGTTAGAAGAAGTAAATTATTCTGATCCACTTATTCAACAGAAAGCAACAGAGCTATTTGACTCTCAACAAACAGAGCTAGAAAAAGCGAAAGTAGCATTTGAATTTGTACGTGATGAGATTGATCATTCATGGGATATCCAGAGTGAACGCGTTACTTGCAATGCATCAGAGGTATTAGAAAAAAAAGAAGGTATCTGTTATGCAAAATCAAATCTTCTGGCAGCTCTCCTGCGTTCTCAGGGTATTCCAACAGGTTTTAGTTATCAACGATTAGTGTTATTTGATAAACCAGAAGACGGATACAGTATTCACGCATTGAATGCGGTATATTTGTCTACACTCGATAAATGGATTCGGCTAGATACAAGAGGAAATAAAGAAGGCGTAGATGCTCAATTTTCGTTAAATCAAGAAAAACTGGCTTTTTCGATTAATGAAGCACTAGGTGAGAAAGATTACCCCACGATTTATTCAAAACCACATCCGCAAACAATCTCAGTCTTAAAAGCCCATAGTAATACACTGGACATGTATAAGAATAACTTACCAGACGATTTATAAAATGTTTGCAGTAAAATAAAATGCTCCTAAATTAACTGGCAGAAATATCACTGAAGGTGGGGAAAGTTATGATCACGGAATTAAAAAAGAACGATTTTCACAAGTGTGTAGCATTAGTAAATGAAGAGGGACATATGGAAGTGGAGGCTGTCATAGAAGGAAATAACCCTGGTCGTATTTTTGTAGACAATCTAGAGTATCCAGATGCCGCTTTGTTGTGGCTTGGAAATAATGATGGTTTTTTCTTAATGGGGAACGAACAGAACAAGGTATTTTTGAAGCATCTTGATCGATTCATCGAAGAGGTAATTTTTCCAGATGCAAGAAAGCAAGGGTTAGCGGATATTGAAATCATGGGTCATCATCCGAAATGGGATCCAGTCATTGAAAAGCTATTTAAGAATCGAAAACGAAAATTAGAGAGTGGAAACCAATTCGTATTTCACTTTTTACCAACAAATGACTTGAGGGAAGAACCTATATTAGAACAAGTCTATCAAACTAGAAAGATAAACAAAGCACTTTATAATAATGAAAACAACGAGATTGAGAATGTGGACTTTTTACGAAGCAATATTAAAGAATATTGGTCTTCACCTGACGATTTTTTTGAAAAAGGACTGGGCTATTGTATCATTCATAACGGGCAAATCGTAAGTTTTTGCTTTGCTGGATTTGTTGCTGGAGATCTTCAATGTATCAACATAGAAACGTTAAAAGAGCATCAAGGAAAAAAACTGGCTCAAAAAGTAGCACATCATTTTGTGAAAGAGTGTCAGAAGAGAGGAATGCTACCTTATTGGGATTGCATGGAAGTGAATCACCCATCTGCTGCAGTTGCAGAAAGAGTAGGCTTTACAAAGGTATTTGAGTATAAAGTATATGAATTCCCTATTGCTTAGTCAATTAACGTTGGTACTTGTATGAGGGAGAGTAGTCATTCCTTTAACTAATGAATAGGAACTTTAACAGTACTTAGGCAAGAACACTAGAGGTGATCCAATGACACAAACAACGGTTACTATTTGCGATTATAATCCTGAATGGAAAGACAAGTTTAATGATGAAAAAGAAAAAATTATTTCTCTGTTAGGTAAGCAAGTAATCGGAATTGAGCATATCGGGAGTACGTCAATCAAAGGATTAGCTGCAAAACCAATTATAGATATTTTGATAGGTGTCGAAGATATAGAGGATGTAGAGCGCTTTGTTAATCCCTTAAAAACAGTTGAATACGAATATGTTCCTAAACCGGAGTGGGGAGATAGACGTTTTTTTAGAAAAGGAACCTGGGGAAAAGGAACCGTTCATATACATATATGTGAAATAAACAGTAAGGAGTGGAAGGAGAAGTTATTATTTCGGGATTATTTCAGAAAGCATCCAGAAATAGCTCAAGAATACGAATACTTAAAGAAGAGCTTAGCTGCAACCTATAAAAATGATCGACACACCTATACGAACAAAAAGGCACCTTTTATTCAACATGTTATTGAAAAAGCAAAAACAGATAAGAAATAGATTGGAGTTATATAGGCAAGCAAATATATTACAAAATCGATCTAGTTAATTATTATTAAAAGGAGGAGAGCAATTGTGTCACAGGCCATTTTCATTGATAGGGATGGAACAATTGGAGGAAGTGATCAGGTTGTATTGCCAGGTGAATTTCAATTCTTTCCTTATGCGAAACAAGCTTTGGAGGAATTAAAACAAGCAGGGAAACTCGTATTTGCTTTTACCAATCAACCAGCTATTTCAGAAGGGAAAGTAACTAGAGAAGATTATGAACGGGAGTTAAAACAATTTGGATTTGATGACGTATACCTTTGTCCACACCGACATGGCAAAGGGTGTAAATGTCGGAAGCCCTCGCCTGAAATGTTGCATCAAGCAGCAAAGGAGTATCATTTACGTCTCAATGAATGTGTTGTTATAGGAGATAGATGGACAGATATGCTTGCTGCACATGAGGCAGGCTGTATCAAGGTTTTAGTAAAAACAGGCGCAGGAGAAGGTGAGTATCATAAATATCAAAATCAAGAGTTCTTTGGAAAATGGGCTGAAGTATCACCGGACTTTGTTGCTGAAAATATTAAGGAAGCGGTAAATTGGTTATTGTCACAGAATTGAAATAGCAGGAATTTATTGATATATTTTTGTAAGCGATATCTATACTCAAGTGAAGGAGGTAAAGATGAATAGACAACCGAAATCTCATTCTTTATTACAAGTTTACTTTTGGACACTTGCTTTTTTAAAACCTTATATATGGAAGTTGCTTTTACTGATCTTATGCGGTTTAATCATTACTGGTGCTCAATTGGTTATTCCTAAATTGATACAATATTTTATTGACATCGTACTGAATGAACAACAATCTAGCGCATTTATGTGGTTAATTAGCTTTGTTGTTATTTTAGTAGTGTTTATCATTACTTTTTCAGCCATACGAAACATCATCCAACGATTTCTACAAGAAAAAGCCTCACGAGATATGCAGTTCTCCATCTATACGCATTTAAGAAAATTAGGATTCGCTTATTTTGAAAAACACCCAGTAGGAGAAAGTCTTGCGCTCATGAATACGGAGGTTGCCTCCTTACAAAATTTATATAGGCATCTATTGCCATGGATGATAAATAACTTTATTTTTTCAATTATCTCTATTACTTTGATGGTTACCATTAGTTGGAGATTAAGCTTGATTCTTATCCCGAGTTTACTACTTTATTACATATTTGGACCATATCTAGAGAAAAAGGCATCTAAGTACGGAAAAATGATGGCAGATGATCGTATTCGTTTTAACCAAAAAGTATATGAGAGTATCGCTTCTCTAAATGATGTACGTGCAAATTCAGCAGAGGTGTGGGATTTATCTAATGTGAGAAGTAGACACAAACAACTGAATAAAATGATGATCAAAACTTACTGGTTTGCGTTTTGGAGAGGTACCAATCGCCGAATGTCTTATTTTATAGGTGGGGTTGCTATTATTATTTTTGGTTCACACCTCTCCTTAACAGGTCAATTATCTACGGGTGCTTTCGTAGCATTTTTACTTTATTATTTTCAAACAATGCACATTCTTACCTCTGTCGTCACATCGATTACTGAACAAAGAGTTTTGATGGACCAAGCGGAGAAGCTATATGAGTTTATGAGAATTCCAGCAGTTGTTCAAGAAGAGAAAGATACGATAAACATTGATAAATTGCAGGGATATATTGAATTACAGGATGTCTCCTTTAACTATCCAGACAGTCCAGAGGTGTTAAACCAATTCAGACTTTCAATATGTGCTGGAGAAAAAGTTGCATTAGTCGGTGCAAGTGGGAATGGTAAATCTACGATATTAAAATTAATAGGCAGATTCTATGATCCAAGTAAAGGAAGTATTTTATTGGATGGTCAGCCGATTCAAAAACTAAGCTTCAAAGATGTAAGAGGAAACCTAGGCTTTGTTTTTCAAGAGACATATCTTTTTGGTGCAAGTGTGCGTGATAATATATTATTTGGAAAACCAGATGCATCAGAAGCAGAAGTTGTAGATGCAGCAAAAGCGGCATTTGCTCATGATTTTATTACTGAGCTACCGCTAGGATACGATACGTTACTTGGAGAACGCGGGGTAAAATTATCTGGAGGACAAAAGCAAAGAATTTCTATTGCGAGAATGTTTATAAAAAACCCACCTATTATCTTACTTGATGAAGCAACCGCATCATTAGACACTATAAGTGAAAAAGAAGTGCAGGCTGCTCTACAAAAACTGATGGAAGGTAGAACGACGGTAACTGTTGCACACCGACTTTCGACTATTAAAAATTATGACAATATTGTATTAATTGAGAATGGTAAAGTACTAGAAAGTGGTAGCTATGAAGAGTTAGTGAAAAGAAGGGGAGCTTTTTATCACTTGTCACGGGGACAAAAGTTAGAAGGTGCATAAATGAGAAATAATGTGAAGTGGTTATTAACGTATATTCGTCCAACAAAAAGTTTACTTGTTATCGCCACCATATTAATGATTGCAGAATCTTATGCAAGTCTGGCAACGATTGGATTACAACAGCAGTTAATTGATGATGTGCTTATAGCAAATAATTATGATCAGTTATATCATGTACTAGTCTTGATGATTATTGCTTTTATTTCGTATTCCTTTCTGTTTACTTTTGGGCCCCATGCAATCCATAAAACCAAGGCAAGGATCTCGGAACATTTGGTGCAGGACTTTATGCGCTATATGTATCAGATTCCTTCGAAGTCACTTCAGAAGGAACGAACTGGTTCATATGTACAGTATGTTGTCAGCGACATTGATAAAGTAGGAGAAATGGTGGCAAATGATATCCCTAGAGGGTTACAGCAATTAGCTGCAGCCATTATGCTATTTGTCATTGTTGGCTTTAACAGCCCTATTATTTTATTGTTTAGTCTACTAAGTTGTGTTGTATATGTCTTGTTGGGACGATATTTTTCCATCAAATTAAAATGGGGTGCCAAGCAAGTACAAGAGACACGTTCTGAATTAATTGTTCATATAGAAGAAGGGATAGCTTCGACAAGAGAAGTTATTGCCTATCACCGAATCAATTGGGAAACCCAAATATATGATAAGTATTTTAAAAAGTATTTTAATGCGGTGATGGATGAAGGTAAACTTGTTAACCAGCAATTAATTAGTAGTGAGCCAATACGATGGGGAATTACTGTTTTCATCTTGGGATACGGTGGATATTTAGTAATAGAAGGTCAAATGTCGATAGGGATATTTGTCATATTGTATCAGTTTAGTAATCAACTTGTTTCCACGTTTCAAAATCTATTTAATATGGTAATGAATTTTTCTAGTAGAACGGCAAGTCTTGACCGTATTCGAAGTGTGATGGATGGACCAACATGGAGTAACGGAACGAAGCGAATAAACCAGAAAATACAAACGCTTCAACTAAATAATGTGTATTTTAAATATGACATCGATACAGATAATATTCTTAGAGATTTAAATATGGGAATACCCATTGGCAAAAAAATAGCGATTGTTGGTACTAGTGGTGGGGGAAAATCGACTATTGCCCAACTAATTATACGTTTTTTTGAGCCATTAAAAGGAGAAATTAAAGTGAATGGCCAGTCCCTTCCAGCTATAGATCGTGCGGACTGGGGAAAACGAGTAGCTATTGTTTTTCAGGAACCATATATTTATCCCGATACAGTAAAAAATAATATCCTTATGGGCAAACAAGCGGTTAGTGATGATATGTTATTTCAAGTATGTCAGAACGCTTGTATTCATGATTATATTCTTTCACTACCTAATGGCTATGAGACAATTATTGGAGAAAGGGGCATTACTTTGTCTGGTGGACAACGGCAAAGAATTGCGATTGCAAGAGCTTTAGTTAGAAATCCTGAGATCTTAATATTAGATGAGGCAACATCTGCGCTTGATTTGGTCACCGAAAAAGAAATTCAGAACAATATTGATCATTATAGAGAAGGCAAAACAACGATTATTATTGCACATCGATTGTCTACGATAAAAAATGCTGATCAAATTTTTGTTTTAGACCGTGGTCAGGTAGTAGAGCAGGGGACTCACACAACACTCTTAGGAACAGGAAAAGTATACAAAGTCTTAATTCAATCAGAAGAGCAGGGTAAGGATAAGATTTTAGTGTAAGAAATTGGAGTTGTCTTTTAAGGTTATACTATGTGTTTATACTGGAGGGAAAGGTAATGTCTTCTGATTTAAAGAAATCATTTAAAAGAATTGGAACAGAGTCATAGTAATATACAAGTTCGCCAAGATACTAGAAAACTAGGTGAAATACTTTCCGATGATTTTTTTGAAATAGGCAGTTCAGGTAATACTTGCAATAAAGAAGATTGTCTGGAAAGTGGAGTTATACTAACAGAAATGTCCCTTCATAATTATCAAATCAATCTGTTAGCTGATGATGTAATATTAGCTACTTATTATTTAGTTGATAAAACAAGAAATCGAAATACACTACGCAGTTCCATTTGGAAACACATAAATGGTAGATGGCAGCTCTACTTTCATCAAGGAACTAAAACGGAACTGCAGTTAGTAGAGTTTCGCAATAATAGAAAGAATTTATAGACACAGTGAAAGGAGAAATACAGTGAATATCAAAGAACTTATTTTGAAACAATTCCAAGCTTGCCACCATACCGATACGTGGTTTGTATCTTTACACACGGCTTTAATGGGCTTAAATAGTCAACAAGCAAAAGCTAAGACCCAAAGCTCTACTAACTCTATTTTTGAAATCGCACATCACCTATATTTTTACAATCAATTAGAATTACAACGATTTAAAGGAATAGATAATAAACATAATATAACGGATAATAGAACCACGTTTCATAATGAACAGGAATTGAGTTGGAATCGATTAGTAAGCGAATTGTTGCAAACGATGAAAGAATGGGAAGCTGAGATAGAGCGTAGTAATAGTGAATCGATAGAACAATTCTATGAAAACCTCACATATATAAATCTACATAATGCATATCATATTGGGCAAATCGTGCATATACGAAAACTCCATGGTAATTGGGATGAACAGGCCGGTGTAAACTATACTACTTAAAGTAGCTCCTCTCTACAATCCTCAAAGTGGTGACTATATGGAAAACCAAGAGTTATCAAAAATGCTTGTGAAATTTCGTATTTTTTAATAATTACCCCTCCCTGCTCACTGTACTCTCTAGATAATACGAAGTAAGTTATCAGTCCGTTAACGTACTGATAACTTTAACTTTATGATAAAATAGAGTAGAAGCTAGAGAAAGTAGGTGTTTTCTTTGTTGCGATTTTTAATCGGAAGTGCAACTGTTAATAAAAGCGAACAGTGCTTACAGGAAATGAGACAGGAATTGAAGCAAAATCCTCAGGGTCCTCCCATTATATATTTAGTCCCAGATCAAATGACATTTCAGCAGGAGTATGCTTTATTAAATGATCCTGAGGTAAGCGGATCGATCCGTGGACAAGTCTATAGTTTTTCCAGACTGGCATGGCGAGTAATGCAGCTAACGGGCGGGGCAACAAAGAAATTTATTACGTCCACTGGTATGCAAATGATGCTCCGTAAAATTGTCGAAGAACGTACCGATGAGTGGAAGGTATTTCAGAAAGCTGTTGAAAAACAAGGTTTTATTGAACAGTTAGAAGATATGATTACCGAATTCAAGCGATATTGTGTAACACCTGAGTCAATCTCGTTACAGTTACAAGAGATGGACAAGTTTAAACACAAAACAATTGGCGAAAAAGCCTTAGAAAATAAATTAGATGACTTATTATATATTTATCAACATTTATCAGAGGCATTAGCAGGCCACTATATGGATAGTGAGGACCAACTACAGCAATTAGCAGAAGAATTGGAGACCACAGATTATTTAAAAGATACAACCGTCTACATAGATGGCTTTCATCACTTTACACCACAAGAGTTATTAGTAATAGAAGCAATGCTGAAAAAAGCAAAGCAAGTGACGGTTACCTTAGCGGTGGATGAGCTCCAGGGCCAAGAGATGGACCCATTGGATCTTTTTTATCAAACAAAGGAAACTTATCAGCAGTTAAAAGAATTAGCAGATCAATCGATGATCCAAACAGAAGTAGAGAGCTTGGAAATCAATCAGGATTCAGAACAAGCTTTTATTCACTTAGATCAAAAGTTTGATAGTCGTCCGGTACAGAGTTATCCCGAAAAGGCGCCTGTTCAAATTGCAGAAGCGGTTCATCCCCGTGCAGAAGTAGAAGGCACGGCGCAGGAGATTGTAAAACTTGTGCGGGATCACGGTTATCGGTATCGTGACTTAGCGATTTTGATTCGAGAAGCGGATGTGTATCACGATTTAATTACGACGGTATTTCAGGATTATCAGATTCCGATTTTCGTTGATGAGAAACGAACCATGCTTAACCATCCCTTGATTGAAACGATTCGTTCATTATTAGATGTAGTAGAAGGGAATTGGCGATATGATGCGGTATTCCGTTTGCTAAAGGCTGGATTTCTTCCAAAGGGAGAAGGGGAAAATAAGTTAGACCAGGAAGCGATTGATGAATTGGAGAATTATGTTTTAGAATATGGTGTTCGTGGGCGAAGTAGATGGTTAACGGATAAACCATGGATTTTTCAGCGTTTTAAAGGTTTTGACCAATCTGCACAGACGGATCGTGAATTAGCGACACAAAGGCGAATCAATGCTTACCGAGAACAAGTAAGCCGCTCTTTAGCAACGATTGATCAGCAATTAAGAGAATTACCAACGATTAAAGAAAAAACGGTAGCTTTGTTTGAGTGGTTAGAGTCAATCGATGCGCCTCAACATCTGGAAGAGATGCGTGACGCTTATGATCAGGAAGGGCGAGTGGAAAAGGGACGTGAACAAGACCAGGTCTGGGATGCCGTCATCCAGCTATTTGAAGAAGTGACAGAGGTAGCTGGTGAAGAAGAGATGGCGCTAAATACCTTCCGTAATGTGCTGGAATCAGGCTTTGACTCCTTACGCTTTTCACATGTTCCGCCAAGTATTGACCATGTTGTAGTAGGATCGATTGACCGCTCGAGAATGCATGGGATAAAGAGTGCCTTTTTGTTAGGTGTTAATGAAGGATCATGGCCAATGAAGCCTGGTGGAGACGGACTGATTTCAGAGGAAGAAAGGTCATTATTGCAAACACATGGGCTTCAACTTGCAGAAGGAAGTAAGCGCCAATTGTTAGATGATTGGTTTTACGTTTATTTAGCGTTTACCTTGCCTGCGGATTATTTGTGGGTGAGTTATCCAATCAGTAATGAAGAAGGGAAACAAAAGGTAGCTTCTTCCTTAATTAAACGATTAGAAGAGTTATTCCCGACGCAAGAACAGCGTTTGTTTTTACAAGATCCAGAAGAAATGAAAGAGGCAGCTCGTTTTGTGACGACACCAAATAAAACAAGAGGAGCCTTAACCGCACAGTTAGCCCGGAAGTTGAGAGGCTACCCAATTGATGATATCTGGGAATATGTTTTGAATTGGTACATTGAAAAATCGGACAACCAGTACGTTCATCAAAATGTGTTGAAAAGTTTGTTTTATCAAAATAGACCAACAGATTTAGCGAATGAGACGGTAGATGCGCTGTATCCAAACGAGATTAATGCAAGTGTCTCGAGGTTAGAAATGTATCATCGCTGTTCCTATCAGCATTTTGCGAGATATAGCTTAGGTTTGGAAGAACGACCAACCTATAAATTGGACGCACCGGATATTGGACAGCTTTTTCACGAAGCATTAAAACAAATCACCGAGTGGATTCAAAAAGAAGGTCGCCAGTTTGCGGATGTCTTTGATCAAGAGGCAAGGAAATATGCCAATCGAGCGGTCGGTGAACTAGCCCCTGTGTTGCAACATCAAATTTTGCATAGTTCGAATCGTTATCAATATATTCAAAGAAAGCTAGAGCATGTCATCGCAAGAGCGACATTTGTCTTAAGTGAACAAGCAAGAAATACGAACTTTTCTCCAGTGGGCTTAGAAGTTGGATTTGGTTATCCAAATCAGTTAGAGCCATTAAAGGTCGAATTACCGAATGACCATACGCTCCTATTACGCGGGCGTATTGATCGGGTTGATCAGGCAATCGACAATGAACAATTATTTTTGCGAATCATTGATTATAAATCAAGCTCCAGAGGCTTAAATCTGACAGAGGTTTATTATGGACTTGCTTTACAAATGTTGGCATATTTAGATGTGGTCTTATCCAATGCAGAAAACTGGCTAGGGCATCCAGCCTCACCAGCAGGTGTTCTTTATTTCCATGTTCATAACCCGATGGTGTCAGCGAGTGACTTTTTAACAGAAGATAAAATTGAACAGGAAATATTTAAAAAGTTCAAAATGAAAGGCTTGCTTGTGGACGAAGAAGATGTTGTTCGTATGATGGATACATCACTTGAGTCAGGGAGAAGTAATATCGTTCCTGCTGGTTTTAGTAAGAGTGGTTCGTTCTATAAAGGTTCTGCGGTTGCTGAACGTGAGGTCTTTGGTGAGTTGCAAGGCTATATCCACCAATTGATGGAGAATGCCGGTTTAGCGATTACCGAAGGAAAAGTCGATCTTAATCCATTCCAGCAGCAACAGCAAACAGCCTGTACATTTTGTTCGTATCGATCGGTATGTCAGTTCGATCCGACATTAGCAGAAAATAATTACCGTAAGTTACAAGAGATGAAAGATGAAGAAGTAATCGAAGCAATCAAGCGGGGTGAAGAATAATGCCGCAATGGACGAAAGAACAAGAAGATGCAATTTACCAGTCAGGCAAAAATATATTAGTAGCAGCAGCGGCAGGTTCAGGAAAAACGGCGGTACTTGTCGAACGGATCATCCAGAAGCTAATCAATAAAGAGCATCCAATCGATATTGACACATTACTAGTCGTAACATTCACAAATGCGTCGGCACAGGAAATGCGTAATCGAGTTGGCGAGGCTTTAGAGGAAGCATTGGCAAACGATGCAACTTCTACTCATTTAAAAAAACAAATATCCTTATTACAAAATGCTTCCATTTCAACGCTACATGCCTTTTGCATGGACTTAGTGCGAAAGTATGCGTATCAAATTGATATTGATCCAAGCTTTCGAATCGCGGACGGTATTGAAGCGGACTTGATTCGCCAAGATGTGTTAGAGCAGCTTTTTGAAGAGTGGTATGGTGAAGAAGATGAAGAGGAACAGGCACTATTTTTCTCTGTTGTCGATCGTTTCTCCAATGACCGTAATGATTTAGAAGTAGAATCACTGATTTTAAAAATGTATGAGTTTTCGATACAGCATCCAAATCCGGATTATTGGTTAGAACAAATGGCGAGCATTTATCAAGTCGATAGAGATAGAGACGAAAATGATATACCATGGCTGCGTTTGTTAAAAGAAGAAGTAGTAGACCAGTTAGATATTATGGAAAAATTAACGGAAGAAGCATTAGATGTTACGCGGGGAAGTGATGGTCCATATCATTACGCAGAAGCACTCGATCTTGATAAAGAATTGATCCAGCAGGCAAAAGGTGCGATCCAAATCTCCTGGGAAGAAGCGCGTACTATTTTTGCAGAAGCGAAGTTTAAAGCTTTATCTCGTAAGAAGGTAGAATGCTCAGAAGACAAGAAAGAACAAGTGAAGGAACTTAGAGATCAGGTGAAAAAGCGCTGGGGCAATATTGCCAAAGATTGGTTTACCAGAAGTTTAGCAAATCATCTTGAAGATATGCAGGAACTTCATCCAACGATCAACCAATTAACGAAAATGATTAAGCAGTTTAAAGCAGGTTATCAAGAGGCGAAAAAAGACAAAGGTTTAGTTGATTTTGCTGATTTAGAGCATTTTGCGTTAGATATTTTATTACAAGACAAAGACACTCAAACAGCATCATCGGTCGCTTTAGACTTACAGAATAAGTTCACCGAAGTGATGGTCGATGAGTATCAGGATACGAATATTGTCCAGGAAACCATTCTATCACTAGTATCGAATCAGCAAGGTGAAGGAAATATGTTTATGGTAGGGGACGTTAAGCAAAGTATATACCGCTTCCGCCATGCAGAACCTACCCTGTTTATTGAGAAATATAAACGTTTTGCCTTAGAAGAGGATCCAGGTTACCGGATCGATTTAGCACGAAATTTCCGTAGCCGTGAACAAGTATTAACGGCTGCCAATTATATTTTCAGACAATTATTCGATCAAAAAGTCGGAGATATTGATTATGACCAGGATGCAGAATTAATATATGGTAATAAGGATTATGAGCAGGTACCTTTTCCGGATATTGATACAGAACTACTGATTATTGACCAGGAAACGCAAGAACATGATCAGCCGGAAGAAGAGTTCGAACAAGAAGAAGATTTAGAAAAAGCACAATTAGAAGCAAGAGCCTATGCCACGAAAATTCGAAGCTGGATTGCAGAAACGGAAATCATGGATAAGAAGACTGGGCAGCCGAGAAAAGTGGAATACAGAGACATCGTGATTTTATTACGTTCGATGACATGGGCACCAACGATTATGGAAGAATTTAAGAAACAGGGGATACCTGTATATGCGGAGCTTTCGACTGGTTATTTAGCAGCGATTGAAATCCAGGTAATGATTAGTCTATTAAAAGTAATCGATAACCCGAGGCAGGATATTCCGCTTGCATCTGTATTAAAATCTCCAATCGTTGGGTTAGATGAAGACAAATTGGCACAAATTCGTTTAGCCAAAAAAGGTGCGAGCTACTATGAAGCATTAAAAGAATATTTGAAAACGAATAATGAAGACACTTTACAACGCTTTTTCGATCAATTGCAACGTTGGCGAAGAGAAGCAAGACAAGGAGCCTTATCGACGTTGATCTGGGAAATATACCAGGAAACAGGTTATTACGATTTTGTTGGTGGTATTCCTGGCGGGCGTCAACGGCAAGCAAACTTAAGGGCATTATATGACCGGGCTAAAAGCTATGAATCTACATCTTTTAGAGGTTTATTCCGATTCTTGCGTTTTATTGAAAGAATGGAAGAGAAAGGTGACGATTTAGGTGCAGCAAAAGCACTAGGGGAACAAGAGGACGTTGTAAGGATTATGACGATCCATAAAAGTAAAGGACTTGAATTCCCATTAGTGATTGTAGGAGCAATGGACAAACAATTTAATCAGCAAGATTTAAAAGCGAAATACTTATTACACAAGGAATTAGGTTTTGCCACCAAATACATTGATCCAGTCAAACGAATTATGTATCCTACATTGATTTATCATGGCATCAAAAAAGAAATGCAACGCGAAATGTTAGCAGAGGAAATGCGTGTCCTATATGTTGCACTAACACGTGCGAAAGAAAAAGTAGTATTAGTCGGTACGGTTCGTTCCTTAGAGAAAAAGAAGAAGAAGTGGGCCAATATAACAACCCATCAGAATTGGGTATTACCTTCCTATTATCGCTTAGAATCGTTATCTTATTTAGATTGGGTCGGTGCCAGCTTGGTTCGTCATCAAAAAGGTGATGTGTTACGTGATCAGGATGTAGCAGTCCCAGAAGCTATCACAGACGATGTTTCGGTTTGGAAAGTGGAGCGTGTCCATCAAGGGGATTATCAGTCAATTGATGAAAGTAATCGCG
Source organism: Gracilibacillus kekensis (assembly GCF_900143085.1). Taxonomy (GTDB): domain Bacteria; phylum Bacillota; class Bacilli; order Bacillales; family Amphibacillaceae; genus Gracilibacillus; species Gracilibacillus kekensis. The sequence goes on along the minus strand of NZ_FRCZ01000001.1, from coordinate 146,319 downwards.
AGCAAATCGAAGAATTAGAACAAGCAATTCACCAGTGGCGAGGTTTACATTTAGAGGATGAGACTTTGAAAGAAAAAGTAGAGAATCATTTAGAATTCCAGTACCCATATCAAGATTCGATTCATTTTCGAGCGAAACAAACGGTTACCGAAATGAAACGTCAGCATGAGGTCAAAGATAGTTATAGTGACCAGCAAATAATTGAACCATTTCGAGCTCCGATAAGAAAACGGCCACGATTTATGCAAACAGAACAAAAATTAACCCGAGCGGAAATTGGTACTGCCATGCATACTGTCATGCAACATCTACCGTTAGCTGAAGAATGGAACGAAATGAGGTTAACAGAATTCATTTCAAAATTGGAAGCAGAGGAAATAATCACAGCAGATGAAGCAGCAGTAATCGATACTGAAGCAATTCTTGCCTTTTTCGAAACAGAGATTGGCAAGCAAGTAGTTGAAGCGGAACATGTGGAAAGAGAGATTCCGTTTAGTTTAACATTGCCTGCTGGAGAAGTTTATCCAAATTGGAATGAAGAAGATCAAGAACGCATCTTTTTGCAGGGTGTGATTGACTGTGTGATTCAGACGGATGAAGGGTGGATATTATTAGATTATAAAACCGATCAGATTCAAGAAGAGATCTCTTCACAAACGAAAGAAAAATTGAAAAATCGTTACCAGATTCAAATCGATTTGTATGCCAAAGCACTAGAACAAATTTGGAGACAACCCGTCGTTGAAAAATATTTATATTTCTTTGACAAAGGGTTGTTGGTGAAAGCCTAGCATAGAATAAGTGACAAAAATATCTAATCCAAACGACGTTGAACAGCTGTCGTTTGGATTTATACATATTAGGAGGATTATGCGACAAAATGGTAAGGGTAATTATGAGATATTATATGCGCCTTGCAACCGCTCCGGCTTGTCCGTTTCCCTTTCCGCGGGTTTTTCTCCTCAGCTAACTTTGGCAAGCAAAGACCACTTACCAAAGTGGATCTTCGGATAAAAACTTCCCGCAGGAGTGGAAACGGACGCCTGCGCTTTTTAATACTCTACAACTCAAGCAACAATAATCACGTAGGCCACCATATTCACAATTTCCTATCGATTTGTCGTTAAATTACTCACAATTGTTATCTAAGCTGGTCTAATGCCTGAGTGTAACCATCGAAAATATTAGCATTTGCAATATTTGTAGAGAGTCATTCAGCGTAGGCGGCCACTTCCACTCCTGTGGGATCGTTTTTTCTGAAGATCCACTTTTCCATGCGGTTTTTGCTTGGAAAAGTTAGCTGAAGGGAAAACCCTACGGAAAGGGAAGTGGGCAAGCCGAAGCGGTTACCACGCACATAGACCTTTTCAAAATTGCTACCAGAGTTATGTCGTATAATCCTTTTATTGTTCAAGAAATAGGATGACTTTTTTCGACCCAGTCTTTATGCATTCCCACCTATTACTTGGTCTACGGCGTCTGGATCGATGGTATTTGTTATATTAAAACCGGTATTTGTATTAGAAAAGTCACCATTATTATTAGCACCTGCACCTGAGGCGGTTTTTGATGCACTTTTTGGAGATAAATAGAAACTATCGCCAAAGTTAATGACACCACCGCCAACACTATTTATTTTAATTGGACCAACAATTGAAGGCATGTATTTTCACAACCTTTCCTTATTCTCTGATTGAATGATTCGAATATGTTTTTGTCTAGCTAAGGATTGAATACTGTCTGTACTACCTAATTGTACAATAGAAGAGGACGAAATTGCTGTCACATCAATAGTCGGAATCGAAATGTCTTTTCGATGATGACAATGAATTCCTTCTACCGTTTCAGGATCTGGAAAAGGATTTATTGTAGTATCAAAAATTGGATATCTTTCTAATTCAAATCCTTTATCAGAATCTGCCCCGCCTTCTTTTTGGACAGCAAGTGCATCTAATTTGGAATCGATTTGTTTAGCATCTCCGATCTGTAACAGCGAACTATACGTTAAACTACTTACCTTTATATCTTTTACTTTAGTCGTTCTGAATTCCATTGATATCCTCACCAGGGTTTTTTAAGGTATCTATGCCGACAATGTATGATTCAGGCGGTGTATCGAATAAGGCGGCAAGATTAATTTCGTGACTATCCCCTACAAGAAAAAGAGAGGAACCAGAGACACCAATAATGGATACGTGTCCCACTCCTAAATTCCAATTATGAACTTCATAATGCATTGTTATTTACTCCTTTTTTAACGGCGCAAGCGTCCATAGTACCTTATTCGAAAAGTTCTGAACCTATAAAATGGACGCTAACTTCCTGATAACTCTCATTTTTTATTATTTTCAAACCATTTTTTTAACCCTAATTGTAATTCATTTTTAACGTTTGATAATATATGTTCTTGAAGCTGATCAGGTGGTACGTTTGCGTTTTGGTAATAAGCAATACGGCTTGAAAGTTGGTTCTTTAAGTCATCTAGCAATGTTTTACGATAAGCAGGTTCTAACGGATAGTTATAGTGTTGCTCTAATTGTTCCATGTAAGGAGGGATTTCTTGTTCAATATGTTGATCTAATATTTGATGGATTGAGGACTGCACTTGAGGAGATGAAGCTCCTGGTACAGAAAATTCATCGATATTATTTAAATCTTCTGGTGTTACCCCAATATGCAGTGTTCCATCTAATCGTTCAATTTTTAATTGGTCGAAATGATATTCTAGTTTTTCAATCGTTGTTTTTGGTGACGTTTGTTGTTCCAATTGGTGAATTCGGTTCTCTAAGGAGTTAATCTGCTCATTCAATTGGTGGATATGTTGTTGGAGTTGGTGGATATAAAAGGCCATCATTTGATAATCCAACGTGTATCACTCCTTTGAGACATTCATTTTAAAAAGGCGATAAGGGTACCATGGGTTCTGGAATTTCTTGTGGTGTAGCTTCTTCTGCAGTCGTTTCATAGCCCCCTGTGTTATACAACTGAGAAAGTGCCTGCATCTTCCCAGTACTCCCTATTTGTAGAACGGAGGAGTTATTAATACTCCCTACTTTTAAGAAATGGATATAAATCGATTGATTGATGGTAATGTGCATTAAATCACCTACTATAATCCAGAAATATTTTGGTCAAATTGATCATCATCAACCATCGTAGTTTGTGCATTCTCTAAATGGACGCGAATTCCGTCACCGGTATTAAATGATCCTCCACCAGCAAACGTTTTAGCTTGGGTGTATGGTTGAATTTTATAGACATCTCCAATGTGAAATATGCTAGAAGAACCAATGTTAATCACTTTTACTGCTCCTACAATAGCTGGCATACGCATCATCCTAACATTCATTGTGTTACCGATTACCAGTTATTACATCATCTCTGTATCCATTTTATGAATAAACGGTAAGTTTGTGAAAAGTAACTAATATTTATAAATATTTTCAAATATTACTAGTTTCCATCTTCTTGTTAAGATAAAATAAATGCAGACAGAAAGAATAAATAGGAGTGAATAAATAATGAACCAAGCAGCACCATTAACAGATTCTAAACGCTTGCCATGGATTGATACGGCAAGAGGATTTGCAATTTTAGGAATATTTTTAGTGAATTTACCATCGTTTCATGGACCATATTTTTTATACGGAAATATGAATAATTATTGGGGCACTGAAGAACCAGGTATATGGCAAGCGATTCTTGATATATTCTTTCAAGCTAGTTTCTATACGTTATTTTCATTTTTATTTGGGTTCGGCATGCAGATTATTTTGGAGAATTTAAAATCCAGAAATGTGGCTTCTCCCAGAAAAGTAGCAGTTCGCCGTTCTATATTGTTGATTATATTTGGGTTAATCCATGGGTTATTGATCTGGTATGGAGATATATTATTTACATATGGGATCATTGCTTTATTGTTACTCTTGTTTGTGAAAAGTAAAAATGTCACTTTGTTTGTTTGGAGTTTATGTTTGTTATTGATTCCTAGTTTAATGTTCTCTGGTCTCTTATATTTAGCAAGTCTATTAGAAGATATTAGTAACCTTGCAAATATGGCTGCGATCGAGGCTTCTTATCAACATTACGGCAATGGGACCTGGGGAGAGATTATAGGGCAGAATGTCAATGACTGGCTATATAGCAATAGCTTATTGAATTTTATTTTTGTAATCTTTAATATATTACCTATGTTTTTAATTGGGATGATCTTTGCAAGAAAGAAATGGTTGCACAATGTGAAGGAACATTATAAAACATTACATAAAATCTGGATAATTTCTTTCATTTTGTTTCTGTTATTCAAAGCGGGACCATATTTGTTTGGGAATCCTTACTGGTTCTCTACGCTTCAGGATGCGATAGGTGGAAGTGCCTCTGCCGTATTTTATGTGATAACCATTACGTTCCTGTATCCTAAATTGACCGGTTTGTTCCAACTGATTGGTTCTGTAGGGAAACTGGCATTATCCAATTATATATTGCAATCGATCATCGGGATCTTCATATTCTATTCGATTGGTATGGGACTATACGGGAAGTTATCACCGTTTCAAACGCTTTTAATAGGGATAATTGTATTTGCGGTTCAAATCATGTTAAGCCATCTTTGGTTGCAAAAGTATAAAAGAGGGCCACTTGAATGGTTGTGGAGAAGCATGATTTACAAGAAAAAATTCGTTAATCAAAGAGTTGAAGAGGAAAATGTATACGATAAGGCAGAAAATAATTAATGTGACAATTGAGTGAAAATAAGGTTGAGAAATGAAATAATCGTGGATACATGATATGATACATGTAGCACAGAGTTAACCTAGAAAAGATATTTGGGATAACTAAGATGGGAAATTAAGTGATAATATTGGGGGTAGGTAAAAATGACACATTTGCATATTACTGCATGGGTTCTTGCGTTAATTTTATTATTTGTATCGTATGCTTTTTATAAAAAAGGGCATAAAGCCGGAAAAATTCTACATATGATTTTACGTCTAGATTATTTATTACTACTTTATTCAGGTGGAGATCTTCTTGCAAGTTTATTTGATGTGAATTCTCCGATTTTTGGAGAACTGATAATCAAAGGACTTGCTGGGTTATGGGTTATCGTGGCAATGGAAATGATATTAGTCAAAACATCTAAATCACAACCAACCAAAAGTTTTTGGATTCAGTTAATAATAGCCTTAGTGTTCGTACTAGTACTAGGTTTTGGTCGACTGCCGCTTGGTGTACAGTTATTTTAAAAAAATGAAGAGGTAAGGACAAAAGAATATTTTAATATCAAAATCCAAACGACTCAAAAGCTATTTACCGAATCGTTTGGATTTTCTGCGTATTAGGAGGAACTATGCAATAAACTTTGTGGTAATTTTGGAGTAGTTTAAACTGGTTAACATCCGCTCCGGCTGCCTATTTTCCTTTTTACCACGGGGTATCCTCATTTAACTGAATTGCTGTGAACTAACTGAAATAGTTTATTAAAAGTATCGAAACTAATGCTGTGCTAACACTCCGAAAAACACTCTTTTCAGGGGGTTCTAAGCTTGCATCGTCCAAAAGGAGAAGTGCGCACCTGCTCAAGTGTCCGATAAGAGAATATATCGCCAAAAAGGAGAAACGCGCACATACAAAGTGCAACACCTATTCAAGCAAGCTTTCGTAGTGTTTTCTATGCAGTGGATCTTTAGATGAAACGTTCACATAGGAGTGAAAGTGGGCGGCCTTCACTATACAATTGTCCTTCAACTATTTTAACAGGTAGCATTTTGATCGGTTACGTTATTCATTCTTTTTGCATTGCAGAAATGACATAATGCTACCTCATGCTAGCGTTGTAGAATATCAAATTAGCGTAGGCGTCCGATTCAACTCCTACGGTATGTTTTTATTTCTAAGAACACACATCATGTCAAAATTACCATCAAGTTATGTCGCAGTTTCCTATTATTACGTACCAATACAGATTTCATTGTTCGTGTTTTAAGTTAAGAACGATATCTATGTCCCATCCTCCTCATTTTTTTATTAGGTGTAATCTGTTCATTTTCCGATGGTTCCTGCATATATTAGTAAGAGTGACTTGAGTAGAGAAAGGTGTGTCAATACTGTATGTGCGGGATTACTGGATGGATTGATTTTACGCGTAATGTAAAACAAGAAAATAAGCAAATTAAACAAATGACAGAAGCTTTAAAGCATCGAGGACCAGATGCTACCGGTTATTATAATGAAACACATATTGGCTTTGGGCATCAACGTCTCATCGTTGTCGATCCTGACGGTGGCAAGCAACCAATGCAACATCAACAATATGTCTTGGTATATAATGGCGAGCTTTACAACACCGAAGAGATCCGAGCAGCATTAATAAAAGAAGGATGGCAATTTGATTCCCATTCTGACACCGAAGTGTTATTAAAGAGTTATGTTGCTTGGGGAGAAAAACATATTGAAAAATTAAATGGCATTTTTTCTTATGCGATATGGGATTTCAAGAAGCAACAACTTTTTCTTGGACGTGACCGCTTAGGCGTAAAACCACTATTTTTCAAAGAACATCAAAATGGTTTATTATTTGGCTCGGAAATCAAAGCCATTTTAGCTCACGATGAGGTAAAACCCGTTTTGAAAGAAGAAGGATTATCAGAAATATTCGCGCTTGGACCGTCAAGAACGCCTGGGCATGGTGTGTTTGATCAGGTCAACGAATTACGAGCAGGACATGTCGGAATTTTTGATAGAGATGGTTGGAAAACACGAAGATATTGGAATGTCGAAAGTAAAGCACATCATGACTCTGTTGAAGAAACAGCGGAAAAGGTTCGAACATTACTGACAGATGCAGTGGAAAGACAGTTGGTTTCAGACGTTCCCCTAGGAACTTTTTTGTCAGGTGGTGTTGATTCAAGTGCCATTACTGCGATTGCTACCAATTACTTAAAAAATAATCAAAAAGATGCATTACAAACATTTTCTATAGATTACGAAGAAAATGATAAATATTTCAAAAAGTCCAGTTTTCAGCCAAACCAAGATAAAGAGTTTATTAACAAGATGATCTCGGCACTTGGTACAGAACATAACACTTATGTTATGGATAACAATACATTAGCAGAGCTATTAACAGATGCCGTACGCTATCGAGATTTGCCTGGTATGGCAGATGTTGACTCTTCCTTGTTGTGGTTTTGTCAACAAACAAAACAACAGGTTACAGTTGCATTATCAGGAGAATGTGCAGATGAAATTTTTGGAGGATATCCATGGTTTTATCGAGAAGATGATTTAAATAGGGAGGGGTTTCCCTGGATTCGATCATCCGGAATTCGTCAAGGATTATTACGTAGCGAAATGAGCAAAAAGTTAGACTTAGCAGGTTATGCAAAACATAGATATCAAACAACAATGCAGGAAGCACCTTTATTAGACGGAGAAGATGCAGAAGCAACGGCTAGAAGACAAATGTTTTATTTAAATATGCATTGGTTTATGCCAACTTTGCTTGACCGTAAAGATCGAATGAGTATGGGGGCGAGTTTTGAAGCTCGTGTGCCATTTAGTGACCATTTATTAGTAGAATATGTTTGGAATATTCCCTGGGAAATAAAAACACATGGCGATCGGGAGAAAGGCATTTTACGAAAAGCATTAGAAGGCATTTTGCCGAATGAAGTCTTGTATCGGAAGAAAAGTCCATATCCTAAAACACATCACCCGGCTTATACCCAATTCGTGACGGAGTGGATGGACAACATTCTAAACGATGAAGACGCTCGACTATTTGAAATATTGGATCGTTCATTAGTGAGAGACCTGGTAAATCAAAAAGCTGCCAATATTCAGAACCCTTGGTTTGGCCAATTGATGACAGGGCCACAGCTTCTTGCACATTTAGCACAAATCGATTATTGGCTAAAAGAATATAATATTACCATTGATATCTGAGAATAACCGACACAAAATGGATGAAAGTAGTGACCGTGATGAATAAAGTTTTTATTGGCTTGTTTCTGCTTCTTCTTATAAGTTTATCCATTTCAATATTTTTACTAGAATGGGAGTATTCTTTTGTCACGATGGAAGGGCGTATGTACCAAGTTACAGAGGAAAGTTTAGAAGAAAATGCTTTAGGAGATTTAATAGGTCAGGTTACTGCCATTGCGAATACTCCACCGGATCAATATCATGAAAATATATCCAACCATTACCCAATTGGTACCCCATATTACAAAATAATTAGAGTGCCTGTGGAGGATGCGATCGCTATAAAAGAAAATGGCAATTATTATAAAGCAATTTATCAAAAAAATGTTATATTCTATTGGGAAAAACTATACCCGTATGTTATTCCAATTATATTTTTAGGTGTATTAGTCCTATTATATAGGTTTCGAATAAATATTAAGAAAGTATATTCAAATTCTCTATCTTAAAAGGATAGGGATTTATTTTTTTCGATATAGTTGATGTTACCCGCATGGATTCGTCACAAAAATTTCATACTAATTTGCTATATAGGTATTTGACAATTATTCGATGTCTAGGATAATAGAAGACGAATATGTTTTAGAGAAGGGGATAGTTATGCATTACATAAAGAAAGGAATTCCTTTGATTCTTTTATTGCTTCTAGTGCTTCCAGCAGTTAATGTGATGGCAAAAGAGCAAATAGATGAGAGAATCTATTATATCTTGGTAGATCGATATGTGAATGGAGATAATGACAATGACATTGAAATAGACATTGACGATCCTAATGCATATCATGGTGGGGATTTGCAAGGTATTACAGATGAAATTCCTAGCCTAAATGAATTAGGTATTTCAACAATTAATCTTAGTCCAGTTATGGTTGCGAGTTCCTATCATGGCTTTGACCCAATCGAGCATCAGAGTGTGGATCCGCAATTCGGAGATATATCAGATTTACAACAATTGATTTCAAAAGCACATGAAAACGATATGAAAGTAATAATGGATTTTCCTTTAACCAATGTGGCACAATTTCACAACTGGTCGGAACAAGGAACGGAATGGGTGAAGGCGCCTACGACAAATCAATTAGGTGAGAAATTGCCGGCTCTTGATCTGAATAATCAAGAAGTAGAACAATATTTCTTGGAAACAGTCGTTTATTGGATGAAGACCGTAAATGTTGATGGCTTTCATTTTTACGTTAATGAACAGACACCTCAAGCCTTTATTGAGGAACTTCAACAACGTGTAAAATCCGAAAATGAACAAGCTGTTGTTATTTTAGATGGAAATAAAGGCAAGGAAGGGATGCAGCATTCTTTTCAAAAAGAAGCTGTTGAAGTCTTAAAACAACCTGGAGAATCTTTGGATCCTTTGATAAACACCGAAAGTAACGGAGTACATTACATGGAATCAGTGGTAACTCCACGTTTTACTCATGAAAGTGTGCAGGCAGGATTTAATCCTGTAACAAGGTGGAAGTTAGCATCTACACTTTTATATACATTACCTGGCGCATCCTTTGTGTATCAAGGTGTAGAGGTCCCAATGGATAATGGATTAGCTGAACCAGATCACCGGATGGCAGAGCTTAATAAAGAAGATGAGGAACTTGTTCAGCATTTAGAAAAGCTAGCAAACATTCATGAGAATTCTTCAGCGCTAAAGCTGGGAGATATGGAGTTAATGGCGCAAGAGGGTGCAATGTCTGTTTTTAAAAGAAGTGATCAAAATCAAACGATGTATGTTGCAATTAATAACGATACAGAAACAAAAGTTGCCAGTTTAGAAGATATTGGGGATGACATGCAGTTAAGAGGTCTGTTAGAGGATAATATTGTTCGAGTACAAAATGATGGCACACATAAAGTTATTCTAGAACGTGAAACAAGTAATATCTTTATTTTGGAAGAAGATACTGGTTTCAATTGGTTCTTTATTTCGATGGTGGTTGTTATCATAGGAGGCTTCGTAGCTTTTATAGTGGCAGTAGGTGTGAAAAATAGAAAAATGCGGAATAAAAAAGATTAAGAAACCAACGAGCATGGCTGCTCGTTGGTTTCTATTAAGCGAGGAATATAATCTGCGGTATCAACGCTTTTTCAATCCATCGCTTCGTCTGTCCACTTCCCTTTCCATGGCGTTTTCCCTTCAGCTAACTTTTTCGAGCACAAACCGCTCAAAAAAGTGGATCTTCAGGTAAAACAGATGCCATAGGAGTGTAAGCGAACGGCCTACACTATAAAGTGGTTCTACATCATTTGTGACAGCTAATTTGTCGAGGTTTATGAACAATATGAAATAAAAGTCGCGATATCACTATTTACACTCATTGTAGAGGTTTTAAAGCTATAATCCATTCCGAAATTACTACTAAAAAGACCACATGGGCTTTTCCAGTTTTTCTTAATTATAGCAGAACCAAGCTTTTTAATACTAAAATCTTAGGATTCTTTCTTTACAAAGGCTTTTCGAACCCAGATTTTAGAATGCCACCTTCTAAGCATCAAAATACCTCGTAACCATTCATCTGCAATAAAAGCGATCCATACACCGAACAAACCTAATTCTAAGAAAATGCCAAAGAACCAAGCAAATGTCACACTAATACCCCACATCGATGCAATTCCGATAAAAACAGGAAATTTAACATCACCAGTAGCCCTTAAGGAATTAATGACTACTAAGTTAAATGCTCGTCCTGGTTCTAAAATAATGGTGATGAGTAATAGGAACATTCCTTTTTCAATTATGGTAGGATCATCTGTAAAAATACCAAGTAATGTTGAACTAAAGCTATAAAAGATTATCGCCATGATGGTACTTATCAAAATCGCTATTTTTAGACTCTTAATACACCTTTCATAGGCTTTCTCAATATCTCCAGCACCAATCATATGACCAATTATGATTTGTGTACCTTGTCCGATAGCAATGGAAAATAATAAAATAAACATCATCAGGTTCTGTACATATACTTTTGTGGTAATTGCTAACGTTCCCATCTGTGCAATAAAATAAGTAATCGCCATTTGGCTAGTGTTATAGGATAGCTGTTCCCCGGCAGAGGGTACTCCAATTTGTAACAAATCCTGGACATGTTTTTTTTTATATCTGAAGAAAGAAGTAAATGGCAATTGTCGATTACTGCGCCATATTAATATAAATATGAGAATAATAAAACCGATAAATCGACTAAACATCGTTACATATGCTACACCTTCTACACCTAAAACAGGTAATCCGAACGGTCCGAAAATAACAAAATAGTTACCAATTACATTAAGAATATTCATGCCGATCGTGACATACATCGTATCTTTCGTAAATCCATAACTTCGTAAGATAGCAGAAACAGTCATAATCAACGCTTGAACAAAAATGAAACCACCTACAATATTCATATATGTGGAAGCTTCACCCAATAATTCATTTGGTAAATCCATTAGATTTAAAATAAAATCACTGAACACAAATAATAGTAAACTTAAGGTCAAAGAGAATAATAGATTCAAACTTATTGAAGTCACGGCAATTTCTCCTGCCGTTTTCGCTTGTTCAGCACCTAAATTTTGTGCCACAAGGATGGATGCGCCTGCTGCTACAAAACCAAACATGACTATCACTACTGACAATACTTGGTTTGACACCCCTACTGCTGCTACTGAATGATCAGAGTACTGGCTAAGCATTAACGTATCTGCATTTCCCATTAACATATGCAATAAAATTTCTATGAATATAGGCCAAGTTAAGGTGAATAAACTTAACTTTTTTGTATCTGTCTGTTTCATTAGGATCCTTCTTCCAAAATAATTAATATCAGTAAGAATAATACTTTACACTAATTTCATGAAAAAGGAAACGGGGAATGGAAAGAAAAAAGTAAAAAATGAAATTGATTACTATGAAACCAATTATTGGCTTAAAACGTACTTGGAGTATAAACATACTCAAAAAGGGGTGTCTTTCATGTACCAAAGTCAAGAAACTCTATGTCCAAAGTGTGGTAGCAGCGATTTAGGTAAAGGAAAACAAAACGGATATGCAGCATTGCATCCGGTTAATAAAATGAGTTTTGGATCAGATGTGGAATATATTATTTGTACAAAATGTGGTTATATTATTGAAGGTTATGTAAAGAAACCCGAAAAGTTTAGGGGAACGATGTATTAACAAAAAACAGAAGAAATGCAAAAATGATAAAACAGCATTCTCCTGTTCAGAACATTGATTTAAATTATATTATTTTCCCGCCATTGACATGAATGGTCTGTCCTGTCACATAACTGGCATCATTACTCGCTAGGTAAACATAGGCAGGGGCGACTTCACTTGATTCACCTGGTCGTCCCATTTCCGTATCAGATCCGAAAGTAGCAACTTGATTTTCATCAAAACTGGCAGGGATAAGCGGTGTCCAAATGGGACCTGGAGCTACACTATTTACGCGGATTCCTTTTGACACTACGGATTTTGCGAGTGATTTGGTAAATGTTGTGATGGCACCTTTCGTGCTTGAATAGTCAATTAAGTTTTCACTACCTTTATAAGCAGTGATCGACGATGTGTTAATGATGGTACTTCCTTGTTTTAAATGGGGAAGTGCAGCACGGGTTAAATAGAAATAGGAAAAAATGTTGACACGGAACGTTTTTTCTAATTGATCATCCGAGATATTCAAGAAATCCTGCTGTGGATATTGAACGGCAGCATTGTTAACCAAAATATCGAGTTTAGCGTGTTCAGCAAGTACTTTTTCGACCACTTCATCACAAAAGGTACTATCAGATATATCCCCCCTGAATAAACTGCAGGAAACGCCTTCTTTTTCTACCATCTTTTTTGTATCGTTTGCGTCTTGGTCTTCATCCAAGTAAATAATAGCCACATGTGCACCTTCTTTTGCAAAATGAATGGCAACAGAACGACCAATCCCACTATCACCACCTGAAATGATGGCAACCTTGTCTTTCAATTTATTGCTGCCCTGGTAATTGTAGTTGATACAGGCAGGGAGAGGATTCATTTTGTATTCGAATCCTGGTTGCCGCTTTTGATGTTGCTTCGGTAATACCTCTTTTTGTTTATTCGCCAATTAAAACACTCCTCTAAAGCTTTTATTAGTAGTGTCTCAATTTATGATAAGTACATACATACAAGTAGGTTTCCTTCCTGGGGCCCCTCTTTTAATGTCTTTTACACATTTCTGATACAGACAGGATCAATCCACACACTTATGTATCTAATTGTGAGTTAATATTGTCTGAAAGCGTTTTATTGACTATACTATACTTACTACTTCACAAGAATAACCCCTAGTTTCTTTCCAGTCCCTTAATTCTAGACATAAGATAAACTTCATAAAAAGAGAGGTTTTATTCATGAACAAATGGTTAATGATCCTTGTTTTAACTGTTTTTTCTGCTAGTATGCTTTTTTCCTTTTACCGTATCTATTTGATTTACAAGCCTACAATGACAACACTCCAAGAAATTGAAGCATACACAAATCCAGTGTTTGATGATGTACCCAAAAAAAGAATCACCTTAATTATTCCCGGGATCAGGCAGGAGCAGATGGCGCTAGTAGAGAAAGAGGCACTCGCATCAGCCGAAGCATTACATGTTCATCTCGATATCAAAAGGACATTAAATGAAACAGCGCAAGAATTAGTAAAGGAAGTGGAGGTGGCTATTTCGTCTAAAACAGATGGCATTATTCTGTATGGTGTGGATGATTTAAATGTTCGACAAGTAATTAATAAAGCAACCAAAAAAGGGATTGCGGTAATTACGATTGGCAATGATGTCCCAAATAGTTTGCGAAAAACATACATAGGCTCCAATCATCAATTTTCCGGAAAAATTATGGCAAATACTATTATGGAGAAACTAGACCACAAAGGATCTGTCGGAATTATCGGTGACTATCAGACCTCCTTTATGAATACTCATCGCCTGCTAGGCATGAATCAATCGTTTCAAGAATATCCATCTATAGAAGTTATCTACCCACTAGCCTCCAACCAAGACAGAATCTGGACAGCACCAGAACAGACGAACGAAGTACTAAATCAATACCCAGCAATTGATGCATTTATCGTGTTAAACGGCAATGAAGTATCAAAAGTAGTATCTACGATTAAATCAAGAGTAAACAAACAGAAACATTTGATATACTCCTTCGATGCAACGGAGGAAGTCCGAGAGTTAATGGAAGAGTCTGAAGTGGAAATAGCAATTGCTCATGATTACCAACAAATAGGTGCAAAAAGTATGGATCTCATGACACAATGGTTGGCTGCTGAAGAGCTACCATTGCCTATGGAAAAGTATACTTCTATTCACATTATAGATGAATTGGACGCTAAAGAAGGTGTTGCCAGTGAATAAGATACAACATCGTATAGTTGCTTTATCACTGGGTATTATCGTTGTGATGGCAAGTTTTTGGGCTGTCATTAGCTATTTAAATCATCATTCGATGAAATACTATCAGGTAACATTAGAACGATACTTATTATTAAATGAAATTTCGACACAAAGTCAAGCAGTTCTAATGGTATTAAATGACTATAAATTGAAGCCGAGTACGACACGACTTGAAAAATTGAACACTGAACAAGAAGTATTAATGATTTTAAATCAACAAAGTCTCCAATTAAAAAATGAACATAATCAATATTTAATTGATAATTATCGCGGAATAATCGATAGTCAACTAAATACGATGGAAATGATGGAACGAGCAGTACAAAGTAATCAGCATCAATTAGCACAAACATTTTACGATGAATCCGTAGATATTTCACAATACGTGAATGAAACTACATTATCCTTATTAAAAATGGAGATTTCGGATCATGAGCAAATTTATGAAAGAATGATTCATTTAGGTGAGAGTATTACCAAATTAGGTGTAACCACGCTTGGTACCGTATTTGTATTTTTGTTGATTTTGTCTTACTTATTTTCAAAAGGCATTACAAAGTCAATTGAAAGCTTGATTAAGGGAGCGAAAGAAATAGCGAAAGGTAACTTTGATCGACCAATTAACGTCAAAGCGAATGATGAAATGCTTTTTCTGGCAGATACCTTTAATCAAATGAGGCAAAGCATTAAAGAATTAATTCAGGAAATTCAGTCGAAAGCAAAGCTTGAAAAAGAAGTGAAGGAATATGAATTATTATTAAAGGATAGTGAATTAAAGCTGTTACAAAGTCAAATGAACCCACATTTTTTGTTCAATACGCTTAATGCATTATCGAAAAAAGCATATGTCGAAGGGGCAAAAGAAACGAGTAATTTAATGGTTACAGTTGCTAACCTGTTGCGATATAATTTGCGAAATTTCGACTTACCAGTCACATTACAAGAAGAGTTAGATATTATTCAAGAGTATATAGAGATTCTCCAGGCCAGGTTTCCTAATCGTGTCAAATTTGAATTATCGATTCAAACGGACCAGTTAGATATTTTATTACCGAGTTTATCGATTCAACCTATTGTTGAAAATGCATTTGTCCATTCGATTGATCCATCAGAATTTGGTGGGACAATCAGTATCAATATTAGTGAGCAACCTTCTTATATAATGGTAGAAATTATGGATGATGGAAAAGGAATAGAATCCGAAAAAATACAATCATTAATGCAATTTGACCAAAGCCGCAAGTCGCATGGCATCTATTCTGTCGTGAAGAGGCTAAGTATTTTCTTCGGCGAAGATGATGTAGTAGCAATTACAAGCAAACCCAATATCGGCACATGTGTAGCATTAAAACTATATAAAGCGAGACTTCCATCCGTGAGGGGTGTTCAACCCCTCACGGAAGGATAGCGAGACTTAAATAAAAAATAGAAAGGGGAGAAATCATATGATTACATTGTTAGTTTGTGATGACGAAGAGATTGAACGAATTGGACTTACAAAAATATTGCAAGATAACTTAGAGAATATCGACATTATCGGACACGCGGAAAATGGCAAACAAGCTATTCAATTAGCTATTAAGAAGAAGCCAGATATCATTTTAATGGATATTAAAATGCCAGTAGTCGATGGCTTAAAAGCTTCTGAGCACATACTTCAGCATTATCAACCGAAAATCGTCATCGTTTCCTCTTATGACACTTTTTCCTATGCGCAACGTGCAGTTAGTTTAGGAGTTCGCAACTATATATTGAAGCCCAGTAAGGAACAAGATATTGTACATGCAATAGAGAAAGTTATTGTTGAGGTCGAAAAAGATAAAGAGGAAAAACAACGTATCGAACAAGCCCAGAATCATGTCCAAGCAATATTACCTATTGTTGAAGCAGATATTGTCTCCCAACTGTTATTTGACTACCTTCATGAAGTGCATATTCAAGAAAGCATGCGGTTATTTGAAATGGAAACTACTATTCCTTGCTTTGCCGTATCTGTACATTTTGTGGAGGAAAATTGGGATCGTGAAAAAAGAGAGAATATGTATTCTCAATTAAAAAACACTTTTCATCAAGTAGCCAAAGGTTGGTTCGGAGCTTTTGCTGGCAAACAAATTCCTCTAATTATTTTTCTGGACAATCAAGAAGCACACTTCAAAACTATCGCGATGAAAGTGATACGACAATTGTTATTAGTTACGAGGAAAGAAGAAACTCGAGTTTTTTTTGGGGTTGGCCAACTTTCATCGAATATTTTTCATATTAAAGAATCGTACTATCAATCATTGAGAGCTTCGATCAATGTAAAAAAACAAACAAATTACTGTTTTTTTGACGATACGACCGAAGTAAATCTTACCGGGGCATACGAAATCGAACAAGAAATTTTGGATCACTTACACGACAATAAATGGGAAGAGGTAAAAAGTACATTTATAAGCTTAATTCGCTTATATCAACAAACCAATCGTGATATCGAAGAAACAAAATTTCACATTGAGGAAATTTTAATGTTAATATACCGTTATTTTGTAGAGCTAGGTATCCATCTCCCTAAACTGCGATTATCAAGGACAATTTCATCCTATGATCAACTATTTGTGGAAACAGAAGGTCTTTTAACAACCATACAATCTCAATATGCTGAAATGAATCAAGAAATTGATTTTAGTATTGCAAAGAAAGTAAAACAATTGATTGATCAGCATTATATGGAGGATATTACATTAGATTGGCTGGCGGATAAGGTTGACGTTACCTCTCATTATGTAAGTAAACTATATAAAGATCACTTTGACATTAGTTATATTGATTATTTAACAAAATGTCGTATTCGTAAAGCGAAAGAATGCATTCAGCAAAACCAGATGAGCTTGAAAGAAATTTCATTAACTGTAGGCTATAAGGATCCTAACTATTTCAGTCGAGTTTTCAAGAAAAATTGTGGCATTTCTCCTAGTCAATATAAAGAACAGTTGTTTTCTACAATTGAAGGAAGCTAAGCCTATTCATTATGATGTAGCAGAGTAACTGCGCACTATCGGCCACAATAAAACAACATTAGAAATTGTTTTATAAAAATGTGCTAGTCATTGTAAAAAAGTGAAGTTGAATGTTCTTAATAAAGCGCTTTCTATAAAGTAAAGTGGTAGTTGTAAAGAAATTTTAAAAGAAAAGGGGAGAAAACATGAAGAAAGTTTTTGGAATTTTGTTACTGGCACTTTTATTACTATTGGTAGCATGTGGAGAAGAGGAAACATCCAGTGAGGATACGGGAACAGATGATGCACCAGCAGAAGAAAATACAGATGAAAGTGAAGAAACAGAGAATTCAGGTGAAGAAGAAGCTACCAATGAAGATGGAATCAGTATTGGCTTTTCACTTGATACACTTCAGGAAGAAAGATGGCAACGAGATCGTGATCTTTTTGTCTCTAAAGCTGAAGAGCTAGGAGCAACCGTAAATGTTCAATCCGCAGATAGCGATGATGCAAAGCAGATTTCACAAGCTGAGAACTTGATTTCACAAGGTGTAGATCTACTCGTAGTTGTTCCACATGATGCCGAAGTATCTGCCTCAATTGTGGAAATGGCACATGCAGAAGACATTCCAGTTATTTCATACGATCGATTAATTAAAAATTCTGAAGTCGATTTATATGTTTCTTTTGATAATGAACGTGTTGGTGAAATGCAAGCAACTGCAATTACCGAGTTAGTACCTCAAGGAAAATACGTATTAATTGAAGGTGCAGATACCGATAACAATGCCCACCTATTTAAACAAGGACAAATGAATATTTTACAGCCACTTATTGATAGTGGTGATATTGAAATTGTATATGATCAGTGGACAAAAGGCTGGGAACCAGAAGAAGCGTTAGCTAATATGGAGAATGCACTTACTTCTAATGACAATGATATAGACGCGGTTATTGCAGCAAATGATGGTACAGCAGGAGGAGTTATCCAAGCCTTAGCAGCTCAAGGAATGGATGGTGAGATTCCAGTTTCTGGCCAAGATGCAGAGTTAGCAGCTGTACAACGAATTGTAGAAGGTACACAAACCATGACCGTTTATAAACCAATTAGAGATTTAGCAGAGCGAGTGGCGGAACTAGCTGTACAAATGGCAAATGGAGAGGAAATCGAAACTACTACTACGGTGAATAATGGACAAATTGATGTTCCTTCCATTCTATTAGATCCGATCGCAGTAACCAAGGATAATATTGATGACACTATTATTGCTGATGGATTCCATTCAGAAGAAGATGTTTATCAGAATGCAGATTAACTAAATATGTATATTGTAGAAATGTGGGGTGAACGCCGCACATTTCTACAGTTATTTCACAATAGTAAAGCATAAAATTTTAGCGATGGAGTAACTCGACGAAGTGAACTTTTGAATGTAACAAGTATAAGTAAGACTTAGGCACTCGCTAAAAGACGAGACGAATGCCGAGTTTTTCTAATCGTGATAGAAAGGAGTGTACCGCAGTTGAGCTATGCATTACAAATGAATTCGATCACGAAAGAATTTCCGGGTGTTAAAGCATTGGATAACGTATCATTTAGTGTGAAAAAAGGGGAGATCCATGCATTATGTGGGGAAAATGGTGCTGGAAAATCGACACTAATGAAAGTGTTAAGTGGTCTTTTTCCGACAAGTGACTATCAAGGGGTAATTGAAGTAGATGAGAAAGTGCGACATTTTGAATCTATTAAAGATGCAGAAGAAGCAGGAATAGCTATTATTTATCAAGAATTAGCAATGGTCAAGCACATGACCGTGGCAGAGAATCTAATTCTAGGTAAGGAGCCGTCAACCTTTGGTTTTATTCAAAAAAATGAGATGTTTAAAGAAACGAATAAATGGTTAGCAGAAGTGGGATTAAAAGGTATTAGTCCGGAAACCGTTACAGGGTCTCTTGGTATAGGGCAACAGCAATTAATAGAAATAGCAAAAGCATTGTCGAAGAATGCCCATATATTAATACTGGACGAACCTACCGCAGCCCTGACTGAAACAGAAGTAAAGATATTATTAAACATTTTGCGAGAATTCAGAAAAAGAGGCGTTACTTGTATTTATATATCACATAAAATCGAAGAGGTTTTTTCCATTGCAGATCAAATAACCATTTTACGCGACGGTCAAACCGTTGCTACTAAGCCGGTTGAAGAATTAACAGAAGATAAGGTGATTTCTTTGATGGTAGGTCGTGAACTAAAAGAGAGGTTCCCTAAAATAGAAACACAAGCAGGAAAGATGGTATTGGAAGTAAGTAACTATACGATTTGGGATCCAATAATTCCAACTAAAAAAGTGCTTGATGATATATCCTTCCATGTTCGTGCTGGGGAAATCCTTGGCATAGCAGGGTTGATGGGTTCCGGAAGAACCGAACTAGTAATGAGTCTGTTTGGTTCCTACGCAGGAGTGAACCAAGGTGAGGTGCGGATCAATGGTCGTAAGGCTACAATTCAAACTCCTCAACAAGCAATTAAACACGGAATGGCTCTAGTATCTGAAGATCGAAAAAGATATGGTTTAATTCTAGGGATGGATATCAAAAATAATGTGACGATGGCAAGTTTAGATGCGGTTTCGAAAATGAAATTCTTAGATGGAAACAAAGAGATTTACTTCGGTAATACGTATTTGGACTCATTAAGAATAAAGGCTCCTTCGGTAGAAACGTTAGTCGGTCAGTTAAGTGGAGGAAATCAACAAAAGGTAGTACTCGGAAAATGGTTGATGACAAAACCGAAATTACTGATCTTGGATGAACCAACAAGAGGTATTGATGTAGGTGCGAAATTTGAGATCTATAATATTATCAATCAGTTAGTCAAAGAGGGTGTCGCGATCATTATGATATCTTCTGAACTACCGGAAGTAATAGGAATGAGTCATCGAATCATGGTGATATCAGAAGGTTGTAAAGCAGCTGAATTTGATGCAGACGAAGTGACTCAAGAAAAAATAATGACGGCAGCAACTGGAGGGACGTTAGTATGAGTGCGGTGGAAGAAGTTCAGGAACACGTAGAAGAAAAGCAGATAAAGAAAAAAATATTCAAATTAGATGTTCGTGCATACACAATGATTGTCGCTTTAGTCGCAATTTGGTTATTGTTTTCCATGTTAAATGATGCATTTTTAACCCCAAGAAACCTCTCCAATTTATTTTTGCAAATGTCTGTTACAGCGATTCTAGCAATTGGTATGGTTATGATTATTGTCGCTGGACAAATTGACTTATCTGTTGGATCATTGGTTGGCTTAACCGGTGGAGTTGCAGCGATTTTAAATGTATGGCTAGGGATGCATCCTATTCTCGTCATTTTACTTACTGTTCTGTTGGGTGCATTAATTGGCTTGTTTCAAGGATGGTGGGTCGCCTACAGGGCAGTGCCGGCTTTTATTGTTACATTAGGTGGTATGTTGATCTTTCGTGGGATATTGCAAGGGATAACCGGTAGCCAGACCGTTGCTCCACTAACACCTGGGCTAAAAATCCTCGGTCAAGGCTATATACCTTCTCCTGTAGGTTTAGGAATCGGAATTGTAGCAATTATTATTACTACCTATATGATTATCACGAAACGAAATGCACGGATAAAATATGGGTTTGATGTCTTTTCAAAAAAGTTAACGGTTAGTCAAATTGCAATTTTCTGTTTGATTATCATTAGTTATGTTATGTTAATGAATGCCTATCAGGGAATACCGGTTCCGATACTGTTAGTCATTTTTCTGGCGATTATTTTTACGATTATTGCGAAAAATACTGTTTTTGGTCGACAAGTTTATGCAATTGGTGGAAATCCAGAAGCAGCTTCGTTATCCGGGATAAATATTAAACGACGTATTCTAACAGTGTTTGTATTAGGTAATACATTGGCAGCCATTGCTGGGCTGATTCTGACCGCACGTGTTAATGCTGCTACAACCAGTGCAGGTACGATGTATGAGTTAGATGCAATTGCTGCGTGTGTCATCGGTGGCACTAGTTTAATGGGTGGCGTCGGAACCATTGCAGGAGCGGTAATCGGTGCTTTAGTAATGGCGAGCTTGGATAACGGCATGAGTATTATGAATATTGATGTCTTTTGGCAGTCGATTGTTAAAGGTTCAATTCTGATTCTCGCAGTATGGGTAGATATTTATAGCAGAAAACGAAAGCCAAAAAAATAAAAAAACATTAAACTCGTTTTGACAGATGTTAGATAAGCGCTAAAAAAGGCTGAACAATGTATAAAATTGCTCAGCCTTTTTCTTAATAAGTCTTACATTATTTTGGTGAATCGTTTAAGAAAAAGAGTGAAATGGTTCCTGGACCAGCATGGGCTCCAATTGATGAGCCGATCATGTTAATTTTAATGTCTTTAACCGTCCATTTTTCACGAATCATTTCTGCTATTTGTTCCGCTGTTTCAGAAGCATCACCGTGACTGATACCAACGACTTGATTTTCAAAATCAGTCCCTCTTTCACTCATGACCTCTAAAATACGTTTATAAACTTTTTTAGAGCCTCTTACTTTCTCGAGTGGTATTAATTTTCCATCTTCCATATGTAAGAGTGGTTTTACTTTTAGTAATGTACCAACAAAGGCTTGCGTCTTACTAACACGTCCACCGCGATACAAATATTCCAAATCATCTACTGTGAAAATATGCTCCATATGTTCATAGTGATGTTTGCTAACCTCTAAGACTTCATCCAAACTAGCCCCAGACTGAACTAATTCTGCTGCTCTGAATACGACCAAACCATAACCTAAGGATGCACACTTAGTATCCAGGACATGCAATTCAAAATCAGGATATTCTTCCTTCACCTCTTGTTCCATTAATTTTGCTCCTTGAAAAGTTCCAGACAGCTCAGAAGAAAAAGCTAAATATAAGACCTGGTTTCCTGCCTTGGCGTGTTTTTCAAAGGCTTCTTTAAAGAGATGGGGACTGACTTGAGCAGTTTTGGGAGCTTTACCATCACGCATAGCGTCATACACTTGTTTGGATGAAATAGAGACTCCATCCTGGTAATCCTCACCATCTAGTTGAACTGTTAATGGTAACATTTCAATATCATATTTTTGAAAATCCTCAGCAGACAAATCACATGCAGAATCGGCAAGTATTTTAATTGACAATATAAACCCTCCTTTTTTCCTTTTGGTCTCATGTATGTATGATCCCTTTTTTGCTTATTATAAGTGTAAGCCTTACCTATAAAAACGTCAAAACATATTTTTAAATCGTGTAATTGTTCGCAAATCTCATTCAAAAACACTAATAAACAAGAAAAATAATTAAAACATGAATGAAGGGTGGTACACTTTAACACAAATTAATCAAAATAGTTGGCGTTGATATAGTTATTTAGTATGATGGGTTCTTATTGCAAAAAAGATTAATAGATCGTAAATAAGGGTATGGAATCATGAAGAGATTCCGTGTGAACAGGAGGAATTTATGTGTTTTTGATGCAAGCAAAACGGATAATAATCGTAGTACTGGGTGCTATTTTAAATGCAATTGCGCTTAATTTTTTCTTGATTGGTGCCAATGTATATGCTAGTGGTTTTACCGGTATTTCACAGATTATTTCTACCATCTTTATTGATTATTTTGGTATGGAGAACATTAGTACAGGACTTATCTTATTCTTGTTAAATATTCCGGTGGCTATTGTTGGATGGTTAATGGTTGGAAAAGGTTTTACAATCTATAGTTTCATTTCTGTTATTTTCACCTCTTTATTCCTAGAAGTGTTACCAATTATCAATTTATCGAATGATATTATGTTAAACGCTGTATTTGGCGGTGTGATTGCTGGTGTAGGTGTTGGTATCACATTAAAATGGGGTGCTTCTACTGGTGGTTCTGACATTATAGCGATGATTCTGTCTAGAATGAAAGATAAACCTATCGGTGGATATTTGATGGCGATTAATGGGATGATTATTTTAGTTGCAGGTCTATTAAACGAACCAGAAAATGCTCTCTACACATTAGTAGGTTTATATGTAACTACACGCGTAATAGATGGCATTCACACTCGTCATGAAAAAGTAACAGCCATGATTGTCACAAAAAAAGCCGATGAATTGCAAAAAGCAATTCACGACACAATGATTCGTGGTATTACAATTTTACCTGTGCAAGGCGCCTATACGAAAGAAGATAAGCATATGTTATACTTAGTTATTACTAGGTATGAATTATACGATTTAGAACGCATAATTCATGAAGTAGATGAAAATGCTTTTACAAATGTAATACAAACAGCAGGCGTTTATGGATTTTTTAGAAGAAACGATTGAAACTTTTGTACTTATTGGACGTCTAATGTAAAAAAAGGGGGCAATGAAGATGAAAAAAGCTTTGTTATTCATAGTATTATTTCTATTCTTGCTATTAACTGCTTGTGGAACAGCACAAGAAGAGGAAACACCTTCTGAATCTGAAGAAGTCGAAGCATCCTCAGACATAGAACAGGAAAAAAAAGCAGAAACTAGCGAAGGGGATGTGGATTCTATTCTGGATCACCTAGAATTAAGTGTTTCAGCTGAACAAAAGCAAACAAGCATTGATTTTTCTTTTGAATTAGTTAATAAAAACGAACAAGCTGTTGATATCATGTTTTCTTCGGGTCAACAATATGAAATTGAAGTATATCAAGAAGAAGCATTAATTTATCAATTTTCCGAAGGGAAAATGTTTACAGAAGCTTTAATAGAAGAATCACTAAAGAGTGGAGAAATGAAAAAATGGACGGAAACATGGGAGATAACAGATGGCTTAAAGGCTGGAGATTATCAGGTAAAAATGTCCCTGTTACCTGCAGAAATTAATGGCGAGGAATTAGAAGGAGAACACTTGACTCAAAGTATTGAACTATCATTAAATGAAATGGAAGGGACGAATGATGAAAATAGCCTAGAAGAGCCCTTTCGTTCAATAGAAGTCGAAGGTAACAACGGAGAGTATTTGGTAACCGGAGAAATCGATACTTCAATAGGTGATGTTTATTATGAGGTTGAAGATGGTCACAATTATTTGGTTGAAAAAACGGAAGTACCGGTGGATGGCGAAGGTTGGCAATCGTTCGAAATCAATGTCACGATATCAGAAGAATTTTTGCCGGAAAATGGGACAATGATTATGCTGCTTTACTCAGAAGATCGCACAGAACAATACCCGATACAATTAGACCAAATGCCATAGAAACAAAAAACGAACAAAGGATCGAGCATGTACCCGATTCTTTGTTCGTTAATAGAATATAATAAACCTTAATAACCATGTTGTGTGATAACTTCTTGTATTTGATCTGTTAGGCTATCCCATTCAACGTCCATTTTTTTGTTTACTGTAATAAAATGTTGAAACCCAAAGACGTTATCGACGCCATCGAGCTTCATAAGTTCATTAAGAACCTCATATTCGCTTGTTTGGCCTGGCATAACAGAGATACTATTATTTCCTTCAAAAATCATTTTGTCACTCGTGAATTTTAATGCGTTTGGATTTGGTGTTGCTTCCACATGTATACTCATCGTCTGTCCTCCTCGTAAAACGTACTGTATCCATCATATCAAAATCAATACTACATTGAAAGAAATTAAGTAAGTAGTGGATAATGAAGGAGATTCAGATGAAAAATAATTTTATAAAGTCCATCATTATTGGAACGTTTGCAGGTTTTGTATTAGGTCTTTTACTTTGGTGGATGGAGAAAATAACTGGTGAGAAGGTCTATACTTTACTATTGAATGTAGACTTTATCTTTCAGGGAATACGGTTGTCATTATGGATAGAATGGTTGTTCCATCTAATTATTTCCTGGTTGCTAGTATATATTTATTTAATCATGCTGCAGTTCTGCAAAACGTGGTTTCGTCGTTTATTATTAATTTTGTTATTAAGTTTCCTTGCGGCGAGTAGTTACATACCATTGACGATATTGGCTATAAAAGAAACTCCTGCATTAACAAATGGAATAGCAATAATGTTATGGACTATGGGTCATCTTTTCTATGGAATATCTGTGTTTTACTTTTCGAATTTTCTGCATGTCCATAAATAATTCAAAAACAGGCTTGGCAAAGTGCCAAGCCTTGCTGCAGTGTAGGGGAATACTGGTCATCACTGAGAAACGTCCATATTACCCGGCTTTAATCAAATAAAATAGGTAGGGAAATTGACGCTATCCTTTTGATAAATTAGTGGGAGTAAAAACCCCCACTAATTGAATTCTTACTTTATTTTAATTCGTCCTGTTGCTTCAATTGTTGCTCTAGTGCTTGTAACTCTTGTTGCTCTTCGGCAGTAGCATTCGTGTAGGCTGATTGAATCGCGTTTTGGGCAGCTTGTTTATCTTTTTCATTAAAGCTTCCATTGCCACGATTCATCATACGATTGACGGCGTTTTTGGCTTGCTGAAACATTTGGTTTTGCATCGAAGATCCTCCTGTTTTTCGAATCACTAGGCTTATCTAATGGATTACCATCATGATCCTTTGATCAGTAAAACTGTTTAAATGAAAAAGCATGAACATCTATTTGATGTTCATGCTTATTATGGTTGTTTTCCCGAAAATCTATTCAGATAGATCTTTGGCAATCGTAGGTGTTACTTCCAGTTTTAAATAGTCGGCAAGAAAAGCACCAATGCCATCTTCTTCATTTGTTTTTACCTGGTAGTTGGCAATTTGTTTTAATTCTTGAATGCCGTTGCCCATTGCAACACCAACTCCAGCATATTCAATCATTTCTAAATCGTTATCTTCATCACCAAATGCTATAATATTTCTGTTTGGAATATGAAAATAATGAGCAATCTTTTTTAATCCTACTGATTTGTTAATGCCTTTGCGAACAATTTCAATCACATTCCACGGTACACCCCATTTACGGTGCTCGATAATAGAGGCGTGTTTGTCGCTTAGATACTCTCTTAATTCTTCGATATGGTGATCCTTGGGATGAATCAATAATGATGTGGGATCTTCTGTTAAATGATTTTTTAGACTGCCGATCGTAATCATTTCTTCTTGGTCGGGCTCTGTGAAAATATTTAATATTTGCTCATCATAACGGTCTAAATATATGTTGTCTCGGATTTCAGCAAAAATATTTTTAACTTCGAAGTCATAACAAGTTTGGATTATTTTTTTCGCTGTTCGATTTGGTAAAGGTGTATGTAATACATCCCATTTATGATCTGTCGGATGATGAATTAGTGCCCCATTAAAATTTACCATTGGGGTTGTCAAACCAAGCTGGTGGTAATACATAATACTTGCTCTGTGTGGACGGCCTGTAGCTATTACAACGATATGTCCTTCATTTATTGCTTCTTGAACCACTGCTTTCGTATAAGAACTGATTTCCTTTTTCTCTGTTAAAAGTGTTCCATCTAAATCTAATGCAATTAAATGTCTGTTTGTTTGCATTTTATCACCTCACTATATGTAGTATAGTCTATATTTCTTTATAGAGCATGTAAAGTTCTTGTAATTTTCATTTCTATATTTTGCAAGTTTTCCATAGAAAAGATATCATTATAGTATGAATAATGTTTAGAAGAAGGGATTTTATCAATGATAGGAATTAGTAAGGAATTTTGGAATGATATACCATTATTACATGTAGTGGATCAAGAAAAAAAAGACCAATCTTTACCAACATTAACCTATATACACGGATTTACAAGTGCGAAAGAACATAATTTACCACTCGCTTTTTTAATGGCAGAAAAAGGGTATCGTGTGCTCTTACCAGATATGATGCTGCACGGAGATCGTGAAGAAGAGATTACCGATCAAGAAAGAGAGTTACGCTTTTTTGAAATTGTAAAGCAAAATTTAGATGATATTGAGAGCATCTATGAAGAGTTAATCGCTAAGCAATTACTCGAGGGTAATCGATTTGGTTTAGCTGGGACAAGTATGGGAGGTATAACCACTGCTGCTGCACTTACACAGTTTTCATGGATAAAAACTGCTGGTATTCTGATGGGTTCACCTAAAATAACGGAATATGCTCAACAATTAATTGGTTTTATGACCTCACAAAACAAGGAATTACCGCTTTCAGAAGAACAGATTGTGTTATTGTTGGATGAATTAAGAGAAATGGATTTATCATTACAAATGGAAAAACTATTTGGAAGACCGTTGTTTTTCTGGCATGGTGAGGAGGATAAGGTAGTTCCTTTTGATCATGCATACAGCTTTTATGAAAAGGCAATCGACCATTATAAAAATCCAGAAAATATTCGATTTTTAAAAGAAATTGGCCGTGGACATAAAGTAAGTCGATTCGCAATTGTAGAGTTTGTAAAATGGTTGGAATATCAGCTGTGATGTAAATCATTTAAAAAATTGCTAATATGTTTTATAATAGAGGTAAGAGTTTGAAGGAGGTATATATATGGATCAGGCATTAGAAGAAAATTTAATGGGAGCTTTGGAAAATGTGATTGACCCGGAGCTTGGAATAGATATTGTCAATTTAGGTCTTGTATATGGTGTGGACCTTGATGACGAAGGGATTGCAACAGTTACGATGACGTTAACAGCAATGGGCTGTCCTCTTGCAGGTCATATTGAGCAAGATGTGAAACGTGTAATGGAGGATCTTCCTGAAGTCAAAGACACCGAAGTGGATATTGTATGGAATCCACCATGGTCTAAAGACCGTATGTCAAGATATGCAAAAATCGCTCTCGGTATTCCAGATTGATGAATGAAGAAAAACACACTTGCATCTTAGCAAGTGTGTTTTTTTGTAAGCAAGAAAAAGTGTGTAGTAATCCTCCGCTCCGACTGTCCACTTCTCTTTTACCACGGGCACAAGTGCAACATCTACTCAAGCAAGCTTTCGTAGTGTTTTCTATGCCGTGGCGTTTTCCCTTCAGCTAACTTTTTCAAGCAAAAACCGCATGAAAAAGTTAGCTGAAGACGCGCCCCTTGGAAAGCGAAGTGGGCAAGCCGAAGCGGGTTTTAAATCTATTATCCATTTCAAAATTACTACTAAAAAGACAGAGTTGGCTTTCCCGGTTTTTTTTGGGTATCACAGATCTCTTCAAGAACACTACTTTAGGATAAATTATTTTATTTTAAATAATTTATCTTCAATTAATTCCACGTCAATTATCCAACTTTTCTGATTAGTGAATTCAATAATCTGATCTTTTTTTAATTGACTTATGGTTCTGCTGATTGTTTCACGAGTAGTTCCAATCATATTTGCTAATTCTGTGTTAGAGAATTGTTTAACTAGTAATGTTTGTCCACTATTATTTTCCGTTCCATGCTTTTTAACTAACCGTAATAATAACATCATGATTTGCTCTTGCGTGGTATTAAGGATTTGTTCTTCTAGACGTTTTTGTAAATCAACAATCATATCTCCTAAAACACGAAACACTTTCACACTAGTTTGAGGGTACTCGGTTAAGAATTGTTCAAATTTATGTTTTGGGATAAATATAAGCATACTAGGTTCTATTACTTCTGCATGTGCAGGGTAATTATCATGTCGAAAAAATCCTTGATGTGGAAACATATCTCCTTTATGCAAAATGTTGACAATCTGTTCTTTTCCATTTAGGTCATTTTTATAAATTTTGATTTTACCCTCAAGGATAAAATAGACATTCGTTAGTTGATCTTCTTGCATAAATACATGTGTCTGTTTCTGATAACGTTTCGTATTGGCAATGTTTTTTAATGCAATAATTTCAACATCTGCTAATTCTTTAAAGATTGGAATCGTTTTTAAAATTTCTTCGATCGCTTGTTGTCTCATGCATGTCACCTCCGTTAGTTTCTATAGGAGAAAAAACGCAATAATACCTACGATAAAGCAATAAAAAGCAAAATACTTCAAATTTCCATTAGCCATGACATTCATAAACCATCGAAGCGAATAATAAGTCGCCACCAGAGCAGCGAAAAATGCGATTGCATAAGGAATCCACATGGTATTGAAATTCTCATCCTGCACGACATCTCCAACGGACAACACCATTGTTCCGACACTAACTGGAATAAACATTAAAAATGAGAAACGTAATGCAGTTTCCTGTTTCATGCCTAACAACATCGCAGCAACAATTGTTGCACCAGATCGACTGATACCCGGGATTAATGCTACTGCTTGAGCAAGACCAACAATTACTGCATCTTTTATTGTTAGTCCGCCATCATTTTTAGTTCCTCTCAGGTTTCGAATGATCCATAAAGCAATACCAGTAATAAATAAGGTAATTCCAATCATTTTAGCCTTACCTGCAAAGGTGTCGGCAATCATATCTTCAAACAATAATCCAATTATCGCTGCTGGGATTGTGGCAACAACTAAATAAATAATAAACATAAAATCATCATGGTACTCTTTATTTTTTGTAACAATATAATTAATCCCATTCTTCGCAATTTTAACGATGTCTTTCCAATAAATAATTAAAACAGCGATAAGAGAACCAAAATTAACTAACACTTCAAATGATAAATTATCCACTCCTGCTAATCCTAATAAATCTTTAGCCATTACTAAGTGTCCACTTGAAGAAATAGGAATAGGTTCAGTGAAACCTTGCAAAAGACCTAAAAATAAATATTTAACTAAAACGAAAATCTCTTCCATATAGATATCCCCCTACAGATTGCTTATCATAAAGATACCCCTTGTCACTATATGATGACAAGGGGTATCTGTTAGGTCGAAAGTGATTAATGCTTATTCAGCTTCACAAGATTGCTCACTAATTGGAGGCAATCTTATTCGTCTTCTTTTAAAATCCCATCACCTAAAACTATAGCAGCAATAGCAAAAATCGCAGCAACGGAAATAGCTGACGGCAGATTAAATGCTTGACCACCCATACTTGTTAATACATATGATACAACTGTTAAAATTATAACTGCCCAAAAAATCGTTGCAAAATATTTCATCATCTCACCTCTCTATCTATTTTGTATCAAAAAAATTTTATTATCAATATGTATACCCCTGCGTACTTACCAAAGAGTGAATGCTTACTTTGTCACGATTACTAACTGTCCATAATACCAAACGAACGACAATTTCCTGATAAGTTTCGCTAACAACTAGTGGGTGTCCCACTGTTTGTAGTTTCACTTTATAGTTTACCAAAATTTTTTGATAAAATAAATAAAAATATGTGGATCTATTTAAAATGTGAATACGGTGTGAACCGTATTTTTGTGGGTGTTTCTTCACATTTGTAATCAATTTGTAATGATTTCGCGGTTTACGGATAGTAAAGTAAACGATAAAATAGTCCTAAGAGTAACTATGTTCGTAAAAGCCATTGCCTAAGGAGTGCGGATTTTGAAAAAATTAATCACTACATTAGCTATTATTTTTATCATATTCATAACGCTTACGTTATTATCCGGTTGTCAGTCCAATGCAAATGGTGAAGAAATTGAACGCGTAGGCATGTTAATTGAGAATACCATTCATGACCAAACATGGGGAAACAAAGGGTACCGAGGGTTGTTGGATATTCAGGAAGAATTTGATATGGATGTTTACTTTCGTGAAGGTGTGCAAACGCAACAACAAGTAAATATTGCTGTAGAAGAATTATCAAACCAAGGTGTTCAAGTTATTATAGGTCATAGTAGTACTTTTGGGGAGTACTTTAATCAGATTAAGGATTCTTATCCAGATATAACGTTTGTTTATGTGAACGGAGGCTATTCAGACGATAATTTAATCAGCTTAAATTTCAACTCTTTGTCGATGGGCTTTTTCGCAGGAATGATTGCAGGTGAAATGACCGAGTCAAACCGTGTCGGCATTATCGCAGCATATGAGTGGCAGCCAGAAGTAGAAGGCTTTTATGAAGGCGTACTATATCAGAATAGTGATGCTAAGGTTGACATTCAATATGTATATGATTGGGATGAGAAAGATTTAGCCTTGGAGCATTATGAAAAGATGGTTAATCAAAATGTTGATGTTATTTATCCTGCAGGTGATGCTTACAGCGTGTCGATTGTTGAAAATGTGATGCATGATGGGATTTACTCCATAGGATATGTCAATGATCAACAAGATCTCGGTGGACAGTCTGTATTAACAAGTACGATTCAACATATAGATAAACTTTATGTTTATGCCATAGACCAGTTACAAAAGGGAGAATTAGAAGGTGGCATTTATAACTTTGGTTTTTCAGAAAAAGTTATCTCCATGGGACCATATAGTAGTCATTTACCAGAACGTTTTACAGAGAATTTAAAGGATATTATTTCAGAGTATATCGACAGTGGTCTGTTGCCACATCAAAAGTAAGATTTACTATAAATAGTACGGAAGAATGTGATAGAAACTAGCAGTTAGAGCATTTGCTAATTGCTAGTTTCTTTAAGAAAGCATCGACTTTCCACATTAAAAAAAGAATAATGTAATTGCTAATTACTTAAATGGGTTTTTTATTAACTTTTTTAATGGAGACAATTTTTGATAGGTATCATTTACTAACTGTATCGTTTGAAAAAAATCGAATGATTCCTTTGATTCTTCTGATTCTTTTACCGTACTTTCCTTTGATTGGCGTTTACCGAACATCATGTCATCAAAACGATTTGTTTGTTGTTGCTCGCTCATGAGAAATCCCTCCAATACTATATAGTATGAATAAATGATGACACTGGCTGGGTGAATTCGATAAATTTAACTTGAAAAGAACGAAAGTTTACGATAAAATTAGTACCAAGTCTTAATATTTGATAATAATTCCTTTGAGAGGAAGGATAATAATGATGAAAGCAGGGGTTTTAGGTACCGGACATTTTGTACCTGAAAAAATACTAACCAACAAAGATATGGAACAAATTGTAGATACAAGTGATGAATGGATTCGCACGAGAACGGGTATAGAAGAGCGACGAATCGCAGCAGATAATGAAGATACATCAGATTTGGCTTTTAAAGCAGCAGATCAGGCATTGAAAGAAGCAGGATTAACAGGAGAAGATCTTGACCTAATACTAGTAGCAACCGTTACACCTGATCAGCCTTTTCCAACAGTTGCATGTAAATTGCAGGATCGTTTACAGGCCAAAAAGGCAGCAGCCATGGATATCAGTGCTGCTTGTGCAGGATTTATGTATGGTATGATTACTGCAAAACAATTTATTGAAACTGGAGCATATAAGCACGTTCTTATAGTAGGTGCTGAAAAATTATCGAAGATTACCGATTGGAACGATCGCAATACTTGTGTTTTATTCGGTGATGGAGCAGGGGCAGCTATAATGGGGCCAGTTAGTGAAGATAAAGGAGTACTATCGTTTGAGTTAGGTGCAGATGGCAGTGGTGGTCAGCATTTGGCACAAAATGATGATTATATTTTTATGAATGGAAGAGAAGTATTCAAATTCGCTGTTCGACAAATGCCGGAATCTTCAGTACATGTTGTCGAAAAGGCAGGATATGATAAAGAAGATGTAAATTATTTAATACCACACCAAGCAAATATTAGAATTATGGAAGCAGCTAGACAGCGTTTAGGTATTGCTGAAGATCGAATGGCGGTCAATGTCAATAAGTATGGAAACACGTCAGCAGCATCGATACCGATTGCTTTGTCTGAAGGTGTAAAAAACGGTAAAATAAAAGAAAATGATTTAGTTGTCCTTGTTGGCTTCGGTGGAGGCCTAACATGGGGAGCTGTCGCCTTAAAATGGGGAAAATAGAAGAAAAAGGGAGGAATCGAAATGAAAAAAAATCGTGTAGTTATTACTGGTATGGGTGCGGTAACGCCATTAGGCAATGAAGTGAATCAATTCTGGGATCATTTAAAATCAGGTACTTCTGGGATCGATTATGTTACGAAAGTAAATAGAGACGACTTTCCAGCAAAAGTGGCTGGCGAGATTAAAGATTGGGATCCAACCGATTACATGGAGAAAAAAGAAGCTAAAAGAATGGATTTATTCACACAGTATGCGGTAGGAGCAGCAAAAATGGCAGTAGAAGACGCTAACCTAAATATTACCGATGAAATTGCGCCGCGTGTAGGGGTATGGATCGGTTCTGGTATTGGTGGGATGGCAACATATGACGAGCAATTTAGAAAATTCATGGAAAAAGGATATCGCCGTGTTAGTCCATTCTTCGTTCCGATGTTAATCCCGGACATGGCAGCAGGACAGGTTTCGATTCAACTAGGAGCAAAAGGGATAAATAACTGTTCAGTAACGGCATGTGCTTCTGGTGCGAACTCGATTGGTGATGCCTTCAAAGTAATTGAGCGTGGAGATGCGGATTATATGATAACAGGTGGAGCAGAAGCGCCGCTGACTCCAATGTCATTCGCAGGATTTTCAACTGCCAAAGCACTATCATTTAATGATGATCCGAAGACAGCCAGCAGACCATTTGATAAAAATCGCGATGGTTTCGTGATGGGTGAAGGTGCAGGCATTTTGGTGATTGAATCATTAGAATCGGCACAAAAGCGTGGTGCGACCATCTATGCTGAAATAGTTGGCTATGGTGCATCAGGTGACGCCTATCACATTACGTCACCGGCTCCAGAAGGGGAGGGGGCTGCACGAGCAATGCAACAAGCAATTGATGATGCAGGCATTTCACCTGAAGAGGTTGACTATGTGAATGCTCATGGAACGAGTACGGAATATAATGATTCGTTTGAGACGCAAGCTATTAAGACTGTCTTCAAAGATCATGCTTATCAATTCAATGTTTCTTCTACAAAGTCAATGACAGGACATTTGTTAGGTGCAGCAGGTGCAATTGAGTCGATCGCCTGTGTAAAGGCTATTCAAGATAGCATTCTCCCGCCAACGATTAATTATGAAACACCTGATGAAGCATGTGATCTTAATTATGTACCAAACAAGGCAATCGAAAAAGAAGTAAATATAGCGATAAGTAACTCCTTAGGCTTTGGTGGGCATAATGTAACACTAGCCTTTAAAAAATATCAAGGATAAATCGATAAAAATAAAAACCGACCGATTCAAATTCTCCAAAGAATTTAGATCGATCGGTTTTTTGTTGCATAAAAGCAGGATTATACGACATAACTTTGGTGGTAATTATGAGATTTTAGAACTGCGTACCAATCGCTCCGGCTTGTCCGTTTCCCTTTCCGCGG
Source organism: Gracilibacillus kekensis (assembly GCF_900143085.1). GTDB lineage: Bacteria > Bacillota > Bacilli > Bacillales > Amphibacillaceae > Gracilibacillus > Gracilibacillus kekensis. The sequence continues at coordinate 111,727 of NZ_FRCZ01000001.1, read as the reverse complement.
GTTTTTCTCCTCAGCTAACTTTTTAAGCACAGGTCGCTTAAAAAGTGGATCTTCGGATAAAAACTTCCCGCAGGAGTGGAAACGGACACCTGCGCTTTTTAATGCTCTACAACTAAAGCAAGAATAATCATGTTGGCGTTTTGGCGTTATTCCATATCGTCTATGGAATTGTCTTTAAATTACTAACATAATTAACAAAATAAGTTCATATCTGTAATAATCCAAAATGCTAGCATTTGCAATATTTGTAGAGTTTCATTCAGCACAGGCGGCCACTTCCACTCCTGTGGGATCGTTTTCCATGAAGATCCACTTTTCCATGCGGTTTTTGCTTGGAAAAGTTAGCTGAAGGGAAAACCCCATGGAAAGGGAAGTGGGCAAGCCGAAGCGGTTACCACGCACATATATCATTTCAAAATGGATACCTAAGTTATGTCACATAATCCTTCAAATGTTTAGTTATTATGTTCGCGTTTGATGGAGTTTCATACGCTTTTATCTTTAGTAATAGATTTACAGCTTGTACATATACTTTTATAAACGGTTAAGGGGCGGTTGGGTGTGATTTATGTTCTGATTTTTTTAGTTGGATTTGGTTTATCGATTTCCGGGGGGATTTCAATTATCCTTTATTTGAATTTTATCCCTGCTGGTATAACCATTCTGGATTATCTAGCTATTATCCAAACAAAAATTGAATGTTATTTTTTTCTGATAGGAATAGTAATTATGGGAATCTCTGTCCGAAAAATGTCACTACTTTCTGTTAAATAATTACAAGAAAAGAATAAATTAATCTCTAATGGTCATACTGTTGGATAAACAGATTAGCTAAAGTGAGGGTTCGTCATATGTTGTATGTACATGATGTATGGGTCAATTGGTTTGAAGGTGAGGAGAATGGTTATAATATCTGTTCATTTCATGAATGGCGAAAATCTGATGGTATTGAAATTCTCGATCAAGCTCCTGTGCTATTCATCGATGACCAAACTTTTCAGTATATTGAAAATGACCTGCAAGATATCCCCCAAACCATGTTAGATCAAATCTATCAACGAGCTTATATTCGAAAGAATCAGGAACGAAAAGTAGTGGATTATGCGTGTGTGATAACCGATGGCAAGTCTATTCTAGCTTTCGATACGATGGGATATCATATACCTATTAGGAAAAGCAAGTTAATTCCGCGCCAAGAACGGTTAGTATTGGATTTAATACAAGGAAGAACAGCGAAAACTTTTAAGATTCCTAATTATACAGATAAGGAATTTCACATTTTATCATTACCACCAAAATATATGGTAGGATTAACAAGAAAAGAACGACAGCTAAAGCAATTGTTAATGATTGCATTAGATCAATTAGAAGTAGGGAATAGTATACAGGAAGTAAGGTATTGGCTCACCGAATGGTCGCCGGAGAATTATTCGGAGATTAAAGGAATGTCGTATAAACAGGTGTGGGATTCACTATATCAAGAATTGGTTGAAGGCTGGAGTGAAAGGCACGAAGAATTCTGCAAACAAATTATCAAAGGTCAAACCTTCTACGAAGACATCTGGGAAAGAGAACAACAACCTTATTCAACAAAATCCTTGCGTTCATGAAAAGATTCCCAGTCAAACGTATAGAAGTATAATAGAGGGTGGGACAAAAGAATATTTTAATTTCAAAAATCCAAACGATTCGAAAGCTATCCACCGAAACGTTTGGATTTTCTGCGTATTAGAAAGATACTACGCAATAACTGATGTGTCACTAAATAGTCGAAGTAGTAATTTTGAAATGAGTGATTTACTAAATATTCGCTACGGCTGTCCACTTCCCTTTCCGCGGGTTTTTCTCCTCAGCTAACTTTGGTAAGCAAAGACCACTTACCAAAGTGAATCTTCGGATAAAAACATCCCGCAGGAGTGAAAGTGGACGCCTTCGCTTAGATTTACTCGACAACTTAGACCAGAATAATCATATTAACTTTTTCGACTATCTTTTTTAAGTAGGATATAGAAGAGGTACCATTTGTCATTGTTGTAGAATCTCATTGAGCGTAGGCGGCCACTCCAACTCCTATGGGACTCGTTTTTCCTGAAGATCTACTTTTCCATGCGGTTTTTGCTTGGAAAAGTTAGCTGAAGGAAAAACCCCATGGGAAGGGGAGTGACCAAGCCGAAGCGGATACCACACTCATACATCATGTCAATAATACCGCGGGTTATGTTTTATGTCGCAGTATCCGTATATTACATAACTATACAGATAGAATTGTTTGTTTTAAGTTAATTAAATATTTATGTCCTAACCTCTTACTTTTTCTTCTTTTTCACTCTGCCTAGTCCCATAGCTTTTTTTGCTTTTCGTAGCATTTTGGTTGCAGCAAAGTTTGCTTTGTCAGCACCTTGGTCTAATAAAGCGTCTAATTCCTCAGATTCTATTAGTTGATAATAACGCTCTTGTATTGGACGCAATGCGTTAATAACTGCATCTGCAGTATCCTGTTTGAATTCTCCGTAACCTTTATTCTGATATTTAAGTTCCAGATCTGCTATCGATTCCCCTGTACAACTAGCATAAATGGTTAATAAATTACTAACCCCTGGTTTATTTTCCTTATCGTATTTCACAATACCCTCAGAATCCGTAACGGCACTTTTAATCTTCTTTTCAATTTGTTTTTCTGTATCCAACATAAAAATAGATGCCTTTTGATTATCATCAGATTTACTCATTTTTTTCGTTGGTTCTTGCAATGACATAATACGAGCACCAACTTTAGGGATACTTATCTCAGGTACAGTGAAAATGTCATTATATCGGTGGTTAAAACGTTGAGCTAAATCACGTGTTAATTCTAAGTGCTGTTTTTGATCTTCACCAACCGGTACAATATCCGTATTGTAAAGGAGGATGTCCGCTGCCATCAGAGGGGGATAGGTTAATAATCCTGCTGATACAGCTTCTTTACCTTTTGACTTGTCCTTAAATTGTGTCATTCGCTCTAGTTCACCTATGTAACTTACCGTTTGTAACATCCAACCTAATTGAGTATGTGCTGAAACTTCAGATTGAATGAAAAGTACTGATTTATCAGGATCAATACCTGATGCAATATACAAGGCTGCTAAAGATTTAATGTTTTCGCGTAGTTTTAAACGATCCTGTGGTACTGTTATCGCATGTTCGTCTACCACACAAAAGTAACACTCATTTTCTTCCTGAAGTGCAACGAAGTGCTTCATAGCACCTAAATAGTTACCTAATGTTAACGTTCCGCTTGGCTGAATGCCCGAAAAAATTTTTTTCATTTCCTTCACCTCTATAATAAATGATTAATATGGTATAAAAGTAACGCAAACAAAAAACTAGTAGGAATTTCAAATTCCTATAGTCTTGCTTCATTGAATTTTTTTACATAAAAAAAGCCCATTCTTCTCCCTTGTTAAGGGACGAATGAACCGCGGTGCCACCCTTGTTATCACAACTTGTGTGATCACTTATCCGTTACTAGTAATGCCTAGATACACAGAAAATATTATCGAAAAACCCCAAATTCCTCAATGCATAGTACCTACTTTCAGCATGATTAGGCTCTCTTTAACTAGTGGCAATCGAGTAATCCGTTTTTCATTTTCTTAACAATATATTTTATTGAATTATATAGAATTTTTAATTATTTTTCAAGCATCTTTAGAGATAATAAAAAATTAAAAGTAATAGCATAAAGAAATTAAGTATAGTTCCATGTAATAGAAAGAAATGGATAACTTTTTTATTTACCTGTTCGGATGGAAGTCTTTGCTTATCACTTATAAAATTTGAATCTTTATGACTAGAAAATATTCGTTTAAAACTTTTGGCTGTGATATCAAAAAAACGCTTTGAAACTACATATAAATATAATCCTATACTTAAATAAGCTATTGCTAAATAGAAAATAGTATTAATCAAATTAATTAATATCATTTTTTGATGAATAAGAAGTGTAACAGTTAGGCATGCTAAGACATGAATGAAGAAAAAAATCATAGGTTTATGATATTTTTGCAATTATATCTTCCTTTCTATATACGTATTATTACTTATTTTTTAATTGGTATCAATTCTTTGGAAAAAAATAAGAAAAAAATACTATTTTTGTTAATGTAACAACCGTTTATTACCGTTTTTGTAAAAATAGTTCAAAAAGTATAGTGAAATAACTGAAACTTAACTGTAACATGTTAAATGTGAAGTTAGTCGAAAAATTTAAAACATAAGGGGGTATCACAAGATGAGACAAACTAAATTGTTTTTATTAGTATTAACTTTTATTTTAACTTTAGTACTGACAGCGTGTTCTTTTGAAAACGGTACCAATAACGAAGATGCACAGGACAGTTCACAGGAAAAAGACGCTGAAGAACAACTAGAAGGAACAGAGGGAGAAAACGTTTTACGTATTTCATCCACTTCTGATATTCCAACAATGGATCCAATCATGGCAGAAGATAATGTATCCATTCAATATACGGATACAGTATACGAAGGCTTATATCGTTTAGCGCCTGAAGGTAAAATCGTTTCAGGTATTGCTAAAAAAGAGGAAACAGAAGTTAGTGAAGATGGATTGACCTATACATTCCATTTACGTGAAGATGCACAATGGGAAAACGGTGAACCTGTAACAGCACATGATTTCGTTTATGGCTGGCAACGTGCGATTAACCCAGATAATAAATCATTTTATGCAAATTACTTAATGAGCGGAAAGCTTAAAAATGCTGCAGAAATATATGGTGGTGACTTAGAGCCATCTGAATTAGCAGTTAGCGCTCCAGATGACTATACATTTGTTGTGGAATTGGAAAAACCAGTCCCATATTTTGAATCATATGCAGCGTTTCCAACGTTCTTACCAATGAATCAGGCATTTGTGGAAGAACAAGGAGATGACTTTGCTTTAGCACCAGAGAATATCCTTTCCAATGGTCCATTTAAAATGACAGAATGGAACGCTGAAGCTGGTTGGGAATTAGAAAAGAACGAAGATTATTGGGATGCTGAAAACGTAGCTTTAGATGGTATTTCTGTTAAAGTTATTAAAGAAGCAGATACAGCGTTATCTAACTATGAAGTTGGAGAACTAGACCGCGTTACTTTATCAGGGGCACAAGTAAAAGATAATCAAACAAGCCCTGAATTTAATTCATTAGCTGAAACAAGTGTATTCTGGATGAAAATGAATCAAGCATCCGAATCTGCTGGCGAGGAAATGCAAAATCTAAACTTTAGAACTGCATTAGCAAAAGCTTTTGATAAGCAAGCATATATTGATGTTGTTTACGGTAATGACTCTAATCCTGTTAATTTCTTTGTACCTGAGAATTTTGTAGAACATCCTGAAACAGGAGAAGACTTCCAAACAGGCAGTGACGTATTAGCTTATGATGTAGAAGCTGCAAAAGAAGCATGGAATACAGCAAAAAAAGAATTAGGATTTGAAGAAATAACACTAAGCTTCTTAAGTGGTGATAGTGATGTAGCTAAAAATATTAGTGAAATCATGAAAACAGAATTAGAAAAGAACCTTGAAGGTTTAACAATTGAAACTGTAAATGTACCTTGGGCACAGCAACTTGACATTATGCGTGAACAAGACTATGAGTTAGCAGTCTCTGGTTGGGGTCCTGACTACAAGGATGCTATTTCCTTTGTAGACCTTTGGATAACAGACGGTGAAAACAACGATATTAGCTACTCGAATGAGGAGTATGACGAACTTGTTAATGCTGCAAAAGGAGAATTAGCGACCAAACCAGTTGAACGTTTTGAAGCAATGCAAGAAGCAGAAAAAATTGCACTGGAAGATGCTGCTATTGCGCCAATTATGCAACGTAAAACGTCCGTACTCTCTAAAGAATATGTTAAAGGAATGGATCAATTAAATCCATTTGGTAATGATTATAGCTTTAAATATGTTGAACTTGACAAATAAGATAATCTAATCTGATTTGAGCATGAGGGAAAGGGAGTATAGCATATCTGTTGGATTGCTATACTCTCTTTTGTCCTGTTCTCATAATTGTTTGAATATTTAGTGAACTTCAGTTAACTCTTTTTATTTAGGAGGTGGAAATGATGGCCAAGTACATTATTCAACGAATCATTTATATGTTAATCACATTATTTATAATCGCAAGTGCGACATTTGTTCTGATGCAATTTTTACCTGGTTCTCCTTTTAATGAATTAGGTGGGAAAATGACAGCAGAGCAAGAAGAAATACTGTTAGAAGAATATGGATTAAATGATCCCGTTCCTGTTCAGTACGCAAGGTATATTAGTAATATGGTACAGGGAGATTTAGGCGTGTCATTTCAATATGATAATCGTTCAGTCACAAGTATTATACTTGATCGATTAGGGCCATCAGCACACTTAGGTGCACAAGCATTGGTAATCGGTTCGATTTTGGGAATTATTTTAGGTATGGTTGCTGCCATTCGACACAATACGTGGGTTGATTATTCTTCAAATGTGATTGCTGTAATCGGTATTTCCATACCATCATTTGTCTTTGCAGGACTGTTACAATATTATTTTGCAGTACAATGGCGAATATTCCCACCATCATTCTGGGAAGGACCTATTTATACTGTTTTACCAACTGTGGCTCTAATGATTTTTCCAATGGCGATTTGCGCGAGATTTATGCGTACAGAAATGTTAGAAGTATTAGGATCTGATTATATTGAACTGGCACGAGCAAAAGGAGTTTCAAACAATACAATTATGTTTAAGCACGCCTTAAGAAATGCCTTAATTCCAGTTATAACGGTATTAGGGCCAATGACGGTAAGCTTAATGACTGGTACTTTAGTAATCGAGCAAATCTTTGCTGTTCCTGGAATTGGAGAACAGTTTGTCAGGTCTATTAGTGTAAATGATTATCCGGTAATTATGGGAACTACGATGTTGTTCTCTGTATTATTTGTTGTCGTTATTTTAGTTGTGGATCTTCTATATGGTTTAATTGATCCAAGAATTCGTTTAACAGGAGGTAAGGACTAATGGATAAAGATCATAACTATAATCCTGAACAGTTCGAACGCATCCAACTAAAAGATGATGCGGGCGAACAATTAACTCGTCCCCAAATCTCCTATTGGAAGGATGCTTGGCTGCGTCTTCGAAAAAATAAAGGTGCTATTATTGGCTTATTTGTATTAGCCTTTATTATATTACTTGCTCTCGTGGGTCCTTTTATGAATAAGTATGAATTTGATGATCCTAATTATGATCTAGCCTACATGCCACCGAAAGTACAAGGGTTGGAATGGCTTGGCTTGGATGGAAAGCAAACGTATGAGGTACAAGGCAGTACGAAAGAAGATGCAATTACACGTGGGTTAGAAGGTTACGAGATTGATGAGGAATTTCTTCTTGATTCTGAAGTTATTCTTCCAGCAGAAGAAAGTGATAATGGCTACATGACGGTAGCTATGGAAGTAGATATTTATGCTGCTCGTGGCTTGGAGGATGAGTATTATTGGTTTGGTACCGATAGTATGGGTAGAGATTTATGGACACGGATCTGGAAGGGAACACAAATATCTCTATATATCGGTTTGCTTGCGGCATTAATTGATATGGTAGTGGGTGTTCTATATGGAGGTATTTCAGGATACTACGGCGGACGAACCGATAATGTGATGCAACGAATCATTGAAATACTATCCGGTATACCAAATTTAGTTGTCGTTATTCTTTTCATTATGTTATTAGATCCAGGTTTAATAGCTATAACGATTGCTCTGACCATAACAGGATGGATTGGAATGGCACGAATCGTACGTGGACAAGTATTAAAACTTAAAAATCAGGAATTTATTCTAGCTGCACGTACATTGGGAGCAAACGACAAACGGATTCTAATGAAACACTTAATTCCAAACGTAACAAGTGTGATTATTATCAATACAATGTTCACGATACCTAGTGCCATTTTCTTCGAAGCATTTTTAAGTTTTATTGGGTTAGGATTACAACCTCCTTATGCTTCGCTAGGGACATTAATTGACACGGCATTTGACGATTATCGTGTTTTTCCATATATGCTTTTATTCCCAGCTGTGATCATTTCATTGCTAATGATTGGCTTTAATATTTTAGCGGATGGTATGCGTGATGCCTTAGATCCGAAAATGAGACGATAGAAGGAAAGGGGTATAAAAATGGATGACTCAATATTAGATGTTCGAAATTTACATGTGACGTTTGATACTTATGGTGGAAAAGTACAAGCCGTTCGTGGGGTTAATTTCTCTTTGAAAAAAGGTGAAACTTTAGCAATTGTTGGAGAATCGGGTTCAGGAAAGTCCGTTACAACAAAAGCTTTAATGGGCCTAGTTGCAAAACCAGCAGGAAAAATTCCAAAAGGAGAAATTCTTTTTGAAGATAAAGATTTAGCTAAGCTTACCGAAAAACAAATGCAAAAGATACGCGGAAAAGATCTGTCGATGATTTTTCAGGATCCGATGACTTCGCTAAACCCAACAATGAAAATTGGTAAACAGATCATGGAAGGCTTAATTTTACATCAAAATTTATCGAAGACGAATGCAAAAAAACGTGCACTGGAATTGTTGGAATTAGTAGGTATTCCAGATCCTGTAAAGCGAATCGATCAGTATCCACACCAGTTCTCAGGGGGAATGAGACAGAGAGTTGTTATCGCTATAGCTTTAGCATGTAATCCGAAGATTTTGATTGCAGATGAACCTACGACAGCTTTAGATGTAACGATTCAGGCACAAATATTAGAATTGATGAAAGATATACAAGAAAAAATGGATACTTCTATTATTTTCATTACCCATGATTTGGGAGTCGTTGCTAATGTAGCAGACCGGGTAGCAGTTATGTATGCCGGTAAAATTGTTGAAATTGGTACAGTAGACGATGTATTTTATAATCCAAAACATCCTTATACGTGGGGATTATTAGGGTCTATGCCGACAGTGGATAGTGAAGAAGAGAAGTTAATAGCTATTCCTGGTACACCTCCTGACTTAATCCATCCACCAAAAGGGGATGCCTTTGCGGCTCGTAATGAATACATCATGCAAATCGATCTGGAGGAAGAGCCACCAATGTTTAAAGTTTCGGATACACATTATGCTGCGACATGGTTGCTTCATGAAGATGCACCCGATGTTAATCCTCCACAAGCAGTAAAAAAACGGATAAGTGACGCAAGAAGAAATAAATCCTCTGTAGAGGAGGTGCGTGATTGATGGATAAAGAAAAATTACTAGAAGTAAAAAATTTAAAACAGCATTTTCAAACAGGAAAAAAAGGAGTTATTAAAGCAGTAAATGGCATTAGTTTCGACATTTACCGCGGTGAAACCTTTGGCTTGGTTGGGGAATCAGGCTGTGGAAAATCGACAACTGGTAGAACAATTATTCGTTTATATGATGCAACAAGTGGTGAAGTTAAGTTTAATGGAATCGACGTTCATGGGAAAAAGTCAAAGAAAAATTTAAAGCAGTTTAATCGTCAAATGCAAATGATTTTTCAAGATCCGTACGCTTCACTTAATCCAAGAATGACAGTCAAGGAAATTATCTCTGAGGGAATTGACATTCATGGATTAATTAAGAATGAGAAAGATAAAACAGCCCGCGTTCAGGAATTACTTGAAACGGTTGGTTTAAATAAGGAACATGCTTCCCGTTATCCCCATGAATTTAGTGGAGGCCAACGCCAGCGTATTGGTATCGCAAGAGCATTAGCGGTAGATCCAGAGTTTATAATTGCTGATGAGCCAATATCAGCGTTAGATGTTTCCATTCAGGCGCAAGTGGTTAATTTGATGAAGGAATTGCAAAAAGAACATAAACTAACATATTTATTTATAGCCCATGATCTCTCCATGGTTAAATACATCAGTGATCGCATAGCTGTGATGTATTTCGGGAGAATAGTGGAGTTAGCAGATAGTGAAGAGTTATATAACAAACCGCTACATCCATATACTAAGTCGCTTTTATCTGCGATTCCATTACCAGACCCAGACTTTGAACGAAATCGTAAAAGAATTGTTTATGATCCTAATATGCATGACACTCAAAATGCAGAATTTCGTGAAATATCGCCAGGGCACTGGGTCTTATGTACAGAAGAAGAAGGTAAAGCTTATAAACAAACGATTCAAGGTGCGAATGGCTTTTTGAAAAAATAGTAAAAAAACCTGTTTCAGTTGCGAGAAACAGGTTTTTCGCTATAAACGTATAATCATTTGGAAAAAGTGATAATCTAAATATCTCTATAGATAAAAAAATTTTAATTTATTTTCTAGAATATTAACAAAAAGTAAGATGAATTCTATATAATGTAATTGTACATAAAAATATTTAGGAGATTGATGGTTATGCGTAAGTACATAAAAATTTCAGTCAGCTTAGCAATTACGATGTTTTTCTTATTAATGATGTGCTTAACAGTTAGTGCAGAAGATGAGAAAGAGTCAGTATTAACAGCACAAGTTCATCAAAATAGTCAGGTTAAAGTGGAAAAGCGTGATTTACCAGATGCGTTCGTTCGTTTCTCCTTTGTGTCCGATTTAAAATTTGAATACCCGGATGCGGTAAGAGGAATATACGTTACAGGTCATTCTGCAGGTGGAAGTCGATTCGAAAAATTAGTAGATTTAGTAGATTCTACAGAACTAAATTCAATGGTAATTGATATTAAAGAAGATAAAGGATTTATTACATATAAACCTGAGGAAGAGTTACCTTATGAAGGTGTAGCGAAGAACTTTATTAAGGACCCTAAAGAGGTATTGAAAAAGTTAGAGGCAAAAGGTATATATCCAATTGCACGAATTGTTGTCTTTAAAGACCCTGCTTTAGCAAAAGCTAGACCCGACCTTTCTTTTACTAAGAATGGTGAGGTGTGGACTAATGGTAAGAACGAAGCGTTTGTCAGTCCTTTTCAAAAAGAAGTATGGGATTACAACATTGACATTGCGAAACAAGCAGCAGAACTTGGCTTTCGTGAAATTCAATTTGATTATGTACGTTTCCCTGAAGGGTTCGAGAAACGCGACAAAGAATTGGAATATGATATGGGAGACTATAAAGATGCAGACCTTACTGATGTCAAAAAGCGCGTGGAGGCTGTAACGGACTTTGTAGCATATGCTAGGGAAGAATTAGAGTATTATAATGTCGATGTTTCCGTAGATATTTTTGGCTACGCAGCAACTATCGAGGAAACCCCAGGTATAGGACAGAATTTTTCAAGAATTTCAGACAATGTCGACGTCATATCGTCCATGATATACCCAAGTCATTGGACTCCATATTTTGGAATAGATTTTCCTGACAAAGAACCATATCGTTTAGTTGATGAATATGCAAAAGTAGAAAACAAAGTATTAGATGCACTGGATAATCCACCTGTTTCAAGGCCATGGATACAAGATTTTGAGGCTCCCTGGTTGTATAGTGGTTCCACTTTTCAGTACGGAGTAGAGGAAGTTGAAGCTCAAATAAGAGCATTAAATGAAAATGGAATTAAAGAATTCTTACTCTGGAATGCAGGGAACACGTACACAGAAGGTGTAGATTACACCCCATTAGATTAGCCTCACTGACTTGTGAGGTCTTTTCTATAATTTGATATAGCCACGATTAATATAAGGAAAACAGGGTAAAATGAAAGTGACTCTCTGAAAATTAAAAAACTAACAAAAGGGGGAGATCAAGTATATGGATTGGTATAAAAAATTAAATCAATATTTCCCTGTAGAGGAAATGAAGTCACAACAACACATGGAGTTACTCTTAAATGAGAAAAGTGATGTTTATTATAAAGACGAAGGACCTCACCATGTTTTAATGTATGCAGAGTTTCCTACATTTATTTTTATTGATTATGTCTATGTATCTAAAGAATCTCGAGGAAAAGGTATTGGTCATCAAATAATCGACAAATTAAAACAAAAGAGTAAACCAATTATCTTAGAAGTTGAACCATTTGATTATCAAGATAGTGACTCGACAAAACGTCTGCGGTTTTATCAAAGAGAGGGCTTTAAACACGCGGTCTCCATTGGATATACCCGCAAATCACTAGCAACAGATGAAGCAAATACGTTAGAGATACTTTACTGGTCACCACGAGGGGAAAACGAAGAAGAAATTTATGAACAAATGAAAAAAATGTATGAAGATATTCATACTTACAAGGATCAAGAGGTATATGGAAAGTCTTATCAACCGGTTGAAGAAGTATTGACTTACAATGATGATCGAGAAACAGATAATATTTTCGATGTATTAGATGAAAAGAAAAAAAAATAATAAAAAAAGTCAAAATGTGTTTATCCATTTTGGGAAAGGGTATACTCTAGGTAACGGTGAGAATGTGGAAAAAGTGAATAAAAACATACAAGGCTCTATCATTCCGCGACAAGTTATAGTATAATTAGTACATAGACAGTAGATTAAACTTATTTTAATGTAATAAAAGGTGTAAGTGGCTGACATCTATATTATAAATAATTTAAATTTGAGGAGTGAAGTTACATGGTAACACTTTATACCTCGCCAAGTTGTACATCATGCCGAAAAGCGAAAGCATGGCTAGAGGAACATGACATTCCATTTATGGAACGTAATATTTTCTCAGAACCATTATCACTAGACGAGATCAAGGAAATTCTGCGTATGACGGAAGATGGAACAGATGAGATTATTTCTACACGTTCTAAAGTATTCCAGAAATTAAATGTAAACTTGGATCAACTTCCATTAAAAGATTTATTTCAATTGATTCAGGATAATCCTGGATTATTAAGAAGACCAATTATTTTGGATGAGAAGAGATTGCAAGTAGGCTATAACGAAGATGAAATACGCCGATTCTTACCGCGTACTGTTCGTACGTTCCAATTACGAGAAGCACAAAGAATGGTTAACTAAAAAGAAAAGCAGATCTTAATTATGAGATCTGCTTTTTTTACTAATTATTTAATGAATAATCAATGATTATTCATTAAATTGAAGCATATAACTAGTGACAAAAGGGTTATAATAAGCTACAATCGATAAATAATACGAATTCTTAAAATTAGTTCAAATTTTTAAGTTTTTATGTTTTCAAATATGAAGTAATTATCATACAATAGAGGTAACATCCTTTTTCAAATTTCAAGGGGATGTTCAAAGGGTATAAGTTATAATAAGGGTTTAGATAGATGAACAGTGATCCCTTCCAACCCAATCACTTATCAAGAAGGGAGAGTTACCAAATGGAAATAGAAAGAATTAATGAAAATACAATCAAATTTTACATTTCGTACATGGACATTGAAGACCGCGGTTTTGATCGAGAGGAAATTTGGTACAATAGAGAAAAAAGCGAACAATTATTCTGGCAAGTGATGGATGAAGTTAATTATAATGAGGAAGAATTTCAAATTGATGGTCCACTATGGATTCAGGTTCAAGCTCTCGAAAAAGGACTAGAAATAGTTGTGACAAAAGCACAAATTTCTAAAGACGGGCAGAATCTTCAACTTCCTACTGAATCAGGAAAAACCATTGATATGCCAGTTGATGATAAAATTGAATCACTTCTAGAAGAAAAATTCGGTCCCACTGAAAAAGAAACACCAGAAATTGAAAATCAGTATGGGCAGGATTTTGTCGTAGTGGTCAGCTTTAAAGAATTAGAAGATGTGATTCAACTGAGCTATGTCTTCGAATCAGCGATTGGTATGAGAGACCACTTATATTATTTTAATAATCAGTATATGCTGATTACAAGGTTTGACGAAGATTATCTTACAGATGATGAACAAGAAGATTTAATTAGTCAAATTCTGGAGTATGGACAAGAATCCACCGTAACGATGTTTATTGTTGAAGAATATGGCAAGGTTATTTTTGAAGAAAATGCTCTTCAATCTGTAAAAGAACATTTTACTCGTTAACTAAGTATCTGATAGGATGCTTAGTTTTTTTCTTAAGCAAGGAAAGCATATAATCAGCGGTATCAAGACATTTGTTATCAAAGTAGTCATTTTGAGATGTAGTATGTAGGTCAACCGCTTCGGCTATCCACTTCTCTTTTACCACTGGCACAAGTGCAACATCTACTCAAGCAAGCTTTCGTAGTGTTTTCTATGCAGTGGTGTTTTCCCTTCAGCTAACTTTTTCAAGCAAAAACCGCATGAAAAAGTGGATCTTCAGTGAAAACAGATGCCACAGGAGTAGAAGCGGACGGCCCACGCTATAGAGTGGTTCTACAACGGTTATGACAGCTAACTTTGTAGAGGTTTTATTAACATTATGAAATAAAAGACACCGTATCACTACTTACCCCCATTGTAGTGCATTATTTAGCGCAGGCGGCCACTTCGACTCCTCAGGGATCAGCTTGATCTGAAGATCCACTTTTGTAAAGTGAACTTCTTTACAAAAGTTAGCTGAAGACAAGCCCCTTGGAAAGTGAAGTGGACAAGCCGGAGCGGATTTTAAATTTATTATCCATTTCAAAATTACTACTAAAAAGACTGGGTGGGCTTTCCCCCGGATTGAAGTCTCGCTTAAAAGGTTAGAATAAGAAGAGGAAAATAATTTTGTGCAAATTATTTCGATTTCCGAAATAGTTTATGTTATGATAGTGTTTGTGTTTAATTTGGAAGAAAGAAGGAGAAATATGACTAGCAATCCAACAAGAATAAATCGCGTACCATTAATGATTGTGTTAATTTCAGGCGCATTTATTGCAATTTTAAATCAAACATTACTTGGTACAGCCTTACCTCATATTATGAAAGATCTAGAAATCGATGCGGCTACAGCTCAGTGGTTACAATCGATTTTTATGCTTGTAAACGGGATTATGATTCCCGTCACAGCTTTTTTAATTGAACGTTTTACAACCAGAGCATTATTTTTAACTGCAATGGGGAGCTTTGCACTTGGGACACTCGTAGCTGCACTTGCCCCAGGTTTTTCCGTTTTAATGGTAGGGAGAATCTTGCAGGCGGCTGGTGCTGGGATCATGATGCCCTTGATGCAGACCATTATGTTTTTAGTCTTTCCAATCGAAAAGCGTGGTTCTGCCATGGGGATGTTTGGCTTAGTAATCGCATTTGCCCCTGCGATTGGTCCAACACTATCTGGATGGTTAGTTGAACATTTTCCTTGGCGCAGCCTTTTTTACGTTGTATTGCCAATTGCTATCATCGATCTTATTGTTGCTTATAAGATTTTAGCGAATGTCACAAAACAAACGTTTCCTCGAGTTGATATTACATCAATTATTTTATCTACACTCGGTTTTGGTGGTTTGTTGTACGGATTCAGTATGGCTGGGGATATTAATCATGGTTGGCTAAGTCCAATGGTTTATATGCCGTTAATTGTTGGTGCTGTTACTTTATTCTTCTTTATCCGCCGTCAATTAAGATTAGAAAAGCCTATTTTAGAATTTAGGATTTTTAAATACAACATGTTTACCCTGACAACTGGCATCGGTATGATATCCTTTTTATCGATGATTGGTGGAGCAATTATCTTACCGATTATGATGCAAGACTATCTAGGTTTTTCGGCCTTTGAATCCGGATTAGCTTTGTTACCAGGTGCTGTTTTAATGGGACTGATGAACCCAGTTACTGGTCGGCTATTCGACAAGTATGGAGGCAGATGGCTTGCTGTAATAGGACTAGGACTGTTAACCGTAACTACTTTTCTGTTTTCGATTTTAACAACAGAAACAAGCTTTCTTTATATAACCGTTGTTAATGCATTTCGTATGTTCGGGATCGCTATGGTTATGATGCCCGTTACCACTGCAGGTTTAAATCAATTACCTGATGGCTTGATACCACACGGTACAGCTATGAATAATACAATGCGACAAATGTCAGGAGCGATTGGTACAGCATTACTGGTATCGATCATGATGAATCAAGCAATACCAGCTCAAGGATTGTCAGGTATGCTTTTTGGGGTCAATATTTCGTTCTTGGTTGCAGGTATTATTTCTACTGTCGGTTTTGTATTAGCCTTTTTTATAAAAAATTCTATTCCAGATACGTCTGTAGAATAAAGCAGGAAAAATCACCTTTATGTAGAATCTTATCTATATGGAGGTGATTTTTTGTTGAATGCTTTCAATCATAACGGAGAGGTTGTTCCCATTTGGAAAATGAATCGTCAACAAATACAAAAAAGAAGAAAAGAAACATTTTATTGTCCCAGTTGTAAGGAGCTTGTAATCATTAAAGCTGGAGTAAAGAATACGCCACACTTTGCACATAAAGCCAAAAGCGAATGTATCCACTCAGGAGAAAGCAGTTATCATGAGAATGGAAAAAAAGATTTATATGAATGGCTAAAGAAACAAGGTTATCAAGTTGATTTAGAGTATTTTCTTCCAAATATCAATCAACGACCGGATTTATTTTTACAAATAGGTGAAAAACAAATTGCTATAGAATATCAATGTGCTTCCATCTCAAGAGAAGAGGTCAGAATGAGAACGAAAGGTTATCAATCGAGAGGCATTATACCAATTTGGATCTTAGGTGCCAATAAATTAAAGCGAATCGATCAGCATTCCCTCAAAATAAGAACAAATGAACATCCTTTCTTCCATCAATTCCATCCTTCTTATCCATTATCTATTTTTTATTACTGTTCAAATACGAAGAGAATGATTGTTTATCAGGACATTACGTTTTTTACGAGAACAAAAACATTTGGAATTCTAAAAAGTTTTACCATCCATTCTCTAAGTTGGCAAGAAATGTTTCACCCGAGGTATCATAATAGAAACACATGTCATGCTTCCTGGCTAAAACATAAAGAAAAATGGCGGTTGAGGCCAGTTTCCCCATATCAAAAACAAGAAATAGCTTGGCGTCAATGGTTATACATTCATCAATATCATATTCAAGATTTACCTTCGTTTGTTTACCTTCCTATATCAACCCAATTTCGTATGAATAGTTCACCATGGATTTGGCAATCGAGAATCTATATTGATATCTTATTAACGAATGATTATTTTACATTAAATCAAGCGATACATTTAGTACAGTTTCATCTTCATCCTTCTCATCATTTTCCGTTAGTTAACAAAACAAAAAACCCAGTTCATGAATATTTACTCCAATTAGAGCGTATAGGTATTTTAGAGGTAGTCCATCCAAATGGTTTTCGACAAAAACGTACTACTGTATGAATAATGGCAAAATAAGTTATAATAAGATAACAGTAATTATTGAAGGAGGAGTTACAATGGCTAAGGCGCAAAAATCACTACCTAAACGTGATGAAATACCAGAAGAGTTAACCTGGAGATTATCAGATATCTTTGCAACGGATGAGGAATGGGAAAAAGAATGGGATCAGGTGAAAGAACTCTTGCCCAAATTTCAAAAATTTCAAGGAACATTGAAAGACGGAGCGGAAAACCTATATCAGTTATTACAATTACAAGACCAGGTATCTGATCGATTAAGTAAACTATATACATACGCGCATATGCGTTACGATCAAGATACAACCAATTCTTTTTATCAAGCAATGAATGGAAAAGCAGAGAATTTGATTACACAAGCTTCGAGCACAATGAGCTTCATAACTCCAGAAATTCTGAAATTAGATGAGACTACTCTTGAACAATATTTGCAAGATCACGAAGGCTTACGATTATATAAACATACCTTGGATGAGATTAATCGTCAGCGTCCACATGTTTTGTCTGAAAAAGAAGAAGAACTACTAGCAGAAGCGTCAGAAGTAACAGATAATCCATCACAGACCTTCAGCATGTTAAACAACGCTGATTTAACATTTCCTGAGGTTAAAGACGAAAATGGCAATGAAATAGAACTGACACACGGACGTTATATCAATTTTCTCGAATCTAAGGATCAACAAGTACGACATGACGCTTTTAAGGAGATGTATGATACGTATGGAAGTTTAAAAAATACCTTCTCGTCAACTTTACAAGGGGTTGTAAAGAAGGATAACTTTTATGCGAAGATCCGCAATTATGACTCAGCGAGACAGGCGGCTCTTAATAAAAACAATATTCCTGAAAAAGTATATGATAATCTAATTGAAGCAATTCATGAAGGTTTGCCATTACTACAGCGATATGTGGCACTAAGGAAGAAAGTACTCGATATTCAAGAGCTGCATATGTATGATTTGTATACACCGTTAGTAAAAGATGTTGATATGTCTTTTAGTTACGAAGAAGCACAGAAAACAGTAATGGAAGCATTAAAACCACTAGGAAATGAATATTTAAATGTGATGAAAAGAGCTTTTACAGATCGCTGGATTGATGTGGAGGAGAACAAAGGGAAACGCAGTGGAGCGTATTCTTCAGGTGCATATAGTACCAATCCCTATATACTAATGAATTGGCAAGATAACTTAAATAACTTGTTCACTTTAGCGCATGAATTAGGTCACTCGATGCATAGCTATTATACACATGAGAGCCAGCCGTATCGTTACGGAAACTATTCTATCTTTGTCGCTGAAGTAGCTTCGACTTGTAATGAGGCACTATTAAATAATTATTTAGTAGAGAAAACCGATGATGTGAAAGAGAAACTGTTTTTATTAAATCATTTCTTAGAAGGGTTCCGTGGTACTGTTTTCAGACAGACAATGTTTGCTGAATTTGAACATAAGATACATGTATTAGCACAAGAAGGCGAGGCGTTGACCGCGGATCGTTTAACAGAAGTATATTATGACTTAAATAAAACCTATTTCGGTGACGATTTAGTTGTCGATGAAGAAATTGGATTAGAATGGTCAAGAATTCCTCATTTCTATTACAATTACTATGTCTATCAATATGCGACGGGATACGCTGCTGCACAGTCATTAGCTGCGCAAATTCTAGAAGAGAAAGAACCTGCAGTAGAACGATATTTAGGTTATCTGCGGGCAGGTAGCAGTGATTATCCGATTGAAGTATTGAAGAAAGCGGGCGTTGATATGACAGAAAAAACGCCTGTAATTAATGCGTTAAAAGTATTTGAAGAGAAGTTAGATGAAATGGAAAAATTATTAGAGCAAGTTTAATATGTACAGCAGAGGTCCCAAGCGTCATTTCGACGTTGCAGTGATTTTAATGTAGGATAAACTTCCTCATTAACTATCCCTTTATATGCACGAAAAAATCCAAATGATGCTGAATCATTTGGATTTTACTATTCATCGATGTATTCATCCCTAATTTCCCTAACGAAAAGAGTTGCTTTTTCATGAAATACTTCTGTCCCATTCTTTCTTAAATCCTTTAAATTGTTTTTTGTTTTGAAAAGAATAAACCGTTATGTAGATGGTTGCAAATAAAAGTGGAATTGTAAAATACAAAGGGATCATACGCATTAGGCCAAAGATGTTTAATATGAACGCAAATAAAGGTAAAATGACTAGTAACAAGCGCAATATTTATACACCACCTAAACATGAGAAATATAATTTTTACCTTTTATATAGAAGAACGTCAAAGTTTGGAATGCATTTGAGGTTCTATCTTTATTTTTATGCGATATTTTATCATGATAGAAGTGTGAATTTTTTGTGAAATAATGCACAAGTATATATTATTTTTGCATTTTCTTTGGTATAGTTAAGATAAGTTAAACAAACAAACCCCTTTGTTTGACCAGAAAATTTCTCCCATCCCTTTTAATAACGCAAAAAGAGTACATGCACAAAGACATGTACTCTTTAGCTATTTAGCATATTTCCAGAAATATCCGAATTTAACTGGTACTTTTTCAACAAGCTGTTTGAGTTGAAGTTTCTTCATCTCTTTCTCAGCTTTTTCGATGGACCAATCATATACAACCGCTATTTCTTTTGTACCGACAAAATCATAATGTGATAAAAAATCAACTAATTTTGGTTTTTTAGCCGGCAGTGGTTCTTTCTGGAGCATTTGTTTTAAGACTTTTACATATATTTCATAAGGATAAATTCCAGAAATTTTCAAACCTGCATCATCTTCTGACTCATTGAAGAAAACCATTGTAGGAATGTATTCAACATCCATTTCCTTTGTGATCTTCAAATCACATTGCAGTGCTTTTTTTGAGGAATGAGAATAAAGATCTTCACGGAACTCATCGATATCTAAATGCACTTTTTGGGCACAGTTAATTAGTATCTCTTCTTGTGAAATATCCTGTTTATTTAAAAAGGCAAGCTCTTGTAGTTTACGTAAGAAACGTTTACCAGCTTTTTTACCTTGTAACTCAGCAGCTTTGATTGCAATAGATGTAAGCCATGGATAATGAATCGGATTTTCGATCCATAAATCCCCATCACAACTCATACCCGTGCGACTAGCTGTTTTTTCCCATATATCTTTCAATTTACGTGGTTTCTCAAATTTGTCTTTGTGCAAGTTCGTTAACTGTCCGCTCAAAACAGTTCGGATCGTAAAAAAACGACCATATTCAATGGATAATTTCTTTAAATACGGTTCTAATGACCAACATTCTGGACAAAGTGGATCAACAAACACATAAATCTCGATCGGTTTTTTCAAAACGTCAATAAAATGATAATGCGTTGTTTGGTTACGATCTTGATGTTGCCATGATCCGGCGGAATTCCAATTCACAATGATTCTCCTTTCTCTTCAGGCGTATTCATCATGTGATTGGCTGTTAATGTAAGCCGATCAAACATTGCACTTCTATACGGTTCTTCAATATTTGCTTCTTCAAGAGCGCCTTCCATACAGGATAACCAAGCGTCTCTTCTAGTAGGAGTGATTGGAAAGCGTAAATGCCGCTTTCTCATCATAGGATGCCCATGTTCTTGTATATATAATGGTGGTCCACCAAAAAATTGTGTTAAAAATTGTTTTTGTTTCCGTGCAACTTCAGTAAAGTCATCTGGAAAGATGGGAATTAAATCAGGGTGTTTAGCAACACGGCCATAAAAAGCCTCAACTAATTCCTCAATTTTCGATTCACCACCAATTGCTTCATAAATGGAGCCAACTAGATCTCTCATATCCGCCAAACCCTTCATAAGATGTTACTAAAGAAAATCTCTCTTTATGTTATTGTATATTGTAACAGTGTTTATATCGAACTAGCAACTTTTGTGTTTTGGTAGTTTAATCCTTTAGTATATAAGGGTTGACCTGTTATCATACAGTATATAATTTAAGTATATGTGTTATAAGTGTAAACGTTTCCTAATACCTTAATGTTTTATAAAATCGCTCAATTTTATTAGCGGTTTTCCTTATTGAGATGCTGTGCTTCGATAAGATTTCATTAAAAACCTTTAAACCGTATGCTTCTTCTTGTGCTTCCAGCTCTAGTTCATAGTCAGTATGGCCATTATAATCACTTTTATCTAGTACGATAAGGGTGTCTTTGTAGTTTAATTCGATTCGATAAGTTTTTAGCATACCACCATATCGAAGGTCAGTATGTGAAACACCCATGGTATTTAATGCATTTTCAATCTCTGCTTTTGCTACAAAGTTGCCTTTAAGAGAAGATGTGGCTTCAGTACTTGTCAGGTTGGCATGGGTTTCCAATAAACCGGCTCCCTGCGGATTAGGTTGTTTTAAAGTCATTTGAAATGTATTTTCCTTTTCTCTGATTCGTAAAGCTGCATGGTGTTTTTTTATCTGAAAGTCTGCTGTTTCAAAGTAGTGATTTTTTTGTATCATTTCCGTACGAATAGAAGTATGGAAATGATTGATTAATCGTTGATATTCTTCTTTGGTTAATAAGTTTTTGAATTCAATTTCGATTTCTTGTGTCAATTGAAGCACTCCTTGCCTTCCTTATAAAAAGTCTTATCTTATTTTGAAGGATAATATAAAAAAAAGCAAAGATAACGAGAGATACTAACGTTACTTGTTTATCATAAGATATGATAGAATGAACTTAGATAATGATTACTTAGGTGGTGCTAGTCATGAATTGGAGAAACTTCTTGGCACCTTATTCACAGGTGGTGGAAGAACTAAAAGTTAAATTAAAAGGAATGCGAACACAATTTGAACATGAGTCAAGTCATTCACCAATAGAATTTGTAACAGGTAGAGTGAAGCCTATTTCAAGTGTTAAAGAAAAAATGAAACGAAAAAATATACATATAAACGACATAGAAACGGAATTACAAGATATTGCAGGTGTTCGAGTTGTATGTCAGTTTGTTGATGATATAGATGGTATTGTCGACCGCTTGCGTTCACGTAATGATTTTGATGTCATAGAAGAAAGAGATTATATTAATCATAAGAAGGAAAGTGGTTACCGTTCATATCACTTAATTATTTCCTACCCTGTTGAAACCATTCATGGTGAAAGAAAAGTTATTGCCGAAATTCAAATTAGAACGTTAGCTATGAACTTTTGGGCCACAAATGAACATACGCTAAATTATAAATATGAGGGACAAATACCCGAAAAAGTACAAGCTAGATTAAAACGAGCTGCCGAAGCAGCATTTAAACTGGATGAAGAAATGTCCAAAATAAAAGATGAAATTCAAGATGCACAACGAGTTTTTAAAACGAACAAAAACGATCATGAAAAGTAATGGAGGGAACAGCATGCGCTTTATGATTTTATCTAGAGGAGATAACAAGTCTGAAATGATAAAAGCACGTATGAAAAAATATCTAGAGGATTTCTCGATGATTTTTGATGAAGTAGAACCAGAGCTTGTTATTTCTGTCGGTGGTGATGGTACTTTTCTAGAAGCCTTCCATACGTATCAACATCGATTACAAGATACGGCATTTATCGGAATACACACAGGGCACTTAGGCTTTTACGCTGACTGGGTTCCAGAAGAAGTCGAAAAATTAATTATAGAGGTTGCAAAAAAACCGTTTGAAGTGGTTGAGTACCCGTTATTAGATATTAAAATTCATCCAGTCGAAGGAGATAAATTTAAGCATTTCCTTGCATTAAATGAAGTTTCGGTGAAATCGAATGAAGGTACGGTAGTTATGGATGTACATATTAAAGGAGCACATTTTGAACGCTTCAGGGGCGATGGACTATGTGTATCTACACCTTCTGGAAGTACAGCATATAATAAAGCTTTAGGTGGGGCTATTATCCATCCATCGTTAAATGCCTTTCAGATTACCGAGATGGCATCGATTAATAATCGAGTTTTTCGTACGATTGGTTCTCCTCTAATATTACCAAAACATCATGTTTGTGAATTATTACCGTTATATCATGATCGAAGTTTTTTAATTACAATTGATCATCAGACAGATATGTATGATAATATTGATCGAATTGAGTGTCGTGTCTCTGATGAGAAGATCCGTTTTGCTCGTTTTAGGGCTTTTCCTTTTTGGAAAAGAGTGCATGACTCCTTTATTTCGGATGAAAGATAACAGTAGGTGGAAAATGTGAAATGGGATGTAACAAAGCAACATGAAGGATTACTATTACGCGATTATTTATTAAAAGTAATCGGTATTTCACGAAGAATGCTTACAGCTATAAAATTTGACGAGGGAAAATTATTAGTAAATAATATGGAAGTAAATGTGAGATATCGACTTATGGCAAGAGATCAAATAAAAATTATCCTTCCCCAGGAGACAAGAAGTAAATTATTAGTGGCCGAAAATATTTCAATTGATATTGTGTATGAAGATGAGCACATAATAGTTATAAATAAACCACCATTTATTGCGACGATTCCATCGCGGGACCATCCAAGTCATACATTAGCAAACGGAATTATTAATTACTATGATAATCATAATATTCCTTATACTGTTCATATAGTGACAAGGTTAGATCGTGATACCTCTGGCTTAATGTTAATTGCGAAACACCGATACAGCCACTCGATTTTGTTTCATGATCAACAGGAGCATAATGTAAATCGAGGCTATTTGGCAATGGTATCCGGCAATCTACACAACGAAAGAGGCACAATAACAGATCCGATCGCTAGAGATCCAGAGTCGATTATAACAAGAAGGGTTTCACAACATGGCAAACGAGCTATAACGCATTACCAAGTGAGAGAACAATTAGATGCATTAGCTCTACTCGAAATTCATTTAGAAACAGGAAGAACACATCAAATACGTGTCCATTTTTCATCCATTGGTCACCCGCTAATTGGCGATGATCTCTATGGTGGAAGTATGGAAACGATACAACGACAAGCGCTTCACTGTCATCAGCTATCCTTTGATCATCCGATAAAAAAAGAGCGGATGCAATTTGAGATTCCGCTAGCAAAAGACCTCAAGCAAGCATGGGAGGCATATAAATAAAGAGCCTGGAACAAAAGAATTTAATAATTAAAAGAAATCCAAACAATTACTCGAATAACTTTCGAAATCGTTTGGATTTTTATGCGTATTAAGAAGATACTATGCAATAACTGATGTGGTCTTTTTGACAGTAAATATGAGGGTACCCAACCGCTACGGCTTGCCCACTTCGCTTTCCGGGGGGCATGCTCTTCAGCTAACTTCGAAAAGAAAACCACTTTTCAAAGTGGATCTTCAGATCATGCTAATTCCCCAGGAGTCGAAGTGGACGCCTGCGCTAATTTGATATTCTACAACGCTAGTATCAGGAAGCATATTGGTATTTCTATCATTTGAAAAACATTATTTGTAGTAAATGCTAAAAATACTACCTGTCACAGTAGTTGTAGGATAAATATATTAGCGCAGGCCGCCCACTTTCACTCCTGTGGGAATGTTTTACCTGAAGATCCACTTTTTCAAGCGATCTGTGCTTGAAAAAGTTAGCTGAAGGGAAAACCCCACGGAAAGGGAAGTGGGCAGTCGGAGCGGGTATCTAGAAATAAATACATTTCATAATTACTACATCATTTATTGAGTAGTATCCATATATTACGCAAAAATATATATTCCAGTATTGTTGTTTGAAGTTTAAAAATTATTGTCTTTGCCATGTGTTTTTCATTTTAAACACTATTGCTTAGTATCTAAATTTATCTTCAACAAATGGCTGTTTTGATGGTACAGTGATTATTTCTTCTTCTGGCAATCGAAAGGCAGTTAATTGGTTGCCGAATACACAGCCTGTGTCTATGTTAACCGTTTTATTTACAAAACGAGGGTGCATTACCGGTGTATGTCCATAGACGATCCACTGTTCACCCTGATAGTGTTGAGCCCAATCTCTTCTGACAGGTCGACCATCTGCTAGCTTTTCACCGGTGATATCACCATATAAAACAAATGTTTTCACTTTTTTATCGTTTCTTCCAATATATTTTTCGGGTATACCAGCATGTGCCATCACTGTATCAAGTTCATTAAAAACCTGATACAATGGCGCATTTTCGTATAAGGTAATCATCTTTTCTTTGATTTCTAATTGTTCTTGTTTAGATAATTGTTGATATTCCGCTACGGTTGTTTCTAACCCGTGTTGTTGTTTTACATTATTGCCTAGGAAATAACGATAAAGTTTATCACAATGATTACCAGGTACGTAAAAACCTATTCTTCGCTCGATCACAAGATGATAGACAAACCGAATTACATCCAAGGATTGTGGACCACGATCTGTTAAATCACCAACAAACGCAAGTTGTCGATTTTCTGGGTGATACATTAAGTCATCCTGATGGTGGTAACCTAATTTTACTAATAACTCTTTCAATTCTTGAAAGCAGCCATGAATATCACCGATAATATCTATTTTCATTCAATTTGCCCCTATCTGTTCCATCTGTTTTTATGATTCGTCAAACATATAGGTTTTTATACGATAAAATACACTTAACACAATTCCAATTGCAATCATATAAGTTAAGGTCGAACTACCACCGTAACTTATAAATGGCAACGGTAGCCCGGTAACAGGCAGTAATTGGATAGACATTCCAATGTTTTGGAAAATTTGATAACTGAACATACCGATAACACCAGTAACCATATAACTTGCGAACGGATCTTTACTTTTTAAAGCAATGAAGATTAATCGGTAAATTAACAAAAAGAAAATAAGTATCAGAATACTCGAACCAAAAAATCCAAATTGCTCTGCGATTGCTGAGAAAATATAATCTGTATGGTATTCAGGAATACGGTATGCCATTTCAAACGTTCCTGCTCCTTTTCCAGACAGTTGACCAGACCCAATAGCCTGCATAGCTCTTAAAGTTTGATAGGCACCATCTTGGCTGAATTCTTCAGGGAACAACCAACCTTGAAATCGAGAGACGACATGGTCTAGATCATTATCATACAGAAATTGATTTACCTTACCAGGATTTGCAAGATAAAAAGCTACGAAGGTTACTAAGGCTGTTAACACTGTTCCCATTATTGTTAAAATAATTCGCCATTTGATTCCAGAGACAAGGATCATACATGCTGTAATGGCTGATAATACCAATACTCCTCCTAGATCAGGCTGTTGTGCAATAAAAAAGATCGGTATCAGTGCAAAAAAAGCCATTTTCACCAATAACCAAAGGTCCATTTTCACAGTATGCTCTGGATACTTTTCATTATGTGCCACCATTACATGAGCCAGAAAAATAATTAAAAAAACTTTCATAAACTCTGCTGGCTGAATTGTCCCAATTCCAGGGAATCTAAACCAGCCCCAAGCACCTTTCACTTGATGAGCAATATCAGGCGGAAAGTGGAAATGAAGCATGATAAGTGAAATAATACCAATTCCGTAAAGTAACCAGGATACTTGTCTAAACCTGTCATAATCAAACATCATAATAACTGCAATAGCCATTGACCCGGCAATATACCAAACAATTTGTTTTAAGTACATATTCTGATAAAGTGGATTTTGATTGAGATACGGACTTAATGTATATAAAGTAAAAATACTAATGATCGCTAATAAAATGATAATCATTATTAGAGAGTAATCTAATTTTGTGTTTGAATTTTTTTCTGACATAATGATAAACCTTTCCTTACTTGAAAATTTTAGTCTATTAATAGTATAGAGCATTATTGTATTTTTGAGAATAGAAACAATATATTCTTTATTGTAACATCAAAGTATGATAAGAATGTGTAAAATTAGCGTATTTTTTAGCAAGATATGTTATTCTTTTAACATCCCAAAATAAAGCGAGACAGGGGGCGGAATAATGGAACACTTAGAAAAACAAGAACGAATGGAAATGTGGCAAAAAATACAAAAAGCATTAATAGATGAAAGAATTGATCAGTTCAGGGCAGAATTTTTAGAATTACATCCATATGATCAAGCAAAGATATTTGAAGAACAAGAAGAAAATATTCGATTTTTAATATATTCCTACTTGTCTCCAGAAGAAATGGCTGAAGTGATTGAGCAGGTAGATCGAGATTTTGTAGCGGCATTTATTATCGAAATGGTTCCAGCATTTGCAGCTAAAATATTAGAACATATGTCTACCGATGATGCAGTAGATATTTTAAATGAATTAGATAAGAACAAGGTTGCAAGTTTTTTAACTATTATGGATAAAAAGGCTTCTGAAGAGATAAAAGAGTTACTCCACTATGAAGAAAAAACCGCTGGAAGTATCATGACAACGGAATTTGTTGTGATACATACGGAAATGACTGTGAAAGAAGCGATGCGCCACCTTCGAAAAGCAGCACCTAAAGCAGAGACGATTTATTATATCTATGCGGTTGATTCCTATAAAAAATTAGTAGGGGTTATCTCTTTACGAGACTTGATTATTGCAGAAGGAGATTGGTTGATTCAGGATGTTATGAGTGAACGAGTAGTATCTGTTCCAGTAGGGGAAGACCAGGAAGATATTGCACAAATGATGCGAGATTATGACTTTTTAGCATTACCAGTAGTCGATTTTCAAGATCATTTACTTGGTATTATCACGGTCGATGATATTATGGACGTTATGGATGAAGAAGCAAGTGACGATTATTCCAAACTAGCAGGTATAACGGATGTCGAAAGTAGTGGAGATACTGCATTTTCTTCTGCAAAAAAACGTCTACCCTGGTTGGTTATCTTATTGTTTTTAGGTATGCTAACCGCTAGTGTGATTGGACGTTTTGAAGCAACACTGGAACAAGTAGCAATTTTAGCAGTATTTATTCCATTAATTGCCGGGATGGCTGGAAATACTGGTACCCAAGCATTAGCTGTTGCTGTAAGAAGCATTTCAACCGGAGAAATGGAGAAGAAGGGAAAGGCTTCAGTGATTTGGCAGGAAGCTAAAACAGGTTTAATTACGGGTCTTTCTTGTGGTGTTATCATTACCTTGTTAATTGCTTTCTGGTATAATGATTTTTTCTTGGGAGTTCTGGTAGGTATTTCAATAATGGCAACACTTTTGGTTGCTACCGTTTCAGGTGCTTTTGTACCGTTAGTCATGGACCGATTCAACATTGATCCTGCGGTTGCTTCTGGTCCCTTTATCACAACATTAAATGATTTAATATCTATTTTTATTTATTTTGGTTTAGCAACAGCCTTTATGAGTTATCTACTCTAGGCGGAGAGGAGTGATTGAATCATGGAGCACGGAGAATCTGTCAGTTCTCTGGTAATTGTTATCCTCGCAGCATTTTTAACACCAATTCTTTTGCACAGATTTCGGTTGAAAATGATACCTGTAGTGGTGGCAGAAATTATCATTGGTTTAATTATCGGACAAAGCGGCTTTAATTTAGTCGAAGAAAGCAACTGGTTAGAAACATTATCAACGTTAGGCTTTATTTTTCTAATGTTTTTAAGTGGTTTGGAGATAGATTTTTCAATTTTCTCAAGCAAAAAACGTAAAAATCAAAATACGTCAACGAAAGATATGCCGAATCCTGTTCTATTAGCAAGTGCTATTTTTGTTGGTATCTTGATTTTATCGTTTTTATTATCCTATTTATTTGTAATATGGGGCTTTATCGATAACGTTTATTTAATGACATTGATTATTTCAACGATTTCTCTAGGGGTCGTTGTACCAACGTTGAAAGAAGCTCAGGCAATGCAAACAACAGTAGGACAAACGATCTTACTAATTGCAGTAATCGCTGATTTAGTAACAATGATTCTATTAGCTGTTTTCGTTTCCTTCTATGGTGAGGGTTCGGGTAACATGTGGTTACTACTTATCCTTTTCGGTGTAGGGGTATTACTGTATTTTGTAGGTAAGTATTTCCGAAATCAATCATTTATTGAAACGATGTCTAAAGGTACGATTCAAATCGGAACAAGAGCAGTTTTTACATTAATTATTTTCCTTGTTGCTTTATCTGAATCCGTAGGTGCTGAAAATATTTTAGGTGCATTCTTAGCTGGTGCTTTAGTATCTTTATTAGCGCCAAATCAAGAACTAGTACAAAAATTAGATAGTTTTGGTTATGGTTTCTTAATACCAATATTTTTTGTAATGGTTGGCGTCGAAATAGACTTGTGGGCTCTTTTTGATGAACCAAAAGTGTTGGCATTGATTCCATTATTATTTATTGCACTACTTATTTCAAAGGTGCTTCCAATTGCATATATGAAAAAATGGTATGATACAAAAACAGTCATTGCAGCAAGTATGTTATTAACTTCTACCTTATCATTAGTCATTGCAGCTGCGACGATTGGGGAGAGGTTGGAAATTATTACAAGTGAAATGCATGGTGCGCTTGTTTTAGTGGCCGTCTTGTCATGTATCATTACACCAGCTTTTTTCAAAAAATTCTATGTTAATCATGAAGAAGCGGAATATCAACAGTCGATATCTTTCATTGGAACGAACCAAGCAACAATTCCTGTGGTAAGAGAATTAGAACCGAAGGAATTTGAGACTCATCTATTTCATACAAAGCAGGAAAAAGTTGAAGATTTCCAAAACAGATCGATTTTTGACATAAATGAGTTGGACAATTATGATATAAATACCCTTGAAGCTGCAGGTGTTTTCAAACATGATATTGTCGTGGTTTCAACAGGTAATGAAGAAAAAAATGAAGAAATAGCAACATATGCTAAAAATAATGGTGTAGAGCGCGTAATAGCTCGTATAGAAATTCCTGAAATTGAAAAAAGGCTCCAAGAGATAGGAGTAGATGTTTTTTCAGTATTATTATCAGCAAAAACCTTGTTAAAAGCATTAATTGAGGCCCCATATGTTGTCAATATTCTTACACAACAAGAAAGTGCACTTTATGAGATTAACATGAACAATGCTAATTATGATGGAACTTTACTAAGAGAATTTCCATTTACAGGCGATGTGATAATGGTTCGAATCTTTCGCGGAAATGATTCAATAGTTCCGCACGGAGATACGGAATTGAAACTGAATGACCGTTTGATTGTGACGGGATCCACAGAATATGTGGAAGAACTACAACAATTATTAGAATACGTCTAACATGCTTGTCCTCTGTTTACAAACAGGGGGCATTACTTTTATTGCAACTCCTTATTTTTGAGTTAGTCCATTGTTGTAATTATCCGAAAATTCCGATAAAATAGCAGCAGGTACTAATACACGGTATAAAATATGACTTCATCTTCAGGGGCATGGCACTCTTGCTATGCTTCGCGAAACGTATTTGAAAGATTTTCGACCCAATATCTTTTTCAAATTAAATTCTTAATAACGAAGTAAGGGTATTATGGACAATTACACCGTGATAAATAATAAGGGAGAGTGAAATGATGAATTTTTCTTTAGCAGGTCGTACATACGTGGTAATGGGTGTAGCTAATAAACGTAGTATTGCTTGGGGAATAGCGAAATCTCTTCATGCAGCTGGAGCGCGTTTGATTTTTACCTATGCAAATGAACGTTTTGAACAGCCTGTGAAAAAACTTGTAGATACTTTAGAAGGACAAGACGCATTATTTTATGAATGTGATGTGACCGATGACCAAGCGGTTGCTAATACATTTTCAGAGATCAAAGAAGACGTTGGCACAATTCATGGTTTAGCACATTGTATAGCGTTTGCTCAAAAAGAAGACTTGCAAGGAGAATTTGTTGATACTTCACGTGACGGCTTCATGCTCGCGCACAATATAAGTTCCTATTCACTTGTAGTTGTTTCAAAAGAAGCAGCACCATTGATGTCTGAAGGTGGAAGTATCATTACGATGACTTATTTAGGTGGCGAGCGTGTAGTCAAGAATTATAATGTTATGGGTGTTGCGAAAGCCAGTCTTGATGCTAGTATGAAATATCTTGCTAATGATTTAGGGAAACGTGGCGTTCGTGTCAATGCAATATCAGCTGGACCAATTCGTACACTATCTGCCAAAGGCATCGGAGAATTTAGTTCGGTATTGAAAAAAATTGAAGAAGATGCGCCACTTCGGCGAACGGTATCACAAGAGGAAGTTGGGGATACTGCCTATTATTTATTAAGTGATCTTTCTCGAGGTGTCACTGGAGAAATGATTCATGTTGATGCTGGATATAATATTTTAGGGTTATCATAAAGCAAAACTTCAAACAGCGCGTGTTTAAATAAAAAATCCAAACGATGATCGTTTGGATTTTTTGATTGTATAGTAGGAAAACTGCGCAATAAACTGATGTATAAGTATTAGCCAAAGTGGTAATTTTGAAATATTTTATTTACTAAATATCCGCTTCGGCTGCCCACTTCCCTTTCCGTGGTTTTTTCCCTTCAGCTAACTTTTTCAAGCAAAGATCGCTTGAAAAAGTGGATCTTCAGGTAAAAAGTTACCACAGGAGTGAAAGCGGGCGGCCTGCGCTATTGAATTATTCTACAATTGTTGCAACAGCTAGCATTTTGAGTTGTTACTTCAATCAACGAAATTTTTATATGAGAGAAATACCATAATGCTACCTCATACTAATGTTGTAGAATATCCAATTAGCGTAGGCGTCCGCTTCTACTCCTACGGGATGTTTTTATCCGAAGATCCACTTTGGTAGGCGGTTTTTGCTTACCAAAGTTAGCTGAGGAGAAAAACCCGTGGAAAGGGAAGCGGACAAGCCGAAGCGGTTTCTTAGCACACACATCATGTCAAAATTACTACCTCATTTATTGCGCAGCATCTGTATATAGCGCAACAATACATCATACATGTTAGAAATTAAGAGGTTATTTATGTCCCAATCTCATTTATATGCAGGTCACCATATACTTTGATATAATTAAGAAAAGGTGAGTGATTATGATGAAACGCATCATTTTATTTGACGGTGTCTGTAATTTCTGTAGTAGCAGTGTTCAATTTATCATTAAGCGAGATCCACATCAAAAATTTCAATTTGCCTCATTGCAAAGTGAAGTTGGACAAAAACTGATTTCAAAATATAATGTCCCAAACGATATCGACAGCATAGTCTTAATTAAAGATAATCGATATTATACAAAATCAACTGCTGCTCTTAACATAGCAAAATCCTTACATCGACTATATCCAGTCTTTTCGATATTTTTACTGATTCCAAAAATCTTACGAGATAAAGTATATCAAATTATTGCGAAAAATCGCTATCGCTGGTTCGGTAAAAAAGATTCTTGTATGTTGCCCAGTCCTGAGGATCGGGAACGTTTTATCGACTAAAAACCCCACTTTATTACTAAAAAGTGGGGTTTTGGTTCACTTTGTTAATTTTTTTCTCTTTTTCTACGTTTTAGTTCATATAATTTTCCTTCTTCTCTAAACGCCTTGATAACAGATAAGACGATCATGATCATAATGATTGCAAATGGAAATGCTGCAATAATGGATGCAGTTTGTAATGCTGCTAGTCCACCTTGCCATAACAAGACTGCAGCAGTACCTGATTGTACGACACCCCAGATCACTTTCACTTTAATATCTGGATTAAGATCACCATTTGTCGTTTGCATTCCTAATACAAAAGTTGCCGAGTCTGCCGATGTAATAAAGAAAGTACTAATTAACAATACGGCTAAAACAGCCATGATTCCAGTTAAAGGGAAGTTTTCTAATACCGTAAATAAAGCTGCTTCTGATCCTGCATCATTAACAATACTGTAAATGTCTATACCTTCATTCATTTCTAGATGGATAGCAGAACCGCCAAATACACTAAACCATAATGCGCCAAATATTGTCGGTACTAATAATACCCCAACAACAAATTCACGAACAGTACGTCCACGTGAAACTCGGGCAATAAACATACCTACAAATGGTGCCCAGGCAATCCACCATGCCCAATAAAAAATGGTCCAATCTTCTAACCATGTAGCATTTTCTTCATTAAAAGGAGCCATTCGGAAACTCATTTCTGGCAGATTAGAAATGTAAGAACCTAATGTTGTTGTAAAGAAATTCATAATAAAGTTTGTAGGACCTGTGAAAAGTAAGAAAAACATCAATAAAATAGCTATTACGATGTTCGTCGTACTAAGTATCTTAATTCCTCTATTTAGTCCAGTCAAAGCAGACATCATATACAATACGGTAACAACTGCAATAATAATTAATTGCAAATAAATGGTATTTGCAATATTTCCTGAGACAAATTCTATCCCGCTGCCAATTTGTTGAGCGCCTAATCCTAATGAAGTAGCAACACCAAATACAGTTGCAAAAACTGCAATGACGTTAATCAAGGTTCCAAATCCCCCATTCATTTTGTTACCATAAAGAGGCTTTAAAGTGCTACTTATTAAACCCGGCTCGTCCTTTCTAAACTGAAAATATGCAAGTGCTAATGCTAAAGTAGCATACACTGCCCATGGGTGGAAGCCCCAATGGAAAAAGCTGTGTTGCATGGAAACTCTGGCAGCTTCTGCTTCTGTTTCTGTTGGAAATGGTGGTAGGTGAAGGTGCCAAATAGGTTCAGCAGCCCCCCAGAAAACAAGACCAATACCCATACCGGCACTAAATAACATACCAAACCATGTTAAGTAGTTGTATTCAGGTTTGTCCCCATCTTTCCCAAGTACAATATTACCGTACTTTGATACAATTAGGAAAATAGCAAAAATTAAAAAGCCTGTAGTTACTAATAAATAAAACCAACCAAAACGTGTAACAAGAAAGCCTTGAATAAGGGTAGTCACGGTATCTAAGTTCCAGTTTGGCCATACATCTGCAGGTATTACTCCCCAGATGATGAATAAGAGTGAAATTGCAAGTGAAATAAAAAATACCTTTGATACTTTTTGCATAAAACCATCCTTTCAAATCTTGAAGTTTTGTGTATGAGTGCACAATATACCTTACCCTATTCTGTCACAAAGTATTCATTTTGCGACACACTGCATCGGATTTTACCAAATACGTATGTATTAAAGCAAGTCTAAAGGTTAATAAAGAGAATTTTTATTAATTGTCTGTGACAAATCAAAAAAACTCTTCCAACTGTTCAGTCGGAAGAGTTTTCAGCAAATGCTTTTAAAGAACAGATACTGCTGGTAAACATGTGATAGCACAGAAACAATTTAAATCTACAGTAATACAAATACCTGTACGTTCCAAATCTGAAACTTGTTCATTGTCAATTTGATCACACGGATCATGACCAGCAGACTCATCATTGTCGAATACTAATAATTCTAATACCGCACAGCAATCTTTATCATCTACTTCATTGACACGGAAAATAAAACTGTCATAGCAATCAAAGCGAGCAGGACCCCCACCTTGTGCACGAACTTCAGCACCATATCCTTTAAATGGTTTCCCTTTTTTATCATATAAAATAAAAGGTACAGTGTCTAAACCATTTCCTGATACCGGTGAAACTAAATCACGAATCGATTGTGCACAACTTACATCACATTGCTGATCTACTACATTATCTTGTGCATCTGCAATGGTACGAACAACATCACATACACAGTTCTTTGTTGCTTCTACGTTATTGTCATCATGGCAATTTTTGCCCATTCTACTACACTCCTTCAGTAAAAAGATTTCGTTAACACTAATAATCTATGATTGATGTGTATTTTCGTATAGACAAATGCCTTGTTTTACCCTAATTGCTTATATATTTTTTCTCACACGTCATAGGCATGTAACATATATATATAATGAGACTTCCAGATGTGGGAGTTTTAGACTTTCAAAACGCATCAGGAAGTTCCCATTTAGTAAATCTTAAATTGGGATATTATGGACGATTACACCGTGATAAGTGTGTAAACAATAAAGGAGGTATTTTAAAGTGGTGGACTCCGTGCAAACCAATAAAGAACTGCCAAAGTTATATATAACGCAACCCGATTTGGCGGAACCTTCTCGATCGATGCAATCTTATTATCAATCAACTAACAAATATCAAAAGAGAGAAGAAAATGACGAAATCGTAAAAAAGCAGAAAGTTGCTTCTGATCAACTAGATAAAAAGAAATTTAAGGATATGACTTTAAAGGAAAAAGTAATTTATTTTGCATCAATGCCTTTTCATGTGCCAAAAGTGAAGTGTGAGCTCCAAACAGAGAGGAAAAAATATGTTGGGATTATAGAAGATTTTCAGAATCAAATGGTGATGGTGAAAGTAGCAAGCAAGCAAGCGCCAGTTTCGATACCTATCGATCATATCAAAGAAATAAATTTAATTGGCTTTTAATAATACAGTCATAGACACTAATATGGTGAATTTGAATATGATGTAACGACTATTTGATCTACACTAAATCTTAATATAAAAGAACGAAGGAGTGAACAGTATGTCAGACAAAAAGAAAGTCATTTATGTGAAAGATCTCGTTATTAAAGCGGATAATGTTCGTATTGAACCAACTCGCCGTCAAGATCCTTTCTTTGGACCTCGAGCAATCGAGGAAGAAGAACAAGTTGAAGAAGAGATTTTGGAAGAGAAAGAGGAAGAAGAAGGCTCTGAAGAAGACAAAGATGATAGACCACCATTTTCCTGGATCTAAAACCGTTAAACAGATAGCTTTCTATAATTTATAGAAATAAGCTATCTTTTTTCTTTGTATGCAGGAAAAGTAGATCGACGAATAGAATTATGTTGAGTATAACCCTACAAAAAAATGATTAAACTTTCGAAATAATGGGTATAGAATATTAATAGCATGAAAGGGGAGGGAGAAAAAATGGGTTACATTATGCCTGTTGAGAATTATCAGTATCAGCAATATCATAATCGTGTTACCAAAAATGAGCGAGACCCATTTCCAATTGAAAAGTTACACCCAATCCAGTTCAGCATGCGTTATAAGCAAGAACGATCCAAAGAAGAACAAAAAAGAAAGTATATTCCGAAAACAAAACAAAGAAATATGAACCGAATTCCCGAAGAAGAGAATTATCATCCAAAACAAAAGATTTATGCTGAAGTTACCGGAAAAGGTGTAAACTTTCAGGCAAAAGTGTAGCCAGGTGCCTCAAGCACTGGCTTCTTTTTTTCTCGAATTAGTAGACGATACCTTTAATTACTTTGTACGAACAGTTGATTATCTTTAGTAAACTCTGCATAAAATACTTCCTCAACAGAATTAATTTTTTGTTTCTTTAATTCCTTCTTTAACCATTGTTCATCTTTACCTATCTCTTTTAGACTGTCTATGATTGGTTCCCCATCATTTATGACCATAAATGGCAAATAAACTTGTTCTTTTGGTAATTTAAAGTCCGTTCTAGTCGGTTGTTGATCTGCTGATTTTTTCAATACGGAGACGGTACCATCTGATTCCAGAATAGCATAGTCTACTTCTTGTACAGAGAATACATCTTTAGAACGTAATAAGTGTAATAGTTGATTCATGTCCAGTTTAGATTTTTTCATTTCCTCTCTTTGAATGTTTCCTTTATGAATCACCATCGATGGGCGACCTTCTAAAACGGCTCGGGTTTTTTTGAATTTTTGTGTCGTTAATTCAGTGATATATAATAATGCACCCCAGATAGCGACTGCAAAACCGACTTGTCTTATTCCTACTTCATTATCATATAAGGCATTCCCAACTAACTCACCAAGAATAAGGGCCGAAATGAAATCAAACGCAGTTAACTGTTTAATTTGTGTTTTCCCTAATAGTTTGGCAAGAACAAATAACATAATAAAACCAAAAACGGTTTCGATAAAAATAGAACGATATTCCATCTTTGTTTCTCCTACCTTTATGCTTATTTATTTTTTATCAGCATGTACAAAAATCAATAAATACATACATATAGTTTGGTAAGAGAAACAAGAAAAGGCGAATATAGTGTTTATAAAAAAGAGTTCCGTATGACTTATTCATCCGGAACTCTCATTGCATAATATAGGAAGTTGATTTCTTCAATTACAAGGATTTCATCATGGAGACATGCGGAATGCCAGCATCCATAAACTCACCTGAAATGGTCTTATATCCAAGAGATTGATAAAACGCCTCAGCATGAGTTTGACCGTTTAACTTCGTTTTGTCCAACCCTTTCTCTTTTGCTACCTTCTCCATAAAAAAAATGATATCTTTGCCATACCCTTTTCCTCGAAAAGTTTCTAATACACAGACACGTTCTAATTTTGCGTAATCTTCGACAAATCGCATTCTACTTGCTGCCACAGGTTTTCCCTGTTGGTAACCAACAAAATGTATCGCTTCTTTCTCCAAATCATCAATTTCCAATTCTTCAGGGACGCCTTGTTCTTCAACAAAGACTGTAGAGCGTACTTGATAGGCATCTTGCAACTTTTGTTCAGAGTTAACCACTTTTATTTCCATTTTCAATTTCTCCTTATCCTAACATCTCAATTAAAATTTTTTTTAAATCCTTTTGCCAGTATTTCCAAGTATGATTACCAGTAAATTCATCATATTGATAAGTATTAAGCTTTCCTTCTAATAACTGATTTAATGTTCGATTAGGTGTTAAAAAATCAGAAACCTCTCCGGAAGTGGTGTGTACTTCTGTTTCTTCTGTTCCAATCGAATGAAATACTTCTAAATTACTAAAATTGTTGACATGTTCAGCCTGAGTTAGAACTTTT
Source organism: Gracilibacillus kekensis (assembly GCF_900143085.1). GTDB lineage: Bacteria > Bacillota > Bacilli > Bacillales > Amphibacillaceae > Gracilibacillus > Gracilibacillus kekensis. The sequence goes on along the minus strand of NZ_FRCZ01000001.1, from coordinate 73,784 downwards.
TCATTCACATATGGTGATTGCATGATCACAATATCGAATGTATCAGGAAATTGACTAGCTACTATAAAGGCTAACGTACCAGCCAAAGAATCACCAATAAGTGCTCGCTTAACTGGCGTAATATGCAACGCATCTTCTACGAATGGGAGAGCTTCTTTGACAAGAAATTGGATATAATCATTGTTTTTCTTGCCGTTAGGATGGTATTTGTCTTGCCGGTCATATTTATCCTGATAATGGATCCCTACAAATATCGTTGGTTCAATCTCCACCTCTGCGTGGAGCTGATCACTTAATGTTGCGACACGTCCCATTTGAAAATAGTCATCACCATCTTGCATGAAACATAGTTGATAATCTTTAAAAGGTGTAAATCCTTCAGGAACATACCATTTTATTTCTATTTCTTCTTGTAGATAGTTACTGTTAATTTTGGCATCGTTCATTGTTCCATTTCGTCCCAAGAAAATCCCCTCCTGATCTCATAAAAAGTGTATCACATTTCACAGATATTTGAAGAACAATGCTTCGTCTGCATATGAAAGCATATATGTGAGAATTTATTATTTTAAAAGTTTCCTTGATATAGGGGCCATACTCAGACTCTGAACGGTTAAAGATAATAGCACCACCGTAAAACTTACAGCTACCATCCATTCACTGTCAATACCGCTAGCATTTTTTGCATATAGTGTTAGGATTAAGAAAACAGACATAGAACCTTTTAGGCCGGCCCAAGAAATTAGGAATTGATGTTGCCATGGTAATTGATGGACTACTTTTGTTATAACAAAGACAATAAACATTCGCACAATAATCATAAAAATAAAAATGACTAAAGCATATAACCAAAAATTGATGGCAATGTATTCGGTAATTTCTATCCCAATTACTAAAAATAATATAGCCAACAAACTAATCTCAACAATTTTCCAAAAGCCATCTAACGATTCTCGGAAGTGCTCCTCCTTGATCGCACGTCCATATTCAAAAGAAATCATCATTCCGCTAGCAACGGTTGCTAATACACCTGAAACATGAAACGCTTCAGCAATTAAAAATGAGCCATAGGCCAAAATGATACTTAACATAATTTGATATTGGCGGTGATGGGAATAATGAACAATTTTGCTGACTAAATAACCACATACCAATCCAACCACAACCCCACCAAGTGAGACGAGAAGAAATTCACCTAAGAAAGATATAAGGGAAAAACTTTTTTCTTGGTTAGCAACCGAAAATAATGTTGTAAATAAAACAATACTTGTACCATCGTTTAACATTGATTCACCTTCGACCGTATCAGCAATTTGGTCATTACCTGTTGCTTTTTTAATAATAGAGACAACAGAGATTGGGTCTGTAGGTGTCAATATTGCAGCAACTACTAATGCACTTGCAAAGCCTATTGGTGCAATTAGCCATGTCAAAGTACCTAATAAAAATACTGTAATTATGATTCCGATTGTGGCCAATGTCAAAATTAATCCTGCATTTTTTTTCAAATCTTTTATTGGAAACTGATAAGCAGAAACAAATAATAAAGCAGGTAAGAAAATATGATAAATTATATTTTCAGTAATTTGAATGGAATCGAAAAAAGGCACAAAGACAAGACAAATTCCGATTATTACCAATATTGTAGGAACAGGAAAATTTTCTTGTTTTGTATCTATCGTAAATATAATATAGCCGATTAATAGTAAAATAATAATCTGTTCAATTGTCAATGGTAACACCTTCTTTTTTTTTTGGTATAATTCATTTATTCCCATTTACAGAGAAAGAAAACGATGCATGTTTCCATGAAAATGACACAACCTATACAAAAAGGATGTGTGATAATTGAAGAAAATGAGTTGTGTGTTCATAATTTTGTGTCTGTGTATGGGGGGGGTGAATTTATCTGTATCTGCAAAAAGTCAAACCGCACTTGTAACAGATGAATTGTTTAAGGATATGGAACAATTAAAATATCCAATTGTTTCTGAAGTAGATAACGAAGATATGGAAATAAAAATCAATAAAGACTTCGAAAAATATATTAAAGAATCGTATAAAGAATTAAAAGAGAATGAAACACAAGCGGAAAAGTATGGTTTTCAAGGGGACTACCAAACCGATTATCAGGTAAAATATAATACATCTCCATGTTTAAGTATAGTAACCAGTAATTACATTTTTAGTGGGGGGGCGCACGGAAATACCACCGTTCAATCTTTTAATTATGATATCGAAGTAGGTAAACGCGTTTACTTAACGGATATTTTAACTACTGATGAGCAAAAAAAAGCAGTACAAGATTATGTATGGGAATATGCAATCGAGCGACCAGACATTTTTTACCCAGATTTAAAGAAGGAAGATATTAAATTAACGAAAGATACAGCCTTTTATTTTACAGATGAAGGGATTACACTTGTCTTTCAACAATACGAAATTGCACCATATGTTTCCGGAAATCAAGAAATTCATACTCCAACAGATGTGTATAAGAAAAGTTGATAAAAAATGAGGAAAATCGCGCCATATAAGGAGACTACGCAATAAAGGATGTAGTAATTTTGACATGTTGTTAGTGCATAGAAACCGCTACGGCTTGTCCACTTCCCTTTCCACGGGTTTTTCTCCTCAGCTAACTTTGGTAAGCAAAAACCGCTTGCCAAAGTGGATCTTCGGATAAAAACTTCCCGTAGGAGTTGAAGCGGACGCCTTCGCTAAATTGATATTCTACAACGTTAGTATGAAGTAGCATTATGCTATTTCTATTACGCAAAAAGAAATAATAAAGGTAACAGCTCAAATTGCTATCTGTCACAGTAGTTGTAGAACAGATATATTAGCGCAGGCCGCCCACTTTCACTCCTGTGGGAAAACCCACGGAAAGGGAAGTGGGCAGCCGGAGCGGATGTTAACCAGTTTAAACCATTTCAAATTTTCCACTCAGTTTATTACATAGTATCTTCCTAATGCGCATAAAAATTTCTTTGGTCTCAACTTCTTTATTTTGCAAATACGTGGTTCCCGATTTTAATGGTTGTTTTTGTATCAAAAATCCAATCACTAACTGCTGTATTTGGATTATAGAAATAAATAGAACCTTGTCCCTGTCCTCGAAAAGCTATTGCTTCTTCTACAGCTTTTTTGGCTTCTGCATCCGCACGTTTATTAATTTCTCCGTTCGCAACCGGACTAAAAGCATGGATAGCACCATTACTATACGTTTCGTGAATAACAGCATTAATGGAATCAGGAAAATCGTTATGATCTACACGATTCAAAATTACTGTCGCGACTGCAACCTTGCCAGCATATGGCTCTCCTTTTGCCTCAGCATGAACAAGTCGGGCCATTAATTCTTTTTCAGATTTAGAAATAGTAGCCGGGATCGTTAATTTTGCTCCTGGATATAAAAGACTGCTGCTGTAGTTATTAGTCTGTAATAATTGATGAACAGATACGCCCTGCTGTTTGGCAATTTCCCAAAATGAATCCCCTTTTTTTACTGTATAGGCATTTGCAAATCCTGGCATAATTGTCACAGACACTGCAATGATAAGACTTACTATAATTAAATGAATTCTTTTTTTATTCATGTATTTTCCCTCCAATTTTATTCTAGTTAAAAGATTAGCAAATGTAATATAATAAAACAGTAAGTTATTTTTACCAATTATGAGAAAGACAGAGTATACTTTACACAGAAAAGTTTTCCATTGGTTCTTGAACTGGTTTAAAAAACTAATAATAGAAAAAATGTCCTTGAATATGGCATTTGTAATCTTCTTGTAACAGTAACATTCTTTTGATCAAATTACGGCTAAGAGAGGTGTGAAATATGTTTAGCAAAAGAAAAGGGTTTACAATATGGCGAAAAACGCTGCTCTTTAGGTATCCTGTAATTGATATAGAAAATCAATATATGGAGGCCAACGTATTTTTTAAGAATAAAAAATACTTAACTATTCATGTGGATGTGAAAAGAAATCTCGAGTGTATGGAGGGAAATTTGATGAAATTAAATAATAGATTAAAGAAAGATCATCAAATGACTGAAGCAGAGCTCAAAGATATAAAGAGACACAATGCGAAATATTTACTGAAAAATAAACTTAATCATACGGAAACGGATTGACAAGTTACCGGATGTTTTCTATATTTATTAGTAGTGGTAAACGTCGCATCAAAGCGAAAATATTGATCTGATAGTTCAGCGGGAGAACGCTTGCTTGACAGGCAAGAGGTCGGGGGTTCAAATCCCTCTCAGATCACTACTTTAAGACACATTCGATAACTTTGAATGTGTCTTTTCTATTTACATAACTAACAAACACAAAAAAAAACACACTAATTCAAAAGAAAATGTATTAAATTCACTTGTCTGTGCCATGACAGGTGGATTATATTGTCGTTTTATATAAAATAAAATTAAAAAGTAAAAAAAGTTATATTTTTTAAAAAATAATTCTATTAAATTCATCACTATTAAATGAAATAATATACGAGTGATTTATTTCATTTTACTGTTTTATGTAAATTTCTACTTACTTTAAACAGTAAACAAACTATCGAAAGAGGTGATGTTTGTTCATAAAAAAAGCGAAGGAGGTATAAAGTAGAAGTTTATTAGCTTTGTGAAAAATTCTATGAACCATTGGTCTTAATTGAAAATGAAAAGGAGAAGGTAAACTAAAATGAGGAATAAATTATTTGTATTTTTGATAACGCTTACATTACTGGTCTCTTATGGTCCAAATCCTAGTGCTCTAGCACAGGAAGCTAATAATCTTGCAGCAGAAAATCCTGTGATTTGGGCAGATGTACCAGATCCAAGTGTGATCCGTGTCGATGATACGTATTACATGTCAAGTACTACCATGCATATGAATCCAGGCGTGCCTATTATGAAGTCAAAGGATTTAGTGAATTGGGAAATTGTTAATTATGCATATGATATCCTCGATAGAGGGGAAGAACAAGCGTTAAGAAATGGTCAGAACGAGTATGGTCAAGGATCATGGGCAAGCAGTCTGCGCTATCATGAAGGTACATTTTATTTAGCTTTTGCTTCCAACAGCACTGGTAAAACATATATTTTACAAACGGATGATATTGAAAATGGAGATTGGGAAAAAACTACGTTAAATAATCTTTACCATGACATGTCTTTGCTGTTCGATGATGATGGACGAGTGTACATGGTATATGGTGGTACGGATATTAGAATCATTGAGCTTACATCTGATGCAACCGCTATCAAGGAAGGTGGACTTGATAAAGTTCTTATCCCTGATGCAGGATCAATAGCTGGTTCAGAACATATCCTTAATGCAGAAGGTGCACACCTTCAAAAAATTAATGGTAAATATTATGTGTCCCTCATATCGTGGCCACAAAATGGTGGAAGAACTCAATTAGTCTACCGTTCTGACAGTATAGATGGAGACTATGAAGGGAAAGTAGTGTTACAAGATTCTGGTATCGCTCAAGGTGGAATGGTAGATACTCCTGACGGACAATGGTATGGTTTTTTGTTTGGTGATAGAGGTTCGGTTGGGCGAATTCCTTACTTAGTACCTGTTACTTGGGAAGATGATTGGCCAGTATTCGGAGTTGATGGTGAAGTTCCGGATGAGTTATCTATAACTGCAGAAGGGTCTAATTCAGTTAGTAACATTGTGCAATCCGATGAATTCTATCAATCACCTGACAGCAGTGATTCAGCAAGTGCGTTAGCTACCAGTGAAGATACCATAGAAGATACTTCTTCATCAAATGAAGAGGGAATGATGGTAGCTGCACAGGAATTATTAGATGTGGAGAAAGGGACTGAATTGCTTGAAAATGGCGGTTTTGAAGATGGACAAGAACCATGGTCTGTAAATGGAGCTGCTACTGTTCAGGTCACTGATCAAGAAGCAAAGAGTGGATCAAACAGTCTATTGGTGACAGACAGAGTGGCAACAGGGGACGGACCGAAACAAGTTATTACCGATGAAGTCCAAGCAGGAAATACGTATGAATTTTCAGCACAGGTAAAATATACAGAAGGACCCGATCAAAAACAGTTTAATTTTAATATACAACATGGACCAAGCTGGGAAGGCATCGAAGTGATTGGATCTGGAACGATTAACAAAGGGGAGTGGGGAACTGTTGAAGGAACTTACACGATCCCGGAGGATGTAGACTTTTCGGAAACCTTTATTTTCATTGAGACTCCTTGGGTATCTGAACCCGATTCAGAAGTAGACTTATTTGATTTTTATGTCGATGATATTTCATTCGTAGATATTACACCAGACCCTAATTTAATAGTAAACGGTGGCTTTGAAGATGGAATAGAACCATGGACAGAATATCGAAATGCAAGTGTTGAGGTAACGGATCAAGAGGCAAGCAGTGGATCCAACAGTTTATTAGTATTTGATCGTCAGGCAACCGTTGACGGTCCACAACAAGATTTAACAGATAAAGTGGTAGCTGGTGGAACATACGAATTTTCAGCGAAAGTGAAATATACCGAGGGGCCAGATCAGAAAGGATTTAATTTCAACATTCAAAATGGACCATCTTGGGAAACGATTGAAGTGATCGGCTCTAGCTCAATTACAAAAGGTGAATGGGGAACAATTGAAGGAACGTACACCATTCCAACTGACGCCGATATGTCAGAGTCATTCGTTTTTATCGAGACATCTTATGCAAATCCTGCAGATCCGGTCAATGATTTAATGGATTATTATGTGGATGATGTATCTTTTACACAAATAGCTGCACCAGAACCTGAGCCAGACACAGAAAAAAATGGAGAGTATGAGGATAATGGTTCGAATCTTGGTATAACCTGGCAGTGGAACCATAATCCTAATAATAATTTCTGGTCACTGACAGACCGTTCAGGTTATTTAAGACTAACCAATGGCAGAAAAAGTACTGGCATACATGATACGAGAAACACGCTTACCCAAAGAACATTTGGTCCTGAAAGTTCAGGGGAAGTAGCAATAGACGTAAGTAATATGGAAAATGGTGATGTTACTGGTTTAGCGGCTTTCCAAGAGAATTATGGATTTGTAGGGGTGAAAATGGAAGGTGATTCTAAATCTATTGTTATGGTAAATGGTGATTCTGAATCAGAAGAAGAAATAGAGACGATAGAAATCGACCAAAACAAAGTGTATTTAAAGGTTGACTTTGATTTTAAAAATCAAACAGACAAGGCATATTTTTATTACAGTCTTGATGGCGTAAATTGGACAGAAATAGGCAATACCTTACAAATGGAATACACACTTCCTCATTTCATGGGTTATCGTTTTGCCTTGTTTAATTATGCAACACAAGAAACTGGAGGATATGTAGATTTTGATTATTTCAGAGTAAATGATAAGATTACAGATTCTGAATCCTCCCAAACAGTATTAAACGCAAGCTTAGGGGATGTTTCCGACATTGTTGGTGCACCGAATGTTGAATTTGAGGTACCACTTGAAATGGATGCTCTTCCTGAAGGAAACCACACGTCAATTGCTGCTTCTATTGATATTCCAAAAGGATTATCCGTATCGGGAGTCGATTTTAACGAAGATAATGTTGTTGGTGACAGTACGTTTAGTTTTGAGAATAATCAATTAAAATTGAATGTCAATGGAGAGGATGTCCACTTTAGTAACGATTCCTCTAATTTATTTGCGACACTGAAGTTAAAAGTAGCGGATTTTGTTACAGAAGATCGGACAGAGGAACTAAAGATCAATTATATCGACGTAACGAGTAATCAAGATGTAACATACAATGTACATGAAGCTACAGCCAGTATAGGGTTAACATTACTGGATACAGAAGCGCTCGCAAAAATACCAGGATTCAAAAACCCATTAATTAGCCACAAGTATGGAGCAGATCCAAATGCTTTAGTTTATGAGGACAGAGTATATATCTATTTAACAAACGATCAAGTGGAATACGATGATAACGGGAATATTATTGATAACAATTATGGAAGTATCAATACCATAACCGTTATTTCTTCAGATGATATGGTCAATTGGACAGATCATGGTGCCATACCAGTTGCAGGGCCAGATGGTGAAGCAACATGGGCGACTAATTCGTGGGCGGTATCCATTGGTAAGAAAGAAATTGACGGTAAAGATAAATTCCTTTTATATTTTTCAAACAATGGTTCTGGAATTGGTGTATTAACAGCAGATTCGCCTCTTGGACCTTGGGAAGATCCGATAGGAGAACCTTTGATTGATGGAAGTACTCCTGGTACGGAGGGAGTTGTCTGGATTTTTGATCCGGATGTATTAATAGATGATGATGGTGAAGGTTATCTCTATTATGGTGGAGGAGTTCCTGGTGGAAATAACCCAACACAAGAGCAAGCAGAACATCCTCAAACAGCCAGAGTAATAAAATTAAGTGATGATATGATTCATACAGAAGGTGAAGCAAAAGTAATTGATTCTCCGTTCCATTTTGAGTCGAGTGGAATCCATAAACACGATGGAAAATATTATTACTCGTACAGCACTAATTTTTCTGGAGTGCGCGAGGGGGATGATCCAAAGTATGCTGAAATCGCTTATATGGTAAGTGATGATCCAATGGGTCCATTTAATTATGTTGATGCTGTTTTGAAAAATGGATCTGAATTTTTTGGAGTTGGTGGCAACAACCATCAAGATTTCTTTAAATTTAAAGATCAATGGTATATCACGTACCATGCTCAAACTTTAGGAAGGGCTTTAGATGCAGTAAATGGTTATCGTTCGCCTCACCTTAATAAGGTAGAATATTATGAGAATGGGGACATAAAAGACATTACTGCAGATATGGAAGGTGTTTCACAACTTCAGAATTTAAATCCATTTCAAAGACATGAGGCCGAAACCATTGCATGGAACTCAGGGATAGCAACAGAGGATTCAGAAGCACCAGGCAACATGGTCGAGCATGTTAATTTGAATGTAACAGATATTCATGAGGGTGATTGGCTAGCAGTATCAAATGTTGATTTTGGTAAAAATGGTGCTCAATCTTTTGAAGCAAATGTTGCTTCTACAGTTGGTGGTAAGATCGAACTTCGCATAGACAGTCCAGTAGGTGAAGTGATCGGTACAGTGGAAGTGGATGCCACTGGTGGAAACCAAGATTGGAACTTAATAGAAACAGATCTATCAAAAATCACAGGTGTTCATAATGTGTTCTTCATGTTTAAAGGAGACAGTGAAGAAGAGTTATTTAATTTCGATTACTGGAAGTTTACGGAAGCTGAAGAAGATAGTATACCTGATGAAGAGACAACAGAACTCGAATTAGGTGGAGAAGGACAAATAGTTGCAGCTGGTAAAACATACACTATAGCTGGTACTAATGCCAATATAACAATGCCAACGGATCTGCCTGAAGGAGCCAAAGTCATTGTGACACCTAAAGATGTTGAGGATACAAATTACGAAGGCTTAACTCCTGTGGGTGAAATATTAACGTTCACATTTGAATATCCTGATGGATCGACTGTTCCATCGAATAACTTTACCTTAGAGTTAGGTTATAACGACGATGTTGAAACAGATGCTCTTGCAATCTACTATTACAGCGAAGAAGCGGATCAATGGGAAAAACGTGGTGGAGAAGTGAATGAAGATAATCAAATAATATCGTTATCAGTTTCTCATTTCTCAACATACGGTGTATTCGTACCTGTCGAAAGTTCAGACGGAGAAGACGGTCAAGATGGAGAAGATGGCCAAGACGGAGAAGACGGTCAAGATGGAGAAGATGGCAAAGATGGAGAAGGTGGTCAGGACGGAGAAGATGGTCAAGATGGAGAAGGTGGTCAGGACGGAGAAGACGGTCAAGGTGGAGAAGACATTCAAAACGGAAAAGATGATCAAGATCAAGAACTTCCTGATACCGCTACAAGTCTATTTAATTATTTAATCATTGGGTTAGTGTTTTTAGTTTTAGGTGGAGTCACTCTATTAGTTCTTAGAAGAAAAAAGTTTTTGTAAGAAGTTTAATTGGTAAATGAAATGAACGAAATAATGAGATTTCTCTCAGTGGGGTTAACCCCCGCTGAGAGTTTTATGTTGTTAACACGCTGAACTTCTTATTTCACTGTGAAAAAATACTAACACCTTTTTAAAGGGAAATGTCTTAGTTCTTTCTAACTCGTATATCAAAGCGTTTTGTGAGCTCAGCAAGGGATTGAGATAAATTGGTAAGAGTGAGACCGATCTCGTGAGTGTGTTTCATTTGTTTAATCTGTTCATCACTTGTTTCATACATTTGTTCAGTACTTGCTGATGTTTCTTGAGCAACGTATGAAAAATTATCAGTTGATTGTTCTAGTTTAGGTAATATATTTTGTAAATGATCAAGTTCTTGTTGCATACCCTGTATACGATTACTTACTGTATGTATTTCGTTCATCATTTTATCCACAGATATTTGTGACTTTTTTGCTGTTTCAAGATTAGAATTAATTTTTAAGTTCATATGTTCAAACTCTTCTGAAGCTTGAAATGCAACATTCTTCATTCCGGTTAGGGAGTCTGTAATTTCTTCCGATGTGTTTGTTGCTTGTTCTGCCAGCTTTCTTACCTCATCAGCTACGACAGCAAATCCTTTGCCATACTCACCAGCTCTTGCTGCTTCAATTGTCGCATTTAAAGCCAACAATTTTGTTTGCTCGGCAATACCTTTAATTAAATCTACTAAACTTGTAATTGAAGTAGAATGCGTATTAACTTTATAAATAGTTTTATTCATTTGTTCAAAGTCTTGTTCAAAGGACAATATAGTATGGATTAAATCTTTAATGTTTTGATCACCGTATTTTGCTGAATCATTCATATCCTTTGAGCTATTTTCTACTAATGTCATATTTTTGTTTAAGGAGACTACCCTATTTTTCATTTCTTGGAACTGAACCGCACTATCCTCAGCATTTTTAACTGTCTGTTCTGAACCTGATTTAACGATATTAATTGTTTCAATTAACTGATGACTTGAGGATAAAGAATCACTTGAAGATTCCTTTAGTTGAACACCAGTAGTTTTTAATTTTGTTGTAGTATCATTTAATTCATTCCACATTGTTCTAATTTGATCCATTAATTTTTGATAACTTTTGTGTAAGGATGTTATTTCTGGGATAGTTGTATCAATATTACTCGATATTAAATTTCCATTTTGTGCTTCATTCATCTCACTTTGAAGTTTAGATATAGGTCGAATTAAACTTCTGACAAATAAAATAATAAAAAAACAAGAAATAACTAGACTAATGACGATGATTATGCTTATATTTTGTCCTAATTTAATGACAGGTTCCATGTAAGAAGACGTTGGAACAGCAAGTACATAATTGCCACCAATTTCGGTTTGAAGGTCTTCAACAAATATAGTATAATCCTGATTTGCAATTTCTTCGTGCAATATACCTTGATTAAGATCACTCATTTTATTTATTAAGGGGACAGAAAAGGTTAGCTTGCTGTCACGACTAACTTGAAAAGGGATCACTTTGTTATCTTTTATATAAAAAATATCAGTATCGATACCTTCCTCACTTAGTTTATCCTGTTGTGACCGTATATTTATTTCTAATTGTTGCATAAAATACGCTTCATCACTTACATATAAAAACTTTAAGTTTTCGGCTATATATCGCATAAGTTCACCTTCTCGCATCAAACGGTTTTCAGTAGATGCTATGGTAGTTTCTTTAGCATTTATGTAAGAATTTACACCGACTATAACAACTGAAAGTATGAGAAATGTGACAAATAAAATAAGTAACCGTGTTTGTAATGAAAGTGTTATTAATATGCTTCGCATGTACTTCTTTAAATTTAATAGTATAATCTTCAATGACAAACCCTCCTTTTAACGTAGGTCTTTCGACTCTTGTAGATATATTCTAGCAGAGAAATATTAAAGAATTGTAAAATTAATACAAGTTTTTTGTAAATTCCGTAGATATGAAAGGTTTTAAAACTTACTAGTACATGATCAAAAGAAGTATTTACTGCCGTATTAGCAAATGTTTTTTCCGTGGAGTTTATTTCAGCTTAATTAGTGTTATATAAGTTAATATGAGCTGATTTTAAAGGAGGTTATTATAGTGGCTGTTTATATTATTCTTATCCTGATAATTTGTATCTCTGCATTTTTACTAACGTTCCAACAATTAGGTAGAAGTGATCCTAATTACAGAGAAGAAAGCAAAACACAGCTGAAGCGATTATCGATGATATACGTTGTTGCGATTATAGGATCGGTTATTGCACTTGTTATATATATGAGTGTCTCGTAAGGAAATTAAATAGAAATGGTAGTGGTAAGAAAAGTCCATCTTTTTTAACAAGGGATGGCTCTTTTTTTATAAGCAAGAAAAGTATATAATCCGCTTTATCTTATAGTGACTATAAATTCCCCGCTTCGGCTGTCCATTTCCCTTTCCATGGCGTTTTCCCTTCAGCTCAAAATTACTACTAAAAAGAACGGGTGGGCTTCCCGGTTTTTCTTATGAAAACAGAAGTCTAGAAGGTCGTATCGTTGATTTACAAAGTGTTTTCTGCTATTTCACATTTCACTTAAATAAAAAAGTGCATATTTCCTGTGCAAGTCTGTATGTGTCTCCTTTATCACAGCTAATTATAAAGTCGCTAAATTCAAGGGTGCGCTAACTTTTTCTTTTTGTCAGAGGTGATACTTTAAAAAACTGTGCACCTTCTTTGATAAGTTAAGATTTGAATCTTATCATTTTGAGATAAAGCTGTTTTTTAATAATATATACTCCAATACTTTATCTTTTTTAGACAAGAGGGGACAGTAGAATGAAACAGTCAGAGAAAGTAAATGGTAATTGCTAATGTCACATTTAACAAATAACCCACCATCAAAGAAAAAGATCACCTTACTTGCTATAACATGGCCGTTATTTATAGAAGCGTTTTTGCAGACGTTCATGAGAATTGCAGATATTTTTATGTTGAGTTTCGTTTCTGACGAAGCCGTTGCAGCGATTGGCGTTGTGAATCAAATAATGATGTTTACTTTTGTTTTATTTAACTTTACCGCAATGGGCTCTGGAGTAGTTATTGCACAATTTGTTGGAGCAAAAAAACCTAAAGAAGTAAGCATAACAATCACAAATGCCATGGTGCTCAATCTAGCATTTGGTTTATTTATAAGTGGTTTGATTGTAATATTTAGGGAGCCTTTTCTAATTTTGTTTAATTTAGAAGATCATTTAATAGAATATGCCAACATTTATTTACTAATTGTTGGAGGAACCCTGTTTACTCAAGCGATGGTTATGACAATGTCTTCTGCATTGCAAGCGCAAGGCTATACAAAAGACGTGATGTATCTTGTTTTAGGAATGAACATCTTAAATATAATTGGTAATTATTTATTTATTTTTGGTGCTCTTGGCTTCCCACAATTAGGTGTCATGGGTGTTGCGATAGCTACTGCGGTAAGTCGAGGAATAGCTATGATCGTCGTTTGTATCATATTGTATAAAAGAATCGAGATAAAAATAAAATTAAAGGATTATTTTCATTTAAAGAAAGAGTATATCAAAAAAATTATGGGAATTGGTGTGCCAGCTGCCGGAGAACATCTTTCTCATAGTTTAAGTCAATTAATAATAACAGTATTCATTACTTTACTAGGTGCAAATGCTTTAGCAACGAGAGTGTATACCCAAAATCTCATGAATTTTATGACGGTGTTTTCAGTTTCAGTTGCCAAGGGGATGCAAATTATGATCGGGCAACTGGTTGGTGCGGGTAAAATAGAAGAAGCCTATCGTCAAATGTTTAAAGGATTAAGAGTATCAATAGTCATTGCCTTATCAATCGGTACCATTATTGCTTTTTTCAGTGAAAGTCTTTTAGGGATTTTTACGGATGATGCAGAAATAATAGCATTGGGTTCGATCTTGCTCTTTTTAGGAGTCATTTTGGAACCAGGTCGTACTTTCAATTTAGTAATCATTAGTTCCTTACGAGCAGCGGGTGACGCACGTTTTCCTGTCGTTGTCGGTATTATTTCAATGTGGGGAGTTAGTGTTACCTTGGCATACATATTTGGTATTTCTTTAGGTTTTGGCCTAATAGGTATATGGATTGCGATTATTCTTGATGAATGGTTACGAGGAATACTCATGTTTTTCCGCTGGAGAAGTCGAAAATGGGAACAGAAAATATTAGTTGAAGATGAAAAAGAAGTGATAAGTAGTTAAAGTTTTAAAAGACAAATGAAAAAGCTCTAATAACAATAAGAAGTTGTTATTAGAGCTTTAATTATTTATAGCATGATAATCGACTGTAGTTCTATCATTTTATTTATTTTCGTACGGTTCAATTGTTTGAATATTGCCAGATTCATCATACGTTATTTCAGTGAATTTAATTGAACGTTGATGATTTATACCATTTGATAAAGATGCGTCATGGTAGAACAGATACCATTTATCATTAAATTGAACGATTGAGTGGTGGGTAGTCCAGCCAATAACAGGGTTCAAAATAGTTCCTTTAAATTCAAATGGACCATATGGATTGTCACCTACCGCATAGACGATTTTGTGAGTGGTACCGGTTGAATAAGACAAGTAATAACGACCATCATATTTATGTACCCAAGCTCCTTCAAAAAATCTGCGATCCTCATCACCAGCGAGGATTGGATTCCCATCACTATCGACAATTGAGATTTCCTTTGGATCTTCTTTAAAGGTAAGCATATCATCACTAAATTCTGCAATACGTGGACCATATGCTGGTTTGTCAGGTGCAGGTTCCTTTCCTTCCGGATTATGGCTACCTGTTTGCCATTGTTCTAATTGACCGCCCCAAAGTCCACCTATATAACAATATGCTTTGTTATCATCGTCAATTAATACAGCCGGATCTATACTATAACTACCTGGGATATAATTTTCTTCAGGCTTGAAGGGTCCTGCAGGATTGTCGCTGGTTGCAATCCCGATTCGGAAAATCCCATCATGATCTTTAGCAGGGTACACAAGATAATATTTACCATTTTTGTATGCTGCGTCTGGTGCCCACATTTGCTTACTTGCCCATGGAATATCTTTTACATGGAGCACCTCACCATGATCTACTACTGGAGCGCTTTCATTTTCCATAGAGAAAACATGATAGTCTTCCATTGCGTATTGAGAGCCATCATCAAAAGATTCGCCATCGTGCTCCAAATCATGCGATGGATAAATATAAATTTTCCCCTCAAAAACATGTGCAGATGGATCTGCGGTATAAATATGTGTTACTAGGGCTTCATTTTGTTTGGATTGATTACTCATAAAATTCCCTCCATAAATTAGTCTCATATCATTATAACCAAAACGAACTACTTTGTACAGTGGAAAAACTAAGTTGTATTTAATAATAAAAGTTTTATATTTAAAGTTTTCTACTAGTCTTTTTAAAATACTAGAGGAGGAGATGAGACTATTCAGATATGATATCGATAGGTGTTGTTATTAGTTTCTAAGAAATAATCTTTCCAGGCGTTGTAGGAGTAGGGTTGGATGGCGAAAAGTGACTAGAAATATAAGCATATATAGATTGAGCCACTGTTGCGTCTTTTCTATTCAACCCTTGATTCCCAAATAAGACATTAAATTCTAGTATATAAAAACGACCTTCACTAACTATGATATCAAACCCGGCATGGTTAATATTTAAGGCACGAGCAATAGTAATTACAAGTTTTAAAGCATCTTCAGGAATAAATTGTGAACAAACTGAACCGCCTTGGGAAATATTGTGTAAAAACTCTCCTTCTATTCCCACACGCCAATAGGCAGCATATATTTCATCACCAACAACACAAACTCGTAAATCTTTTCCATCATTAATTAGGTATTCCTGGATATAAAGCACATCATTTTTTGAGGCATATTCTCGCAACGCTTCTTCAGATTCTATTAAAAATACTCCTTTCCCCATCGAATTTTTTGCTTCTTTAGCAACAAAAGGGAAGGGGAAAGTGGTTAGGATTGCTTGGATATTGGATTCAGTGCTCTCGAGAATTTCCGTATATGGTACATACTCTTTTGCTACAGACCAGAGCGCACGAGTCATTTCTATTTTATTTGCACCTAGTTGCATTGTTTCAATACTAGGGAAAATGTTCTTTTTTAGTCCGAAAACAAGTGCAGGTACTTGCCAAGTCTCAGGAAACAAAACGAGATCTGCATCCTTTATTCTTTCTATTTCTTTATACATTAAGTCAGGTTTTATATAAGTTACACTAGGCATACCAATTGTTCGTAACGCATTAAAAGAAACTATATTCATCTTTCATTTCTCCATCTCTATTAAGTTATCTATATAATAGTAGCATTTTTTTCAATAAAAGCTAGACTTAATTTATTTCGGAGGATGAAATTTTAAGAACATTCAAGGGAAGTATGCGTTGTTAAGGTGAAGTAACAATTTATCTATTATTAAGTCACCAAATCTTCTGAAAGTTATTATCAAAAGTTCACTATTAAGTGAGCTTTTAATTTACAAAAAAAAGCAAGAGCCTAATAAAAAGCTCTTACACACTTTTCTTGACAAGCCCCTTGCAAACTCATCTAGTTATTTTGAATATTATTTTCTTCTTCTACTTTGGTATCATTATTGACAGAGTCAGTAGTTGAAGATGAATTCTTTTCGGAGTCATCATCTTGTTTATCTACTTCTTCATCTTCTTTATTCTCAGTGTTATTATCGGTGCTTTCTGTATCCGTCTCCTGATCAACCTCTTCTTTCTCATCAGGCTTTGTCGAGATTTCATCGTTGTCTGGCTTTTTCTCTTGATCATCTTGTTCTTCTGTATTATTTCCATCTGTAGTTTGCTCTTTCTCTTTCTTGTTACTTACTGGAGTATTATTGGCTTCTTTTTTCTCTTTGTTTTTCTCTTTTTCTTGTTTTTTCTTCTTTTCTTTCTTATTTTTCTCCTCATTTTTCTTATCATCTACTTCTTTCTTTTTGTCCTCTTCTTGTTTCTTCTCTTTTTCCTTATTCTTTTGAGAAGTATTGTTAACCTTCTTTTTCGCTGGTATATATTTAGTTGGAAGCGTCGAACCTTCAACGAATAACTCTGTAATCCTACTATAGCTAGGTGTATGAGCTGAAGCCTTTTTACCATTTCGTTTGTCAATATCGACTTTCTTTACGGTAGAAGGTTGAATAAATGACTCTGTGTCAACATCCTTAGAAACTGCAGTCATAATCTCCTTGAATAACAGTCTTGATATACGAGCATCTTCTTTCGTAATATATTGTTCTTGTGATGTTGTTTCATATCCGGTCCAAACCGCTGCAGTATATTCAGTAGTATAGCCGACAAACCAAGAATCCGTGGACCCATTTTCAATACCTTCAGGTGCATTTGTTGTCCCTGTTTTACCTGCCAGAGGTAAACCCTCTATATTAGCTAAGGTACCAGTTCCATGCTGAACTACATCACTCAGCATATCCGTAATCATGTAAGCCGTATAATCACTCATCGCTTGTTTTCCCTCAGATTGATATTCCATTATTTCACCAGTTGGATATTCAACTTTTGTAACACTGTATGGTTCGTGGTACTCCCCTTGATTGCCGAATGCCGCATATGCACCCGCCATGTTTAATGGGGATACGCCATCTTCATCTCCAAAGCCACCAATGGCATAAGAAGGATAGGCATGCTCTAAATTTAATCCTAAATTAGAAGCAAATTCTTTTGCTTGATCTTTTTCAAGTTCTAAAAAAGCCTTGATTGCAGGAATATTGTATGATTTCACTAACGCTTCACGCATCGAGACCATTCCACGGAATGAATCATCATAATTTTTAAATGTTTTGTCACCTATTTTAAGTTCTTCATCTTTAATTTGATAATAAGTAGATTTTTTTTGATATTCAATCAGCGGACCATAGTCTAAGATTGGTTTAATTGTCGATCCTGGTTGTCTTTTGATATCTGTTGCAAAATTAAATCCTTTTTTAATTTCTTGCTCTCCAGGATTTCGATTACCACCTATTGCTCGAATAGCTCCTGTTTTAGTATCAAGTAAAACAACACCAGATTTAAAGTTATCATTAGGAAAAGGGATAATATCAGTACCAGTCATCATTTTTTCTGTATTAGATTGAGCATTTGGATCAAGTGTTGTATAGATTTTTAATCCACCTGAATATATTTCATCCTCTTTGATTCCTTTTGTTTTTAATTCTTCTACCACATGATCGATAAAATATTGATATTGCTGTTTATTTTTTGATTGGTGAAGAATATTGTCTAATTCAGTTGCTTGTGCTTCTTTTTTTTCTTCTGTTGATATAAAATTATTTTTTTCCATGGAAGCTAATACAATGTCTCTTCTGTCTATTGCTAGTTCAGGATGTGCATATGGATCATATCCACTTGGTCGTTGAGGAAGTCCAGCTAACAATGCAGCTTCTTCTACTGAGAGATCACTTACTTTTTTGTTAAAATAGACTTCTGAAGCTGCACCAATTCCATAAGCGCCGTTACCAAAGTAAATTTTGTTTAAGTACATTTCTAATATTTCATCTTTAGAATAATTCTCTTCCATTTGAAGGGCTAAATACGCTTCCTGTGCTTTTCTCTTTAAGGTTTTTTCAGGGGAGAGATACGCATTTTTAACCACTTGTTGAGTAATGGTACTTCCGCCTTCCGCACCCCAGCCTTCTTTGACATTGGCGATTGCTGCACCAGCTATTCTTTTTATATCGATACCGTCATGATCTCTAAATCTAGCATCTTCAATAGCTATAAATGCATTCTGTACAATCATAGGAACATCCTTAATATCAACTGGTAAGCGATGTTCTGCACCAGAAATATTGGCAATCTTGTTTCCATTCATATCGTAAATAATGGAGGTTTTTGCATTTTTAAGCTGTTTTTCAGTTAATGGTGGTGTGTCTTCAATTAGTGCAAATCCAGTTATCCCAGCAATGATAACGAAAGATAGAGGAAAAAGAAATAAAGCTAATAATAATTTTAAAAATCCTTTTTGATTTCCTGTCTTACTTTTGTGTTTCATGATGTCAACCCCTCTAATAAATAGTCCTGACTAAAAATACCCTTTATATTGATAAAATAAACCGTTTTTAAATAATATAGATTTTTAGACCTACAATTTAATTGGATTGTCCAAATATACGACTTGAAGGTTACAGTCAATTATCATAATATGTAATTTATGGATGAATTTAAAAGAGGTGATTGTTAATGATAGCAAGTTTGTATAAACGACGTGAGAAATTAGCATACATAATTTTATTGGTATTATTTGTTGTTATTAGCAGTTTCATCATTTTTGATACACCATCAACTATTAATGAATGGCTAGAAGTGCTTTTGGCATTGTTTCCTTGTGCTTTTATTCTGGTTCTGGCTGTGTTGAGCAGACACAAATATAATCAACTGAAAGATAGCGAAATTCCATATTCGGAGCTTAGCTTAGTTGATTTGCATCATTTAGTCCTTAAAAATGATGCCAGGGTTTTACCGCAATTATTATTCATTGAAAAGCAAGGTAATTATGTTGGTACTCTTAAAACAATTTATTTACCTTGGTGGTATTATCCGGTAGCGGCTTTTAGTAATGTTATGCTATCTCTTTTGCCTGTTACTATGGGTTTTTATACGCACGATGGAGAACTATTGTTTTATTTTAAGAGAAAAGGTGTGAAGGTAACAAGGTTGTTTATTTACGATCACAATAATCATTTTTTGGGCAGTTATGTACAAAATGATTTTAAAAATGTGATAAATACAAAAGGGAAGTTATTTGACGAAGAAGATAAGTTACTTTTGAAGATAAAGGTATCTGGTATGTCAGGTGATTTCGATCTCAGAGACGATAACAATCATCGCTGGGCATATTTCTATAATGGTAAATTCCCTCATGAATACACACATGTTTTTAACGAACTTAACAACGATATGGTTGAAATCTCTAAAGAATTAACGATAGAAGAGAAAATGCTTCTACTGTCTATTATTGGTTACATATTTACCTTTAGGGATAACCGAAAATAAAAAACTACAGTACTGCATTTACATGATTTAAGTCGATCAAATGGATAATTATGTTAAAATGATGTGAGCAATAGCATACACATATGGTTAAAAGAAAGAAGGGAGTGGATTTGAGAGTGGATATATTAATTGACTTTCAATGGGAAATTTTCATCGTAATCGAAATTATATCATTTATTTCATTACTTTTATTTGGTGTGTTTCGTTATTTCTTTGGTAATAAGAGCATAAGTACGCTTTTTATTTCTACCTTTTTACTTTTAGTAGTTGTGGAAGCTTTATTAGGAATTGCCATTTATCAATACACGGGGGAGTTCTCCACTTTTCAAATGGTCCTCCTTATATTTGTAGTATATGCATGTACATTTGGTATTGTTGATTTCAAGAAATTGGATCGATGGATGAGGAGAAAAATTGGTGGGTGGCGCGGTGTAGATCTTCTTACCGCAAAAGATTATAAAATTATTGAACAGAATCAAGATCCGAAGTACGTTGCGAAAGTCAATAGAAACAGCGCAATGATACATTTAGTCGTCTTTGTGATTGCTCAGGGTATCTTTTGGATGATGGGATTGGATACTTGGGATGAGGCGATGTATTACTTAACAGACTTTTCCTGGTTTGAAACAGGAAACTATCAAGATTCACCCTATCCAAATGAAACGTTATATAGTATTGGAACGCTTTGGGCAGTCATATTTGCTATCGACTTTTTATATTCTTGGTCGTATACTATATTCCCTTCAAGTAAATAAAAAACGAAACAAATTAAATTCAATATGTCGTAGTGAATCGTGCATTCACCACTTCGGCTTGTATGGTCATTACTTCCGAAGTGGATCCCCAAACTTTCTCTTATAACCATAGCACAGCTAATAGCTAAATAGCTCAATTCATAAACAATAATCCTTTATTCGTAAATTGACTGATCATTTCGGCTATCCGTCTAGGTGATTCCTTCGTGTCGTTAGCAAGCCATTCTTTAATCACATGAAGTGCGCCACTAATAATAAACGTACTGAGATAACTAGCTTCAGTGGTTTTCATATTAATCGCTTTATTTAACAAAAATTCTCTCGCTATATCCATCACTCTCTTTTCAAAACTGGTTCCAGTATTGCGATGGAGTAATGTTTGACAAATCTCTTTTCTATTTTTGATATATTCCAATAACTTCTCTGTCATTTCAATTGATTCTTCCTCTTCAACGAAATTACATTCATTTAAGTATTTATTCATTTCTTCGATTATTTCAGCTTCGATTTGGTATAGTAAATCAAATTGATCGGTGTAATGTGTGTAAAATGTAGAACGATTGATATCTGCAAGCACACAAATTTCCTTTACCGTAATAGAAGAGAAAGCTTTTTCGTTTAATAATTGAATGAAACTGTTTTTTAATACCATCCTTGTATACTTTTTTCTTCGATCTAGATTTATACTCAATAGAATCCCTCCTAAATGTGAATTTTTTGTAACAAATCAACAAAAACGTTAAATATGTTGGAAAACAAACATGGTAAAAAAAACTGTTTGTTGAATATCCAACACGGTGTCTATATAATGATAAAGTGGAATCAAGATAAATGCAAGAGAGGATGAATTACGATTGATCTTTCAACAAAGATAATCCGATATAAGAAATCAATAGTTATCACATTTATGCTGATTACTTTAATTAGTGTCATTACGCAATTTGGTGTTTCCGTCAATTATAACATGGCTGATTACTTGCCTGAAGATGCGCCCTCCACAAATGCTATGGATTTGATGGAAGAGGAATTTGATTCAGGTGTAGAAAATGCCCGTGTAATGTTAGAAGATGTGACTGTACAGGAAGCACTTGAGTATAAAGCAGAGCTAGAAGCCATTGATGGAGTGAGTGAGGTTACTTGGCTCGACGATGCTATTGATATAAAGGCACCACTTGAAATGGCAGATCAAGATACTGTTGAAACCTACTACCTTGATCAAAATGCACTATTATCCTTACATATTCGCGATGGGGATGAAGTGGCGATTACAAATGAAATTTATACGCTGATTGGTAAAGAGAATGCATTGGCAGGGGAAGCTGTCGACACTGCTGTTTCACAGGAAATGGCAGGATCGGAATCTGCTTATGCGGCCTTATTGCTTGTACCAATCATCATCATTATATTAGTTCTTTCTACTAACTCGTGGATGGAGCCAGTTTTCTTTCTAACGGCTATTGGTGTATCGGTATTAATAAATCTCGGTACAAATATTTTCTTGGGAGAAGTATCTTTTGTCACCCAATCGGTTGCTCCGATATTACAGTTAGCAGTCTCGCTAGATTATGCGATATTTCTGCTCCATAGTTTTTCGGACTTTCGAAATAAAGGTGAAGCACCAACAAGTGCGATGCGGCTAGCAATGAAGCAATCCTTCCCAGCCATTGCAGCAAGTGCTTCGACCACATTTTTTGGTTTTATGGCGCTTACCTTTATGAATTTTGAGATTGGAGCAGACTTAGGGGTAAACCTGGTAAAAGGGATTGTGCTCAGTTTCATTAGTGTAATGATCTTTTTACCTGCATTAACGCTCACCTTTTACAAGTGGATCGATAAAACAAAGCATAAACCACTAGTGCCAACCTTTAAAAATATTGGCAGAAGAGTGATGAAATTCCGAATTCCAAGTATCATTCTTGTATTTTTAATTTTGATACCTGCATTTTTAGCACAAAGTAATACGAGTTTTATTTACGGAACAGGTGAACATCCAGAAGACATGCGAGTCGGTCAAGATGAAAGAGCAATTGAACAAGTATTTGGCAAATCAACACCACTTGTTTTATTAGTTCCAAAAGGGAACGTCGCTAAAGAGGAAGAACTGATACAGGAATTAGAAAATGTTGATCATGTTTCGAGTGTATTAGCTTATGTTAATACAGTTAGTGCAGCTATCCCTTCTGAGTATTTAGATGAATCAATAACAGAGTCCTTCTATTCGGATAATTATGCAAGGATTATCCTAAATACTACTACCGATTCTGAAGGAGAAAGAGCATTTGCTTTAATAGAGAAAGTTGAAAGAATGGCAGAAGAACTTTACGGAGATGATATTTACGCACTCGGTGAAAGTGTTACCTTGAATGATATGAAAGATACCGTAGAAAAAGATAACATCGTAGTAAATATTTTAACGATTGTGGCAATAGCACTTGTTTTATTAGTGACTTTCCGTTCGATCTCAATGCCAATTGTATTATTATTAACGATTCAATCAGCAGTATGGATTAACTTATCTGTACCATATTTTATGGATACATCTCTGGTTTATGTAGGGTATTTAATTGTTAGTACAGTCCAATTAGCGGCAACGGTCGATTATGCGATCTTATTAACAGAAGCATATAAAGAAAACAGGAAAGAAATGTCGGCAATGAAAGCAATCAAAAAAACAATTGATGAAAAAATCTTTTCGATACTCATATCTGCTTCGATCTTATCAAGTGTAGGATTTATCCTGGCATGGACTTCCACTAATCCAATCGTGTCATCGATAGGATTATTATTAGGAAGAGGAGCGTTGCTAGCGTTTATTTTGGTAGTCTTTTTCTTACCAGCAATGCTTGTCGTTTTTGATAAAGTGATTAACGTAACAACATGGAAAGCAAACTTTTACAAGGAGAAAGGTTGATTATGATAATTAAACGTATCTTAGTAGTCTTTACAATTAGTATATTGTTGTTGTCGACTGTAACTGTAGTAGCTGCCAGTCCGAAAGTGGAAAAAGATGAAGTTGTTTATACAACTTTACAACCAAATGGTGCGCAACAAGAAATGTATGTAGTTAATAGTTTTGAAGTTGATGAAACGAGTGATATTACCGATTATGGTAACTATACAATGGTTAAAAACTTAACAGATCTATCCGAAATGAAGAAGTCAGATGACGAAATCTCCTTCACTGCCTCTGAAGATACCTTCTATTATCAAGGCAATCTTGAAGGGAAACCCTTACCATGGGAGTTTGATATTTCGTATCAGCTCGATGGAGAAAAAGTAACACCTGAAGATATGGTGGGGAAAGACGGACATTTAAAAATAGAAATCGAAACTTCTATAAATGAAGACGTGAATCCTATTTTTGTTGAGAACTATTTATTGCAAATCGCATTGACCGTAGATGCGGAGAAATATCAAGAAATAGTAGCGGAAGAAGGCACCATAGCAAATGCAGGAAAAAATAAACAAATAACGTTTACTGTGATGCCTGATCAAGAAAAAAATCTGGTAATGGAAGCAGATGTAACAGACTTTGAGTTAGAGGCGATTGAAATTACCGGAATTCCCTCATCGATGTCGATCGAATCTCCCGATGTAGACGAAATGACAGAGGATTTTCAAAGCTTAACAGATGCAACTGAAGAAATTGATAATGGTGTCGGAGAATTGAAAAACGGTATCACGGATTTAAATAGTGGGATGAATGAATTAAAAAATGGCTCAAATGAATATAAAAATGGTATCGTTGAGTTAAATAATGGCTCATCCGATTTGATAAATGGCTCTGCTTCTATTAATGAAGCATTATCGAGTATAAACACATCTTTGGATCAAGAGATGAGTATGGGCGATTTCTCAGAATTACAAGAAGGTTTAGCGCAAGTTGCTGATGGACTGAGAGAAATCGAAAAAGGATTGACTAATTTAAACGATAACTATACCAAAGCATACCAAACGTTGGATGAATCGATGAATGACATTCCTGCTTATGATATTACGGAAGAAGATATAAAAAATATTTCCGGCAAATTAGAAGAAGAACAAGATAGAGAAGTAGTACAAAAATTAGCAGAAACATTTAAGGCTTCTCAACAAGCAAAAGGCACATATGATGCAGCGAAAGAAGCATTTGCGGCTGTCAGTCCTACTTTAAAAGAAGTGAGCGGCTCTCAAATAGAAATGGCAAAATCTTTAGAAACGATGGCAAGTGAAATAGCTACTGCAAGTGAAGAAATGAATATTCAAGAATCAATGGCAGAACTGCAAGAAGGTTTATCTAGCTTATCAACAAACTATCAATCCTTTCATGGTGGGCTAGTTGAATATACGAATGGAGTAGGCGAGTTATCTCAAGCTTATCAAGACTTCCACCAAGGAGTAGTGGGAATTTCTGATGGTACTAGTGAATTAGAAAATGGTGCTTCGGAATTACACGAAGGTACTTCTGAATTGGCAGATTCCACAAGTGATTTGCCAGATCAGATGCAGGAAGAAATTGATGAAATGATCAATGAATATGATAAATCTGACTTTGATGCAGAATCTTTTGTTTCTGATAAAAATGAGAATGTGCAATCCGTTCAATTTGTAATCAAAACAGAAGCAATTACCAAGCAAGAACAAGAAGAAGAAGAGGAAGAAATACAAGAAGAGAAAGGATTTTGGGATAAACTATTAGATCTTTTTCGATAGGAAAGTGACGGATTAACACTCCGTCACTATTTTTGTATATACTGTGAATTGAATCGAGTCATAATAAAGGTATCGTTCAATAGGAAAAGAAAAGTCATCCCTTTTGTCCAATAAATCAGTTTATCGCCCAAAAGGGAAAGAAGGATCATCCGACTTGTCTGATAAACAAATATATCGCCCAGAAGAGAAAGAAAAGTCATTCGCTTCGCCCGATAAACCTATATATCAACCAAAACACAAAGAAAAATCATCCACTTTGTCTGATAAAACAACAAAATATAATTAATTAAAAGGAGAGTTAATACTTTGAAATTAAGTGTACTTGACCAAGCGCCAATATCAAGAGGGCAATCTCCAGAAGAAACGTTGCAGCATTCCTTAGAATTAGCACAATGGACAGAACAGCTAGGTTATCAACGTTATTGGGTTGCAGAGCATCATAATACCAACGGATTAGCGAGTTCTTCACCAGAAATAATGATGACAAGGATCGCCTCTGTCACTAAAACCATTCGTGTAGGGTCCGGAGGCGTGTTACTTCCACAGTTTAGTCCTTATAAAATAGCAGAGAATTTCAAGACTTTGGAGGCATTTTTTCCAAACAGAATTGATCTGGGAGTAGGACGATCACCTGGAGGATCTCAATTAACTCGTTCTGCATTAACCGATAATCAAAATAAGCCATTAAGCGAATTCCCAAGACAGCTTGCTGATTTGCAAGGTTTTTTACATAATACAATGCCACGTGAACACGAGTTTCGTCTAGTGAAAGCAGGACCTCGCATCGATCATTTCCCACCAATTTGGTTGTTAGGCTTATCAGAAAGAGGGGCAAAAACGGCAGCTAGTCAAGGAGTAGGTTTTGTATTCGGTCATTTTATTAAACCGGATAACGGTGAAAGAGTGTTGGAAACCTATAGGGAGAATTTTAAACCTTCTGTTACAAGCGATCAACCCAAAACAATTGTTTGTATTTTTGTAGTCTGCGCAGAAACAGGGGAGAAGGCAGAGGAACTTGCTTTAACGCAAGATAAATGGTTATTAAATGTAGGAAAAGGAGCAGATACTAAGGTTCCTTCAATCCAAGAAGTGCTAAATAAAGAATTCTCCGAAGAGGAATTAGCTGCAATCAAACAAAATCGCAAACGCTGTATTGTAGGGACCCCTGAAAAGGTAAAAAAAGAATTATTAAGTTTACAAAAACTTTATCAGACAGACGAATTTATGATTATCACCAATATTCATGATTTCGAAGCTAAGAAAGAATCATATCGATTAATCGCCAAAGCATTTCAGCCATGACAAGTTATTGAGATCTTGTCATGACTTTTTTTACCGGCGTATAATCAAACAGTTTTCCTTCGTAGATAAGTTCGAAGGATGAGTTCTTTCTAAAATCATCAGGGGTGACCATTGCCGGAAGTTTATCCCAAAGCCGAATACCGGACCGATAAAGTATATCGGCAACAAATTGAGAACAAAAATAGGAATTACTAAACTCTACAGGTTCTCTCAAAGATACGCCAATCACACCTAAAATATTATATAGAAATTTATGATTGTTTTTAATGAAAACTTCTAGAATTCTTTTCATCTTCTCTATTTCCCGTTC
The DNA here is from genome assembly GCF_900143085.1 of Gracilibacillus kekensis. Taxonomy (GTDB): domain Bacteria; phylum Bacillota; class Bacilli; order Bacillales; family Amphibacillaceae; genus Gracilibacillus; species Gracilibacillus kekensis. Next base: position 46,616 of record NZ_FRCZ01000001.1, on the reverse strand, counting down.
CGTCACCTTTAAACGATAGATAACACAGCTTGTATTTGGATACCTACTGTAAGTTCCAGTTAAAATATCCTCTTTTACAAATCCGCCATTTAGTGGATTTTTCGGATTCTTTCTGCCAAAGCTATACATCTCTTTTAGCTCTGAGTCAAATGACAACGAGGCATGATTATAAGGTGCTTTCGTGTATGTTTTAATGACATTTGTAAATAAAGTTCCTGTATCAGATAACATAATGTATACATATTCCTGCTTCATTTTGATCACCAACTTAAAAATTATTGACCTCTTTTCATTATAAAGCAAATCCTGTAAAATGAATGCAGTTTTTAAAAAAAGATTGGGTGGTCAAATTGCAAGAAACCATTTGGACTTTGGCAATTATATGTATTGTATTAATTATTGTTTCTATTGTTTTTAAAGTAGCACCACAATTTCAACAAGATAAAGACTTCTCCAAATTGCAAATAAGAGTTAAAACTTGGTGGGGGATGTTTGTAATATTTTGTTTTGCAACGTTATTTAACCCAAAAGTATCCCTTTTTGCTATTATGATTCTTTGCTACTTTGCTTTAAGAGAATACTTTTCAATGATGAAGACACGAAAATCAGACAGACGTATTTTTCTGTGGGCTTATTTTATGATTCCAATACATTTTTATTGGATTTATATCGGTTGGTATGGAATGTTTATCGTATTTATACCAGTATATGTATTCTTATTTTTACCTTTACCAAGAATAATTGGAAAAGGAACAGCAGGCTTTTTACGATCGGTAAGTTTTACACAGTGGGGACTCATGTTAATGGTGTTTGGTCTTAGTCATCTTGCATACTTCCCAGTGGCGACACCAGAATATGGGGCAAATCTTGTACTGTATTTAATTATCCTGACACAAGTAAATGATGTGATCCAATATTTGGTATCACTGTATTTTGGAAAACATAAACTCGCTCCAACTGCGAATTCATATATTACATGGGAAGGTTTTATTGCAGGACTAATCATTACAACGTTAACTTCCTATTACATATATCCTTTATTAACACCACTAGATTTTACTTTCGGAATTATATCGGGAATCTTGATAAGTGTGGCTGGCTTTTTTGGGAGTTTAACAATCTCTGTATTAAAACGAGACCTTTTAATAGGAAATACCGAAAAGCTGGAAAAATTAAAAGATAGATATTTAAATAGAATTGATAGTCTGGCTTATACAGCGCCAATATTTTTTCATGTCATTCGTTATTTTTTTGAATTTATGTAATAGAATACGATCGCACCTCAAAGTTGAGGTGCGCTTTTTTACTTTTAAGTAAGTGGTTAGTTTGCTATATGGTATGTGTCTGGAGTTAAAAAAGTAGTAATATCCTCTAAAGCTTGATTTGGTTTTTGTCCTTCAACGATAAAATGAATCTCACAATTTGTACTAGTTAATAAAGAGAAAGTGACAAGTCTTGGTAAATCTCCAAGTGGTGTTACCTCATGGTTGGCTAGTATATAAATCGATCCATTATAACTCTTCTCATAGGTGTGTAAATTGATAAGCTGATTCATATTTAACTTTTCTTCAAGTACCACTTTTTCAGATAAGATTTTTTTCATGTTGTTGATCCTCCTCATTTGTTATCTAATTATCACGGTGTCAATGTCTATAATATCCATACTTCAAGGTTCAAGCGTTAGCGACGGGATAAAAGGACGTTAGACTTCATGATACGGTTCGTCGAGCATAGTGGAAGTTTAAAACTCCCACTGATTGAAGTCTCATTTTATATATAGACCAAATGATTAGAAATGAAACACATTTTTGTGTTAAGAAAGCAAGACAAATGTAACAATTTGTTAACAAGTATTGCAAGCGGATCATTATTACTTTGCTTTTTGTTACTTTATAATAGGATGAATGAGGAGGGTTTATCATCGAGCAAAGACTACATAATCCAACAGGAAAACAACGGATAGGTTTAGCATTTTTATTAGCTATGCTAGCCATGTTAGGTCCGTTTAATATTGATATGTATTTACCAAGTTTTCCTCAAATAGCGGATGATTTAGGGGCACGGGCATCTCTCGTACAGTTAAGTTTAACTGCGTGTTTATTAGGTTTAGCGTTTGGGCAATTAGTAATTGGACCAATTAGCGATAGCATCGGTCGAAGAAAACCGATCTTAATCTTTATATCTCTATTTGCGATATTTTCATTATTGTGTGCATTGGCACCTAATATAATCGTTTTAATCATTGCTCGTTTCCTGCAAGGCTTTACTGCATCAGCAGGTGTTGTACTATCACGTGCAGTGGTAAGAGATGTATTTGATGGTAAGGCATTGACAAAATTTTTTGCATTATTAATGGTAATTAATGCAACAGCACCAATGATTGCACCAATTTCGGGTGGGGCAGTGCTTTTATTACCTTTTGCTTCATGGCATACTATTTTTGTTTTTTTATTTTTACTAGGGATCATGATGGTAACAATTAGTGCATTTAAATTACCGGAAACATTGCCAGAAGAAAATCGTACACCAAGCTCTATTATAAATTCTATTAAAACGATGGCAGGTCTGTTTAAAGACCGATCCTTTATAGGATATGCTATTGTTGTTTGTTTTGTACAAGGTGGTACATTCGCTTATGTTGCTGGAACACCGTTCGTATATCAGGATTTGTATAATGTTTCACCGCAAGTTTTCAGTATATTGTTCGGTGTAAATGGTTTAGCTATTATCTTTGGTAGTTTCCTGGTAGGACGCTTAAGTTCCATCTTTTCTGAACGAAGTTTATTACGCACAGGTGTCCTGATGTCGTTATCTGCTAACACAGTGTTATTGTTAGCTACTTTATTTCACTGGCCATTATTTATGCTAGTAATTCCGATATTTATTCATTTGAATTCAGTTGGGATTATCTTAACTAGTAGTTTTTCTCTAGCAATGGAACAACAAAAGAAAAATGCAGGAACTGCTAGTGCTCTATTAGGAATGTTGCCGTTAGTTATGGGGGCAATAGTAGCACCATTAGTTGGTCTAGATGAGACAACAGCCGTTCCAATGGGGGCAGTTTTATTTACAAATTCCTTAATAGGAACGATTATATTTTTGGTATTTACAAAGCCAAAAAAGGGATGAGACTAAAAATAGTTTCATCTTTTTTTAGATTCTTTTCTAAATCTCGCTCATTAACGAAGAGAGAATTGTTCATTATCAAGATCAATTATAAAGATTTGGAGGAAGTTTACATGTGTAATCGAGATTGCTATTGACATTGCTTATTACATTGCTACTTTCCCGTGCAATTCTTTTACTATAATTTCATCGCCACTTGCGACAAGTAATCATATTTTGTTCGATCATGTTGAGAAAAAAAGATGATAATTTGCCAATTTCGATCAGTTATTTACAGTGCTCGACATTTCGCTTATACTATAATTAATATTTTTAATAAAATTACAGGAAAAATGTAGAAATTTCGTTCTTTATATAGTATAATAATTTTAGAAAGGATCAAAACATGCAAAACTTACATAGATATTCTAACCTTCTAAATGAAGAAAAAAGAACCACAATATGGTTTCTATGGTTGTTCTATGGTATATATTTCGGATATGAAATAGTTTACTATTATATTTTACCTCAGATGCCATGGGAGTTAGATACAATAGGAAACAAAAATGGATTGGATTTTTTCATTTATGCAATTTGTATATTATTAATTCCCTTAGCTTACTACTTAATGAAACATGACAAATCCTTTCATATTAAATACATATTTTTTATAACTTTTACACTGACTAATTTAATAATAGAATTGATTTTCTATTTGGGTAATGACCAAACATATGCTAATGGGAATATTGTAGAATTAGTAATCATATTATTCTCTCCAATATTTGTTAATAAAACCTTTTTTTACTTAGTTTCTTTAGGGACAACTTTAAAGTTTATTATAGTCGGAGTAGTCTTGCAAGATATTATCGTTGTTATTCCTATATTGATGTTAAGCATTCTTTCAGTTGTTGCTTGTATCCTACTTTTTCGATTTCTAGCATATGTAAAGGCAATTGAGACATCATATGATAAACAGTTAGAGGGACTTGTAAAAGGGGTCATAGCAACTTTGGAATTGAAAGACCCATATACTCGTGGTCACAGTGAACGAGTAGCAGATTATGCAAATCTACTAGTGAAAGAAACAGGACAATTGAAGAATGATGAACAAAAGTTTTTCTATTATGCTTGTTTGTTACATGATATTGGAAAAATTCATATACCGGATAGTATACTGTCAAAACCTAGTAAACTCACAAAAGAAGAGTTTGATGTTATAAAAACACATCCTATAGTAGGAGCAGAGGCAGTAGAAGAAGTTGAAGGAATTGTAGATTATATAAATGTTATAAAGCAACACCATGAACGTTGGGATGGTAAAGGCTACCCAGAAGGAAAACAAGGTGATGAAATAGACTTTCTCGCCAGAGTGACAATGATTGCTGATTCATTTGATGCTATAACTTCTTCTCGTTCCTATCGAAAAGCGTTGTCGTTAGAAGAAGCGTATCGAATTATTGTAGAAGGAAGTGGAACTCAGTTTGATCCCGACCTTGTAGATACTTTTCAGACAGTGTATCCGATTTGGGTCGAGTATCATAAAAACTATCATGATTTAACAGATAAATAAAATAAAAAAGGGAGGTATGTATTATGAAGATCAGAAAATTAAATAAATTAAAGGCTACTTGTTGGTGGTGCCCATTCTATAACAATTGGCCAAGATAGTTTTATAAGGATGCTATGAGAATAGCATCCTATTTTATTATAGGTGGTGTTCTTATGAAAATATCTTTAGAGTCTAATATATTATTACACTCACTTCATATTAGAGAAGACAAAAAACATTACATCGTTGAACAGCCGCAAACTGGCGAATATTTTGAAATGCCTAGAGTTTGTATAGAGGCTATTAATAGAATTAATTCTGGTGATCCATTAAAAAGAGTGGAAGAGGAATTAATAGCTAGTTATCCTAAGGAAGAAATTGATCTAATAGATTTTATTGAACAATTAATTAAATTAGGATTAGTAAAAGAAGTAGATGGAGAAGTAATTATATTGAATAAGAAAAACTCTGCACCAACAGGATTTATGTGGGTATCCTCACAATTTGCGAACATCTTATTTAATCGATTTACAATCCCTATATTTTTTCTATTATTATTGTTCAATATTATTATGTTTATAAAATCACCACAACTTCTACCTGTATATTCTGATCTTTTTATATTTGATGCGATGGTGTTTAACACCTTACTATATGCTTTAATTATATTGATAATGCTCGTATTTCACGAATGTGGTCATATTTTAGCTATTCGTGCGCATGGTTTACCAGCAAATGTTCAGTTAAGTAACAGGCTTTTTCTCATTGTAGCAGAGACCGATTTAACACATGCATGGAAATTGCCCACAAAATCTCGAAATTTGTTATTTCTTGCTGGCATGTTTATTGATCAACTTATTCTGAGTTTGACACTAACATTAAAGCTTACAAATTTGTCTCAGAATTTAATTATTGATGGTATATTGTCATTAATTATATTAGATCTATTCATAAAAACAATTTATCAGTGCTGCATTTATATGAAGACCGATCTATATTATGTTTTAGAGAACGTGACAAGTTGTTATAATTTAATGGAAAACGGTAAAAAAAAGATGAGTAAATGGATACCTTTTATTTCAGAGGATAAGCATACAACAACATTTGAAGGAGAAGAAAAAATAGTTAAAATTTATTCGGTTTTTTATTTTATAAGTGTTGGATTAACAATGATTATTATTTTCTTTTTTTTCTTACCACAATTATATTATATGTTGTTAACTACTGTACCACATCTTACAGAGCCACTGAATAATCCTTATTTCTGGGATGCTATCGTAATAGTTGGTCAGACAATTCTTTTTTTAGTCTTACTAATTTATTCTATAAGAAAATCCAAAAAATCTATAGAATAATAGTCATATGGCTCATGCCATTTTACTTTTCTCTGAATCTACTGTAATAAGGCGTAGAAAAAGGAGGAAAAAAATGGCACAAATTAAATTAATTCCATACCAAGTTGAATCTACAGAGGATCATGCTGATGAAGTTCCATCTGGTGTCCAATTAATAAAAGCTCCTGAAAAGTGGCATAAAGGTTATAAAGGTAATCAAGTCGTTGTGGCTGTAATCGATACCGGTTGTGATACCAATCATCCCGATTTGAAAGACAGAATTGTCGGTGGACGAAATTTTACTAAAGAAAATTATGGTATACCATCAGATTTATCGGATGACAATGGTCATGGTACACATGTTGCAGGCACAATTGCAGCGAATATAAATGGTCACGGTGTAGCAGGTGTAGCACCAAAATCCCAATTGCTTATCTTAAAAGCATTTGATAAAAATGGAAAAGGTGAGATGGAAAGCATTATTAAAGCGATAGAGTATGCCATTCGTTGGCGAGGCAATCGAAATGAAAGAGTAAGAGTGATTTCTATGTCTTGTGGTACTTCTCAAAATAATAAAAGATTACATCAAGCCATTCAACAGGCAGTAAGAAATGATATATTAGTTGTCTGTGCGGCAGGAAATAATGGAGACGGTACAAGTGAAACTACTGAGAGGAACTATCCAGGTTATTATAAAGAAGTAATGCAAGTAGGAGCGGTAGACTTAGATCGGAAGTTAGCTGATTTTTCCAATACAAATGATGAAATCGACATGGTTGCTCCTGGAGTGAAAATTAAATCTACTTATCCTGGTAACAAATATGCAACAATGTCAGGTACATCTATGGCAACCCCACATGTATCGGGTGCAGCAGCGATTATTGTAGAACAGATGGAAAAGGAATTTGGCAGGAGGCTAACTGAACCTGAAATTTATGCACAGTTAGTTAAATCAACAATACCTCTTCAATATAGTAAAAGGATTGAAGGAAATGGATTACTTATGTTAGGGACAGATCATAATTCAAGTAATCAGAATAATTCACAAATACAAGGTAAGCCATATATTATATCCGAAGCTAGAATTTAAAAAATCGAGCGATATGCTCGATTTTTTAATCTAATTGAGTATTACTTTATTAATAATTTTCATTTCTTCATGTTCTAACATATTTTTAGGAACTACTTCATCTACCTTCTTATTCATATTGTCCTCTAAGTCCTGTGCTTCATCTTTATCACCTACAATAAAGATACGTGACCAATTTTTGTTCTTTGCTAGTTTGTCGAGTGTAGCTGCAATGCTCTTATACCAACGATATCTGTTCTCATCAAATCTTGCCTCAAATTGTTCTTTTTGGGTATTTTTACCGCCAGGTCCTAAAGCTGCATGGCCACGTGGAGGTCCATCATGTTCTCTCCAGTCCTCTGTATCTAAGTCTAGTTCATATAATTTGGTTTCTTTTAAAGTCCCTAATTCAGTATCTAAAATTTTTATTGAATTTTTTTGAGTTAGAATAATCCCTGTTTGCGGAAAGCTTTCGAACATTTCTTTTAATTGAGCTATGTTAGCTGATTCTTCCCAGTTAAACTCAGTCGTTACAGGCATTTGAAATTTTTCTGCGAACCAGACAGAATCATCACCTGTAGCAAAAATGACAACACTTTTGGCCAAGCTCTGTTCATTTTCTTTAATATAGTTTTCTACTTTTTCTTTTACTGCCCAATAGTTTCGTTTTTCATCAGAATCCCCATCTTCTTTCATATAATTCTCGAAATTACTTAAGCCGTTTTTCAGATGAATCTTCCATTCTCCGCCTTGTTGTTCAGGATCAGATGGGTCTGTATTTAAATACATACTAAAAACACGTTGAGGTTTTTCCTTATAAACACTTTCTAACTTTTTAATTTCTTTATTAATATCCATAAAGTAAGATCTACTCCTTTAAATTAAATTGTATCTATATTTGTTATCTAACCGAATTTGATTTTTAATAAACATATATAATCAAAAATTCTCAATTTATCTGAAGGAGTGATTATACTGATTTCCCGGGAAATGTTAACAAATAAATATTCAGATATAAAATTGTTAGCTTCTTCTTATTCCCACAAGGCTAATGCTCATATCTTGAATGAGAGTATGATAAAACAAAATGTTGATATAGTCTGTCTAATTTTTCTTGAAATTGATCAAGATGAACAATTCGTGCTTCTCTAAGATATTCCTTACCTTCTATGAAAAGAATTAGTACAGGTGCTGAAAAGATAGAAAATCGACCAGCAATACCAGGTAGTTCATCTATAAGAACGTATCCTGGTACAATTGTAGGGTAATGTTCCATGATTTCTTCGATCTGTGGAAATAAACTATGGCAGACACTGCAATTATTTTTTGCAATATAAAGGAAAGACAGCTGGTTGGATTCAATAATATGGTCTAATTCGCTTTCCGAGTGTAAAGTTTGAAACATCATTATCACCTCTGCTTCTTAGTTTAACATGAAATGGTTATTATATAAGTAGAGGCAGCTAATATTCAAGTATAGGAGATGATAATTTATGTGTGGCCGGTTTACATTGGAAACTTCTAAAGAGGTACTTGAAAGTGAATTAAATATCTCGATCGATGAAGTACTAACAAGTTATAATATTGCACCAACTCAAAAGGTGTTATCGATTGTGGGAACAGATCAAGGGAGAAAGGCAGGATATTTACAGTGGGGATTAATACCGAGCTGGTCGAAGGATGCAAAAATTGGTAGTAAAATGATCAATGCCAGAAGTGAGACTGTGGATCAAAAACCTTCTTTTAAAAATTTATTAACTCGAAGACGCTGTTTAATCGTGGCAGATAGTTTTTATGAATGGAAACGTATTTCAAATCAGAAGCAACCTTATCGAATTACGGTAAACGAAGGCAGGGTATTTACATTTGCTGGTTTGTGGGACAGATGGGAATCTGAAGATGGAGAGATTGTTTCTTGTACCATACTTACGACAAAGCCTAATAATTTAATGCAGAGTCTTCATGATCGGATGCCGGTTATATTAGATGAAAAAGCTCAGGAAATGTGGCTTGATCCTTCGTTAAAAGATAAAGAGACTTTGAAAGGTTTATTAACTCCTTATAATTCTGAGCAAATGTCTGCATATCCAGTATCTAAGAAATTAAATAATCCAAGCGTAAATGATGCTAGCCTAGTTGAACCTATAGAGATTTAAAACTTTCAGGTTGACATAATATACAATAGGGGGGTATAGTATAATTATAAATCATAAAGGAAGTGATGGAATTGAAGGAATCTCTTCATCAGCATCCAAGTCAGCCAAGGTCAAAAAATGAAAAACAAGCGATGGTGAATCGGCTAAAACGTATAGAAGGACAAGTACGAGGTATACAAAAAATGATAGAGGAAGATCGTTATTGTGTAGATGTTCTTGTTCAAATTAGTGCGATAAATGCAGCACTCAATAAAGTTGGCTTTTCAGTCACAGAAAGACATATCAAACATTGTGTCAGTGATGCCATTCTCTCAGGAGATGGTGAAGAAACCATTGAGGAATTAATGGATGTGATGAAGCAATTTTCAAAATGAGAGGGGGTATAATCGGTGAGCGAAAATAAAAATGTAACATTAAATGTTACTGGAATGACATGTGCTGCATGCTCCAGTCGGATTGAAAAAGTTTTAAATAAAATGGATGGAGTAGAAGCTCAAGTCAATCTAACTACTGAAAAAGCTAATGTCTCTTATAATGAAAATGTGACGTATCAAGACATTCAGGCTAAAATTGAAAAATTAGGTTATGGTGTACAAACAGAAAACGTTGATTTTGACATAGTAGGGATGACGTGTGCTGCATGTTCCAATCGGATTGAAAAGGTATTAAACAAACAAAGTGGCATTGAGAAAGCTACCGTAAATTTAGCAACGGAAAGTGCAACAATAGAATACAATCCATCCCTAATTGAAGAAAACGATATGATCGAACGAATTCAAAAATTAGGGTATGATGCCAAACGGAAAGCAGGAACTAGAGAGCAAGCCACAAATAAAGAAAAACAGCTTAATAGAATGAAGCAAAAATTAATTGTTTCTGCGCTATTAACAGCTCCTTTGTTAGTTACGATGCTGGTTCATTTATTTAGCATGACTTTACCGGCGATATTTATGAATCCTTGGTTCCAATTTGCTTTGGCAACCCCAGTACAATTTATCATTGGCTGGCAGTTTTATAAGGGTGCCTATAAAAACTTACGAAATAAAACAGCTAACATGGATGTTCTTGTAGCACTCGGGACAAGTGCAGCTTATTTTTATAGTTTGTATGAAGCATCATTAACGCTTAATAACCCTGGTTATATGCCACATCTCTATTTTGAAACAAGTGCTGTAATTATTACCCTAATTTTATTCGGAAAATATTTAGAAGTTGCAGCTAAAAGTAAAACGACAAATGCAATATCATCGTTATTGAATTTACAAGCAAAAGAAGCAAGAGTTATTAGTAATAATCAAGAAATAATGGTACCAGTTGAAGAAGTGCAGGAAGGTGACCACCTTATTGTAAAACCAGGTGAAAAAATACCTGTTGATGGTATTGTTGTTAAAGGGAAAACTTCAATTGATGAATCAATGATTACAGGAGAATCAATTCCTATAGAAAAATCGCAGGACGATCATGTTATCGGCTCTACTATTAATAAAAATGGAACGATTACTATGAAAGTAACTAAGGTAGGTAAAGATACTGCGTTGGCTTCCATCATCAAGGTAGTAGAGGATGCGCAAGGTTCAAAAGCACCAATTCAACGTTTAGCTGACGTGATTTCCGGTTATTTTGTGCAAGTAGTGGTTGGGATTGCGATAGTAACATTTGTTATCTGGATAGCATTCGTTACACCAGGTAATGTAGAAACATCTCTATTTGCCACGATAGCAGTACTGGTCATCGCGTGTCCATGTGCGCTAGGACTGGCAACACCTACTTCTATTATGGTGGGTACAGGAAAGGCAGCTGAGTCGGGCATACTGTTTAAGGGTGGAGAGCACCTAGAAAGGACACATAAGTTAGACGCAATAATATTAGATAAAACAGGTACAATTACGAAAGGACAACCCGAAGTAACTGACTTTTCAGGTGATCAGGATACATTACAACTATTAGCTAGTGCAGAAAAAGCTTCAGAGCACCCTTTAGCGGAAGCAATCGTAAATTATGCGGTAGGAAAAAAAATAAACATACACGATGCCGAGCAATTTGAGGCGATACCTGGCCACGGTATAAAAGCGATCGTAGAACAAAAAGAAATTCTCGTAGGAAATCGTAAGCTGTTAAATGATGCTCAAGTAAATACAACGGATTTTGAAAAAGATTTATTAACATATGAAGAAGCAGGCAAAACGGCTATGTTAATTGCTATTGATCAAGAGTTGAAAGGCATTGTTGCGGTAGCAGATACCATCAAGGAAACAGCTGTTGAAGCTATTCAACAATTAAAACAACAGAACTTAGAAGTAATCATGTTAACAGGAGATAATCCAACGACAGCAAGAGCCATAGCAAACCAGGTGGGTATTGATCAGGTGTTTGCGGGTGTATTACCAGAAGAAAAAGCAAACAAAATTAAAGAAGTACAACTGCAAGGAAAAATGGTGGCAATGGTTGGTGATGGAATTAATGACGCACCTGCATTAGCGATTTCAGATATAGGCATTGCAATTGGAACTGGTACAGAGGTAGCGATTGAGGCTGCTGATGTGACGATTCTTGGTGGAGAATTATTACTCATCCCCAAGGCGATTAAATTAAGCAAGGCGACAATACGTAATATTCGTCAAAACCTATTTTGGGCGTTTGCCTATAACAGTGCCGGAATTCCAATAGCAGCTGCAGGCTTACTAGCACCATGGATAGCTGGTGCTGCAATGGCATTTAGTTCTGTAAGTGTTGTTTCAAACTCACTTCGTTTGAAGCGAGTAAAAATATAAATTATTTAAAAAAAGGAGAGATAGATTATGCAACAAAAAACATTAGAAGTACAAGGAATGACTTGTGGACATTGTAAGGCATCAGTAGAAGGTGCTCTTAATGATTTAAGTGGTGTATCTCAAGTAGAGGTGAACTTAGATAATGGTAAAGTTGATATTACCTATGATGATACAAAAGTTACAATAAAAGAAATGCAAGAAGCAGTAGAAGAGCAAGGTTATGAGGTTGTATAGATAAAATGAGGAGTTACCAATGATAGTATTGGTAACTCCTCATTTACGTAAACAACGAGAGACTTCATTGATGGACGTATATTATGCTTGTTTTCTTTTGATAGAAAATTGCTACATAATATACTCAGCTCTTAACGTTAACAATGTTCTCCACTTGTCAATAAATAATTAATTAGATTAATTGCATGGTTGTAATACATGTACCATCGTCTTCAAATGTAGAAATTTCAGATTCTACTACTTTGTCATTATGCTTTATTGTGATTTTATATGATTTATCTCTTGGTAACCATAGATCAATAAACCCGTTATCAAATGACGTTCTCGGTTCATCTATCACAACATTACCATCCATGTCTTCAATATATACATCAAATTCAGTATTCGCCATTTCTCCTTGGCAACCTGTTAAACTATGGATAGTACATGGGTGTGTCGTATGTTCATAAGGCGCAATTGACACAAAAAAATCATCATTCGGCAAAGCGTAAGACTTTTCCTGTCCTTCTTCTTCTGTAATTATCAAATCAGTGGAAGAGATTGATGCAGATTGTGCAGTTTTATCATCTACACTATATTGATGAACTAATTCCTTTAACTCAGCAGTAGATAATTCCTTTTGGCTGGAGTTGTTACCACAGGCTGTTAAGAAGGCAGCTAATATAATTGTTATAAGGAAAGGTACTTTTTTCATTTTAGATACACTCCTTTGTTTGATACACAAATATTATAGCATTACTAAAAATTTTTATGGAACAATTTTAATAAGAGTCAAAATATCTACATATTTTAAAATAAACTTACTAGATTTCTGATATTATTAATCCATAAGAAGATGAATTCTAATTATAGAATTCATCTCCTTATGGTTTTATCATTATTAAGGTTTATCTGTGTAACTATTTATCCCCATTAAAAATCGAATTTTTAACAACTACATAATCGACCGTGCGAATTGCTTCTAGGTTTGTTCCGCCGGCATATGAAATCGAGGATTGTAAGTCTTGTTCCATTTCAGTTAGCGTATCTTGTAACGAGCCTTTGTATTCTACATACATTTTTTTGCCTTCCACATTTTTCTTTTCGCCTTTTTGATACTCTGAAGCGGAGCCAAAATATTCTTTGAATAAGTGACCATCCTTTTCAACAGTAGTTCCAGGAGATTCTTTGTGTCCAGCGAAAAGCGAGCCGATCATCACCATCGAAGCACCGAAACGGACAGACTTAGCAATATCGCCATGTGTACGGATACCGCCATCGGCAATAATAGGTTTTGTCGCAGCTTTTGCACACCAACGTAACGCAGCTAATTGCCATCCGCCTGTTCCAAAACCTGTTTTGATTTTAGTTATACAAACCTTACCGGGCCCAATCCCTACTTTGGTGGCGTCCGCCCCAGCGTTTTCTAACTCGCGTACTGCTTCAGGTGTACCAACATTTCCTGCTATAACGAAACTTTCAGGTAAATGTTTTTTTATATGTTGAATCATATTAATAACTGCGTTGGAGTGGCCATGGGCGATATCAATAGTAATATAATCAGGTACAAGCTCCTCTTTGGCCAGTTCTTCTATAAAGCGATATTCCTCTTCTTTGACACCAACACTGATAGAAGCAATAAAATCATCCTTGTGTAATGTTTGGATAAAGTTTTTCCTTGTTTCTGGTTCAAACCGGTGCATCACATAGAAGTAGCCTCGTTCCGCTAAATATAGAGCAACTTTCTCATCTATGATAGTTTGCATATTAGCGGGTACTACTGGAAGTCGAAATTTATGTTTACCGAATTGTATAGACGTATCACATTCTGAACGACTGTTCACAATACATTTTGCGGGAATTAATTGAATATCTTCATAATCGAATACATTGTCCAATGTTGTCACTCCTAAAAAACGAACTATTTTAAATAATAAAGCGAAAATATTCGCCTTTAGTAATATAAAATAATTTAGTGTTGTTGTCAATGAATAATAGTCTATAAAACGAATCTTTTTACCTAAGTTAATAAATTCGATATAATAAGTAATGAAAAATGAAAGCGATTACTATTTGGAGGTGTATCTGTTGGAAAATCGTTATTTAGGTAAAACAGGTTTACGTGTAAGTGAATTGTGTTTAGGTACAATGACTTTAGGTAGAGAGACTAGCGAGTCTGATAGTTTTAAGATATTAGATTATTATAAAGAAAAAGGCGGCAATTTCCTTGATACTGCTGATGTATATACGCGCGGTGCATCGGAGGAAATTGTAGGGAATTGGTTAAAAGGACAACGGAGAGATGATTTTGTTTTAGCGACAAAGGTTCGATTTCCAATGGGAGATGGACCTAATGATATAGGATTAAGTCGTAAACATATCATGGCTGGTATTAAGGAAAGTTTACATCGATTAAAAACGGATTATATTGATTTATATCAAGTGCATGCCTGGGACCCGCGTACGCCTTTAGAAGAAACACTAAGTACGTTAAATGACCTTGTGCGAGAAGGTCTTGTACGCTACATAGGAGCTAGTAACTTTAAAGGCTGGCAACTTCAAAAAGCGATTGATGTTAGTAAACAGAATGGTTGGGAATCTTTTTCATGTTTGCAACCACAGTATAATTTATTAACGAGAGCAACGGAATGGGAGTTAATTGAAGTATGCGAAAATGAAGGACTTGGTGTTATACCATGGAGTCCTTTAAGAGGTGGTTGGTTAAGCGGGAAATTCACCAGAGATTTGTCGCAACCTCCAGAAAATACTAGAATTGCAGAAGCTGACAAAAAAGGTTACCAGGAAACATGGGATATGTATAATAATGAATTCACATGGCATTTAATTGATGAATTAATAGAGGTGGCTCAACAAGCTGGAAAAACACCTGCTCAAACAGCGATTAATTGGTTACTGCAAAAGAGAGGTGTAACTGCACCTATTATTGGAGCTCGTAATCTTGAGCAACTTGAAGCCAATCTTGGAGCGGCAGGTTGGTCTTTAACCGATGAGCAAATGAAGCGATTAGATAAAGCAAGTGAGTTGTATGTTAGTTATCCATATGATCAAGCAGCAGATATGCAGCGGAATCGTGGAAGGGAATAATATTCAAATAACACATAGATAATCGTGCATTCTCATCTGCATTTCCCCTGAAATCAATACTCGAAATGCCGACGAAGAATCATCTCATCTGCATTTTTCCTGAAATCAATGCTCGAAATGCCGACGAGAAAGCATCTCATCTGCATTTTCTTTGAAATCAATACTCGAAATGCCGACGAGAAAGCACCTCATCGGCATTTCCCTTGAAATCAATGCTCAAACTGCCGATGAGGAATCATCTCATCGGTATTTCACTTGAAATCAACGCTTGAAATCCCGATGAGTATCCATCACCAAGATTTCGTCTTATGTCTAAGAAGAAATACTGAATAATCTAACCTTATCTTAAGTAATGGTTTCTGCACCATGATTTTATAATGTTTCAGACAACTACTAAAATATGATTTTATTAACGTCAGTGTTCAATTATTATTAAATATATGTTATACTATTGTGGTTTCGAATAAAAACTCTGCAAATTTTGCAGGAGAGGTTCTAGCTACACCCTCTATAAAAAACTAAGGATGATCATACCGAGCCTTAGGTATGATTTTTTTGTTTTTTTTGGTGTGCAGAATTCTCTTTTTAAGATTAGAAAGGGGATTTTTTTTATGAACAAAAATAATCGAGCAGTCGTTGTCTTTAGTGGTGGGCAAGATAGCACAACCTGTTTATTCTGGGCATTAGAACGGTTTGATCATGTAGAGTTAGTTACCTTTGATTATAACCAGCGACATAAGGAAGAAATTGAAGTTGCAAAAGAAATTGCTACAAACCAGAACTTAAAACATCATATTCTAGATATGTCACTTCTTAATCAATTGGCACCTAATGCCTTAACGCGCAGTGATATGGAGGTTGAAGAGGGAAAAGATGGGGCATTACCAAATACCTTTGTACCCGGTCGTAATCTATTATTCTTATCTTTTGCGACAATTTTAGCAAAACAAATTAATGCAAAACACATTATTACTGGTGTGTGTGAAACGGATTTTAGTGGTTATCCAGATTGTCGAGATGTGTTTATTAAATCACTAAACGTTACGTTAAATCTTTCGATGGATGATGACTTTGTCGTACATACTCCATTAATGTGGTTAGATAAAGCACAAACATGGCAATTAGCGGATCAACTAGGTTCATTTAATTATGTCCGTGAAAAGACATTGACTTGTTACAACGGTGTAAGAGGTGCTGGATGTGGTGAATGTCCGGCATGTGAGCTGCGACAAAAAGGATTAGACCTGTATCTAGAACAACGCGCAGAGGAGAATAATTAATGTTCGGCTTTCAAATTGTTGAAGAATTACAAAAAATAAATAAGGACATTCAAAAGGATGAACTTCAGTACCATCAAAAACGAGTACTAGTGAGCAAAGAATTCACTTTTGATGCAGCACATCATTTACACTGTTATGAAGGCAAATGTAAGAATTTACATGGGCATACATATAAAGTTGTATTCGGCATCAGTGGGTATGTAGATGATATCGGGATTGTTATTGATTTCGGTGATATTAAGAAAATATGGAAAGAACAAATTGAGATTCATTTAGATCACCGTTATTTAAATGAAACATTGCCAAAGATGAATACAACCGCAGAAAATATGGTGGTTTGGATATTTGAGAAAATGGAAGCAGCATTGCTAAATGATACTTATCAATGTCGTGTGGAGTTTGTTCGTTTGTTTGAAACACCCACAAGCTATGCCGAAGCAAGGCGGGAGTGGATGTTGAATGAATAAGATTCCTGTATTAGAGATTTTTGGGCCTACTATTCAAGGGGAAGGAATGGTTGTTGGCCGAAAAACAATGTTTGTTCGCACGGCAGGTTGTGATTACAGCTGTGCTTGGTGTGACTCTCCCTTTACATGGAATGGAAGTGCCAAGGACGATATCGTCAAAATGTCAGCTGATCAAATCTATTTAAGGCTTAAAGAAATAGGTGGGAATCAATTTGACCATGTAACCATTTCAGGTGGGAACCCGGCACTATTGAAATATCTAGGTGAGTTGATTGATACTCTTCACGAACACAAAATCGAAGTTGCCCTTGAAACACAGGGAAGTCGTTGGCAAGACTGGTTTGTAAAGATAGATGACTTGACAATTTCTCCTAAACCACCCAGTTCTAAAATGAAAACCAACTGGCAAGTTTTAGATGATATTATCGATAAATTGATTACCAACAAACGCTTGAGTAATACAAGTTTGAAAGTAGTAGTTTTTAATAATGAGGATTTACAATTTGCAGAAAAGGTACATCAAAGATATCCTAGTGTCCCTTTTTTCTTGCAAGTTGGTAACGATGATTTAGAAGAGCACAAACCTAGAGATTTAGCAAGTCATTTATTAGAGAAATATGAATGGTTAATAGATAAGGTAATGGCGAACTCAGCATTGAATCATGTTCGTGTCTTACCACAAGTTCATGCCCTTGTATGGGGTAACAAAAGAGGAGTTTGAAAAAATTTCAAACTCCTCTACTTTTTATGCTATAATTTTTAGTGGGGGTGTGATCATGAAGTGTTATGCCAAGTCACCATTTAAAATTCTTATTTTCATATTGGTTCTTCAAATTGTTACTATTTCTCTTAGTTTGTCTCAAGTTAACATATTACTAGCATTTCAACTAATTATAGTAACATTCACTTTTCTGTGTCTGTTTATTTCATTTCAAGTTCAGATAAAGGATCACTCTATAGATTATCAAATACTTTTTTTGAAATGGACTATATATGGTAATAATATTAAACCAGATCAGATAAGGATCATCCAATTTGTAAGAGTTGGCTGGACAACGAAAAATGCAACGATTAAAAGAAGAAAGGGTCTGCCAATCAGATTTATCGCATTCCAACCACATCGTCTTTATCAAGAGTTGGAGCAATTTGCTATTGCCAAGCAAATTCCATTTATAAAATCAAATGACTATCAAACATTGGAAAGAAAAAGCTTGCGCGAGAATCACTCTGGTTTAAATTGAGTGAATATCGTGTCTCGTTGTTGCTCATAAATTGTTTTACCTGCTATTTCATTAATGATTTGGATATTACGATCAACGGCCAACCCTAAATTGGTAGCACCCGTACCATGTGAATGGGCTAAATTAGTGAATGTATAAAAATGGTGAGTACGGGAGCCATCTTTAAAAGAAAGTCTGAAATTTGAATCCACTTTATATAATTTATCATCTTCCCACTCTATTTTATCTCGGAAGCGATCGTAAAACCAATCTGGAATATTTGGTTTATATCCTGTCGCAAGCACTACTTTTTCAGTATCAAATGAAAAGGTATCTTCTTTTTGCCACTGTGTCGCCTGCACTTCTAAACCCATTCCTTTCTTTGATACTTTATTAATTTCAGTTAATGGTTGGATGGTAACAGGTATTGGCTTGTTATCAACCGTTCGATGGTAAAGTAATTCATGAATCTTATGTAACGTCTCCTTGTCAATCCCTTTTCGTAATTGTCCTAAATGCTCTAATGTCGCTTGTCGTTGTTGAAAAGACAGCGTCTGAAAATAGTCGACATAGTCAGGTGAAAATACTTCTTGACCAAGTTTCGAATTATCCAGTTGAAGAAATCCAGGAGATCTCGTATACCATGCTAGATGATAGTTAAAATGTTCCTGTAATTTGAGTAAATCATAGAATATCTCAGATGCACTTTGACCTGAACCAACAACAGTAATGTGTTTAGCACGTATCGTTTGGTCTTTCAGATACACATATTGGCTGGAATGGTGAGCAAATTCCGATTCGATTTTATCAAGCTCAAAAGGTATATTTGGTGTACTGCCCGTTCCCAATACGACATGTTTTGTGAAGTATGACTTCTGTTCTTGTATTCCCCAATGATTTACAACAACTTCGTAATGATTTCCGTGATCAATTACATCACTAACTTCTGATTTTAAATGACAGCTCGGCAATTGTTCTGCAACCCATTTTAAATAGGAAGCATACTCAGATCGAGGCATTTCAAATTTTTGAAAAAAGAAAAATTTATATAGTCGGTTTTGTTCATGTAAATAATTTAAAAACGTATACTTACTAGTAGGATTCGCAAAAGTCACCAAATCTGCTAAAAAAGGTACTTGCAAATCTGTCCCATGAATAAGCATGCCTGGATGCCATGCAAATTCTCCGTTTTGGTCAAAGAAAATCGTTTCTAAATCTGTTTTTTCATTTGTAAGGGCAGCTAATCCAAGATTGTATGGACCAATCCCTATTCCAATTACATCATATAGTTTCATTGCGTTCCCTCTTTTATTTGTTTTCTTTTAGTATATACGTTCTCTGTTGATTAAACTATTTTTTTATATTATTTGACAAATTATGCTACAATTATCGTTGGGGAGGTGGAGTAAAATGACGAATAATGATGAACGTTTATTTGCAATGTTAATATATCTTTTGAGCTTTTTCACTGCTATTATTGGCCCTATAATTATTTGGATGGTCAAAAGGGATGAGTCAGATTTTATTGATTATCATGGTAAAGAATACCTTAACTTCTTTATTTCATTCACGATATATGGGATTGTTAGTGGTATTTTAATGCTAATATTAATTGGGTTTATATTAGCAGCAGTTGTCGGAATTTTGTATTTAATTTTCACTCTAATTGCTTTGTTTAAGGCATACAGTGGAGAAAAATATCGTATTCCTTTAGTAATCCGATTTATTAAATAAAAAAACAGTGCTTAAAAGCACTGTTTTTTTACTCAATTACTTTAAAAGTATATTCTTTGTGTTCATGGAGTCCACTATCGTCGGTGACATGGACGACGATTTCATATTCGCCAGTTTTGGAAAAGGAATGGTTACTTGTATAGGTACCTGCGTCTGTTTCTTCCGCATCCAACCAAATATGCTGGTCACTAGCTTCTGGAATGATTTCATATCGCACTCTTGCATTTTGATATGGTTCTTGATCCATTTTTAACTGTACTGTCCATTCTACATCTTCTTCTTTAGTAACAGTTTCATATTCCTCTAATTCAATCAGAAAACCTTCATGGTGACTATGATCCTCACTACTGTGTGCTTGGTGATTTTCTTCATCCATTTGCATATCCTCATCACCATTAATCACGATCGATTTTTTAGGCATTGTATGCATATCTTTAGCTGTCGTATGAGCATATATTTCATATGTGCCAGGTTGATCAAATACTACATCTGCTGTATAGGTACCATCCTCATTATTGCTTGCATCAATTGTAACTGTATTTTCTTCATCTTCCACATTCCAATACTCAAAGGAAACTTCTTCGGCATCTGTGACTAATTCATCTTCTCCATAAGTGACAGTAGCCTTTAATTCAACAGATTCACCAGTGTCTGCCTCTTCAGCTAGTTCAAAATCTACACTTATACCTTTTACCTCGTCCGTTTGTTCCGGCTCATTTTCTCCTTGATTGGCACATGCGGTCATCGTAAAAAGTGTTAAGAGTATGATCCATAGTATTTTTTTCATGATAATCCTCCGTGGATAATTAATTTCTAAAACCTACTATACGCCGACTCTAAGCAATAATCAATGGACAACATGTGACATTTACCAACAACAAATCGTAATAATTACTATTTACAAATTTGATAACATAGTCTATAATATTATTTAATCGTAATGATGACGGTTTATACAGAGGTTTAAATCGTAACGATTATTATTAATTGATACATAATTCAGTAAAGGGGATAACTTTCGATGAAGAAATTTGGTGTGTTTGTAACATTGATAATATTATTAATTGGATGTAGCAGTAATCAAGATACACAAGCAAACAATGAAAAATCTGAAGGAAAAATAACAATCTATTCTACCTTATATCCTTTAGCATATTTTGCTGAAGAGATTGGTGGTGAACTTGTTGAAGTAGAAACCGTGTTACCACCGGGAGCTGATCCTCATAATTATGAACCAACTTCTAAAACAATGATCGATATTGCTGAATCAGACATGTTTTTGTTTAATGGAGCGAATTTAGAGGCCTATGCAAGTAAAATGGAAGAAGCATTAGCTGAAGAAGATGTGTTAATGGTAGAAGCTTCAGAAGGAGTTTCGCTTGTAGAACATGTGCATCACCATGAGGAACAACACGAACAAGAAGATACACACGAAGGTGAAAAAGAACATGGTCATGATCACGAAGACGGAGAAGATCACGGACATGAGCATGAGGCACATGATCAAGAAGATGAGGAAGACCATGAACATACGGACAATCAACAAGTTGCTGAAGAATCAAATGATGGACATGATCACGATCATGGTGATGCAGACCCCCATTTATGGCTAGATCCTATTCGCGCTATTGAGTTAGCGCGCAATGTTAAAGATTCGTTAATTGAGTTACATCCGGATCAGGAAGAAACATTTGATTCTAATTTTCATAGTTTAGAAGAGCGATTAATTGAGTTAGATGAGAGCTATCATCAACAACTGGAAAATGCTACAAATAATGAAATTTTAGTTACGCATGCTGCATATGGGTATTGGGAACAAAGCTATGGAATCGAACAAATTGCCTTAGCAGGTTTATCACCATCAGAAGAACCCTCTCAAAAGCAATTGGAAAACATTATTGATCATGTACAAGAGCGTAATATACAATACCTTTTGTTTGAACAAAATGTAGAACCAAAAGTAGCAGAAGTTATCCAGGCAGAAACAAATGTAGAGTCATTACAACTGCACAATTTATCCATCTTGACAGAAGAAGATGTGGAAAACCAAGAAACTTATTTTACATTAATGGAACGTAACTTGGAAGTTCTGAACACTGCACTTGAATACTAAATGAAAAACACGGAGTGATATAGCGCTCCGTGTTTTTTGTATAGGTAAATTCTTTGTAAATATTCTAAAATACAATTGCATATATAAGTAAATAGTTATATAGTTATATATAGATGCGAAAGGAGAGGTTAGATGCCAACGAAAACGGTGATGGATATTGGTAAATCTGCCAAAATTTTAAAAGTTCTAGGTGATAAAACACGGCTGACCATGTTGAAGCTAATAGAAGAGCAAACCTGTTGTGTATGTGAATTTGTAGAGATCTTTCAAATGAGCCAGCCTTCTATTAGTCAACACTTAAGAAAGTTAAGAGATGCAGATCTAATTAATGAAGAGCGAAAAGGACAATGGGTCTTTTATTCTTTAAATCAAGATTCTGAATGGTATCCTTTTATTCTGCCGATAATCGATCAATTACCTAATCAGCAAGAAAAATTAATAGAATTAGAGAAAAACGGTACAAGAATCACATGTTGTTAGTTGAAATTAGGGGGACATTGTTTTGTTAGATATTGTATTAGCGATAAGTATATTTCTGGTTACCTTAGTCTTGGTCATATGGCAACCGAAAAATCTCTCAATCGGCTGGTCGGCTTGTGGTGGAGCGATCCTTGCACTACTCGTTGGAGTGGTCGGTATGCAAGATGTTTGGGAAGTAACTGGCATCGTTTGGAATGCTACATTAGCGTTTGTTGCTATTATTCTTATTTCTTTAATATTAGATAAAATCGGATTTTTTGAGTGGGCTGCCTTACATATGGCTCGTTTGGCAAAAGGTAATGGTATTAAAATGTTTGTATATGTCAGTTTATTGGGTGCGATCGTCGCTGCTTTTTTTGCAAATGATGGTGCAGCGTTAATCTTAACACCGATTGTCTTGGCGATGGTTCGTAACCTGCAATTTAAAGAAAAAATGGTATTTCCATTTATAATGGCAAGTGGCTTCATAGCGGATACGAGCTCATTACCTTTAATTGTAAGTAATCTTGTCAATATTGTATCTGCTGATTTCTTTGAAATTGGTTTTGTCGAATATGCTTCAAGAATGGTTATTCCGAACGTATTCTCGATTGTGGCAACGATTCTTGTTCTTTATTTGTATTTTAAAAAGAATATTCCGCAAAACTACAATATGAATCATTTGAAAAAGCCAGCAGAAGCGATCAAAGATTTAAAAATGTTTCACTTATCTTGGTATGTTCTAGCAGTGTTGCTCGTTGGCTATTTTGTTAGTGAATTTATTTCGGTACCAGTTTCGATTATTGCTGGTGTCATTGCGATCTTTTTTCTATTAATGGCTCGGAACAGTCAAGCAGTCAATACGACATCTGTAGTCAAAGGTGCTCCGTGGGAAATTGTCTTTTTCTCAATAGGTATGTACGTAGTTGTATATGGTTTGCGGAATGCTGGATTAACAGACGTCTTAGCTGGCCTGATTCAATGGAGTGCCGATCAAGGATTATTTAGTGCAACAGTTGCAATGGGCTTTATTGCTGCAATTCTGTCTTCTGTGATGAATAATATGCCAACTGTCATGATTGACGCATTAGCGATTGCAGAAACAGATACATCAGGCGTGTTAAGGGAAGCGTTAATCTATGCAAATATTATCGGTTCAGATTTAGGTCCGAAAATTACACCAATTGGTTCATTAGCAACACTATTATGGTTACACGTATTGTCACAAAAAGGAGTTAAAATATCATGGGGAACGTACTTTAAGACAGGGATCGTTCTAACCGTACCAATTCTTTTTGTTACATTAGTGGGACTATACTTAACTTTATTACTATTTTAACTAAAGGAGAAATAAGAATATGACGAAAAAAACAATTTACTTTTTATGTACAGGAAACTCATGCAGGAGTCAGATGGCAGAAGGATGGGCAAAGAAACATTTAGGTGAGGACTGGAATGTGTATAGTGCAGGTATCGAATCTCACGGCCTGAATCCGAATGCAGTAAAAGCAATGGAGGAAGTGGGAATAGATATATCCAAGCAAACTTCAGATAAAATTGACTTGGACATTTTAAGAAACTCAACTATGATTGTTACCTTGTGTGGGGACGCTCGTGATAAGTGTCCTGTGATTCCATTTGGTATTCGCAACGAACACTGGGGATTTGATGACCCGGCAAAAGCAGAAGGAACAAAGGAAGAAAAGTGGAAGTTCTTTCAACGCGTGCGAGATGAAATAGGTGAACGTATTAAGCAATTTGCAGAGACAGGCAAGTAAAATGATAAAAAAGATAGGGACAAAATAATTATTTAATTAGAAAAGTTTTTCATTTGGATTTTGTGCGTATTAGGAAGAAACTGCGACATAACTAAAGTGGTAATTTTGAGATTTTATATCTGCTATACAACCGCTCCGGCTTGTCCGCTTTCCTTTCCGCGGGTTTTTTACCCTAAGCAAACTTTTTAAGCATAGTTCGCTTTAAAAGTGGATCTTAGGGTAAAAACATCCCGCAGGAGTGAAAGCGGACGCTTTTTTATACTCTACAACAAGCAAGAGGATGTATTTTTGTTTTTATCACTATCTTACGTGGTAATCATTTGTAGAAATAACCCCAAATATTAGCATTTGTAAAAGTTGTAGAATTTCATTGAGCGTAGGCGGCCACTCCAACTCCTATGGGACTCGTTTTTCCTGAAGATCCACTTTTCCATGCGGTTTTTGCTTGGAAAAGTTAGCTGAAGGAAAAACCCCATGGAAAGGGGTGTGGCCAAGCCGTAGCGGAGATCACACTCATTCATCATGTCAAAATTACCACAAAGTTATGGCGCAGTTTTTATATTGTGCAACAATACATATTGCATTTTTGGTGATTTAGTTCAGAACAATAATTATTTCCCAGCATCTTTTTAAGTATAAAAAGGTACTGTACAAGTTATGAGTTTCCATTTATTATAATAGTGACAAATATTAGGAAACTAATGGTGGTGATAATTGATGATGATCGGAATTGATTTAGGAACTTCTAATAGTGTTGTAGCTTATTGGAAGGATGGAAAAGTAAGGATTATCCCCAATGCTTTGGGTAATTCATTAACACCTTCTATTGTAAGTGTAGATGAAAACAATGAGATATTTGTTGGCGAAGTAGCTAAGGAACGAATGATTACTCATCCAGAAAAAACAGCTTCCTTATTTAAAAGAACGATGGGGACAGATAAAAAAATCCGATTAGGCAGTGCGGAATACATATCAGAAGAGTTATCGTCTATGATTTTGCGTAAATTAAAACAAGATGCTGAAGCATTTTTAAAAGAAGAAGTCAAAGAAGCTGTGATTAGCGTACCTGCTTATTTTAATGATCGTCAACGAAAGGCAACAAAAAGAGCAGCAGAAATAGCTGGTCTACACGTAGAGCGATTAATAAGTGAACCAACAGCTGCAGCTCTATCATATGGTATTCATGATAGAGAATCAGATGTGAATTTTCTTGTGTTTGATTTAGGTGGCGGAACTTATGATGTATCGATTTTAGAGAAATTTGATGAGATTATTCAAGTGCGAGCTATTGCAGGAGATAATTATTTAGGTGGAACTGATTTTACCACAGCCATTTTTGAACACTTTTTGATCAAAAATGAGATGCAACAAAATACATTAACAGATAAAGAAAAATCCATTTTGTTTAAACTAGCTGAACAAGCAAAATATGACTTGAATGCGGAAGGTAAGACAACTATCACATTTCAGAAGGGTGATAAACAATATTCTAACACAATAGATAATTCTATTTTTGAAGAGATGACGTATTCTTTAATACAACGATTACGTGCACCAATCGTGCGAGCATTACATGATGCATCCTTAAGACCAGATGACTTAGATGCAGTGATATTGGTTGGCGGAGCAACGAGAATGCCACTGATAAAATCGGTAGTGACCAAAATATTAGGTAGAATACCATATTCCGAGATAGACCCAGATAAATCAGTTGCACTTGGAACAGCGATTCAAGCTGCATTAAAACAAAGAGATGCATCAATAAAAGAAACAATCTTAACAGATGTATGTCCTTTTACACTAGGTACCGATATTGTAAAAGATTTGGGGAATCAACAATTTGAAAGTGGTTATTTTTTGCCGATTATTGAACGAAATACACCAATTCCTGTAAGTATTGAAAAACGGCTCTATACTGTTTATGATAATCAAGAAAAAATAGTAATCGATGTATACCAAGGGGAAAGTAGAAATACAAAAGATAATTTAAAGATTGGCGAAGTCACCATTGCGGTTCCGCCTGCTCCCGCAGGTGAAGAAATGATTGATGTGCGGTATACGTATGACATTAATGGAATATTGGAAGTTGAATGTACACAAGTTAGTTCGGGAATGAAAGAGACCATCGTAATCGAGCAAAATCCGGGCAACCTATCTACTGAGGAGATTAAAAATAGATTAAATGAGTTGGCCTCTTTAAAAATTCATCCTCGTGAAAAGGAAGAAAATCGTCTGTTAATAGCCAGAGGTGAAAGGTTATATGAAGAAACATTAGGAAATCTACGTAACGAAGTAGCAAGTTTACTAGAGAATTTTGATCGGGTCATTGAAACACAGAGAGTAGATTATATTAGTAAAGCCGCGAAACAATTAAAACAGCGACTGGATCAAATCGAAGGGTGGAATTCCCGTTTATGATTGATTGGAAGATACTTGATATTGAGCCTGCTGAAGATTTGAAAGTTATAAAGCGTGCATATGCCACACAATTAAAACATTATCACCCTGAAGAGGATCCTAAGGGATATCAGCACCTCAGAGAGACGTATGAAAAGGCAGTAAGTTATGTTCGAAACAAAGTGAATGATAACACTGCTTTTACAAAATCACCTACTGAAACAGTTACCACAATTCATTATCACCACTTACAGACACCATTAGAAGAATTTATTGAAAAATTACAGTCCATTTATCATGATTTTAATCAACGGATTGACACATCTATGTGGCAAAAGCTATTAGATCTGGAAGCAGTATGGAGTGTTGAATGGTATCCTCGAACAAGAATTGTAGTCACGGAATTTCTTAATCAACACCCTTTTTTGCCGATTGATATTTGGGTGTTGTTGAATGAAACGTTTAATTGGAAGAAATGGGACCAGAATTTTTATCAAAAACACATTATACAACATAATCTACTAAGTTATGATTACCTAGAACGCATAAAAAATAGTGAAGTGGATCGGTACTTAGAAGGTAGAAATAAAGTGTATGAAGAGATGAAAACGAATAATATTACTCATGTTGAGAGACTAATTGATAATGTCAAACTAATTTACGCCGATGATCCTGAATTATTACGGCTGCAGGGATTTTATTATCAAAAAAAGGGAAATGATAAACTTGCCTTGCAATGCTATTGTAATTGTTTAGAAAAAAATCCTGGTGATATCGATTGTCTCGCTGAAAAAATCTGCTTATTACATCAATTAAGCAGGTGGAAAGAAGTTATTAAAGAATCAGAGTTATTACTTAAACGTTATGATTTTTTTTCTATCCAACTATTATATATATCGGCATTAATAGAGACTAAACAATGGGAAAAGGCAGAAAAAGAAATATATGTAACCATAGATAAAAGTCCAAATGATATAGAAGCAAATCTTCTACTTACAAAAATAGTGCATCATCAACTAAAAACAAGGAAAAGTCGTGATGAGAAAAATGCAATGAAAAAAATCGTACATCCTTTTTCATTTAAAGATAAAATAGTGTTTTCACTTTTTTTACAACCCTATAAGAAATATCTATTACTCTTTTTTTGTTGTTTAGTTATACAATCTATTATCTCGGATTCAGTGGAACGGTCCATTGGTTTTACATTTTTTGAATTGCTACAAGCACCGTTTTTATTTCTAAGTATATCTCTAGACACATATGGATTTATGCTGGTTCTAATCATTCTTTATTTTATTATTATAAAAACGATCATTCGAGTATTTCGAGTATTTTTTTACCACAGCATTAAGCATCCTGCTAAATTTCGCTAAGGATCAGTTTTTAAGGAGGTGCGGGGGTAGTGCAATTGTCGAAGGAATATATGGAATTTGTTTATGCTATTATCTCATTTCACTATCGGGAAGATCGCTTTATGTTAGAAAGCTTAGGTTTATTTCCTCTTAGAAAAAGCGAGAGTAAACAATTATGTGAGGAATTAAACATTAACAATAAAGCAGACCTAGACAGAATATTAGAATCGTTATATACAGAAGGCGAGCGACAGGAATTTAATCTATTATGGAACCAGCTAAGGTTAATTCCTTATTCAAATCGAGAAGCAGTATTAGCAAATAGGTCTGATCAGAATGAAGACTACCTTCGATTAAAAATGATGCACGAAAAAATGTATCATATCCCACAAGGCGGAATTTTAGCAATAGATATGGTGAACTATTTGTTGCTTGCTGTAGCAGGTTTTAAAGTTAAATATTTGACCGAAGATCAACTCCGATCCTATCTAATAAAAGGTGTTTCATTTTTACAACGAAGTTACAGGAGTTGGCAGGAATTCATAAATGGATATGCACTCGGACGACAATTTATAGCTGTAAATGTGGAACCGAAATATGTGAAAAAAAATAAAAGGTATCTAGTACCTTTTCTATTAGCAAAACAAAGTCCTATGAATCGAATCGATTGGAACACACCATTTGAGGAGCTCGAATCCTTCAAGATGTAGACAATATTTTTATTTGAAAGTGTAACCTTTTTTACAAATAAGCGACAAATAAGATAAATAAACATAAGGGGTCGGTTCGAATGAAGTATTTTCTTGGTGTTTTTGTGCTATTATTGATCGTTGCTTGTGGTACTGCTTCGAATGATGGAAATACCAGTGGAGAGTCACAAGCACCCTCAGATCCATCAGAAGATGTAATGACAGGTTATGTTGCTAAAACAGAGGAGAATCGTATCTTAGTAACGGAAAAACAATTAGATCAACCATTCGATGAAATTGCTGCAGAAAAGGTTAATCAGCAGGCTGGAAATGCTATTTCTTTTAATATAGAGGATATTGAGAATAGTTTAGCAGAATCTTTCACTATTGGGGAAAAAATCGCGGTGACACATGGAGCGGTTGCTGAGTCCTATCCAGGGCAAAGTGCAGCTATTACTATCGAGCGAGTGATTGATAATGAACATGATCTTGTCGAAACTCATGGAGATTATGCGAATCTGATTCAGTTAGAATTGTTCAGACAAAAAGTAGAAAATGAAAAAAGTTCGAACTTGAGACTGGTTAGACACACCACAGAAGGTGATCTTATTTATCACAATATTCAATATAAAGATGGGAATTATCAAGTATTTGTTGATGCAACTCAAGACGAATATGGTGTAGAAGAGACCGTAAGAGAATTTGCATGTGAGCAATTTGAATACTATCTAACTGAAGAAGAAACGTTATCGTTCGACCTACAAAATTGCGAAAATGAGGGCGGACAATTACCAGTTGCTAATGTCCCTTTTTCAGAAATGATTATCCCGGAGCAAAGGTATCATCGTCTAGAAGTGATCTTAAATGACGAAGTGCTTATAGATACTACAGATGAAGGTAAAAAAGAGGAGATTATCAACAAAATAAAAGAAGCTCAGCCTCAATCTGTGATGGCGATGAGTTTGATGGCACCAGAGGGTGAATTGATATTAAAAGGGAAAATGGCAGAGATTCGATTTGATTATTATCCAGAGGGAAATGTCATGCGTTACAATTCCTATATTAGTTCAAATATTCAAGTAAAGTAAAAAAAGAGCTATTGGGCTCTTTTTTTTACTGAGCGATTATCTTGAAAATGAGATAATAAGGTGCTATCATTAAAAATATCTCAGTTTCGAGATAATGTATAAATTATTAGAATACTGGGCAAATCAAAACTTGAAAGTATATAAGAAAGGGAGTATTTATACATGGTTAAGGTAGCAGTAGTATATTACAGTTCAACAGGCACGAATTACCAACTTGCAAAATGGGCAGAAGAGGCAATAAAAGATGCTGGTGCTGAAGTGAAAGTAGTGCGTGCGGAAGAAACAGCACCAGAGGCAGCGATTGCATCCAATCCGGGCTGGAAACAACATTTAGAGGAGACAAAAGATGTTCCTGTTGCAACTTCTGAAGATATAGAATGGGCTGATGCCATTTTATTCAGCACACCAACTCGTTTTGGTACATTACCATCGCAAATGAAACAATTTATTGATATGCAAGGTGGTCTTTGGGCAACAGGAAAAACGGTCAACAAAGTCGTAAGTGCAATGTCATCTGCTTCTAATTCTCATGGAGGACAAGAAGCTACCATTTTAAATTTATATACCGCCATGATGCACTGGGGTGCCATTATTGTACCACCAGGCTATTCAGATGATTCTATTTTTGCCAGTGGGGGAAATCCGTATGGCACAAGTGTGACTCAAAGCCAGGAAGATGGCTCCATGGTAGAAGATGTACAAGCGGCTGTTAAACATCAAGCAAAACGATTAGTAGAAGTTGCTAGTAAAATCCATAGCTAATACCTTTTTAGTTAAAAAGACTTGATGAAATACAAAATCTATGTCAAAGTAGAAAGTAGCAATTCAATAATAAACATGTAGGGGGACCGGTGTTGCCGGTTGAGAGAGTATCCGTGAAGATGCTGACCCTTAGAACCTGATCTGGTTAGAACCAGCGTAGGGAACATATAAGATAACTGAATCTTTATGCGCCCTAGGCAATTTGTCTAGGGCGCTTTCTTGTATGTTCCTCTAAATACAGAAAAATAATAGGGGGATAAAAATGAAAAAATTAGGCTTTGTGTTCATTATTTTTAGTTTTCTTCTAACTGCTTGCGGAAATTCCGATTCAGCGGAAGAGCTCGAGGAAGTTACCTTTGTTCTGGATTGGACACCGAATACCAATCATACCGGTCTATATGTAGCACAGGAAAAAGGATATTTTGAAGAGCAAGGCTTAGATGTTGAAATCGTTATGCCAGGTGAAGCTGGTGCAGATCAAACGGTAGCAACCGGAAAAGCTCAATTTGGAATAAGTGCACAAGAAGCAGTGACAGAAGCACGTGTTCAGGACATTCCAATTGTTTCGATTGCCGCAGTAATTCAGCATAACACTTCAGGATTTGCTGCTCCTAAAGAAAAAGGTATCACATCACCAGCAGATTTTGCTGGTAAAACGTATGGAGGATGGGGTGCACCAGTGGAAGCAGCTGTCATTGATTCCTTAATGAAACAAGAAGATGCATCGGTTGAAGATGTTGAGATTATCAATATGGGAAATACAGACTTTTTTACTGCAGTGGAACGTGATGTTGATTTTGCGTGGATTTATTATGGATGGACTGGTGTCCAGGCTGAACTGAGAGACGTTGAATTAGATATGCTTTATCTAACAGATTATTCTGAGAAGCTAGATTACTATACTCCTGTTATCACAACCAATGAAACTATGATAGAAGAAAATCCGGAAACAGTGAGTGCAATGGTAGCAGCGTTAGAAAAAGGCTATCAATTTGCCATCGAGAATCCAAGTGATGCAGCAGATATTCTAGTAGTAGAAGTACCAGATTTGGATGAGGAATTAGTGCATGCTAGTCAAGAGTGGCTTTCACCAAAATATCAGGATGATGCAGAACAATGGGGCATTCAAACAGAAGATGTATGGCGTAATTATGCAGAATGGATGTTTGAGAATGATTTATTAGAAAGTGAATTAGATGTCGAAGCGGCATTTACAAATGAATTTTTACCAGAATAGAGGGGGAGAATATCCATGGCAAATTCTTTAGTTAGCATTCAAATCATTCCTAAAACACCAAAAGGAGAAGACTCGATCCCTTTTGTTGATGAAGCAATCAAAATCATTGAAAAATCAGGCGTTAAATATCAAGTAAATCCTTTAGAAACAACAATGGAGGGTGAACTACCTCAATTGCTTGTCGTTATCGAAAAAATGAACAACCGTATGCATGAGCTGGATTGTCCCAGTGTGATTTCACAAATCAAGATATATTCACGAGCAGACAATCAAGCGTCGATGAGTGAATTAACAGCAAAATATCATTAATATGTTAGAAGTGTCCAGTAAATGCTGAAAAGTGTCCAATAAACCTTATAAAGTGTCCAATAAACGTAAAAAAGTGTCCAACAAAACATGAAAAGTGTCCAGTAAACGTCAAAAAGTGTCCAATAAAATAGGAGCATGTTTATGTTTGAAAAGTCATATTCAGCAATCATTGTCATTGTGAGCATTCTTACTATTTGGGAGATAACCAGTAGATTATTACAAATACCTACTTGGATTCTTCCTGCACCAACAACAATAGTACAAGAAGCTTTTACAAGTTGGCATAATTATAATCACCATATCTTGTCTACAATTACATTGACAGGGAGCGGTTTTGCTATAGGAGTTTCAGTTGGTCTACTTATAGCAATTCTACTTCACCTTGTACCAAGAATAAGAGAGGCATTATATCCACTTCTTATTTTATCGCAGAACATACCTATTATTGTTCTAGCACCTTTGTTAGTTATTTGGTTCGGTTTTGGTATTACTCCTAAACTTTTAATTATTACTTTAGTTTGTTTTTTCCCGATTGCAGTAGCAACCATAGATGGTTTGAAGCAAACAAATCCAGAACTCATTCATTATATGAAAATGGCAGGTGCGACAAATAGGCAAATTTTTACCAAACTGGAATTGCCTCATGCTATTCCACAGCTATTTTCAGGATTAAAAATTTCGGCTACGTATAGTGTGATGGGTGCCGTTATTTCAGAGTGGCTTGGTGCCAATCAAGGTATAGGAGTTTATATGACATTAGCATCCTCGTCATTTCGTACAGATCGTGTATTTGTAGCGATTTTTTTCATTATGATTTTATGCTTAATCTTTTTTAGTCTGATAATTACTGCAGAACGATTAATTTTGAAATGGCGACCAAGTGAGGAGGGAAAACGGTGAGTACATTAGAAATCGAGCAGCTCTCTAAAAGCTTTGGTTCACAACCAATCCTCGAACAATTGCAATTCCACGTAAAAGAGGGCGAATTTGTATCCTTACTTGGACCATCTGGTAGTGGAAAGAGTACGATTTTTCACCTGATCGGTGGACTATACAAGCCAGATTATGGTTCGATTCGTTTAAATGGAAATGAAATTAGTGGTCAAAAGGGTTCAATAAGTTATATGCCGCAAACACCATCGTTGTTTCCTTGGCGTACCATTTTAGAAAATGTCACACTTGGTGTAGAGTTATTCGAAAAACCAGATAAAGAGAAAGCAAAAAAAATGCTAGAACGAGCAGGACTTGCAGATTATATAGATGCTTATCCACATGAATTGTCAGGTGGTATGCGTCAACGTGTTGCATTTATTCGAAGTATTTTAAGCCCACAACCCTTTATTTGCTTGGATGAACCTTTTTCAGCATTGGACGAATTCACACGATTAGAGATGCAAAAATGGCTATTGTCTATTTGGGATGAGGAGCGCCCTTCTGTTTTGTTTGTTACACACAACATTGAAGAAGCAATCTTTTTATCTGACAGAATTCTAGTTTTAGGATCAAAGCCAGCACAAGTTATCAAAGAGTTTGATATAGCATTTGATCGTCCCAGAAATGGAGAACTAACATTAACTTCAGAATTTCTAGACGTAAAAAAAGCAGTTTATCAAACATTACGAGGTGAGCTGGATGATTGATGCACATATTCATCTTGACTGGTACAAGCGTGAAGAACAACTGCAGATTCTTGATGACTTAAGACAAAACAATTTTAGTGGGTTGATTGCGGTATCCAGTGATTTGGAAAGTTGTCGAAAGGTGTGGGATTTATCGTCTCGGAATGAACATGTTCATCCCGCTTTTGGATGGCATCCAGAACAATCTATACCTGGTAAAGCAGAATTAGATGAAATAGAAGCATTGATTCGTAGGCATCACCATGATCTGGTTGCTATTGGAGAGATCGGCCTTCCTTATTATAAAAGAAAAAAAGATGCTCATTTTAATCTTCAACCCTATCTTGAAATTTTAGAACGATTTATCCTTTTAGCTAAAGAACTTGATCTGCCGGTTGTATTACATGCCATTTATGAAGATGCTGAATTGGTGTGTGATCTCTTAGAAAAACATCATATTAAAATAGCTCATTTCCACTGGTTTAAAGGTTCTGCTTCGACTCTGCAAAGGATGATGAAAAATAAATATAAAATATCCATTACACCGGATTGTCTCTATGAGAATGAAATACAGGAAATTATAAGACAATACCCGTTGGAGTTATTAATGGTAGAAACAGATGGACCTTGGCAATTCGAAGGACCTTTTCGTGGAAAAATGACGCATCCAGTTATGATTAAACAATCGATCAAGATGATTAGCGAAATAAAAGGAAAGCCACTAAATTGTGTGAAAAATTTGATTGTAAATACTACAAAATCGTTTTATAACATACGAGGAAAGAGATTGATAAAATGAATCGTTTTATAACCACCATGTTATCCATCATACTATTTGCAATTGTCCTTGCTTGAATCATGTATATACCAGTGGAGCAAAGAAGTCCTAATGTACATTACGAAGGATTCCCTAGTTTATTTATCATGTATGCTTATTACTCTACACCTCTTTATTTATTGGTAGGATACCTATTTCAATTATTATCGACAGATACATGGTAGGGTTTAAACAGAGATGGTCTTATTCTTATTATTAGCTATTATGCTTTGTGTTATTTGGAATAATCGTTGCTGTATGTTTCTTTGTGTTGCCTGATCTTCGTCATATCTATTTACCTGATCTTAAACGAGTTATTTTGATTGGAATGCTAACATCTTTATTATATTTACATGTATCGATGTTCGTAACGAATGCAAGTAAGATTCAAAATATGTTCAATAAAACGGGTATAAAATAAATAACCGCTATTCACAAGCTACACCGTCACGATCACCATCCATATGAATTCCATACCCTGGGTCACCTTCATAGAGAGGAGTTACCCCAGCTTCTTGTGCTTCTGCACACTTAGCATAATAAACATCTTCTTGATCGCTATTTGTATTAGGTTTGGAACTTACATCCTGATGGTTAAAACCGTCATTGGTTACATAATTATCTTCACTCCAAATGCCAATTCCTGATTCACTTGCTTGTTGTTCTGCTTGTTTCAACTCTTTCTGGTGGGTATAAGGAGGTTCATAGACGTAAGCATATCGAGCTAATCCTACTTCGAGTAACATCTTATTAAAATTCTCACCATCTACCCATATATAGCCGAGCAAACGATCATAGTGATCACGCTTCGGTCCGTCATATTCTATTTGTATCGTTTTTCCAGCGAGCTTTTCCACAGCAAAATCAGTTGCCTCCTGACCATAAGGCTGTTCGGGTAAGTTTGGGTGTTTGGTTTCTGGAGTATCTACTAATAAAAGTCGAACAGTTTCTTCTCTTCCTTCTATTTGAATCTTTACAGTATCACCGTCTACTACACGCTTGACCTCGGCATCAGTAAAGTCTTCGTTATCAATATTAGTTTCTTCCTCGGCTGTGGATGGATCAGCAGCAGAATAGTTATTCTCATTATCATCAAATGTTTTGTCCGCTTCCGTACCACACCCAGTTAGGATCAGAAAAATTAATATAGACATAATCATCCATTTGCGAAAATACATGTTGTCATCCTCCAGTTGTTCTTATACTCTGAGGATTAGTTTACTATAATAGTAATTAAATTACTATGAGAGGTTTACATAGGAGGATATTACCTGATGAGAATGGCCAGCCTTGTATAAATACTAATTTCTTAAAAAGCTTCATCATTTTCAAACAAGCGATACCCAATATACAGTAACAAACAGGCAGCCATTGCAAGAGAACCCCATCCCAATGTCTGTTGTTCAATGATTAAATAGTTATTGCATATTTGTTGATCAATCCAGATATAGATGAACCCAGTAATCACTAAAGTCGCAAAGATAAAGATAAGAAAAATATATTGACCAGTACTCTTGAGCTTTTTCCAACTGTCACGTAAAGGCACTCCTACTAAGAGGGGTAAACTTATAAACTTAAAATATTCAACTACATTATACGTTAATGCATCATCCATTGCCCGAGGGAGTTGCCAATAAGACCAAATTAAAATCACTAGTACAATTCCTGGAACGCCTGATTGATTCCATTTATCAAAAAAATGAGCGAATTTCTTTTGTGAAAATGGGGCGATCAAAAATCCTGTAAAAACGAGCAAGGGCATCTGTGTATGCATATGAAAAATCATAATCGATTCTAATAAATTCGCAACCGGAGGCAAGATTAAAAAGATATACAATATAATTCCATATTTTAATTGTTTCATAGAGAGCCGCCTCCAATCTCAGATTTAATTCTTTCCACTGCCTGATCGATTTCGGTATTGTCCATTACATCAATTAATGATCCTTCACGATTCACCAGGTAAAATGCGCTATTGTGTTGGAAGTTACCATAATCATCTGGTATTACAATCACTCCGAGTTCATCCAATAAGTTATTTAGCTCATCTTTATCATTAATTCGAGCCATTCGCCAAGATTCACCATCACTGTCAAAATAACTTCTATATTTTTCTAAGGTTTTAGGATCATCATTTTCAGGATCGAAGCTAATACTTAAGAATTGGATATTTTCTTTAATCATTGTATCTGGTAACTGTTGATATACTTCTTGCATATTCCGCTCGAGTTGTGGACATACGGTGGCACAATTGGTATACATAAATGTTATA
Source organism: Gracilibacillus kekensis (assembly GCF_900143085.1). Classification (GTDB taxonomy): domain Bacteria; phylum Bacillota; class Bacilli; order Bacillales; family Amphibacillaceae; genus Gracilibacillus; species Gracilibacillus kekensis. Next base: position 9,718 of record NZ_FRCZ01000001.1, on the reverse strand, counting down.
AACAAATATTTATTATGTTGAAGCTCTTGCATACTGTAAGTTCGTGCTTTACTATCTTCTAATATTACTTTAGGTAAGTAAGGTTGTTCACTTATTAATTGATTAGTTCTTGCTTGTTCTTCCGTGAATGCCTGAAAACCATCTGTCCCAATTGTCAAAACACTTAATCCAAGTAATAACACGACCATTAAAGCTATACGTTCATGTTTGGTCACTTTGTTCACCACCTTAATACTTAATTGTCCGTTATTACCATATATTCAGAATGAATGCAGTAATAACGGACAATAGCCTCTTGAATAGATTTATTTCATTATTACCACGTACGTATCGGCGGAGATCCAGGAGGTGCATTGACAATCATATCGACGATTGGGATGACATATGCCATTGCTACAACCGCAAGTAAGACAATTGCCCACAATCCCCAGCGTTCTGTCCACATTGGTACTTTTGGCTGGTCTTCTTCAGGCTCTGCAACAGGAAATTCTGTTGTACCTTTAGGTGCAAAGAACATCATATTAAATACTGCATAGACTTGAATGATGACACCGATCATTAAGAGAGTGGCACCAGTTGCGAAGACAAATTCATAAGGAAGCCAGCTTAATGCTGATTCATGACCAGCATACGTTGTGTCCGATGTTCGACGTGGATCACCTATTAAGCCTGCTAAGTGCATCGATCCCGCCATAATCGCCATACCGATCGTCCAAATCCACGTTTGAATCACGCCAATTTTATTCATTCTAGGTGTCAGTTGTCGTTTCGATAAATGCGGAATTAACCAATAACAAATGCCGAAGAAAGTGAGAACTACAGAAACCCCGACGGTTATATGAAAATGTCCCACAACCCACATTGTATTATGAATAACTTGATTCATTTGGTTACTAGTATTAACGATCCCTCCTGCTCCACCAGGGATAAAGGAAATCATCGCAATCATTGGTGCAAGGAAACGAACATCTCCCCAAGGTAATTTCTTCAACCATCCGAAAAGTCCTTTACCACCTTTGTTACGACCTGCTTTCTCTAATACATAAAACATGGCAAAAGCTGTCATTAATGATGGAACTGCAATCGACAAACTCATAAATACATGTAAAAACTTGATCGAAATAGAAATCGCTGGATCAATAATTTGATGGTGGAATCCTCCAGGTATATTGAGAACAACTAAAAGTATAATTACTAAACGGATTAACTTTTCATTGAAATGTTTTCCGCCAATAATTTTCGGTACGATTACATACCAGGCAGATGTTGCAACAAGGTACCAAATATTTACCAGAGTATGACCGAACCACCAAAACAATGTTCTTGTGACCATAACATTGATGGTTTCTATCCAACCTAGTACCCATGGTATGATCATAAAGACTTCGATGGTAACACCAAGGCTTGCGAAGAACCATAATACAAAAACCCCCATTGCAAAAAATGCAAGAATTGGAGTGGTTTGGCTAGGGTGCTGTTTTCGCCAATAACGGTAGTTGATCATCACTCCAAATGATACTGCCCATATTCCTAATACTAGGAATACTAAACCAACATAAAAAATAGGGTGTGCTGCTAATGGTGGATAAAATGTATAAAGTACAGAAGCCTCTCCTAAAACTATCGTTGTCACACTTAAGACAACACCTATCAGCTTTAACACGATACCTATCCATACCATTTTTCTCACTTTTGGCAATAACCCGTCAAAGGAATGGGAAAGATTTGCTAGTTGATAACCCATCGTAAATGTTGCGGTAAAAACAACTAATAATAGTAAGCCATGTGCTGATAACACTTGATAATAGTTAAATCCTGCCGGTAATTGGTACAGTCCTGCTCTTTCAAGTCCTTGTATTAATCCTAATATCCCTCCAATTAATAATGTAGCAAAAGATATCGTAAAGTAGGTGAGTGATATGGTTGCATCTTGTGGATTAACGCCTAATTTACTTTTTATTCTTCCTTTAAAATCTATTGCCTGTTCCATGGTTGATCCCTCCTTATTTCACTATAATCGTCGTAAACATTGCTTGATGACCAGCCCCACAATACTCATTACACAATACGAGATATTCTCCAGGTTCATTAAATGTTTGTGTAATTTTTTGAATGTGACCAGGTAATACCATTGCATTTAAGTTGGTACCTGGAATTTGGACACCATGGGAAACATCTTTTGAAGTCATCGTAAATTCAACTTCTGCTCCTACAGGTACTTCGATATTCCCTGGAGTAAATGCAAAAGCTTCTAAAGTCATTACTAATTCGTATTTATTATTGCCTGAGTTACTTAATCCAGGATTGTCAAAAGGTGCAGTTTCGTCTACCTTTTGGGGATCAATCACTTCCTTGTTACTCGGTGGCCCCATTCCCAATGCAAACGTTTGGTAACCAACGATTACCATGAAAATAACTAACACACCAATACTTACTGTCATCCAAATTTCTTCTAACTTCCCCTTGTTCATAAATAAATCCCTCCTTTAATTATGAAAATTTTGTGAAAAAGGTAACGTAATACTAGATAAAAAAAGTTACTTATCGGTATAATAAGTAGTGAATTACACTCTATCCATATAGATAGCGAAAACCCCTGCCCACATTAAAATGATAACTAGTGCAACAATAGTGACAGAGGCAATTGTTCCAGACATCGAATGGCTTTTTTCAATTGGACTCATCTTGAAACCTCCTATCTATTTTGTGGTTGCTTCAAGCATAATTTATTTTGATTTTGGAGATAGTGAGCAATATCACACTCTATATGTGATTTAAATCATACCCTTTTCTTAGGAAAAGGATTATGATAAGAATAGCAAAAATACTTTAAGGATTAGAAAGGGGAAAAAATCATGAAAAAAACACTATTAGGCTTAGCAACATTATTACTTGTTCTTATATTAGCAGCTTGTGGGGGCGGTGATGATGAAGGGTCTTCAAGTGATACAGGAGATACAGCCAGTGGAGATGGAGCTGTGGTTGATATAAAAGCATCGAACTGGGAATTTGATCAGGAAGAATATACAGTGCCTGCAGGTGAAGTAACTGTAAACCTTTCAAATGAAGAAGGATTCCATGGTATTGAAGTGGAAGGAACTGATATTCAAATAGACTCTGAAGGTTCTGCTTCTGCGACGCTGGAACCTGGAGAATATACGATAAGATGTAGTGTTATGTGTGGTGCAGGACACGACGATATGGTTGCCACACTAATTGTCGAATAACACAAAACTGAAAGTTAAAACAGAATTCTAAAATTATAAAAATCCAAATGATTGAATATCATTTGGGTTTTTATGCATTACAGGAAGATATTGTATAGCAACGGGTGATTGATATCTGCTCTTGCTGTCTTTCCCTTTCTGTGGTTTTATTCAACAGAATTGAAAGCAGGCATTGCTTTAACTAATTGTGTTAAGATAATAACAACACCGGTTCTAAAGGAGTTTACTATGAAGATTCGAAATTTGCACGAAGACAACCATCTGCTTATGGTTGAAAAACCCGTGAATATTCCAGTTCAATTGGATGAAAGCAATGATAAAGATCTTCTATCGATTTTAAAAGAAGATATAAAAATACGTTATCAAAAACCTGGCAATGTTTATTTAGGACTTGTTCATCGATTGGATCGTCCAGTAGGTGGTGCCATGGTCTTTGCCAAAACATCTAAAGCGGCATCACGGTTATCCGATAGTATTAGAAAAAATGAACTTACCAAAACTTATCTTGCTGTAGTGAGAGGAGTACCAAAACCAACAGATCATTTGGTTGATTTTTTATATAAAGATGTCCAGAAAAATATTGTTGGTGTATCGTCTAAGAAAAATAAAAAGGCAAAAAAAGCAATGCTTGATTATCAAGTGTTAGCGAGTGGCAATGGGTTAAGCTTAGTGAAAATCAACTTACTTACGGGCAGGTCCCACCAGATTCGGGTTCAATTTGCATCACGCGGTTTTCCCTTATATGGTGATCAGAAATACGGAAACAAAGTCAATAAACCTGGTCAGCAGATTGCTTTATGGTCACATGAAGTAGGTTTTATCCATCCCATTCGAAAAGAAGAAACAAAGGTGGTATCTTATCCGCCATCCGAACATCCTTGGACCAATTGGGAGCAATTTTTAGCATAGAAAGGAAGTAAGAAATGGAATTTGGGGTCTATACATTAGCTGAGTTACTAGAGAATCCAAGAACAAAGCAAACGATTCAAGTATCCAATCGAGTTGATATGATTGTTGAAATGGCACAATATGCCGATCAAAAAGGTATTGATATATTCGGGGTCGGTGAACATCACCGCTTAGACTATGCGGTATCCTCTCCACAAATGATGTTATCTGCTATTTCACAACGAACCAAAAATATTAAATTAACAGCTCTAACATCACTATTAAATACTGCTGATCCTGTTCGATTATTCGAGGATTTTGCAACACTTGATCTGTTATCGAACGGTCGTGTTGAATTTACTGCAGGTAGAGGAGCTTTCGTCGAGTCCTTTCCGTTATTTGGTTATAATGAAAGAGAATATGACCAACTGTTTGAAGAACATTTAGATCTTTTTTTACGCTTAAATGAACAGGAAACTCTAACATGGGAGGGTAATTACAGGCCGTCTTTAACAGATGCACAAATTGCACCGCGTCCTTTGCAAGCTAAATTACCTGTAGCAATTGGTGTAGGGGGTACAATTGAAAGTGCCGAACGAGCAGGTAAAAACGGATGTGGCTTAATCGTTGTCATGATAGGAGGTATTGCTAAAAAATATTTACCTTTAATTGAAAGATATCGTCACACGTTTACCGGTAAACATCCACAAGTTGCTATAGCAGGACATACCTTTATCCGTGAAACGAAAGAAGAATTAATGAATGAGTTTTATCCTTATTACGCTAATTATTGGAAACATTTAACCCAACAAGGAATTGGTGGTGCCATGGGTGCAGCCAGATCTGATCTTGAATACATAACAAGTAAGGAGTCTTCACTGTTTGTAGGTACTCCCCAGCAACTAGTTGAAAAGATTGTCTACCAATCACAACTTTTTAAACATGATCGATTTCATGCACAAGTTGATTTTGGCGGGCAAGATTTTACATCAATAAAAAAATCAATCGATTTATTAGTGGAATATGTGATTCCAGAAGTAAACAAGCGACTAATCCAATTTCGATAAAGAAAATAGTATAATTTAGTATCACTCTATGATACGATATAATTAAGCTGAAAGCGGTTTAGAGGGGGATCATATGAACTATAATAAAATAAGAATACCATTATTAACGATATTAGTTTTATTGCTGATATTGGACTTAACAGGTATTATACACGTTCCATTAGCTGTTATCTTGATCATTGCAGTTGCGTTAATTTGGTGGAATATTTACATACGCAGAAATATAAGTAATCAGAATAAAAAGAATAACTGATTCAAAAAGGCAACTATAATGTTGTCTTTTTCTAATTTTTGCATGAATAGAGAATCACCTTTCTTAATTAGTTTTTCGGATTTTGGGTAACTTAAAACTAGTCTAGAGAGAAAGGCATGATCTCATGAAACAACGATTAATTGATTGGCCAACGTTTATTGGAGCCTTTGTTTTATTATTAGTAGTAACAATTCCACTTATTCGCTATCCTGAATTAGGTAAAGAATTTGTTGGTATGGCAAATACATTTATGACGACTAATTTTGGTGTATTGTATTTAGTGATGGGACTGGTCATTTTTTCCTTTTTATTATATGTCGCTTTTAGTAAAAACGGTCATGTGAAATTAGGGAATGAAGGAGAAAAGCCAGAATTTAATTCCTTCTCATGGGCTGCTATGTTATTTGCTGCAGGAATTGGTTCTAGTATTCTGTATTGGTCTGTAATAGAATGGGTCTACTATTATCAAGGGCCTCCATTTGGAGTAGAAGCGGAATCACAGGAAGCAATTCAATGGGCAACGGCATATGGCATATTTCATTGGGGTCCAATTGCTTGGGCTATTTACACGTTACCAGCATTGCCAATTGCCTACTTCTATTATGTACGAAAGAAACCTGTCTTAAAAGTAAGTGAAGCGATACGGCCGGTATTAGGTAAATGGGTAGATGGGCCACTTGGTAAATTGATTGACATTCTCTTCATATTTGGACTATTAGGTGGAGCAGGTACTACATTAGCATTAGGTACACCAATGATTGCAGAAGGGGTAAACCATCTTACAGGAATACCAGTAACTTTATGGGTGCAAGCTGTCATCATGTTAGTTTGTACAACGATCTTTGCTGTTAGTGCTTATTCCGGGTTAAAACGGGGTATCAAACTTTTAAGTGATATTAACTTATGGCTGGCTTTGTTTATTTTGGCATATATTTTAGTAGTAGGACCGACAAGGTTTATTGTAGAAACGACATTTAATTCGGTCGGAATATTATTAGATAACTTTTTTAAAATGGCTACATGGGCTGAACCTTTTGGTAATTTAGGAGGATTTTCAGAAACGGGATTTCCAGAAGGATGGACTGTATTTTATTGGGCGTGGTGGCTTGTTTATGCACCATTTGTAGGTTTGTTTGTGGCACGAATATCAAGAGGGAGAACTATTCGTGAAATGATATTTGGTACGATGGTTTACGGTACATTAGGTTGTGTTCTTTTCTTTGGGATCATGGGCAACTTTGGATTATATTTACAATTAACTGGAGGGTTTGATGCCATTAGTTATATGAATGAGTTTGGTCCAGCTGCGACGATTATAGCTATTATCGCTCAATTGCCATTTTCAGATTTATTAGTAGGTTTATTTACAATACTTGCCGTCATATTCTTAGCAACCACTTTTGATTCTTCTTCCTTCATACTAGCATCTGTCGTTCAGAAAGAAGTGGAAGATGAACCATTACGTTGGAATCGATTATTTTGGGCATTTTCATTATGCATTATGCCACTTTCGTTAATGTTTTTGGGTGGATTGGATACCTTGCAGACTACAAGTATTGTTGGGGGATTTCCTCTAATCTTTATAATGTTCTTGTTGGCATGGTCATTCATGAAAGCTTCCAACCGTGATATTACCGCTTCGGATGATTATGAAGCACCTACGATCTATATTAAACGGTGGAGAAAGAAAAAGAAACGTTCTGCCTTAGAAGTATTAAAGGAAAACGATCCCGATCGAAAAGAATAGAGGTTTTACTAAAAATAGTTACTTTCTAAGATAAGTAACTATTTTTTTATTTACAAGTGTCTTTACACATGTAATATAATGTGTATAATAAAAGTCATGACCACGAAAGGATAGGTGAAATTAGTGAATAAAAAAGAAAAAACATGGGGACTTATTATATTGATTATTGTATTTCTAGGTTATATTATTCCCTATACCTTTTTAAGTAATGTTACCAAATGGTATGGTAGCTTTTTATTATGGACGATTCTGGCTATCTTGATTATTTTGGTAAATTACTTGTTAACGAAAAGTTGGGGGGATGAGGAATGAGTACCACATTAGTTTGGGCGACAATAGCGATATACGTTGTTATTGCTATTGTCATCGCATTTTTATCACGCAATGGTAAACAAAACAGTATGTCTGGCTATTTTTTAGGGGAAAGAAAACTGAATGGTTTTGTCTCGGCATTAAGTTATAGTGCCACTACTTACAGTGCTTTTATGCTAGTAGGTTTAGCTGGTTTAACATATAACGGGGGAATTGGCGCGTTTGGTTTTGAAATTATTTATTTTATGGGTGTATCCCTTGTAGCAATTTTTGGCCCTCGTTTTTGGTTGGTAGGGAAGAAGTATGGCTATGTAACACCTTCAGAAATGTTAGGGGATCGATATCAAAATAAATGGGTAGCAGTAGTAGCAGCCATCTCAAGTTGTATATTTCTAATTCCGTATAGTGCAGTACAATTAACAGGAATTGGTTACTTACTGCAAGGAGTAACGAATGATGCGATTCCATTTACAACAGGTGTTATTATTGCAACAATATTAGCGCTCGTATTCTCATATATTGCAGGTATTCGCTCTGTTGTTTGGACAGACTCACTTCAATCATTACTAATGATAATCACATCAACCATTGTAGTGATCATGATTGTAAATGGTCTCGGAGGGATAAGTGGGTTCTTTGCTTCGATTGAAGAGAATAACCCTCAGGCATTAGCTGTCCCTGGAAATGGATTCTTTAACTTTTGGACTTTCTTAGGTTTAACCATACCATGGTTTTTCTTTAGTATTTCAAATCCGCAAGTCAGTCAACGGTTATTTATGCCCGCTTCATTAAAGAGCATGAGACATATGCTATTGGGCTTTTTGATTTTTGGACTTATCTATACAATTGTATCTGTTGTGTGGGGCTTTTCGGCATCTATTTTATTTCCAAATCTTGAAAATGCCGACTTAGCTACACCGATGTTATTATCGTCAGATTTGGTTCCACCAGTATTAGGTGTGATTGTTATGGTGGGTATTATGGCAGCTGCTATTTCTACTATTGATTCGATTCTATTAACGTTATCTTCATTATTCTCAAGAGATGTTTATCGTAATATAAAAAAAGATGCGAATGATAAGAAACAATTAGCGGTAGGAAAAGTGGTAATCCCAGTGATTGCCGTATTAGCCTTTTTATTTGCACAATTACAACTAGATTTAATTGCTGTCTTATCAGTTGCTTCGTCGGCAGGTTTAATTGTAATTGTACCAGCCATTATTGGTACTTTTTTCTGGAAAAAAGGTACTGCTGCTGGAGTGATTGTCAGTGTATCCGTTAGTAGCATCATTGTGATCTTAATAGAAGCAACCGGAGGTTTATTATTTGGCTTGAAGTCTGGTCTTTGGGGAATTCTGTTTTCGACTATCCTGTTTATCATTATTAGTCTATTAACGAAAGCACCAGAGCAGAAAGCAGATGATTTTATTGGATACGTTAAAGAAAAAATGAAAAACAAGCAGAAATTAACCTAAAATTGTATCTCCCCTTTTCTTCATATAAAATAATGATATAAGAAGAAAAAGGGAGATTTTTATGGTAACAGATCATATAGGTAATTTATTAATAGCTTTGTGTCTGAAGATTAAATAGGAGATAATCAAGAGAATAGGAGGTGTTTCAAGTGGCAGGAATAAAATTTGAAATAATCGAACATGTAGCAGTTCTATCCGAATCCTCGTCAGGCTGGAAGAAAGAAGTGAATCTAATTAGTTGGAACGAGCGAGAACCAAAGTATGACATCCGTGACTGGTCACCAGATCATGAAAAAATGGGAAAAGGCGTGACCTTAACAACCGAAGAATGGCAGCAACTTAAGCAATATATCACTGCATAAGCATCGGTAATAACCAGAAGAATTTAAATGTAAAATCCGAAGCTAATTCAATAAGAATTTGAATTAGCTTCGGATTTTTTATTGCACAATAGGAAGATACTGCGCAATAACTGACGTGGTAATTTTGACAGTTATTATGAGCGTATCAACCGCTACGGCTTGCCCACTTCGCTTTCCGAGGGGCATGCTCTTCAGCTAACTTTGAAAAGAAAAACACTTGTCAAAGTGGATCTTCAGATCATGCTAATCCCTCAGGAGTCGAAGTGGACGCCTGCGCTAAGTTGATATTATACAACGCTAGCATGAGGTTGCATTATGATATTACTTTCATGTGAAAAATTCGTTTATTGGAGTAACAGGCTCAAAATGTTAACTGTCACAATAGTT
>NZ_FRCZ01000011.1 GCF_900143085.1 Gracilibacillus kekensis | reverse complement strand
GTCGTGAGACAGTTCGGTCCCTATCCGTCGTGGGCGTTGGAAGTTTGAGAGGAGCTGTCCTTAGTACGAGAGGACCGGGATGGACACACCGCTGGTGTACCAGTTGTTCCGCCAGGAGCATCGCTGGGTAGCTACGTGTGGAAGGGATAAGTGCTGAAAGCATCTAAGCATGAAGCCCCCCTCAAGATGAGACTTCCCATCTATTCGATAGAGTAAGATCCCTCAGAGACGATGAGGTAGATAGGTTCGAGGTGGAAGCATGGTGACATGTGCAGCTGACGAATACTAATCGATCGAGGACTTATCTATACTAAAATAAAGTGCGGTTTGTTTGAAGCTTGTTTTTCTTTTCTTATCTAGTTTTTAGGGTATATCCCAGTCTGGTGACGATAGCGGAGAGGTCACACCTGTTCCCATGCCGAACACAGCAGTTAAGCTCTCCAGCGCCCATGGTAGTTGGGGCTCGCGCCCCTGCAAGAGTAGGACGTTGCCAGGCACACTGAAAACACCTTAGTCTAATTAGACTAAGGTGTTTTTATATATATTCTAGTAGTATTGCTAGTGAAATATATTGACAATTATAATGGAAAGCTGAAAGAATATAGTTATATTGGAAGAAAAGGAGTATATGCCATGTCTAAAATAAGAGAATGCAATTACAAAGATTATCAGGGGATATTTTCACTTTCAGAATTTGCATTTCAGTACACCTTAACGGAAGAGGAGATGCGTAATAAGCAAAAAGAATTAGACACCCATACTATTTGGGGATGGTTTGATCATAATAAATTAGCAGCAAAAGTGCATGTTATTCCATTTGCAGTCCATTTGCACGGTAAGAAGTTACGTATGGGCGGTGTTGCTGCTGTAGCTTCTTGGCCAGAGCATCGAAGAGGTGGGAAGATCAAGCAACTGCTCAAGGAAGCTTTAAGTGATATGAAAACTAAAGGGCAAACCATTTCTTACCTACATCCTTTTTCAATACCCTTTTATCGAAAGTATGGATGGGAAGTTACTTTTGCAAAACAGGATTTTCAAATTCCAATATCTCATTTCTCAAAAACCTGGAATGGTAAAGGTGATGTCAGAAGAGCTGAACCAACAGAACAATCAATCGAACAATTGAACAAGGTATATACATCTTATATAGACGATTACACTGGCTCACTGTATCGAGATGGACAATGGTGGCAACATCGAATATTTGATAAAAAACAAACAATCGCTTTTGCATATAATGAGAGTAATGTATTAGAGGGATACATAATATATAATGTCAAAGAGCGAAAATTAACAATAAAAGATATGGCGTTCAGTACATTAAATGGACGAAAACTTATTTATCAATTCTTGAGTAATCATGATTCCATGGTTGATGATGTATTTGTTAGCTTGCCAGAAGGTGATCCAATCACTCTCTTAGTAGACGAACCAAGATTTAAACAATCGATTTCGCCTTACTTTATGAGCAGGATTGTTGATGTTGAACAATTTCTAACCCTATTTCCGTTTCGCATAGAAGAGAAATTTCAGCCATTTGTTCTGAAAGTGGAGGATACATTTCTTGAAGAAAATAATGGGTATTATGAATTTAATCCGGATCATTTAAGGATAGATGTTACAAAATTAGAAAAACTAAATACATCAATCCCTTTAGTTTCTGTTAACATTCAACAACTTAGCAGTATCATGCTCAATTACCGACGTCCTACAGAATTAAGAGATCTCGAGATGATCAAGGGTGATGTGGAGGCTGTTCAAGAATTAGACAAGATACTTCCAAATCAGACACCTTATTTTCCAGACTTCTTTTAAAAGTAACCGTAAGCCTTTCTACAAACAGTAGGAGGGCTTTTTATTACTAAAATGTACTAAAAACGGGTATAAGAGAAAGTGGAATAAAAAAATATATACCAGGGCGAGTTTCAGACTCTCAGGAGTTAGAATCCGATTATTCCTTAGCTTTTTTGCTACAGCTCGGATTTTTCGTTAGGGTACTATTACAACGTGATAATTTAATTTGATGAAAAAGGGGGAATTTTTTGTGTGGCAGCAAATCTTTGATGCAGAATTTATAGAATCTATTTCCAGGCTAATGATTGCGTTAGTATTAGCAGGTTTAATTGGTTTTGAAAGAGAAGTAAATAAACATTCAGCTGGATTTCGAACTCATATATTAGTAGGGGTAAGTTCTTGTCTAATGATGTTATTATCTATAAATGGATTTGATTATTTTATCGAAAATTATGATAATGTGCGTTTTGATCCTGCACGTATACCTTCCTATGTTATTAGTGGGATTGGTTTCTTGGGTGCCGGTACCATTATTGTACATGGGGGTACAATTAGAGGGCTAACAACCGCTGCTTCAATTTGGGCGGTGGCTGGATTAGGGCTAATTGTAGGTATTGGAATGTATAAAGAAGCGATCATAACAACATTGATTATTTTAGTGAGCTTAGTGGTATTAAACAAGTTTGAAAAGAGATTGCACAGCAAAAATCATCATATCATATTTGAAGTGAAAATTTCTAATAAGAACGAGACTTCGAAATTTTTAGAAAGAATTCAGTCATTTCCGGTTGAAATACGGGAATTTGACATTTCAAAAGAAAGTGAGAACACAACAAGAATAAAAATGTTTATTGATGCTATTCATAAAAAGAAACAGGAAAATTTATATGAATGGCTGCTCGAACAAGAAGACGTGAAAAAAATCAAGATTCGTTTTCGTCCATAACCCGTTTGAACTGTGAATGGGAAGGTTATAATAGGAAAGACCAAATAGTTTTCATCTCAGCTGAGTTAGAGTATAATGAGTATATAGTCAAATATAGTCAAAGTCAGATTGGAGGAGGGAAAATGCGTAATATATCAGATATTATTGAGGAATATTTGAAAAAAATTATGCACAGTAATCAACACAAAATCATTGAAATAAAGCGTAGTGAAATTGCCGACCGCTTTGAATGTGTACCTTCTCAAATAAATTACGTAATCAATACACGATTTACATTAGAAAAAGGATATTTAGTTGAAAGTAAGCGCGGTGGTGGGGGCTATATTCGGATCAGTCGCATTACAAATGAAGATAAAGCGAAACTCATTGATGAAATTATCGAAATGATTCAACCGAAAATTTCCCAATTAAAAGCAGTGAATATATTAGAACGATTATTAGAAGAAGAGTTAATTACCAAAAGAGAAGCAAAATTAATGGTGAATGCCATAGATCGAACTACATTACCTTTTCAATTACCACTCCGCGATGAAATTCGGGCAAGGATTATGTCTGCAATGCTAAATGCCTTAAAGTATGAGATTTAGGAGGTGTCCAGTATGGAATGTCAAGAGTGCAAAGAAAATAAAGCAACGGTTCATTTTGCACAAGTGATTAACGGTGATAAAACCGAAATTCATGTCTGTCAGAAATGTGCTAAGGAAAAAGGATACGTATCTCCTGATGAGGATGCTTATTCGCTGCATCATCTATTATCAGGCTTGTTTAATCCAAATCCGAGTGCTTTGCATCAGCCAACAGAGCAAGAAAAAGAAGAAAGGGAAATACAATGTGATAAATGTGGTATGACCTATCATCAATTTGCAAGAGTCGGTAAGTTTGGTTGTGCGATGTGTTATCAGACATTTGCTGAACATTTAAATCCTTTGTTTCGTAAGGTACACAGTGGGAATACTGTTCATGAAGGTAAAGTTCCAAAACGTATTGGAACAGATATCTACCAACGGAAAATGGTGAGAGATTTAAAACTTCAGTTACAACAAGCGATTGCAGATGAAGCATTTGAAGACGCAGCGAAAATTCGTGATCAGATTAAATCATTGGAGAACAACCTAAACCAACATGGGGAAGGTGAGGCATAAATGGGTTTAGAACAATTTATGAATGAAGCTATTAGCCCATGGTTAAAAGAAGATGGTCCAGATAGTGATATAGTGATGAGTAGCCGCGTTCGATTAGCGCGCAACTTTGATCAATCACCTTTTCCACTTATTGCTGAGGAAGAGCATTTGGAGAGTATTCTTTCTTTTATGGAAAAGGGATTCAATCACCGTACATTTCAACAATATAAAGAATTAGAATTTGTTCAAATGTCTGAATTGAAGTCTGTTGAAAAACAAGTGTTAGTAGAAAAACATTTAATTAGCCCACACTTGGCAGATAAGTCAACACGCGGGGCAGCACTGATATCTAAAAATGAACAAGTATCCATTATGGTCAATGAAGAAGATCATATTCGTGCGCAATTATATTTTCCGGGATTTCAATTGGAAAAAGCATTGGAAGAAGCATTCCAACTAGACGATTGGCTAGAGGAAAAGATAGACTATGCATTTGATGAAAATAGAGGATATTTAACAAGCTGTCCTACGAATGTCGGGACGGGTTTAAGAGCTTCTGTCATGATGCATTTGCCTGCACTATCGATCACTAGAAAAATCAATCGAATGATTCCTGCCATTAATCAACTGGGATTAGTGGTAAGAGGCATTTATGGAGAAGGTAGCGAGGCGTTAGGAAATATTTTTCAAATTTCGAATCAGATTACCTTAGGTAGATCAGAGACAGATATTATTGAAGATTTAAAAGGTGTTGTCGAGAAATTAATAGAGCACGAAAGACACGCGCGGACTCTGTTAATGGATCAATCAGAACTTGAACTGGAAGATCGGGTTTTCCGTTCTTATGGCGTCCTGCAACATAGCCGTATTATTGAGTCTAAGGAAACAGCGAAATGTTTATCAGATGTACGATTGGGTATTGATTTAGGGTTTATTGAATATATTTCTAAATCAATACTAAATGAATTGGTTGTATTAACACAACCAGCATTTTTGCAACAATATGCCAAAAAAATGCTGACACCGAATGAACGTGATGTTTTTCGGGCATCCTTGATTCGGGAACGGTTCACGTTGGAGCAAAGGGAGGAATATTAAATGATGTTTGGACGTTTTACAGAAAGAGCACAGAAAGTTTTAGCATTATCTCAAGAAGAAGCAGTGCGATTAGGTCATAATAACATTGGAACAGAACATATTTTACTAGGCCTTGTAAGTGAAGGCGATGGTATTGCAGCAAAAGCACTTCAAGCAATCGGACTTGGAGCAGATAAAATCCGAGAAGAAGTAGAGTCCTTAATTGGAAAAGGGAATCAAGTATCTCAAACGATTCATTATACACCAAGAGCAAAGAAGGTTATTGAGCTTTCCATGGATGAAGCACGAAAACTAGGTCACTCCTATGTTGGAACAGAGCATATCCTATTAGGTCTCATACGTGAAGGGGAAGGTGTGGCAGCTCGTGTATTAAACAACCTCGGTGTCAGCTTAAATAAAGCACGCCAGCAAGTGTTACAGCTTCTTGGCAGTAATGAGTCCAATAGTTCTCAAAATGGACGTAATACTCAAAATAATAATGCCAGTACCCCGACATTAGATTCCCTTGCACGAGATCTTACTGCGATCGCAAAGGAAGGTAACATAGATCCAGTAATAGGTCGGGGCAAAGAAATAGAGCGTGTTATTCAAGTGTTGAGTCGTCGTACTAAAAACAACCCGGTATTAATTGGTGAGCCAGGTGTAGGTAAAACAGCGGTTGCTGAAGGGTTAGCTCAGCAGATTGTCCAAAATGAAGTACCTGAGATTCTTCGTGATAAAAGGGTAATGACCCTTGATATGGGAACCGTTGTAGCTGGTACGAAATATCGTGGTGAATTTGAAGACCGACTGAAAAAGGTGATGGAAGAAATACGCCAAGCAAATAATGTCATCTTGTTTATTGACGAGTTGCACACTTTAATTGGTGCAGGTGGTGCAGAGGGCGCAATCGATGCATCTAATATTCTAAAGCCATCACTTGCACGTGGTGAATTGCAATGTATTGGTGCCACAACCTTGGATGAATACCGCAAATATATTGAGAAAGATGCAGCATTAGAGCGTCGTTTCCAACCGATTCAAGTTGATGAACCATCGGTAGATGAGTCCATTCAAATCTTGCAAGGGTTAAGAGACCGTTATGAAGCACATCATCGTGTAACGATTACAGACGATGCTATTGAAGCAGCAGCGAAATTATCTGATCGTTATATTACAGACCGATTTTTACCAGATAAAGCAATTGACTTAATTGACGAGGCTGGTTCTAAAGTTCGCCTGCGTTCTTATACTACTCCACCTAATTTAAAAGAATTAGAACAAAAATTAGAAGAAGTTCGTAAAGAAAAAGATGCAGCCGTACAAAGCCAAGAATTCGAAAAAGCAGCATCTTTAAGAGATGATGAACAACAACTGCGAAAACAATTAGAGGAAACAGAAACAAAATGGAAAGAAAAACAAGGTCAGGAAAATTCTGAAGTGGTCGTAGAAGATATCGCCAGTGTTGTATCCACCTGGACAGGAGTACCGGTGTCTGCACTTACCAAAGACGAAAGTGAAAGATTACTACACATGGAGGATATTTTGCATGACCGTTTAATTGGTCAGGAAGAAGCAGTCAAATCGGTCTCTAAAGCGATTCGCCGTGCAAGAGCAGGATTAAAAGATCCTAAACGACCAATCGGTTCCTTTATTTTTTTAGGTCCAACCGGGGTTGGTAAAACAGAATTAGCTCGAGCTTTAGCAGAGTCGATGTTTGGCGATGAAGAATCGATGATTCGGATTGACATGTCTGAATATATGGAACGCCATGCAACCTCTCGTCTTGTTGGTTCACCCCCAGGCTATGTTGGATATGAAGAAGGTGGACAATTAACGGAAAAAGTAAGAAGAAAACCATACTCTGTGGTTTTATTAGATGAGGTAGAAAAAGCCCATCCAGAAGTATTTAATATTCTTTTACAAGTATTGGAGGATGGTCGACTCACTGACTCCAAAGGGCGTACAGTTGACTTTCGTAATACCGTCTTAATCATGACTTCCAATGTGGGTGCCAGCGAATTGAAACGTAATAAATATGTTGGTTTCAGTTTAGGTGATGAAGAACAGGATTATCAGGATATGCGCTCAAAAGTAACAAAAGAATTGAAGAAGGCATTCCGTCCAGAATTTCTAAACCGAATTGATGAAACCATTGTCTTCCATTCATTAGAGAAGAGACATATGAAGTATATTGTGGAATTAATGGTGAAAGAATTACAAAAACGTTTAACGGAACAGGAAATTGACTTTGAATTGTCTGACAAGGCAATTGAAAAGATTGCCAAGGAAGGATTTGATCCTGAATATGGTGCAAGGCCATTACGTCGATCTATTCAAAAAAATGTAGAGGACTTATTGTCTGAAGAATTATTAAAAGAAAAGATACAAAAAGGTCAAAAAGTGGTCATTGACCTAGACGAATCGGACGAATTTAAAGTCATGTAAAGCCAAAAAATCGGAGGGTATCACCTTCCGATTTTTTGTACCTAAAGTTCACTATGCAGTCACTATCAATAAACTAAACAGCGAAGTAAGAGTCGTGATAATTTTGAAATACTTTGTCTATTAGTTATCCGCTCCGGCTGCCCACTTCCCTTTCCGTGGGTTTTCCCTTCAGCTAACTTTTTCAAGCATAGATCGCTTGAAAAAGTGGATCTTCAGGTAAAACATTCCCACAGGAGTGAAAGTGGGCGGCCTACACTATAAATAGGTTCTACAACGGTTTTAACAGGTATAAACTTGGCCTTTCTAGAAATGACGAGATAGTAGTCATTATTTTAACTCTGGCATCTACTGTAGAATTTTTATCTAGCGCAGGCGTCCACTTCGACTCCTGGGGGATTAGCATGATCTGAAGATCCACTTTGAAAAGTGTTTTTCTTTTCAAAGTTAGCTGAAGAGCGTGCCCCCCGGAAAGCGAAGTGGACAAGCCGTAGCGGTTGTTACGCTCATACTTTCATTCAAAATTACCACTCTGCTTATTGAGCAGTTTGTGTCTACTTTGGAAGAGTTTTTCCCTTTTTTTACACTTTTTACATACTTCTTTAACTTAATTGATAGATCTTTGTAACTTACGGGCGGGTATTTTCGTATATAATGAAAAGGAGCGATACTTTTGGCTAAGCGAAAATCAAAATTTATTTGTCAATCTTGTGGTTATGAATCTCCCAAATGGATGGGGAAATGTCCAGGATGCAATCAGTGGAATACATTAGTAGAGGAACTAGAAGCTACTAAGTCTGCAAGAGGTAATTGGGCTACCGGTTCTAAAACTTCTCAAAAACCAGAAAAGATTACAAGTATTCAGTCACAGGAAGAACCTAGAATCAAAACAAGTATGCAAGAATTAAATCGCGTGTTGGGTGGAGGTATAGTGCCTGGTTCACTCGTGTTAATTGGCGGGGACCCCGGTATAGGGAAATCAACCTTACTATTACAAGTATCAAGTCAACTTGCCCGACATGACCTGGATGTACTCTATATCTCTGGTGAGGAGTCAGCAAGACAAACGAAATTGAGAGCAGATCGTCTCGCAATTAAAACCGATCGATTATATGTTTTATCTGAAACAAATCTAGTAGATATTGCAAATCAAATTGACCAGCTCAAACCAGGGTTCGTTGTAATCGACTCGATTCAGACTATTTTTAAAGAAGAGGTTACAAGTGCTCCAGGAAGTGTTTCACAAGTTCGAGAGTGTACAAGTGAGTTAATGCGTATCGCGAAGCAAAACCACATCCCTATTTTTATCGTGGGGCATGTAACTAAAGAGGGATCCATTGCAGGTCCACGGTTACTCGAACATATGGTAGATGCTGTATTATATTTTGAAGGAGAGAGGCATCATACCTTCCGAATTTTACGGGGTGTTAAAAATCGGTTTGGAAGTACAAACGAAATGGGTATATTTGAAATGAAAGAAGAAGGATTAACAGAAGTGTTAAACCCATCCGAGATTTTTTTAGAAGAACGTTCACAAGGTGTGGCAGGGTCAACCATCGTAGCCTCAATGGAGGGAACAAGGCCTGTACTGGTAGAGATTCAGTCCTTGATATCTCCTACTAGTTTCGGTAATCCACGCAGAATGGCAACCGGAATTGATCATAATCGGGTACCTCTCTTGATGGCAGTGTTAGAAAAAAGAGTGGGATTAATGTTACAAAATCAGGATGCCTATGTGAAAGTAGCTGGGGGTGTAAAGTTAGATGAACCAGCGATTGACTTAGCGGTGGCAATTAGTATTGCATCAAGCTTTAGAGACAAAGCTCCACATGCAGAGGATGTTCTGATTGGAGAAGTTGGTCTGACCGGGGAAATACGTCGAGTCTCTCGAATTGATCAACGGGTCCAGGAAGCTGCAAAATTGGGTTTCAAGCGAGCAATTATCCCATCAAGAAATATTGATGGTTGGAAAGCACCCTCTTCCATTGAAGTAGTAGGAGTTCAATCTGTGCAAGAAGCAATTAAAATAGCATTAGGAGATTAAGAAGCATTTAATTTATCTTTATATGTTTAGAATTTCTGATAGTTGGAGACAATATTTTATAGGAGGTGACTGTGGTGCTAAGACGATTCGTGCAACTATTTTTTATTATTGCAGGTGGTACCGCTGGATATTTATATATTCCAAGATTATTGGAATTAGTAGGGTTTGCTGAAGGTACATGGTTAATGGCTGATTATGTAGCGCCTTATTTGGGGTTAGTATTGGGAGCAATTATATTATTTATTCTTTCTTTATGGATTTCTGATTATATTGTGAGCTTTTTTACTTGGATTGAAGAAATGTTAATGAAAGCCCCTGTTGCAGATTTATTATTTGGTAGTTTAGGTATTATTATAGGTTTAATTATTGCTTATTTCTTAATTATTCCAATTCAATCGATTGAAATTCGCATTGTTTCACAAGTGGTGCCTATTTTCCTTAGTGTATTATTTGCCTATTTCGGGTTCCAGGTTGGTTTTAAACGGAGAGATGAATTTTTGAATTTGTTTACTTTACCGAAAAAGGAAAAAAAGAAATCGATAACGTCAGACGACACCGCACTTGAATTACCTAAGCCAAAAATATTAGACACAAGTGTCATTATTGATGGTCGAATAGCGGATATCTGTCAAACAAGCTTTTTAGAAGGAACGATTATAATACCGCAGTTTGTATTGGAAGAGTTACAACATATCGCGGATTCATCGGATGCTCTAAAACGTAACCGTGGTCGAAGAGGTTTAGATATCCTCAATCGTATTCAAAAAGATTTACCCATTAATGTGGAGATCTATGAAGGCGATTTTGAAGAAATACAAGAAGTGGATAGTAAACTAGTGAAGCTTGCTAAAGTTATGAACGGTATAGTCGTAACAAATGACTTTAACCTTAATAAAGTATGTGAGTTTCAGAAGGTGCCAGTGTTAAACATCAATGATTTAGCCAATGCAGTTAAACCAATCGTTTTACCTGGAGAAGAACTAGGTGTTCAGGTAATAAAAGACGGTAAAGAGCAAAACCAAGGTGTTGCTTATTTAGATGACGGCACAATGATTGTAGTAGAAGAAGGAAAGAACTATATTGGCAAAAACATCGAAGTCGTCATCACCAGTGTTTTACAAACATCTGCAGGTCGAATGATCTTCGCAAAGCCAAAATTGCTTGAAAAAGCACTCTAAAAAAGGTATAACATTATAGAGAAGCTAAAAAAGTGATAACTTCTAAGTTATCACTTTTTATTCATTAGGTAATAAACAAAAAACTAAACTATGAAATAAGAGACATGATCATTTTGAAATGATTTATCTATTAGTTATCCGCTCCGGCTGCCCACTTCCCTTTCCGTGGGGTTTTCCCTTCAGCTAACTTTATCAAGCATAGACCGCTTGATAAAGTGGATCTTCAGGTAAAACATTCCCACAGGAGTGAAAGTGGGCGGCCTACGCTATAAATAGGTTCTACAACGGTTTTAACAGTTATAAACTTGGCCTTTCTAGACATGACGAGATAATCGTCATTATTTTAACTCTTGCATCCACTGTAGAACTTTATCTAGCGCAGGCGTCCACTTCGACTCCTGGGGGATTAGCATGATCTGAAGATCCACTTTGAAAAGTGTCTTTCTTTTCAAAGTTAGCTGAAGAGCATGCCCCCCGGTATAGGATACACTGCGAAAGCTTGCTTGAGCAGATGTTGACTTATGCCCGTGGTAAAAGCGAAGTGGACAAGCCGCAGCGGCTGTCACGCACATACTTTCATTTAAAATTACCACTCTGCTTATTGCGCAGTTTGTGTCTTATAAGCTATAGGTTCTTTGTTTTCGGAGTCAATAAATATATTATAATCGTTTATTTTAGAGATTGGGGTGGCCGCATGGTTGAGTATAATGTTATTGTGTTAGCGGCAGGGCAAGGTAAACGTATGAACGCTGGGAAAAACAAACAGTTCATCGAGTTACTGGACGAACCATTAATCATACATACGTTAAAGAGGTTTATTCAAGACAGTTGGTGTCAGCATATTTATCTAGTTATCAATCCAACAGAACATCAACAAATGCAACAATTATTAGCTAATTATCTTTGGAATAATCAAGTTACACTTGTCGAGGGTGGTAAAGAGCGACAAGAAAGTGGATATAAAGGATTGCTTGCAGTAAAGTCGGAAGAACAAGAGCGAATTATCATGATTCATGACGGTGCAAGACCTTTTGTTAATGAGGAACACTTACATGCTTTAGCACAAGCTGCCACTCAGAAAAAAGCCGCATTATTAGCAGTGCCAGTGACAGATACAATAAAAAGAAAAAACGGGGATAATGTCGAAACAGTAGATCGTTCGACCCTGTGGGCAGCCCAAACGCCTCAAGCCTTTCAGTATGATTTAATTAAAAAGGCACATGAAAATGCGATTTCCGCTAACTTTTTGGGTACAGATGATGTATCTTTAGTAGAAGTATTAAATGAACCGGTTGAAATTGTCGAGGGTACTTATCATAACGTTAAATTAACTACCCCAGAGGATATTATGCGAGCAGAGATGATTTTAAACCGACAGGAGGAAAAGTAATGTTTCGGATTGGACAAGGATTTGATGTTCATCAATTAGTAGAGAATAGACCATGTATTATAGGTGGAGTAGATATCCCTCATGATTATGGCCTTTTAGGACATTCAGATGCAGACGTACTGCTACATACAATTACTGATGCCTGTTTAGGGGCAATTGGTGAAGGAGATATCGGTAAGCACTTCCCTGATACGGATCCAGCATTTAAAGATGCAGATTCACAAAAGTTATTACAGGAAGTATGGAAAATAGTTGAACAAAAGGGTTATACGCTCGGCAATGTCGATTGTACGGTAATCGCTCAGGCTCCAAAGCTTGCACCATTCATAGAACCAATCAGAGAGAATATAGCACGTCTATTAGAATGCAATAGTGACCAGGTAAATGTAAAGGCGACAACAACAGAAAAGTTAGGCTTTGCAGGGAGAAAAGAGGGCATCGCAGCTCAAGCAATCGTCCTACTAATCAAAAAATAAAAACATAACATTTTATCCGAGATAATGATAAAATGGGTACAGTTGAAAATCGATCGATATATAAATATATATTTGGAGGGACACTCACAATGACAAACGAAGTACGTGTGCGTTATGCACCAAGTCCAACAGGACATCTTCACATCGGTAATGCAAGAACAGCACTTTTTAATTATTTATATGCAAAACATTTAGGTGGAAAGTTTATAATTCGTACAGAGGATACGGATGATAAGCGTAATGTAGAAGGTGGAGAAGAAAGTCAATTACGTTATTTAAAGTGGCTTGGATTAGAATGGGACGAAGGGGCTGATATCGGTGGAGATTATGGCCCATATCGTCAAACAGAACGTCTGGATATTTATCAGAAATATGTTGATGAATTATTAGAGCGTGGGTTAGCTTATAAATGTTATATGACGGAAGAAGAATTAGATAAAGAGCGGGAAGAGCAACGTGCTAACGGACAAGTTCCTAAGTATTCAGGTGCTCATCGCGATCTAACAGCGGAACAAATCAAACAATTTGAAGCAGAAGGACGTCTACCTAGTATTCGATTCCGTGTCCCGGAAAGTAAAACATATGCATTCCAGGATATTGTGCGTGATAAGATCACCTTTGAATCAAGTGATTTTGGTGATTGGGTAATGGTGAAAAAGAACGGAATTCCAACTTACAATTTCGCGGTAGCAATTGATGATCACCAAATGAAAATTAGTCATGTGTTACGTGGAGAAGAGCATATTTCAAATACGCCAAAACAAATGATGATATTTGAAGCGTTTGGATGGGATGCCCCACAATATGGTCATATGACATTGATTCTAAATGAAAATCGCAAGAAACTAAGCAAACGAGATGAGCATATCCTACAATTTATTGAGCAATATAAAAATCTAGGATATATACCAGAAGCTTTGTTTAACTTTATTACGTTATTAGGCTGGTCACCGGTTGGGGAAGAGGAATTATTTACTCAAGAAGAATTTATTAATATATTTGACCCGGAACGCTTATCTACCTCACCAGCGATCTTTGATCCAGCGAAACTAAAATGGATGAATAACCAATATATTAAACAAGCGTCATTAGATGAAGTAGTAGAATTAAGCTTGCCACACTTAGTCAAGGCAGGTAAATTACCAGAAAATATGACGGACGAGCAAAAAGAATGGGCTATAAATTTAATCAGTCTTTATCATGATCAATTATCTTACGGTGCAGAAATTGTTGAATTAACGGATTTATTTTTCAAAAAGGAAATTAAGTATAATGAAGAAGCAATGGCGGTATTAAAAGAAGAGCAAGTGCCAGAAGTATTAGAAGGATTTCTAGAGCAGTTTAGTGCTATTGAAGAGCTATCCCCGGAAGAGATTAAGGCGAGTATTAAAGCGACCCAAAAAGCTACCAAACAAAAGGGTAAAAAATTATTTATGCCGATTCGCGTGGCGACAACTGGCCAGGTTCATGGTCCTGAATTACCAAATGCCATCCACCTTTTAGGTGCAGAAATTGTGAAAGCAAGACTGCAAGATGTATTGTCACAAATCAAATAAGTAGCAAAAATTACAAAAGTCACTATAATAATAAGTAATAAAGAACGTGGATGAGGAGAAGTAAAAGGAAACCTGCTTGCACAGAGAAAACCATCTAAGGCTGAGAATGGTTGAAGCACTTGTCTTTGAAATGCACCTCTGAGTTTTTTCCCGAACAAACGAGTACGGAAAAACGGTTAACCGCCGTTATTGGTTCAAGTGGAGGGCATCGCACTGCCCTAAACAGAGTGGAACCGCGCAAAAAAGCGTCTCTGAGTTACATAACTCAGAGACGCTTTTTATATAGCCCTAATAACTTCGCACCAAAACTAAACTGCGAAGTAACGTCACTGTAAACTTTGAAATTATGATGAGTGGAATGCAAAAGCTCCGTCCATTTACTTCGCTTTCTGCGGGCGTCACCTCAGCCTCCTCAGAAAAGCAAAAAATGCTTTTCCTGTGGGGTCTTCGGAAGACGCTGATCCCGCAAGAGTCTACGTAAATGGACTACGCTTTAGTAATGTTCTACAAATAAAGTAATTGCTAGAATATTGATATGAATGCTTATTTCATCTTACTTGAACAGAGGTCTCTACAAAGCGGAGGAAAAATGCGACACTCCTGGGGGAACAGCACGAGCTGAAGATCCACTTTGAAAAGTGTCTTTCTTTTCAAAGTTAGCTGAAGCCGTGCCCCCGGAAAGGGAGTGTTTTTCCGTAGCGGTGGTAGTTCACTCATCATTATTCTTTATGTGATGAAGTTTTCATTACTTCGCAGTTTGTGTCTTATGAAAATATTTTCTGTTAAGTGGGAGATTTATTTGTCTTATTTATATATATTAGCTTAATACAGGGGGGATTGTTTTTGGGTTTTTTTAAGTTACTCAAACAGGACATTGATGTTGTTTTTGATCAAGACCCGGCAGCACGAACATATATTGAAGTTTGCTTAACCTATTCAGGATTGCATGCGATATGGTCACATCGTATGGCACATGCCTTTTATCAAAAAAAATTCTTTTTTCTAGCCAGAGTTATTTCACAAATTAGCCGCTTCTTTACTGGCATTGAGATCCATCCAGGGGCCAAAATTGGCAAACGATTCTTTATCGATCATGGCATGGGAGTCGTGATTGGTGAAACGTGTGAGATTGGCGATAATGTTACCATTTATCAAGGAGTAACATTAGGAGGTACTGGAAAAGAAAAAGGCAAAAGACATCCAACGATAAAAGACAATGCATTAATTGCCACAGGAGCAAAAGTATTAGGGTCGATCACGATCGGCGAAAGTTCGAAAATAGGAGCGGGTTCCGTTGTATTAGAAGATGTGCCAGACCACTCCACTGTGGTCGGTATACCTGGAAGAGTAGTTATACAAAACGGTGAAAAAATACGAAAAGACTTAGACCATCATAAACTTCCAGACCCGATTAGTGAGGTTTTAAAGGAAATGGAAGATGAAATTAAACATTTACAAAACGAGTTAAAGAATGTAAAAGGAGCGAATCAACGTGACAATTAGTATTTACAATACATTGACAAGAAAAAAAGAAACGTTTAAACCGCTAGAGAAGGACCTTGTCAAAATGTATGTTTGTGGTCCGACGGTATATAACTATATTCATATCGGTAATGCCCGTCCCGCTATTGTTTTCGATACGGTGAGAAGGTATTTTGAGTACAAAGGATATCAAGTAGACTATGTATTAAATTTTACGGATGTCGATGATAAATTAATTAAAGCAGCAAAAGAGCTGGGAGAAGAAGTTCCGACAATTTCCGACCGATTTATAAAAGCATACAAAGAGGACGTAGGAGCACTTGGGGTAAAAGAAGCGGTTCATCATCCAAGAGTAACCGAAACGATGGACGACATTATTTCTTTTATTGCAACATTAATTGACAAAGGTCATGCATATGAAGCAGAAGGAGATGTTTATTTCAAAACAAGATCGTTTGATCAATATGGGAAATTGTCTCATCAATCCATCGATGAATTAAGATCTGGAGCACGTATCCAAGTGGGAGAGAAAAAACAAGATCCTTTAGACTTTGCTCTATGGAAGCAGACAAAAGATGGAGAAATTGCTTGGGCATCCCCGTGGGGAGAAGGCCGTCCAGGTTGGCATATCGAATGTTCAGCAATGGCAAAAAAATATTTAGGAGAGACCATCGATATACATGCGGGTGGGCAAGACTTAGCGTTCCCTCACCACGAGAACGAAATTGCACAATCTGAAGCAGGAAATGGTACTTCGTTTGCTAATTATTGGATGCATAACGGCTATATTAATATTGATAATGAGAAAATGTCGAAATCACTTGGCAATTTTGTGTTAGCGCATGATTTGATCAAAAAACACGATCCGAAAGTAGTACGGTTTTTCATGCTAAGTGTTCATTATCGTCACCCTATTAACTTTAGTGACACACTTTTAGAAAGTGCAAAAAATAGTTATGATCGAGTAGAAAATGCTTTAATCAATTTAGAGCACCGCCGAGAAGCAAGTGTGAACTTAGCAAATGATAATCAGAAATGGCTAACTAAGATTGACGAGTTAAAGCAACAATTTGAAAAAGAAATGGACGATGATTTCAATACGGCCAATGCAATCGCAGTTATTTTTGATCTAGTCAAAGAAGCAAATGTATATTTAAATGGCGACCAAACACATACAGAAGTAATCGATACCTATATCCAAACCTTAACAAACTGGTTCGAGATTTTAGGGATTCCTATTTCAGAAGAAAAAGCGTTATTAGATGATGAGGTTGATGCATTAATTCAGCAGCGGATCGAAGCAAGAAAAAATAAGGATTTTGCTTTAGCAGACCAAATTCGTGATGACCTAAAAGCACAAAACATTATATTAGAAGACACCCCACAAGGTACGAGATGGAAGCGAGGCTAATGATGACCATTGAAAATCCAAAAGAATTGAAAAGCTTAGCCCTTGCTTATATGGGTGATGTCATTTATGAAAAGTATGTAAGGGAATATCTTATATATAAAGGTACAGTCAAGGTGCAACAATTACATCAACATGCAGTAAGTTTTGTGAAAGCAACGGCCCAGGCAAAAGTAATTCATCAGTGGATCGATGATGAAATTCTCACAGAAGAGGAATTAGCAATTGTGAGAAGGGGACGGAATGCTAAATCAGGCTCTGTCCCTAAAAACACAAGTGTACAAGCTTATCGATATAGCACAGCATTTGAAGCATTAATCGGTTATTTGTATTTAGCTCATAAAGTAGAAAGATTGGAAATGCTAATACGTAGCGCAATTAAAATAACAGAGAAAGGAGTGGAACAAGCATGAGCGGAGAGTGGATTATAGGAAAGAATACGGTGATAGAAGCACTTGAATCAGGCAGATCTGTTCAGAAATTGTATATAACCGAAAATTTAAATGCGCCATTAGCAAATAAATTACAGGGATTGGCAAAATCCAATAACGCCCCCGTTCAACGTGTACCCAAGAAGAAACTGGATCAGTTGGTCGAAGGTAATCATCAGGGAATCGCGGCACTGGTGGCTGCTTATGACTATGCAAGTCTTGAGCAATTATTTCAAAAAGCTGCGGAAAAAGAGGAAGAAGCCTTCTTCTTAATCTTAGATGAAATAGAAGATCCTCATAACTTAGGCTCGATTTTAAGAACGGCAGATGCAACAGGGGCACATGGTGTGATTATTCCAAAAAGAAGAGCGGTAGGTTTAACAGCCACTGTAGCAAAAACCTCGGTAGGTGCAATTGAACATATACCTGTGGTGAGGGTAACCAATATTGTTCAAACGATCGAAGAGTTAAAGTCCCGAAATGTATGGGTGGTAGGTAC
The DNA here is from genome assembly GCF_900143085.1 of Gracilibacillus kekensis. Classification (GTDB taxonomy): domain Bacteria; phylum Bacillota; class Bacilli; order Bacillales; family Amphibacillaceae; genus Gracilibacillus; species Gracilibacillus kekensis. The sequence continues at coordinate 57,644 of NZ_FRCZ01000011.1, read as the reverse complement.
GGAGGCGGAAGCGACAGAAGATTATCGGAAATTGGATGGTTCTTTACCTATAGCTTTAGTTATTGGGAATGAAGGAAAAGGTATTAGTCGCTTGGTGAGAAAAAACTGTGATTGGACAGTCTCGTTACCAATGAAAGGCTCTGTCTCCTCTTTAAATGCCTCTGTTGCTGCAAGTCTTTTAATGTATGAAGTTCTGCGAAAAAGAGATGGTGCTTAATGGATGTATTGTTAGTAGATGGTTACAACATGATAGGAGCATGGGAGGAACTGCAAGCATTAAAAGAAACGGATTTAGAGCAGGCGAGACTCCTGCTCATCGATAAAATGGCAGAATATCAAGCATACAGAAGGAGAAAGGTACTTGTTGTTTTTGATGCTTATGAAGTTCGAGGATTAGAAAATAAGCAACAGCAATATAAAGTAGAAGTCATTTTTACGAAAGAAAACGAAACGGCTGATCAGTGTATTGAGCGGTTAGTAAAGGAATTCAAAAACGTTCGAACAAAAGTCTTTGTTGCCACATCCGATTATACAGAACAACGTACTATCTTCGCACAAGGAGCATTTCGGATTTCGGCAAGAGAGTTAGATATAGAACTGAAAAATATAGAACGAGAAATAGAAATGGATATTAAAGAACATCAACAAAAAAAAGTAAAAAGCAAAATTCCATTAGATGATACCGTCTTACAAGTATTTGAAAAATGGCGACGTGGTAATAAATAGAAAATGAACGGTTGACGTAATTAAAGCGCTTCCTGTATAATGTTGCTATTATAGTCTGCAATACCTAATTTTTGGCATTAAGCCGGGAGGAGTCCCAATGACCACCATGCGAGTAGAAAATAGAGATATTGACTTTCAGCATTTTGATGATAATGAATTAGTATTGCTAGTACAGGACGGTGACACACAAGCGCTCGAATTTTTAATATACAAATATAAATCATTTGTACGAGCGAAAGCCAAAACTTATTTCCTTGTAGGAGCTGATCATGAGGATATTGCTCAAGAAGGAATGATTGGATTGTATAAGGCAATTCGGGATTTTCAAGCGGACAAGCTATCTTCTTTTCGAGGATTTGCGGAATTATGTATTACCAGACAAATTATTACTGCGATTAAAACAGCTACGAGGCAGAAACATATGCCATTGAATTCATACATTTCACTGGATAAACCTATTTATGATGAAGATTCAGAGCGAACATTGTTAGATGTTCTAGAAGCAACGATTGCAATGGATCCACAGGAGCTCCTGGTAAACAGGGAGCGTTATGGTGAGATGGAAAGTAAATTAGCAGAGTTGCTAAGTAATCTAGAGCGAAAGGTGCTGCTCTTATATCTAGAGGGTAAAACCTATCAGGAAATCTCTTCTGAATTAAATCGACACGCTAAATCGATTGATAACGCATTGCAACGCGTGAAACGAAAATTGGAAAAATACTTAGAAGCAAGCGGTATCCATATCTCATAACCAAATCATCAGATAGCGTTGACAGTCATCACCAACCGTGCTACATTAGTATAGGTGTAAACCCCTAATTACGAGGTGGGAAAATTGGGTGAAAAAATAGCGTTGGCATGCGAAATATGTCAAAGTCGAAATTACAACACGGAAAAGAATTCATCGATTTCAGATCGAATTGAAATAAAGAAATTTTGCAAACGATGCAATCGACATACCATTCATCGCGAAACGAAATAGACTATCCGATAGTTTAGAAGACAGTTTGGAGGTACCTTCTGTGAAACCAGTAGCTTTTTTGAAAAATGTTAATCGGGAAATGAAAAAGGTCTCATGGCCAAGAGGTCGTGAGCTAACACGTTATACAATTACAGTTATTCTGACAGTAGCATTCGTTACAGTGTTTTTCGCACTCATTGACACAGGCATTACACAACTTCTTAATTTGTTATTTGAATAATTTGAACTTATATATGTTATACTGTAACTAAATACGTGATCAAAGAACCCGTTTGGCGGGTTTTTTAAATGCAAAGAAATCGTGCATTTTGAAGATGTTTAATTAAGGGAGGGAAGGGCGACAAAGCCCTCAATATTATGGAAAAAAGATGGTATGTCGTGCATACATACTCAGGATATGAGAATAAAGTAAAAGCCAACCTGGAAAAGCGTTTAGAGTCTATGGGGATGGAAGATAAAATATTCAGAGTATTGGTTCCTGAGGATGAAGAAACAGAGATTAAAAACGGTAAAAAGAAGGTTGCAAAGAAAAAGGTCTTTCCTGGTTATGTCCTAGCGGAAATGGTTATGACAGATGATTCCTGGTATGTTGTCCGTAATACACCAGGTGTTACAGGATTTGTAGGATCTGCGGGATCTGGTTCTAAGCCAACACCTTTACTTGAAGAAGAAGTAGAGACAATCCTGAAAAGAATGGGTTATAATGAACCTGTTACAGAAGTAGATTTTGAATTGAAAGAAACGGTAGAAGTTATCGACGGACCTTTTGATGGATTTACGGGTACGATTGAGAAAATAGATTTAGATAAACAAAAAGTCAAAGTGCATGTCAACATGTTTGGGCGGGAAACGCCGGTTGAATTGGACTTCTCCCAGGTTAAAAAACTATCATAACGATTTTTTTGACTAAAAAAATAGAAACCCACTTGCATTTTTGTTCATAAAATGCTAAAATTCTTATGTTCTTTATGCCTCGAGTATAAGGTTATTTTATTCATATGTAATCGAGTGGGAGGGTGAGTACCCTATTACCACATCACGGACTTAAGGAGGTGTGTCTCGTGGCTAAAAAAGTAGATTCAGTTGTAAAACTTCAAATTCCAGCAGGAAAAGCGAATCCAGCACCACCAGTTGGGCCGGCGTTAGGTCAAGCAGGTGTTAACATTATGGGATTCTGTAAAGAGTTTAACGCTCGTACGCAAGATCAAGCTGGCATGATTATTCCAGTAGAAATCACGGTTTTTGAAGACCGTTCATTTACATTTATTACAAAAACTCCACCAGCAGCAGTGTTGCTTAAAAAAGCAGCAGGTATTGAAACTGCGTCAGGTGAACCAAATCGTAACAAAGTGGCAACACTTAAACGCGACAAGGTAAAAGAAATCGCAGAAACAAAAATGCCAGACTTAAATGCTGCTGATGTTGAAGCTGCAATGCGTATGGTCGAAGGTACTGCACGTAGCATGGGTATTGTTATCGAAGACTAATCTCACAGTGTTGTCGGGAAGCGGAAGGTTGCGGTAGTGGAGAATGCTTCATCACCCGCAACCTTTATCTTTGAAAAGTTATTTATTTGAATAACAGGTAATGATGTTCCGCTTTTGGAAGTGGGAGGTATAACCGTTAAAACCACAGAAGGAGGAAATTAAAATGGCTAAGAAAACAAAAAAACAACAAGAAGCATTAAAACTTGTTGACCGTACAAAAACGTACGAAGCAAAAGAAGCATTAGAATTAGTAAAAAAAGCTTCAACGGCTAACTTTGATGAAACAGTGGAAGCGGCTTTTCGTTTAGGGGTAGACCCTAAGAAAGCTGACCAGCAAATCCGTGGAGCGCTTGTGTTACCACACGGAACTGGTAAAACTCAAACTGTACTAGTATTTGCAAAAGGGGATAAAGCGAAAGAAGCTGAAGCTGCTGGCGCTGACTATGTAGGGGATCAAGAATTAATCAATAAAATCAACCAAGGTTGGTTTGAATTTGATGTAGTAGTTGCTACTCCTGACATGATGGCAGAAGTAGGTAAGCTTGGACGTGTATTAGGACCAAAAGGTCTTATGCCAAACCCTAAAACAGGTACAGTAACATTTGAAGTAGAAAAAGCGATTCAGGAAATCAAAGCAGGTAAAGTAGAATACCGCGTTGATAAACAATCGAATATTCATGTGCCAATTGGTAAAGTATCATTCGATCTTGACAAACTTGTAGACAATTTCAATTCATTAGCAGATACTATTGTAAAAGCAAAACCACAAGCTGCAAAAGGTATTTATTTACGTAACGTAGCGGTTTCTTCTACAATGGGTCCTGGTGTAAAAGTTGACTCGTCTACATTCGCAAAATAATTCCTCTTGACTTTTTCTTGAATTTTTAATATAATTCACAAGGGTCAAGGTAACTACCTTGAAAGATAATTTTATACATTATACCGTAGACAGTAGGTGCTTTAACAAGCTTAATTTCCTGCCGAGGTGTGTCTGGATATATAACAGAATCTCTTTTTTTAAAAAAAAGGAAGAACTGTGTGCAGTCATAAACCTCCATGTCTATTAAGATATTGGAGGTTTTTGTTTTATTCGGCGGTATAATGATCGCGTAATAGGAGGTGGAATCATGTCAAAGATTATCGAACAAAAGAAACAGATCGTATCAGATATTGCAGAGAAATTTCGCGGAAGTCAATCAACCATCCTTGTAGATTACAGAGGGCTTGATGTTGCGGAAGTTACGGAATTGCGTTCGCAGTTACGAGAAGCAGGTGTTGAATTCAAAGTGTATAAAAACACGATGACTCGCCGTGCGGTTGAAGAAGCAGAGCTTACAGATTTAAATGATATTTTGGTTGGACCTACAGCTATCGCTTTCAGTAAAGACGATATTGTGGCACCTGCAAAAGTATTAAATAACTTTGCGAAAGATCACGAAGCATTAGAAATAAAAGGTGGCGTGGTTGAAGGGTCTGTTGCAACATTGGATCAGATCAAAGAACTTGCAAACCTTCCAAACTACGAAGGAATGGTTTCTATGCTACTCAGCGTACTTCAAGCGCCAGTACGAAACTTTGCTTACGCAACAAAAGCTGTTGCCGAGCAAAAAGAAGAGCAAGGTGCGTAAAGAACTTTTTTGGAAACACATTATGTTCGTAAAATAATATATTATTAGGAGGAAATGAACATGTCTAAAGAACAAATTATTGAAGCAATCAAAGAAATGTCCGTTCTTGATTTAAACGACTTAGTAAAAGCAATTGAAGAAGAATTTGGAGTAACTGCAGCAGCTCCTGTAGCAGCAGCTGGTGCGGCTGGTGGAGAAGCAGCAGAAGAACAAACTGAATTTGATGTAGTACTTGAAAGTGCTGGATCTTCTAAAATCAAAGTTGTTAAAGCTGTGCGTGAAATCACTGGTCTTGGACTTAAAGACGCTAAAGATCTTGTAGATAATGCTCCTGGAGCAATCAAAGAAGGCGTTGAAAAAGAAGAAGCAGAAGAAATGAAATCTAAGTTAGAAGAAGCAGGCGCATCTGTAGAATTAAAATAAGCTCCATGTATAACGAAAAAGCTCGCTATGGCAAATGGCGAGCTTTTTTTATAAGTAAGGAAAGTATATAATCCGCGGTATCAATGCATTTGTTATCAAAGTAGTCATTTTGAAATGTAGTATATATGAATCCTTCGCTTCGGCTGTCCACTTCCCTTTCACCACGGGCACAAGTGCAACATCTACTCAAACAAGTTTTCGTAGTGTTTTCTATGCGGTGGTGTTTTCCCTTGGAAAGCGAAGTGGGTAAGCCGTAGCGGGTGTTAAATCTATTATCCATCTCAAAATTACTACTAAAAGGACCGGTGGGCTTTTCTGGTTTTTCTAAAACGTTAGGAAACTCTGTTGATCTGAGTTTCTAAGAAAGTGAGTGGTAATTATGGATCAATATTTCTCTAATCGTCCAAATGTGGTGAGTGATCCAAAGACATTAGTTTCAACATTAAGAGGTCATCGCCTTACATTTACGACAGATAATGGCGTGTTCTCTAAAAATGATATTGATTTTGGATCACGTGTCTTAATTGAAACTTTTCGTGAGCCGGAATTGGCAGGACCGCTACTGGATGTAGGTTGTGGTTATGGTCCGATAAGTTTAGCGCTGGCAGCTTCCTTTACCAACCGTGAAATCTATGGTGTGGATATCAATGAGCGGGCTTTATTTTTAGCCAAAAACAATGAAAAGCAAAATAAAATAGAGAATGTCATTTTTAGAGAGAGTGATATATTGTCGAATGTTTCAGAGGAAAGATTTGCGGCGATTGTTACCAATCCACCAATTAGAGCAGGTAAACAAGTAGTACACCAAATTTTTGAAGCTTCGAAGCAGGCTTTGTTGCCTCAAGGTGAGTTCTGGGTGGTGATTCAGAAGAAGCAAGGTGCTCCATCTGCCAAGAAAAAATTAGAGGAATTATTTACAACTGTGGAGGTTGTCCATAAGGAAAAAGGATACTTTATTCTTTTTGCAAAATAATTTGACTCTGTTAGGCAATTGTGGTAATATTGAAAAATGCCAATAGGACGGAAGGTTTGTCAAGTGAAAATGTTGAATTATGTATATTTTTTTAAAAAATAGGCAAAACTATTCAACATGATGACTTTTAAATGCTTGACATCTTTGGTGTCGCTATAAAACGGCTATTAGCTAATAGATATTATCTACGTAACCTTTTAGAAATCCTTTAATTATTTTCCACAGTACCAACTATTAGTAATTGAATAACATTTGCTTATTTAGCGAATGTCTATATAAAAACTTGTGTCATAAGTATCACAGGTTTGTTCGGTATGTTAACCGAACGAGTGTTTAACACTTACTAAATTTATACGATCTATAGCAGAATGTCAATGCCCTATAGTAAGTAAAGTATAAATAGGTAAGTGTGGTTTCATTTGTGCTATTTTTATAGCAACTATCTTTTAATATTGATCGAGGGGTGAATCAGTTGACAGGTCAACTAGTTCAATACGGACGACACCGCCAACGCAGAAGCTATGCGCGTATCAGCGAGGTATTAGAATTACCAAATTTAATTGAGATTCAAACGGCATCCTATCAATGGTTCCTAGATGAAGGATTACGAGAAATGTTTCAGGATATTTCTCCTATTGAGGATTTCGCAGGAAATTTATCCTTGGAGTTTGTCGATTATAGTCTGGGTGAACCGAAATATCCAGTCGATGAATCAAAAGAAAGAGATGTCACATACAACGCTCCTCTTCGAGTAAAGGTTCGTTTATTAAATAACGAAACAGGTGAAGTGAAAGAGCAAGAGGTTTTCATGGGAGACTTCCCATTAATGACCGAAACAGGAACATTTATCATTAATGGTGCAGAACGTGTTATTGTATCTCAGCTTGTTCGTTCACCAAGCGTTTACTTTAATCAAAAAATTGATAAAAACGGAAAGCGCGGTTTCGGTGCTACTGTTATCCCTAACAGGGGTGCGTGGTTAGAATTCGAAACAGATGCAAAAGATGTAGTTCATGTACGTATCGATCGTACTAGAAAACTTCCTATCACAGTTCTACTAAGAGCGTTAGGCTTCGGAGATGATCAAGAGATATTAGATCTTTTTGGAGAGAATGAGTATCTGAAAAATACGTTAGAAAAGGACAACACGGAAACAAGTGAAAAGGCGTTGTTAGAAATCTATGAACGCCTGCGTCCTGGAGAGCCACCAACAGTAGAAAACGCAAAAAGTCTATTGGTATCAAGATTCTTTGATCCAAAAAGATACGACCTTGCACATGTCGGCCGTTATAAAATCAACAAAAAATTACACATAAAGAACCGTTTATTTAATCAAATCCTTGCAGAACCACTAGTAGATACTGAAACTGGTGAAGTAATTGCAAATAAAGGAGATAAGTTAGATAGACGTTTGTTAGATAAAATATTACCTATACTAGACTCTGATGAAGATCGTTTTGGAGAAAGAGCGCTAGAACCGAATGAAGGTGTATTAGAGGAACCAATTCGGGTGCAATCTATAAAAATTATGGATCCGACAGACCCTGAAGGGGAAAAAACGTTAAATGTATTAGGTAACTGTAATGTGGATGATGGTATTAAAAACATTACGCCTGGAGATATTCTATCAGCTATTAGCTACTTCTTTAATATTTTGCATGAAGTAGGAGATACAGATGATATTGATCATTTAGGTAACCGTCGTCTTCGTTCAGTAGGTGAGTTATTACAAAATCAATTCAGAATTGGTTTGTCCCGGATGGAGCGTGTGGTACGTGAGAGAATGTCGATTCAAGATACATCATCGATCACACCACAACAATTAATTAACATTCGACCGGTTATTGCATCTATTAAAGAATTCTTTGGTAGCTCTCAGTTATCTCAGTTTATGGATCAAACGAACCCGTTAGCAGAATTAACACATAAAAGACGTTTATCTGCATTGGGACCAGGTGGTTTAACACGTGAGCGTGCTGGTTTTGAAGTGCGTGACGTTCACTATTCACACTATGGTCGTATGTGTCCGATTGAAACTCCTGAGGGTCCAAATATTGGGTTGATTAACTCGTTATCATCTTATGCAAAAGTAAATAAATTTGGTTTTATTGAAACGCCTTATCGTCGTGTCGATCCAGAAACAGGGCGAGTAACATCCCAAATGGATTACCTGACGGCAGATGAAGAAGATAACTATGTAGTAGCTCAGGCGAATGCCAAACTTAATGAAGATGGAACATTTACAGATGAAGAAGTTATCGCAAGGTTCCGTGGTGAAAACACAATTGTAAAACGTGAAAAATTAGATTATATGGACGTTTCACCTAAGCAGGTTGTGTCAGCCGCGACAGCATGTATTCCTTTCTTGGAAAATGATGACTCTAACCGTGCGCTTATGGGTGCTAACATGCAACGTCAAGCTGTTCCGTTAATGCAACCAAAATCACCAATTGTTGGTACAGGTATGGAGTACGTATCTGGTAAAGACTCAGGTGCAGCTGTTATCTGTAAACATGAAGGTGTCGTGGAACGCGTAGAAGCAAAAGAAGTACTTGTGCGACGGATCTCAGAAGTGAACGGAAAAGAAGTAGAAGGTGACCTTGATCGTTATCGCCTGCAGAAATTCATTCGTTCGAACCAAGGTACTTGTTATAACCAACGTCCGATCGTTTCAAAAGGCGATCGTGTAACAGTAGGTGAGATTTTGGCTGATGGTCCTTCTATGGAAAAAGGGGAACTTGCTCTTGGTCAAAACGTCTTAGTAGGTTTTATGACTTGGGAAGGTTATAACTATGAGGATGCGATCATCATGAGTGAGCGTCTTGTGAAAGATGATGTCTACACTTCCATTCATATTGAAGAGTATGAGTCAGAAGCACGTGATACCAAGTTAGGGCCAGAGGAAATCACACGTGATATCCCGAACGTTGGAGAAGATGCTCTGCGTGATCTTGACGAACGTGGCATTATCCGTGTTGGTGCGGAAGTGGAAGATGGTGATCTTCTTGTAGGTAAAGTTACGCCAAAAGGTGTGACAGAATTATCTGCTGAAGAACGGTTGTTACATGCAATATTTGGTGAAAAAGCTCGTGAAGTTCGTGATACATCTCTTCGTGTGCCACATGGTGCAGGTGGTATTGTGTTGGATGTTAAGATTTTCAACCGTGCTGATGGTGACGAACTACCACCAGGTGTAAACCAATTAGTGCGTGCTTATATCGTACAAAAACGTAAAATTCACGAAGGGGACAAGATGGCTGGTCGTCACGGTAATAAAGGGGTTATCTCTAAGATATTACCTGAAGAAGATATGCCTTTCTTACCTGATGGTACACCAATTGATATTATGTTAAACCCATTAGGGGTTCCTTCTCGTATGAACATCGGTCAGGTGCTTGAGCTGCACTTAGGTATGGCTGCAAGACAACTTGGCATTCATGTCGCTTCACCAGTATTTGACGGTGCGAATGAAGAAGATGTGTGGGACACGTTAGCGGAAGCAGGTCTGCCAAAAGATGCGAAATCGATTCTGTACGATGGACGTACAGGTGAACCATTTGATAATCGTGTGTCTGTTGGTGTTATGTATATGATCAAACTTGCGCACATGGTTGATGATAAATTGCATGCACGTTCTACAGGTCCTTATTCACTTGTTACGCAACAACCGCTAGGTGGTAAAGCACAGTTCGGTGGTCAGCGTTTTGGTGAGATGGAGGTATGGGCACTAGAGGCATATGGTGCTGCCTATACGTTACAAGAAATCTTAACGGTGAAATCTGATGATACAGTAGGTCGTGTGAAGACTTATGAAGCAATCGTTAAGGGTGATAATGTACCTGAACCTGGTATTCCTGAATCGTTTAAAGTATTGATTAAAGAGTTACAAAGTCTAGGTATGGACGTTAAGATGTTATCTGGTGATGAGCAAGAAATAGAACTTCGGGATGATGAAGATGACGATTCGCAATCAGCCGATAATTTCAACTTAGAAATAGAAGAAACTACTAGCTGATCTAAATAATGAAAGTGTAAGAATTCTAACCCGATCAATCTTATCAAAGGGTGATCGGGTGTGAATTGTCTCTATAAAGTGAAATTTATCAGGAGTTACTGACCTCACCGCTAACCTTCATTGCTATTTTTAAAAAGCATGAAGTGGATTCTTGCGGACAGTTAGCACCGTGATAAATAGCAAAGTGAATGAAAAACCCAAAGACAAAAGGGAGGTTGACCCCTTGTTAGATGTAAATAATTTTGAATATATGAAGATAGGATTAGCGTCACCAAATAAGATTCGTTCGTGGTCATTTGGTGAAGTGAAAAAACCAGAAACAATTAATTATCGTACATTAAAACCAGAAAAAGATGGCTTGTTTTGCGAGCGTATCTTTGGTCCGCAAAAGGACTGGGAGTGCCATTGTGGAAAGTATAAGCGTGTCAGATATAAAGGTGTTGTCTGTGATCGATGTGGTGTAGAAGTAACGAAAGCTAAAGTTCGTCGTGAACGAATGGGTCATATTGAATTAGCGGCACCAGTATCACATATTTGGTACTTTAAAGGTATCCCAAGCCGAATGGGCTTAGTTTTAGACATGTCTCCTCGTGCATTGGAGGAAGTAATTTATTTTGCAGCATACATTGTAACGGATGCGGGAGACACAGCATTGGAAAAGAAACAATTACTTTCGGAAAAAGAATTCCGCGCCTATCGTGATAAGTATGGTAATTCATTCAAAGCACAAATGGGTGCAGAGGCTATTAAGAAGATTTTACAAGATATCGATCTTGATAAAGAAGTAGACTTACTTCGTGAAGAGTTAAAATCTGCACAAGGTCAACGTAGAACAAGAGCGATAAAGCGTCTGGAAGTTTTAGAAGCATTCCGTAATTCAGGAAACGATCCTAGTTGGATGATAATGGACGTTTTACCAATTATCCCACCTGAATTAAGACCAATGGTGCAACTTGATGGTGGACGTTTTGCTACATCTGATTTAAACGATCTATATCGTCGTGTGATCAACCGTAATAATCGTTTAAAAAGATTATTAGACCTTGGTGCGCCTAGTATCATTGTGCAAAATGAAAAAAGAATGCTCCAAGAAGCAGTTGATGCATTGATTGATAATGGTCGTCGTGGCCGTCCTGTTACAGGACCAGGTAACCGCCCATTAAAATCTTTGTCACATATGTTGAAAGGGAAACAAGGGCGTTTCCGTCAAAACTTATTAGGTAAACGTGTGGACTATTCTGGTCGTTCTGTAATTGTCGTTGGCCCACATTTAAAGATGTATCAGTGTGGATTGCCGAAAGAAATGGCAGTAGAACTATTTAAACCGTTTATTATGAAGGAGCTAGTTGATCGAGGCTTGGCTCACAATATTAAATCGGCAAAACGTAAAATTGAAAGATTACATGAAGAAGTATGGGATGTACTTGAAGATGTTATTAGAGAACATCCAGTACTATTAAACCGTGCACCAACGCTTCACCGTTTAGGTATCCAGGCATTTGAGCCAACTTTAGTAGAAGGTCGTGCGATACGTCTGCATCCACTTGTATGTACAGCATATAACGCTGACTTTGATGGTGACCAGATGGCGGTACACGTACCATTATCTGCAGAAGCTCAAGCGGAAGCACGTATTTTAATGCTTGCAGCTCAAAATATCTTAAACCCTAAAGATGGTAAGCCAGTAGTTACGCCATCACAGGATATGGTATTAGGAAACTATTATTTAACGTTGGAACGAGAAAATGCAATTGGTGAAGGTATGGTATTTAAAGATCTTAATGAGGCATTAATTGCTTATCATAACGGGTATGTACACTTGCACACAAGAGTGGCTATTCACCCACGTTCTTTAAATAAAGAATCTTTCACGAAAGAACAAACAGAGAAATTGATGATTACAACTGTCGGAAAATTAATATTTAATGATATGCTGCCTGAATCATTCCCATATATGAATGAACCGACTCAAACCAACTTAGAAATTGCAACACCTGATAAATATTTTGTTGAACCTGGTGTGAATATTAAAGAAGATATTGCTAAACGTGAAACCCTCTTACCTTTCAAAAAAGGTATCCTGGGAGATATCATTGCAGAAGTATTTAAGAAGTTCAAAATCAGTGAAACATCGAAAATGCTTGACCGTATGAAAGACTTAGGTTTTGCATACTCAACGAAAGCAGGTATTACAGTTGGGGTTTCAGACATTGTAGTACTCTCTGAAAAAGAAACAATTTTAGCGGAAGCACAGGAAAAAGTTGATAAAGTCCTTAAACAATTCCGCAGAGGTTTAATTACAGATGAGGAACGCTATGACCGTGTTATTTCGATTTGGTCTGGAGCGAAAGATACGATTCAAGATAAGTTGATGAAATCTTTAAACCCTCGTAACCCGATCTTTATGATGAGTGACTCAGGTGCTCGTGGTAATGCGTCTAACTTTACACAGTTAGCAGGTATGCGTGGTCTAATGGCCAACCCGGCTGGTCGAATTATTGAATTACCGATTAAATCAAGTTTCCGTGAAGGTTTAACAGTATTAGAATACTTTATTTCAACTCACGGTGCGCGTAAAGGTCTTGCCGATACTGCACTGAAAACAGCGGATTCGGGTTATTTAACCAGACGTCTTGTAGATGTTGCGCAAGATGTTATCATCCGTGAAGAAGATTGTGGAACAGATCGTGGTTTAACGGTATCGTCTATTAAGGAAGGTACAGAATTAATCGAACCATTAATCGATCGACTAATTGGAAGAACAGCGTTCCAAAACGTTAGCCATCCTGAAACAAATGATATAATCGTAGCAAAAAATGAAGTAATCACAGAAGACGCGGCCAAAGAGATTGTGGAATCAGGAATTGAGGAAGTAATCATCCGTACTGTCTTTACTTGTAACACCAAGCATGGTGCATGTAAAAAATGTTATGGTCGTAACCTGGCAACAGGAGAAGAAGTTGAGGTTGGTGAAGCGGTAGGTATTATTGCTGCACAATCCATCGGTGAACCAGGTACACAGTTAACGATGCGTACATTCCACACAGGTGGGGTTGCCGGTAGCGATATTACCCAAGGTTTACCGCGTATTCAGGAAATTTTCGAAGCGCGTAATCCAAAAGGGCAAGCTGTTATATCAGAAATTTTCGGTACTGTCCAAGACGTTACTGAAGTAAAAGATAAACAAGAAATAATTGTCCAAGGTGCCGTAGAAACGAAAACATATACTGCGCCATATGGTGCAAGACTAAAAGTTTCTATCGGTGATGAAGTCGAAGCTGGTCAAGCACTAACAGAAGGTTCTATCGATCCGAAAGAATTGCTAAAAATTCAAGGTATTGACGGTGTACAATCGTATCTTCTAAAAGAAGTACAAAAAGTATATCGTATGCAAGGGGTAGAAATCGGCGATAAACACGTGGAAGTAATGGTTAGACAAATGCTTCGTAAAGTCCGTGTTGCTGATGCTGGTGATACAGAAGTACTCCCTGGTTCTCTACTTGAAATACACCAATTCAAGGATGCCAACAAACAATCTCTGTTAACTGGTGGTCAACCGGCAGTAGGTCGACCGGTTCTATTAGGTATTACCAAAGCATCTCTTGAAACAGACTCATTCCTATCAGCTGCTTCTTTCCAAGAGACGACAAGAGTCTTAACGGATGCTGCTATAAAAGGAAAACGTGATGAATTATTAGGTCTTAAAGAGAATGTTATTATTGGTAAACTTGTTCCTGCTGGTACCGGAATGCAACGCTACCGTCGCATTCAAGAGAAATTAGCAGTAGATCCGACCAAGGTTCCTGACGTTGAATCGGAAGAAGAAATAACACAATAAAGTGAGACATTGGGAGTTTTAAACTCCCAATATGCTCTGCGAAATTTATCAGGAAGTCAGCTTCCGTTTACCCGCCATTTAACGTTTCTCTATAACGTAAATCTTTCCATTGAGGGTAGTACGGACAAGGTGATATAAGATTACCTGCGAAGCATATTGCAGGAATCCACCTATATCTTTTACTTGATAGAAAACAATGGATGAGCGAAACACTTTAAATTATTACTGTTTTTTCAAAATATAAGTTGACATTAATTTTTTGTGATGATAGTATATTTAAGGTGCTTCCGTTATCCTTGTTACTTTGGAGGATATACACATGTCTTATGAAAAAGTGGCACAGATAAACACTGACAAGATAATCGGAACAAAACAAGTGTTGAAAGCCATAAAAAATGGTCAGGCAAAAGAAGTGATCATTGCTAATGATGCAGACTTGCATATTACTAGCAAAGTGTCACGGCTTGCATCCGATCATAATGTTCCATTTTTCTATGTGGATTCTATGAAAAAACTAGGGAAAGCATGTGGAATAGATGTAGGTGCAGCAACAGTAGCGATCAAACAATAAAGTTTTGGCAATCTTTTGCGAAGACTTTGTTTTTTGCTCTATTATGAACCACCTGGATGTGTGGTATTACATCTTTAAAAAAGAGAGGAGGAAATATAGATGCCAACTATTAATCAATTAGTGCGTAAAGGCCGTGTGACAAAGTCAAAAAAATCTGACTCACCAGCCTTGAATAAAGGTTATAATAGCCGTAAAAAGGTAGCGACTGACCAGTCCGCACCGCAAAAACGTGGTGTATGTACTCGTGTTGGTACCCTAACACCAAAGAAACCAAACTCTGCCCTTCGTAAATATGCGCGTGTTCGTTTGTCTAATCAAATCGAGGTAACAGCATACATTCCTGGAATTGGTCACAATCTACAAGAACACAGTGTTGTATTAATTCGTGGTGGTCGTGTAAAGGACTTACCAGGGGTTCGTTATCATATCGTTCGTGGAGCACTTGATACTTCAGGTGTTGAAGGACGTATGCAAGGCCGTTCTAAATACGGTGCGAAAAAACCGAAAAAATAATGCTTTTTAAAATAATAGAATAGGAAGGAGGGGAAGATATGCCACGTAAAGGACCAGTACCAAAGCGTGATGTCTTACCAGATCCGTTATACAATTCAAAACTTGTTACACGTTTAATCAATCAAATTATGGTTGATGGAAAAAGAGGTAAAGCACAAAAGATATTATATCGTGCGTTTGAATTAGTACAAGAACGTAGCGGTCAAAACGCTATGGATGCTTTTGAACAAGCAATGAAAAATGTAATGCCAGTTCTTGAAGTGCGTGCGCGTCGTGTTGGTGGTTCTAACTACCAAGTACCGGTTGAAGTTAGACCTGAACGTCGCCAAGCTCTTGGATTGCGTTATATTGTAAACTATTCTCGTTTGCGCGGGGAAAAAACAATGGAAGAGCGTTTAGCTAATGAAATTCTAGATGCTTCTAACAACACTGGTGCATCAGTGAAAAAACGCGAAGATATGCACAAAATGGCTGAAGCAAATAAAGCATTTGCTCACTATCGCTGGTAAAAAACATACTATATTCGTTATAGGAAGGAGAAAGATTCATGCCAAGAGAGTTCTCCTTGGAGAAAACACGTAATATCGGTATCATGGCTCACATCGATGCTGGTAAAACTACTGCAACAGAGCGTATTTTATTCTATACGGGACGTATCCATAAAATTGGGGAAACACATGAAGGTGCTTCTCAAATGGACTGGATGGAGCAAGAGCAAGAACGCGGTATTACAATTACTTCCGCAGCGACAACTGCACAGTGGAAAGGTCACCGCATAAACATTATCGATACACCTGGACACGTAGACTTCACAGTGGAAGTTGAACGTTCATTACGTGTACTTGATGGTGCGGTTGCCGTACTAGATGCACAATCTGGTGTGGAGCCTCAAACGGAAACAGTTTGGCGTCAAGCAACAACCTACGGTGTACCACGTGTTGTTTTTGTAAACAAAATGGATAAAGTAGGTGCAGACTTCATTTATTCAGTAGGTACTTTAGGAGATCGTCTGGGAGCAAACGCTCACCCTGTACAACTTCCTATTGGTGCTGAAGATGAATTTGATGGTATCATCGATTTAATTACAATGGAAGCTTACTTCTATGAAGATGATTTAGGAACTCGTACTGAAGCGAGAGAAATTCCTGAAGAATATAAAGAACAAGCTGAAGAATACCGTACGAGCCTAATAGAAGCAGTTGCTGAAGTTGATGAAGATCTTATGGAACGCTATCTAGAAGGTGAAGAATTTTCTAATGATGAAATAAGAGCTGCTGTACGTAAAGCAACTCTAAGTGTTGAATTCTATCCAGTGTTCTGTGGTTCAGCATTCAAAAACAAAGGGGTACAATTACTAATTGATGGTGTAGTAGATTATCTTCCATCACCATTAGATATCCCTCCAATTGAAGGTCATGTACCACAAACAGAAGAAGAAGTAGTTCGTAAGGCTGATGACAAAGAGCCATTCTCTGCATTAGCGTTTAAAGTAGCAACAGATCCTTTTGTTGGTAAGCTTACATTCTTCCGCGTATACTCTGGTACATTAAAGTCTGGTTCATACGTAAAAAACTCAACGAAAGATAAACGTGAACGTGTAGGACGTATCCTGCAAATGCACGCAAACTCTCGTGAGGAAATTCCAGAAGTTTATGCAGGTGATATAGCTGGTGCAGTTGGATTGAAAGATACTAGTACTGGTGATACTCTATGTGATGAGAAAAGCCTCGTGATTCTAGAATCTATGGACTTTCCTGATCCAGTTATCTCAGTTGCAATTGAACCAAAATCAAAAGCCGATCAGGATAAAATGTCAATTGCCTTAGGAAAATTGGCAGAAGAAGATCCTACTTTTAAAACAGAAACAAACACAGAAACTGGTCAAACGATCATTTCTGGTATGGGTGAGCTTCACCTTGATATTATAGTGGACCGTATGAAGCGTGAGTTTAAAGTAGAAGCTAACGTTGGTGCACCACAAGTGTCTTATCGTGAAACATTCCGTAGTTCGGCTGAAGTAGAAGGAAAATTCGTTCGCCAATCTGGTGGTCGTGGTCAATTTGGTCACGTTTGGGTTAAATTTGAACCTAACGAAGAAGGCGCAGGATACGAATTCGTCAACAAAATTACTGGTGGTGTTGTACCACGTGAGTACATTCCTTCTGTTGAACAAGGTATTAAAGAGTCACTGGAAAATGGTGTAGTTGCTGGTTACCCGCTAATTGATGTAAAAGCTACATTATATGATGGTAGTTACCATGATGTTGACTCTAACGAAACAGCATTTAAAGTAGCAGCATCAATGGCATTAAAGGCAGCTAAAAACAAATGTAATCCAGTACTTCTTGAACCAATGATGAAAGTTGAAGTGGTGATCCCAGAAGAATACATGGGTGATATTATGGGTGATGTGACCTCTCGCCGTGGACGAGTGGAAGGTATGGAAGCACGAGGACCAGCGCAAGTGGTAAAAGCATTTGTTCCACTTTCAGAAATGTTTGGTTATGCAACTGCCTTACGTTCTAACACTCAAGGTCGTGGTACCTATACAATGCACTTTGATCATTATGAAGAAGTACCGAAGAGCATTTCAGAAGAAATTGTTAAGAAAAATGCTGGTGAATAATTGATTTTTTTTGCAATCTAAAGTATAACTTGTATTATAGGCTTAGGATTCTATTTTCTAAGCCGATATACATGAAAATATAAAATAAATTTTTACTTATCTAAAGGAGGAAATATACATGGCTAAAGAAAAATTTGACCGTTCCAAGGACCACGTAAATATTGGTACAATTGGACACGTTGACCATGGTAAAACAACTTTAACAGCAGCAATCACTAACGTTCTTTTCAACAAATATGGTAGCGGGGAAGCACGTGCATACGATCAAATCGATGGTGCTCCTGAAGAAAAAGAACGTGGAATCACAATCTCAACTGCACACGTTGAGTATGAAACTGACAACCGTCACTATGCACACGTTGACTGCCCAGGTCACGCTGACTATGTTAAAAACATGATCACTGGTGCTGCGCAAATGGACGGAGCTATCCTTGTAGTATCTGCAGCGGATGGTCCAATGCCACAAACTCGTGAGCATATCTTACTTTCTCGTCAAGTAGGTGTACCTGCGATTGTAGTATTCTTAAACAAAGTTGATATGGTAGATGACGAAGAACTTCTAGAATTGGTTGAAATGGAAGTGCGTGATCTATTAAGCGAATATGACTTCCCTGGTGATGATGTGCCAGTTCTTAAAGGTTCTGCACTTAAAGCACTTGAAGGTGACGAGCAATACGTTAACGCAATCCTTGAACTTATGGATGCAGTTGATGATTATATTCCTCGTCCAGACCGTGATACTGAAAAACCATTCATGATGCCAGTTGAGGATGTATTCTCTATCACTGGTCGTGGTACTGTTGCAACAGGACGTGTTGAGCGTGGTGTTGTAAAAGTTGGTGACGAAATCGAAATTATCGGTCTTGCTGAAGAAGCATCTAAGTCTACAATTACTGGTGTAGAAATGTTCCGTAAGCTTCTTGATTATGCAGAAGCTGGTGACAACATTGGTGCATTACTTCGTGGTGTTGCACGTGAAGACATTAACCGTGGGCAAGTACTTGCTAAGCCAGGTACTATTACTCCACATACTAAATTTCGCTCAGAAGTTTATGTACTTTCAAAAGACGAAGGTGGACGTCACACTCCATTCTTCTCAAACTATCGCCCACAATTCTATTTCCGTACAACTGACGTAACTGGTGTAATCGAGTTACCTGAAGGTGTGGAAATGGTAATGCCTGGTGATAACATCGAAATGACAGTAAACCTTATTTCTCCAATCGCGATCGAGGATGGAACTAAATTCTCAATCCGTGAAGGTGGACGTACAGTAGGTGCAGGTGTCGTAGCACAAATCATTGAGTAATCAATGACATACAAAAAAGCAGGTAGCCAAACGCTACCTGCTTTTTCTTTGCAAATAGAATGACCACAGTCTTAAAGAAGGAAAATATGACATAACTGAAGTGGTAATGTTGAGATTTTGCTTGTGCTTTGCAATCGCTCCGGCTTGTCCGCTTCCCTTTCCGCGGGTTTTTATCCTAAGCTAACTTTTTAAGCAAAGTTCGCTTTAAAAGTGGATCTTAGGATAAAAACATCCCGCTGGAGTGAAAGCGGACGCCTGCGCTATTTTATGTTCTACAATTAGAGCAAGAACAGACATGCTTGCCTTGTGAACAATCATCTACCAATTTTTCTTTTCATTACTTACTAGTAGTTTCAATATAATTTGATTGCTTGTTAGTGATATCACCCAAACTTTAAGCATTTGCCAATTTTGTAGAGTCTCACAAAGCGTAGGTGCCCACTTCAACTCCTGTGGAACAGTTTTTTCTGAAGATCCACTTTTTCATTCGTTCTTTGCTTGAAAAAGTTAGCTGAAGAGAAAACCCCACGGAAAGGGAAGTGGGCAAGCCGAAGCGCATTCATAACAGTTACAAATTCTCAAAATTCTTTCACCACAAAAATCTCACACTTTTCTTCTTTTGTGTAAGAAGTGAAGTTGAGTGTTTTTGTTGGCAAATTGAATGTAGGATAATGGTATTTGACTGATGGTTGATTGTTGAGAAAAAATCTAAAAAAATATGCATAAAATGTTGCAATCGCCTGTGGAAACCTATATAATATACAATGTTGGTCATAAAACAGGCGATGATGCGGAAGGTTGTTGGCACACCTGGCCCCTTTGCCATGGCAAGTGTACCAAGGAATTTTCGCGGAGAAAGTCTATTATCTAAATGGGCGAAAAGGAGGGAAAATAATGGCAAAAGAAAAAATTAGAATTCGTTTAAAAGCGTACGATCACCGTATTTTAGATCAGTCAGCAGATAAGATTGTGGATACTGCCAAAAGATCTGGTGCAGGAGTGTCTGGTCCGATTCCGTTACCAACGGAAAAATCGATCTACACTGTTTTGCGTGCAGTACACAAATACAAAGACTCTCGTGAGCAATTTGAAATGCGTACACACAAACGTCTAATTGACATCGTAAGTCCAACACCAAAAACGGTTGATGCTTTAATGCGTCTTGATTTACCGTCAGGTGTAGATATTGAAATTAAATTATAATATAAATGAACATTCTAGGAGGTGTAACGGATGACGAAAGGAATCTTAGGTCGCAAAGTCGGCATGACACAGCTATTCTCTGAAGAAGGCGAATTAATCCCTGTAACAGTAGTAGAAGCTGAACCAAACGTTGTGCTGCAAAAGCGTACACAAGAAAATGATGGTTATGAAGCGATCCAAATCGGTTTCGCTGATCAAAAGAAAAACCGTACAAATAAACCAGGACAGGGACATGCTGAAAAGGCAAATACCAATCCTAAGCGCTTCATTCGTGAATTCCGTGACGTGAATCTTGACGAATATGATTTAGGTCAAGAAATAAACGTAGAGGTTTTCGAAGCAGGAGACATCATTAATGTAACAGGTACTTCTAAGGGGAAAGGATTTCAGGGTTCGATCAAGCGTCACAATCAACAACGCGGACCTAAATCACATGGTTCTCACTTCCACAGATCTGCCGGTTCAATGGGAGCTGCAGCAGACCCTGCAAAAGTATTTAAAGGTAAAAAACTACCTGGTCAAATGGGTGGAGAGCAAATAACAATTCAAAACTTAGAAGTAGTTAAAGTAGATGCTGAACGCAATCTTCTTTTAATTAAAGGTAATGTTCCAGGTGCAAAAAAATCATTCGTGAAAATTACGGGTGCAGTAAAGGCTAACTAATTATTAACCGAAGGGAGGATATGTCATGCCTAAAGTAGCACTATTTAATCAAAGTGGATCACAAGTTGGTGATGTAGAAATCAACGATGCGGTATTCGGAATTGAACCAAATGAGCATGTACTACATGACGCAATCTTGATGCAACGTGCATCATTACGTCAAGGTACACATGCTGTTAAGAACCGTTCTGATGTACGTGGTGGTGGACGTAAACCATGGCGTCAAAAAGGTACAGGTCGTGCACGTCAAGGTTCAATCCGTTCACCACAATGGGTAGGCGGTGGAACTGTTTTCGGCCCTACTCCAAGAAGCTACAGCTATAAATTACCGAAAAAAGTTCGTAGATTAGCGCTTAAATCTGCTCTTTCTTCAAAAGTAAAAGAGGATAGCTTAGTAGTATTAGAAGGAATTGCAATTGAGACACCAAAAACTAAAGAAGTAATTTCTATGCTTTCTTCATTAAACGTTGACGCAAAAGCATTGATTGTTACTGCAGATAAAAATGAAGTATTAGCAAAATCAGCTAATAACTTAAAAAACGTAAAAGTTTTAACAGTAAGCGAAGTAAATGTATTAGACTTGCTTACGCATGACAAGCTGATCTTAACTAAAGAGGCAGCTGAAAAAGCAGGGGAGGTGCTTGCATAATGACAGATGCACGTGATATTATTAAGCGCCCTATCATTACAGAAAACACTGCTGACTTAATGGCAGAAAAGAAGTATACGTTCGAAGTAAGTAAAGAAGCTAACAAGTCACAAATCAAAGTTGCAGTTGAAGAGATCTTTGGAGTGAACGTTGTTAACGTGAATACTTTAAACAAAAAAGGCAAGTTCAAGCGTATGGGACGATACGGAGGATTCCGCCCAAATCGTAAAAGAGCTATTGTTCAGTTATCAGAAGATAGCAAGGAACTTGATTTCTTTGAATCACTATAATTTGAATTAAAAAGGAGGGAAAAAAGATGGCGATTAAAAAGTATAAACCAACCACTAATGGTCGTAGATTTATGACAACATCTGATTTTGCTGAAATCACAACAGATCAACCAGAAAAATCACTACTTGCACCTTTGAGCAAACGTGGTGGTCGTAATAATCAAGGTAAGTTAACAGTTCGTCATCAAGGCGGTGGACACAAGCGTAAGTATCGTATTATCGATTTCAAACGTGACAAAGATGGAATACCAGGCAAAGTTGCTACAATCGAATACGATCCTAACCGTTCTGCGAATATCGCTCTAATCCATTATGCTGATGGAGAGAAACGTTATATTATTGCACCAAAAGGAATTCAAGTAGGTCAAAAGATTGAATCTGGTTCAGATGCAGACATCAAACTAGGTAATGCTTTACCACTTGGAGATATCCCAGTAGGTACAGTCATTCATAATATCGAATTGAAACCAGGTCGTGGTGCACAGCTTGCAAGATCTGCTGGTGCACAAGCACAAATCCTGGGTCGTGAAGATAAATACGTCTTAGTACGTTTATCATCAGGCGAAGTACGTTTGGTTCTAGCTACTTGCCGCGCAACTGTAGGTCAAGTAGGTAATATCGAACATGAATTAATCAATGTTGGTAAAGCTGGACGTTCTCGTTGGCAAGGTAAGCGTCCTACGGTTCGTGGTTCTGTAATGAACCCTAACGATCACCCACACGGTGGTGGTGAAGGTCGTGCACCAATTGGACGTAAGTCACCAATGTCACCTTGGGGCAAACCAACACTTGGTTACAAAACACGTCAGCGTAATAAACAAACTGATAAATTTATCGTACGTAAACGTAAAAAATAACGGGGTTGAACGACGGGATTTTAAACCCGTCTATCAATCGCGAAGGGAGGCTTATCCATGGGTCGTAGCTTAAAAAAAGGACCTTTCGCAGATGATCATTTATTGAAGAAGGTTGACAAACTTAACGATGAGGACAAAAAGACAGTAGTAAAGACGTGGTCTCGTCGCTCTACTATCTTCCCAAGCTTTGTTGGTCATACAATTGCAGTATATGACGGACGTAAACACGTACCTGTATACGTAACAGAAGATATGGTTGGACATAAATTAGGCGAATTCGCTCCAACTCGCACGTATAGAGGGCATGCTGGAGACGACAAGAAAACAAAACGTTAATTGAGAGGAGGTACTCCTAATGCAAGCAAAAGCTGTTGCAAAAACAATACGCATTGCTCCTCGTAAAGTCCGCTTAGTGATCGATCTTATCCGCGGCAAAGATGTAGGAGAAGCAATTGCAATTTTAAAACACACTCAACGCGGTGCTTCACCAGTTGTTGAAAAATTAATAAACTCTGCGATCGCAAATGCAGAGCACAACTATGAAATGAATCCTGATAATTTAGTAGTGTCTGAAGCGTATGTAAACGAAGGTGTTACATTGAAACGTTTCCGCCCACGTGCACAAGGTCGTGCAACACAAATTAACAAACGAACTAGCCACATTACAGTGGTTTTATCTGAGAAAAAGGAGGGATAATCTGTGGGTCAAAAAGTAAATCCAACTGGTCTTCGTGTCGGAGTTATCCGTGATTGGGAATCTAAGTGGTATGCAGGTAAAGATTATGCGGACCTTTTACATGAGGATATTAAGATTCGTGAATATATTGAACAACGTTTAAAAGATGGTGCTGTTTCTAAAGTGGAAATCGAAAGAGCAGCAAATCGTGTAAATATTTCTATCTCTACAGCTAAACCAGGTATGGTAATCGGTAAGGGTGGTTCTGAAGTAGAAGCACTACGTAAATCGTTGAACCAACTAACTGGAAAAAGAGTCCACATCAACATCGTGGAAGTTAAAAAAGCAGATTTAGATGCTAAATTAGTAGCAGAAAATATCGCTCGTCAATTAGAAAATCGTGTATCATTCCGTCGTGCACAGAAACAAACACTTCAACGTGCAATGCGTGCAGGTGCAAAAGGTATTCGTACTCAAGTATCTGGTCGTCTTGGCGGTGCTGATATGGCGAGGTCAGAAAGCTACAGTGAAGGAACTGTTCCACTTCATACTTTACGTGCAGATATCGATTATGGAACTGCAGAAGCAGACACAACTTACGGTAAACTAGGTGTTAAAGTATGGATTTATCGTGGAGAAGTCCTTCCAACTAAAAACACTAAATAAGGAAGGGGGCAAGCATTATGTTAATGCCAAAACGTGTAAAACATCGTAAGCAACATCGTGGAAATATGAAAGGTAAAGCAAAAGGCGGTACATCCGTAGCTTTTGGTGAATATGGTCTACAAGCTGTTGATTCTTCTTGGATTACTAGCCGTCAGATTGAAGCAGCTCGTATAGCGATGACTCGTTATATGAAGCGTGGTGGTAAAGTTTGGATTAAAATTTTCCCAGATAAACCTTATACAGCTAAGCCTCTAGAGGTTCGTATGGGTTCTGGTAAAGGTGCTCCTGAAGGTTGGGTAGCAGTTGTAAAACCAGGAAAAATAATGTTTGAAATTGCAGGTGTATCAGAAGAGGTAGCGCGTGAAGCACTTCGTCTTGCATCACATAAATTACCGATCAAAACGAAATTCGTAAAACGAGAAGAAATTGGTGGTGAAATCAATGAAGGCTAATGAAATTAGAGAACTAACCACTGCCGAAATTGAACAAAAAATCAAGTCATTAAAAGAAGAGCTTTTCAATTTGCGTTTCCAACTAGCTACAGGCCAATTGGAAAACACAGCACGTCTACGTGAAGTGCGTAAGTCAATTGCACGTATGAAAACTGTTGTTCGCGAAAGAGAGCTAAGCGTAAATAACGGATAATAAAGGAGGTTAGCCTCAGATGAGTGAGCGTAATGATCGTAAAGTCTATACTGGACGTGTCGTATCTGACAAGATGGATAAGACCATCACTGTTGTCGTAGAAACTTATAAATTTCATAGTTTATATGGCAAACGTGTTAAATACTCAAAAAATTTCAAAACGCATGATGAAAACAATCAAGCAAAAATTGGCGATATTGTTCGTATCATGGAAACTAAACCACTATCTAAAACAAAACGTTTTCGTCTATTAGATGTTGTGGAAGAATCAGTAATTATTTAATTAAAGATCGCTCGGATAAGTTCCGAAGGGAGGGTACACGCATATGATCCAACAAGAATCTCGTTTGAAAGTAGCAGATAACTCTGGTGCTCGTGAGGTACTAGCGATTAAAGTCTTAGGTGGTTCCGGCCGTAAGACAGCGAACGTTGGTGATGTAATTGTTTGTTCTGTGAAACAAGCAACACCAGGAGGCGTTGTTAAAAAAGGTGAAGTAGTTAAAGCAGTAATCGTACGTTCTAAGAGCGGAGTGAGACGTAAAGACGGTTCATATATTCGATTTGATGAGAATGCAGCAGTCATTATTCGTGATGACCAAAGTCCAAGGGGTACTCGTATTTTTGGACCAGTTGCACGTGAATTGCGTGATGCGAAATTCATGAAAATCGTATCTCTAGCTCCAGAAGTATTATAAGCACGTTACGGAAAAACCGTGTAAGGAGGTGCGGATAGCATGCATGTTAAAAAAGGTGATAAAGTACAAATCATTTCAGGTAAAGATAAAGGCAAGCAGGGAGAAGTTTTAGCTTCATTCCCGAAAAAAGATCGTGTGCTTGTAGAAGGTGTTAACATCGTGAAAAAACACGCAAAACCTTCTCAAGAAAATCCACAAGGTGGTATCTTGAATCAAGAAGCTACAATTCATGTTTCAAATGTATTGCCAGTAGATCCTAAATCTGGTGAACCAACTCGTGTTGGATATGAAGTACGTGATGGAAAGAAAGTACGTATCGCTAAAAAATCTGGTGAGTCTTTAGATAAATAGTGCTGGCGATGAAAGGAGGTTTACGTAATGAACGCTTTAAAAGAAAAGTACAATAAAGAAATTGTTACTTCATTAGTAGATAAATTTAATTATGATTCCGTAATGGAAGTACCAAAAGTTGAAAAAATCGTTGTTAATATGGGTGTGGGTGATGCAGTTCAAAACTCGAAAGCACTAGATGCTGCCGTAGAGGAACTATCACAAATCACTGGTCAAAAACCCGTAGTAACGAAAGCGAAAAAATCAATTGCAGGTTTCCGCTTACGTGAAGGAATGCCAATCGGCGCGAAAGTAACACTACGCGGAGAGCGTATGTATGATTTCCTTCAAAAGCTTATTGATGTATCACTACCACGTGTACGTGACTTCCGTGGTATTTCTAAAAAAGCATTTGATGGCCGTGGTAATTACACATTAGGTGTAAAAGAACAATTAATTTTCCCGGAAATTAATTATGACCAAGTAAACAAAGTTAGAGGGATGGACGTTGTTATCGTAACAACAGCTAATTCTGACGAAGAAGCTTCAGAACTTTTAACACAACTTGGCATGCCTTTCCAGAAATAAGCGAAAAGCTCGTATAAGGAGGGAAAAGAGTGGCTAAAAAATCAATGATCGCTAAGCAACAACGCAAAGCGAAATTCCAAGTACAAGAGTACACAAGATGTGAACGTTGCGGAAGACCACATTCAGTAATCCGTAAATTTAAGCTTTGCCGAATTTGTTTCCGTGAACTTGCGTATAAAGGTCAAATTCCTGGTGTTAAAAAAGCAAGCTGGTAAATCCCCGAATAGGGAAGGAGGTAAAAAGAATGGTTATGACAGATCCAATTGCAGATATGCTTACTCGTATTCGTAACGCTAACGTGGTACGCCATGAAAAATTGGAGTTCCCAGCGTCGAATCTTAAAAAAGAAATTGCAGATATTCTAAAACGTGAAGGGTTTATCCGTGACTATGAGTACGTAGAAGATAATAAACAAGGAATCCTTCGTATCTTTTTGAAGTATGGTACTAACGATGAACGTGTTATCACAGGTTTAAAGAAAATTAGTAAACCAGGTTTACGCGTTTATGCAAAAGCAGATGAATTACCTAAAGTTTTAAATGGCTTAGGTATTGCGATCGTTTCTACTTCAAAAGGTGTATTATCTGATAAAGAAGCACGCTCACAAGCTATCGGTGGCGAAGTGTTAGCATACATTTGGTAAGATATTTTCAAGAAGGCAGGAGGTGCAAGAGATGTCTCGTATAGGTTTAAAGTTATTAGAAATTCCACAAGGTGTGGAAGTTAAAATTGACAGTAATAACGTAACTGTTAAAGGACCTAAAGGTGAATTAAGCCGTTCTTTCAACAGTGATATGAAAATTAATATCGATGATAATGTTTTGACTGTAGCCCGTCCTAGTGACAGCAAGCAACACAAAGCATTACACGGAACAACACGAAGCCTTATTGGAAACATGGTAGAAGGTGTCCATAAAGGATTCGAAAAAGCATTAGAAATTCAAGGTGTTGGGTACCGTGCTCAAAAACAAGGAAACAAACTTGTTGTGAATGCTGGTTATTCTCACCCTGTAGAGATAGAGCCGATTGATGGAATTGATATTGAAGTTCCAGCCAATACAAGAGTTGTTGTAAAAGGTATCGACAAGGAATTAGTAGGTGCAGTTGCAGCAAACATCAGAGCGATTCGCCCACCTGAGCCATACAAAGGTAAAGGTATCCGTTATGAAGGTGAATATGTACGTCGTAAAGAAGGTAAAACTGCTAAGTAAGTTTAGGTAGCAAGCGGAAAGGAGTGACCTAGATGATCACAAAGCCTAATAAAAACAGTGTACGTCAAAAAAGACATCAGCGTATCCGTAAGAATTTATTCGGTACGGAACAACGCCCACGTCTAAACGTATTTCGTTCAAATAATCACATCTACGCACAACTAATCGATGACGTGAACAACGTGACATTAGCAAGTGCGTCTACTGTAGATAAAGAGTTAAACTTAGAAGCAACAGGAAATGTTGAAGCAGCGAAACAAGTCGGTGAGTTAATCGCTAAACGTGCGCTTGACAAAAACTTAAAAAATGTTGTTTTTGATCGTGGTGGATATTTATATCATGGTCGAGTTAAATCTCTAGCAGATGCTGCTCGCGAAGCAGGTCTTGAATTTTAATTAAAAAAGGAGGGACATATGTTGCGTACTAACATCGACCCAAACAAATTGGATTTAGAAGAACGCGTTGTAACAATCAACCGTGTAGCAAAAGTAGTTAAAGGTGGACGTCGCTTTCGTTTTGCTGCATTGGTAGTAGTCGGAGATAAAAATGGTCATGTAGGTTTCGGTACAGGTAAAGCACAAGAAGTACCAGAAGCAATCAAAAAAGCAATTGATGATGCAAAGAAAAACTTAATCACTGTACCAATCGTTGGTACTTCTATTCCACACGAAATTCACGGACAATTTGGAGCTGGAAACATTCTATTGAAACCAGCTGTAGAAGGTACGGGGGTTATCGCTGGTGGACCAGTACGTGCCGTATTAGAGCTTGCAGGTGTAGGTGATATTCTATCTAAATCATTAGGATCTAATACACCAATCAACATGGTTCGTGCAACAATTAATGGACTTAGCGAATTAAAGCGTGCTGAAGAAGTAGCAAAACTTCGTGGTAAGTCTGTAGAAGAATTGTTAGGATAGGGAGGGAAACAAAATGTCTAATAAGATAGAAATTACCCTCAAACGCAGTGTCATCGGAAGATCAGAAGTACAAAAAGCTACTGTACAAACGTTAGGTCTTAGAAAGATGCATCAATCAGTAGTCCGTGAAGATACTCCTGTCGTGCGAGGCATGATTAACAAAGTATCACATTTAGTAGATATTAAAGAAGTTTAATAAAATTAGTTTTAAGAGGAGGTGCTCGCATGAAACTTCATGAATTAAAACCATCACAAGCGAAAAAAGAACGCAACCGCGTTGGCCGTGGTATGGCTTCAGGTAATGGTAAAACATCTGGACGTGGTCATAAAGGTCAAAAAGCACGTTCTGGTGGAGGTGTACGTCCTGGATTTGAAGGTGGTCAAATGCCACTTTTCCAACGTTTACCGAAACGTGGTTTTACTAACATTAACCGTAAAGATTTCGCAATTGTTAACTTAGAAACATTAAATAACTATGATGAGGGTACTGAAGTGACACCTGAGCTTTTACTTGAGACAGGTACCATAAGTAAAGTAAAGTCTGGCGTTAAGATTCTTGGAAATGGAAAATTAGAAAAGAAATTAACCGTAAAAGCTCATAAGTTTTCTGCTTCAGCAAAAGATGCTATTGAAGCAGCGGGCGGTAAAACTGAGGTGATTTAATGTTTCGTACAATCTCCAATTTTGTGCGTGTGGCAGATATTAGACAAAAGATAGTTTTTACACTTCTCATGTTAGTAGTATTTCGTATTGGGACATTTATCCCTGTTCCATTTACAGATCGATCTGCTATTGACTTTATGAATGAACAGAATGTATTTGGCTTACTCAATACTTTTGGTGGCGGGGCCCTGCAAAACTTCTCCATCTTTGCGATGGGTATCATGCCGTACATTACAGCATCGATTATTATGCAACTATTGCAAATGGATGTCGTTCAAAAATTCTCTGAGTGGAAAAAGCAAGGAGAAATGGGACGTAAAAAACTAGCACAGGTAACTCGATATGCAACAATAGGGTTAGCATTTATTCAGGCTTGTGCTATGTCCGTAGGTTTTAATGCTATGTCAGGAGGTCTTTTAATTTCGGACCCTGGTATAGGTAAGTTCCTAGTTATTGCTATTGTATTAACAAGTGGTACTGCATTCCTAATGTGGTTAGGGGAGCAAATTACTGCAAATGGTGTTGGTAATGGTATCTCAATCCTTATTTTTGCTGGTATCGTTGCAGCCATTCCAAATGGTGTTAATCAAATTTACGCACAATATTTTGGGTCTGGTGCAGGTGATGAACTGTTCCTAAATATCGTAATTGTACTATTGATCGTATTGCTAGTTATTGCTGTAACAGTTGGAGTTATCTTCATTCAACAAGCATTACGTAAAATTCCTGTACAATATGCAAAACGTTTAGTGAATCGTTCACCAGTTGGAGGACACTCCACTCATTTACCATTAAAAGTAAATGCTGCAGGGGTAATTCCAGTCATCTTTGCGATATCATTTATCATTGCACCGCGGACAATCGCAGGTTTCTTTGAAAATAATGAGATTGCATCGACAATTTCGAACATTTTTGATTATACAAACCCAACAGGTATGGTTATATACGTTGTGCTTATTATTGCATTCACGTATTTCTATACATTTGTTCAAGTTAATCCTGAACAAATGGCTGATAATCTGAAGAAGCAAGGTGGTTACATTCCTGGAATTCGACCAGGGAAAACAACGGAGACTTATTTAACTCGTGTTATGTATCGACTAACATTTGTTGGATCCATCTTTTTAGCTGCGGTATCTGTTTTACCTCTTGTTTTAGGGGATCTGGCAGACTTACCACAATCCGTTCAAATTGGTGGAACTGGTTTACTAATTGTAGTCGGTGTTGCATTACAGACGATGAAGCAATTAGAAGGTCAGCTAGTTAAACGTAACTATAAAGGCTTTATAAAATAAAGTTTTTATTTTAACGGACTGGACAGAGAGCGAGGGGAAAATCGTTGAATCTAATCCTTATGGGACTACCTGGTGCTGGTAAGGGTACACAGGCAGAGAAAATTGTAGAAAAATATGACATCCCTCATATTTCAACTGGAGATATGTTTCGGTTAGCCATTAAAGAAGGAACAGAGCTTGGACAGAAAGCAAAAAGCTATATGGATGAAGGTGCTCTTGTTCCAGATGAAGTAACGATTGGAATTGTGAAAGAAAGATTAAGTAAGGACGATTGTAATAAAGGGTTCTTGTTAGATGGTTTTCCACGTACTTTAGCACAAGCTGAAGCACTTGATCAATTATTATCTGATATGAACCGCTCGATTGATTACGTCTTACACGTAGAAGTGGAGAAGGATGAATTAGTAGAGCGTCTTACGGGACGACGTATTTGTCCAACTTGTGGAACTGCTTATCATGTACTCTTCAATCCGCCGAAGGAAGAAGGCATATGTGATAAAGATGGTGACACACTTATCCAGCGTGAAGATGATCAGCCGAGCACTGTTAAAAATCGTTTAGAAGTTAATCTCGAACAAACACAGCCAATGCTGGACTTCTACTCAAATAAAGGTGACTTAGTCACTATTAATGGCTCTCAAGAAATTAACGAAGTATTTAACGATATTAATGAAAAATTAAAGACAATTTCTTAATTATTTATCGTTAAAGTTGGTATAATGATACTAACTGTAAAAAAAGGTATAACGTAAAACCTAAATGAAGGTGATGATGGTTGAGCGAAACGGAGAGTTATCCGGAATTAGGTCAGGTTGTTCAAATCCTACAAGGACGCGAAGCAGGTCAGTTTGCAATTGTTATTGAAAAAGTAGACAGTCGTTTTGTGTTGTTGGCGGATGGAGACAGACGTAAATATGATCGACCGAAGAAAAAGAACATTCAACATATTACGTTCACACGATTTGTGTCTCCTGAAGTTCAAAGAAGCCTTCTCGAAACAGGGCGCGTAACCAATGGTAAATTGCGTTATGCTATTAATAAATTTGTTGAAGAACATTTGACAGATTTGAAGAAGGGAGATCAACTCGATGGCGAAAGACGATGCAATTGAGGTAGAAGGTACAGTAATTGATACTTTACCGAATGCACAGTTTAAAGTTGAACTAGAGAATGGCCACACCGTACTTGCACATGTTTCTGGTAAGATTAGAATGCACTTCATTCGTATTTTACCAGGAGATAAAGTAACGGTTGAACTTTCTCCATATGATTTAACAAGAGGTCGTATTACGTACCGTTATAAATAAAATGCTCCGATACAAGAGGAGGTATGGAAGATGAAGGTAAGACCATCTGTAAAACCAATTTGTGAAAAATGCAAGGTTATTCGTCGTAAAGGTAAAGTAATGGTTATTTGCGAAAACCCTAAGCATAAACAAAAACAAGGATAAGGAGGTGTAATCAATCTATGGCACGTATTTCTGGTGTAGATATTCCGCGTGATAAACGTGTAGTGATTGCTTTAACCTATATTTATGGTATTGGGAAAACAACTGCTAAGAAAGTATTAGAAGAAGCTGGTGTTAATGAAAACACTCGTGTTCGTGATTTAACAGAAGAAGAATTAGGTCAAATCCGTCAAAAAATGGACAGCTATAATGTAGAAGGTGACCTTCGTCGTGAAGTATCTCTTAACATTAAGCGTCTAATTGAAATTGGTTCCTATCGTGGTGTGCGTCATCGCCGTGGTTTACCAGTTCGTGGACAAAAAACGAAGAACAACTCACGTACTCGTAAAGGTCCAAGAAAAACAATGGCTAACAAAAAGAAATAACTTAAAAGGAGGTTTGCTAACTTATGGCTCGTAAATCAAATACACGTAAACGTAAAGTGAAAAAGAATATAGACACGGGTATAGCACATATCCGTTCTACATTTAATAATACAATTGTTACGATTACTGATGTACAAGGTAATGCACTTAGCTGGAGTAGTGCAGGAGCGCTAGGCTTTAGAGGTTCTCGAAAATCTACACCTTTTGCAGCACAAATGGCTGCTGAGGCTGCAGCGAAAACAGCTCAGGATCATGGTGTGAAATCTTTAGAGGTTACAGTGAAAGGACCTGGTGCTGGACGTGAAGCAGCAATTCGTTCACTTCAAGCAGCAGGTATAGAAGTAACAGCTATTGTGGATGTAACGCCAGTTCCTCACAATGGTTGTCGCCCGCCAAAACGTCGTCGAGTATAATAATCACAGTATATTATTTGTTAATCTGTCTATAATGGTTTATGATAGCTTAATAAAGTTTTATAAAATTAGTATTAAATACACCATTTGGGTTCGACAGAAGTTGCATAGTGCAGAAACGGGAACTGCCTACCTGGGGAATTTCGGTTAGACAAAGGTCTAACCGGGGTTTCGACGTTTTAGAGGAGGGTTTAATAGATGATCGAAATTGAAAAACCAAAAATAGAAACAGTAGAGATCAGTAATGATGCTACCTATGGCAAATTTGTTGTAGAACCACTAGAACGTGGATATGGTACTACACTTGGTAACTCCTTGCGTCGTATCCTATTATCTTCACTTCCTGGCGCTGCTGTTACATCTGTTCAAATGGATGGAGCATTACACGAGTTTTCAACAGTTGAAGGAGTAGTTGAGGACGTTACAACTATTATCTTAAACTTAAAACAACTTGCTCTTAAAATCTATTCAGATGAAGAAAAAACGCTAGAAGTAGATGTACAGGGAGAAGGAAAAGTTACGGCTGCAGATATCATTTTTGATAGTGATGTCGAAATTTTAAATCCAGATCTTCACATTGCTACAGTTGGTAGTAATGGCCATTTAAAAATGAAAATTTCAGCACAAAGCGGTCGAGGATATCGTCCAGCTGACACAAACAACCATGAAGATCGTCCAATTGGTGTTATTCCAGTGGACTCTATTTTCACGCCCGTATCTAAAGTGACGTATCAAGTTGAAAATACTCGTATTGGTGAAGATGCCAATTATGATAAACTTACTTTTGATATTCAAACAGACGGAAGTATTCGCCCAGAAGAAGCAGTATCATTAGGTGCTAAAATCTTTACGGAGCATATGAATATTTTTGTTGGATTAACGGACGAAGCCAAAAACGCTGAGATTATGATTGAAAAAGAAGAAGACCAAAAAGAAAAAGTTCTTGAAATGACGAT
This sequence comes from Gracilibacillus kekensis, assembly GCF_900143085.1. Lineage (GTDB taxonomy): Bacteria > Bacillota > Bacilli > Bacillales > Amphibacillaceae > Gracilibacillus > Gracilibacillus kekensis. The sequence goes on along the minus strand of NZ_FRCZ01000011.1, from coordinate 23,999 downwards.
TGAAGAACTTGATTTATCAGTAAGATCTTATAACTGCTTGAAACGTGCAGGTATTAACACGGTACAAGAGTTAGCTCATAAATCAGAAGAAGATATGATGAAGGTTCGTAACTTAGGTCGCAAATCACTTGAAGAAGTGAAACATAAATTAGAAGATTTAGGTTTAGGTCTACGTAACGAAGATTAATCATGACACCTTTTAGAGATCTAGAATGAAGGAGGGATAATCCATGGCTAGAAAACTAGGACGTACATCAGATCAGCGAAAAGCACTATTACGTGGTTTAGCTACTGACCTTATTGTACACGAACGTTTAGAAACAACCGAAGCAAAGGCAAAAGATCTACGCTCGGTTGTAGATAAAATGATTACACTTGGTAAACGTGGTGACATTCATGCTCGCCGTCAAGCTGCAGCATTTTTGTATAATGCAGAAGCAAATGAAAATGAAGTTGCGGTACAAAAACTATTTAGCGACATTGCGGGTCGCTATGAAGATCGTCAAGGTGGATACACAAGAGTGCTTAAATTAGGACCTCGTCGCGGTGATGGGGCTGAAATGGCAGTCATTGAATTAGTATAATTGAATACCAAAAAGCAGGGGCAGGAGCCACTCTCATTACGAGGTGCATCCAAGCCCTTTTTTTGTAAGCAAGGAAAGGATATAATCAGCGGTATCAAGGTATTTGTTTTCGAAGTATTCAATTTGAAGTGTAGTATATATGAATCCACCGCTCCGGCTGTCCACTTCCCTTTCCGTGGCGTTTTCCAAAGCGGGTGTATTACCTATCTTCCATTTCAAAATCACTACTAAAACGACCAGGTGAGCTTTCCCGGTTTTTCTTACACTTCTCTTTCAGTGGGAGTATGGTAAAATGAGAGATAATATTACCCGGGAAATATAGCGATAAAGGATGTTTTTTATGTCTGCAATCGAATTTCGAGAAGTATTTTTTCGATATAATGAAGAATCTCCATTTGTATTAAAGAATTTTAACTTGACGATAGAACAAGGTCAAACTGTCGCAGTTCTTGGCCATAATGGATCAGGAAAATCAACCGTTTCTAAACTAGTTAATGGATTGTTAACGCCACAGAGTGGTGAAATACTAGTAAATGACACGAAGATTAGAACATCTAATGTCTGGGAAATCCGCAAAAATGTCGGAATGGTTTTTCAAAATCCCGAAAATCAATTTGTTGGTACCACGGTAAGAGATGATGTAGCATTCGGATTAGAAAATCGAGGAATACCACGCGATGAAATGGAACAACGAATAAAGCAAAGTTTGATGAACGTTGGCATGGAGCAATATATGGACCATGAGCCACATCATCTTTCAGGTGGACAAAAACAACGAATTGCTATCGCAAGTGTGATGGCAATTAAACCAGAAATATTATTACTAGATGAAGCGACCTCTATGTTAGATCCGAAAGGGCGTAAAGAGATTCTAGCAACCATACAGACATTAAAGAAACATGGAAAAATGACTATGGTGATGATTACGCATGACTTAAACGAAATCGTATTAGCTGACAGAATCATCGTGATGAACAAAGGGAATATATATTTAGATACCACCAAAGAGCTATTATTTACACATCACAAAAAACTAGAATCAATTGGACTTACATTACCATTCACAGTCGAATTGGCATTAGAATTAGAAAAGTATGATTATCAATTTGCCTTATATCCATTAAATTATAAGGAGTTTAATAAGGAATTATGGACATCCAATTTAAACAAGTAAGCTACACATATCAACCACATACACCATTTGCCTATCAAGCAATCCGTAATATCAATCTATCAATTTCATCTGGTGAATATATCGCGATCGTAGGTCATACTGGGTCAGGTAAATCCACACTACTACAGCATATAAACGGATTGTTACTACCAACGGATGGTGAAGTACAAATAGGTGAATACATATTATCAAGTAATAATAAACGACAGGATTTGAGAAAATTACGTGAAAAAGTAGGAATTGTCTTTCAATATCCTGAGCACCAACTTTTTGAAGAAACTGTGGAGAAGGATATTAGTTTTGGACCACATAATTTCGGTATTCCGAAAGATGAAATCTCAAAACGCGTGTTGAGTTCAATTGAAAAGGTAGAATTGCAAACCAATTTTTTAGAAAAGTCGCCATTTGAGTTAAGTGGAGGACAAATGAGAAGAGTGGCAATTGCAGGTGTTCTAGCAATGGAACCAGAGGTGTTAATTCTGGATGAACCTACAGCAGGATTAGATCCAAAAGGACAAATTGATATAATGAAAATGTTCTATCAGTTACATCAATCGAAACAGATGACAACGATATTAGTGACACACCAAATGGATCATGCGCTTAAGTATGCGGATCGTATCATTGTATTAGCAAATGGAGAAGTATATATGGAAGGAAATCCAGAAGAAATATTCTCAAAAACAAACCAATTACAAGAAGTAAATCTTGATGTACCGGAGATTCTCACTTTAATTCAGGACTTCAATCAGCGATTTAACGGAACTATTCGTTATCAGCGTCAATCGATTGCAGAATTAGCAAAGGAAATAGTCGAACATTTTAGGGAGAATAAACGGTTATGAAATCATTTATGATAATAGGACAATTTGTACCAGGCACTTCTTCGTTACACAAGTTAGATCCTCGAACTAAAATGGTAACGATATTTAGCTTTGTGATTATTGTTTTTTTTGCTAATAATGTATTAAGTTATGGCTGGTTGGCCCTTTTTTCATTAGCCCTTATTTTGTTATCCAAAATTCGTATACCTTATATTTTAAAAGGAATTACACCTGTTTGGTTTTTAATTATATTTACGTTTATTTTGCATTTATTTATTACAAGAGAAGGACCTGTTCTTTTAGAAATCAGCACTTTTAAAATTTATGAAGGTGGCGTCATCCGAGGATTAACCATTTCACTGCGCTTTTTGCTGCTTGTGTTAGTTACCTCTTTATTAACCTTAACCACATCACCAATGGAAATTACCGATGCTATTGAGGAATTGTTTGCACCTCTCAAAAAGATCAAAGTACCTGTGCACGAATTAGCTTTAATGATGTCGATTTCTCTACGGTTTATTCCGACTCTTTTAGAAGAAACCGAAAAAATTTCGAAAGCACAAGCATCACGTGGTGTTGATTTCCGCACAGGCACTTTGAAAGATCGAATGTATGCGATTGTTCCTTTATTAGTTCCTTTATTTATTAGTGCTTTTAAACGTGCTGAAGAATTAGCGATGGCAATGGAGGCTAGAGGTTATAATGGTAGTGAAGGTAGAACAAAACTGAGAGAACTAAAGTTAACAAATATCGATTATATCGCCATATTATTATACGTCATAATAAATATTATCTTTTTTACTTTAAGGCAGTAAGGAGCTTAAACGATGAGATTAAAAGCAACAATAAGTTATGATGGCACTCATTTTTCAGGTTATCAGATACAACCAAATGGCAGAACGGTCCAAGGTAAAATCGAAAAGGTCCTGACAAAAATGCATAAAGGAAAAGCGGTTAGAGTGATAGCTTCAGGGCGAACAGATCAAGGTGTTCATGCGGTAGGACAGGTTATTCACTTTGATACCGATTTAGAGATTCCTTTATCCAATTGGAAAAAAGCATTAAATACGATGTTGCCTGATGATATTGAGGTAGTAGACATCCAGATGGCAACCGAGGATTTCCATGCGCGTTTTGACGTGATAGAAAAAGAATACCGTTATTTTGTATTGAATTCGGATAAAAGAGATATTTTCAAACGGAATTTTTATTATTTTGTTAAAGAAAAGCTTGATCTCTCAGCTATTCAGTTGGCTAGCAACCATTTTCTTGGTACCCATGATTTTACCTCTTTTTGTGGAACGAATACGAATGTAAAAGGAGACAAAACTCGTACCATTACTGATATCTCTGTTGAGCAAAGGGGAGATACTATGATCTTTCGTGTAAGAGGGACTGGCTTTTTGTATAATATGGTGCGGATTATAGTTGGTACTCTATTGGAAGTAGGATTAAACAAAAAAAAACCAGATGACATCCCTCAAATTATCTGCCAGAAAGATCGTTCTCAAGCAGGAAACACCGCTCCTGCTCAAGGTCTTTATTTGTGGGAAGTAAGCTACCAGGAAAAAAGTTAACAAAAACAACGAATCCTTGCGTGCAATCTATTGACAAACCTTGTAGAATGTTATATTATGATCTATGGCATTTTATTTTCTAAACCACGGATAGCCCCGGAAAGTTACTCGTGTTAGAATATAAATTCGGACAAAATATAAGAGAGAATCAACAGATTTAGGAGGTAACCGATCATGCGAACAACTTTCATGGCAAATGAAGCTAATATTGAACGCAAATGGTTTGTTGTTGATGCAGAAGGTCAAACGTTAGGTCGTTTAGCAAGTGAAATTGCTACTATCCTTCGCGGAAAGCATAAACCAACATATACACCGCATGTTGACACTGGTGATCATGTGATCATCATCAACGCGGAAAAAATCGAACTTACTGGTAAAAAACTTAGCGATAAGTTATACCATCGTCACGCTACGAATCGCCCAGGTGGTTTAAAATCACGTACTGCTGGTGAAATGCGCGAAAAATATCCTGAGCAAATGTTAGAACTAACAATTAAAGGGATGTTACCTAAAGGTAAATTAGGTCGTCAAATGGGTAAAAAACTACATGTTTATCGTGGAGCAGATCATAAGCATGCAGCACAACAACCAGAAGTTTACGAACTTCGTGGATAATTAAAAGGAGGTTAACATAGTGGCACAAGTACAATACTACGGTACCGGACGCCGTAAAACTTCAACTGCACGTGTACGTTTAGTTCCAGGTACTGGACGTATCGTTGTAAATAATCGTGATGCGGAATCTTACTTCCCATACGAAACACTTCGTACAATTATTAAGCAACCATTAGCAGCTACAGAAACAGAAGGTAGCTATGATGTATTAGTAAACGTTGATGGTGGAGGATACACTGGTCAAGCTGGTGCAATTCGTCACGGCGTTGCTCGTGCATTATTGGAAGCTGATCCAGAATACCGCGCAACACTTAAGCGTGCTGGATACTTAACTCGTGACGCGCGTGCGAAAGAGCGTAAGAAATACGGTCTTAAAAAAGCTCGTCGTGCACCACAGTTCTCAAAACGTTAAGCAACCTTATATATCAAGAGTTTACCCTCTTTGCTCTTATACAGCAGAGAGGGTTTTTTATGTCCAATTTTGGAATTGAATACCCTTTGAATACCCCGAGCTAAACCTCATGTACTTCTACTTCTGAATCATCTCAGCTGTTTTCTCCTTCGTTTCATCGGTCACATGATTGTAGATATCCATCGTGGTTTTAGTAAAAGAGATAGTCGTATTATAATCAACAAATAATATATATATATAAGGGAATGCATTGTAAAAATTGGAATTTATTTTATAATAAGTGTATTGAATTGTGAATAAAAAGTGAAAAGTCTGTTGTCCCAGTGAAAAGGAAGGAGTGTATCGAAATCAATAAAAAAACAATCAGCACCACGTTATTGATAATAGGTTATTTAATCTTAATTTTAGTTTATTGGACCATTTATACGGATGCACAAAAACCAAGTGAAGGAGGAGTTGATCCAGTCGGGATTTTGTTTCGATTCGGTATAGAAATCAAAGAAGCTGTTTATACAGGTGCTTTCTTGTATGCCATCGTGATTTTTTTGAATAGAAAAAAGTTTTTCAGTGTTAAAGTGATTTCTGCCATAATTGGTTTAATAATTTTAATGTTCCCAGTGCTATTATTGGATTTTTTAGAGTTTCTTAGGCTCTTACGATATCTAAGAGGAGATGTATATACATAAAGAGTATCGACTAATTGTAGGGCGGTACTCTTTAAATAATTATTCATTCGATACTGAATCTAAAATGATATCTCTAATATTTAGTTATTATCTATTATTTAAAGATACAATGATTTCAAAAATTACCACGGAGGTTCATATATGAGAAACTTTAGATTATTCAATTGGTTAGCGGTAGTGATTTCTTTAGCGATTATCGGTTTTGTTTCAGTTATATTTTTGGTAATTGCAACAGATACCGAAGAAAAAGAGACACCGCAAAGCAATCAAGAAATAGAAGATGAGATACCGAATGAAGAAGAAAGAGCAGTTGCAAAGAAAGAAGAAGAAATGCGCTTAGCAGAAGAAAAAAGAGCGAAAGAAGAGGAAAAAGAAGACTTAAATCCTTTTCCAAATGATACGTTTTCTCATGCGGGTATATCTGACGAAAGATTTGAAAAATATCTATCTTTAATGGAAAACGATAATAAGGAAATAACAAAGGAACGTGTAGATTGGCTTATAATAGGATTAGATTTTGTATCTAAAGAATCCCGATCAGGATTTGAAGAACGAATCAATAGCTTAGAGGATAAAGTCCAATAATAGGGCTATTTTTTAAAACATTTTTGGACGGGAATGCTCTATTCTCAAGATATAAAAGATTTGTAGCAAGGGTTGTTTTTTAGCTATGTTTTTAATCTTTAATAGATAGATGTACGTCAAAACTTTTTAATGGAAGTGGTGCTATTCATATGATATACGAACAATTCACACATGGTGTTCATTCATGTATATTATCTATTGACCAGTATCAAGGATCAAAGGTATCAGTGTCTATTAATTATGACTACGACCCTCCGAATCTTATACCACCTGATCATATAACACATATTGACTGGGGTATGAAATTGCAAAGATTTTATCCAAAGTAAGAATATAGAACAACGGAACACGATCTGGGTATACCATGTTCGACAGTCATTCAAACAGATGGTTTACGAGTATATTAAAAACAAATTATCCACTCCGAATCGATTGATAAGATGTATATAGATACAACTAAATCCCGGGCGACGTAGTCGAAGTGATGCAGCTTTGAAGTAAGGCTTTATAATCTTGAATAAATCCCTGTAATTTATACATAATTTTGATATACTTACATAAGTTAGCAGAATTACCCAATTCTAAGTTTGGTCCATAATGTATGAACAACTTTATATACATAAATAGGCAAAAAAGGTGGAGATAACATTGCAAGATGAAAAAAAATATACGTGGCAGAGCTATACATCCTTCGGATTAGGTGTTTTATCTACTGTCATAGTTATTTCTTTTATTTTTTCACTGATACCTAGAGTACACACTTTTACAGTATTTGGTTTATTTGTAGTTAGTGTTTTTACTTCGGTTATAATGGGTATGATCGTTCTATGGCGAAAAAAAGAAAAGAAAACATTAGCCGCTATAGGTATAACTTTAGGATTAATAACTGGAGTTCTTGTACTCTTATTTATAATATTAATTTGGCTTATAACTCCTATTCATCCAGACTAAAAAACGGGAATGCTTCAAGAATCTTTGCATTATAGATTAAAAAGGGATTATGCCAAACCGATAGTATGAATTCCATTTGTATTGAGATCATTCAATCAATGGAACAAACCAAATCCTCTATTATTGCTTTTTTACAGGCATTGTTACTTCAGGAGAAAACATATAACTCAGCGAAAGTATATATGACTAATACATACCTGCCACTTGCGCAAGGTATTATTTATCTTGGTGAAGAAATAATTCGTCAAAAACATTAAGTAAATTTAAATTTTGTGAATCATAAATCATAAAGTAGAATTGATAAAAAGGGTCAATCTATTATTAAATCGGATAGAACATATCATTTGAAAGTCTAGAAATTTATTTAAGTTTAATTTCATACAGATAACCCACATAGGGAGCAAAGAGTACACCCTGTGTGGGTTATATCCGTTTATCAAATATCCACTAATTCAAAAAAATTCTGGATTAAACAGAGGTGTTAATTCATTTTTTCCTTTTCGCTAAAGTAGAAATAACAATACCACTAATAATCAAGCCTGTACCAATTACAATGCTTACCCCTATATCCTCATCTATTAGTAACCAGCCTAAAAACAACCCAAATACAGGTACTAACAATGTTGCGATCGTGGCAGTAGTCATTTCGATAGCATTTAAGACGAAAAACCATGCAGTGAAACAGAAAGCGGAAGCCAAAACCCCTGTAAATAGGATTATATAAAAGCTATAGGGCGTGAAGCTTATGCTATCGCCACCTTCTAGTACAACGGCGACTATAGCTAGACCAACGGTTCCAAATAACATTTGATAGGTGTTTACTTGCAATTGTGAAAGTTTAGAAACGGTTTTGCGATAATAGACATTAGAGGCACCCCATGAAATGGCGGCAATAATAATTAACGTTTCGCCAATTAATACTTCGGGTGTTTGATTTCTCCAAATATCCCAGCCTAAAATTGTGAATAGGCCTAATAAACCAAAGCTGAGACCGATTATTTTACCTTTTGTTACTTTTTCTTTTAGAATCCATACGGAAAGAACGGTGCTCCACACAGGCATTGAATATAATAAGACAGAAGACTTTCCTGCTTCTACAAATTGTAATCCATACATAACAAGAGTAAATACCACTGTCGTTTGTAAAAATCCAATGACAATCAAATGCTTCCAAGACCATAATGGAGGTCTTTTAACTTTCAGGAGTAAAAGCACGATGATCATGGTGAGCGTACCAGTAGCAAACCGGAAAGTAGAAAAGGTGAAGGGCCCCATGTAATTGACCGCTTCCTTCATCAATACCCAAGCATAACCCCAAATTAATGTGATAAGGAGTATCAGAAAAGCTACCATACTTTTATTTTGTGAAATGTTCTGCATAGTTATCTCCTTTAATTCATCTGCGTATTTTTCCATTGTAAAGGATAATGGTTATCGTGTTAACCGAAGAGTTTTATTATTGATGTTTACCAATAACTTCCTCGTGGTAATAATGAAAATGTAGAGAATACTAACTCTATCATTTAAGGAGGAATAGTTTAAAATGGCTAAAATTGCAACATTTATAACAGATATGTTTGAAGATGTTGAGTATACGGACCCTGCAAAGGATTTTAAGGAAGCGGGTCATCAAGTCGTAACGATTGAGAAGGAAAAAGGCAAGACAGTCAAAGGCAAACAAGGAGAGGCATCAGTTACAATTGATCAGACAATTGATGATGTGTCACCAAATGATTTTGATGCATTATTTATTCCAGGTGGATTTTCTCCTGATATATTAAGAGGAGACGATCGTTTCGTAGAATTCGCAAAACACTTTATGGATGAAAAGAAGCCGGTATTTGCGATTTGTCATGGTCCACAACTATTAATTACAGCAAAATCACTTGAAGGTCGAGACGTAACTGGTTTTAAATCGATCCAAGTCGACTTAGAATATGCTGGTGGAAAAGTACACGATAAAGAAGTAGTTGTTTGCCAAAATCAGTTAGTGACGAGTAGACAACCAGACGATATACCAGCTTTTGTTGAAGAATCAATCAAGTTATTGCCATAAGAATATAGATGAGAAGCATGGAATTCAACCATGCTTCTCTTTTACTTTCTCCTGTTTATGGAGTGTATGTTTAACTCCCCATTCATGCATCGCTTCTAAGATTGGTTGTAGACTTTTCCCATACTCTGTAATCGAATATTCGACTTTTGGTGGGACTTCTGGATATACGACACGCTCGACGATGTCCTCCGCTTCTAATTCACGTAACTGCTTAGTTAACATTTTCTGTGTAATTCCGGGCATACTTTTTCTAAGTTCATTAAAACGCTGTGTCCCGTGGTTGAGCAGATGCAGAAGAATAATCGGTTTCCATTTTCCAACTAAAATACTTAAGGCATCTTCTACTCGGCATGCATTTGGTTGATATTTCATGATCTGTCTCCTTTCTACGTTGACAGTATCTTATGAGATACTATATTACTTGAAAGTGCGTACTTACATTTTTGGTTGCTATCGTTCATAATAACATATGATACGTAAATTTCGTTGAAAGAAAGGCTGTTGTATAATGGAAAAATATCGAATCGATGCAAGTAAAGGTTTAGAATTTGGTTTATATACATTAGGGGATCATTTGCCCAATCCATCTACAGGTGAAAGAATTCCTGCCGGGCAGAGATTAGAGGAAATTATTGAACTAGCAAAACTAGCAGATGATGTTGGCATCGACTTCTTTAGTGTGGGGGAAAGTCATCAGGAGTACTTTACCACCCAAGCACATTCTGTTGTTTTATCTGCTATTGCGCAGGCAACAGAAAATATTAAAATAGCAAGCTCATCAACGATTATTAGTACCCTCGATCCAGTTCGGGTCTATGAGGATTTTGCTACCATCGACTTGATTTCAAAAGGACGAGCAGAGATTATTGCTGGGCGTGCTTCCAGGGTCGGAAACTTTGACTTGCTCGGATATGATCTACATGACTATGAAGAATTATATGAAGAGAAATTTGATCTATTATTAAAAATAAATCAAGAAGAATATGTTAATTGGGAGGGGCAGTATCGTGCGCCACTTAGAGATGCACATATTCTACCTCGACCACTAAATGGCTCACTACCAATTTGGCGAGCGGTTGGTGGACATCCATCAAGTGCAGTTAAAGCAGGTTATGCCGGAGTGCCGATTTTTCTAGCTACATTGGGTGGACCTGTATCGATTTTTAAACGGACCATTGATAGTTATCGGGATGCCTTAAGACAAGCGGGACATGATCCGGCACAATTTCCGGTTGCAACCGCTGGCTTTTTCTATCTAGCTGAGACAACACAGCAAGCACAACGAGAAATGTATCCATCGGTTAATGAAGGGATGCAAAAGACGAATGGCAGAGGTTATCCCAAGCAACATTTTGCGCAGGGCGCTGATAAGCGTGATGTCATGAATGTTGGAAGTCCACAAGAGGTGATTGAGAAAATTCTTTATCAACATGAAATGTATGGTCACCAACGCTATATTGCACAAATGGACTTTGGCGGTGTACCTTTTGATAAATTAAGAAAAAATATCGAGTTAATTGGTAAAGAAGTATTGCCAGCGATTCGAAAGTATACGAAGAAATAGGAGGCCAATGATGAAGGTAGTAGCAATTGCAGGATCGATCGTCGGCTCTAAAACAAAAACCGCAACTAGTTATGCAGTCAAAACACTTGAAGATAAGTACCCGGATTTAGAGGTTACCATGCTTGATTTAGCAGAGTATGACATTCAGTTTAGTGATGGTCGCAATTATTTAGATTATCAAGGGGATACTAAGAAGGTGACGGAAACGATTATGGCGGCAGATGCGATTATTATTGGAAGTCCGATTTTTCAAGCATCGATTCCCGGTACTTTAAAGAATGTGTTCGACTTATTGCCAGTAGATGCTTTGCAACATAAAGTAGTGAGCATGATTATCACCGCTGGATCTCAAAAGCATTATCTGATTCCGGAACAGCAATTAAAACCAATTTTAGGGTACATGAAGGCGCAAATCGTTCAAAGCTATGTATTTATCGAAGACATTGAATTCTATCGTCAGGAAATAACGAATGACGATGTCTTATTTCGAATCGAACGACTTGTTGAAGATACTGTGACCCTGACAGGAACCTATCAGGAGATTCGAGAAAGAGAAGAAGCTAAATACGATTTTTAACTAAAAAAATAAAGTGCGCCTATTTTGAACAGGCGCACTTTTTAAAACTATTTAATAATCTGAACTTGCTTAATCGTCCTGCCATCTGTTTCAAGAATTTTAAAGGTTAAATTATTAATTTCGATTGTTTGCCCTTCTTCAGGAAAGTAATTTAATTCCTTTAATAAATATCCTGCAAGAACGTCTTCCTCTTCTGGAATCTCTGTATGAAAAATCGAATTTAAACGGCGTAATGAAATTTTCGCATCACATATGAGTTCTGTTTCCGTTAAGGTATCAACCAATGATTCATTGTCTAAGTCCGTTTCATCTTCAATTTCTAAACCGATCATCGCTTCAATAATATCTTCATGGGTAAGAATCCCTTCTGTACCGCCATACTCATCTAATACAATAGCCATGTGTTTCTTTTCTTTTGTCATTTCGCGAAAGACCCATTCTATCGACTGGAACTCATATACTAGTAATGGGTTTGTGTCACTATAGATTTCAAGTGATTTACTTTGATCGGTTGACCAACTTAATAAATATTTGGAATGGAAAACACCAACGATTTTATCAATATCTTCCTCATAAATAGGGTACCTTGTAAAAGGATTTTCTATTGCAATATTTCTTATTTCTTCGTAGCTAGCCGTACTTGCTAACGCTACAACTTCTACACGTGGCGTTTTCAAAACATCTTTGACCGTTAAATTATAAAAGTCAAGAACCCCCTTTATTCGATGGGATTCTTCTTGGTGAAACATACCCTCAGAGTCAGCAATATCTACCATTGCTCGTAACTCATCTTTTGAGATAGAAGTGTCTTGTTCTTGCCCTCTTGAAAGGACTTTCGTGATAAACCCAGTTAACCCATTAAGCAGAATAGTGATTGGTTTAAGGATGATCACGACAAATTTGATAACCGGATATACTATGTATGCAATTCGATCAGGAAAAGTTGCTGCAACGGATTTCGGAATTACTTCTGCAAATACGATAATGGTGATGGTAAGAATTGCTGAAGCTATTCCTACATTATAGTCATATTGGATCGCAATGGTAGTTACCAGGGTTGGAAGTAATATATTTGCGATATTATTTCCAATCAATATTGCTGTTATAAATTCACTTGGCTTAGAAATCAGTTTTAATAACTTCTCTGATTTCAGATCATTATTTCTAGCTTTTGTTTGTAGTTTCATTTTATTTGCAGCTGTTAATGCAGTCTCACTTCCTGAAAAAAATAGCGAGACCAATAAAAGAACCATAATGGCGACGAACATGAAAATAAATTCCTCCTTAAGATTATACACAACGATTGATTTGTTCGTTGAATTCATATGGATGGTTATCAATGTTATAAATATATTCTACCAAGCATAACGTGGTACTGTACAGTTTTAACAAAAGCGATTACAATTAAAAAGAGGTGATGTCATTGGGAAGTTATTAAGAATTGGACAATTAGCGAATGCAAGCAATGTATCAAAACGTACTATAGATTATTATACGAGGATCGGTCTACTGACATGTGAACGTTCTGACACGAATTATCGGTTATATAATCAAAAAGCTGTCGAAGAGATACGTTTTATTGAAAAATGTAAAAAAATGAACATGACTTTAGAACAAATTAAAGAAAAGAAGTGGCTATTAAAACTTGAAGAAATCGATAAAAATACAACTTTAGCTCAAGCAGACCAAATTACTAAAAAAATGAGCGATTTAAAAGAAGAGATAAAGGAAATACATGCCATGTTTGAAAAGATGGAAACGCAAGATCAAATCACTGTTTTAAAGAATATTAAGCCTCAAACGGTTGCTCTCATTCAAGCATTGATTTTATTTTCTAGCTAATTATTATATAATAGGTATGTAAACGATATCATATAAATGTGTAAATTTATTTAAATTATAGGAGTGTGAGTTTTTTTGGACGATATACCGCTGAATTCGATTACTTTATTAATGAGTTTAATAATGTTGTCAGCTTTTTTCTCATCAGCAGAAACAGCTTTTTCTAGTGTCAATAAAATCAGGTTAAAACATTTCGCTGACGAAGGCAGACCAGGGAGTAAAAGGGCTCTCCAAATTGCAGAGCAGTTTGACAAGACACTGTCCACCATTTTAGTGGGGAATAATATTGTTAATATTGCTGCTGCAAGTATTGCCGCTACCGTAGCTACAGATATATTTGGGGGAAGTCTTGCTTTAGTTGGTAGCACAGTTGTTATGACGATTCTTATCCTTATTTTTGGTGAAATCCTTCCTAAATCATTGGCAAAAGAACATGCTGAAAGCTATTCTTTACTAATAGCGAATATTTTATATGTATTAATTCATGCGCTGACACCAGTAAACTTTCTATTTCTTCAATTAAAAACCGTTGTCTCGAAACTTTTTGCAAAGAGTAATCAACTGCCCTCGGTAACAGAGGAAGAAATCAAGGTAATGCTGGATATTAGTGAAGAGGAAGGCGTTATTGATAAAGAAGAACGCGAGCTTATTTATCGATCAATGGATTTTGATGAAACTGTAGCAGAAGAAGTATTAACACCAAGGATTGACGTGGTAGCCATTGAAATTAGCCAATCGGTCGAAGAAATTAAACATATATTTTTTGAAGAACGTTTTTCTAGAATACCTGTTTATGAGGAAACAGTTGATAATATTATTGGTATATTGTCAGAAAAGGAATTCTTAACACATCTAGTGAAGTATGGTGATGTAAATATAAAAGAACTCATAAGAGAACCGTTATTTGTCGTTGAATCGATGAAAATATCAACTCTCTTGCCACAATTGCAAAAGGAAAAAGTTCATATGGCGATTGTGTTGGATGAGTTCGGAGGTACTTCCGGTTTGATTACTCTAGAGGATGTACTTGAGGAAATCGTTGGAGAAATTTGGGATGAACAAGACGAAAAGGTAAATGCCATGTCTAAAATTAATGATAAGGTGTATAGCTTTGATGCTCAATATCAGTTAGATGATTTTGCTGAAGTATTAAATATTGCCAAACCCGAAAGTTCCTATCATACAATAGGTGGTTGGGTGATCGAGAATATCAAGGCAATACCAAAAGATGGGGATCGCTTTGAATACGAAAATATGCAAGTTTTTGTTGATGAAGTAACAGACCGGAGAGTACGAAAAGTGAGAATTGAAATACAAGAAGCGGAAACGAAAGAGAGTCCGCTTTTTCGACTGAAACATTTAGGAGAGGCGCAATAAGGAAATATCCTTCTTCCACTATAGGGAGAGGGATATTTTTTTATGGAAATTTATCAAACGAACTACTTCAGTATCTTTTAAAAAAGGATTGGAATACACTTTGGCTTTTACACATAAAAAATAGTAAGGGGGTATGTAGATGAAAAAGTATAGTTTGTTAATAATCTTCTTTTTAGTAGGAATCGTGTTAGTAGCTTGTGGTAATGGAGCGGGTGACGTTAAAGATGATGAAGGGAATGAAGAAGCACAAGAAGAAACATCAGAGGATCAAGCTACAGAAGAAGAGGAAGCAGACACAGAAACTGATGAAGCAAGTTCAGCAGAAGGCTGGGTAGAAGATATTACTGTATTAACAGGTGGTGAAGCGGGTGTTTATTTTCCGCTTGGAGTAGCGATGGCGGAAATAATCAGTGAGCATGTGGATGGTGTTACCGCAACAGGTATTTCCAGTGGAGCTTCTGTTGTAAATGCGAACGAATTAAGTGATGGCCAAGCACATTTTGGTCTTGTCCAAAACGATATTGCGTACTATGCGCATGAAGGTTCTCAAATGTTTGAAGAAGTGGTAGACGGTTTTAGTGGTGTTTTTACTATTTATCCTGAGACGATTCAAATCGTTACATTAGCAGATAGTGGTATTGAAACTGTCGAAGATTTAGTAGGTAAACGGGTGGCTGTAGGTGATGTCGGTTCAGGAACAGAGGCTAACGCGAATCAAATTCTAGCCGCTCACGATATTACGTACGATGACATTAATGAAGAATGGATGGATTTTGGCGACGCGTCCACGAATTTACAAGATGGAAATATTGATGCTGCATTCGTTACAGCAGGAACACCAACAGGAAGTATTCAAGAATTAGCGGCAAGTGCTGATATCAAGATAGTGAGTATTACGGAAGATAAGATCGATGAAATTGTAGAAGAATACCCTTACTATACAAAAGTAGAATTAGATGAAAACACCTATGAAAACTTTGATGCTACTGCAACTACAATCGCTCCTCAATCGATGCTAATTGTTAGTGATGATCTGCCTGAAGACCAAGTATATGAAATAGTGAAGGCTATTTTTGACAATATAGATGCCATGGAGAACGCACATGAACGTGGCAAGGATTTAACAATTGATACAGCTCAAGAGGGTATGTCGATTGATTTACATCCAGGAGCACAACGCTTCTTTGATGAACAATAATAATCAAGACGAGAAGAAGGCATTGCTAAATAGCGATGCCTTCGTTCCCAAAATGTTGATTATAATAGCCTTTAGTATACTCGTTGTTATTGGTAGCTGGTGGCTCTTGAAGCAACCACATTATCAATTAGTTATTACCGATATGAATTCAAAAGAAGTGTTATGGCAACGTGATATAGAGAAAGGGGATCAGTTTGCCCATCAATATATCCATTCCGTGGAGAAGTCTCCGGTTAAGGAAGTGTTTGAACTTTCTAAATCTGGAGAGCTTGTGACAATGGAAAGTTGGACAAAGTCATTTGGTGCTGGACTCCCTTATCAGCATCAAGGCGATGTTTCGATAAAGGATGGTTTCTACGTAATGCAAAATTTAAACCGGCCTATACATGGAGGTGTACTGAGGATGAAGCCTTCAGATTTATATCCACACACATTTATTTTTCAAGAGGAGACTTTTTATCTTTCGAAAGAGCCGTTTGTTAAAAGAATAATCGAAATTAATGTTAAGAAGAAAGCGTGGTAGAGCCATTTAACCTTTGAATAAGAGGGGAGGAATACAGGTGGATGATGGTCACAAAAAGATGTTAAATGAATTAGAAGGTAGCGATCGTGAACTACGACATGGCTGGGCAGTTGCTGTTTTAGCAATCAGCGTTTTTTTATCTGCCTTTCATTTATATGTAGCTGGGTTTGGCTTGCCGGGTATCGGGTCTAAAACATTTTTAATCCTCCATTTAACAATAGGTTTGATCCTTGTTTTCTGCATGTTTCCAATAAAAAAAGGGATGCGTCAAAAGACAATCCCGTGGTATGACGTGGTAATTGCCCTCGTTGCATTAGCAGCAGGAATATATATTATTCAAAATCAAACAGCTCCATCCATTATGTCCGGTCGACCGACAGATATGGATTTGTTTTTTGGCGTGCTTTTGATCCTGCTTGTATTAGAAGCGACGAGGAGAGTCGTTGGGAAACCATTAGTGATTATTGCCCTTGTCTTTATTACTTACTTTTTCCTGGGTGAATTTATGCCAGGACAGCTGCAGCATTCAAGAGGAGATTTTGAGCGATTTGTTTATGAAATTACTTATCGTAATAACGGTATTTTTGGAACACCAATCTATGCTTCCGCCCAGTTTGTGTTTATCTTTATTTTATTTGGAGCAATTCTTGAGTCTACAGGTGCAGGGAAAATGTTTATAGATCTAGCTTTACGTATGTTTGGCAAATATAAAGGTGGGCCGGCAAAGGCGAGTGTAGTAGCAAGTGGTTTAATGGGAAGTATTTCTGGAAGTTCGACAGCGAATGCAGTAACGACGGGAACCTTTACTATTCCTTTAATGAAGCGAGTCGGCTTTAAACCACATGTTGCTGGTGGCGTCGAGGTTGCCGCATCTTCCAGTGGACAGTTTCTGCCACCGATTATGGGTGCAGCGGCATTTATTATGGTGGAATTCACAGGGATTCCTTATTATGAAATTATTCAAAGTGCGCTTATCCCTGCGTTGTTAGCTTATGTTGGTATTTTGTTTATGGTCCATTTTGAAGCATCTAAACATGGGATCCACGGAATGAAAAAAAGCGAACTTGCCTCAGGACGAAAATTATTAATTCAGCAAGGATATTTGTTAATCCCAATTCTGGTTTTGCTCTATTATTTAGTGGTTGCGCGAGTTTCCGTTAACAATTCTGCCTTTTTTTCAATTATTGTATTGCTTGTTTTAGCCGTCTTTGTCCAACGCTTTAGAAATAATATGACGCGTACGGCTATTGGTGCGTGTGGAGTCATTCTATTTACGGTTCTATTTCAATTTTTAATTGCCCCGATTAATCAAGGGTTAGACGCTCTTAATGGGATTTTAAATATAAGTTTCTTTAGTGCTGAAACGATTCGTTGGAAGCCAGAGATAGTAGTGTTAATGCTGATAGGTATTGGTTTAGCTCTTGTATTTGCTCTATCTCAAAAGCAATTGAAAGTGGAAAGTACCACTATGCGTTATGGTTTTAGTCAATTACTTTCAGGTTTTGAAACAGCTAGTCGTAATGCACTTTCTATTATTGTTGCTTGTGCAACAGCAGGGATACTTATCGGTGTGATTACCACCTCGGGATTATCAACGAAATTTACTAGCATTGCTATCGGTTTTTCGGAGACATTAACAAATGCAATGCCAGATGTATTAGTGACGGATAACACTCAATTATACTTTGCCTTGATTTTAACTGTGTTTGCATGTTTGTTGCTGGGCTTGGGTTTACCTACAACTGCTACCTATGTCGTTTTAGCAGCAATTGTCGCACCTGTATTGACAGACATGGGTGTGCATGTTTTAATTGCCCACCTTTTTGTTTTATATTATGGGGTATTAGCAGACGATACACCACCTATTAATTTACCAGCATATGCAACGGCAGGTATTGCAAAAGCTGGACCGGTTCGAACAGGGATTCAAGGTTTTAAGTATGATTCGGCTGCACTCTTACTGCCGTTCGTTTTCACCTTGAATCCAACCATTCTTATGTTAACAGATGTAGCATGGCATCAAATGGTTTGGGCGATCTTTACCGCAACCATCGGCATGGTCGCTTTTGCTTCCTTCATACAAAACTGGCTGATTCGAAAATATCATTGGTATGAAAGGATTCTTGCCTTAATTACTGCTTTGCTATTTATTCAGCATAATCTGGTAACAGATATTATTGCAGTAGTAACATTAACCATCATTTTTATCTTGCAATTTTTGTTATCACGGCGCAAGATTCAAAACCCGTAGTGCAATTTTTATTTCTATAGAACAAATTAAGAAGATTACTTTTTTTGGCATACTTTTTTTGCTTGTCCCATATAGTGATTACAGGAGAAGTATAGGGGGAAAAGCGGATGCCGAAGATTCTTAAATTAGTCGTATGGTTAATAGGCTTATTTTTATTAATAATTCTTATTCAATATCCAATGCAAAACTCAATGGATTCTTGGCAAACATGGTCACTACCTTTAGCTGGAAAGACAATTGTAATTGATCCAGGACATGGAGGTGTTGATGGGGGAGCTGAGGCTTCTGATGATACACAGGAAAAAGAAATCACATTAACTGTTTCTAACATGTTAAAAGACTATTTGCAGCAAGCGGGAGCCGTTGTGTATTTAACCAGAGAAGGTGATTATGATTTGGCTCAAGATGATACGAAAGGTTTATCGCGAAGAAAAACAGAGGATATTCAAAATCGTGTCGCTTTTATTAAAGAGAAAGAGGCAGACCTTTTCCTTAGTATACATTTAAATGCTTTGCCAGATCGCAGGTGGAAGGGTGCACAAACCTTTTTTCACCCGGGCAGGGAAGAGAATGAGCAACTGGCTAAAGCCATTCAGAATGAGATACGAAGGAACTTGGAAAATACCAATCGAGAAGCATTGGCTATTCAGCAAGTATTTCTTTTGAAATATGCAGAAGCTACAGGAGCGTTAGTTGAAATTGGTTTTCTCTCCAATGAAGAAGAGAAGGAATTACTAAAATCAACTAGTTATCAGCAAAAAATGGCTGCCAGTATTTATGAAGGAATTTTACAACATGAGACAAACCAAGCGGCTAATCGATAATTTTCGCTAACCATCATTGGGAGAAAAACACGCCCAATGATGGAAGCCTCACTTTACCACGATGCTAACCCTCCGTAATTCTCCCAATGCAGATTCTCATGAAATAAGAAAAAGGAGAATGGGAGAAAACGGAAGGTAACACCCTGATAAGTTTCGCTAACCATCAGTGAGAGAAAAAACACTCTCACTGATGGAAGTCTCACTTTATGTTATAATAGCTGATAGGATTAAATAGTTATTAATTGAGGTGACCTATTTTGCTAACTAAACAAAGTGTAATCGAACTTTTGCATAAAATGAAGGACCCCTTCCTACATAAAACGTTTGAAGAAACGGAAGGTATAGAAGAAGTTTTAATAAAAGAAGAAAAAAATCATGTTAGTGTCAAGCTGGCGATTGCGAAAACAAATACTGCCGAGCAGATGCAACTACAACAAGAGCTAGTTGGTGCTTTAAAGGAACTTGGTGCAGCGACTGTTGGTCTTCGTTTTAGTCAATTGCCTGAGGAAGTAATTGCGAAATTTCAACCAACGAAAGAAGAAGATCCATCTTTATTAAGCAAAGATTCCAATACAAATTTCCTAGCGATCGCAAGTGGTAAAGGTGGGGTTGGAAAATCAACGGTTACGGTTAATACCGCTGTTGCCTTGGCACGCTTAGGAAAAAAAGTAGGCGTGATAGATGCGGATATTTACGGGTTCAGTGTACCAGATATGATGGGTGTCGAAGAGAGACCAAAATTAAATGGGAATAAGATTATCCCTGTAGAACGTTTTGGTGTAAAAATTATGTCAATGGGATTCTTTGTTGAAGATAATTCCCCTGTCATTTGGCGTGGACCAAGACTAGGTAAAATGTTAACAAGTTTCTTTAAAGAAGTGGAGTGGGGAGAATTAGACTATCTATTGTTAGATTTACCACCAGGTACAGGTGATGTTGCATTAGATGTACACAATATGATCCCATCCTCAAAAGAATTAATTGTGACTACACCTCATCCAACAGCTGCATTTGTGGCAGCCAGGGCAGGACAAATGGCAATTAATACTGATCATGAAATATTAGGTGTTATTGAAAATATGTCCTACTTTGAGAGTAAAGTGACTGGTGAGAAGGAATATGTCTTTGGCAAAGGTGGAGGAGACAAGCTTGCAGAAGTCCTCGATACTACTGTCATTGGGCGACTTTCTCTTCAGCAACCATTTGAAGAAGATGGTGTTTTTGCACCATCTGTTTACCAGGAAGAACATCCAAATGGTCAAGAGTACTTAGCTGTTGCTAAACAAATTATAGAACAATTTTAAATGAAAAAGAGTGGAGCCATACATATTTGCTCCACTCTTTTTGCGTTTTAGTTGCTTTGTTTCTCTTTTTCTTTATTACTATCTTCGCTTTGTTGTTGCTGTTGGCCACCACTTTCTGAACTACCAGATCCTCCACCGGAAGAGCTGCCTTCACCTTCACTGGCAGGCTTCATTTCTTTTGCAGCATTTAGAATTAGTTCAGATAGCTTTGCCTTAAACATAGGAGAGTCAAACGTTTCTTCCATCACTTTTTCTAAATGTGAACGAAATTGTTGACTAGTGAGAAGTGTTAACGTTTGTTTTTCCATTTCTGGATTACTTAGCACTTCCATTAATTTCTTTTGGTATTCAGAATCACTCATTAGGTTTTTGATGACATCTTCTTGCTGTTCCTGAAGGGCCAATGCAAAGGATTCGACAAATTTAGGATCTTGAAACATCTTTGTCCAATATTCTTTCCCTTTATCAGAAGAAAGAGTCTCTGTCACAGCTTCTTTAATGACCTTTGAATCAATCACATAGGTCTGTTGCATATCATCACTGGCTAATACTTCTGTGATTGCTTTTTTTCCTTCATCTGTCTTTAATATATCTGCAACCATTTTTTTTGTTCCTTCATAGTCACCATTCTCTTTACTTTCGCCATTGCTTCCTCCACCACAGCTAGTTAATAATAGGAGGAGGATTAACATAATATATGGAAATCGGTTCATATATACCGCTACCTTTCATTACAAAAAAATATTCTGTATTTATAATATGGAGTCATTTATAATTAATATGTATGACAAGCGAAAAAAAATGAAGAACGTGTTAAAATACATAAAGTGAGATTTGAAATGAAAACTTTCACAAAGTTCGGAGAAACTTATAAGGCTGTTTAGCGTCCGTTTATCCTGCTAAAGCTCTTTTCTTGAAGTAGGTTTATTACGGAAGCTTATACCGTGATACATATAGGGGGATTTTTGTTGAAAAGTCGTAATGTTGTAAGGTTATTTTTTTCTACTTTATTATTAGGTGGTATTTCTACCTTGATAGCAAGTTTTTTTGTGAAATCTAATGTATATGCTGATTTCCTAAATCCATTTGATTGGTTTGAGGTATTAGGTTTAGTGATCTTTTTTCTGGCATTAGGTTTTGTATTTAGTTTAATAAGCCAGATGGGATTTTTTGCATATTTAACCATTAATCAATTTGCTCTAGGCATTTTTCGTAGTTATTGGCCGATGGTTCAAATTGCTTTAATTGCCTTTGCTTTATTCGATCTCGTTTACTTCAGATACAAGGGAGTTGAGAATGGTACAATAACGCCATTTCTATTAACCGCAATTGCCTTATTTGTGTATAGCTGGATCATAGCTCGTATAAAAGCGAAAGAAACGAATAAAAAAGCCTTTATTCCAGCTTTGTTTTTTATGGTTGTGATTACCTCAATAGAATGGGTGCCGGGTCTACGCACCAGTGGTGGCGACTACGCGTGGTTAATGATCGTACCTCTTGTACTATGTAATACCTATCAATTACTAATATTGCATCGTTTAACAGAAAAGAAATAGGGCTCAATATAGAGGCCTATTTCTTTTTTGATTGAAGTTCCTCGCTCTCTGATTCAGATAGTGTAATTAATTCAGAAATAGTCATAAAATCTTTGTTTTGCTTTTTAATCTCTGGTATCAATTGTTCCAGTGCCTTTTCTGTTTGTTTAACCGAATCGGAAGCGTGCAGTAAAATAATATCACCGTTACTTAAATTCTTTAACACATGATTAGTGATTTTTTTTGTTCCAGGATTTTTCCAATCGTTCGGGTTTAGACTCCAATGAATTACTTTTAACCCTTGGTTCTCAGCTAAATTGATTATTTCTTCGTTTAAGTGGCCATTTGGAGCTCTTAATAAATAGATGTCCTCATATCCGAGCTTAGTAAAAGTATCTTTAGCTTTGTTCAAATCTCTTCTTACTTGTTCTATGTCTTGTTCGACATATGATTTATATTGATATCCAAGCATGCCAATCTCATGATTTGCCTCAGCAATTTTATCCAATATATCAGGGTGACGTTCCGCCCATTCGCCACTTACAAAGA
Source organism: Gracilibacillus kekensis (assembly GCF_900143085.1). Taxonomy (GTDB): domain Bacteria; phylum Bacillota; class Bacilli; order Bacillales; family Amphibacillaceae; genus Gracilibacillus; species Gracilibacillus kekensis. The sequence goes on along the minus strand of NZ_FRCZ01000011.1, from coordinate 991 downwards.
AAGTAGCGCTCACTTCTTCTGAGCTTAACCTCTCAAGGATGGGAATAACCTTTTCCGTGCCATGATTAATATTAAAGGTTAAAGCTATAGAAGAATTGTTTGTATTTCCTGTGTTTAACGCTCGCGGGTTATCTTGATCGGAAAATACGGTAGGTGTGTAATTCGATTCTAAAAATAAAAATAATGCCACAAATAAAGATATAGGAATAATGAAAAATACTTTCTTTTGTTTCTTAATGTCTAAAATATATAAACGTCTCAATATACATCCCTCCATTTGGTTGGGCTTGTCTTTATAAACGATATAGATGATGCAAGTCCCTCTTCATTAACAATATATGAGTGACTCTATTTAAATATGTTGTCTAATTATGTTTAAAAATAAGTTTTTTAAGGAATACAAGTAATGATAAATGGGGAAATTACCGTTTATAAAGACATTAACTTCTTGGGAAGTGAACGATTCAGTTTTATATAAGTACATATAATAGGAGTGGACAATATGTTAGGGTTATTAATTAATGAACAGGAGCAGCATGAATTACAATATGTTATTAAAAGAGAGTTAGAAGAATTATTATTAGATTTAGAAGACCACCGAATTGATAAAATGGTAAAAAAGGCGATGAGAGACCGATATAAAATGTTATTTCAGTTGTATACTCGAGTTGCGAGTGATGAAGAAATAAAAAAATATATCCCTAAGAAAGTACAAATAGAATAGAAATTAAAAATACTATATCTTAACAAGAAGCAGATATAGTATTTTTTTGAGATTATATTAATTATTTTCAAAAAGACTCTTGTCTAGTAATATGGAATATGGTATATTAGTTTCTGTTGTCGCGAAAAGCATGCAACCTTTTCAACAACTTTTTTGAAATCCGAAAAAGATATTGACTTCCTTTTTAATGCATGCTATATTATATTTCGTCGCAAAAAACGACACAACATTGATCTTTGAAAACTGAACAAAACAACCAGTATGATA
>NZ_FRCZ01000012.1 GCF_900143085.1 Gracilibacillus kekensis | reverse complement strand
ACACAGCAGTTAAGCTCTCCAGCGCCCATGGTAGTTGGGGCTCGCGCCCCTGCAAGAGTAGGACGTTGCCAGGCACACTGAAAACACCTTAGTCTTAATTAGACTAAGGTGTTTTTTATGCGCGTATTAAAGGTAACCTAACACCTCCAACCATTTTAATCAAGCGTACGAAGCTATTCTTGTAAGGTAAGAAAGTATAAAGGTTCACAGATGTCTAGCTCCGAGCACCCAGAAACTAGGTGACTTCACTTATCGCCTTACGATAAAGAAGACTTGCCGATTGGTGAAACCAGAGGCTTAGTCGCACTTATACCTTTAGGTGAAAGTCATCATCGGTTCGAAATGTAGGTGCATCTGTTAAGTTCGCCTACGTCCTGTAGGCAACACAGATGTCAACACTTCCTGTGTAAGTTCGTGATTCCTTTATCTCAGTTGATGCCGAAGTTGCTACGTTTCTAAGAGGACGCTCTGCGCTTATCTTACGATTCAAAAATATGATTCCCAAATTCCAGAATATGGTTTAATATTTATCATAACGCTAAACGTGTTTATAAGTTTTACTAATAAGCAGTGGGGATTAAAAACCTCCACAGAAAACAGTCTTGCTTTATAATTAAACGGAGGGAGAGGATCAGAAGATGGTAGATGAATGGCAGTCAAACTTGTATGATGATAAGCATCACTTTGTTTCTAAATATGGTAAAGGCATATTGGAATTACTAGAACCAATAAAAGATGAAAAAATCCTTGATGTTGGATGTGGTACAGGAGACCTTGCTGCTGAAATATCAAAAAGCGGTGCAATAGTGAGAGGTATTGATAAATCAGAAAGTATGATACAAACAGCGAAGTCTAAATATTCGCATCTGAATTTTGACACTGTCGATATTCTAAAAATGAATTTTAACGAAGAGTTTGATGCTATTTTTTCAAATGCTGCATTACATTGGTTACTTCAACCAAAAGAAGGATTACAAAAAATCTATCAAAGTTTACGTAAGGGAGGAAGATTTGTAGCGGAATTTGGTGGCAAAAATAATGTGCTGGAGATTAGAAATGCGCTTCAAGAGGCATATAATGATTTATTTCGTGATTATCCTCCTCTAAAGAATCCATGGTATTTTCCTAGTATTGCAGAATACACAACATTAATGGAAGAAGTAGGGTTTACTGTCCATTATGCTAGATATTATAGTAGACCTACCCCCCTTGAAGGAGCAGATGGTTTAGCTAATTGGCTTTCAATGTTTGGAGAAGGAATGTTAAAGCATTTGCAAACAGATGAAAAAAGAAGACTGATAGAGAATGTAGAAAAAAGGCTTAAGTCTACGCTATATGTAAACCATCAGTGGATAGCTGATTATTGTCGTATTCAGGTTATCGGGAATAAATAAGCTTAATATGTTTCACGTGAAAAAACTATAAAAATGTCGAAAAAACAAATCTAGTATTCTTTGTATATTTATTGCTAGATTGGCCATACTAACTAATGGAGGTGTGGCAAATGGGGAATAGCAGTAAACATGTTTGTGGTATATGTAATCAAACTAAAGAAGACGGAATCCATATATACCAGCTTTATATTTGTCGAGTGTGTGAGGAAGAGATCCTTTCTATTCATCCTAAAGATGATAATTATCAATATTATGTAGAAAAAATGAGAGCTATTAATCAAATAACATATACTATATAATGGAGTCACTATTGGTGATTCCATTTATTTTTATACAAATGAAAAACTACAAAGAATAACAAAACTTCAGCATTTGCTAAAAGAAAAAGCGAGGAAAAAAAATGAAGGAAAAGCAAACTAAGACACCACTCTATCAAAAACTTATCCATTTTGCTCAAAGTCAGCATACATCGTTTCATGTCCCTGGTCACAAGAGTGGTGCCATCTTTCCAGAAAACTATTCAGAATTCTTTAGCGAGATTCTGAAAATTGATTTAACAGAATTAGAAGGTTTAGATGATTTGCACGCGCCTGTCGGGGTTATTAAGGAAGCGCAAGATATTGCATCAGAGTGGTTTGGTTCTCTTTATACTTATTTTTTAGTAAATGGCAGTACGGTAGGTAATTTAGCCATGATATTAGCCACTTGTCAACCTGGAGATCAAGTGTTGGTGCAGCGAAATTGTCATAAATCGATTCTACATGGTATTGAATTAGCAGGGGTGCATCCCATTTTTTTACCACCAATGTTTGACGATAAAAAAGAAATGTATACGAATCCCTCACTACTATTAATGAAAGAAGCTCTATATAACTATCATAATGCTAAAGCAATAATTCTTACGTATCCTGATTATTACGGAAATGCATTTAATTTGGAAGAAATAGTAGAGAGTGCTCATCACAACAACACATTAGTGCTAGTTGATGAAGCGCATGGCTGTCACTTTTCTCTACCATTTATCGAAACTCCATCAGCAGTTGCATTAGGTGCAGATGTTGTTGTACAGTCAGCACATAAAATGACACCTGCTTTAACAATGGCAGCATACCTACATATTCAATCTACAAATATTGATCGGGAAAAAATGAATTATTATTTACAGATGTTACAGTCTAGCAGTCCTTCCTATCCAATCTTAGCGAGTTTAGACCTAGCTCGTTATTACCTAGCTACATTTTCAGAAGAAAAAATGCAGCTTTTATCTTCTCATATTGATGAAGTTATTACTTGTTTTTCAGACAGTGATGTTTGGTCACCGGAAACAAAGGGACAAAATGATGATCCGTTAAAACTTACGCTGAAAGTAAATCAGAATGTAGAAATTCAACAAGTAAAGTCCTCGTTTGAACAAGAAAAGTTATATCCTGAACTAATTACAGACAGACATATATTATTTATCTTTGGGCTCGAACCTATTATTGATCCAGTGAACTTAAGAAAGAAATTAGCAAGAATACATCAGGAATTAAAATTTTCTTGTAATCGTGCTACAATAGAAATTAATACTAACACTTATTATCATGACAAGATCCTTCCTTTGGCTATATCGTATGCTGAGATGAAAGATTTGCAAGCAAAATGGTCAGATTGGGAGAATGCAATTGGAAAAATTGCTGCTGAAGCAATCATTCCTTATCCACCTGGGATACCATTAATAGCTAAAGGGGAAAGAATCGACTTTGCAACAGTAGAACAAATAAAAAAATTATTTCAACAACAAATAAATTTTCAACCGAGTAATCGACAAACAGGTTTATATATATATGTTGAGGATGATACTAGAGGAGAATGAGCGTGTTTATAACTTTTGAAGGAGGCGAAGGTGCTGGAAAGACGACAGTTCTAAATCGACTAGCACAACGCTTAACAGAAGAGGGCTATCAAGTGATGACAACGAGAGAGCCAGGAGGAATACCAATTGCCGAGAGCATACGGGCTATTATTCTGGATAATAACAATACGATGATGGATGCGAGAACGGAGGCTCTTTTATATGCGGCAGCAAGAAGGCAGCATTTAGTAGAGAAAGTACAACCTGCCTTGGCAGAAGGAAGAATTGTCCTTTGTGATCGTTTTGTTGATAGCAGTCTTGCCTATCAAGGTGCTGCAAGAGGATTAGGAATAGAAGAAGTATATCAAATCAATCAATTTGCTATTGCGGATCAAATGCCTGATTTAACATTATTTTTTGACATTCAACCAGAAGAAGGATTAGCAAGGATTCAGCAAAATCAAGAAAGAGAACAGAATAGACTGGACCTGGAATCACTGTCGTTTCACCAGCAAGTATACCAAGCATATCAGCAACTACTTAGTAAATTTCCGAAACGAATCGAGAGAATTCAGGCAAACTTTGGTATAATAGAAGTAGAAGCACAAGCATATAAGAAGATAAAAGCAAGATTATAATAGTGGTCCATTAAAAAAGGAGGCGGCAAATGTGAAATTGATTATGGCGGTGGTCCAGGATAAGGATAGTAATCGTTTAATTGACGCACTTAGTGATCAACAGTTTAAGACGACAAAGTTATCATCTACAGGTGGTTTTTTAAAAGAGGGTAACACGACTTTAATGATTGGTTGTGAAGATGAGCATGTGGATGAGGCATTAGAAGTTATCCGAGATAACTGTAGTCAAAGAGAACAAATGGTTTCACCTGTCTCTCCTATGGGTGGCAATGCGGATTCTTATATTCCTCGACCGATAAATGTAGAAGTTGGTGGGGCAACCGTATTTGTCGTTCCAGTCGAATCGTTTCATCAATTCTAAAAGGTGGTATAGCAAGATATGAAAATTAGCCAGGACATGCGTACACAGTTGGATGCATTAAATAAAAAAGATCAACAAGCAAGGCCGCCATCACAAAGATTTGATACGCTTGTAAAGCAGCAATCGACCCAAATGCAACAGGCAGAGTTACAAAAATTAATGAGTGAACTAACGGCGCAAGGTCAGAAGATCGCTCGTTTTCGCTCTTTTAAAGATCTTGCAACCTATAAAAGAATGGTTAAACGTTTTGTGAAGGAAGCCGTTGATTATGGATTATCCTTAAAACAATCACACAGTTTTATGCTTGATGGTGATAACAGGAAATTAACGATAGTGGAAGAAGTAGATCAGAAATTAGTGGAATTAACCGAATCAGTGATGGACCAGGAGCAAAATTCCATACAAATTTTGGACCTTATTGGCGAGATCAAAGGACTTCTCATTAACCTATATACGTAGCACTGCATGAAGAGGATAGATTAGAGATGGTAACTAATCCATCCTCTTATTTTTACAAATTAGCAAAGCATATTTTAGAAAGTAGGCAATTAAATGGATTTAGTGTGGGAAGATATGTTGGAAAAACAACCTATCGTGAGTAAAATGGTGATGAATAGTATTAATAAATCGAGAATATCTCATGCCTATCTATTTCATGGTGATAAAGGCACAGGAAAATTTGAGTTAGCTCAATTATTAGCGATGAGTATTTTTTGTAAAAAGAGAACAACGTTGGATCCTTGCCACGAATGTAGTGATTGTCGACGCATTAAAAGTGGCAATCATCCTGATTTACATAAGATCATCCCAGATGGTGCAAGTATAAAGAAAGAACAAATATTACATTTACAAAAGGAATTTACTTATACAGGGTTAGAATCTAACAAAAAGGTATATATTATCTCACAAGCTGAAAAAATGACAGATAATGCTTCCAACCGTCTTTTAAAATTTTTAGAAGAACCAAGCCAGCAAACGACTGCAATTTTATTAACCGAAAACAGTCATGCGATTCTTTCCACGATTCGATCAAGGTGTCAAATGATTGCTTTTAAACCTCTGAACCCATTACAACTAGAAAAAAGCCTTCAATCAGAAGGATTAACGGAGGCAAATGCTCGATTGATGACTGCCATTACCAATAATGTATCAGAGGCAATCGAAAAGAGTAAGGATACTTGGTTTGCACAGGCACGAAAATTAGTGGTACAATTAATTGAAATGCTTCAACATAATCGAGGTGAAGTTCCAATATTTGTGCATACTCAGTGGATGCCACATTTTAAAGAACGTTCGCAATTGCAAGAGGGACTAGATTTATTATTAATATGGTTTCGAGATGTGGTTCATTGTCATCTTGAAGAAACCTCTGCCATCGTTTTTGCTAATCACCAAGATAAATTAGAAGCAGCAAGCATGTTTTGGTCATTAGGCCATGCTACAGAATGCTTGCAATTTATTATGGAAGCAAAACGAAAGTTAGAACAGAATGTGCACCCACAATTAGTATTGGAGCAACTAACACTTCAAATACAGAGGTGAATTTTTGTGATAGAAGTAATTGGTGTCCGTTTCAAGAAAGCGGGTAAAATATATTATTTTGATCCAAGTGACTTAAAAATCGATAAAGATGATTATGTCATTGTGGAAACAGTAAGAGGGGTAGAGTTTGGCAAGGTGGTTGTTGCCAATAAACACGTAGATGATGAAGATGTCGTTCTTCCATTGAAAAAAGTCATTCGCATTGCAAATGATAAAGATAAGCTTATCGTAGTGGAAAATAAAGAAATTGCCGAAGAAGCTTATCAAACGTGTCAGGCGAAAATTAAAGAACATCAACTCGATATGAATTTAGTTGATGTTGAGTACACATTTGACCGAAATAAAGTAATTTTCTATTTTACGGCAGATGGTAGAGTTGATTTTCGTAATTTAGTAAAAGATCTTGCATCTGTATTTAAAACTCGGATTGAGTTGCGTCAAATTGGTGTAAGGGATGAGGCTAAATTATTAGGAGGCATCGGTCCTTGTGGTCGAATGCTTTGTTGCTCCACTTTCCTCGGAGATTTTGAACCAGTTTCGATTAAGATGGCAAAGGATCAAAACTTATCATTAAATCCTTCTAAAATATCTGGTTTATGTGGTCGTCTAATGTGTTGTTTAAAATATGAGAATGATGATTATGAAACAGCTAAAAGGGAATTGCCAGACCTTGGTGAGAAAATAACTACTAGTTATGGTCATGGTAAGGTAGTTGGCCTCAATATCTTAGAACGTCTCATTCAAGTAGAGATTCCTGAAAAGGAACGAATGATTGAATATACGTTAGATGAGTTGATTGATGAAGGAGTTATTAAAACCCAGGCCACAGAATAATGGGGTGTAGGTGACGTGAAGAAAAAAGAACTATTTGAACAAGTTTCTGATATGGAAGAACAAATCGGCCAATTATATCAGCAATTAGGTGATTTGAAACAACAGTTAGGTGAAATGCTAGAAGAAAATCATCGAATAGAAATGGAAAATCATCACCTCAGACAACGATTGGATAATGAAACAGAAGGTCAAGAAGGTCATCAGCACGATGAAGATGACCCTGCATTAGGGGAAGGTTATGACAACTTAGCAAGACTTTATGAAGAAGGATTTCATATTTGTAATGTCCATTTTGGAAGTCCAAGACAAGAAGGCGACTGTTTATTCTGTCTGCTCTTCCTGAACAAAACAAAATAGAAAAACTAAAGGCTGACGCAAACCAAGTGTCAGCCTTTTCTCTAGAAAGTAAGTTATTAAATCTTTACAATAAACCTAAACTACGAAATAAGAGAAGTGAAAATTTTGAAATGATTATCTATTTGTTATCCGCTCCGGCTGCCCACTTCCCTTTCCGTGGGCAAGCCGTAGCGGCTGTTACGCAATTGCGCAGTTTGTGTCTCTATTAAGGGTGATATGATGTTGCTTGGGTCTTATTTGATGAGAAATGAATGTGTAATGAAGGAGTAAAATCATGATGTTAAAAAAAGATGAAAGAATCGATGATTTGTTGGCAGACCAAACGATGCAAATCATCCAAAGCCCAACTGTATTTTCCTTTTCAATTGATGCAGTATTATTAGCCGACTTTGCTTCCGCTCCTAAAACAAGAGGGAAGATTTTAGATTTGTGTTCTGGTAATGGAGTTATTCCCTTATTATTATCCCAGCGATCCGCTGTTCCGATAACAGGAGTAGAGTTACAAGCAAGGTTATATGATATGGCATGTCGAAGCATAAAATTAAATGATGTAGCGGAACAAATTAAGATGATACACGGGGATCTAAAGGAAATGCCATCTTATTTTAAAAACGATAAATTTGATTTAGTCACGGTGAACCCGCCTTACTTTAAAACCGATAATAAGAAACATCAAAATGCTAATGATTATTTAACGATCGCACGACATGAAATTTATTGTACACTAGAAGAAGTGATACAGTCCTGCAGTAAGCTAGTTAAGTCCGGAGGAAAAGTAGCGATGGTCCATCGTCCTTCTCGGTTTGTAGATATTGTCAGCTTATTCCGACAATATAAAATAGAACCAAAAAGAATTCAATTTGTCTATCCAAAGGAAGGTAAAGAAGCGAATATATTATTAATAGAAGGTATTCGGGATGGGAGTCCAGATTTGAAGTTTTTATCACCTTTATATACATTTGACCAAAAAGGAAATTATACGAAAGAGTTAGAGGGCATATTATATGGTAGAAAAAATTAATCATTATGTCTACATACTGAAATGTAAAGATGAAACATTATACACAGGTTATACCACTAATATAAAAAGAAGATTAAACATGCATGAACAAGGAAAAGGTGCTAAATATACAAGAGGAAGAGCTCCTTTCCAATTACAATGTTACCAACGGTGTGAGACAAAATCAGAAGCATTAAAATTAGAAGCAAAAATCAAGAAGCTTCCGAGAGCAAAAAAAATGCTTTTTATCAAGAAAAAGCAAACAGAAGGGTATGGCGCAGATGAAAATACAAAAAAGCTACCAGAATGAACAAGATAAAGGGATGCTGTATGTTGTGCCGACACCAATCGGTAATTTGGAGGATATCACTCTTCGTGCATTAAAGGTATTAGAGGAAGCGGATGCAGTATTAGCTGAAGATACAAGAAACACCGGGAAGCTTCTTCAACATTTTGAGTTAAAGAAAAAAATGATCAGCTATCATGAACACAATAAAATGATGAGACAGGATCAAATAATAGAAATGTTAAAAGAAGGCCAAATGCTAGCCTTGGTTAGTGATGCAGGCATGCCCGGTATTTCTGATCCAGGTTATGAAGTGATTAATGCTGCCATCTCTGCAGATTTAACGGTGGTGGTATTACCAGGAGCAAACGCTGCATTGTCAGCCCTGGTTGCTTCGGGATTACCAACAGACCATTTTTATTTCTATGGTTTTCTACCCCGAAAGAAAAAAGATCGGGATCATGCAATAAACATACTAAAGTCTATTGATACTACAGTGATCTTATATGAATCACCACACCGGATTAAAGAAACGATTGAGTATTTAGCAGAACAACTTGGTGACAGGAAAGTTTCTATTGCTAGAGAAATAACGAAACGGTATGAAGAATACATAAGAGGTAACCTTCAAGAGGTTGCCGATTGGTTAAGCGACCATCCAATAAAAGGTGAGTGTTGTATTGTTGTGGAAGGGATAAAAGAAGAGAATACATCCCAGTGGTGGACAAACCTTACACTAAAAGAACATGTAGAAAAAGTCATGGACTTAGAAAGTAATTCAAGCAAAGAGGCTATTAAACAAGTAGCTCAAAAAAGGAATTTGTCAAAACGAGAAGTCTATAGCGCCTATCATGTCGAATAAATAATAAAAAACGCGATCATTGGATCGCGTTTTTTTATTATTTATTCATTTTTTGTTGAATCTCATCAATTAGTGCTTGCGCGCCTTCTGGGCTAAGTACTAATTTGCCATCTGCTAACGTAAAGTTATCGTCAGAGATATCACCAGTAACGTGACATGTCATGTTTGGCTTATATTTTTGTAAGATGATACGCTCATCATCAACATAAATTTCAAGTGCGTCTTTTTCGTTAATTCCTAGTGTACGACGAAGTTCGATCGGAATTACAACTCGACCTAGCTCGTCTACCTTTCTTACAATACCTGTTGATTTCATTATTTATTCTCCCCTTTGATAAATAAATTCGGCAATATTCGACAACTATAGCGTTATAATACCATTAGTTGCCATTAATGTCAAACAAGAAATATCTATTTTTTTCAAACATTTATAAAAAAATTGAAAAAAAACAGGACTTTTTGATATTATGTTTTTTTGGTCTATGTAGTGTTTTAAGTGGTAGAAATTTAGGCGAAAATGTATAATCAGGACGTAGCTCGTTGGTAATACCTCAAAATCAAGATTCGAGTATCAGTTTAGATATTAAGTAAATTTACCATCCTGATAAGTTTCGTTAGCATTCCAAATTCTATCTTAATGATGGAAAAATGTTCGAAAAATCGCTACAATAAAAACAGACTGTTTATAAGTAAGAAAATTGCGTTGAGGAGGTATAACATGATAGAACAAAATAAAACTTTTTATATAACGACGCCTATCTACTATCCAAGTGGCAATCTACATATTGGCCATGCTTATAGCACGGTTGCAGGTGATGCAATGGCGCGATATAAACGACTGCGTGGATACGATGTTCGTTATTTGACAGGGACTGACGAACATGGCCAAAAAATACAAAAGAAAGCTGATGCAGCTGGAGTAACCCCACAAGCATATGTCGATGAGATCGTAAGTGGTATTAAAGATTTGTGGGAGAAGTTAGATATTTCCTATAGTGATTTTATTCGTACAACGGAAGATCGTCACAAACAAGTTGTCGAAAAGATCTTTGCGAAATTACTAGAACAAGGTGATATTTATTTAGATGAATATGAAGGCAGTTATTGTACATCTTGTGAGTCTTTCTTTACAGAACGTCAATTAGAAAACGGGCGGTGTCCTGATTGCGGTGGCCCGGTAGATCATGTGAAAGAAGAATCTTATTTCTTTAAAATGAGTAAGTATGTGGATCGTTTGCTTGCTTTTTATGAAGAAAATCCTTCATTTATCCAACCAGAAAGCCGTAAAAATGAAATGATCAATAATTTCATTAAGCCAGGATTAGAGGATTTAGCGGTATCCCGTACTACTTTTGATTGGGGGATTCAAGTTCCAGGTGATCCAAAGCACGTCATTTACGTATGGATTGATGCATTGTCGAATTATATTACCGCATTAGGATATGGAACAGATGATGATGAATTGTATCAAAAATATTGGCCAGCAGATGTCCACCTTATGAGTAAAGAGATTGTTCGTTTCCATACCATTTATTGGCCAATTATGTTGATGGCTCTGGATTTACCTTTGCCGAAGAAAGTATTTGCTCATGGTTGGATTTTAATGAAAGATGGAAAAATGTCGAAATCAAAAGGTAATGTCGTGAATCCAACTGATTTAACAGAGCGATATGGTCTGGATGCTTTACGTTATTACTTATTAAGAGAAGTACCGTTCGGTTCAGATGGTGTCTTTACACCTGAGGGATTTGTCGATCGAACGAATTATGACCTTGCAAACGACTTAGGGAATCTGTTGAACAGAACAGTGGCAATGATTAATAAATATTTTGATGGTCAAGTTCCTGCTTTTCGTGCTGCAGAGGATCAATATGATCAACAGCTAGAGAACTTAGCCGAAGAAACAGTGAACAATGTCGAAGAAGCACTTGATGAAATGGGCTTCTCTGTAGCATTGACACATATATGGAAATACGTAAGTAGAAACAACAAATATATTGATGAAACCGAACCATGGGTTTTAGCAAAGGACGATAGTAAAAAAGAGCGTTTAGGAAATGTAATGGCACACTTAGTAGATAGTTTACGTCGTATTGCGATTCTGTTACGTCCTTTCTTAACACAAACACCAGATCGTATTTTTGAACAAATAGGTGTTACAGATGAATCGAAACATACTTGGGAAAGTTTATTAGATTCTGGAAGTATAGAAGCTGGTACCAAAGTGGTGAAAAAAGACCCTATTTTTCCACGTTTAGATGTTGAGAAGGAAGTACAAATTATTAAAGACATGATGACCACACCGGAACCAGAAAAAAAAGCAAATAACAACGAGAAGTCTGAAGAAATTTCTTATGATGATTTTATGAAACTAGATTTACGAGTAGCAGAAGTGACACATGCTGAAAAAATGAAAAAAGCGGATAAATTATTACGTATTCAACTAGACTTGGGATCAGAAAAAAGACAAGTGGTATCTGGCATTGCCCAATACTATTCCCCGGAAGAGTTAGTTGGTAAAAAGGTGATCTGTGTGACGAACCTAAAACCGGTAAAATTACGTGGCCAACTTTCTGAAGGAATGATTCTATCAGGAGAAGATGAAGAAGGTTCTTTATCTTTAGCAACCGTAGAATCCGACCTGCCAAATGGGTCTGTAGTAAAATAACAAAGCAGAAAACGCTTATCATCTAACCCGTGATAAGCGTTTCCGTATTAGGAGGATAATTATGTTATTTGATACACATGTACATTTAAACGTTTCTCATTTTGATGATGATCGGGAAGAAGTGTTACAAAGAGCAAAAGATGCTGGTGTCGAAAAAATGGTGATTGTAGGGTTTGATCATGAAACAATACCTAAAGCAATCGAAATGGCAGAAAAATATGACTATATGTATGCAGCTGTTGGCTGGCATCCAGTAGATGCTATTGATATGACGGATAAAGAACTAGAATGGTTAGAGAAGCTTTCTTCGCATCCAAAAGTAGTCGCATTAGGTGAAATGGGACTTGATTATCATTGGGACAAGTCACCAAAGAATATTCAAATAGAAGTATTTCGTAAGCAAATTCAATTAGCTAAAAAAGTAAATCTCCCAATTATTATTCATAATCGGGAAGCAACAGAAGATATTATACAAGTATTACAGGAGGAAAAAGCAGAAGAAGTCGGAGGCATTATGCATTGTTACAATGACTCTGTCGATTACGTTGATGCATGTTTAGCGATGAACTTTTATATATCACTTGGAGGTCCTGTAACCTTTAAAAATGCAACATTACCAAAAGAAGTAGCTAAATATGTACCAGATGATCGTTTACTTATTGAGACAGACTGTCCCTTTTTAGCACCTCATCCTAATCGAGGCAAAAGAAATGAACCAGCTTATGTAAAATTGGTTGCGGAAAAAATTGCGGAACTACGAGAGCAAAGTTATGAAGAAATCAGTACAAAAACAACAGAAAATGCCAAAAGATTTTTTGGGATTAAATAGCGCTAAACACAGCTTATAATCAAATGTTACTGTATTGTAATCTATTTGAAATATTCATCAATAAAAAGCGGGAGAACTCTTGAACTCAAAGGATTCTCTCGCTTTTTTATTTATAATTTGAAGTTTGACACAAGAAAAGGATCTTTATATAATACAACGGCGAGTAAAAAGGAGGGGAAGTTCATGAAACGTCTCAAATTTAGTCGCCTTTTGAGTAATAAAGACTTCATTTATGCTTTGACATTATTAGCATTTATCGGATTTATCAGTTTCTCTTTTTATGAATTATCAAAAGCAGAAGTTACATATGCTCAGGACGACGAAATAACAACAGTTCGCACACATGCTAAGACTGTTGAAGATGTACTAAATGAACTAGAAATTAGTGTGGGGGAACATGATGATCTTTCACATCGTCTAGATGATCTCGTTACATCAGATATGGAAATTGAACATACAATTGCAAATCAAATCATTGTCAGCATAGATGGTGAAGAAGAAACATATTATACAACAACAAATACTGTAGAAGCTTTTTTAGAAGATCAAGGGATTGAATTAACCGACAACGATCAAGTTTCGGTAGCATTAGATACTAAGGTGGACGAAAATCTTCAAATTGGTATCGAAAAAGCATTTAAAGTAACGATTAATGATGCTGGTGAGAAAAAGCAAGTTTGGACAACAGGTGGATCTGTCGAAGATTTGTTAAATGAGCACAATATCAAAATGAATGAACTTGATAAGGTTGAACCTAAAACTACTACCTTATTAAGTGAAAATGCTGATATAAATATCACCAGAATAGAAAAAATTACAGACGTAGTTGAAGAGGAACAGGATTTTCCTGTAGTGAAACGAAATGATGATTCTCTTGACAAAGGGAAAGAAGAAGTCGTTTCCTCAGGTGAGCCAGGTCTTATTGAAAAACACTACGAAGTTGTCTTAGAAAATGGTGAAGAAGTATCAAGAGAGCTAGTTAAAGAAGAAGTGAAAAAGGAAAGTAAAGAAAAGATAGTAGCTATAGGTACAAAGGAAAATCAACCACAACCAACTAAACCAAATACGAAATCGAATAGTTCATCAAATACATCGAGTAGTTCAGAAGTAGTTTCACGTAGTGGTGGGAATGAAACTGAAGGCAAAACACTTTACATGAAAGCAACAGCTTATAACTGGGATTGTGCCACATGTGATGGTAGAGGATTGACAGCAACCGGTTACAATCTGAAGGCAAATCCAAACGGTGTAGTAGCAGTAGATCCTAGTGTCATACCGTTAGGAACAAAGGTGTGGGTGGAAGGATACGGATATGCTATTGCACGTGATACAGGTGGTAATATTAAAGGCAATAAAATTGACCTTCATATGCCTACAAGGCAAAAAGCAGCAAGTTATGGGATGAAAACAGTTCAAGTAAAGATTATTGAATAATTATAGAAGCTTACCTTTCAACGAGGTAAGCTTTTTTGTTTTGTCAAAGAAAGTATATAAGCGGCGTCATGTCTAGCTCCGAGCGCCAGAAATTAGGCGACTTCACGAAATCGCCCTACAATAAAGAAGACTTGCCGATTGGTGAAACCAGGAGGCTTAGTCGCCCTTATGCCTTTAGGTGAAAGTCATCATCGGCTCGCTTTTCTCAGTGATTCCTTTATCTCAGTTGATTCTGAAGTCGCTACGTTTCTAAGCGGGCGCTCTGCGCTTTTCTTTTGTCAGCTTTGTACGTTTTCTAAGTGAAATGTAGGGGCGTAAATGTTAAAATAAACAAAGCTATGGCAAAAAGAATGGAGGAGCCTTTTTTGAAGGTAAAAGAAATTATTGTAGTAGAAGGTAAAGATGATACTGCAAAATTAAAGCAAGTATTAGATGTAGATACGATTGAAACGAATGGATCTGCGATAAATAAAGATATTTTAGAACAAATTGCACACGCTAAAGATAAAAGAGGGGTTATTGTCTTTACGGATCCCGATTATCCAGGACAACGTATAAGGCAAATAATTAACCAACATATACCAGGATGTAAACATGCTTTTCTTACAAAGGATGAGGCGAAAGCAAAGGGGAAACAGCATGCGAGCCTGGGCATTGAACACGCTTCTGGTGATGTGTTAAAAGAAGCCCTCCGTCAAGTATACCATTTGTCAGAAAACGGGAAATCAGATATTACCAAATCAGACTTAATGAGTTATGGTCTGATAGGTGGAAAAGGTTCCAAAGAAAAAAGAACAAAATTAGGACGACAGTTAAGAATAGGTCAAATAAATGGAAAGCAGTTATTAAAAAGGTTACAAATGTTTGAGATCACCAAAGAGGAGTTTGAAAGGGTCATGCATACCATTAATCAGGAGGAAAATTGATGAAAGAACAAAAGGCGATAGCAACCCCTATACGCACAAAAGAAATCATGAAGAAATATGGCTTTACTTTTAAAAAAAGTTTGGGTCAAAACTTTATCATTGATGTTAATATACTCCGTAACATTATTACAAAAGCAAACATCACCAAAGAGATGGACGCTATAGAGATTGGTCCCGGAATTGGAGCGCTAACAGAACAATTAGCGATTGCCGCAAATAAAGTTATTGCTTTTGAAATTGACGGTCGTTTGTTGCCTATATTAGAAGATACATTAGAACCATATAACAATATAAATATCGTTAATCAAGACATTTTAAAAGCGGATATGATGGAAGTGTGGGACAAATATTCTCTGGGAGAACGTCCGATTAATGTTGTAGCGAACCTCCCTTACTATATTACAACACCAATTTTAATGCAGTTGCTGATGGCTAAACTTCCGATTTCGAGCATTACCGTAATGATTCAAAAGGAAGTTGCAGAAAGAATGGCAGCGAAAGAAAGTACCAAAGAATATGGCTCATTATCAATAGCTATTCAATATTACACGGAAGCGAGCGTGGAGATGATTGTACCAAAAACGGTATTTATGCCTCAACCGCGAGTTGATTCTGCTGTATTACACTTAAAAATGAGAGAGAAGCCACCAGTCAATGTAGAAAATGAACCATTTTTCTTTAACTTTGTTCAGTCCAGTTTCCAACAAAGGAGAAAAACGCTTAGAAATAACTTATCAAGACATTTTACAGATACCTTATCAAAGTCTGAAATAGAAGAAGGTTTTGAAAAAATTGGTATAGACGGGACAAGACGAGGTGAATCACTTACCATCGAAGAATTCGCTTCACTATCTAATTATTTCTACCAACAGATCAAAGAAACACTTAGCTAAAAAATTTTCATTTTGTGATTTCTTTAAATTGGATTAAAACCAGACTATTCCTAAATATTATACATAAATTTTATAAATTAAGGTAAGCTATATACAAGAATTCCAAATTTTTTTATTGACAGCTCTCAATTAATATTGATATAATAGAATATTTTTGATTGACGGTTGGACAAGAATGTGGTATACTAATATTTAGTGAGGTGGAGTGTATTGGCTAAAACATTGGTTGAAATCAAACAAGGTTTAGATGGAAATGTCGGCAGACGTCTACGAATTAAAGCGAATGGTGGTCGAAAGAAAACCATTGAGCGTTACGGAACTTTATCAGAAACATATCCTTCCGTATTCATTGTTGAACTTGATCAAGATGAGAATGCATTTGAGCGTGTGTCATACAGTTATGCAGATATTCTCACGGAAACAGTTGAACTAAGTTTTTCGGAAGAATTAGAAGCAGTAGCAGGGGAGCAGTAAACCATGTTTACTGCTTTTTTATTGTCCTTAACAAAAAACCAAACTGTGCAGTTATTATGTTCTTCACAGGATATCGACTTGTCTTGACGGGATATCCCAAGCGCTTCACGAGATATGTTGACTTATCCCGTGAACAGATCATTATCCCGTTAAGAGAAGGTATTATCCCGTCTACAATACTTGTTTTCAGTGAAGTTAAGAGTGATTCTAATTTCGCAGGATCATTCTGTTTTTGTACCAGTTAATCCTAATATTCCCTAGCATTAATTTATAACTTCAACACAAACTATGATTGTCGTAAGAGGCGACAGAAAGGGAGTATCTTCTATGTCTAGAAGACGAGGGATTATGTCCAGTCGTTTTAAAGAAGAGCTTGCTAAAGAATTAGGTTTTTACGACAAGGTACAGCAAGATGGTTGGGGTGGAATTACGGCAAGGGATGCCGGTAATATGGTGAAAAGAGCAGTACAAATGGCAGAAGAGAATTTAAACAAGGACAAAGTCTAAGTTAGACTTTGTCCTTTTTGCGCTATTCTTTGTTTTTATGGTATCTTTACATAAAGTAAGACTTCAATCAGAGAGAGTATACCAATGCCACTGATTGTTAGCGACCTTATCAGAAAGTACCTTGTATCTCCAATTAATAGTAACTTAAAGAGGAATATTACAGACGGTTGATACTATGATAAAATCAAATTCTGAATATAAAAAGTCAGTAGGTGAACGAAGAATGTATGTTTTGGAAAAGGCACCAGCTAAGATAAATTTAACACTTGATGTCTTATATAAAAGACCTGATCAATATCATGAAATAGAAATGATCATGACCACGGTAGATCTAGCAGATCGTTTAGAATTTTTCTTATTACAAGAAGACAAAGTAGAAATTGTTTCAGAAAACCGCTTTGTTCCAAATGATGAGCGTAACTTAGCATACCGTGCCGCAAAGCTGTTAAAAGAAAGATTTCAAATAGAGCATGGCGTAAAAATTAAAATTGATAAGCAAATTCCAGTAGCTGCAGGTCTTGCTGGAGGAAGTAGTGATGCTGCTGCTACATTTAGAGGATTAAATCGATTGTGGGAACTAAATTTATCTACTGAAGAACTAGCAAATCTTGGAGCAGAAGTGGGGTCAGATGTATCTTTTTGTGTTTATAACTCCACTGCTTTAGCTAAAGGTCGAGGTGAAACGATTGTAGAGTTACCTGCTCCTCCAAAGTGTTGGGTAGTTTTAGCTAAGCCTGTCCAAGGAGTATCCACACAATCTGTTTATCAATCCTTAGTATTGGATGATATAGATCATCCGGATACGAAAGGAATGGTGAATGCGATTAAGCAGTCGGATTACCTTGGGGTATGCAATAGACTAAAGAATGTTTTAGAAACTGTTACATTATCGATGAATCCTGAAGTAGCTCAAATCAAAGAACAAATGATACGATCCGGAGCAGATGCTGTATTGATGAGTGGTAGTGGACCTACAGTATTCGGCTTGGTACAACAAGAGAGTAGAGCAGATCGTATTTATAACAGCTTGAGAGGCTTTTGTGAGGAAGTTTATGTGGTGAGGTTATTAGGATCACATCAAAAACTTGATTAAACACGTATAAAATGTTATATTTACCTCAAATTATTCGGATTTCGGGGTGTAGTGATGAAAAGAAGTGATCGTCTTGTTGCGATGACCAATTATTTAGTAGAACATCCAATGGAATTAATTTCCCTTCCATTTTTCTCAGAGACGTATGGTGCTGCAAAATCCTCGATTAGTGAGGATTTAGCTATAATCAATAAAATGTTTAAGACTGACGGTATAGGTTATTTAGAGTCGATTTCAGGAGCGTCAGGTGGAGTGAAATATATTCCAAACGTATCAATGGCAAAAAGCGAAAAGATTATGGATCAATTATGTCAGGAATTAGAAGATCCAACACGTATTTTACCCGGCGGTTATTTATTTATGAGCGACATTTTAGGAAATCCAGGTACAGTGAGAAATATCGGTCGACTTTTTGCTTCCAGGTTTGCAGGGTTAAATATTGATTCTGTTGTTACAGTTGCCACCAAGGGAATTCCGTTAGCCTATGCGGTAGGTGACTTTTTAAATGTACCAGTCATTATTGTTCGTCGTGACCCTAAAGTAACGGAAGGATCTACAGTTAGTATTAATTATGTTTCTGGTTCTTCTAAGAAGATTCAAACAATGGTATTGTCAAAACGAAGCTTAAATCCAGGAGAGAATGTTTGTATCATAGATGATTTTATGAAAGCAGGCGGGACAATTAATGGCATGAGAAATCTGTTGCAGGAATTTGATGCCAATGTTAAAGCTATAGGGGTCTTAGCAGAAGCAGAGGATGATGAGGAAGATCGGGTAGTGGAAGACTACACATCCTTATTACAAATTAAAAATGTAGACTCTAATAAAAAACATATCGAAGTTGTCAAAGGAAATTACTTCCTAAATAATTAAAAAGCAGTAGGTCATTCCGAAAAAACGATGTTCACCACCACTTAATAAGAAAAATTTCTAAAAAAAATAAATTTTTTTAAAATTTTGGCAGGAATTTTGGAAAATTTGTTGAATTTAGTTAGTAAGTTCTTAATTAGGGAAAAGGTGGTGAAACATAATGGAAGTTACTGACGTGAGATTACGCCGCGTGAATACCGATGGAAGAATGCGAGCTATCGCATCCATTACATTAGACCATGAATTTGTAGTGCATGATATCCGTGTAATTGATGGAAATAATGGGATGTTTGTAGCAATGCCTTCTAAGCGTACACCGGATGGTGAATTTAGGGATATTGCGCACCCAATTAACTCTGGCACAAGGTCGAAAATTCAAGATGCAGTTCTTGAAGAGTATCAGCGTGCTGGTGAAACTGAAGTAGAATACGAAGAAGCTGGAGCTTCTTAAGAAGAGTAAAAAAAGTCTAATCATTTTTGGTTGGACTTTTTATTTTTGTCCGGAATTAAAATATAGTGGTAAAAGTGTCCAGTACTGAACGCTCAGGAACTAGTCGATTACGCGGATAGCCTAATGATAAATTAACATTGCTTCGGTTTTTTCAGAGATTCCATTATCTCAGTTGTTTCGCTCAAGGCGCTACGATTCTTATGGGCATTCTCGCTTTTCCAACCTTTCCTTATTGAAAATATTGTGTTTTTCATATATATTCATAATTGGGATATTATTGTGCAAAATTAAAATAATTCAATCATACATAATTTGTTTTTAAATGAACGGAGGAAATCACTTGTCAAATCGTTATGCAATTGTACTAGCTGCAGGTAAAGGTACAAGAATGAAGTCTACTTTATATAAAGTTCTTCACCCTGTATTAGGAAAGCCGATGGTACAACATGTGGTAGATCAATTAAAGATGTTAAACCTAGCCAGTATTACTACCGTGGTTGGCTTTGGAGCGGAAAAAGTACAGGAGCAACTGGGAGAAGATTCTCAATTTGTCATTCAGGAAGAGCAATTAGGAACAGGCCATGCTGTACAACAAGCAGAAAAATACTTGGCAAATAAACAAGGAACAACCATTGTCGTGTGTGGAGATACACCACTCCTAACTAAGCAAACACTCGAGTCCGTATTAGATCATCATGAAGAACAGAAAGCTGGTGTAACGATCTTAACTGCGCATGCTGAAGATCCAACGGGTTATGGCAGGATTGTAAGAAATGCAGACAATCAGGTTAGTAAAATTGTCGAGCAAAAAGATGCTTCAAAAGAAGAACAAATGATTCAGGAAATCAATACTGGAACCTACTGCTTTAATAATGAATTGCTATTCGAAGCTTTAAAGAAAGTATCAAATGACAATGCTCAAGGTGAATATTACTTACCAGATGTAATCCAAATTGCACAAGAAGAAAGGCAAAAGGTAGTCGCATATCAAACAGAAGCGTTTGAAGAAACAATCGGGGTAAATGATCGGGTGGCATTATCACAGGCTGAAACCTTCATGAAAAAAAGAATTAACGAGCAGCATATGAAAAACGGTGTAACGCTTATCGATCCAAACAACACTTATATTGGAGCAGATGTGCAAATCGGGACAGATGTCATTATCGAACCGGGAACGGTCATTAAAGGCAATACAACCATAGAAAATGAAGCTATTATTGGGCCTCATTCTGAAATTCGAGATTGTCATATTGGACAGGGAACGGTGTTACGCCACAGTGTAGCAACCTCTAGTTATATTGGTAAAAGAGTGCAAGCGGGGCCATTTGCTCACATTCGTCCAGAGGCTTCAATTGGTGACGATGCAAAAGTAGGTAATTTTGTTGAAATTAAAAAATCAAAGATAGATAATGGAAGTAAGGTTCCGCATTTAAGTTACATTGGTGATGCTGAAATTGGTAGTGGCGTAAATATTGGATGTGGAACAATTACAGTCAATTACGATGGAAAAAACAAGTTTAAAACAACGATAGAAGACGATGCATTCATCGGTTGTAATGCAAACTTAATAGCGCCAGTGCATATAGGTAAAGGGGCGTTAATAGCAGC
The DNA here is from genome assembly GCF_900143085.1 of Gracilibacillus kekensis. Taxonomy (GTDB): domain Bacteria; phylum Bacillota; class Bacilli; order Bacillales; family Amphibacillaceae; genus Gracilibacillus; species Gracilibacillus kekensis. Next base: position 35,188 of record NZ_FRCZ01000012.1, on the reverse strand, counting down.
AGGTTCGACCATTCATCAGGATGTGCCGGGTGATGCACTATCAATTGGCCGAGCGAAACAGGTTAATAAAGAGGAATACGCAAAAAAATATAAATAATCAAGAATACATGGAGGTATACAAATGTCCTATAAGGATTCATCCTTAAAAGTATTTACATTAAATTCGAATCCAAGATTAGCAGAAGAGATAGCAGCGAATATTGGGGTGGAATTAGGAAAAAGCTCGGTAACTAAATTTAGTGATGGCGAGATTCAGATTAATATCGAAGAAAGTATTCGTGGTTGTGACGTATATGTAGTCCAATCGACTTGTGAGCCGGGAAATCAACATATTATGGAACTGTTAATTATGATTGATGCTTTAAAAAGAGCTTCGGCCAAGTCTATTAATATCGTGATGCCTTATTATGGATACGCAAGACAGGATCGTAAAGCTCGTGCTCGTGAACCAATTACCGCTAAACTAATTGCGGATTTATTGCAAACGGCAGGAGCTACAAGGGTTATTACCCTGGATCTACATGCACCACAAATTCAAGGCTTTTTTGATATCCCGGTAGACCAATTAGTAGGTGTGCCAATTCTTTCTAGTTATTGGAGCAAAAAAGGACTTGAGGACATCGTTGTCGTATCTCCAGACCATGGGGGAGTAACACGTGCTCGACAGTTGGCCGATCGATTGAAGGCACCTATTGCTATCATTGATAAGCGTAGGCCGAAACCAAATGTAGCTGAGGTAATGAATATTGTAGGTAAGATTGAAGGGAAGACCGCTATTCTAATCGATGATATAATCGATACTGCAGGAACAATAACACTTGGCGCCAATGCTTTAATCGAAAATGGTGCAACGGGCGTTTATGCATGTTGTACGCATCCCGTATTATCAGGACCAGCAATCGAGAGAATCGAAAATTCAACGATTAAAGAACTTGTTGTAACTAACAGTATCCCTTTACATGAAGAAAAACAATCAGACAAGATTACACAATTATCAGTAGCACCATTGATAAGTGAAGCAATTATTCGTGTTCACGAACGCCAGTCTGTGAGTATATTATTTGATTAATGAGAGTATGTTAGTTTGTAAAGATGTCAATTTGAGTAAGTATTTAAAAAAAGAGGTTTAGCCTATCTCACTCAAGGGAAATATACTGTATAGTAGTAATTTTTAAATGGAGGGTGATTTTAGTGGCAGTAACTTTAGAAGCAAAGAAAAGAGAAAACTTAAAAACATCGACTACAAAAGCAATACGATTAGCTGGGGATGTACCTGGTATCATTTATGGATATCAAGTAGATCCAAAAACAGTAACTGTAAACAGCATAGAATTATTAAAAACGGTAAGAGATGAAGGGAAAAACGCAATTATCTCTTTACAAATAGATGGAGAAGCAGTTGATGTAATGCTCCATGAATACCAAGTTGATCCATTAAGAGATGAACTAGTACATGCAGACTTTTATGCGGTAAATATGAAAGAAGAGCTAGATGTACAAGTACCAATCTCATTAGAAGGAGAAGCAAAAGGTGCAAAAGAAGGTGGCGTACTTCAACAGCCATTGTATGAACTTGCTTTAAGAGCAAAACCGAAAGATATTCCTGAACAAATCACGATCAATGTTTCTGATCTGGAAGTCGGTAACAGTATCCTGGTGTCAGATCTAAAAGATGGTAAAAATTACGAAATTTTAGAAGATGAGACAGCCACAATCGTGACCATTCTCGTTCCTGACGAAGAACCAGCGGAAGAGTCAGCAGAAGAAGAGGAAGAAACAGAACCAGAAGTAATCAATGAAAAATCAGAAGAAGAACAAGAATAAATTCAACAGACGCAACCAAAAAAGTTGCGTCTTTTCATATACCTCAACCGTACAGAAAAACTAAACTGCGAAGTAGCTGTCGTAGTAATTTTGAACGAGAATATGTGCGTAACAGTCGCTCCGGCTTGCCCAATTTGCTTTCCAGGGAGCGCGTCTTCAGCTAACTTTGTAAAGAAGATCACTTTACAAAGTGGATCTTCAGATCGCGCTAATCCCCTTGGAGTCGAAGTGGACGCCTCCGCTAGGTGAAATTCTACAATGAATGCGAGCATTGAAATAATGACTTTTAAATCATTATCCAAATTAAATTCCTATAGACAATTCAGAATGATCACTGTTGCAACCGTTGTTGAATATATTCATAGCGTAGGCCGCCCACTTTCACTCCTGTGGGAAAACCCCACGGAAAGGGAAGTGGGCAGCCGAAGCGGAGGTTTAGTTATTAAACTTTTCAAAATTACCACTTGCATCCATAAGTGACCATCAGTTACTTCGCAGTTTGTGTCATCTTTGCTTATGTCGTTATGAAAAATGGTAGGGGTTGTTCGTTTTTTCTTATGTTTTTGTGTTAGACTATAGAGAAGAAATAATAGTAAAAGGAAGACTAGAAAAATGAAATGTATTGTAGGTTTAGGAAACCCGGGTAATAAATATAGGGACACACGCCATAATGTCGGCTTCATGGTAATTGATGAACTATTAAATCGACACAACTGGACCTTAAACAAAAATAAATTTAAAGGTCACTTCGCCTTAGAATCAATAGGTGGTGAAAAAGTGATTTTACTACAGCCACAAACATATATGAACTTATCAGGTGAATCACTTCGTCCATTGATGGATTTTTATAATCTTACACCAGAAGATGTAACCGTTATTTATGACGATTTAGATTTACCATTGGGAAAGGTGCGCTTACGACAAACTGGTGGGCATGGGGGGCATAATGGAGTCCGTTCCATTATAGACCAATTAGGAACCAAACAATTTAATCGTCTGCGATTCGGTATTGGCAGGCCCGAAACCCCAATGGCAGTGATTGATTATGTATTAGGGAAGTTTGAAAAATCAAATCAATCTCTATTAGAAGAATCAATTCATCATTCAGCAGATGCCATGGAAGCTTGGCTAGATCAACCTTTTCCAAAAGTAATGAACGACTATAATAAATAAAATGCCTTATTCGCGTATAGTTGACTATTCTCCCGGTTAGAATATCAATAAATGACTCTCTTTGGACATTAAGGAGGCGCGAATATGACGTTATTATATACCTGCAAACATTGTGGGAGTGAAGTAGGCAGGTTACAACCCGCGATGCTTGATCTCGAAAAGATTGGTTGGAATGTCTTATCGATGGAGGAAAAAATGAAATTAATAAATTATCGTCAGGATCAGACGATTACTCTTCATTCCATTTGTGAAAATTGCCAACAACTATTAGATCAACATCCACAATATCATGAGTTAGATTATTTTATTCAATAAAGTGAGACTTCAATTAGTGAGAGTCTTAGCCTCTGGCTGATTGCTAGCGAAACTTATCAGGAAGTTAGAGTTAGCGTCCGTTTTTCCCCCATTGATCTTCACTGATAACGCTCTATTATTGAATTGGGGGATATTACGGATGTTTAATACCGTGATAAATAATAAGGGCGAAGATCAGCTTTGGTTTAAACCAAAGCATTTTTGCGCGGTTTGGCAATATTAAAATAAATCATCATATATTAGTTTTAAGGAATTTAGGGGGAGCATTATGTATGAAATAAAACAATATCTACAAAACCGCGATGACGTGTATTCCATTATTGACGGCGTAGAATCCGGTCTTAAAGAACAATTAGTATCCGGTTTATCTGGATCTGCCAGAAGTATGTTTACCTCAATGGTGCAACAAGCATCTAATAAAAAAACCATTATTGTCACCCATCAACTAACACAAGCACAGCAATTGTATGACGACATGTTAGAGTTTACAGATCAACAAGAGGTCCATCTCTATCCTGTAAATGAATTACTGGCATCGGAACTGGCAATAGCGAGTCCAGAATTGTTAAGTCAGCGAATTGCAGCTTTAACGAACTGGTTAAATGCAAAAAGTGGTATTTTAATTGCTCCGGTTGCAGCTTTAAAACGAATGTTACCACCAGTGGAATATTGGCAAGAATACCAACTTGCATTTCAATTAGATGGGGTAATTAACATAGAGACTACTGTACAAAAATTAGTTGACATGGGCTACGTTAGACAAGATATGACAGCAAGCCCGGGTGAATTTAGTTTGCGTGGCGGTATATTAGATATCTTTCCGCTAACGGAGGAACAACCAATTCGAGTAGAACTATTTGATGATGAAATTGATTCGATACGTTATTTTGATTCGGAATCACAGAGATCGCTAGATAAAGTAAAGCAAGTAACCGTGGTACCAGCAACAGAATTACTATTAAAAGATAGCGACCTTGTGGCAGCAGCTCAGAAGTTAGAAAAATCATTAGCAGATACATTGAAGAAAATTAAAAATAAATCAGACCAACAAGTTCTTACAGAGACGATCTATGCAGACATAGACCGTTTACACCAATGCGAGCGTTTTCAGGAAATTAGAAAGTATGCTTCTTTCTTCTATAAAAAAACCTATAGTTTACTAGATTACCTATCAAGTGACGGACTAATTGTTCTTGATGAAATGAGTAGAATTCAAGAAACAGCGAACCATTTAGATGATGAAGAACAGGAATGGTTAAAAGATAATTTGCAACGTGGTAAAGCCGTGAGGGATATGAAGCTATCCTATGACTGGTTAGAAGTTTGGAACAACATGGAGCAGCAAAAATTATTTTTGTCTGTGTTTTTAAGACATATTCCAAATACAAATCCCGTAAATATTGTCAACGTATCTTGTAGAGCAATGCAACAATTTCACGGGCAGATGAACTTACTTCAAAACGAAATGGATCGTTGGCATAAAGGTGATTTTTCTGTCATTATTTTAGCTCCAAATCAAAGTCGAATGGAAAAAATTCAATCTGTATTAGAAGATTATCAAATGGCAACCACCATCAGTGAGTCGTTACCTGAGTTACCACTAGCCCAAACGGTAATAACTCAAGGCAACATAAGTGGTGGATTTGAGCTGCCAATGCACAAGATTGCTGTTATTACAGAAAATGAATTATTTAAGCAAAAAGTACCGAGAAAGAAACGAAAACAAAAAATATCGAATGCAGAGCGAATCAAAAGTTATCAGGAGCTTCAAATTGGTGATTATGTCGTTCATGCCAATCATGGGATTGGACGTTATATTGGTATCGAAACGTTAGAAGTAAACGGTTTGCATAAAGATTTTATGCTAGTGCGATATTCGGGTGATGATAAGTTATTTGTCCCGATCGATCAAATTGACCTTGTGCAAAAGTATGTTGGTTCAGAGGGTAAAGAACCAAAATTATACCGTTTAGGCGGAAATGATTGGAAAAAGGTAAAAAGTAAAGTACAGTCAAGAGTAGAGGATATTGCAGACGACTTAATGAAACTATATGCGGAAAGAGAAGCGGCAAAAGGTTTTGCTTTTGCACCTGATTCTGAAATGCAACGTGACTTCGAAGCATCGTTTCCATATCAGGAAACAGAAGATCAACTGCGCTGTATCGAAGAGATTAAGCAGGACATGGAACAGGAAAGGCCGATGGATCGTTTGCTTTGTGGTGATGTGGGTTATGGTAAGACAGAGGTAGCTATTCGGGCAGCTTTTAAAGCAATTGCTGAGGGGAAACAGGTGGCAATATTAGTTCCCACAACGATATTAGCACAACAACATTATGAAACAGTGTTGGAAAGGTTTCAGGATTATCCGATCAACATTGGTCTGTTAAGTCGTTTTCGCACAAGGAAACAACAAACAGAAACATTAAAAGGATTAAAAACTGGAACGGTGGATCTTGTGATTGGAACCCATCGTTTACTTTCAAAGGATGTCATATACAAGGACCTTGGGTTACTAGTTGTCGATGAAGAGCAACGATTTGGAGTAAAACACAAAGAAAAAATTAAGCAACTAAAAACAAATGTGGATGTACTAACATTAACGGCAACGCCAATACCAAGAACATTACATATGTCGATGCTAGGAGTACGGGACTTGTCTGTTATTGAGACACCACCGGAAAATCGTTTTCCAATTCAAACCTATGTAATGGAATATAATGGACCATTGGTGAGAGAGGCAATTGAGCGAGAAATTGCTCGAGGTGGCCAGGTATTCTTTTTATATAATCGAGTAGATTCGATTGATCGAATTGCTCAAGAAATTCAAGCACTGGTGGAAGATGCCCGTGTGGCAGTTGCTCACGGTCAAATGAATGAATCTGAATTAGAAAATGTTATGTTTTCCTTTTTGGATGGAGAAGCGGATGTCTTAGTTAGTACGACAATTATAGAAACAGGTGTAGATATTCCGAATGTTAATACATTGATTGTATATGATGCTGATCGCATGGGATTAAGTCAACTATACCAATTACGTGGTAGAGTGGGACGATCTAACCGTGTGGCATATGCTTACTTCACATACCAAAAAGATAAAATTCTAACAGAAGTATCAGAAAAAAGGTTGCAAGCGATAAAAGAATTTACCGAGCTTGGCTCAGGGTTTAAAATTGCAATGCGTGATCTATCCATACGTGGAGCCGGTAATATCTTAGGATCACAGCAACACGGATTTATCGATTCCGTTGGCTTTGATATGTACTCTCAGATGCTAAATGAAGCAGTAGAAGCTAAGAAACAAGGTAAACCGGTAGAAGAGGTTAAACCATTTGAAGTGGAATTAGATTTAAAAATTGATGCCTATATTCCTGATGAATACATTCCAGATGAAAAGCAAAAAATTGATATGTATAAGCGATTTCAGGCTGTTTATTCACAGGAAGATATTCATGATTTACGTGAGGAGCTAATTGACCGATTTGGGGACTATCCAGAAGAAGTTGAGAATCTCTTTCATGTTTCTACTTTGAAAATGATGTCAAAACATGAACGGATTGAATCGATAACGGAACGCAAACAGAAAATTGAAGTGATGGTCGAAGATGAGAGAAGCCAAGAATTAGATGGAGCAAAACTTTTTGAATTTGCTAATCAATACGGAAGATTAATTCAGTTAGGAACTGAAGATAGAAAATTAAAAGTAACATTTAAATTCGAAAAACAGCAATATATCAAGCGTTATGACATACTTGAGAAGTTTATTTTAACCCTTCAGGATATGAAACAAACTTCTGTAGTATAGATTATTGAAATTATCATCCTGGAAAAGGTATAGTTTCCAATTTAATTAATCATACTAACCTTACAACATAATTATTTCAATTGAAGAAATAATTGTATGTGATGTTCTATTATAGAAAGTGAGGTAAATGATTAATATGAAAGCTACAGGTATTGTACGTCGTATTGATGATTTAGGAAGGGTAGTTATACCAAAAGAAATTCGTCGAACGTTACGGATTAGAGAAGGGGATCCCCTCGAAATTTTTGTGGACCGTGATGGGGAAGTTATTTTAAAGAAATATTCCCCGATTAGTGAATTAGGTGATTTTGCAACAGAGTATGCTGAGGCATTATTTGATTCTTTAGATTTATCAGTCCTCATTAGTGATCGAGATGAATATATCGCAGTTGCTGGTGAGTCTAAAAAGGATTATTTGGGTAAACATATTTCCAAGAAAATTGATAAATTAATGGATAGCCGTGAATCTGTTATCGAAACAAGCAAAAGTACCATAGAAATAATCGAAAATAAAGAGGAAGAATTAGAGGCATACTTATTACAGCCAATCGTAGCTGGAGGAGATCCAATTGGTTGTATGGTGTTGTTCACTAAGGAAAAAAGAGAATTTGGCGATGCGGAGAAAAAGTCTGCCCAAACCGCAGCCACCTTTCTAGCAAAACAAATGGAATAAGGGCCAGTGTTGCCACAGGAGAAAAATCCGAACGATTACGAGAATTATACCCATAACTCGCAATCATTCGGATTTTTTAATTGCAGATAAGACGGGATTTTACGACACTATTGAAGTGGTAATTATGAGATATTATTACTGTGTGACACTCGCTCCGGCTTGTCCGCTTCCCTTTCCGCGGGTTTTTCTCCTCAGCTAACTTTTTAAGCAAAATGCGCTTAAAAAGTGGATCTTCGGATAAAAACTTTCCGCAGGAGTGGAAGCGAACGCCTGCGCTTTTTAATGCTCTACAACTAAAGTAAGAATAATCATAATAGCGTTATTCCATATCGCTTATGAATTTGTCTTTAGATCACTTATCATATTTAACAGAATATGTTCATATTTGTAACAATCCAAAATACTAGCATTTGCAATATTTGTAGAGTTTCATTCAGCGTAGGCGGCCACTTCCACTCCTGTGGGATCGTTTTCCCTGAAGATCCACTTTTTCAAGCGGTTTTTGCTTGGAAAAGTTAGCTGAAGGGAAAACCCCACGGAAAGGGAAGAGGGCAAGCCGGAGCGGATACCACTCACATATACTATTTCAAAATTGCTACCAGAATTATGGAACAAATTTCTTTGGCTGACAGACTCGAATTAAACAGGTGATATCTTGGTTATTTTTTAGTACAATGGGTTAATAGCTGTTGAATTCGAACTGAGGTGGAGTGTTATGGAAGAGCAGATGAAGGTAAAGAAAGCACTTAATAATAATGTCTTAATAGCAACGCATCCGCTCTATCATGAAGTTATTTTAATTGGAAAGGGTATCGGCTTTGGTAAGTCAAAAGGTGATATCGTACCAACAGATCAAGCAGAGAAAACATTTTTGTTGAAAAATGAACAGGAACAAGCGCAATATAAACAATTAATATCTTATATAGATCCACTCCTAATGGAAATGTTAAATGACATTATTCATTTAATTGAGGATAGAATGGGAGAAACATTGCATGAACATATCCACGTAGCGTTAACGGATCACTTATCCTTTGCTATAAATCGTGCACATCAACAAGTACAATTCTCAAATCCTTTTTTATTTGAAATTGAATCCTTGTATCCAAAAGAATATCGAATAGCACATGAAGTGGTTTCAATAATTAAGGACAAAGTCGGTGTTGAATTTCCAGAGGGCGAAACTGGGTTCATTGCATTACATATTCATAGTTCCGTTACAAATAAAACGATCCATGATATGAACCGTCATCATCAATTGATATCAAAATTAGTAGATATTATTGAGCAGACTTTGCATTTAAAGCTAGAACGACATAATATTAATTATAACCGGCTTATTCAACATCTACACCGTGCAATTGAAAGGGTATACCTGGGGGAACAACTAGGAGAACAAACAAATTTAGCTAAAGTGTTGAAATCTACTTATCCAGTATGCTATAATCTTGCTTGGAAATTAATTAAGGTCATGCAACAACAATTACATACACGTGTAGACGAATCAGAAGTGCTCTATTTAACGATTCACCTGCAACGTTTAACGCAATCATAAACGTGTTACTGATACGATCAGGCATGAGTAAAAAGGTTGTTTTAGGAAAAGATATGGGAGAAGTGTATACTCCTATCCTTTTCTAAAACATTTATAACCTTTTACTCATGCCTTTTTTTATTGAATAAAATTGCGTTGCATGAACCTATATTGAAAAATAAGAGGAGGAATAAATATGTCCAATTTATTTGGTACGCTACAAAAAGTAGGGAAAGCATTAATGCTACCCGTAGCATTGTTACCAGCTGCTGGGATTTTATTAGCGTTTGGTACAAGCTTTGCCCAAGATCAATGGGTAGAGAAGTTTCCTTGGTTTGGAAATGACGTTGTTCAAAAAATATTAGAGGTAATGGCCGAAGCAGGTGGAATTGTTTTTGATAACTTACCATTACTTTTTGCAGTAGGTGTAGCCATAGGTCTAGCAAAAGGTGACGGTGTAGCAGGGCTTGCTGCTATTATAGGTTACTTAATTATGAATGTGACCATGGGTGTATTTGGTGATATAACGCAGGAAATGACGTCAGAACCTGCCTATGAAAGTGTGCTCGGTATACCGACCTTAGGAACAGGTGTGTTTGGTGGTATTATCGTCGGTATACTGGCGGCCTTTATGTATAATCGATATTTTAATATTGAATTACCACAATTTCTAGGTTTCTTTGCAGGAAAACGATTTGTTCCAATTATTACAGCTTTTACGTCCTTAATTTTAGGGATTGTTATGTATTTGGTGTGGCCATTTGCTCAAGATGGTTTAAATGCAGTATCACATTTAATGTTGGAAACAAATAGAACGATTTCGACTTTTATATTTGGTGTAATCGAACGGGCATTAATTCCATTTGGACTACATCATATCTTCTATTCGCCGTTCTGGTTTGAATTTGGATCGTATACAAATGCAGCGGGAGAATTAGTTCGTGGCGACCAAGCAATCTTCTTTGAACAATTAAAAGATGGTGTCGATTTTACAGCAGGTAACTTTATGACAGGTAAATTTCCGTTCATGATGTTCGGTTTGCCAGCTGCAGCACTAGCAATATACCATACTGCAAGACCTGAGAAAAAGAAAGTGGTTGGAGGTATTATGTTCTCTGCTGCCCTAACTTCTTTTTTAACAGGTATTACAGAGCCACTTGAATTCTCATTCTTATTTGTGGCACCATTGTTGTTTGCAATTCACACTATTTTTGCAGGTTTGTCTTTTATGACGATGTATTTATTAGATGTTAAAATTGGGATGACGTTTTCAGGTGGTTTAATTGACTTTATCTTATTTGGAGTTATGCCCAACCGGACGGACTGGTGGTGGGTCATCATCGTTGGTTTAATTTTAGCTGTGATTTATTACTTCGGTTTCCGTTTTGCTATTCAGAAATTCAATTTAGCGACACCAGGTCGTGAAGATGAGGCAGAAGACTCTGAGGATGACGGAGAAGTAGATGATCGTCCATATGAGATCTTGTCTGCGATGGGTGGACAAGAAAATATTACAAACTTGGATGCTTGTATTACTCGTTTACGTGTTAGTGTGGATGATAAAAATAAAGTAGATAAGAAACGCTTGAAACAGTTAGGTGCTTCAGGTGTTATGGAAGTTGGGAATAATATTCAGGCCATTTACGGTCCGGTATCGGATACAATAAGAGGTCAAATGCAAGATATTATCGATGGTAAAACCCCAACTAAAAAAGCAGATGCGAAAGAGGGAGATCAAGATGCAGCTTCTGGCGGAAGTGTAGTAGCAGCTGATCTTGAGTTCGTAAGCCCGATGCAAGGGGAAGTTATGCTATTGTCAGAGGTTCCTGACCAAGTTTTTTCACAAAAAATGATGGGTGATGGCTTTGCAGTTAAACCAACAGATGGAGAGATTGTATCACCTGTTGATGGCAAGATCATTAATATTTTCCCGACAAAGCATGCCATTGGTATGGAAGCGGAAAACGGTACAGAGATATTAATTCATATCGGTATTGATACGGTGAATTTGAAAGGTGAAGGTTTCACTGCAAAAGTTGCAGAAGGTGATCAAATTAAAAAAGGTCAGGCGTTGATGCAAGTAGACCTTGATTATATTAGCAAAAATGCACCTTCAACCGTAACACCAATCATTTTTACCAATTTAGAAGAAGGTCAATCGATCCAACTAAACGCAACAGGTAATATAAACAAAGAAGACAAAGACATTTTCCAAATCAATCAATAATAACCAAAACCTCTAGCCCAACAGCTAGAGGTTTTTTAACAACCATTAACAATAAAACTAAACTGCGAAATAAGAAACGTGATAATTTTGAATTGATTATCTATCAGTTATCCGCTCCGGCTGCCCACTTCCCTTTCCGTGGGGTTTTATCTTCAGCTAACTTCTTTAAGCAAAGAACGCTTAAAAAAGTGGATCTTCAGATAAAACCTTCCCACAGGAGTGAAAGTGGGCGGCCTCCGCTATAAATAGATTCTACAATGGTTTTAACAGTTATAAACTTGGCCTTTCTAGAAATAATGAGATAGTATTCATTATTTCAACTCTTACATCCATTGTAGAACTTTATCTAGCGCAGGCGTCAACTTCGACTCCTGGGGGATTAGCATGATCTGAAGATCCACTTTGAAAAGTGTCTTTCTTTTCAAAGTTAGCTGAAGAGCATGCCCCCCGGAAAGCGAAGTGGGCATGCCGTAGCGGCTGTTACGAACATACTTTTATTCAAGATTACCACTCTGTTTATTGTGAGGTTTGTGTCTACTTAGTTCTTATTCTGATTGGCTGTGGTATAATGGCTAGGAATTTAGATGTTGAAGGAAGTTTTCGATGAAAGAGACCAAATATGTTTATAAAGGTGCCTTTGCTTTATTATTAGCAGGCATATTTAGTAAAGTGATTAGTGCGTTTTACCGGATACCGTTACAAAATTTAACGGGAGATGTCGGTTTTTATATTTATCAGCAAGTGTATCCTATCTTAGGAATAGCCTTTATGCTCGCTTTATATGGATTCCCGGCAGCGATTTCCAAATATCTGGCGGAACATAACAGACATAGACAACAAAAAGGCATTTATCTCCAATTATTCACTACGTTAATGAGTGTTTCCATTTTAATATTTCTAGCGATTTTTTTATTAAGTCCTGTGATTGCAGAATGGATGGGTGATAACAATTTGAGAGACCCCATTAGACATACGGCATGGGTGTTTCTATTTGTCCCCTTTGTTGCACTGTTAAGGGGAGGTTTTCAATCCTTACAGTGGATGCAACCGACCGCTTATTCGCAAATGATTGAACAAATCGTAAGAGCGTCTATTATTATTATTACCGCGATTTTTATTTATCAAGGAAAGATTTCCGTCTATCAGATAGCGGACGGAGCTGTAATAGCAAGTATACTAGCTCTAAGTATGTCCTTTGCTTTTTTATATCTGTATAGCAAAAAACACCTTAACCTTTCAGCAGTGAGTCAAGTACCTGAAATTTCGCTAAGAAATCTATTTCGTTCGATCGTTTTAGCAGGTATTATTATTAGCTTAAATCACATGTTGTTGCTTTTGATGCAATTGGCGGATGCTTTCACAGTAGTACCGGGGTTGTTGAGTTACGGAAATTCTCTAGCGGAAGCGACTTCTTGGAAGGGTATTTTTGATAGGGGGCAGCCTCTATTACAGTTGGTCACCATTGTAGGATCCTCTTTTGCAATGGCTTTCGTACCACAAGTAACAAAAATGAATTGGCAAATGAACCGGCAGGAGACGCTCGAAAACATTCGCTTAACGACAAAGATTTGTCTATTGATCTCGGTCGGAGCAACTGTTGGATTAATCGCACTGATGCCGGAAATCAATCAATTATTTTTTAAAAATGAGATGGGTACGTTCAGCTTAAGGATACTCACTATATCCTTATTGTTTACTTCGTTATCTGTTACTTTGGCTTCTACTTTACAAGGATTTGGGTATATGAAGTGGACAGCATTTGTTTTGTTTTCTGGTTTATGGATAAAAACTGGACTTAATCAATGGTTGGTTCCTTGGTTGGGAATTTCAGGTGGCGCGATTGCTACTGTAATAACAGTAGCTTTTATCTTCGTAAGTAATTACTTTTTATTACGACACGTTATAAAAAACGCCCGTATTTTTGTTATACCATGGCTAAAAGTTGTCATTGCTAGTTTTTTGATGGTTATATCTGTAATTGGTTTAAAGCAAGCGGGGAATTACCTATTACAAGTGGATAATCGAATCGCATTATTCTTTGTTGTAATAGCAAGTGTGATTGCAGGATTTATTGTCTATGCTATAGCTATTATTTATGGAAGAGTATTATCGTCCAAAGAATTAGCCACATTGCCACTACCTAGTAAATGGAAGAAAGGATAGAGTATTTATGAAACCATTAATCGAAATAATCGGACTTGGAGCAGGAGACTTTAACCAATTGCCAATCGGAATTTACCGTAAATTAATGAATGATAACAGCAACTGCTTCGTCCGGACAAAAGACCATCCAGTTATTAAAGCATTAGAAGAGGAATCAATTACCATCTTCGCGTTTGATGATGTTTATGAAAAACATGATCAATTTGAATCTGTCTACCAAGAAATTTCTGACACACTAGTAGAGACAGCTAAAACTGAGGGTAACATTATATATGCTGTACCTGGACACCCGATGTTAGCAGAACAATCGGTACAATTATTATTAAGAAATCCAGAAGTTACAGTAAATATTGTAGGGGGGCAAAGTTTTTTAGACGATTTATTCTCTGCATTAAAAATTGACCCGATTGAAGGATTTCAATTTGTTGATGCGACATCATTTGAACGTCAACAATTACAATATCAACAACACCTTGTTTTTTGCCAGGTCTATGATGCTCTTATTGCCTCTGAAGTGAAATTAAGCTTATTAGAGGATCTACCTGCTGATTATCTTGTCTATATCGTTGAAGCGGTGGGAAGTGAATCAGAAATGATTAAGGAAATCCCTCTGGTAGAATTAGATCAACAAACCACATTGAGTAATTTAACAAGTGTCTACATTCCACCGATAAAAAAAGAAAGCTTAAATCATCAGTTTTTCCGTCTTAAGGAGGTTATCTCCACATTACGCGGACCAGGAGGATGCCCGTGGGATCAAAAACAGACCCATGGATCATTAAAGAAATATTTGGTGGAAGAAACCTATGAGGTATTGGAAGCTATTGATAGAGAAGACGATGATGGACTAGCAGAGGAATTAGGAGACGTTCTTTTACAAGTGATGTTACATAGTCAAATTGGAGAAGAAGCAGGATTTTTTACCATCGATGACGTAATATATAGTATTACAGAAAAAATGATTCGTCGTCACCCGCATGTCTTTGGAGATGTAGAGGTGGAGAACGAATCAGATGTTATAAAAAATTGGGAAGAAATTAAACAAGAGGAAAAAGGAAAAGACCCCAAGACATTAATGGATCAGTTAACCAGTGGGCTACCAGCACCGCTTCTTGCGGAGGAAATTCAGAAAGCAGCAGCAAAAGTAGGGTTTGATTGGCTGGAGATCGAACCGATCTGGGAAAAGGTTTATGAAGAAATAAACGAGTTTAAAGAAGCAAGTAAACGAGGAAATTCAGAAGAGCAAGAAAAAGAATTCGGAGATATACTATTTGCAATGATTAACCTGGGAAGATATTATAAAATTAACCCAGAAATTGCTTTAATGCGTACAAATCATAAATTTAAACAACGTTTTCAATTTGTGGAGCAAAAAGTTAAGCAAACAAAACGAGATTGGAAGACGTTTACGTTAGAAGAACTCGATACTTTTTGGGATGAGGCAAAGCAATTTGACAGTTAATTATTTTTAGAGGAAGGGAATTATCTATGCGACTAGATAAATTTTTGAAAGTCTCGCGTTTAATAAAACGCAGAACTTTAGCGAAGGAAATTGCAGATCAAGGAAGAATAATTGTAAATGGTAATGTTGCCAAAGCGGCTACAAACGTAGAAGTTGGTGACGAATTGAAAATTCAATTCGGTCAAAAGCTACTAACAATTACAATTGATCTTTTAAAAGAAACAGTAAAAAAAGAGGAAGCAAGTGATTTATATACCATTAAACAAGAAGAATATATCAATCAATAGATTTCTATCATCCTTGTTCTAAACTTGTCCTTTTATTCATATATTAGTGATGGATAAAAGGGAGGGAATAAGATGAATTACTATGATAAAAAAACAATGCCAGCACCGCAAATGGAACACCATGTAAAAATGACAAACCGTCGCTTGTTGGAAATAGATGGTGTAAAAGAAGTAGATAGCTTTGATAGTGAAGAATTTCTCCTGCAAACAGTTATGGGTTACCTTGTTATCCGTGGTGATAATTTACAGATGAAGAACTTGGATGTAGAAGCAGGCCATGTTTCTATTAAAGGTAAAATATACGAGCTTTCCTATTTGGACGAGCAACACGGGGAGAAAGCTAAAGGGCTGTTTAGCAAGCTTTTTAAATGACACTTAGCACACAGTTTATCACGATGATTACTATGATATTATCTGGGGTCTACCTCGGAGCCAGTTATCACACCTTTAAGCGTCTGGAACGATTATGGTTAACCAGCATAACATGGAAGTATCTGCTAGAAATATTATTTTGGCTTTTACAAGCAGTGGTACTTTATGTTATTCTTTTTTTAATCAATGAAGGTATTTTAAGGTTTTATGTATTTTTAGCAGTAATATGCGGCTATGCAATGTTTAAAAGCTTATTTGAACAGGTCTTTAGTCGCGTGATAGGTGTTGTCTTTCGAATCCTTCATGATATTTATCGCTTCATCTATCGTACGATTGAACTCTTGATTGTAAAACCTGTAGTTTTTATTATTACCGTGCTCTTCGTCTGTATTACAAGACTTTTTACTATAATAATAACTATTCTGGTCTCAATTTTAAAGGCGATTAGTTGGCCATTTAAAATGATATTTACTGCACTTGCTAAGCTAATACCTAAAAATGCGCAAAAATATCTACATCCATTTTATCGAATTTATAGTAAAATAAAAAATAAAGATTAATGCTCGTACAAGGAGGCAATGGTGAATATGTCAAAACGCAGTAAAGTATCTCGTATAAATGATGCATATATAAAGCAACATGATGCCCAAATGGAACGTCAGAAGCGTAGAAAAAAGAAGCTGCATCGTCGTTTAATGTTATTTGGGATGATTGTTGCGCTTACCATGATCAGCCTCATTACTTTTCACTTGGATCAACGAGCGGAATACCAAGGTATGAAACAAGAATACTCAGAGCTATCAACTGAGTTAACAAGTCTGCAAAAGGAAGAAAAGCAGTTAACCGAAGAAATAGAGCTATTAAATGATGAAGAGTATCTTTTGCAAATCGCAAAAACAAATTACTTCTTTACGGAAGAAGGAGAGATCGTCTTTAAATTACCGGAAGAGGATCCATCTTATTGACACCGTTTTAATTGCTTGGCTATAATATAGTAGTAGTATATTTTTTTAAAATTTTAAGGAGGAGCAATTTTTTTATGTCAATCGAAGTAGGCAGCAAGTTGCAGGGTAAGGTAACAGGTATCACTAATTTCGGAGCTTTTATTGAGTTACCTGGAGGAAAGACAGGTCTCGTTCACATTAGTGAGGTTGCCGATAATTATGTAAAAGACATTAATGAACACTTAACTGTGGGTGATGAAGTCACAGTAAAAGTTCTTAATGTAGAGGACGATGGAAAGATTGGTTTATCTATCAAGAAAGCAAAGGACAACCCACCGCCTGCCAATCGTCGTAAAAATCAAGGCAATCCAAAAAATAACCGTGATCGCGGCGAATCATTTGAACAAAAAATGAATCGCTTCTTAAAAGATTCTGAAGATCGCTTAGCTACACTTAAAAAGCAAACAGAATCTAAACGCGGAGGACGAGGGGCGAGAAAAGGCTAAACACTTGCTGTCTATGTAATTGAGAGAAGACGGATGTGACTCGTAATTATATATAAGTAAACAAAAAGCTACCGACCATCGGTAGCTTTTTTTGCTTCAACATAGAAAAACCCAGCCATCAATAGCATTTGAGTATGACAATGCGTAGGAATGTTTGAAATGTTGAATATAAGTAGGATTATGCGACATAATCTTTGAGATCTGATAACTGCGTAAAAATCGCTCCGGCTTGACCACTTCCCTTTCCGTGGGGTTTTCCCCTCAGCTAACTTTTCCAAGCACAAACCGCATGGAAAAGTGGATCTTCAGAGAAAAACCCGCGGAAAGGAAAGCAGACAAGCCGGAGCGAGTGTCACGCAGTCATAATATCTCATAATTACCACTACAATAGTGTCGTATAATCATTCTTAAGCGTCGTGATTGGTTGGATGGGTGTTTATTACGGGGGAATCATCCGTAATACCCATGCTGATAACAGTCTCACATTATTGCTTCTAATAGAAAAAGACTTGACGGTTGCCAAGTCTTTTTTTGGTATAGCGGCGGAGGGGATCGAACCCCCGACCTCACGGGTATGAACCGTACGCTCTAGCCAGCTGAGCTACACCGCCATCATATTTAATTAAATGTGTCTTCCTTTGAAAGACACAAAAAATATAATACATCAGCCAGTCTTATCTGTCAACAAGCAATTAGAAATTTCCCTATATTTAAACATGTTTTTCGCTTCAGCTTTTCACAAGGTATAACCAATATCATTATGAAATATATGGGATTGTTGATGAATGGTAAGTCACGATAACAAAAGAGAAGGTAATTTCGGGGGTGTCGGATTATTTATCTTTAGAAGAATGGAGTCGAACTTTTTAGAACGGCAACTTCCTTGTTTTGACAAAATATAAATAAGAGTTGTGATTTAATGTGAAAAGAGGAGTGATATATATGAATACATATACGGAAAATAAACCAAAATCTATTCTTTCTAGTAATGCTTCAACTTTTATGAACTTCCGAAAAAAAATTTCTCAAACCATCACCAAATTGATGTTTGAGAAAGGCTTGCTTCTTTGCATCATTGGCTTTTTATTAGGACGAGCAGTTATTTTATCTACCCTGTCCCCTTTTGTGATTGCGTTTGTCGCAGCAGTATGGTTTTTACGCAGAGACAAGCTATTGCCTCTAATTACTTTTTCATTATTAGGAGCATTCACCTATAATGTTTCACACAGCTTCTATATCTTCTTATCGATTGCTGTCTTAATGGTACTGTCCCTTTTTATTTCCCGGTCAAAAGCAATCGAAAAAATATTACCTTTATTTGTTTTTGTTGCTGCTGCTGTCCCGCGATTAAGTTTATATGCCATGACAGTGGAGTTAACTTATATTGAATGGTTGATCGCACTAGTCGAAGGTGTATTAGCAGCAGTTCTCTTACTTATCTTTATGCAAAGTATTCCACTATTATCACCAAAAAGATATAAACCTCTATTAAAAAATGAAGAAATCGTCTGTTTTATTATCTTATTGGCTTCAATCCTGACTGGATTAATAGGTGTCGAGATCTATGAGGCGCAAATGGAGCAAGTACTCGCACGATACCTTGTTTTAGTACTTTCGTTAGTTGGTGGAGCAGCTATAGGATCCACTGTTGGGGTCGTGGCTGGTTTAATACTGAGTCTAGCGAATATTGCGAATATGTATCAGATGAGCTTGTTGGCGTTTTCCGGTTTGTTAGGTGGCTTATTAAAAGAAGGAAATAAATTAGCTGTTAGTGTTGGGCTGTTGATCAGTACCTTGTTAATCAGCCTGTATGGTGATTCTGTGACTACACTAACTATAGCCTTATTGGAATCTATATTTGCCATTCTTATCTTTTTAGTAACACCAAGTAAATGGATTAAGCAAATTGCCAAATATATCCCCGGAACAGTAGAACATTCAAGAGAACAGGAACAATATTTACAAAAGGTGCGTAATGTAACTGCACATAGAGTGGAACGATTTTCCAATGTATTCAAGGCATTGTCTCGCAGTTTTCAAACAGAATCCCATCACTTACAGGAACAGGATTTAGAGGTTGATTATTATTTAAGCAACGTAACAGAAAAAACATGTCAAACCTGCTTCAAAAAAGAAACGTGTTGGGTTCAACAATTCGATAATACTTACCAACTCATGCGTGACGTAAAAGAGCAATTAGAAGTGGATGATCAGTTAAATAATATTACTAATAGACAGTTTGAAAATCATTGCATTAAATCAAAAAAAGTCATTGATACAATGCAACAAGAATTGTCGTTTTTCCAAGCAAACCAGAAATTAAAGAAACAGGTGTTAGAAAGCAGACGTTTTGTCGCTGACCAATTACAAGGTGTGTCAGAGGTTATGGAAAATTTTGCGATGGAAATTTTAAAAGAGAAAGAAAATCATGAACAACAAGAAATTGAACTTGTAGCAGCATTAAAACATGTGGGTATTGAACTGGAGAAGTTGGATATTTATAGTTTAGAAAAAGGAAACGTGGATATAGAAATGGTGATTTTATTTCAGGATTATCACGGAGAAGCAACAAAAATAATTGCACCTATCTTATCCGATATATTAGATGAAACCGTTATTGTCGTAACAGAGGATCTGTCACCACTTGCTAAAGGACACAGCTTTTTTACTTTTGGTTCTGCTCGTAAGTATGTCATTGATTCAGGTGTGGCCCATGCCGCAAAAGGTGGAGGACTTGTCTCCGGAGATTGTTATAAAGCAATGGATCTAGGAGCTGGAAAATATGCTTTAGCTATTAGTGACGGCATGGGAAATGGAGATAGAGCGCACGAAGAAAGTACAGAAACATTGAGGCTCCTGCAACAAATATTAGAATCTGGTTTACATGAACAAGTGGCGATTAAGTCGATTAATTCGATCTTAGCTCTAAGAACAAATGATGAAATTTACGCAACATTGGATTTGGCAATGATCGACCTGCATCATGCCGCTGTTCGTTTCTTGAAGGTCGGTTCTACGCCTAGTTTTATATTACGACATGATTCGGTCGAACAAATAGAAGCTAGCAATTTACCGATAGGGATTATACAAGAAGTAGAAGTAGATGTGGTTAGCTCGCAATTAAGGGATGGAGATTTCCTGGTGATGATGAGTGATGGAATTTTTGAAGGGCCAAAAGAAATTGAGAATGTTGATATGTGGTTGAAGCGAAAACTTTTGGAAATGGAAACAAGAGAACCGCAAGAAATGGCAGATCTATTATTAGAAGAGGTAATTCGTACACAAAGTGGAGAGATAGAAGATGATATGACCGTGCTCGTCGCTCAAATAAAGGAAAACCAGCCACAATGGGCACCGATTCGGTCATTTCGTCAGTTTGAAAGGGAAAATATTAGCTGAACTCAACCTTCAATAGGTATATTTCTCCCATTTATTGGCGAACCTTACTAAAAAACTGAAAGACCAATAATTAGGAGGAAAAAATACAATGAAGACAGGGACTCTTAAACAAATACTTTTAATTACTGATGGCTGTTCTAATCAGGGAGAAGATCCGGCACACATCGCAAGTTTAGTGGCAGAACAAGGGATTACCGTGAATGTTATTGGAATTTTAGAAGATCATCATTCGGAACAACCAGAAGGGTTAGAAGAAGTGGAAGAGATTGCAAGTTGTGGGCGAGGTGTAAGTCAAATTGTGTATCAGGAAACACTCTCTCAGACCGTTCAAACCGTTACCAAACAGGCAATGACCGAAACCTTGCAGGGGGTTGTAAATAAGGAGTTAACGCAAATATTAGGTAATGAAAAAACAATGGAAGAATTGCCTCCTGACCAACGCGGAGAAGTGATGGAAGTGGTGGACGAGCTAGGAGAAACATGTGATCTTGAAGTATTGGTTTTGGTAGATACGAGTGCGAGTATGACAAATAAGCTACCAACAGTTCAAGAAGCTTTAATAGATCTTTCGATTAGTATGAATGCACGTATTGGACGAAGTCGTTTTGCGGTATATCAATTTCCAGCAAGAAAGAAAGCGATTCAGCAATTGGTAGATTGGACATCGAAACTTGAATCTATCTCAAGCATTTTTGCCAAAATATCAAGTGGAGGGATTACTCCTACTGGTCCAGCTCTGAAAGAAGCGATGTATCAATTTGGAAAAAGCTCGCTACGAAGGAGATTTATCAAAGATGATTACACAAACATCGAAGAAGCCTGAAATTCATATTAAAAAAGGACAGATAATTAAAGGGAAATGGCATCGACATCGCTACCATATCGTGAAAAAACTTGGTAATGGGGCGATTGGTTCTGTCTATTTGTGTGTGAATGGTAATAAACAAGTAGCACTGAAGTTGAGTAAACAAAGTGCATCGATTAGCTCAGAGGTAAATGTGTTAAAAGCTTTTCAAGCGGTTCAAGGATATCACCTTGGACCTTCTTTAATAGATGTCGATGATTATGAAGCAACGAATGGATTTCAGTATTCCTTCTATGTGATGGAGTATATTTCGGGAGATACTTTACATGATTTTATTAGACAGAATGGGCACGAATGGCTAGTGTCTTTACTGATTGGTTTTGCAAAGGATTTACAGGTGTTGCATAAAGAAGGATATGTATTTGGAGATTTGAAGATAGAGAATCTAATTGTTTCCAGAAAGCCTGCCAAGTTAAAATGGGTAGATGTAGGTGGTACCACTCTACAAGGCAGAGCGATTAAAGAATATACAGAATTTTACGATCGAGCCTATTGGCAATGTGGTTCACGAAAAGCAGATCCAGGCTATGATTTATTCGCATTAGCAATGGTGATCGTACGAATCTACTATCCCAACGGGTTTTCAAGGGGAAACAATCCAAAAAAGACGTTACAGCTTAAAATAAATCAAGCAGTCGATGTTGATCCGCTAAGGCGCTTATTACTAATGCTTATTCATGGTTCCATTAAAGATGCGGAACAGGTAAAGGATTTTTTATTAACGTATTTTATTCATCAGAAGAACAAAAGAGACCAAAGAAGTGCTTCACATAAAAGAAGTAAGAAGCAAGATAGTGTATACCCACTATTAGAAGTGGGTAGCATTCTCACCATTGGAGGAGTTTGTTATCTTTATGTTACATTATTTATGTGATAAAAAGTTTTTTAGATCATAGTATGTTAAAATAGTGTAAAAGAAACTGGATGGGGTGGTGGTGTTTGAAAAAGTCAACCCTTGATCATACCGTGTTATCATTTATCAATAGACATCAATTATTACATAACGGTGCAACCGTATTAATTGGAGTTTCAGGTGGGGCAGACTCCCTTTTATTGTTACGATATTTACAAACGTTACAAAGCACATGGCAATTAAATTTAGTGGTACTGTCGATTGATCATGGTTTACGGGGTGTTGAGTCTGCAGATGATGTGAAATATGTGGAGAGCATATGTCGGCAATGGGGTGTTCCTTTTATTGCCAGACAAGTAGATGTAAAAAGCCGTAAGAGCGTACATAAGGAAGGGACGCAACTAGCAGCCCGTAAGTTGCGTTATCAAGTCTTTGAAGAGACGATGAAGGAAGTAAATGCAGACCTCTTAGCGTTAGCACATCATGGAGATGATCAAATCGAGACAGTACTAATGCGAATGGTTCGTCAATCTAATCCATCGTTATTACAAGGAATACCTGTAAAACGGAGCTTTGCTAATGGATCTATTATTAGACCTTTTTTATGTTTATCGAAACATGAAATCTATCAATATTGCCAGGAATATCAGATTGTTCCAAGGGAAGATCCTTCCAATCAGTCCACTACATATACGCGTAATTTTTTCAGGTTAAAGGTATTGCCGTTACTTAAACAACAAAATGACCAGATTCATCAACATATCCAAGCAATGACAGAACGTGCTGCTGAAGATCAGATCTATCTGGAATCAAAAGCAAACGATTTAATAAATAAAATGGTAAGCATGAAAGATAACGCCGTTTATTTTAACATCGAATCATTCAAAGCATACCCAATAGCTTTACAAAGACGAGCCTTTCATCTAATATTAAACTATCTTTATCAAGAGGTGCCAGTAGATCTATCCTATCAACATGAAGCAGATTTTTTTGCTTTATTGAATCAAGAAAAAAGTAATGTATCGTTAGATTTTCCAGCATCCTTAAAAGTAGCTAAAAATTATCAGGAGATTCGATTCCATTTCCTTAATAAGATACATAAGGAGTGGGAAGACTGCCAAACCATAAAAGTTCCGAGTACCGTATCATTAGCAAATGGTGCCACTTTATCAATAAATTATACCTCGAGAACTAGCCACGAAGATCATCATACGTTACATATTCCGAAAGAAAACGAGTCACTGCTGCCTTTAAATATGAGAGTACGAAAGCCAGGTGATCGGATGATGGTCAGAGGATTAAAGGGGCATAAAAAGGTGAAAGATATTTTTATTGATGAGAAAGTACCTGTATACAAAAGGGATCGCTGGCCACTGATTTTTGGTGCAGATGGAACATTGTTGTGGATCATTGGCCTAAAAAAAGCAGAAATAAAGCAAAGCAGTTCAAGTAACGAATATATTGTGCTAACATACACAGATTCAAGATAATAGGAGGCAGCATGATGCATAACGAAATTAAAGAAGTGCTCATATCAGAAGAACAAATTCAATTAAAATGCCGAGAACTCGGTGATCAACTAACAAAAGAATATGAGGGGAAATTTCCATTAGCAATTGGAGTATTAAAAGGAGCTTTGCCTTTTATGTCTGATATTTTACGCTCCATTAATACCCATTTAGAAATGGATTTTATGGATGTTTCCAGTTATGGGAATGAGATGCGCTCTTCTGGTGAAGTTAAAATCGTTAAGGATTTAGATACAAAAGTAGAAGGTCGGGACATTTTAATTATTGAAGATATCATTGATAGTGGTTTAACCCTTAGTTATTTAGTAGATCTTTTCAAGTATCGAAAAGCGAAATCGATTAAGATCGTGACCTTACTAGATAAACCAGAAGGCAGAACGGTAGATATAAAAGCAGATATTGTTGGTTTTGAAGTGCCAAATGAATTTGTTGTAGGCTATGGGTTAGATTATCAAGAGAAATATCGTAATTTGCCATATATTGGTATTTTAAAACCGGAAATATACGGTGGAGAAGAATAATTAAAAATTAAACATGTATCAGTTGTAATTAGTTGTCATAAAGTCTTTCAATATGATACTATTTACTATAGTTTTCTCGTTTCGGGAGGAGGTAGGCAATGAATCGGATTATACGTAATGTGATCCTTTATTTCTTAATATTTTTGGTGGTAATAGGGATCATATCAGTATTCTCAAGCCAAAACAACCAGGCTGAAGAATTAAAAGTTAATGAGTTTATGCAAGCTTTAGAAAATAATGAAATCAAGGAAATGGTCATGCGCCCTTCCAATGGTGTGATACGCGTTGTTGGTGAGTTAGAAGCAGATGACCAAAGTTTTGTTACCAATATCCTCAATAGTCCAGGTATTGTAGAAAGTGTGGAACAGACTGCCGAAGACCAAGGGATATTAAATGTGAAAGAAGAGGAACAACCAAGTGGATGGGTTACATTTTTAACAACAATGATTCCATTTGTTATTATATTCATTCTGTTTTTCTTCTTACTGAACCAGGCTCAAGGTGGCGGAAGCCGTGTGATGAACTTTGGTAAAAGTAAGGCGAAAATGTACAATGAAGAAAAGAAAAAGGTTCGTTTCCGTGATGTAGCAGGTGCAGATGAAGAGAAACAGGAATTAGTGGAAGTAGTAGACTTCTTAAAAGATCCTCGCAAATTCGCTGCAATTGGTGCCAAGATTCCAAAAGGGGTTTTATTAGTAGGACCTCCAGGTACTGGTAAAACTTTACTTGCAAGAGCGGTTGCGGGTGAAGCTGGGGTTCCATTCTTCTCTATAAGTGGTTCAGACTTCGTTGAAATGTTTGTAGGTGTAGGGGCATCCCGTGTACGTGATTTATTTGAAAATGCAAAGAAGAATGCACCATGTATCATCTTTATTGATGAAATTGATGCAGTTGGTCGTCAACGTGGCGCTGGTGTTGGTGGTGGACATGATGAACGTGAACAAACCTTAAACCAGTTACTGGTTGAAATGGATGGTTTCGGTGAAAATGAAGGGATTATCATTATCGCAGCGACAAACAGACCAGATATTTTAGACCCTGCCTTGTTACGTCCAGGACGTTTTGACCGTCAAATTACGGTAGATCGCCCAGACTTACGAGGACGTGAGGATGTTCTTAAAGTACATGCTCGTGATAAACCTCTGGCAGATGATGTAGAATTAAAAACAATTGCAATGCGTACTCCAGGTTTTTCGGGTGCGGATTTAGAGAACTTGCTAAATGAGGCTGCGCTTGTAGCGGCTAGGCATGATAAAGAGAAAATTGGCATGGAAGATGTCGATGAAGCGATTGATCGTGTCATTGCCGGGCCAGCTAAGAAAAGCAGGGTTATTTCTAAGAAAGAAAGAAATATTGTCGCCTATCACGAGAGTGGACATACCATTATTGGTATGGTATTAGATGATGCAGACATGGTACATAAGGTAACGATTGTACCTCGTGGGCAAGCTGGTGGTTATGCTGTCATGCTTCCGCGTGAGGATCGCTATTTTATGACAAAACCAGAATTGTTTGATAAAATCACAGGTCTATTAGGTGGACGTGTAGCAGAAGAAGTTATTTTTGGTGAGGTAAGTACAGGCGCTCACAATGATTTTCAACGTGCGACAGGAATTGCTCGTAAGATGGTAATGGAATATGGTATGAGTGAAAAAATTGGTCCATTACAATTTGGTAACAGTAACGGTCAAGTGTTCTTAGGTCGAGATATGCAGAATGAACAGAACTATAGTGATGCTATCGCCTATGAAATTGATCAGGAAGTGCAAAACTTTATCCAAATGTCTTACGACCGTGCCAAGCAGATCCTAACAGAAAATCAAGATAAGTTAGAGCTTGTTGCAAAGACATTGTTAGAAATTGAAACATTGGATGCAAAGCAAATCAAATCATTATTTGAAGAAGGTAAATTACCGGATCCGGTCGTTTCTGAACAAAATGGAGAAGAAAAAACCTCCAAAGATACAGAAGCGGATAAGGAAGTAAATGAAGATAGTGATGAGGAAAAATCATCTGATGTAAAAGTAAACATTCAATCAAAATCGGAGGATGAGCCTGGTTATTTTGATCAGGAATCGGAAAGCTATTTCGATAAAGACAAAAAAACCGACGAATCCGACGACAAAGATAAACAATAAAACCAAAGGCAGTTCCTAACAAACAGGAACTGCCTTTCTTTTATCACAAAAAGAATAACTAGCCAAAAGATATTCAAACCCATCAAAAATAAGCATCAACCCAATGCATAATAGGAAGATACTACACAATAAGTAGTGTGTATCTAATAGAAAACATGGTAATTTTGAAATGTTTGATTTACCAGGTATCCGCTGCGGCTGTCCACTTCCCTTTCCGCGGGTTTTTCTCCTCAGCTAACTTTTTAAGCAAAGTACGCTTAAAAAGTGGATCTTCGGATAAAAACATCCCGCAGGAGTGAAAGTGGACGCCTTCGCTATAAATAGATGCTACAACCAATGTGAAAGTTATCATA
Source organism: Gracilibacillus kekensis (assembly GCF_900143085.1). Lineage (GTDB taxonomy): Bacteria > Bacillota > Bacilli > Bacillales > Amphibacillaceae > Gracilibacillus > Gracilibacillus kekensis. Next base: position 8,248 of record NZ_FRCZ01000012.1, on the reverse strand, counting down.
TTGAGTTTTCTAGAAGTATTTCATTTAAATGATGATATAGAAGTCATTATTTCAACTTTTGAATCCATTGTAGAACTTTAACTAGCGTAGGCGTTCGCTTCAACTCCTATGGGACTCGTTTTCCCTGAAGATCCACTTTTCCATGCGGTTTTTGCTTGGAAAAGTTAGCTGAAGGGAAAACCCCATGGAAAGGGAAGCGAACAAGCCGTAGCGATTTTTACGCACAAATTTACTGTCAAAATGACTGCATTATTTATCGCTTAGCATTCCTTATTAGGCACAGGAAGGGAAGATGTTTGGTTTTTCTTATGATAATTAATCAATTAACTTGCGGGGAGTGTCCTGCTAAATATACAATATGAAAGTAAGTATACTAATAAAAGAAATACGTGGAGGATATTATGATTTTTGTATTAGACGTAGGAAATACAAATACGGTTTTAGGCGTTTTTCGCGACGGACAATTAACCTATCAATGGCGAATGCAAACCGATAAAAATAAAACAGAAGACGAATATGCAATGTTTATTAAGTCCTTGCTCGAACATGAAGGATTGACTTTTCAAGATATTAATGGAATCGTCATCTCATCCGTTGTGCCACCCATACTATTCGCCCTTCAACGAATGGCAGATAAATACTTTCATTGTCGTGCAATGATAATTGGTGACGAAAAAGTGAATCCCTACTTGAAAATGAAGTATCCTAATCCTAAGGAATTAGGGGCGGACCGTGTTGTTAATGCAGTAGGTGTGATTAAAGAATACGGTGCACCAAGTATTATTATTGATTTTGGAACAGCAACTACGTATTGTTATATCAATGAAAATGAAGAATATGTTAGTGGTGTTATCACCCCGGGTATTAACATATCTCTGGAAGCACTTTATCAAAATGCAGCGAAACTGCCTAAGATTGAACTAAAGAAACCGAATAAAGTCTTAGGTCAATCGACAGTAGAAGCGATGCAATCAGGGGTATACTTTGGCTATGTAGGACAAGTAGATGCTGTGGTAAATCGGATAAAACAAGAAACTGCAGGGTCACCGCAAGTAATTGCAACTGGTGGATTAGCAACATTAATTGCAAAAGATTCGTCAGTGATTGATATTGTTGACCCATATTTAACATTAAAAGGTTTATATGAAATCCATCTAAAGAACGAGCGAGATTTTGGTTAAAAGAAAGGAAGTTTAAATATGAATGATTATTTATTGAAAGCAACTGCGTACGAAGGGGAAGTGAGAGCTTACGCTATTTGTTCCACTGATACAGTAGAAGAAGCTAGAAGAAGACAGGATACATGGGCAACAGCATCTGCTGCATTGGGAAGAACGATCACCATTACGACAATGCTGGGAGCCATGCTTAAAGGTGAGAATAAATTAACCGTAAAAGTAGAAGGGAAAGGACCAATAGGAGCGATCGTAACGGATGCTAATGCAAAGGGTGAAGTACGAGGTTATGTTAGTAACCCCCACGTGGATTTTGAATCAAATGAGCAAGGGAAATTAGATGTTAAAAGAGCGGTGGGTACTGAGGGCACACTAAGTATTGTCAAAGACCTAGGGTTAAAAAATCATTTTACCGGTCAGGTTCCCATTGTTTCAGGTGAAATAAGTGAGGACTTTACTTATTATTTAGCTAATTCAGAGCAGGTGCCTTCTGCGGTGGGTGCAGGAGTATTAGTAAATCCAGATCATAGCATTTTAGCTGCAGGTGGATTTATAGTGCAAATGATGCCAGGTGCTTCAGAGGATACAATAAATAAAATCGAAGAGAGCATTGCAAGTATGCCACCAATATCTGCGATGGTTCAAGACGGAAAAACTCCTGAGGAGATATTGAATATCATTTTAGGAACGGACAATTTAAAAATACTTGAGCAATTACCAGTGACTTTCTCGTGTGGTTGTTCAAAAGAAAGGTTAGAAACAGCGATCCAAAGTTTAGGGAATGAAGAAATCGACGCAATGATCCGTGAGGACCACGGTGCAACAGCATCTTGTCATTTTTGTAATGAAAAGTATTCATTTAATATTGATGAATTAAGAGCCTTAAAGACAAAGTAGGGGGAGTAATAGTTGAGAATATCACGTCTTGTGTTATGGTCTATTATTTTACTATTACTCATTACAAACATTACAACATTCTTGATTTTTTCTGGTGACAACAGTAAAGAAGAATATAGATTAGATGAAAATACTAAAATAGATCGTAATAAACCATTAGCAGAAATAGAAAATGAGGAGATTTTGTATCAAGATTGGATGGACCAGCTGGTTAGACTATATGGTGAAAAAGTTTTAACAGACTTGATTGATCAGGAAGTTGTTTTCCAATTAGCGGAGAAAGAGGATATAGACATTCATCCCAAGATCATCGAACGTGAGCTATCGCGAATGATGATTATGCAAGGACTGCAAACACCGGAAGAAAGAGAACAACAAATAACAAAATGGACAGAGCAAATCAAATTCCGATATTTTTTACAATACTTGTTGACTGAAGATATATCAATACCAGAATCTGAAATTGAAGAGTATTATAATACCTTTCAAAATCAATACCAATTTGATGACATGATTCAGTTATCCCATATACTGGTTTCCAATCAACAGGAAGCGGAACTTGTTATTGCTAAGCTCGAAGAGGGAATGTCATTCGCCCAAGTAGCGAATGAGTATTCGTCGGATACAGAGACTGCGGGTCAAGGTGGTTATCTGGGTTATTATTCTGAAACAAGCAGTTTTATTCCGGATCAATATTATGAAGAGGCAATTTCCATAGATGAAGGTACGTATAGTGAGCCACTATCGGTAGGGAGTGGTTACGCGATAATTTTTCACCATCAACACCTATCTGCTATACAGCTTAGCTATGATGAAGCGTATCAGGAGGTAAGACAGGACATAGCATTAGATAGAATGGAAACGGACGTCGATCCATCCATTTTAAGAGAACAACTCGAGGTAGATTTAATTTACAAAGAGTAAAAACGTAGCCTATTATTTTCCAATTTATGGGTTGACAAATACATGTAGTTTCATGTACATTGTATATAAAACCAATTATATTACTTGGAATTGAGGAGGAACTGGAATGAGAGTGGCTCAAAATATTGCGGAACTGATTGGAAATACACCGATTGTGAAATTAAACCGTACAGCGGATCCAGCAGATGCAGAGATATACTTAAAGCTTGAATTTATGAACCCGGGTAGCTCAGTAAAAGATCGTATTGCATTAGCTATGGTGGAAGCGGCTGAGGACGAAGGTATTCTAAAAGACGGTGATACTATTATTGAACCTACTAGTGGTAATACGGGTATCGGTTTAGCGTTAGTAGCAGCAATTAAAGGGTATAAAGCTATTCTGGTTATGCCAGATACGATGAGTATGGAAAGACGCAATCTATTACGAGCATATGGTGCCGAGTTAGTACTTACTCCAGGTGCTGATGGAATGAAAGGTGCTATTGCAAAAGCAACTGAGTTACAGAAAGAAAACGGTTATTTCATGCCTCAACAATTTAATAATGTTGCAAACCCTGCTGTTCACGCACGTACAACAGGTAAAGAAATTGTAGAGCAAATGGGTGACCAGCTAGATGCCTTTGTTTCTGGAATCGGCACAGGTGGAACGATTACAGGTGCAGGGAAGGTGCTAAAAAGCCATTATAGTAACATAAAAATTTATGCAGTAGAACCTACAGATTCAGCTATTTTATCTGGAGGTCAACCAGGTCCTCACAAAATCCAAGGTATTGGTGCCGGATTTGTACCAGAAGTTTTAGATACAGATGTCTATGATGAAGTGATTACAGTCTCAAACGACCAGGCGTATGAAACAGCTAGAGAAGCTGCCCGTAAAGATGGAGTTTTAGGCGGTGTATCTTCAGGTGCTGCCATTTACGCGGCGCAACAAGTAGCGAAAAAACTGGGTAAAGGGAAGAAAGTACTAGCGGTACTACCAAGTAATGGTGAACGTTACTTATCGACACCGCTTTATCAATTTGATGATGAATAGAAATCAACGGCCACCTATAAAAAAAGGTGGTCGTTTTTTTAGTGGCAAATGTGCTATAATGTTTTGTTATGAATAGCATTTAATTTTTAAAAACCATAAGGACGGATATTTATGCAAAAGTGGCTACGAACGAAAGTAAAAGATTATTACTATCCAGATAAAACATTAGTGATGGGCATTCTTAATGTTACACCGGATTCTTTTTCGGATGGCGGGAAATATAACAACATTAAAAAAGCAATTATTCAAGCAAAGAAAATGGAAGCAGATGGTGCGGATATTATCGATATCGGAGGAGAATCTACGCGTCCAGGGCATAAACCAGTATCAGAGCAAGAAGAAATTGAACGTGTTATTCCTGTGATTGAGGCACTGGCAAAGGAAATTAATATTCCGATATCGATCGATACCTTTAAGGCGAAAGTCGCAAGATTATCCCTTGAGGCAGGTGCTACTATTATAAATGATATTTGGGGAGCAAAAAGAGAACCAGATATTGCAAAAGTAGCGGCCGACTTTGATGCACCTATTATCTTAATGCATAATCGTGAAAAACCTGTTTATCAATCGTTAATGGAAGACATTGTAACGGATTTACAGGAAAGTATCCAAATTGCATTAGATGCAGGGGTAAAACAAGAGCATATTATTATTGACCCGGGAATTGGCTTTGCTAAAACCTATGAAGAAAATGTAGAGACTTTGCAAAAAATGGACAAACTCAGAGCATTAGATTATCCCGTGCTGCTGGGAACTTCAAGAAAATCAATTATTGCAAAGACCTTGGATTTACCTGTAGATGAACGTGATGAAGGTACTGGTGCAACCGTATGTTTTGGCATGACAAAAGGTTGTGAAATCGTGCGAGTGCATAATGTGAAAATGCATGTTCGCATGGTAAAAATGATGGATAAGCTTTTAGGTAAGGGTTGTGAAGTTAATGGATAAGATTTACTTAAACAAAATGGCGTTTTACGGATTTCATGGGGTATTCCCTGAAGAAAAAAAGTTAGGACAGCGTTTTTTGGTCGACTTAATATTAGAAGTCGATTTGAAAAATGCGGGAGAAACCGATGATATTTATCAATCGATTGACTACGGACTTGTATACCAAGTAACAAAACAAGTGGTAGAGGGACCTTCCAAAAATTTGGTAGAGGCTGTGGCTGAAGATCTATCAGCGGAACTATTCTCCCATTTTGGCTTATTAGCAGCGTGCACCGTTAAAGTGATTAAACCAGACCCTCCAATTCCAGGTCATTATCAGTCAGTGGCTATTGAAATTCACAGGGAGAAATCATGATGAGAGCGATATATATTGCGTTAGGTTCCAATATTCAACCACGTATAAATTATTTAGATCAAGCAATTAAACAACTTTCAAATCATCCAAATGTCAACATCATAAAACAGTCTTCCATTTATGAGACAGAGCCAGTAGGGCCAATTGAACAGGAACAATTTTTAAATATGGTGATAGAAGTAGAAACCGATTTGCAGCCTCACCATTTATTAGATGTATGCCAAAAGATCGAGTCGGAACTTGGAAGAAAGCGTGAAATCAAGTGGGGTCCTAGAACGATAGACCTTGACATTTTAGTGTATAATCAAGAAAATATAGAGACGGAGCGATTAATTTTACCACACCCTAGATTGCACGAAAGAGCATTTGTATTAATTCCGTTATCAGAGCTGAATGATGGATTAAATATAGTGCATAAAGATCGTGCTGTTTCTGAATTATTAGCAAATCTACCTGTACAAGATAAAGAAGGAGTAGTCAAATGGGAACAAACAAATGGGGTAAACGCATCAAAGCCTTTCGAAAATTAAAGGGGTATACACAGATTCAATTTGCAGATGAATTAGGAGTCTCTGTTTCACATTTAGGAGATATCGAAAGAGGAAAGAGAAAACCGACACAAGAAAACCTTGAAGAAATAGCCGATTGCCTGCAAATATCGGTAGAAGAATTACAACCTAATATAAACAATGAACATAACGAGAAGAGAGATTTGGAATATTAGTTAAAAGCAAGCATTTCTAAAAGGTGTAAACATTGACATGGAAAGATTCCTTTTCTATACTATTCATGAATGTGATACTGCCAGTACGATGCTGGCAGTTTTTTGATATATAACAATAAACAATAGTGAACTTAATTATTTAATAGAGGTGAATAAAATGAGCGAAGAACTTAATGAACATATGCGAGTACGTCTTGATAAAATGCAAAATTACCGTGAACAAGGTATCGATCCGTTTGGTGATAAATTTGTTCGTACTCATCTGGCAGAAGAAGTAATAGAGAAGTATGATCAGTTTTCTAAAGATGAGCTTGAAGAAAAAGCAATCGAAACAACAGTAGCAGGTAGAATAATGACCAAAAGAGGGAAAGGTAAGGCTGGTTTTTCTCATATTCAGGACTTAAGTGGTCAAGTACAACTATATGTACGGAAAGATATGATCGGCGAAGATGCTTATGACCTTTTTAAATCAGCTGACTTAGGAGATATTGTAGGTGTAACAGGAACGGTTTTTAAAACGAATGTTGGAGAACTTTCGGTAAAAGCTAGCGAGTTTACAATGTTGACAAAGTCGCTAAGGCCATTACCAGAGAAGTTTCATGGTCTAAAGGATGTCGAGCAACGCTACCGCCAACGTTATTTGGATTTAATCACTAATATGGAAAGTAAAAATACGTTTGTTCTTCGTAGTAAAATTATTCAGTCCATGAGACGTTATTTGGATGATAGAGGTTTCCTTGAAGTAGAGACTCCAATGATGCACGGTATTGCAGGTGGGGCATCAGCGCGCCCATTTGAAACACATCATAACGCTTTAGATATACCACTATATATGCGAATAGCAATTGAATTACATTTAAAACGCTTGATCATCGGTGGTATGGAAAAAGTTTATGAAATAGGAAGAGTCTTTCGTAACGAGGGTGTATCGACAAGACATAACCCTGAGTTTACAATGATTGAACTATATGAAGCATACGCAGATTATCATGATATTATGGAACTTGTAGAAAACCTGGTAGCACACATTGCAAAAGAAGTAACAGGATCTTCAAAAGTAATGTATGGAGATTATGAAGTAGATTTAGAGCCAAAATGGACAAGACTACATATGGTAGATGCCATCAAAGAAGAAACCGGCGTGGACTTTTGGAGAGAGATGTCCGACGAAGAAGCAAAACAATTAGCCAATGAGTATGGTATAAAAATAGAAGAAACGATGAAATACGGCCATATCGTAAACGAGTTTTTTGAACAAAAAGTAGAAGAAAAATTAATTCAACCTACTTTTGTGTATGGTCATCCTGTGGAAATCTCTCCTTTAGCTAAGAAGAATAAAGAGGACGAGCGCTTTACCGATCGTTTTGAATTATTTATTGTAGGTCGCGAACATGCAAATGCGTTCTCAGAATTGAATGATCCGATTGATCAAAGAGAGAGATTTGAAGCACAAGTGAAAGAAAAAGAACAAGGTAACGATGAAGCGCATGAAATGGATGAAGATTTCTTAGAAGCGCTAGAATATGGTATGCCACCAACTGGCGGTTTAGGCATTGGAATTGATAGATTAGTGATGCTGTTAACGAATTCACCATCAATCCGAGATGTATTGCTATTTCCGCAAATGCGTAACAAATAAGCTTAAAAGCACCTTTACTAGTAATTTAGCAAGGGTGCTTTCTACTATAGATAGAGATTATGGTAGAAAGAATAAGTTTAAATTTTAAAATGTCAAAATTGTTGTTGACATGGATTTTAAAAATATGATATATTATTAATCGTCGCTGAAAACGACACACCAAAAAATATTATCTAAAAAACGACAAAATGATCGAAAACTTCTTACAGAAAAGTTGTTGACATCAATTGCTGAGGATGATATGATATAAAAGCTGTCGCAAAAGACGACGCAACATTGATCTTTGAAAACTGAACAAAACAACCAGTATGATAGAAACATGAAACAAGCCAGTTTAACAACTGTGCGCAAGACAACTTTTATTGAGAGTTTGATCTTGGCTCAGGACGAACGCTGGCGGCGTGCCTAATACATGCAAGTCGAGCGCGGGAAGCGAACAGAATCCTTCGGGAGGAAGTTCGTGGAACGAGCGGCGGACGGGTGAGTAACACGTGGGCAACCTGCCTGTAAGACTGGGATAACCCCGGGAAACCGGGGCTAATACCGGATAATA
>NZ_FRCZ01000013.1 GCF_900143085.1 Gracilibacillus kekensis | reverse complement strand
AATAGGGCGGCACCTTGACGGTACCTATCGAGGAAGCCCCGGCTAACTACGTGCCAGCAGCCGCGGTAATACGTAGGGGGCAAGCGTTGTCCGGAATTATTGGGCGTAAAGCGCGCGTAGGCGGTTTCTTAAGTCTGATGTGAAATCTTGCGGCTCAACCGCAAGCGGTCATTGGAAACTGGGGAACTTGAGTGCAGAAGAGGAGAGTGGAATTCCACGTGTAGCGGTGAAATGCGTAGATATGTGGAGGAACACCAGTGGCGAAGGCGACTCTCTGGTCTGTAACTGACGCTGAGGTGCGAAAGCGTGGGGAGCGAACAGGATTAGATACCCTGGTAGTCCACGCCGTAAACGATGAGTGCTAGGTGTTAGGGGGTTTCCGCCCCTTAGTGCTGCAGTTAACGCATTAAGCACTCCGCCTGGGGAGTACGGCCGCAAGGCTGAAACTCAAAAGAATTGACGGGGGCCCGCACAAGCGGTGGAGCATGTGGTTTAATTCGAAGCAACGCGAAGAACCTTACCAGGTCTTGACATCTTCGGATGTCCCTAGAGATAGGGAGTTCCCTTCGGGGACCGAATGACAGGTGGTGCATGGTTGTCGTCAGCTCGTGTCGTGAGATGTTGGGTTAAGTCCCGCAACGAGCGCAACCCTTGATCTTAGTTGCCAGCATTCAGTTGGGCACTCTAAGGTGACTGCCGGTGACAAACCGGAGGAAGGTGGGGATGACGTCAAATCATCATGCCCCTTATGACCTGGGCTACACACGTGCTACAATGGATGGTACAGAGGGAAGCAAAACCGCGAGGTCAAGCCAATCCCATAAAACCATTCTCAGTTCGGATTGTAGGCTGCAACTCGCCTACATGAAGCCGGAATCGCTAGTAATCGTGGATCAGCATGCCACGGTGAATACGTTCCCGGGCCTTGTACACACCGCCCGTCACACCACGAGAGTTGGCAACACCCGAAGTCGGTGGGGTAACCATTTGGAACCAGCCGCCGAAGGTGGGGCCAATGATTGGGGTGAAGTCGTAACAAGGTAGCCGTATCGGAAGGTGCGGCTGGATCACCTCCTTTCTAAGGATTATAGGAACACCTTCGTTGAAGGTGCAAAGATCATAC